>NZ_CAMLHC010000022.1 GCF_946479755.1 uncultured Chitinophaga sp. | reverse complement strand
GACTTCCACATGGCGGCCACGGAACGGGCAATAGGATGGGAAGAATATTTCTCCAGGCTGTAAACGATCTGCCGGAACGCTGTGTCTTCCATCGTGGTATGATAGTGACGAAGGGTGAGTTTACCCGTGGTGAGCGTCCCTGTTTTATCGAATACCACCCGTTTGATGTCTTTAAACAGTTCGAGGGTATGGCCTCCTTTGATAAGGATGCCGTTGCGCGCAGCGCGGCCCAGTCCTACCATGACCGCTGCCGGGGTGGCAAGTCCCATGGCACAGGGACAGGCGATCACCAGTACGGCGATGCTGCGCATCATAGCGGTGCCGAAAGTGGCGTGACCGATAAAGTACCATCCCAGGAAAGTGACGATGGCGATGCTCAGAACCAGCGGCACAAAAATGGCGCTGATACGGTCGGCCAGCCGCTGCATGGGCGGTTTGTCGCTCTGGGCTTGTTTTACCAGCTCTATGATGTAAGACAGTACGGTGTCCTTGCCGGTAGCCGTGATATATACTTTGATGCTGCCCTCTTCCAGGAGGGTACCGCCAATCACTTTGTCTTTTTCTTTTTTGCTGACAGGATCGCTTTCACCGGTGATCATGGATTCGTTGATATGTCCGCTGCCCCAGTAGATGGTGCCGTCCATCGGTATTTTATCGCCGGTGTTGACCAGCACGCAGTCGCCGGGACGCAACGTCCTGTTGTCTACTTCGTGGATATGTTCGTGCCCGTGGTCAGTATTGATGAGTCGTGCTGTGGTGACCTGCATACGGGCCAGTTCTGCGATGGCGGTGGTGGTTTGCCGGACAGATTTTTCTTCCAGCAGGTTCCCCAGGAAAACGAGGGTGATGATCGCCGCGGTGGTTTCGAAGAACAGGTAATCCGGGTTGCCGTTGACCAGTGCGCCGATGACACTGTAAAAGAAGGCGGCGGAAGCGCCGAGGGTGACCAGTACGTCCATATTGGCCATGCGGTTCATGACAGAGCGGAGGGCGCTCTTACCAAAATGCCACAGCCCGGTGAGAAATACCGGCAGTGTGAGCCAGAACTGCGTCCAGGGGTTGTGCAGCCAGTGCCAGTCCACCCACATGTGCAACAGGAGCGGCAGCGTAAATATTAAACAAAAGAAAAATTTAAAGGTCAGGGTTTGGTAGACCGGTATTTTGGCCGGCGCCTGATCGGGCAATACCACGCGGAAACCGAGGTCGTTGATGCCGTTGAGCACTTCGGCCGAGTCGGCGCCCGCGGGGGCGGTAAAACTCACCTCTTCCGTGGCAAAGCTGACGTTGACATTTTCCATGCCTTTTTTCTCGAGGTATCGGGATACGCTGAGCGCACAATTGGTGCAGTGCATGCCTTCCACCTTACAACTAACTGATGTCATGGTGTTTCCTTTTTCCGGTTGTAAAATTACCCCATGATGGGGTAAGGTAGTCAAATATTAATGCAACAGGGTGTAGATTTAACATATCCCTGCCGCCTGAAAAAACAGCCATAAATCGCTACATTTGCCTATGCAATGGACATTTACGCTGGAGCAGCTGCCGGAAGTAGCCGGAGCGTTCTGGGATTATTTTGGCGATAAACAGGTATTTACGCTTAACGGCCCCATGGGCGCCGGTAAAACCACGATGATCAAAGCTTTATGTGCGGCCAAAGGGGTAGCCGACGCCACCGCCAGCCCCACTTTTTCCATTATCAATGAATACGGTTACCTCGATGCGCAGGGAAAACCACAACGGATCTACCACCTGGACCTGTACCGGCTGAAAGACGAAAACGACGCTATCAGCGCCGGTGTGGAGGACACCCTCTACCAGAATGCCATCAGTTTTGTGGAATGGCCGGACGTAGTGGCCCCCCTGCTGCCCCCCGATACCATTCACCTTCAGCTGGAGGTGCTGCCCGACCAAAAAAGGGTACTTCGCGAAATCTCCGCATCTGACAAATAGTGTATCTTTACAAATACAGAAAAACAATATTGACCGATTTATGGAGCAAAGGCAAAAACCTGTAGTGAGTGCTGGCTTTACTTATTCACCTCTGGAAGAAACGCTGGATATCCCACAAAAAAATTCCCGTTTATTTATCGGTATACCCAAAGAAAACTCCTTCCAGGAAAACCGGATTGCCCTGACGCCCGACGCGGTTAGCATCCTGGCTGCACACGGACATCATATCGTGGTGGAACACAAGGCCGGCGACGGTTCACATTATTATGACACCGACTATTCAGAGGCCGGCGCAGAAATCGTGTACGACAAAAGGGAAGTCTTCAAGGCAGAGATCATCGTTAAATCGGCACCGCTGAACGATGAGGAAATAGAACTCTTACATCCCCACCAGATCGTTATCTCCCCCATTCACCTGGCCGCGCTGAAAGCGCCGCAGGTACAGAAGATGATGGACAAACGCATCACCCTGTTGTCTTTCGAAAATCTGAAAGACGATGCCGGCACCTATCCCATCGTAAGGGCTATGAGTGAAATTGCCGGCGGGGCAGTGATGCTCATTGCCGGGCAGTACCTGAGCAATGGCAACAGGGGCAAAGGCATCCTGCTGGGCGGCATTACCGGTATCCCTCCTACCAAAGTGGTGATCATCGGGGCCGGCATTGTAGGTGAATTTGCGGCGCGCACCGCCATGGCGCTGGGCGCTTCCGTTAAAGTGTTCGACAACAATATCTACAAGCTGAAAAGGCTGCAGAACAATATAGGGGTACGCGTATTTACGTCTGTAATACAGCCCAAGGTACTGGCGGAACAATTACGCAATGCCGATGTGGCAGTGGGCGCCCTCTCCTCCCAGAGCGGCCGTACGCCTATCGTGGTCACAGAAGCGATGGTCAGCAACATGAAAGCCGGTTCCGTTATTGTGGACGTGAGCATCGACCGTGGCGGCTGTTTCGAAACATCAGAGATCACCAGCCACGAAAACCCGGTTTTCAAAAAATACGACGTGGTACATTACTGTGTTCCCAATATCCCGTCCGGCTTTGCCCGCACCGCCTCCGAAGCGATCAGCAACGTGCTGATGCCGCTGCTGGTGGAAGCTGCCGACGACGGCGGTTTCGAAAACCTGGTATGGATCAAACGCGGCGTAAGGAACGGAATTTATCTCTATAAAGGCGCGCTGACCAACTACCACCTCAGCGAAAAATTCAAACTCAAATACACGGACCTGGAGCTACTACTGGCGGTCAAAGGGTAACTGAGATGATCATGATTTTACTGATTTCGCCGATGAGCGAAGCTGTTAATAAAACGAAGCGCCGATGATGTCATATCATCGGCGCTTTGTTTTATAGCGTGCTATCCCAACGTTTCCCGGGGCTTCAGCACGGAAAAACGGGATTAAATCATAATTGTTTTCCCATCAGGATGGCGGCAATGATAATAGCGCCAACAATGATGCGGTAATAGCCCCACATCCTGAACCCGTATTTTTTCAGGGTACCGATGAAGAATTTAATAGCGGCCATCGCCACGATGAAAGCCACGATATTACCTACCAGCAGCAGTTTCAGGTTTTCCGGATGCGCCATCAGCAGTTCCCTGCCTTTGAGCAGTTTGTAGCCGGTGGCGGCAGCCATGGTAGGCACGGCCAGGAAAAAGGAGAACTCGGCTGCCTGGCTGCGGGTGAGCTTCTGCTGCATACCGCCGATGATGGTGGCGGCGCTGCGGCTTACACCCGGTATCAGCGCCAGGCACTGGAAGAAACCGATCCGCAGGGCGGTGAACATACTCATTTTTTCGTCGGTATCGATTGTAGGCTTCTGGAACCAATTGTCTACAAACAGCAGCACGACGCCTCCCAGCAGCAGGGTGATACCTACGGTAAGCGGGCTTTCCAGCAGCTGGTCTATTTTATCGCTGAAGAGGTAACCGGCAATGAGGGCGGGGATCACCGCTACCACCAGTTTAAGGTAGAAATTGAACCTGTTTTTATCGAAAACAAGGAATTTTCGCCAGTACAATACCACAACGGCCAGGATAGCGCCCAGCTGTATCACTACTTCAAACAGTTTGGTAAATTCATCGTCTTTAATACCCAACAGGGAGCTGGCAATGATCATATGCCCTGTGGAGGAAATGGGCAGGAATTCCGTCAGCCCTTCCACAATGGCAATAATGATGGCATGGAAGAAGTTCATTAAAACAAGTATGGTTAAAATGTGATAAAAAAAGCGATGAGGGCATCATCGCTGTCATAATATGATCGTTGGCTCAAACTTACTCTTTCGTTTTGGGGCGGGCCATGATAGCATACACTTCAATCAGCAGTCCCAGCACGATGACAATTGGTGCCAGTGTGATGCGGCGGAAGCTGTATACTTCATTCGGGTCGAATGCGTTGGGGTCGTTACTGTTGCCACCCATCATGAGGAGGAACCCGATAACGATGACCACAATGCCTGCCAGCATGAATTTGTAGTTTTCTTTAGGAAAGATAGGCCGGCTGTCGGTCACCTGGGTATCTTTTGTCACAGTTGATCTGAGCGTTTCTTTAGCCATAGTGTTTATTGGTTAAGATGATGTTGCATTAATAAAGATCGTCCAGTTTCAGCCGCAGGTATTTCATCACGGAGCGGTGGGTACTGAACAGGGAGATAGCGATTCCTACGACGATCATGCCAAGGAAAAGCAGGGCGATCATCAGGTTGTCGCGTAATCCGTTCAGCTCCGGCAGTGCTTTGTCTGCAAAGGACAGGATGCCCAGCAGGCCGGCGATGGCAATGAGCGCACTGATAGCGCCATTGGCAATGCTGCGGAGATCGAATGGTTTGGCGATGAACCAGCGGGTAGCGCCCACCATCTGCATGGTTTTGATCAGGAAACGGTTGCTGAACATCGCCAGGCGGATGGTATTATCGATCAGGAAGATGACCACCAGCGCCAGCAGGCAGCTGATAATGAGGATCACCATCCCTATTTTATTCACGTTTTCATTCAGTTTCTGCACCAGGCTGCGCTGATAGGATATTTCCCGTACGATGTTCTGCTGCGTGAGATTGTTCTCGATGACCTTCAGGCTGTCGGTGTTCACATAATTGGCGTTGGCCTTGATATTGATGCTGGCATACAGCGGATTGTACTGCAGCAGCTGGATGAAATCCTCGCCGAAGTCTTTCTTAAAGCGCTCTGCCGCCACATCTTTCGATACGTATTCGATGGATTTGATATACGGTTTGTGTGCAATGGAGTCGCGCAGGGCCGTCGCCTGGTTCTCTTTCACATTATCTCTCAGAATCACCTGAATTTCAATGTTTTCCTTGAAATACTTGCTGAGCTTGCTGGCATGGATGACCACCAGACCCAGGGTTCCCAATGAAAACAATACCAGCGCTACCCCGATGATGGAGTAGATATAGGACGGTTTAGACTTTTTTGCTGATGATTTCCCGGATTGCGCCATTAATCTTGCAGTTTATCGGCGAAAATAATAAAAATTAGTAGTTATGTGTTTAATTTTGCCAGTCCAACCTGTCACTGGCTATAATATATGTTAAGAAAACGGCAATATATAAAGATGTTGGGGGATGTCATTGCTGTATTAATATTTTTAACATTATTTTGCCGAAACGGCATCAACCGGTTTATAAATTTATAACTGATAACGCGGTAAAGACCGGATGTATTGTTTATATCCGGACAGTTACCGTTCATCTACATTGAGATATGGAATACAATTTCAGGGCAATCGAAAAAAAATGGCAGCAGCAATGGAAGGAGTCCCACGCTTATAAAGTAAGCAATGACAGCCCCAGGCCCAAATGTTACGTGCTGGACATGTTCCCCTACCCCTCCGGGGCCGGCCTGCATGTTGGCCACCCGCTGGGTTATATTGCAACGGACATCTACTCCCGCTATAAAAGGCTAAAAGGCTTTAACGTACTGCATCCTATGGGATACGACGCCTTCGGCCTGCCGGCGGAGCAATACGCCCTGGAAACCGGCCAGCACCCCGCTGTGACCACCGCCCAGAATATCAAGGCGTTCCGGGAACAGCTGGACAATATCGGCTTTTGTTATGACTGGGACCGCGAGGTGAACACCAGCGATCCGGCTTACTATAAATGGACACAGTGGATTTTCCTGCAGCTGTTTGAAAGCTGGTACAACCGCCTCAATGCAAAAGCGGAGCCCATCAGCACGCTGACGGCCATCTTCGAACAGGAGGGCAACAGCCGCCACGCCTGTCCCGGCGACCGTCAGCGGACTTTCACCGCTGCCGAATGGAAAAGCTACTCCGAAAAAGAACAACGGGAAGTACTCATGCAGTACCGCCTCGCCTTCCTCGACTACGCCGAAGTGAACTGGTGCGCTGCCCTGGGCACCGTACTGGCCAACGACGAAGTGATTAACGGTGTGAGCGAACGCGGCGGCTTCCCCGTCGTGAAAAAGAAAATGCGCCAGTGGTTCCTGCGCATCACGGAATACGCCGACCGCCTGCTGACAGGCCTCGAAACGGTTAACTTCAGCGATGCCATGAAGGAAATGCAGCGCAACTGGATCGGCAAAAGCCAGGGCGCGGAACTCGCCTTCTCCCTCAAAGGGTCCGGTCACCGCATCGAAGTATACACCACCCGCCCGGACACCATCTTCGGGGTGGACTTCATCGTGATCGCACCGGAACATGAGCTGGTACAACAAATCACTACCGCCGCGCAAAAAGCGGAGGTGGAAAAATACCTCGAATACGTACAAAGCCGCTCCGAAAGGGAACGTATGGCAGACGTAAAACAAATCACCGGCTGCTTTACCGGCGCATACGCCATTAACCCGTTCAACGGCCGCGAAATACCGGTATGGACCGCGGAATACGTGCTGGCCGGCTACGGCACCGGCGCCGTTATGGCCGTGCCCTGCGGCGACCAGCGTGACTTCAGCTTCGCGCGCCACTTCAATATCCCCATCACCAATATCATCGGGGATGCGTTCAACGGCGAAGAAGCCAATCCCACCAAGGACGCCACCCTGCAAAACAGCGGCTTCCTCGATGGCATGGACATGAGATCAGCCATGGACGCGGTGATCAACAAAATGGAAGAGATGAAGATCGGCAAACGCCAGATCAACTTCAAAATGCGCGACGCCGGCTTCAGCCGCCAGCGCTATTGGGGCGAACCCTTCCCGATCGTGTTTAAAGACGGCGTGGCCTATCCGCTGGAGGAAAAAGACCTCCCGCTGGAACTGCCGCACGTAGACCAATACAAACCAGGAGAAGAAGGTGAAGGCCCCCTGGCCAATATCACCGACTGGGTCAACGTGGCACCGGACGTAAAACGCGAAACCAACACCATGCCCGGCTACGCCGGCAGCAGCTGGTACTTCCTGCGTTATATGGACCCGCACAACAGCGCCACCTTTGCCGACCGTAAAGCCACAGACTACTGGAACCAGGTGGATGTGTATGTAGGCGGTACCGAACACGCCGTAGGTCACCTGCTTTACTCCCGCATGTGGACCAAAGCCCTCTATGACCTGGGCCATATCGGCTTCGATGAACCCTTCAAATCCCTGATCAATCAGGGTATGATCGGCGGCAGCTCCAGACTGGTATACCGTATCCGCGGCACCCATCAGTTTGTCTCCCATGGCCTGAAAGACCAGTACGAAACAGATCCGCTGCATGTCGACGTAAACATCGTAGACGGCGTGGAACTGGATACCGAAGCTTTCAAAAAATGGAAATCTGACTACGCAGAAGCCACCTTCATCCTGGAAGACGGAAAATACATCTGTGGCGTGCTGTTGGAAAAAATGAGCAAACGCCTGTTCAACACCGTGAACCCGAACGACCTGGTGAATAAATTCGGTGCCGATACCTTCCGCATGTACGAAATGTTCCTCGGACCGGTAGAGCAGTCCAAACCATGGGACACCAAAGGCATTGAAGGAGTACACCGTTTCCTCAAGAAACTGTGGCGTCTCTTTGCGGACGAAAACAAAGGTCTCATCGTTAACAACGATGCCCCTACGCCGGAAGAGCTGAAAATATTGCACAAAACCATCCACAAAATTGATGGCGACACCAACAGCTTCTCCTATAATACCGCCGTGAGCCAGTTTATGATTTGTGTAAACGAACTGGCCACCCTGAAATGCCACAAACGTGCAGTGCTGGAGCCGGTACTGATATTGCTTACTCCTTATGCGCCGCACTTTGCGGAAGAACTGTGGCACCTGCTGGGCAATACCACCAGCATCCTGGACGCCGCCTACCCGGTATATGATGAAAGCTTTACCAAAGAAAGCACCTTCAACTATCCCATCGCGGTAAACGGTAAAACCCGCACTGAAATGGGCCTGCCACTGGATGCAGACAACAGCGCCCTTGAGAAAGAAGTGCTGGCCAGCGAGGTAGTACAGAAATGGCTCGAAGGCAAACAACCGAAAAAAGTGATCATCGTAAAAGGCAGAATGATCAACGTGGTGATATAACCACGAAATCATCCGTCATCATAAAAAAGCGCGCAAGGCACCTGCCCTGCGCGCTTTTCTATAATGCGTGGCTCATTTACATACTTAAAATAATCCACCCGGTAATAAACGCCACCAGCATGATCAGAAACCCCGATAGCAATAACGCCAGCCCCTCTTCCTTGTCCTCCGCTATCAGCAGCATGACACCCACGATACCATAGGCCACCACCAGCAGTCCCAGCAGGATGCCCGCCGTATCCAGGTTATCGCCCCTGCCGATAGCCAGTGCAATGAAAAAAATCAGCAGCGGGACCGCAGTGAGATAAGCCGTCTTCCATCTGAAGTTGCGCATAAGCATGGATTTGATCTGCAAACGTTACATCGACGCGAGGATGATACCGCAGGTGGACAAGCCCACCACCAGTATCACGCCGGCAGCCAGTACCATAGCTTTGCCTGTTTCCGCATTGGCCTTGGAGAAGATCGCCAGCAGACAGCCGATCACCAGGTAGGCCGGCATAAGGAACATTAACATCAAACCAGCACTCATAAGTCCTTCTTCACCACCCGCCAGCATTGCCAATCCCAGTACCAGCGGCACCCCCAGCAACCACAATAGTTTACTAACAAAAGGTTTCATATGCGATGTTTATAACTGAACAGATGCTCTTTCTCCCTGTAATGTTTTCAGGTATTCCTCTTTATCATCCCTGTAGAACAGGTTCATGGTTTCAAACGGAATAATCCGGCCGTCTTTATGCACAATATGCACGCAGGACTTCTTGATAGCGCGCACATCGAAATCATAGGCGTCGAGAAACCGCATGATCACGATCCGGAAAAGATTGTTGTAATCCAGTCCGGGCGCCTGTACCTGCGGCAGGCAGCACAAGAGCGACTGCATATCGCAGACCGCCGCATCTGTGGAAATGCCGGTACTGAATATTTTCAGCACATGCTGATGCAGCTTCTCGTCCTGCTCGTATACAATGGTGTTTTTACTGTTGTTAAGCAGCACCGCCGGGTCCACAAAACGCGTGAGCGGAAATACTTTACCGTCAATCTTCAGCGCATAGGCCATGGCCAGCGCATCCGGGTTACACGGTACCGGGATGATATCATGGGCGTTGAAGATCGGAGACTGTTCCAGTATACGTTGACGTACTTCCGTTAACGTTATACGGTCAGTACCCGGATCAAAATCGTCTGTGCGGCCGGCTACCTGTACCGGCTGAAAGGTAACGCCCCTCACACAGGGTTGCTGCAGGGCATACTCGATGATGCTGCCTATCTCATCTTCATTCACGCCCCGCTGTAAGGTCACCACCAGCGTAGTGCTGAGGCTTACCTCGTTCAAATTCTCCAGCGCCTGTTTCCTGGTGTCCGTAAGATCTTTTCCCCGCATACGTTCCAGCGATTCCGGCCGGAAAGAGTCGAACTGCAGATACACCTCAAAATCGGGCATATAGGTGGCCAGCCGGGCTGTAAACTCCTTATCCTTCGCAATACGGATACCATTGGTATTGATCATCAGGTGACGAATAGGCTTCTTTTTGGCGATGTCCAGTATCTCGAAAAACTGCGGATGGATCGTCGGCTCCCCGCCGCTGAGCTGCACTACGTCGGGCTGCCCTTCGTTGGCAACGATGATATCCAGCATCTGCTCTATCTCTTCCAGCGTGCGGTGACGGCCGTAATGCGGCGAAGACATCGCGTAGCAGGTAGGGCAGGTAAGGTTACAGCGGTCCGTTACTTCAATCACCGAAAGACAGGAATGCTGCTCATGATCGTGGCAGAGGCCACAGTCATACGGACAGCCGTAATGCGTACGAGTATTGGTTTTGAGCGGAGCTTCCGATGGTTTATTATAGTTGCGGGTATTTTTATAATAGTCGATGTCGGTGGCGATGAGCACTTTTTCCCTGCCGTGGGTGGGGCAGGTTTTTACCATAAAAACCTTGTTGTCTTCAAAGATCACTTTCGCGTCTACACGCCGCAGACAGGTGCTACAGATGCTTACCGTGAAGTCGTAATACGTGTAATTTTTCTCAGGCATATTGTTTCTCAATTAATCGTGATGGGGAAATAATAACAGGTGCATAATAAAATAGTCCGGCCAGGCAGGCCAGTTGTATGGAGCCGAGACCAAAAGCGAACCGGTAACCGGGCTTGATAAAATCCAGCATAAAACGGAACAGCAGGTACCCGATCATGAACAGTTGAAAGCGGGCGCCGCTGACCAGCGTATAACGCCGGCTTATCAAGCGCAGCAGCTGCCATAGCAGCAACAGGAAAACAATCTCATATAGCGCCACCGGGTGCCGCAGCAGGCCATCTCCCAGGTTCATCCCCCACGGCAGCGTGGTAGGCACCCCATAGGTTTCTTCGTACACCCCCATGCTGAAACAGCCGATACGGCCTATCATCATAGCCAGTATCAGCGGATAGGTAAACAGATCGCCGGTAGATTGCCGCTCTCCTACCGCCTTTTTGATGGTTTCCACTCCTATCAGCCCACCCAGCAGGCCCCCCACAATGGTTTTATTCTGGTAGATATATAACAGCAGGTTATCGGCCTGCAACAGTCCGGGCGGATTTTCCAGCGCTCCCAGCAGGCGGCTGCCCAGCAAAGCACCGAAGGTAGCCCCGATGATAGACCAGATACGATTGCTGCTGTCTACCCGGTCGCCCTGGCGCCGGCGCAGGAAAAGGAAATAGCGGAAACCGATAAACATACCTAATGTCTCCGTTATCGCGTGTAACGGAAGATGAAGGGAACCAACAGACACATAAACAGGATACACCACGGGGTAACTGATTATTTTATACACAAATTAATATTTATATTTAGATGTACAGTTTAAGCTGACAAAATATGTTACAGGAGGTACTCAAACAACATCAATCCACCTTCCAACCCGTGATCACGCTGCTTCATCCCGACGAACAGCTGCTGGTCATGGATTTTACTGCCAACAACACGACCCTTACCAAGCCTGTTCTGAATAACATAGACCGGTTTTGTTCCTATATCACCCATACGCTCGCCGACAGCGGCTGCCGGCTGGGCATAGGAGGGTATAACGAACATCGCACCATCTATGCCGTCAGTCCTCATTTCGATGCCGGCGAAGAGCCGCGCCGGCTGCACCTGGGCATCGATGTATGGGGCGCCGCCGAAACACCGGTGTCGGCCCCGCTCAATGGCCATGTGCACAGTTTCCGCTTCAACGACGATTTTGGGGATTACGGCGCTACTATTATCCTTCAGCATCAGCTGGACGGCTATACGTTCCATACCTTATACGGCCATCTCAGCATCTCCAACCTGCAGGGGCTTTATGAGAAGATGCCCGTTGCCGCCGGGCAGCAGTTCGCGTGGTTTGGTACGCCTTCGGAAAACGGTGGCTGGCCGCCCCACCTGCATTTCCAGGTGATCATTGACATGATGCATTACCGGGGCGACTATCCCGGCGTATGCCGCTACAGTGAGCGCGACAAATACCTCCAGAACTGCCCCGACCCGGATCTTATCCTGCAACTTAACCGGAATACCCACGGATAAGCAGCCTGCAACCCTGAAAACTGCCATCCATCCTTCGCTACTTGACATAAAGCAGCGCGATTGATATTTTTACCGGCTAAACAGATATAATATGAGAAACATATGGCTGACAGGCTTATTATGCCTGCTCATGGGCGCAGCGATGGCACAGACGCCGCTGCAGGTAATGACCTTCAATATCCGGCTGAACACCAAAAGCGACAGTCTGAATGCATGGCCTTACCGGAAAGAGAAAGTGGCATCGGAAGTATTGTTTCATCAGGCGAATACGCTGGGTGTACAGGAAGCACTGTTTGACCAGATGGAAGACCTGCGCCGGTTACTGCCCGGCTACAAATCTATTGGCGGGGGCCGTGAAGACGGAAAAAACAAAGGAGAGTTCTCTGCGATCT
This sequence comes from uncultured Chitinophaga sp., assembly GCF_946479755.1. Next base: position 119,992 of record NZ_CAMLHC010000022.1, on the reverse strand, counting down.
TTTATGATACCAGCCGGCTGCAATTACTCAAAACAGCTACCTTCTGGTTATCAGAAACACCGGACGTTCCCGGCAGCAAAGGATGGGACGCTGCCATCACCCGTATTGTAACATGGGGGCAGTTCAGGGATAAACAAACCAAAAAGATATTCTATCATTTCAATACCCACTTTGATCATATGGGTAAAGTGGCACGCCGGGAAAGCGCCCGTTTCCTGTTACAGCAGGTACATAACATTGCCGGTAACACGCCAGCCATCATCACCGGCGATTTCAACGCCACACCGGATGATGAGCCGATACAGGTAGTGATGAACACCAGCAACCCGCTGCATTTCACCGATAGCAAAAGCATTAGCGTCACGCCACATTATGGCCCTACGGGGACTTTCAACGGGTGGCATGCTGCTGAAGTGGATGATCAGCCGATCGATTATATTTTTCTGAAAGGGAAATTTAAAGTGCTGCAGCACGCTTCTATATCCCAGACATGGGGCGGCCGCTTTGCTTCCGATCACTTCGCCGTATTGGCACAGGTGGTGCTCGCAGAGAATACAAAGTGAGCAAAGAAACAAAGAAAATAGGCGTACAAAGAATAAGAGGCAGGCAAGCAAATAAAATAGTTAAGCAAGGAACGAAGATTAAAAATTTAGCCTTCGTTCCTTGTTTCTTAGCTCGCTTATATAAACTTTGCGCTCTTTGCTCACTTAGCGTCTTTGCGAGACTCAATCGTGGGTGTGTTCAACGCTCATGCTGTTTTCCAGTGCGTCAACCACTTTGTTATGCAGGTTTCCATTGATGTCTACACTGATTTTAAGTTTGCCGTTGGCAAAGGAACCTGTAAAGTCACCCACCTGCAGCTTCGTCAGGATCAGGTCCATAGAGATCTTGAGAGAGCCTTTCCAGTCGATGTTTTTGTCGGTAACAACTACATCTTTTCCGTGCGCCTGCAATTCAATCACGCCGGACAACAGGATCTCCATCGGGATCTTTTTACCATCCCAGGTCAGGAATCCTATTAATCTCACCGCAGGATCTTTTTTGTCACCTTCCACCCTGGCATACACTTTCACCTGCTGATAGGTACCCAGCGGAATTTTGATGGCGCCCAGCTGTGCAGGGATCTGTTTAAGATCGATCTGCCGGTCTGTTCTTAATCTGAATTCCAGTTGATCTTTACCGCGTTTTGCATCGAAGCGGATCTCCCGTAAGCGGGCAGTGGCGGTGTCCCACGTGATATCAAAACCACCGGAGCTCTTAGCCATGGAGGCGTCGCCGGTAATGGCAGACAGACGGCCTGCAGCATCGGGTGATAAGGTGTACGTTGGATTTACCGCAGCGATTTCGTAGTTGATAGCTGTTGAGTCCTTGATACCAGCGGGGGTTTGCTGATCAGGTCCCGACATATCTTTTGAACATGATGCGAGCATCATGGTTGCGATGCCTAGCGCACCGCAGAATTGTAGGATTCCGGTTTTCATATTGATATGGTTTTAAATGACTACTCGGGGAAATATTGGCCATAAAAATAAACAAGAAATTCGAAAAAAGAACTGATACTGTATTAATTAAAAATAAAAAATCCGGTTGAGCTCACTCAACCGGATGAATATATGATGGCCGTCCCTATTGGGAAACAGGCGTTATACGTGTAGGCGTTGACGTTCCATTTACAATGGTACCGGAACTAACGGCAATCGCTTTAATAATGTCTGTGATGTTCTTCACATCCAGTGTAGACACTTCATCTTTCACCGTATGATAAAATTTGTCCTTATCAATTTGTGTGGTAGAGATCGTATGTGCCGGAACGCCTACCTTGGCCAGGTTGGCGTTATCGGAGCGATAGAACAGGTTTTGTTCAGGGTAAGGATCGGGATGAAAACGGAAAGCGGATCCTTCCAGGTTTTTTTGCAGGATAGTACCGAAGTCAGATTTTTCAAAACCTGTGATAAAGGCGCTGTTCTTACCAAATTTGGATTCCTTACCGATCATTTCGATGTTAAACATCGCCACTACTTTAGCAGGGTCCATCTGTCCGGAGAAATAGGAAGAGCCGTAGCCACCCATCTCTTCTGCGGTGAAGGCCACAAAAATCAGGGAACGGGCAGGACGTTTCTTCTTGAAATAATTCGCCAGCATAATAACAGCAGTCGTACCGGATGCATCGTCATCTGCACCGTTGGCAATGCTGTCGCCCGCTTCGGCAGGTAAAATACCCAGATGGTCATAGTGACCGGAATAGATCACATATTCATCCGGTTTGGTGGCGCCTTTGATCATACCAGCTACGTTGGTGAACTCCTGTGTGCGGATGCTGCGGGTTTGTTCTACAGACCAGGTGTCCTGCGCTGTCACCGGTTCTTTTTCCAGCACCAGTATCATTTGCCATTTGGCTGTATCGGATGGTACCTCGGCCTCTTTGGCATACATGCGGTTGGAGATGGAGCCTTCCAGGTTGGCGAGATAACCGCTCAGCGCCGGCGCCATCCACACCACGATATTTTTGGTCATGGATTTTCGTTTTCCCAGTGCGGTGCGCAATTCATCTGCATTGGCCACATGCAGTTCTGTACAGCTGGCGGTGTCCCTGTGCAGCTGTACATGCCTCGAAGCGCCTACCGCTACTACCGGCCAGTCTTTGGCAGCGCCGTTGATGGTCATATTGGTGGCAGTGGTATGTAGCCCGTAATAGTTAAAACTTTGCAGGTAGCTTTTCTCTCCGGGCAGCGGCAGGAGGCCCGCTTTTTTAAATTCACCGCTGATAAAGGCAGCGGCCTTGTCGGAACCCGGCGTACCGGACTGCCGGCCCTGCATATCATCTGCAGCCAGTGTGTTGATGATACGGGCGACTTCTTTCTGCGGTATCTGTTGACTGTAACCGGTGGTGAGCATGCACCCCGCAGCGAGCGATAAGATCAGTCTTTTCATGAGCGGTTTGATGGGTTGTATTTCGTTCTGGTTGTTGTTTGTGCCCGACGGCAGCTGTTGCCGTCAGACCTGTAAGATAACATCATCTGTGTTAATTGACTGCAATGCTACTATTTTTCCTGCGGGATAGATTAACATCTTTGTAGGATAGCAGGAACACGCATGAATATCCGGTCACCGGCTGGATATAATTTGGTATTTTTGGTCAGTATTATGTCCAATCCGCATTTAAGACCAGAAGAAACTAAGCTCAGCGCCGCTGAGAAAGAGTTTGAGAACAGTATCCGGCCCCGGGAAATCATGGATTTTTCGGGACAGGAGCAGATCATCGAAAACCTGAAGATATTTATCAAAGCCGCCAAGATGCGGGGGGAAGCGCTGGACCACGTATTGTTCCACGGACCTCCGGGCCTGGGGAAAACCACGCTGTCACGCATTGTGGCCAATGAGCTGGGGGTAAATATCCGGGAGACTTCCGGACCGGTGATAGAGAAACCCGGCGACCTGGCGGGGCTGCTGACCAACCTGGAAGACAAGGATGTGCTGTTCATCGACGAGATACACCGCCTGAGCACCGTGGTGGAGGAATACCTGTATTCCGCCATGGAAGATTATCGTATAGATATTATGATTGACAGCGGGCCCAATGCCCGTTCCATACAGATCAACCTGCATCCCTTCACGCTGATCGGGGCCACTACCCGTTCGGGGTTGCTGACCGCTCCCCTGTTGTCCCGTTTCGGCATCAAGTCGAGGATGGAATACTACAATGCCGCCACACTGCAGAAAATTATCTGGCGTGCTGCCGGGCTGCTGGGCACCAAAATCACCTCCGACGCCGCCGCAGAGATTGCCCGCCGTTCCCGCGGCACCCCGCGTATCGCCAACGGCCTGTTGCGCCGGGTGCGCGACTTCGCCATGGTGATCGGCAACGGTGTCATTGACCTCGAGATAGCGCAGCTGAGCCTCAAGGCCCTCAACGTGGACGAATACGGCCTCGATGAGATGGACAACCGTATCCTGCAGGTGATCATCGAAAACTTTAAAGGCGGCCCCGTAGGTATCACTACCATTGCCACCGCAGTGGGGGAAGAAGCCGGTACCCTGGAAGAAGTGTATGAGCCGTTCCTGATCCAGGAGGGTTTCATCAAACGGACGCCCCGCGGCCGTGAGGTTACGGAAAAAGCCTATGTGCACCTGGGGAAAACGCCGTTCCGCGGGGGTTCCAACCTATTGTTTTAACAGCGGTCCATAAAGAAATGCCCCCATTGCTGACGCAATGGGGGCATTTTTATGTAAAAGCGTTTCGTTATGATTCTTTCACCACCAGCCGGAAGCCGTTACCGTGGATGTTCACGATTTCGATGTTCGGATCATCTTTCAGGTATTTGCGGAGTTTGGCGATATATACGTCCATACTGCGGCCGTTGAAATACGTATCGCTGCCCCATATCTTTTTCAGGGCCAGTTCCCGTGGCAGGAGGTCGTTTTTATGTTCGCAGAGCATGTGCAGCAGTTCGTTCTCTTTAGGGGAGAGCGTGTGGCTGTCGCCATTGTGCGCGAGGGTACGCAGGCGGGAGTTGAAAGCATAGGAGCCGATCTGGAACTCGTGTTGTTCCTCTTCCTTGCTGTTCAGCTCCTGGTTACGTTTCAGGATGGCTTTGATCTTGAGCAGCAGCAGTTCGCTGTCGAACGGTTTGGAAATATAGTCGTCGGCGCCCAGTTTATAGCCCTGGATGATATCTTCCTTCATGGTTTTGGCAGAGAGGAAAAACAGGGGGATATCGGGGTCTACGTCCCGGATCTCTTCCGCCAGTTTAAAGCCGTCCATATTGGGCATCATAATGTCCAGCAGGCAGATATCGAATTTCTCGCGGCGGAAGGCAGCCAGTGCCAGGATGCCGTCGCGGCAAAGTTCCACATCGTAGTCGTTCAGTTCGAGGTAGTTTTTAAGTACCATGCCCAGGTTGGTATCATCTTCCGCCAGTAATATTTTCGGTTTGCGTTCTTCCATAATCATAAAGGGTTGATTATAACAAATATAAAGTTTTTCTACGGCACGTAAGGTCGGTAAAATTTGGACGGGTGCAGCCCAAAGAATTGTTAAATCTATTCATTTTCAGGGCGGTAAATATTTTATCGTTGTTTTATCAACGAAGTGAAGGGGTGCCGGAGGTTGCTGTAGTTCACCATGTCTACGATAATGTTGCCTACGGAGATGGGGCTTTCCACCCGCAGCGGCACCTTATTGGCGTCGTCGCTTACCCAGACGGTCATCTTCTCTCCACCTTCAAAGATGGTGCCTTTGATCAGCAGTGGTTTGAATTTGATGGCCCTGAATTTACCGAAGCGGGTGTTGACTTCTTCCTTGCCGAGGTACCGGATATAGATATTATAGACCTGGTCGTCCAGGAACATGGCGAAGGGGATTTTGTCTCCCTCCTGGTACCGGGAGAAGTCGATATTACGGGCGTAGTAGATGGAGCTGATCACGTCCTGTACGCAGGGGGGCACTGTAAAGGTGCCGTTGGTGCTGACGGCCTGATGGGCCGCCTGGTTAAACACCACGTTGTTATAGATTTTATAGCCGCCTTCATTCACATTGCGAAGAAACTTCAGTGGCTGCATGGTAGCGGTGTCCAGCCAGGTTTCGTATTTGTCGCGTACTTTGAAGATCCAGTCATAAGCGCGGAAGGTGCGGCCATCGCCGGTGATGTGGTACACGTCGCGGTTGGCGAAACGTTCGAGGGCTACGGTAAAAACGGCCTCACCGGCCCCCACATACATTTTACCGAGGTTATACATCACTTTGAGGGTGATACTTTCTCCGACATTGAAGCTGGAATTACGGATAGAACAGAAGTCATTTTGCGCATGAGCGGGGGTTACACAGGCAAAGCATAAGAAGATAAGCAGAAGATACCTCATTGCTGGAAGCTATTTGTCCTTAAAAATTTTTACACCGAGGAGCAGCACACTTCCAATCACTGCCGGTAGACAAAGGTTGATTAACCAGATACCCCCCGTGGCTGCTATGATAACGGCTGTATTGGTACTGAGCAGTCCGAGGAAATAGATACTGACTTTTCCGCGGATTCCAAGTTCTGCGATGGCGATGGTCGGCACCATGGCCATGACAAGGTAGATGACGCTATTCAGCAGGAAAGCCTGCCACCACAAAAACTCCAGTCCCAGCGCGTCCAACAAAATCAAATACTGTGCCGAGAAGACCACGTACCGCAGGGCGGAAAGCAGCAACAGGTAACGTAAATCACCGGCGGAATACCGCACTATAATCTGTACAAAGACCTTTGCTTTTCGCAGGAACCTGACTTTTTCAAATACAGCCAGAATAATCTGTAGCCGAAAATATAACAATATCGTCAGCACACAAATTACCAGGAGGATACCAAACACAATTTTCTCCCAAAAGTTCGGAGGGAAATAGCTGTTTTCCTTTACCAGCGTAAAGTTATTGAGATAATAGAGCATGCCTATTAACCCAAAAATAACAGTCACGATCAGCTGGCTGAAGCTACCTACAATGGTGGCGGCAATCGCTTTCAGCTTGTTGTGATTCTTCAGGTACAGCACCCGGCCACCGTATTCGCCTATACGATTGGGGGTATTAATAGAGAAAGACACCCCGGAAAGAATGGCGCTGAAAGCCCTCCTGAAGGAGATGGGCTCCAGCGGGCGGACCAGCTTCTGCCACTTTTTGGCTTCCAGGCCCCAGTTAAAAAACATCAGTACTAATACCAGCACTAACCCCACCCAGCCTTTCTCCTGCAGTGTTCTGTTCATGTGCGCGAGCGACTGTTCCAGGTTCTCGCGATGGGTCAACTGGCTATAGATGGAGTATGCCAGCCATGTAAAAAGCACTGCTCCTAATAAGTAATTGAGAATTATTTTGGTACTTTTGTTCAGATATCAAGATTTTTGCAAAAATATACTGTGGTTGGCAAACAAGGCAAAAATAATTCTAGGCATTGACCCCGGCACCCTGGTTATGGGGTATGGACTCATCCACGTGGAAGGAAAAAAAGCCAGTCTGATGGAGATGAATGTCCTGAAATTATCCCGGACCAAGGATCATTACGAACGCTTACAACTGATTCACTCCCGCGTACATGAATTGATTCAGGAGTTTAAACCAACTTGTTTCGCCATTGAAGCACCCTTCTTCGGGAAGAACGTACAGAGTATGCTGAAGCTGGGCAGAGCACAGGGTGTGGCTATCGCCACTGCCATGCATGCCGGTTTACCCGTAGCAGAGTATTCACCCAAAAAAGTAAAACAGTCGGTTACCGGCAATGGTAATGCCGATAAGGAGCAGGTGTGGCTGATGCTGCAACGTATCCTCAGTATCGGTGAACGGCCCGAATACTTCGATGCAACGGATGCCCTGGCCGTGGCAGTCTGCCACTTCTACCAGGAAAGCAGTCCGCTGGCCGCTGTAAGCAAGGCAAAAGGATGGGAACAGTTTTTGCAAAAACACCCCGAACGGATTTCCAGGTAGCTAAAAGGTTATTTCATAAATTCGTAAAATGTAGTTACTTTGTTTGAAATTGTTCATCCTGAATCAATGGCTAACCCGGCAAGGCCGGAAAATTAGCATCACTATGAAAAATGACCATCATTTGTTAAGCATGAATTGCGCAACAAGCTTTTTATTAATCAGCATCAGGCAAATATGAAAGCAAGAATCCTATTGGTGGAAGATGATGAATATATTGGTGCAGTTACAAAGAAGCGGTTGGAAGAAGCGGGCTACGATGTTGTGCACAGTATAGACGGCCAGGCCGCGTGGGAACAGTTCCAGTTACGCACTTTCGATATTTGTTTGCTCGACGTGGTAATGCCCAAAAAAGACGGCCTCACGCTGGCGCAACAGATCCGCACGGTTAATGACCACATTCCTATTCTCTTCCTGACCTCCAAAAACGAAAAAGAAGACCGCATCGCCGGCCTCCGGACCGGAGCTGATGATTATATCAGCAAACCTTTCAGCATGCAGGAACTCATCCTGCGTATAGAAGTGTTCCTGAAAAGGACCAGAAGCCAGATCGCCAAAAGAAGCACCACTTTCGCTATCGGCAAACTGATGTTCGACTATGAAGACCTCCGCCTCTACAACGAAACCGGAGAAATCTCCATTTCCCTTACCCAGAAAGAAGCCGAACTGCTCAGATACCTGTGCGAAAACCCCAACAAAACACTGAAAAGGGAAGATATCCTTTCTCATGTATGGGGTAAAGACGACTACTTCCTGGGCCGGAGCATGGATGTTTTTGTGACCAAACTCAGAAAACACTTCAAGTCAGACCCACACGTAAAACTGGAAACACTGCACGGTGTCGGTTTCCGGTTCAACATCCCTGTGAAGTCATAATACTACAGCTGCGCTACTATCTGTTCCTGGATCGCCTTAAATTCTTCCTCTGACAGTTTCAGCTTGCCGCGCGAAAAATCCATGTCTTGCACGGAATTAATCGGAATCAGGTGCATGTGCGCATGGGGCACTTCCAGCCCTACCACACTCACCCCCACCCGGTTGCACGGTACCACCTGCTCAATAGCCCTGGCAATAGGCTTGGCAAATACCAACCACTCCCTCAATAAATCATCCGATACGTCAAAAAATTTGTCCGTTTCCACTTTGGGAATCACCAGCGTATGCCCCTTCATCAACGGGAAAATGTCCAAAAAGGCGTAGAAACGCTCGTTTTCCGCAATTTTGTAACTGGGTATCTCTCCTTTGATGATCTTAGTGAAGATTGTCATATTTGATTATTTTATTATTTTTTCATTTGGTTATTTGACAGGCCCTGATCGGGTCCTTTAAAATAACAAAATCTTCCATCCCCCCAATATCAAAATAACAAAATAACAAAATGAAAAAGGGGCTGCATCGCTGCAACCCCTTCCATATTGTGAAACAGCATCATCCGGGGATCATACTGAAATACTGTCAATCTTAAACTTGATCACACCATTGGGTGCCTGTACGTCCGCCACATCGCCTACCTGCTTCCCCAGCAAGCCCTTCCCGATCGGGGAAGTAACGGAGATCTTGCCCGCCTTCAGGTCCGCTTCGGTTTCAGAAACGAGTTGATAAGTCACGGTTTTCTTGTTGGCCATATTAGTAATGGTCACCTTACATAAAATAGATACTTTGGATGTATCGATGGCATCTGCACTGACAATACGGGAAGTGGCAATCGCTGCTTCCAGCGTCGCAATTTTGGCCTCGTGTATTCCCTGCGCTTCTTTGGCGGCATCATATTCGGCATTTTCCTTCAAGTCCCCTTTCTCACGTGCCTCAGAAATAGCACGGGCAATCTCAGCACGACCTTTCGTTTTAAGAATGGTGAGCTCGTTCATCATTTGATCCAGGGTCTCTTTCGTAACGTAGTTTATGCCAGACATAACCTGCTTGTTTTTTATGGTTATAAGAAAAAAAAATCAACGCCTCCATTTGCACAGAAGCGTTGTTTACGGGTGTTATTGCAAATATAATAAATTCCGGGTAAAGAAAAAAAAGCACCCTCCCGAATTAAATCAATTGAAAATCAACAATTTAATTCAGGACACAGGGTCCGGGGACAAGGACCCTACAGGATATTCAGCTTCTCCAGCACGATGCGCGCCATCTTAATGCTCGCCTCGTGGGAATAGCCGGCTATATGTGGTGTCACCACTACATTCCGGGCGTTCAGCAACCAGTTCAGCTGCTCTTTCTCGGCCGGTGTATAGGTGTTCAGTTTTTCATTTTCCAACACATCAAGACAGGCGCCGCCAATGATGCCCTGCTGTAAAGCCGCGATGATATCGGTATTGTTCACCAGCTTGCCCCTGGCCGTATTCATAAACCAAACCGGTTTATTAAACGACTGGAAGAAAGCCATATTGGCAATATGCAGCGTCTCCTCCGTCAGTGGCAGATGCAGGCTCACCACATCGGCATTGGTGAAGATATCGGTCAGACTGGCCTCTTTTACGTCAGCCGTACCGAAGCCTTTCTTGTATTTGTCATACGCCAGGATGTTCACATCAAAGCCCCTGAGCTTACGGGCGAAGCTGCTGCCGGTATGACCGTAGCCGATAATACCCACTGTTCTGCCGTTCAGCTCATAACCCCGGTTGCCGTCACGCTCCCAGATACCTTCTCTCAGCTCCAGGTTGCTGCGCAGGATATTATTGACCAGGCAAAGCAACATCCCCACCGCCTGTTCGCCTACGGCATCCATATTACCTTCAGGACTGCTGACACAATGAATGCCTTTACTTTCCGCATAAGGCACATCTATCAGTTCCATCCCGGAACCCAGCCGTCCTATCCATTGCAGCTGCGGGGCGTTGTCAACGATATTTTTATCTACCCGGATACGGGTGGTAACGATCAACCCCACACAATCGGCAATAGCACTGTGCACCCCGTCGTAAGTAATGGAAGGCTCGTACACTACCTCAAAGCCTTTGTTCTGCAACTGGTCCGTTAAATATGGATGTACCTTGGCGGTAATTAATACTTTTCTGCTCATATCATCTTATGGGATAATGCTGCAAATTCAGCAACAGTCAATTCTTCAGCTCTTTTCGTGAAAATCGGGTCCTGCAAAGTTTCCTTGTCAAACAAGGGCTTCAGCGGATTACGGAGCTGCTTCCGGCGCTGGTTGAACGCTGTTTTCACCAGCACGGTAAACTTCCGCTCGGAAGCAATATCCGCCGGCTGCTCCAGCCGGGTGAGCCGGATCACGGCCGACTTCACCTTCGGTGGCGGATTAAAACAGTTCTCATGCACCTCAAAAAGATACTCCACCTTATAAAAGGCCTGCAACAGCACACTGAGGATACCATACTCCTTGCTCTTATGAGCGGAAGCAATCCGCACAGCCACTTCTTTCTGGAACATGCCCACGGCCACGTCCACATGCGCCCGCCACTCCAGCAGCCGGAACATGATCTGTGTGGAAATGTTGTACGGGAAATTACCGATGAGCCGGAACTGGCCTTCGAAAGGCAGGGCGGTATCGAGAATGCTTTCGTTTATCAGCTTGCCCTGAATGGCAGGATACGTTTTCTCCAGGTATTGCACCTTTTCCTTATCCAGCTCCACCGCCTTGAAATCAATGCCTGGCAGCTGCAACAGGTATTTGGTGATGGCCCCGCCGCCGGGACCCACTTCCAGCACTTGCTGGCCTTCTGTTACAGGTAAGGACTCCACAATTCTCCTGCACATGTTCTCATCTGTGAGGAAATGCTGGCCCAGTGATTTTTTTAATGTATACATGTGTGGCTGCAAAGATAAGCCTGTTTCTGCCAAAGGCGTAATATTTCTCCCGCAAACTGGCTATATTTGCCTTTCATTGGAGGCAATATCAGTATGAGCAATACACAGATCAACAAACCGGTTATCGGCATCACCATTGGTGATATCAACAGCATTGGCGCAGAAATCATCATCAAAACCTTTCTGGACAACAGGATGATGGAGTTTTGCACGCCGGTGATTTTCGCATCTAATAAAACCATCAACTTCTACCGGAAGCTGATGAATGAAAATAACTTCAACTACCAGTCTATAAAGGATTTCACCCGGTTAAACCACAAACAGGTGAACGTGTACAACTGCTGGGAGGAAGAGGTGCAGATCACCCCGGGCATACTCAACGAAGCCGGTGGCAAATACGCTGCCCGTGCCCTGGAAGTAGCCATCCAATGCCTGAAAGACGGTCATGTGCAGGGACTGGTCACTGCCCCCATCCATAAGAACAACATACAAAGCCAGCAATTCAATTATACCGGTCATACGCCTTACCTGAAAGCAGCCTTCAATGCCAAAGACGTACTGATGTTCATGACCGCCGACAATATGCGCGTAGGCCTCCTTACCGAGCATGTGCCCATTGCGGAAGTCTCCAGGTTTGTAACAAAAGAAAATATCCTCGCCAAGCTGCAGCTGATGAAAGAAAGCCTGGTGAAGGATTTTGGCATCGATAAACCCCGCATTGCGGTACTGGGCCTCAACCCCCACGCAGGCGACGAGGGACTGATCGGCAAGGAAGAAATTGAACAGATCACACCGGCCATCCGGCACGCCAAAGGCAATGGTATCCTTTGTTTCGGCCCTTACAGCGCGGATGCGTTCTTTGCCCGGGAAATGTTTACACAGTTTGACGGCGTACTGGCCATGTATCACGATCAGGGCCTGATACCCTTTAAATCCCTCGCCAACGGCGAAGGCATCAACTATACGGCAGGCCTCAATATTGTCCGTACCTCCCCGGACCATGGCACCGCCTTCGATATCGCCGGTAAAAACCTGGCAGATCCCAACTCTTTCAGACAGGCCATTTTTACCTGCCTGGATATCATCGAACAACGGGAACGTTATGCGGAAAACACCCGCAACCCGCTGAAGAAGATGGAACTGGCTTCCGAATAGCCCCGCTGCTTACTTCGATTTGCCCACTTTCAGGTAAGCCTGAATGGCATGCACATAATCTTCAAAAGCTTTTCTGCCCGCAGGCGTGATCTTACACAGCGTCTGCGGATAATTGTCCCTGAACTGCTTCACCACTTCTATATAAGCAGCATCCCGCAACTTATTGATCTGTACACTCAGGTTACCCGCTGTCGCATTCGTTCTCTCCTTCAGCAAGGTAAACTCCGCTTCCTTTTCACTCAACAAAACATTCATGATCGCCAGGCGCAACTGTGAATGTAAAACAGGGTCCAGATCTTTAAAATCCATACTATTTATACATTTTATTATTAATCATCCAACTAACTGATTTACGGATGCAGGAAATTCCGGCATCCGTAAATCAATCATAAAATTTCAAAATAACCAAATAACCGCATTACTGGGCTTTGGTCAGCAGCTCTTTGGCATAAGGCTCTCCCCAATGAGGAGCAATAGCGCTCTCAGGTTTGAAGGCTGCATATTTCTGCAAGGCTGTCTCCAGCATTGTTTTCGCCTTTGATTTGCTGCCACCGAATTGTTCCGGGGTAAACAGGAGCGACTGGCCCAGCAACAGGTATACGCGCGGGTTTTCAGCATTGTAGGACTTTGCCAGCTCAATCTGCTGACCAGCCTCCATACCATACTTCATGCCTCTGCTGGCAGGGTCCACCATCAGTCGCGCAGAAGCTACCAGTGAACGGATACAAGCCACTTCGGAGTTCTTCGGATTTAGTGTTTCCGCTTTGTCGAGATTGGCAGCGGCTTTGTCTGCCAGCTCATCAATCTTGCTTTTATCCTGACCCACAAAGCAGGACATCACCTGGCAATAGGCAGCATAGTAATACGGCAGCCATTGCGTTTTTTCCGCCTCAGCAATGCGTTCAAAAGTATTGGTTTTAGCGACCAGCGCATCGGGCGCAAAAGTGCCGCTGCTGTCCAGGTCAGCTACCTGTTTGGACATAGCGTCCTGGTATTGCGCGGATTGCGCTGTGGCGACCGTTGCCAGTCCGCCCATCATCAAAAGGGAAAGGAGTAAACGTTTCATATGTGTGTGAATTATAAGTTATTAATAACGTCCTGTCTTCTGTCAATGCCGAAGTTCATGAACATTCCCAGGAAAATAAACCGTGGCACGGTGGGCGTGATTTCCCCACGGCGCAACCCATCGCTGGAATAGCGGTAACCGAATACCTGTTTATTGCCCGGCGCATTGCTCACGCTCAGCACAAAAATGGTGAAAGCCTTGCGGATGGTGGTCAGATAGCTGGCGCTCACGCCCAACGCATGATAATCCATCGTTTTCTCCGACATGAATTTATCCGCCGGCAGGTTCGGATTATAGTACGGGCGGCCGGTGGCGAAAGTATACGTCAGCCCCAGATTGGTGCTCAGCTTCGGGAAAAAATGTTTGTATACCAGGCTGGCTGTATGCGTGGCGGCAAAATCAGGCTGCACTTCCTTCGGATAATTCAGGTAGTCACGCCTGGTATCCAGCCAGGAATAAGAGATCCAGTAATCCACGTTTTTTATGCTTTTCCGGTCGCGCCAGAACAACTCTATGCCTTTTGCATAGCCTTTACCGTTATTGTTATAATACGGCGCTGTTTTCACAAGATCTGCATACTGCTTGTAAAACACCTCGGTACGGAAAGTATAATCGGATGCCACCCGTTGGTAGCTGGCGATGTAATGGGTGGCTTTCATATAGCCGAGACCGTGGTCAAAACGGATATACTGCGGCTCCGGCTTCTGATAATAATCACCGTAGGCGACGGAGAACTGGCTGTAGTTGTCTACTTTATAAGCCAGCGATACACGGGGGGCCACATTCATTTTGGCCAGCACAGAGGAATACTCTGCCCTGCCGCCTACACGGCCTACGAAACTGGGTGTGAAATAAATATCTCCTTCGGCAAAGGCCGCCGTATAGTTGTCAGCGTAGTTGAAAGACCGTTGGTTCACAGTAAACAGTTCAGTGGCGTACTGGTATTCACCGCCAAAACGGACAGCGGAGAACTGGCCGATGTTGCGGGTGAGCATTACACGGGACTGGCTGAGAGAGGAACGGAGCCGGATATCTGCCGGCGTCTGGCCTTTGCCCAGCGTGTCTGTTACAATGTTGTCCCGGTTGTTGCTGAAAGAAACACCCACATACATCCGCCAGTCTTTACCAAGACTTTCGCGGTAGGTCATGTTCGTATAGATGTTACCGTTACGGACCTGGTAGGACTCCCTGTCGCCCGGGTATTCAATGCTGGGAGCACTAAAACCCATCTTGCTCCAGTTGCCGTAGCCGTAGAACTTCAGCAGACCGGTGGAGGAAGTTTTTCTCCTGAAATTCAGGGAAGTGCCAATGATTTCGGGCCCCAGCTCAGGCGTTTGTTTGGGTTTCACCACCTGGAAATAAGGCGAGAGATTGGTATAGTCGCCTTCTACGCCCCAGGAAGATTTTTTATCCCTGGAGAGGTTCTCCACGCCTGCGCTGGCGCCGATGACCGACAGACCTACACTGGAAGAAGAACGCTGCGGCAGGTCGGTAGATTCCAATACCAGTGCGGAAGACAACGCCTGGCCATATTGCGCGGAATATCCGCCACTGCTGAAGGTAGTGCCTTTAAAGAGGAATGGCGAAAAACGGCCCCTGCCAGGCATGTCCGGCAGCGAGGAAGAAAAGGGGTTGCGCACCAGCATACCGTCTATTAACGTCTGCGTTTCGTATCCCGTGCCGCCGCGCACGAACAGGCCTTCGCGGTCGTTGGTCTGCTGCGCTCCCGGCAACGTCTTGATAGCGTTCACGATATCAGCGCCGGCGCCGGCGGTGGTCACAATATCCAGCGGTTTCAGCACAGTGCCTTTTTTATCGTCGCTGGCTTCAAAGCTGCCGGCAGAAATAGTCACTACACGCAATGCGTTGGCGGCGCTCTTCAGCACGATAGACAATTGCTCGCCGTTCTCTGTCGTGATTTTTATTTCCATGGGCTGATAGCCGCTCAGTGTGGCTGCCAGTATGCGCTCGCCCGCTTCGGTGGTAGTAAAGGAAAAGCTGCCGTCTGCCTTACTGGTGGCGCCATCATAAGCGCCTTTGATGTACACGTTGACACCAGGCAACGGACGTTTCCTGTTGTCTGTTACTTTCCCGCTGATTTTGTGCTGTGCCAGCAATATCACGGGTGAAAAAAGTAAAAGGGATAGATAAAGGTTGATCCTGAACATTTTTTTGGAGTTAGGCAAACCGAAGATAAACTAGTTTACGATGTAAACAAAATTATTCCAAAATAATTTTATAACAGACTGATTACAAACATATAATCACATTAAAAAGCCTGCACAAAATCATTTAGAATGTTTTATGCAGGCTAATGCAGACGATATATAGTTGGGGTCATATGCATACACACCCGGGGTGGCATGCTTTACTTCTTCCGTTTCTTTTTAGGTGGATGCCCATGTCCCTGGCGAGGGTACGTTGTTGTTTCCTTCACAGCCGGCGGCGTAGGACAAATAGATTTACTGATCGGTGTGTTCTCACTCATGTTTTTAGTGTCAAACTCCACGCTCTCTACATGATCGGGATAATGTACGCGGATAACGTATTCCGCGTCCGGCTCCAGTTTCGCTTCTATCTTCTCCGATGGCGGCATAATCATGTAACACCATCCCATTCCCCTGGTTTTGTTGTACAGATAAACACAGGTGGCGGTATGCGCACAGATATCAACGGTGAGGGGTATACGTAACAGCGGCACCGGCAATGGTTGCAGTTCCGGCAGCGCGGGCGGCAGGTTAAAGCTGTAGATATCATCGCCGCCGCGACCACCGGGCCTGTTGGAAGAGATAAAACCTTCCCGGCTGCCTTGTGGCACATAGTAGAAATCATCTGCGCTGGAGTTAAAGGGAGGCAGCAGGTTTACCGGCGTGGTCCACGTCGCCCTGTTGCCGCTGGCGGCAAATACATCATAGCCGCCTAAACCGGCTTTGCCTTTACTCGCATAATACAGCCTGTCACCGGCCCCTGTTACGGGAAACGCATCATCATCCGCGGTATTCAGCTCCGGGCCACCGTTCTGCGGTTTTCCCCAGCTGTTATCGGCTTGTTTCTCGCAATACCAGATATCCGTACCACCGCTGCCACCGGGCATATCAGAAGCTACATACAGGATATTGCCTCCTTCGCTGAGTGCGGCATGTCCTATCGAGTAGTCGTTACTGTTATAGGGGAATGCCACCGGCGCCTGCCATTGATCCTGCTGCCTTACAAACACCAGCAGCTTCAGATGCCGCGTGCCGTACACCGGTCGCTCCTTTTTATCATAAGGTACGCGGCGTGCAGGATCGGTAACGGTCACGTAAGCGGTATCACCGCCGGGGGTAAAACAAACCGGCCCTACATGGTAGGGATAATTATTGATCACGGAGGAAAAATCTTTCACATAACCGATGCCCGACTGTCCCGATTCTGCTTCATACAGCTTGCCGTAGCCTGCGTTGTTACGGCCATAACGGCGGCGTGTACCTTTGATATACCACACATTTCTACGCACGCTGTCAGACACAAAAACCACGTGATTCCCGCGCCAGGTAGTACCCCAGTCATTTTTACCGGTGTTGACGCCGGTTTCGTTTTTTAGGTTTACAGCTCCGGGGAGCCCCTGCCATCTCGCCGCAGAATCACAACCGGCGATGCGGGAGGCTACCCGCTGCTGGTCCGGATGCTGGCTGTATTGCTGCCTGGCTTCATCGTAGCGTCCGAGGCTCTTCAGCATATCGCCATAATGCACGCGGTCTTCCGGGGTAGCGGTATTATCCTGTACCAGCTGGGCATACCAGTAAGCAGCTTTCTCATACTGGTTATACAACCGGTAGGAAGTGGCCAGCCGTTCCTTTATCTCTGCTGCATGTTTGCGGCCTTCCCGGGTGCGTAATAACCTTTCGTATAGTCCTGCTGCCTGTGCATATTCCTCCCTGCGGAAGCGGATATCCGCTGTTTTGCTGATAGATGGCTGCTCCTGGGCAATGGCCGTGAGGGTGGCGCAAAACAGTATGCCGGTGGTAAAATAATGGATCAGTGTTTTTCTCATGCCTGCAATATTTTAAAAGTACCTTGGGCTACGGGTACGGGATTCATATTTTTTACTGTTGAACAGAAAGCCTACGGAGATTTCATGGGATCCCTGCTGATAGCTGGCCATTTTACTGACCGTAATATCATAGGCATAACCAATACGCAACTGCGGCGTGGCATAAAACTCTACCAGTACGCTGGCGGCGTCCAGCTGCTCCAGGTCTTTTGACAACGCCGGTTTGTTCCACAGTTTTACGCCGGTACGATAAGATCCGCCTACCCATAACCGGTCAGCAATCAACAAGAAAGCATTCAGGTCCACATTGGTCGGTCCTTTAAAATCTTCTTTTACCATCAGGGATGGTTTTAATTTGAGATTTTCGGACAGGTTGAGCATATAGCCGGCAGTCAGGTAAAGATGCTGTGTTTTCTTCAGCGTATTGTAGTTATACCCACCCCAGTAGTAGTTAATGTTCGCGGAGTAGAGCGAAAACAGGTCCATCACGGATACCCCCGCATAAAACTTGGGCGTATAGTAATATACGCCGAAACGTGCGTCCGGTACTATCTTGGAAGTCTTGCCCAGCGGGATGGCCTGGTCCAGGTCGTCCACATATTTTAAGGCAGTGCCATCTATGCTGTACTGGGTGATACCACCGCCGATGCCGATACACAGGCGCCGGGTATCTTCCGGGTCCAGCGGAATGCGGTAGGAGTAAAACCCGTAGGCCGACAGGTTTTCCTGTGGCCCCAGTTTGTCCAGCATCACCTGCGCGCCTACCCCTACCCTTTCATCTTTGGCGTTGGTGAGACCATCTATGGAGATGCCTGCCGTGGTGGGCGCCCCCGGGAAGTCCACCCACTGATGGCGGTATATCGCATTCAGATACCAATCCTGTTTGTATCCTGCGTACGCAGGGTTTACACTCAGGCCATTGAACACATACTGGCTGAACTGCACATTTTGTTGGGCAGTGGCTGTCAGTAGCCCGATGCAGCCGCATACAAGTAATAAAAATCGCTTTGTCATATGTGTGGACCGGTTTTTAATGTTGATTACCGCATCAATTCTATCCATCCTTTGTAGGACCTTTCGCCGCCCTCTGCTGTTCTCAGCTTCAGTACGTAGTAGTAAGTGCCTTCGCTTAATCCATGGCCATCCCATTCGTTCTGATAGTTTTTAGACTGATATACCTGGTTACCCCAGCGGTTATAGATAAAGAGCGATGAGTTGGGGTAACGGGAGATACCGATGATGATAAAGCGATCGTTCCTGCCGTCGCCGTTAGGCGTAATCACGTTCGGGATGAAAATATCATCGCCGGATACCGTTACCGGTTGCGTAACAGCCGTGTTGTTAGACAGGTCCGGATCTTTCACAGCGCTGGTAGCGGTCGCTACATTGACCACGGTACCGTTACTGTTGATGCGGGCGGTCAGCTCCATGGTGGCTGTTTGTCCGGATGCCAGTACCGGCACTTCCCATACCACAATCCTGGACACCGCATCGTAACGGGTAATGCCCGCGCTCACATTGATACCACCTATAAGATCGAGGTTACCGGTAAGTGTATCCCTCACTACGATAGTCTGTGCTGAATCCGGTCCTGCGTTGGTCAATGTTATCCGGAATACGGCCTTACCGCCTGTTTGCAACGGCTCGTTGTTCATCAGCACTTTTTTCAACTGGAGGTCTGCCAGTTTCAGGATCAGCCGTTGTTCCACTTTTGTAACAATTGTTCCGCTTGTATTGTTGGCCGGGTTGGTATCAATTGCGCCATTGGGGGCGGTAATAGTGGCAGTGTTGCTGAAGGTACCCGGTGCAGGCGCTACGCCGCTGATGCCCAGCCTTACTTCGCCGCCTGCCGGGAACGTGCCGATGGTGGCCGTCACCGTGCGATTACTCACATTCACCTTTACATTGCCCGCGCCACCGCTAACGGTGAGCACTACCCCTTCGATATCGTTTATACCTGCCGGCAATACGTCTGTTATCACAGCGCCGTCTCCGGCAGCCAGGCCGTTATTTCTGGCGGTGAGCACATAGTGGATGGTATCGCCGGTGCTGGCTGTCGGCGGGCCGGACTTGGCGATGGCCAGGTCCAGGTTCCGTTGTACCGTCGTAGTGGCGGA
This sequence comes from uncultured Chitinophaga sp., assembly GCF_946479755.1. The sequence continues at coordinate 100,397 of NZ_CAMLHC010000022.1, read as the reverse complement.
TGCGTTGAAGGTATTGCCTTCAGCCGTAGCGGTGGCATTATTGGTGAGCACACCGGCGAAGGCAGGGTTTATCTTTCCTTTCACCACAATGTGCACCATATTGTCGCCGCCGGCGGGTATCATGGCGGTGAGGTTGACGGTATTACCGGTACCGCTACCGCCGCTGAGCACCTGTGCTGCGCCGGTGACGGAGGCCGTCCAGCGTACCCCGGTGATGGTGGCCGGTATAATATCCTGTACGGTCACTTTACTGAGATCGCTCACACCCGGGTCGGACACGATGATGTCATACTGGATGCTGTCGCCGGCGGCTGCCGTGGCAGGCGCTATTTTCACCAGCTCCACGGTATTGGTCCTGATAATGCTGGTAAAGACAGTATCACTGGGTACCTGGCGTCCTTCGGCGGTGGTCAGCAGCGCGCTGTTGGAGATGCCTCCGGAAGCCGTATTGCTGGCTACCCGTCCGTTGATGATGATCCGGATGCTGTTGCCCGGGCCGGCGTCGATGTTGCCGGTCACGTTCACATTGTTACCGCTGCCGGTGGCATTGGCGGTAACAGTAGCTGCACCCGTACCTGCGGCCTGCCAGGTGACGTTGGTGACGCCGGCAGGGACCACATCTGTAATACGAACCCCTTCCGCGTTGGACGGGCCCAGGTTGGTGGCCGTCACCACATAGGTGATGGTACTTCCGGCAGTGGCATTTTGCGGGCCTGTTTTGGTGATGGCCAGCTGCGACTCATTGCTGACGGTGGTTGTGACAGATGACGGATATACCTGACCGTTATTATCTGTTGTCTGTGCCGTGTTTGCTATGGTACCGGTAAAGTCAGGTGCAATCACCCCGTTGATGATCACCTGTATACCGTTGCCCGCACCGGCCGGCACATTGGCTTTAAAGGTGAGTTGCTGCGTAGTACCGGACACCGGCGTGCCGGCAGCCAGGGTGGCCGCCCCCTGGGTGATGATCTTCCAGGACACTGCTCTTATCTGCGACGGAATGATGTCCGTAACGGTTGCATTCAGCAGGTCGGAAGGACCGGTATTGCTGAGGTTCAGCGTGTATACGATATCGTTGCCGGCAGCCGCTTCTTCCGGGCCGGACTTGGTGAACACCACGCCGGGCAGTTGCACCAGCTGCGTCTGTACGCTGTCCTGCGCCACCACACCGGTGCTGTTGGACACCGTTGCTGTATTCTTCACGATACCGCTGGCATTGGAAGCGATGGTACCGGTAACGGTCACCAATACACTATGCCCGCTGCCGGCCGGCATATCGGCGTTAATGCTGATGTTATTGCCGGTACCGCTGCCACTGCCATGAACCACCGCACCGGTGGCGGCAGCGGTCCATGTTACGTTAGTGACTGTTGCAGGCACCACGTCTGCAATGGTCACGTTGGTAGCATTGGATGGCCCGCTATTGGTGACTTGCAGCGTATAGGTAATGCTGCTGCCTGCGGCCAGCGTATCCGGGCCGGATTTGCTGAGCTGCAGCGCCGCCTTTGAAGTAACTGTCGTTACCACCGGCGGAGTAGGCACGGTATTGCCGCCGAAAGTATAACTGGCGGTGTTGGTGACGGTACCTGTCAGCGCCGGATCGGTGTCTCCCTCTATCGTGATCACGACGCGGTTACCGGCGCCCGCAGGCACGCCCGCTGTCAGGGCTACATTACCGGTTTGATTGGAGATGTTACCACCCTGTATCACGGCAGCGCCAAAGGCGGTAGCAGACCATACAGGATTAAGCAGCTGCAGCGGCAGTATATCACTCACCTGGATATTGGCCGCGTCGCTCGGACCACCATTGCTTAACACCAGGTTGTAACTGATATGCCCGCCGGCGGCTACGGTAGCCGGGCCGGACTTGCTGAGCTGTACAGATGCTTTGTTGTATACAATGGTAATCACCCTGTTGGACGGCGTAGTGATATTATTCAGTGTAGCCGTTGCCGTATTGCCGATGGTATCGGTAGCTGCAAAGGAAGCCTGTAACACGCCACTCACCATGATATGTATGGAATGGCCGCTTCCCTGCGGAACATTGGCGATTAGTGCTACGTTGCCTGGCTGGTCCTGCAGGTTGCCGCCATTAATGGTAGCTGCGCCGGTGGCAGTAGCAGACCAGGTAACCTGTTGCAGCTGCGCTGGCAGCACATCAGCGATCTGCATATTGACAGCATCGGATGGACCGTCATTATACACATCGATGGTGTACGCGATCCTGCTGCCCGCGGCAGCGGAGTCAGGGCCGGCTTTCACCACCCGCAGTTTGCTGAACTGTGTAAGGATTGTTTGTGCGGTATCCGTTACCGGCACACCGTTGGCCGGTGTTACGGCTGCTACGTTCGTGATGGTACCGGTTGTCACCGCAGCATCTGTCTGCCCGTTGACCATCACCATGATGGTACCGCCGGCAGGGATATCTGCTTTGAAGCTCACATTACCGCTGCCGTTGGTAATGTTACCACCGGTGATCGCTGCGCCGTTGCCGGCCGTAGCAGACCAGGTGGCATTTTGCACCTCCTGTGGCAGTACGTCGCTGATAGTGGCGCCTACAGCGGTAGACGGGCCGTTGTTAGCCACTGAGATACTATAGGAAATATTGCTGCCCGCGTCAATGGTGGCCGGACCGGATTTGGTAATCACCAGTCCCGGCGTATTGTTGATACGGGTGTCTACGGTGTTGCTCAATATTGTTCCTGCAACGGCCCGGTTGCTGATAGTACCGTTGAACGCCGGATCGGTGGTACCGTTGATGGTCACCGTTACCGTGCCGCCTGCCGGAATATCTGCGGTCAGGTTTACGTTGCCTGTACCGGAAACCGCGCCGATAATAGTGGCATTCGTTGCCACACCCTGCCAGTTTACGTTAGCTACGCCGGCCGGGATGGTATCACGGATAACAACGCCGGTAGCATCGGATGGTCCGTTGTTGCGGACCAACAGCGTATAGGTGATACCGTTACCTGCCTGTACATTGGCCGGACCGGATTTCACGATAGTGATGCCTGTGGCAGCAGTCACCACGGTGTTTACCGTAGCGGTGGCTGGCAGCGGATCGGTCACCCCTGCCGGAGGCGTTGCGGTAGCGGTGTTTACCAGTGTTCCGGTGAAGGCAGGGTTTACAACACCTTTTACATGAATGGTCACTTCTCCGCTGTTAGCCGGTATGTTCGCATTCAGGGAGATGTTGTTGCCACTACCGCTGTTGCTGGTCACGGCAGCACCATTGGCTACGGTCGCCGTCCATGTTACATTCATTACACCGGCAGGCACCAGGTCCTGAATGGTGGCGCCCATGGCATCGGCCGGACCATTATTGGTCACGGTGAGTATATAGTCTATCGCTTCTCCGGCAAACATGGCTGTCGGGCCTGACTTGCTGATACGCAGGTCTACAGACTTGTTAACAGAGGTCACCACGGAACTGGTTTTGGTGCCTCCTGCTTCTACTACGACGGTATTCGTGATGGTAGCCGCAGCTGTGGATTTCACCGTGCCATTCACCGTGATGGTGATGGTACCGGAGCTGCTGCCGCCCAGCATACCCGTAAGGCTGATGTTATTGCCGGTACCGCTGGCCGGTGTTACGCTGGCGTTGCCGGTAACGGTGGCGGTCCAGTTGCTGACCGTAATATCTGCCGGCACGGCGTCTGTAATGGTAATGCCGGTAGCATCGGAAAGACCGTTATTGGTGAGCACAATGCTATAGGTGATCGGGTCGTTCACATTCACGGAAGCCGGGCCTGATTTGGATACCTGCACCCCAACATCTGTGGTGATAACGGTAGAGATACTGCTGCTGTTATTGGCCGGAATAGTTTCTGTTACATCCGCCGGTGGCGTCACGGTAGCAGTGTTGCTGATAGTGCCGGTAGCAGACGGATCTACGGTTCCTTTGATGATGACCAGGATGCTATTGCCATTACCGGCAGCGATGTCTCCGGTGAGGGTAATGGTGTTACCGGTGATCACCGGCACAGCGGCGGCGGCATTGCCGGTGGTGGTGGCGGTGGCGCTACTGATAATAATGCCGGATGGTACAACGTCCGTAATCACGGCATCGTCTACATCGGATTCCCCACGGTTGGTGATCTGCAACTGATAGGTAATGTCCTGTCCTGCGTTGATATTAGCCGGACCGGATTTCACGATCACCAGGTCGGCCTGGCGGCTTACGACGGTGATAGCGGTAGCGCTGACCGGCTGCGGATTATCCGCTCCTGCCGGAGGGGTCGCTGTAACGGTATTGCTGACATTGGTACCGTTGGCAGTGGCGGGATCTATTCTTCCTTTCACCGTGATAACAACACTGCTGGTATCGGCAGCCATGTCTGCGGTCAGGTCTACATTACCGGTACCGCTGCCTGCAGACACCACGGTGTTAGGTCCTGTGGAAACGGCCGTCCATGTGGCCTGCAGGATGCCTGATGGTATCGCATCGTGGATAGCGACACCTTTCAGGTTGGAAGGACCGGCGTTACGCACTGTCAGCACATAGGTGATATTAGTGCCCGCGGCGGCGCTGCCCGGCGCGCTCTTCACCACGCGAAGGTTACCGCTGCGGCCTACGGTGGTATTAACCGTAGAGGATACCGGTGTTTGTCCGCTGATGACAGCTGTCGCTGTGTTGGACAGGCTGGTGCCGGTAAAATCCGGATTTAGTGTGCCCGTTACCGTTATATCAATGCCATTGCCTGCGCCTACCGGGATATTCCCGGTCACTGTCACATTACCGGTGCCGCCGGCAGTGCTAACACTGGCAGTACCGGTGGCGGTAGCTGTCCATACCGGCTGCAGGATAGCCGGATCTACCACATCATTGATGGCAATATTCACTGCGTCGGAAGGGCCATTATTGGCAAGATGGATGGTGTATTTTATCGAATCACCGGCAAATGCTTTACCGGGACCGCTCTTCACAATATCCAGTTTAGCGTCGTTGTAAATGGTAGTCACCGCCGTATCTCGGGCAGGTATTGGTTGGTCCACGGATGACACCTGCGCTACGTTCACCAGCGCCGGGCCGGTATAGCTGGCGTCTACCGTGCCCTGTACCACTACCAAGGCGCTGCTGACAGGTGTGCCGGAAGGCATATCAGCCGTCACTGCAATCTGGTTGCCGGTACCACTTTGGCCGGCGGTTATCACGGTGTTACCTAAACCAATGACATCCCATGTCACATTCTGGATGGCAGCAGGCACGGTATCGCGGAACTGCACACCGGCAGCATTGGACGGCCCGTAGTTCCGGAAACCAATCAAATAGGCGATATGTGCTCCTGCGGCGATCCTGTCGGGACCGGCTTTGATAACAGCCAGTGACACTTGTTTCACCACATGTGTAGTGGTCGTATTGGAACTTACCGGCGGTTGACCGGCGGCAGTGGCCTGTGCCATGTTCGGGATATCGCCGGTAAAGGCCGGATCTACGGTGCCATGAATAGTGATAATGATGGCATTGCCAGCACCCGCCGGCAGCGTACCGGTAACGGGGATATTGTTGCTGCCCGTACCACTGGTGGTTTGCAGCGTAGCGCTTCCTTTCGCTTCGGCAGACCAGCTTACGTTCTGCACAAATGCCGGTACGGCATCGGTCACGGTTACACTGGTAGCATCTGACGGGCCGGGGTTGGTCACCGTCAGCGTAAAGGTGATGGCGCCGCCCGCTGCGACCGTATCCGGCGCTGTCTTCACAATCTGCAACGATGGTTTATTCTGAACGGTAGTTACTACGGTATCACTCTGCACGGTGTCTTTCGCCTGCATGGCCACATATCCGCTGTTGCGCAGTACGCCTGCATAACCCGGCGCTACGGTGCCGGTAACGTCAACGAATATATGATTACCAGTACCTGCCGGCAGGTTGCCAGTCACCAGTATGTTGTTGCCCGTGCCGGTATTACCCGTCAGCACAGCGCCGTTAGCAGCTACAGAGGCCGTCCAGCTTACGTTGGTGATCTGCTGTGGCACTACGTCCTGGATCTTCAGGTTACGGGCGTCAGACAGACCGTAATTGGTGGCTACCAGCCGGTAGCTGATCTGTTCACCGGCGTTGATCTGCGCGGGGCCTGTTTTACTGAGGGATATCTGCGGATTGTTGTGTACCTGGGTGGATACTTCCGTTTCTACGGCAGGTTGACCGGTAACGCCAGCTGTGGCCACATTGCCCAATGTACCGGCTGCTGCCGGATTCACCGTGCCCTGTATAGTCACCACCACTCTGCCGGTGCCGGCAGGGATATTAGCGGTTACCAGCGTCTGATTGCCACTGCCGGTAGCACCACTGTTGATCACTGCGCCGCCGGAAGCGGTGGCCTGCCACTGCACATGCCGCACGGTTGTATCCACCATATCGGCGATGCTGACGTTCTGTGCATCGGAAGGACCGGCATTGGTCACCGTGATCACATAGGTGATCTGGCCTCCGGCCGATATGCTGGCGGGAGCAGACTTGGTGATCTGCAATTGTGGTTTATTGAGTACCACCGTATTCACGGTATCAGACATCACCGGCGGCTGTCCGCCTGCTGTTCCGGTGGCATGATTAGTAAGCACACCGGTGAAGGACGGGGAAACGGTGCCGGTAATAATAATTGAAATCGTATGTTCGTTACCGGTAGGAATATCTCCGGTCACCTGGATATTATTACCGGTACCGGTGGCGCCGGCGGTAACAGCCGCACGGCCGGCGGCGGTGGCGGTCCAGCTCACATTGGTAAGCCCTGCCGGCACCGCATCGGTGATGACCGCGCCTTGGGCGTCAGATAACCCATGATTGCCTACAGTCACCGTATAGGTCAGCGATTGCCCTGCGGCTACGGTATCCGGTGCGCTCTTGCTCAGTTCCAGCGCCGGCACATTGCTGACAGTAGTTACCACCACCGGCGAAACAGCGGTATGTCCGCCGCCGGCATCTGCAGTGGCCTGATTCCTGAACTGCCCCGTAAAGGCAGGGTCTATTTTACCTCCTATCAGTATTAATACATAGTTACTGTCTCCTGCCGGAAGATCGGCTATCACATGGGCTATGTTGTTGGTCACATCTTTGGATTCCACTTTCGCGTTACCGAAGGCGGTAGCACTGATAGACGGATTCTGCACCGCTGCTGCAATGGTATCCGCAAAGGCCACATTATAGGCGTCAGACGGACCGGTATTCGTCAGTTTCAACACATATAACAGTATGCCACCTGCCGTAGCGTTAGCAGGCCCCTGCTTGGAAATCACCAGCCCTGGCTGTTGCGCGATGGCAGTCACCACCTCATTAGAGTTCACCGGTTGTTCGCCAGGTATCGCCACCGTAGCTGTGTTGACAATATTACCGGTGGCGCTGCTCATCACGGTACCGGTAATGGTAATGGTCACTTCGTTATTAGCGCCGGCGGGAATGTTGGCATTCACGCTTACGCTGTTGCCGGTGCCGGTAGTGCCACTGTTCACCACTGCCGCGCCGGATGCTGTTGCTGTCCAGCTGACATTATGGATGGAGTTAGGGCCTACAAGATCAGTGATCGTAGCGTTTACAGCGTCAGACGGGCCGGTATTGCCTACCTTGATCGTATACACGATGGCGGTACCGGCATTCACCGTCGCCGGGCCGGCTTTCTGTACCTGTATTCCTGGTTCCGTCAGCACGGCTGTTTTGCTGGTGGCTGTAGCGGTGTCAATACCCGCCAAAGTTGCGGAAGCAGTGTTTGTCAGCGTATCGGTGGCACTGGCGCTCACGTCCCCGTTAACCTGCACCTCCACCACATTGCCCGCACCGGCAGGAACATTTACAGTCGTCCTTACGGTATTGCCGCTACCGGACATCGGTGCACCTGCCGCCATAGAAGCGGTACCCAGCGTAGTCACGTTCCAGGTAACATTCTGAATATTGGCAGGAACAGCATCCTGCAGTACGATGCCGTTGGCATCAGAAGGACCGGCGTTGGTCAGCCTGATGAGATAACTGATACTGTTGCCCGCTACGACGGTGCCGGAAGCCGGCCCGGCTTTGGAGAGGGTTAGCCCCGCTCTGTTGTTGATAACGGTGTTTACAGTATTGGAAGACACCGGTGTTTTTCCAGCCGGTGTGACGGTGGCGGTATTGGTAAAGCTGCCGGTGGCGGCGGAATTAATGAGCCCTTTGATAGTGACAAGGATACTGTTGCCACTACCTGCAGGAATGCTGCCGGTGAAATTCACATTACCGGTACCGGAAGTACGGGCGGCGGTTGCGCTGCCCTGCACTGCTACGGTCCAGGCTGCGTTCCGGATCGCTGCCGGTAAAATATCTGCCACAGTAGCGTTGACCAGGTCCGACGGGCCGCTGTTTGTGATCTGCAGCTGATAGGTGATGCTGTCTCCCGCCACGGCCTGCGCCGGGCCGGATTTAGACACCGTAATATTGTATTGAAGGTCCGGATCATCAGTGTCTGTAGCGGTATTGCCTGCAGGATTGATGTTTGTATAACCGGCAGGAACTGTTACGGTGGCGGTATTCACCAGCGCACCGGTGAAGCTGGAGGGAATATTTAACGTTAACGTATAAACGATCTTCGATCCTGCCGGCACATTCAGCGGCTGATCAATAGCACCGTTGCCGGAGATAGCCGGCTGTGCGCCATCGGGAGACACCGCTGTCCATGAAGCGACGGTGATGCCAGCCGGCAACGGATCGCGGAAGGTAGCCCCGGTCAGATCGGAAGGCCCTTTATTTACGATAGTAATTTTATACTGCGTGGTAGTACCCGGTACATACAAGGGCGTATTATCGGTTTTTTCTACCGTTACCTCCACGCTTCTGCTCACCGGCGTTACCACAGATGCACTGTCAACGCCCGGATCTATGTCTCCGGCCGGTGGTGTCAGGTATACCACGTTACGGAGTCTACTACCACTGAATTGTGATTCCACCTTTCCGGCAATCGTCAGGACGACTGATTTTCCTGCAGGCATGGTAAGCCCTTTCCATTGCTGGCTTCCCGCATCATAAGTTCCTTCAGAAGGGGTAAAGGTATTAGCCAGGAATCCCGCAGGGATGGAGTCTGCTACCGTAATGATTTCATTGGGCTGAATGGTAGACGGACCATTGTTGGTAATGGTAATTTTATAGGTCAGCGGTTGACCAGCCACAGCGCTGGCCGGCGTGGCTGTTTTAGTCACCACAAGATCTGTCACCGCAGCAGTTACCTGTATGGTAACAGTGGCCGTAGCGCAGGCGCCCTGGTTATCACACACCTGGTACACATAGGAATCTGTGCCGGTGAAACCAGGATTGGGCGTATAGGTAAACGTGCCATCAGCGCGCTGTACCACCTGTCCGCGTGCCGGTGGCGTAACGGGTGTAGTCGTTACCGTTAGTGGCTGGCTTTCGGGGTCGCTGTCATTGGTCAGCACGTTGCCGCTCACCGCCACGTCGCGCGGGGTGGTATATTGATCGTTCACCGCTATAGGCGGATTATTGGGCACCGTACCGGTTACGGTAGACGTATTGTTACTTTGGTCAGGGTCCGGCGTATCAGCAGGAAACGCCAGCACACCCATATTTTCGATCACATCCCCGCCCTTGGCGGTAGCGGCCACCGTACCTTTGACGGTGACTACTATTTTGTTGCCTGCAGCGAAGGGAATATTCACATTTATTTTGATGAGGGAGCCACTACCGGAAGTAGCGCTTGCTGTTACGCCCGTACCCGTGGTAACCGCCGTCCAGGTCGGGTTACTCATCAATGCTGGCAGCACATCCTGTATGCTGGCACCGGAAACATCGGAAGGACCGAGGTTTTCTACCGTCAATGTATATACGAGCGGGCTACCGGTTTTGTAGGTATTACCGGCGTCTGATTTGGTGATTTTCAGATCGGCCTGCCGTCTGAAGGTCAGCACTACGGTATCTACAGAGGGCGGACAGTTGCCATTGGTGATCGTCCAGGTAAGCGTGGCGCTGGTATTGGGTTGCAGCGTCACGTTTGTATTGGGATCGTTGTTGCCTGCCACAGCAGCGGTGCCACTTATCACCGCCCAGCTGCCGGTACCATTAACCGGCGCATTGGCGCTCATCGTGAAGAGGCCGTTGTTATACTTGGTCTGGTCCGGCCCCGCATTGGCGGTTGTTGGCGGCGCATACACAGTGACTTGCACCGTATCTGCAGTAGCAGCGCAGGCGCCATTGCGGATGGTCCATACCAGCTGATAAATGCCCGGCGTAAGGTTCTGCAAGGCGGTGTTGTTTTGATTGGGGCTGACGATGGTTGCATTGTTGGGGCCCGCGATCTGTGTCCAGGTACCCGTACCTGGCATTGCTGCATTACCGGCCATCACAGTGCCGGTCACGTTACACAGTTGTTGATCAGGACCTGCATTTGCTGCGGGTCCCGGCGTATTGATCGTTACCGTAATGGTGTCTGCCTGCGACGGACAGGAGCCATTACGGGTCGTCCATACGAACATATAACTGCCAGTTATCAATCCGCTGACACCGGTGTTGTTTTTAGTTGCATCTGCGAAAACAGCTGTATTGGGGCCGCTCAACTGGCGCCAGCCACCAGTGCCTGTTACCGGCGCGGTAGCGGCCATCGTAGTGGTGGTAGCGCTGCAGAGGTTCTGGTCCGGCCCTGCGACGGCGAGACTGGGCGGTGCATCTACCCTTAACTGCATCGTATCGGCAGAAGCAGCGCAGCTGCCGTTGTTGATGGCCCATTCGAAAGTATAGGTGCCGGTAATAAGGTTGCTCACACTTGTGCCAGCCATGCCGGGGTTCGCGATGGTAACGGTATTGGGGCCTGTCAGCTGCCGCCAGGTGCCGGTGCCGGTAACGGGATTGTTGCCGTTCAGCGTGGCGGAGGTGACGTTACACACCGCCTGATCAATACCAGCGTTGGAAGGCGTGGGTTTGTTGCGCACAAAAGTGGTGTCGCGCAGGATGTTGTTACATCCGCCGCCGGAAGGCGCTGCGTCGCATTCATGATTAGGATTAACCGGCACCGCCAGGGTAGGATCAGAAGCGTCGGTATCCAGGTCAGTGGCGGAACGCAGCAGGCTGGCTTCGAAGATGGCCAGATCAGCAGGCGCCTGGGTGGTAACGATAACGGAGAAAATATAGGTGGCTGCCGCGCCGCTGGTAAGGGTGACGGAATCTGTATAACCGATATTGCTGATGGAGCTGCCCACGCCGAAAGAACCGCTGCCGGCGGTAATGGTACGGCTCACCAGTGAAATATTGTTGATGGCTGTAGGTACGCTGAAGCTGAATTTTCCATTCACAGCAGAGTCAGGGCCATTGTTCCGGATATTGATCTGGATGTTGTAAGGTGTATTCAGACATCCTTGTTTGTTGGGCGGTGATACAGAAGATACCACCTGCAAGTCCATATTACGACGGGTGTCCACTTTATCGGAGGCAATATTGTTAGCCGTATTGGCTTCATAGGCATTGGCCACGGTAGCTGTGTTTGTGACGCTGTCAGGCGCGCTGACAGACACTTTCACCGGGATGGTAATAGGCGGGTATGAGGCGCCGGCCGCGAGGGCATCCTGTCGTGTAGCCGTTACCGTAGCGCCGGACACACTAATGCTCCAGCCGGTACCGGTAGGTGTTCCATTGATCGTCAGCCCTGTGGGGATCACGTCCGTCACTGTTACCTGGCTGACGTCTGGTTTGGCATCTACGCCGCCGTTGGCGATGTTTAACACGTAATTACCGGTGAGTCCTTTTCGCAGGTTGCCGTTATGGGTCTTGGTAATGGCCAGGTCGGGCGCTATGATATTCGTGGATACACTGGAGGTATCATTCGATGCATCAGGGTCGGTGATGCCTGTAGCAGAAGGCGTCACCCATACCTTGTTGGTCAGTACTTTGCCCGGTGGCATCGAAGCCACCGTTCCCGTGACCGTAAAGGTGCTGGTGCTGGTGGACTGCATGTTCAGCGTGGCGTTGGAGAGGCTGGTGCTCGTATAGCCGGTGGCGGTATTGCCGGCAAAACCATCGTTGGAGAAAGTGACGTTGGAAATATTGAATCCGTTGGCCGGTGAAAATACATCCTGTAGTGGCAGGCCGGTGAGTGCGGACGTGGTTTCGTTGTAGACGGTCACTTTATAGGTCAGCGCGTCTCCTACTTTGGCGATTGGTTTATCTACCAGTTTCTGAACACGGATGTTACCCGGAGTGGTGATGATCAGGTTTCTTACCTCATGCCGGTTGTAAGCCCCTCCGGTAGAAGCGGCAAAGCCCAGCTTCATGCGTGCCGGTGGCGGGGAAGTCAGGGTGATGGGGCCGAACAGCGTTTGCAGCGTACCCCCTTGTACGTTAGTGGATTTTACAGTGAGGGTATATTGACCGGTACCGGTGGGCAGGATGGTGACCTGCACGCGGCGGTAAAACTGTGTGGGGGTGGGGCGTGTACTGGTGACCACATCGTAGTCGAGTGAAGTGCCAACGGAGCTGCCGCCGAGATAACTGTAGGTGGGCGACGGGCCGCGGGCGGAGATGTAATCGCGGTAAAGCGTACCGCAGTTACCGGATACACCGCCGGACTTGCCTTCGCTACAGTTAGCATAGTTGCCATATTCATCGATGCCTACGCCTACGTAGCCCCCGGCCAGGCCGGTATTGCCGGTGGCGTTGGACTGAGCATAACCCAGGCTGCCGCCTCTGGAGCCCAGTTTGAAAGTGGCTGCAGTGATGTTGTCATCAAACAGGAATACGGAGAAGCCGTCGCCCCCTCCCAGGCTGGGATTGGTGCGCCTCCAGGCCACGTATTCAAAGTCCATCAGTACGCCGAGGGTAGACGGGAAACCGGCATTTACAAAGGCATAGCCTACCTGGTTGCCCACGTCTTCCGTAAGCCGCAACCATCCCTGTCCGGCGGGATCGTCTACGCCGGAAGTGAGTTTGGCGGCGCCCCCGAGCGTTACGTTGCCGGCGGAACTACTCTTAAAATTTTCCGTGATGGTAAACTGCGCACGGGCAGAAAGGGACAATAACAGGCAGGCGTAAACGAAATGCCATGCGTCCGGGCGGACACGGATCATTTTCTTTACCACGCGCAGGAACAAACGTAGACATACATCCATAGACAATGCATTTAGACGGAGTATCTCTGGCCGGGACACAAACAGTCATAGCTTCTCACATGCAACCAGTAACACTTACAGTAAATAGAAAAAATCGGAATGAAACGGTTCGTCTAAAGGGCGGTAAAGGTTATGAACGGGGTAAAAAACGTCGATACGATCTTGGTCAGTTTAATTGCTTTGTAACCAAATATAAAACGGCCTAATCAATTAATAAAAAAAATCTACGTTAAAAATTTTCGTAACAGACTGAATATTAATAATATGTATATTTTTTATATGCTATCTTTTTATATAACCGCTATGGATGCACTTAAAACAAGAAGCCTCTGCCGTATCTGGCAGAGGCTTCTTTATAAAAAAGGATTAAAAGCTGTATTAGATGAACCGGGGTTTCAGTTCATTGGCGAGGGTGATCATTTTTTTGATACCATCTTCCGGCAGGTTACCTTTTTTGAACTCGCCCAATACGTCAGGCAGGCGTACCTGCATTTCGTTCAGGAAAGCTTCTTCGAAAGCGCGTACCTGTTTAACCGGAACGTCACGCAGCAGGCCATTGGTACCGAGGTAGATCATCGCTACCTGTTTTTCTACCGGCAGCGGGCTGAACTGTGCTTGTTTCAGGATTTCCACGTTACGGGCGCCTTTGTCGATAACTGCTTTGGTAGCAGCGTCCAGGTCACCACCGAATTTGGAGAAGGCCTCCATTTCGCGGTATTGGGCCTGATCGAGTTTCAGGGTACCGGATACTTTCTTCATGGATTTGATCTGCGCGTTACCACCCACACGGCTAACGGAGATACCTACGTTGATCGCAGGACGTACACCGGCGTTGAACAGGTTACCTTCCAGGAAGATCTGACCGTCGGTGATGGAGATTACGTTCGTCGGGATATAGGCAGATACGTCAGATGCCTGTGTTTCGATGATCGGCAATGCTGTGAGGGAACCACCACCTTTTACCAGGTGTTTGATAGACTCAGGCAGGTCGTTCATCTGTTTGGCGATGTCATCGTTGTTGATGATTTTCGCAGCACGTTCGAGCAGGCGGCTGTGCAGGTAGAATACGTCACCAGGGTAAGCTTCACGGCCGGGAGGACGTTTCAGCAGCAGGGACACCTCACGGTAAGCAACGGCCTGTTTGGACAGGTCATCGTATACGATCAGGGCAGGACGGCCGCTGTCACGGAAGAACTCACCGATGGCAGCACCGGCGAACGGAGCGTAGAACTGCAGCGGAGCAGGCTCAGATGCAGAAGCGGCAACGATCACAGTGTAAGCCATAGCGCCGGCTTCCTGTAAAGTTTTCATTACACCCGCAACAGTAGATGCTTTCTGACCTACCGCCACGTATATACAAAATACAGGTTTACCTGCTTCGTAGAACTCTTTCTGGTTGATGATGGTGTCAATACAGATGGCGGTTTTACCAGTCTGACGGTCACCGATCACCAGCTCACGCTGGCCACGGCCGATAGGAATCATCGCGTCGATCGCTTTGATACCTGTCTGCAGCGGTTCTTTTACCGGTTCGCGGTACAGTACGCCCGGAGCTTTACGTTCCAGCGGCATTTCGTACAGTTCACCAGTGATAGGGCCTTTACCGTCGATAGGTTCGCCCAGTGTATTTACCACACGGCCTACCAGACCTTCGCCCACGTTGATGGAAGCGATTTTACCGGTACGACGTACTTTATCACCTTCTTTGATATCCTGAGACTCACCCATCAATACCACACCTACGTTATCTTCTTCCAGGTTCAATGCGATGGCTTTTACACCATTACCGAATTCAACCAGTTCACCATAACGCACATTTCCCAGACCATAGATGCGGGCGATACCGTCACCCACCGACAATACTGTACCTACCTCTTCGAGATCGGCAGAAGCATTGAAGTTGCTTAACTGCTGGCGTAATATCGCCGAAATTTCATCAGGTTTAATATCAACCATAATTATGCTTTTAAAAAAAGTCGTTAAAAAAGTTAGTATAACGACAACAGCTTTGCGTGTACGCAGCGGCTGCTGTTTTCATTTAGCGTATCGCGGATACGTAAATATTCTGACTGAATTGTTTTTTAATATCGTGCAGGTCGCGCGCTACGGAAGCGTCGAACAGCTTGTCGTTGGCTTCGAGTACGAAACCGCCGATCAGGTCTGCATTCACGGCAGTTTCCAGCTGTACCTGTTGCGGTATCTCGCTGGCTACTTTTTGACGGATCGTGTCCAGGGTGGCGCTGTCCAGCTCCACTGCCGTGGTGATCTTCACCGTGCTGATATTTTTAATGATGTTGTACTGGCGGGTGTATTCCACTGCAATTTCCGGCAGGAAAGCTTCACGCGTCTTGTTGATCAGCAGGTTGACAAAAGCCAGCGTGGTAGCGCCTACACGGCCTTCCAGGATGGCAGCCATGATTTTCTGCTTTTTATCCGCCTTGATGATCGGGCTTCTCAGCAAATTCACCACATCGCGGTTGGACTTCACCAGTTGCTGCAGGAACAGCATGTCGTTCTGCACCGCTTCCAGCTGGCCCTTTTCCTGGACCAGGTCAATCAATGATTTCGCATACCTTGATGCTAAACGGGGATTCTGCATATATGCTTATAGCTTTTAGCCATCAGCCTCCGGATACCGGAGGCTGACAGTTAATCTCTTAATTCAGTTTAATTTCTCCGGCCAGTTGTTTCACATAAGATTCCTGTGCTGTTTTATCAGACAGTTCTCTTCTCAGCACTTTCTCTGCTACCTCGATCACGAGGGTGCCTACCTGGTTTTTCACATCCGTTAACGCAGCCATTTTCTGGTTTTCGATAGCGGTGTAAGCTTCGGAGATGATTTTTTTGGCTTCAGCCTGTGCCTGCGCTTTCGCTTCGCTGATGATCGCGTCTTTCGCGTCTTTCGCCTCTTTCAGAATTTTGCTTCTTTCAGCTTTCGCTTCAGCCAGTACGTGCTCGTGCTCAGCTTTCATTTGCGCCATCTCTTCTTTTACTCTCTCAGCAGAAGCGATGGAGTCTGCGATAGAACCTTCCCTTTCTTTCAAAACAGCGAGGATCGGAGTCCAGGCAAATTTTTTCAGCACCAGGAATACGATGACGAAGATGACAAATGAAATCAGAAACAAACCTAACGCGGGGAGCAACAGATCCATGTTATTTGAATTTTATTATTTTTTATTTTGATATTTAGACATTTACTGATTTCAGCAATTGAGAGATCAATAAATCCCCAAATAATAAAATGCCGAAATGAAAGATTACTGCATCCATTGCCCTGTGCGCCGGATGCAGTAAAAAGTTTGGCTTACAGAACTACCGCCAGCAGACCAGCGATTACACCGAAGAGGGCAACACCCTCAACCAGCGCAGCAGCCAGGATCATGTTTGCACGGATGTCGTTAGCAGCTTCCGGTTGACGAGCGATAGACTCCAGAGCGCTTTTACCAATGTTGCCTACACCGATACCTGCAGCGATAGCAGCGATACCAGCACCAACAGCACCACCAGCTTTAGCTAAACCAGATGCAGCAGCAGCCTGCAATAAAACAGTCAAAAGTGCCATAATGAATATGTATTTGTATTTAAGAAATTACTAAATGATTAATGGTGGTCGTCATGTCCACCTTCCATCGCCTGACCGATAAACACCGCTGTCAGGTTGGCAAAGATAAACGCCTGGATAAATGCTACCAGCAGCTCCAGCATCATCATCACGATGTTGAACACAATAGTGATCGGCAGGAAGCCGTAACCAGCTGTTTTGTTCAGGGAACCGAATATAAACACCAGGGAAATAATGCTCAGAATGATAATGTGACCAGCCAGGATGTTGGCAAATAACCTGATCATCAGGGAAACCGGCTTGGTGAACACACCGATCAGCTCCACCGGAGCCAGGATGAATTTTACGCCAAAAGGCACAGGAGGATTAAAAATGTGACCCCAGAAATGTTTGTTGGTAGCAAACATGGTAGCGATGAAGCTGATCAGCGCCAGCGCTGCAGTTACCGCGATGTTACCGGTTACGTTGGCAGAACCCGGTAACAGGCCCAGCAGGTTGTTGATCAGGATAAAGAAGAATATGGTCAGGATCAGCGGAGTATATTTCTCTGCTTTTTTACCGGGAATGTTCGGTTTAACTACCTCGTCACGCATAAAGATAATCACCGGTTCTACCAGGCTCTGGAAGCCTTTGGGCGCCTTTTTGGAGCCACGTACACGGTAAGCTTTCGCTACGTTCAGCATCAACACGATCAGCAGGATAGCAGCAATCAGCATGGAAGTAACGTTCTTCGTCATGGAGAAATCGTAGATCTTCTCGCCGGTAGGCATATCGTTGCCATCCACCGCGATGATCCTCCCTTCGATGAACTGGGCAGGGTCCAGTCCTTTCTCATGCAGGTAATGCGCATTCACAATACGGTAACCCTCGTAAGCCTCATGACCATGGTGGAAATGAGAAGCAGAGAATACAGAAAGCCCGCGTGCAGGATTATAAATGATAACCGGCAGCGGAATAGTATAGTGTGACTCTCCGATGCTGAAAAAGTGCCAGTCATAGGCATCTTTAACGTGACCGAGAATTACTTCCTTCGCATCAAATTTTTTAGGTTCTGTAGCTTCTGCTTCATGAGCATGCTCCTCTGTTGCATGTTCCGCACCCTCTACAGGCGCTGCATAGGCAAAATTACCAAAACCGTGAAGGCCTAAAGCCATCACAAGTGCTACCACTCCGTGTTTGAACTTACTGAAAGAAATCACCGTTTTCTGAAATTTTGCGCAAAGATAAACGATTTTGTCTCAAAAATTCAGCGACTATGGAAAAAATGATGGATATAATGTAAATATATTGATAACCAACACCTTAAATCGTTCCGGAAGCCAGCTGCTTTTTAAGAAAAGAACACAAAAAATGGCAGATCTTTTAGCGATCTGCCATATATATTTTTTTATTATTTAAGAGGGCCGGACCCGGACTGCAATAAGACCGCAGCAGACTCTCCAGGATTACAAATTACACTTTAGGCATGGTACAAGGATCAGGTCGTTGTGCCGCAGAAGCCGCCCACAAGTAAAAATTGGTGGTGCGCACCGCTGCCACCTGTGCTTTCCTCCTTTTGGTGCTCCCTGTGCTTCCTCACTCTGTAAATTTACACCTTGTTCGCGTTGAACTGCATACTGTGGAGCTTGTAATAGAAGCCCCCCAGCTTCAGCAACTCCTCATGGGTGCCCATCTCCTTAATCTCCCCCTTGTCCAGCACGATAATTTTATCGGCCTTGCTGATGGTAGATAACCGGTGGGCGATAATCACCGCGGTCCTGTCCGCTATCAGCTTGTCAATCGCCTGCTGGATCATCATCTCAGATTCGGTATCTACGGAAGAGGTAGCTTCGTCGAGGATCAGGATGGCCGGGTCGTACAACAACGCCCGCACAAAGGAAATCAGCTGCCGCTGCCCGAGCGACAGGGTACTGCCCCGCTCCATCACCTGGTAATCATAGCCCCCGGGCAACTGCATAATGAAATCATGTATCCCGATCAGCCGCGAGGCATCCTCCACCTGCTGCCGGGTAATAGCCTTGTTGTGCAGGGTGATATTATCGTAGATGGAACCGGAGAACAGGAAAACATCCTGCAACACCACCCCTATCCTGCTGCGTAAAGCCTCCAGCGAATAAGCCGGCAGCTCAATACCGTCGATCTTAATACTGCCCTTCTGGATTTCGTATAGCCGGTTCAGAATACTGATGATGGTCGTTTTGCCGGAACCGGTATGCCCCACAATCGCCACGGTATCGCCCGGGTTAGCATGAAAAGTAATATCCTTCAGCACATAACGGTCATCTACATACGCAAAATGCACATGGTCAAAAGTAATAGCGCCTTTCATCTGGTCCCCTTTCTCATGGCCTCTGTCCGGGATATAATCCTGGTTGTCCAGTATCCTGAACACGCGCTCACTGGCCACCATCCCCATCTGAAGGGTGTTGAACTTGTCTGCCAGCATACGCAGCGGACGGAACAGCATGTTGAGGTACATAATAAACGCGATCATCACCCCCTGTGTCACCTCATAGTTCAAAACCTTGTTGGAACCCCACCACACCATCAGACCCAGGGAAATCGCCAGGATGATTTCCACCACCGGGAAAAACACGGAATACGCAAAAATGGCGTCGATATTCGCTTTGCGGTGCTCTTTGTTGATATGCTTAAACCGCGCAAACTCCCGTTTTTCGGAGGTAAACGCCTGCACTACCACCATGCCTGTCAGGTGCTCCTGTACAAAGGCATTAAGCGCTGATACCGCATTACGCACCCGGTAGAAGGATTTGTTCACGCTTTCCTTGAACACATAAGTAGCAAAAATCAATATCGGGAAGGGCGACAGGCTGACCAGCGTCAGGCGCCAGTCTTCGATGAACATCACCACCAGTATTGCCAGAATGGTCAACAGGTCAGACACGATAGAGATAATCCCCTCCGAAAACACATCATTGATGGCTTCAATATCGTTCACGGTACGGGTGGTCAGCGTCCCGATCGGCGTTTTATCGAAAAACGCCAGGTTCAGGTGTACGATCTTCTTGTATACCGTTACCCGCAGGTCTTTTACCACAGACTGTCCCAGCCAGTTGGTCAGGTACGAAAAATAAAACCGGACAACGGTTTCTACCGCCAGCAAAGCGATCTGCACAATCGTTACAGTCACCAGCATCTTCAGGAGCTGGTTAGCGATATATTTATCAACGGTAACCTGGATCAGATAGGGCCTTAGCGGGGAAATAACGGCGAAAATCACGGTCATCACCACAGACAGGTACAATGCCCGCTTATAAGGCGCCGCAAACGTGAAGATGCGTCGTAATAAACTGAAATCAAATACTTTCTTTACGGCCAGATTTTCCAAAGGAACGATGTTTAAACTAAACTATATAACAAACCTAGTGATTTTCCCGCAAAGGATCTTAAGAGAGCTAAGAGCGCAAAGGAGAATATCAGCGGGCGGAGAAAGCAAAGGGGCGAAGATCAGATTTGATCTTCGCCCCTTTGCTTTTTATTCCAAACGAAAAAGTACTTTGCGTGACTATTTCTTTTCATCTTTCATGATCTGGCGGTAAGCCTTGATGAAGATAGCACCGAGGTTTTTGTGCGGCGGCACGTAGTCGCTGAACAGCTCGCGGTTACGGGCGTCCGGCGCAAATTTTCTGCCCAGTTGTGCCCACATCACTACCCAGTCTACGTTTTTACCGGCGCGTACCACATCTTCCAGGCTGTGGATGATAGGCTCGTTCACAAAACGGGTACCTACCTGTTTGGAGGAAATGATATGCGCTTCCGGAGATTTCTCCAGCACGGTAGCGAGGTTGTGATAACCGCCGCAGGAACCCAGCACCACGATCTTGGCAGAGCTTTGCAGGTTGTCCAGCGTGGTGTTGATATGATAACTGTGGCCACGGTGGATGAAGATCGTGGGGTGAATATCGTTTTCATCGAGGTATTCCGACAACCGCTGGATGGCTTCCTTATCGCCCGGTTCATCTATCGGCAGATTGGCGTAGATGGTGGTGGGCTTGCCTTTCAGCGAGGTGATGGTTACCCAGTATTTGTTCTTCACCGCCTTCCAGTCGGAAGACGGGAAGTTGCCCATAAAGCTGGCGTAAGAATCCTGTCCGTCTTTATCGCCGTAGAAAAACACCTGCTGGTATACACGGCCGCTATCGCTTTGCAGCGTATTGAAACCTACGTAGTTGATGGGCGGCAATGACAGTTCAGCAGCGATGTCCGTAGCTTTAGAAGAGTCGTTTTCACCTTTGGCGGCCTCTGTTTCAAACAGGCTGGTGAGCAGCTGATAGATCACCGTACCTCTTCTGTCGCTGTGTTTTTTTACATAAGCCAGGTTCTTCTTCACTTCTGCGCGGAGGAAGTTGAGCAGCTTCTCGTCGCGGATACTGCCGAAGGAGTTGGCCACGTCCACCGCATCTTCCAGGTCTTCCGTTTTCTCCAGGTTCTGCACATACTTCTGCATCAGGTAGTTGGAGTTTTCCGGCGCCATGGATTTCAGAAAATGGTCCAGTGTGTTGAAACCGGCGGCCATGGCGATGAATTTCTTGAAGCGATCGAAATTTATCATCATCAGGAGACTGTCGCCGCGGGGCGGTTTCATACGGATCATCATCTGGTCGTACAAACCGGCGTTGTTATGATTGGTGTAGCTGGAGGTATACAGTTCTTCCTGTCCGTTAATGATCAGGTAATACAGCTCTTCCGGTGTAAAGTCTTTCACGATGCGGAAGCGTACAGCGGCGGATTCTTCGTGCAGGTCGTTCACTTCGCGGATATACAGCAGTGATTTGGCCAGCATGTTTTCCATCATGGCCTTCATACCAAAAGGATTGCGGCCTTCGCTCTTCATTTTCTGCAGCGCCACCATGGATTTCACCATCTGTTTGTAGTACTGGTAGTCGTTGTCCACTACTTTTTCCAGTTTCTCCACGGTGATAGATCCATCCATCAGCTGATCAATGAAAGGCAGGATCTTGGTGCTCTGCGGAGATTGCCCGATACGGACAATCAGCTGCACCACGGGGTCCTGGTTCTTTTTGATCAGGTTGGCCATGGGTGTGTAGGAAGTAGCATAGGTCAGCACCTGGTTAGGGTATTTACGGGCTACTGCCGCCACGATGGAGTCGGTGCCCGGATAGTCCAGGTAGCCCTGTAGTTTGGGCATCACGGTCTCCAGGTTATTGAAGGCATATTTGGAGAATACTTCCCCTCTGGCTTCTTTGTAACCCGGGTTATCGTGGAAAATTTCGATAATACGCTCGGAAGCGTCGAAAGAAAGGTTTTTAATGTAGGGCTCGATGCTTTTCCCTTTGATGTCTGCCAGCATCATATTGTGGTAGGCAGTGATCATGGAAGGCGCTTCTTCCGGCTCTATTTTACGACGGGACCTTTTCTGGTTATAGTCTTTTACGACGGTATAAAGCCCTGTCAGGTATTTTACTTTGAGACGGTGGTCCAGCGCGGAATCCCGTTCTATCTCGATCTGCATGTCGTCCACTTCTTTCAGCAGGGCGTTGGTGACCTGGAGATTGATGGTCTGATCATCAGACACTTTTACCAGATCATCCGCCTTACCGTCAAATTTTGCGGCTGCAGCCTGTTCTTTGTCAATGTTGTCATGGAATCCCTGCCTGCTGATGGGTATCTGTAAGTGACCGTTTTGCGCGTGCACAAGGCTGCTTTGAGAAGCCGCCAGCAATAACAGAAGTAGAATTTTTCTCATTGTAGATGTACTTTTCACTTCGACCAGATAGCAAATTTACAACCAAATTATGAGAGCTGTACGTGTTTGGTGCTTATTACATCAGAATCATCAAAATATGAATGTGAAAATAAGAGCATATCAATCCACAACGGAATTCTGTGTAACTTGCTGTTTGTCAATGTGAAAAAGAGTGGTATTGAATTAACAATTTCATAATGTTAATTTTCCATTAATCACGGAACCGGCTTTATAATTTTGTGCCGTCTTTTTAAAAGCAAATTTTTATGGTAGACCAAGCGGTTGCAGGAAAAATACTGGTAGTAGATGACGAGTTGGACATACTGGAAATTATCAGCTACAATCTCAAGACGGCCGGTTACGAAACGGTAACAGCCAAGGACGGCAGCGAGGCTATTCAGAAAGCGAAGATATTCCGGCCGGACCTCATTATGCTGGACATCATGATGCCCAACAAAAACGGCATCGACACCTGTCGCGAACTTAGGAAAATCCCTGACTTCAAAGATACGATGGTGCTGTTCCTCACAGCCCTGAACGATGAAAAATCTGAAATAGACGGTTTGAATATGGGCGCAGACGATTACATCGCCAAGCCGATCAAACCTAAATTACTGGTGAGCCGTATCAATGCGTTGTTCCGCCGGCTGCATAAAGCGGAAGAAACAACGGTGCAACTGGGAGACCTCATCATTGACCGGGAGAAATTCACTGTTACCTATAAAGGCCAGGACATCATTCTCGCTAAAAAGGAATTTGAACTGTTGCAGTTGCTTGCCTCTAAACCGGGCCGTGTATTCCTGCGCAACGAGATACTGAACCAGGTATGGGGCACCGAAGTAATCGTGGGCGACCGTACCATCGATGTGCATATCCGTAAGATCCGGCAGAAAATCGGTATCGACCTGATCACCACGGTGAAAGGAGTAGGATATAAATTTGAAATGTAAGACGGAGACCTCTTTCCCTTATTATTACTGACGGAAACCACCTTTCCTGCACCAGAACTATTGTTAACCGTGATGCTTTCGGCTGGCGGCGAATGGCTTTTTTATGGCAAGAACGAAATTTAAAGTAATTTCCCATTATTATACCAATTACTCACTCTGGAGTATGTTTAAAGCTAAAAACCTGTCCCCGCAGAAATTAGCGGGATTCACCGCCCTTATTCTGTCCGCTATCATAGCGCTGGGCATGCTGTTGGTGGACGGTAACTGGCAGATAATGCTGGGAGCCTTCGTTCTCACCTTCCTGGTGTCTTACTATCTCTATCTGTATACCCTGCAGAACTTTATCTACCGGAAAATAAAACTCATTTACAAGTTTATCTATCAGACAAAAGCTTCTAAAAGAGAAGAATTTTTCCAGAAAAATATCCTGCCATTGAAAACCATCGAGGAGGTAAGCGAAGACGTGGAAAAGTGGGCCAGCCAGAAAAAAGAAGAACTGGAGAACCTGCGCCGCAACGAAGCTTTCCGAAAAGAATTCCTGCTCAATCTCTCCCATGAGCTGAAGACACCCATCTTCGCGGTACAGGGCTACATCCACACCTTGCTGGATGGCGCACTGGAAGACCCTGCGGTCAACAAAATGTTCCTGAAAAACGCGACCAAAAATATCGACCGTCTTTGCCGTCTGATCGACGACCTCGACGAGATCTCCAAACTGGAAAGCGGGGAAATGACCATCAACGCGGAGATCTTTGTTATCCAGGACCTGGTGAAAGATGTGTTCGACACCCTCTCCCTGAAAGCCAATACCAAAGGCATTAAATTCAATATCAAAAAAGGGTGCGAAGCCCCCATCCCCGTAGTGGCCGACAAAGAGAAAATCCGCCAGGTACTGATCAACCTGGTAGACAACTCCATCAAATACGGTAAACCCGACGGCCATACGGTGGCCAGCATCTACAATATGGATGGCAAACGCGTACTGGTGGAAATATCAGATGACGGCATCGGTATGGCGGAAGAACATCTCCCCCGCGTATTTGAACGTTTCTACCGCACTGACCGCGCCCGCAGCCGTGATATCGGTGGCACCGGCCTTGGCCTCGCCATCGTGAAGCACATCGTGGAAGCGCACGACCAGTCCATCACCGTCCGCAGCAAACCGGAAATCGGCAGCACGTTCGGCTTTACGATGGAAGCCGGCAAAGAATCCATGTTATAAGAAGGAATTAAAACCGGTATTGCATCCGGCAGGTAAGCACATTGTCCCGGATATCAGTGGTATAGCCGGACAGGCTGGTACTTTCATTCTCCACCCAGTCATAATACACCATAAATTTCAGGTGTTCGTTGGCGTAATACAGGTATCCCAGTCCCAGCGTATTGTAACGGACATCCGCGCCGGTCAGGTTAGCACCGGGGGCGCCAATCTCTTTCCCGCTCACTTCATTGTTAGGATCGTACCAGTCGTATTTTACAACCGCCTGGTGTTTCTCACTGCCCAGGTGCTGAATAAAATACAGGTAGGCGCCGTCAAAACGCCGGATATACAACGGTAGCTTGTTGCCTTGCGCATCTACCGGGATCACGCCCGGTGTTTCGGTAGTAGCGGCAGTAGCCGTCTGCGAACCCCGGATATATTCTGCCCGGAACTGGGTGTACCCCCTCTTGGGCCCGTTGGGAATTCTCAGTTGCACATCAGCGCCGTAATAGTGACGGGGCGCTATCTTACCCACGTTCAATGCGTTGGAGTCCAGCGCAAATACCTTCTGCCCGTTGACAGTGCCCATCCGGTAAACGGAGGGGGTAAACTGCTGCATGCCACCGTACAACACAGAAACGCCTCCTGACAGTATCCAGTTATTGCCTTTGAAACGGTAAGGTTTCCAGGCAACACGGGCAATCAGGTCTTTGTGGCTGTCAAAATCACTGCTGGCGGTAAGGCCCTGGCCATTGAACGCGCCCACGTCTATTTTCAGGTAACGCAGGGGATGTCCTTTGCGGCGGGGCTCAAAAGAAACCATGGCGCCCAGGTCGCGCTCCGTGCGCATCAGTATCTGCGACATACGTCCGCGCTCCGGCGTTTCACGGTCTGCTGAAGACAGGTTCACCTCGTAACCGAAAGGTCGTGCAAACATACCGCCCGCCAGGGAAAACAGGTTGAACTTCGTATCAAATACCCTTCCGTAGAAGTCACGTATCGCTACGCCCCTCTCCGTCCCGTCAAACTGGAAGGCAAACTGCACCACCGGCATATCCTGATGATTGTAGCGTTCATAATCCACGCGGATGCGGCCGCGGCGCAGGGAGAAGCGGTTGTTGACCGCAGCCGGGAAATCGCCGGCGGCATAACTGTCAATTCCTTTGTCCTGCGCCAGCTGGAACTGTGGTTGGATATATCCGCTGAAACGCAGGGCGTCGTACTTGTGGTACATGGAAATCATACCTTTTCCCAGCTCCGTGGTGGTATCGATCATATCCATGAGAAACTGTGCCTTTACGCTTGTAAAGGACGCCAACAATACTGCCATCAGCAGGAGAGGTCTGAACAGTCGCATCTGCGCAAAAAATTTGCGCAAAAGTAGGATTTTCAGGGAGATATTCACAGCGAATCCTCTTTGACGCACCTTCCCCCGGCCGGCATCAGTCCGGTTAATCCCTCGTTAATCCGGTGTCCTTCCGGCCACAAAACGCCATCAAAGGGCTAAATTGAAGGAGGATTATGTAAGTTATGAAAACGACCACCAGGGAGCACTGGGAATGGAAAATTCAATTGGCCATTGCCTATGCCCACAACAATTCCCTCATCGAAGTCAAACTGCAGACAGTGGCAGACATGCTGGCCGTGTCCAAAGACATTTTCTCGCATAAATTCTCCTCGCTGATGGGAGAGCCATACGCCAGGTATGTGAAACGTACGCGGCTGGAGGCCGGCGTCGGATATCTCCGTCACAGCAATTTTTCCATTGCCGATATCGGTGAGTTGTGCCGCTATACCGGCGAATCGTTCGCCAAAGCCATCAGAGGGTGGTTTAACACCAGCCCCACCGGGCTCCGTAACCGGGAATACATGCCGGCCGAGCTGTACACCCTGGAGCAAACCCGGATCGCCACCGCTTCGCAGCAGGACTACCCGAATACTTCAACATGGACAATACCGTCGACACCCGGATGCCGGATTGTACATTGTATTACAACATACTCCCCAGCGGCAACGATCCGGTGAAAGGCATGGTGGCCTCCATGGCGCGCTACTCACGGCAGCTCCGCGAACTCACTACCGAACTGGCGATGGACAGCCCCCGCATCATCACCGGTACACTCGACGTGGTACCTGTTACCACCTACGACCGTATGATGATGTATGTAGGCCTGCTGTTGCCCAACACGCCCGCCAATGATATGGCGCACTACCAGATCATCCGCCGGTACCAGGAAATGTACCGCCTGGCAGACAGGCAAATCGGGGAAGGATATTACAAAATGCTGAAAGTCCCGCTCAGCTTCGCTGATGCGGGACTTCCCATGTATAAGTTCATTAACGCTAACTGCCGTATGGGCAATTTTTATATGCGTACCAATCACTTCTTTATCTCTCTGCCGGAACCAAGCGTATCTGAAATTTATATTCCCTGGCAGAAACGTAATTAGAACTGGAAATAAATCGGGATCATCGGCTGGGTGCTCTTCACCTGTACCAGCAGCCAGATAAAGATAACCATGATGGCGATGCTTCCCGCTAAAGGCATACGGCCCAGTACACCAGCCATTTTCAGCTCCGCCTTTGCCGGCAGGAAGTGCAGCACAAAGCCCAGTACCATCACCCAGAACACGGCAGCATAACCGTCATACAGCTCTATAAAGATGCCCGGCTGGAAGTCATACACAATCTGGTGGATGAGTGACCATGCATCGTGGAAAGTGGCCGCTTTAAAGAATATCCAGCAGAAACATACGAAGTGGAAGGTAAGCAGGACACC
Organism: uncultured Chitinophaga sp.; assembly: GCF_946479755.1. The sequence goes on along the minus strand of NZ_CAMLHC010000022.1, from coordinate 73,115 downwards.
GCCCACTTTCATCAGCCCGGCAGTGAAGCCGCTGCGCTCCGTTTTCCGTTTTTTCTGACTGTCGATCCGCACCTTATCGATCGCGAGGGCCGCACCATGCATGCCTCCCCAGAAGATAAAGTTCCAGCTGGCGCCATGCCAGAAGCCCCCGATCAGCATCGTGAGTGCCAGGTTGATATACTGGCGGACCTTGCCCTTACGGTTCCCGCCCAAGGGGATATACAGGTAATCGCGCAGCCAGCTGGACAGGGAAATATGCCAGCGGCGCCAGAATTCTGTAATAGAAGCACTCTGGTAAGGAGAATCGAAGTTCGCCGGAATTTTGAAACCGGTCCACCGGGCGATGCCGATGGCCATATCCGAATAACCGGAGAAATCGCAATAGATCACTAACGCATAGCCATACACGCCCAACAGGCATTCCAGGCCCGTGTGTTTGCTGGGATCGTCAAAAATATATTGTACAAAGTTCTGATAGATAAAGTCGGATATCACGATCTTTTTAAACAGGCCGCCAACGATCAGGGCCATGCCTTTGCCGATATCCTCCCCGTTCAACCGGTAGGGCTGATGGATCTGCGGGATAAAATCCGCCGCGCGCACGATGGGGCCCATCATCAGTTTGGGGAAGAAAGACAGGAAGAACAGGTAATCCATGAAGCGGTTCACCGGCTTGATTTCTCCCCGGTATACGTCGATCGTGTAACTGAGGTTTTCGAAGGTATAGAACGAAATACCGATTGGCAGCAGCAGGTGCAGCGGCGTGATGTGGCCGTTGGTCACATCGTTGATGATACCAATAAAGAAATCCGTGTATTTGAAATAGAAGAGCAGCCCGATGTTCAGGATGATACTAAAAATCAACAGTGATTTTTTGACCTGGTGACTGGTGGTGTTATATATCCATCGCGACAGGTTAAAGTCTACGATGGCCGACAGCACCACAAGGCCTACATAAAAACCGCAGGCTTTGTAAAAAAAGTAAAGGGAGAAGATGGTGTACACCCATACCCTGCCTTGCTGGCTGCGGCTTACGGCGAGGTAGCACAACAGGAAGACAGCAAAAAAATAGAAGAAGAAGGCACTGTTAAACAGTACCGGGTCTGATGGGTTGTACAGCAGCTGGGCGAGCAGCTTATTAACGTCGATCATCCGAGTGGTCTTGGTTTTTCTTTTTTACCTGTAAATATTGATTATAGGACTGCTGCAGTGCTTCATACAGCAGCTGTCCCTGTAACTGGTATCCTTTTGTATTAAAGTGAATGTGGTCCGGGGCCCAGCCGCCTGCAAAGTTATTTTTTTCCGCTTTGTTAACTGCGTTGAAATTCCAGCAGGCGATACCGTGTTGTCGTGCATATCCTGTAATCTGTTGCGTTGCCATGGCAATGTAAGGATTGGGATAATACGAAGTGGTATAGTAGGTCCTGTATTTTTTCTTGCTTATTTTTTTCCGGACGGCTTTTTTCACGGCCCGCATACAGTCGGGCGGCGTGGTCAGCAGGATGCTGGCCTGGGGTGCCTGTTCCTTTATCAGCTGCACTGTCTTATCGATTTCTTCGCGGAAGGCCAGCGGGTCAAAGCGGCCATAGGCTTCGTTGGTGCCCAGGGAGATGATGACCAGCCGGGGTTTAAACACCGCCATTTGCGCCAGCAGGATGCTGTTGAGATCGTTGTACTGCTGGTACATGGCGCCGTTGATACCGATGCTGTGATACAGTACGCCATTACGGCCGTTTTGCAGCACGGCGCCATAGAAACGGAAGGGCAGGTTACCGGAATTTTCCCAGCGCACCTGGAAGGTTTGGGAGGTTTGCAGGAAATCGAGGGTTGCCATTTTGATGGTGGGCGTTCCGGGAAAGGGCATCCCTGTTATGGTGATGTCTGCAGCGTCGGGGCTGAAGACGGTATTGTTGTCGGTGGCGGCGTCGTAGAACAGTTGCACTTTTCGGAAGTTGTTGTCCATAGTGCCGTCCTGTTTGCCTGCAAAAGAAAGGGCCGGGGCCTGTACCTGTGTCTGGATGGCGATGGCGCCGGGGCCGAGCACGGGTGGTTTATAGCGGTCGATGACCCTTTCCATGGTCCAGCGGGCGGTGCTGTTCCAGCGGTAGTCTTCGGGGCCGTTGGTACCGGCCACGTTGTATGGGAAAACGTATCCCCTGCCGGCGTAGCCAAACTGTTGTTGCAGCATGGAGGCGGTGGCGAGCGGGAAAAAGCCTGCCTGTACATGGGAGTCTCCGAGATGAAGTATAGAAACCACATTACTGTCTGCGTGATACAGGGATTCAAATGCGCGGTACAGGGCGGTGTCCTGCTGGATCACGTTAGCCTGCGGTTGCGCATAGGTGGTAAATGTGGCCAGCAACAGTACCATTACTGTTGCTATACTTTTTCTACGGTTGTTGTTCTCCCTGCCTGTAATCATTCATGATAGCTTTATACAGCAGCGCCCCCACTTTGGCCGCTCCCTGTCGGTTAAGGTGTGTATAGTCTTTATTCGCCAGTACGGTATCACCTTCCACCCATTTCACCATAGAGCCGGAACCGCCCATGTTGGCGTACAGGTTCCAGTATGCTGTGCCGTAGGTAGTGGCCAGATCGTGCTGTACTTTCAGCAAGGCTTCCACACCCGGGGCGGTGATGTAGCGGTCTCCTTTGCGGTAGGACTTGTCGGCTGTACCTACGATGAGGAAGGACGTTCCCGGCAGGTCTCTGCGGAGGGAGTCCACCACTTTCTTCATGGGTCTTTCGTACCAGCTGTAGTCTGTCAGTTCGGGGCGGAACAGCACGTTGGCGCCGTAGTGGAGCACTACGAGGTCATACGGGCGTTCCTCCTGCATGCGGCGGATCATGTCGGTAGACAGGTGTCCGAGCTCCACACCGCTGATACCGCGGAAGGAGAAGTTGTCCACATATATGCCGTTGTCTGTTTCGAAACAAACGCCATAGAACGGAGCGGTAGGTCCGCCGCCGTATTTGATGGTGATGGTACCTGCGCCGGTATCCTGGCGGAAGTCCAGCTTGTTCACCGGCGCGTTGCCGGAGAGCGTGTAAGGCCTGTCGTTGATGTTGACGGTCGTGGCTTCAGCGGGGCCGTATAGCAGGGATATCTCGTCGAATTTATCGAGACGCGGTTTTTTGACCGGCGTATATTTTATCCAGCTGCCGCCGCCCGGGAAGAAGGTATGGCCGGACAGGCCGAGGACAATATTGGAGGGGGGTGAGTTTTTATAGTGGTAGTCTTTCCAGTCACGCGAGAAGGTATGCGTGATGGTGGTGCGGAAGCTGGCCACCACGGAGGTGATGGGAACAAAGCCTACGCCGGCGCCGCCGAAGAAGGTTTGCAGGCTGTCGCGCAGATCGGAGGTGATAAGGTCTCCTTCGATCATGGAATCGCCGAAGTAGGCGATGCGTACTTTTTTACGTTTGCCGGCTTTCAGTTCTTTAAGGGCTTCCATGAAGCGGTCCATGCCCGCGTTACTGTCGCCCGTAGTGGCGGCGTTGTAGTTCAGGATGCCTTTATAGGACATGAAGTCGTACACCGCGTCGGGGTTGACAGCCGTACCTTCCGGTGTTTTGCCGGCGGCGGCAGCTGTGGAGTCGGCATGCGAACGCTTACCGCCGCCTTTCGCAGCAGTAAGCGTTGCACTATCTTTTTCCGGTCCGGACGTTCGTAGTTCCGACAACATGTCAAGGCGGCGGAATTGAAAATCTTTGAATGAAAAACTAAAGTTGAGCTGGGAGAATATCACCAGGCACAGCAATGAACCTACGATAATGTAAAAAGGGTAGGCAGACTTGTTTTCGCCAGACATATTTTCGAGTCGATTAGCACACTCACTGGTCGTCGGTAGTTGGCGGCATGCCTACGCTTAACCAGGAAGAGCTCCGTGCCAGGCTATCGCTATCCATTCCTTCGTCCAGTTTATATAATTTGTAACGGTTAATAATGGCAGTCACTCTTCTGATCCATTCGTGGCCGGCAGAGGAATAGCCGCTGTGATTCATATGTTTGAGCCATACCGCGAATTCGGGGTTACCTTTCAGTTGGCTGAACCATTTTTTTCTGGCGAGTACTTCCGCGAAATGTTCGTAGGAAGCGACGGCAGAAGCGTATTGCTTATACCGTGATTTTTTGCCGGGGGCAACTTTGGCAAGATTGTTTTTGCCGACAATACCAAAGTGGTTGTTGAGCAATTTGGCATTTCTGCTGGTACCTGTGCCGGACTCCAGCATGGCTACCCCTAGGATAACGCTGGCCGGAATACCGGTTTCCTGCATGAGTTCTACAGATACCGGTTTAAATTTCTTCAGATAATTACCCGTGGACTGTTGAGCATACCCAACATTGCTGAGCATCAGCAATAAAAGCACCGCACATACCCATACTGACCGTTTGATGTAGGTTGTTACCTTTCTCATAGGAGTATTCTTTGTAACAGGTGAAAGATTGTTGTTTGTTTTCAGCATCATTACTTACCTCACATATCAACGATGATCATACATCACACCGCAATATTACTTTAAAAAATTAAATAATACGTTCTTTCTTCGTCTAACCTTATCTTCGTCGTTAATTTCTTGTTAAAAAAATTGTTCCTTATATTAGCATCAATCCCCTTTGATGCGGCAAAATGCCATATCAAAGGGGATTTTTTCGCTTTAAAAGCTCTGTATTGTGCAAAGATTATGCCGGTAATCCTATTTTACCAGGCTGATCTTTAATTCATCAAGCTGGGCTTGACTGATCTCGGCCGGAGCGTCCATCATGACATCGCGTCCGTGATTGTTTTTCGGGAAAGCGATGAAGTCGCGGATACTCTCACTACCGCCTAAAAGCGAGCACAAGCGATCAAATCCGAAGGCGATGCCACCATGTGGTGGTGCGCCATATTCAAAAGCTCCCAGCAGGAAGCCAAATTTGCGTTCTGCTTCTTCAGGTGACATTCCCAGCGCTGCGAACATTTTCTGCTGCAGATCGCGCTGGAAAATACGGATAGAGCCTCCTCCTATTTCAGTGCCATTCAATACAATATCGTATGCGTTTGCCTTGATCTTAGCGTACTGTGACATATCGTCCATGAGAGCGATCTGTTCCGGCTTCGGTGCGGTGAACGGATGGTGACGGGCCACCCAGCGATTTTCTTCTTCGGCGTATTCAAACAGCGGGAAGTCTATCACCCACAACGGTTTATATTCATTTTTATTGCGGAAACCGAGGCGCTCGCCCATTTCCAGTCGCAACTCACTCATGGCTTTGCGGGTACGCTCTTCCTTGCCGGCCAGCACCAGGATAAGATCTCCGGGTTTTGCCTGACATTTTTGCGCCCATTCTTGCAATTGTTGTTCGTCAAAAAACTTATCTACCGAGCTCTTCAACGTTCCATCCGTGTTGTATTTAACATAGATAAGGCCGCTCATGCCGATCTGCGGTCTTTTCACCCATTCTGTCAGTTCATCGAGCTGTTTACGGGTATATTCGGAGCAGCCAGGCGCAGCGATGGCCACTACGAGTTCGGCGTCGTCGAATACTTTAAAGCCTTTCTGTTTTACGGTATCGTTGAGGTTAACCAGCTTCATATCGAAGCGGATATCCGGTTTATCATTGCCATAATATTCCATGGCATCATCCCATGTCATACGCGGGAAATCGCCTTCGAACTCAATGCCTTTGATTTCCTTGAAGATATATTTCATCATACCTTCAAAAACGTTCAGTACATCTTCCTGTTCTACGAAGCTCATTTCACAGTCGATCTGGGTAAACTCCGGCTGGCGGTCGGCCCGGAGGTCTTCATCGCGGAAACATTTTACGATCTGGTAGTACCGATCATAACCACTCACCATCAACAATTGTTTAAATGTCTGTGGTGATTGCGGCAAACCGTAGAACTGGTTAGGGTTCATACGGCTGGGCACCACGAAGTCGCGGGCTCCTTCCGGCGTGGAGTTGATCAGGAACGGCGTTTCGATATCGATGAAATTCCTCGTATGCAGGTAGTTGCGCGCAGCGCGGCCTACTGCATACCGCAGTTCCAGGTTTTGTTTTACCGCATTACGGCGGAGATCGAGATAGCGGTATTTCATGCGCAGTTCATCTCCCCCGTCGGTATCGTCGGTGATGGTGAAAGGCGGTGTTTTAGCCGCATTCAGGATTTTATAGTCACTCACCGTGATTTCGATGTCACCGGTGGGGATATTTTTATTTTTGCTGGTACGCTCTGTTACCACGCCGGTCACCTGCACTACGAACTCACGGCCCAGCGGCTGTGCGTCCAGTTTATCATTGAGGCTCTCGTTGAATAACAGCTGAGTGATACCATAGCGGTCCCGCAGATCAAAAAAGTTGATGCTGCCAAATTTTCTGACTGTCTGTATCCATCCGGCCAGCGTCACCTCCTGGCCTATCTGCTCCATCCTTAACTCCCCGCAAGTGTGCGTCCTGTACATGCGTAAAAAATTGATTTTTAATGTTTTGTGGTTGAATCCCCGGATGTGCTGCCAGCTGTTCCGAGACCACTGTTCAGTTGTTCAGCCATACCTGTAAGGGGGGCAAAGATACGGCATGATGCGGGCATTTCACCCCCTTGGGATGTTAAAATATCTATTTATGTCTACTTCCGGCATCAGCAGGGCGTTCCCGGCCAACACTTCCGTAAAATGCGCAGCCATAAAGGGCGCCAGCGAACAGCCTTTGGTACCCAGCCCGTTAAAGATACCCACAGCGGGCATCTCCGGATGCAGCCCGATCATGGGCCGGCGGTCATTACCGGAAGGGCGCACCGCCGCCAGCTGGTACTCCACGCTGTAAGGTACTTTCAACAGTTGCTGCAAGCCCTTCTCCAGCACCTCCCGCTGCCTGCCGGTGGGCAGGTCATCATCGTAGTCCCAGACAAAGGAAGACCCTGCCCAGAACAATTCGGGCCCATATGGTACCAGCGTAATGCTTTTTTTAATGATATCTTCCGTATGCAGCCCCGGTACCCTCACCCACAGCACCTCTCCCTTGTTAGGCAGAAACGTCAGTTTATCAAACCATGGGTTCTGGGCGGTAGCCACGCCATCGCAGAAAATAATCTTCTGCGCGGCAATATCCCCGTAACGAACGCCCGTGGCCGTTACCTCCAGTTCGCCCAGGTTCAGATGCGCTTCCCGCAACGCCCCCTTATGGCTCAGAAACTGCCGCCAGGCAGGCAGCAGCACCCGCAGGTTGACAGTAGCCCCTTTTACGATCGCCGCGCCATAAGGCTGGTCCAGTATCTCCTCGTATTCCATCCGTTCAGGCAGCAGCGTATACGGACCGCCGGCAGCTTTCTTCATAAAAGCTTCCTGCATCTGCTGCGAAGGAAACACATTCCACAACCGGCGCTCCGTGAGCACCTGTATCTGCAACAGCTCCGACAACTGATGATAAACATCCCGGGCAAACGGATAGATGGTATCGTACATCCATGCCGGCTCAAACCTGCGCCCGGATACCGGGTTAATAACACCCGCCGCCACCCGCGACGCACTGTTGGATTTTGCATCGTCTACCACCAGCACCTTTTTACCCGCCCGCCACAACGACCAGCTCAGCATGGTGCCGGCAATTCCCTGTCCTACTATGATATAATCTACGCTTGTCATACTACCTGTTCATCTGAAGTCCTAAAAATACCCATAAAAGTGGAAAGCCCCGCCGGTATAATACCAGCGGGGCTTCCTTATATAGCAGCATCTTTCCTAAGCGCTATTATTTCTCCACTACTTTCACATTGATTCCTTCGCTGTGGGCGCTGAACTCCGGCGCATACATGCACTGTGCGGTGCTGATGCCATTGGAGAACTTGCCCTGGTGCGTTACGAACAATGCATATTCAAACACATAAGTACCTTTCGGGAGATAACTGAAGAAGAAATCCGTAGAGGCGTCTTTGGTGCTTTCGTAGTAGCTGAGACCATTCTGCCATTTGGCACTGCTCAGTACATTCACCGGCTCAAAGCAGGCGGCACGCATGTCTTTCAGGTGGATATACTCCATGGTCCTGTCTACACGAAGCACGATCCTCACTTTTACCTTGTCGCCCACTTTCAGTTCATTGCCTTCGGCTATTTTAGTCAACACCGGGCCTTTATCGGAACTCACTTCTTTATACAGTTCTTTTTCCAGCACCAGCGGTGTTTTAGCGGCGGTAATCTTATCCAGCTCCTCAAAATACTGCCAGTATACGGCGCCCCAGGAAGGCTGACCTTTACTGTCTTTCACCGTCACTTTAATATTACCCATGTCCGCTTTTACGTCTTTGGCGTCGATGTGCTGTTTGAAGTAACCGGTACCCGCTTCGGCAGTTTGTTGTTTGCTGCTGATGGTTTCCTGTCCCAGCTGGATATCTACTTCCGGGCTGGCGGTGAGCCAGTTGCTGCCTTGCAGCAACATCGCGTAACAGGCGTCGGCAGTGGATTTGGTGGTGCTCCAGTTATTGGTCTGTTTGTTTTTCAGCAACCATGTTTTCATGTCGGCAACAGCTGCATCGTCTTTACCAGCCACCTGGAAAGCTTCTATCAGCAGCGCCTGTGTTTCTATCGGCGCCTGATGCCAGCCATAACCGGCCACTACATCTTTCCAGTACATGCCCATTTCCGGGTGGTTGATCGCATTTTCCTTCAGTGACTTCAGGATAGCGGCAGGTGTGGCTTTATCGCCTTTTTTGAACTGGCTCAGGGCAACCATGCCTTGTGCATAACGTCCCATTTTGGTCCAGTACTGCTGCTGCTGCCCTGCGTAGTAATTAAAGGAAGCCTCCATGCCTTTCGGGATGGGTTTGTCAAAGAAGCTGCGGGCATACAGGTATTGCACATGTATTTCGCTGATCTGTTGTTTTTTCAGATCTGCTTTGTTTTTGATCAGCTGGTGGTAATCTTTGTCCAGCTGCGTGTCCAGGTACTGCATGGCTTTGTTCGCAATGCTTGCAGCCACCGGGTCTTTTACACTGATCAGCTGTTGCAGGTGACCGATACCGGCCAGGATGTACTGGGTGATATAACGATCAGCCCACATCCCATTGAACCAGGCAAAGGAGCCATCAGCTTCTTGTTTCGCTGCCAGCTGATTCAGGGCGGCTGTCCTTTCCCGCTGCATGCGTTGCAGATCAAACAGCAGGGCGATATTTTTCTTCTGCTGTGCTTCGTTCTTTGCTTCCAGCACCCAGGGGGTCTGTTGCAACAGCAGAGATTTCAGCTCTTCATTTTTCTGCAGGTTGCTCAGCAGCGCTGCAGTGTCTGTGGTTTTCCATTTCTCAAAAACCTGCCGGATACCAGGAACGCTCTTCGCAATATGTGTAGCCAATGCGTTGGCGTAATAGCGGTTAAACACCTGCTCGGAGCAGTCGTACGGATACTCCATCAGGTACGGTAACGCCTGTACGGCATACCAGGCCGGATTGCTGGTGTATTCCACCGTAACGCCCTGCTGGCGCAGTGTAGATGAAGCCCCGGACTGCAGCAGTTTCTCAAAGGTGAACGTATGTTTACCATCGCCACGCACCGGCAGCGGCATAGATTCCGTTACCAGCATGGAGTTGGTGAGCACCGGCAGTGCATTTTCTTCTCCGTCGCTGTAGTTGCCGGACTGTGCTTTCACGCGGTACAGCAGCGCACTGGTGAAGTTGCGCGGCACCTGTAACTGGAAAGTCACCACGGTGCTCTGACCGGCGTTAGCGGTAAAATGCTGCACCGGGAAGATATTCTGGAACCAGCCATCAACCGGCTGCATGGTAGCGGCATCCAGCAGTTCGAGATGGGCCTGGCCAATCAACTGGGAATCGGTCAGGTTGCTTACTTTGGCAGTGAAGTCAATCTTATCGCCGGCCCTTACGAAGCGGGGCGCATTGGGCACCACCATCAGTTGTTTCTGGGTAACGATGCTGGCCCCGACAACGCCGAAAGCAGCATCCTGCGTATGTGCCAGTCCCTGGAAGTTCCATTTGGTGAGGGCTTCCGGCATGGTGAATTCAAAAGACAGTTTACCGTCTTTGTCAGTACGCAGTTCTGGCAGGAAGAAAGCCGTTTCCTGGAAGTTTTTGCGGACAGGCACATTGCCGGCATTGTTTTCCGGCGCCTTCGGTGTTTCCTCAGGGGCAGCGGAATCTGCTGCCTGCTCTGTTGCATAGTTCATGGAGCGCGCTTCTGTTTCTCTCATCACCTCTTTCCGCTGTACGGCAGCAGGTGCTGGCGCCATGGCCATTACAGCACCGGCTGCGCCTCTCGTTCTCACGCCAAGCGCTCTGCCACCCGCCTTTTCATATACATAGCTGTTGCCCATTCCCCAACCGAAGAAGTTAAGCACGTCGTAGCTTTTTTCCTTTGCGGCAGCTCCCTGTCTGTCTGTTTCGAAATAATACTGGGAGGTCACCATGCCGAAGTTATCGAAGGCATGATATACCAGCCGGCCGCGGGACAGGATATCAGGATAGATATCGGGTTTGCTCCACTGGTGCGGCACAAAAGCATCCAGCGACGCATCGTACATGGAAGCCAGCATTTCGGCAGCAGCTTTCTCACCTTTGTAGCCGGTGATTTCCACGCTCCATTTTTCTTTTTCTCCTGGTAACAGCTTATCGCGGTGGGTACCGATTTTGATAGTCAGGTCTTTATTATCCCAGGGCACCTGGATGGTGTGCTGGCTGACAAATACCCGGTTATCTTTCACGAAGACGTAATCAAGACCCATACCGCCACGATCTTCTTCGGTGACGTTATAGTCATATTGTTTTACCCCATCCAGCGTAATGTTGGTCATCTGTGAAGACTGACCTATCCGGGTGAGGGGTTGTAAGATGTTCAGGTCTTTGGCAGAAGAGCCTAAAATAACGGCAGCTTTCTTGCCTGGCTCTGTCTTCGCTTCCGGCTGATAGCTCCATAAGTAGTCGGGAGCGGCCAGCGTTTTAGCGCGTGGGTCTACCAGTTCAAAGACTGCTTTCTGCACAACAGGCTGCCCGTTTTTATCGGTAGCGCTTACCACCAGTTCGTAGTAGCCCGGAGCCAGTTTTTTGCTATCAATCGCTACTTCGCCGGTAGCGGTGCTGGTGAACTGCTGTTCCCATACTGCCGGTTTACGGGGCCATTTGTCTTTTTCGTCTTCATCATGGTAGATGTCCAGCGGGAAGTCTTTGATATAAGCTGCTTCGGAGATCGCGAACTGGTCTGCCTGTTCCCAGTAGCGGGGGCGCAGCAGCCGCTTGTTCGGTTCCAGCGGCTGTACCGCTACTTTCACGGATGCCTGTTCAAAGGCGCCGTTCAGGTTGCGGGTAAACACGCGTGCATCTTTCAGAGCGCCGGCTTCCAGGCGTTCCGGCACCTGTACGTTAATTTCCATAGACTGGTAACCAACGGCTACAGACTGGCTGGCACTGCGGGTTTCACCGTTCAGGTCCGTTACATCTGCCGATACGATGTAGGTGAAGATGGGTTTCTGGTCAGGAGATACGGTCTTGTCCGGCAATGCAGGGAAGCTTACCTTAAAGTGTCCGTTTTCATCGGTCGTGGTTTCACCATGGGCAATCTCACGGGAGGTGCCCGCCGGCAAATAGCCCCTGAACAACCAGGGGTACGGGAAGCGGGTCCTTCTTTCCACGCGGTATTTCACGGTGGCGCCGTTGATGTTGTTACCGGCGTAGGCCAAGGCTTTACCCTGGGTGGTAACGGTTTCCCCTAAACGATAAGTGCCCTTGATGGTATCAAATTCCGCATAGAATTTCGGGCGTTTGTATTCTTCCACACGGAAGGTGTGCACACCATAACTTTTCGCATCCCGCAGGAAATAGTTGCCATTGAGGCGGCCTTCCGGCAGCACTATTTTACCGGAGAATGCACCGTATTCGTTAGACGTTACCACGATAGTGTCTACCTTTTCGCTGTTGGCATCCGTTAAGATCAGGGTACTTTTCAGGCCTTTGACCAGGTTGCTGGTTCTCTTACCGGCTTCCTGCTGTACCACGATCCCTTTGAAATAAAGGGTCTGACCGGGGCGGTAGATGCTTCTGTCGGAGAACAGGAAGATATGTGGTTTAGGTTTGAGTTCTCCTTCGTTATAGTGGTAAATGTATTTGTGATCATCGAGGAACAGCACGTCACCCTGCCGCTCCCATTTGAGCCGCACCGAGCGGTTGCTGGCGCTGTTTATACTCAGTTCAGCGGAGCCGTTGGCATCGGTAACGGTAGATTGCAGCTGTACCCATTTCTCTTTTCCATCGGCCCATTCCTGGCTGAAGGCGGTCAGTTTGGTGCCTGGCAGCGGTTTACCGCTGCTGCGGTCCAGCGCGATGAATTTTGCATTATTTTCCAGGTAGCTGATATTGGATACCCAGGCAAATTGCAGTGCCATGGGGTTTTCTTTCAGATCAAAACCGGGTTTGGCGCTGGCGAGGATAATGTACTGTCCGAGCGGGAGCGCTTCGATTTTTATTTCTGCAGCGTGGTGGTTATAGTCTTTCGGGTCTGGCAGGGATTGTTCCCAGGCTTTCACCGGTTTTTTGTCCAGCAACAGTCTCCAGTACCTGTTCTGGCGGTCGCTGTAATCATTCTGTGCCAGCCGGAGGGCGGCGGCAAAGGCTTCATCTACTGCCAGTACGCGCAGGTATATCTTGTCGGTGTTTTTGTATTTCACCAGTGTACGGAAAGGCAGGGAGGGTACGTTTACCTTTTCTGTCACCAGTTCAAGGGCTTGCGCCTTGATTTCGGCCAGCAGGTTGGAGCAGTCGGCTGCGCCCTGTGTGCCCGGGCCTTTCTGTATGGCCTGTTCACATATTTCTCTGGCTTTTTTCAGGTTGGCCGTGCTGTCGGCCTTACCGTACAGGGCGTTGCCGATGTAGGTATTGGCCAGCAGGGCCAGTACGCCGGTCACTTCTTTTTCGTTGTTGTAGGCAACCGTCATTTCCTCCAGTGCTTTGCGGTACAGGGAGGTTTTGTCTTCCGCTACAGAGATCTGCTGCATGTACTGGATCCTTTCGAGGTCAATATCCAGCAGGGCAGCCTTATCGTTTTCGTGCAGGCGTGTCAGTTGTTGCAGCACCAGGATGGCCTGGTATTGCAGCGATGCTTTGTCGGTAGCGGTAAAGGTGTGCCGGGCAAAAGTGGCAGCCGGTGCGAAGGCCGCCGGATCGTCGAGTTCGAACTGGTTCACCGGTTTGGTGAGGGTGTTTTCGCCGGATTTAAAGTAGTCCAGTGCGCGGTGGGCCAGCAGGTCGAACAGTACGGGGCGGAGCTGGCGGGTGCCGGTGCCTTTGACCAGGATAGGGTCAAAATCCCCGATGGGTGTTTTTTCCAGGGTGGCTTTATCGGCGAGTGACGCCTGATAGGCGGCAGTAATTTGACGGTGGAGGTAGTCCTGGCTCCAGGAAGTAATATCCGGGCCTGGTTTCTCTTCTACAATGGCGGTGCGGTTGTAGAGCCGGTACCGGTTGTTGCGGAGATAGCTCAGCAGCACTTCGCCTTTGATGCTTTGCAGGATAGCCTGGGGGGTGCCTTTGGCGGCGGCGATCTTCTGATCGAGTTTTTCCAGGTTTTGCTGGATGCTGCTGTCGCTCAGCTGGTCAGTATATTTCATCTGATAGATGAGCGCTTTGATCTGCTGGGCCGGCAGGTTATCTTTCACCGCCCGGGCATAGATCAGGTCTACTTCTCCCAGCGCGGATTTAGGCAGATTCTTGTCGTCGAGGGCAGTCACTTTCTTCCAGGAATTGTCATAATAGGTCTGAGCCATCACGCTGTTGGTTAAGAATAAAACAATGAATAATGAGAGGCATAAACGCATATATATCGCTATTTACGGGTAAGTTAGTCTTTTTGTACAGGATGCAGGAATTACACAGGTTTCCATAAGGGGGTCAAAAAAAAGGTGAAAAGTGCTGGGAGACCCGCTTCACTTTTCACCTTTCAAATATATGTGGGTAAACCGATTAAGCCAGTGCAGCCTTTTTGCTCAGCACTTCAGCCATCGTTTTACCGATGTTGGCAGGGCTTTCCACTACGGTAACGCCGCATTCTGCCATGATTTTCATTTTAGCGGCAGCAGTATCTTCCGCACCACCGATGATAGCACCGGCGTGGCCCATACGGCGGCCCGGAGGCGCTGTCTGGCCGGCGATGAAGCCTACTACTGGTTTGGTGCCGTATTCTTTGATCCAGCGGGCAGCGTCAGCTTCCATGCTACCACCGATTTCACCGATCATGATGATACCTTCGGTTTCAGGGTCGTTCATCAGCAGTTCCACGGCTTCTTTGGTGGGGGTACCGATGATCGGGTCGCCACCGATGCCGATAGCGGTAGAAACACCCAGACCGGCTTTAACTACCTGATCAGCAGCTTCGTAGGTCAGGGTACCGGATTTGGATACGATACCGATTTTACCTTTTTTGAAGATGAAGCCGGGCATGATACCCACTTTAGCTTCTTCAGCGGTGATAACACCGGGGCAGTTAGGCCCGATGAGGCGGGTATTGGAACCTTGCAGGAAGTTTTTCGCCTTGATCATGTCCTGAACAGGGATACCTTCCGTAATACATACTACCAGGGCAATACCAGCTTCGGCAGCTTCCATGATCGCGTCTGCGGCAAATGCCGGCGGTACAAAAATGATAGATACATTGGCGCCGGTAGCTTTTACCGCGTCAGCCACGGTGTTGAACACCGGGCGCTCCAGGTGGGAAGTACCGCCTTTACCGGGGGTAACACCGCCTACAACCTGGGTACCGTATTCGATCATCTGTGTAGCATGGAAAGTACCTTCAGTACCGGTAAATCCCTGCACGATCACTTTGCTATCCTTATTAACTAAAACACTCATCGCGCTTGTTTTATTGGTTTATTATGTTATATGTTTCTTCTATAGGTGCGGCAAAAATAAGCCGATTTCCATAATTCTGCAATTTATGGCCTTTAAGATAAAGCTACCAATTCGCAGGGAAATTACTTTTTGCCGTCGCGCTTCAGCTGTTCTTCCAGCTGATCTTTCCATTTGCTGTCCTTGAACATGTCCAGCTGGCGCATTTCTTTGGCATCCCGGAGGAACTCAGAGGCGAAGATGAAGTCGTTGAGCTTCTGGTCTTTACTGAAGACGATCTCTTTATTGCTGCCTTCCCACTGCTTCTGTCCCTGGTACATATATACAATATGGTCGCCGCTTTCCATTACGGTGTTCATATCGTGGGTATTGATAACAGTGGTGATATTGTATTCCTGGGTCAGCTCCTTGATCAGCTGGTCTATCAGCAGGGAAGTCTGGGGGTCCAGGCCGGAGTTGGGTTCGTCGCAGAACAGGTATTTGGGATTCAGTACGATGGCACGGGCAATCCCTACCCTTTTTTTCATTCCACCGCTGATTTCAGCAGGGAATTTTTTGGCGGCATCTTTCAGCTGCACTCTCTCCAGGCACTCGTCCACCCGCTTCTTCCGCTCTCTTAAAGAGTCTTTGCTGAACATCTCCAGCGGGAACATCACATTTTGTTCTACCGTCATACTGTCAAACAGGGCGGAACCCTGGAACAGCATACCGATCTGCTGGCGGACTTCTTTTTTGGCCCGGTGGTCCATGGCCGTAAAATCCTGGTTATCATACAGAATGGAACCGGAGTCGACCTCCATCAGTCCCACAATACACTTCATCATCACGGTTTTACCGCTACCGCTGGCGCCGATGATGAGGTTTACCTTACCAGACTCCATAACGGCCGAAACGCCTTTCAGTATCTCCTTATCTCCAAAGCCTTTGGTAATATCTTTCAGTTCAATCATGGTTACAGTAATATAGCCGTTAATGCGTAGTCCATAAATAATATCAGTACGCAGCTCACCACTACCGACGTGGTGCTGGCTTTACCGATCTCGAGGGCGCCGCCCTGTACGTTATAGCCGTAATAGGCCGACACGCTGGCGATGATAAACCCGAACGTATAGGATTTGGCCATGGCAAAAAATACGTTGTACGCCTTAAACTCCTGCCGCAGTCCCATCATAAACTGTTCGCTGGAGAGCACGCCGGACAGCACGCCCGCTTCCTTGCCGCCCCAGATACCGAGGAAACCGGCAATGGCTACCAGCAAAGGGATCATCAGCGTGGCCGCCAGGATCTTAGGTAAGATGAGGTATCCCTTGGTGTTGATACCCATAATTTCCAGGGCGTCTATCTGTTCGGAGATACGCATGTTGCCCAGCTCAGAGGCTATTTTAGAGCCTATCACCCCGGCCAGTACGATGCTGGTAAGGGTAGGCGCAAATTCCAGGATGATGGTGTCCCGCACCACCTGCGCGATGGTGCTCTTGGGAATAATAGGGCTCACCAGCTGGTAAGCGGTTTGCAGGGTGGTAACCCCTCCCATGAACAGGGAAATAATAAATACTATCCCAAACGACCCTACGCCAATATCTACGCACTGCTGCATAAATTGCTTCCAGTACATCTTCATGTTTTCCGGACGGGAAAACATGCCCTTCAGCATCAGCAGAAAATTTCCAAAGTGATAAAAGAATCTGAATTCCATAGCTGGTCAAAGATATGAAGGATTTTGCCAATCCGACCCGAATTTAAGATTTTATGGTATGGTTAACGCAAACTGCTTACCAGCAAGCGTTTCAAACTGCGCTCGATAATTTCACCCATGGTTTTACAACGCGAAAAAACGGCATCGTGATAGTACTCCGCCAACTCGTCTCCCAGCTGCTGTACTTTCTCCGGGAAAGACACCTTGTCGGTCATAATTACATCCCGCAGGTCTTTGATACGGTGCCGCTGTACCTTAAGCCGGCGCGCTATCAGCGCACGCTCCTCCTGCTGGTACTGCTTTACTACTTCAGCATTGAGGTGTTTCATGGCCAGTTCCACAAATACGCGGTTCTCCTTAAAGAACTGCGGCATATACAGGGTGCGGCGGCCTTCGTAAAACTGCTGGTCAAAGTCAATGGCGCGGATACGGAACTGCACATCATCAAAATCCGGGGTGATGTCGATGATGAAGTTATAGGAGCGCATATCGCCCAGCAGCCGCACAAAACATCGCTCGTTGAACTTAACGAATTCTTTGGCGATACGTTTAGGGTTAAAATCCAGCCTGTCGAGATAATGCAGGATAAACTGATCTCCGGGCACGCCGGCAATATGCTCTTCCACCAGGGTGTTACCATCAATCAGGAAGTTCATCCAGTAGGGTGACAGGATGTGTTCCAGCTCGAGGCCGTAGATGCGGGACGCATCAGCTACCTTGATGTAGAAATAGTCATATACCTCGTTGTAGTTATTGACGATTTTAATACGGAAAGGATGGGAGTTGCCGAAGGTGCAATAGTCGATCCGTTCTATATGCAGGTGCTCTTCCGCGGTCTGGTCACCACCGGCTTTCAGGATGGAGTAAATCCGTTTCAAGCCGGCATGAATGGTGCTCATGGTGCTCTGCGGATAAAACACGGTCTCCCAGAGCGTATCCTTACCGTCCTTGTCATATACGGAAATGGAGTGCTCATAATAGCGCAGTTCCTGGTAAGTCAGGGGCAGCTTCACCTCCCGCTCATACAATTTAAGGTAGTTACGGAAAGCCTCGTTGATCGGAAAAAATATCTTCTTTTTGGAGATTGTCTGCATGAAACAAATTTAATCAAATCCGGCCAAGCTTAGATGCAGCGGGGGTATAATAAACGCAAGGAGCGGAGACCGTCAGACAGGTAATGTCTGGTGGCCTCCGCTCCTATGCTGTTACGTTATCTTATTTTTTCTTTTTCTTCTCTGCTTTGGCTTTTTCCTCTCTGCACTCCGCTACTTTGCGGCATTTTTCCTGCGCGTCTACCACGGCGATGTTCACCATGTTCACGATCTGCCTAACGGTGCTGCCCAGTTGCAGGATGTGCACCGGTTTTTTCATACCCAGCAGTACCGGGCCGATGGCATCGAAGCCGGCTACTTCCTGCAGCAGGTTATACGCTACGTTACCGGCAGTGAGGTTCGGGAAGATGAGGGTATTCACTTCCTCGTTCATCAGTTCGGTGAACGGATAGTTGTCTTTCAGGATCTCTTTGTTGAAGGCCATTGCCGCCTGTATTTCACCATCTACTACCAGCTGGGGATCGCGTTGTTTCACGATTTCGCGTGCTTTGGCTACCAGCTGGGCTTCCGGCGTCTGGCTGGAGCCGAAGTTGGAGTAAGACAGCATAGCGATGCGGGGCGTAATGTTGAAGTGTTTCACTTCCTTCGCTACCATCAGGGTGATGTCTGCCAGTTCTTCCGCAGTAGGGTTGAAGTTTACGGTGGTATCGGCGAGGAACAGCGGTCCGCGTTTGGTGTTGATGATATACATACCTGCCACGCGTTTCACGCCGTCTTCCATACCAATCACCTGCAGGGCCGGACGGATGGTGTCGGGATATTTACGGGTAAGGCCGGAAATCAGGGCGTCCGCCTCTCCGGTTTCCACCATCATGCAGCCGAAGTAGTTACGTTCGCGCATGATTTTGCGGGCTTCGTAGAGGTTAAAGCCTTTACGTTTGCGTTTTTCGAAGAAGAGATCACCAAACTGATGACGTTTTGCCTGCATTTCATCGCTTTTCGGGTCGATGATCACCACGTCGTCAATTTCGATGGAGTTTTCGAGCATGATCTGGCGGATGCGGCTTTCGTTACCTAACAGGATCGGGAAGGCGATGCCTTCGTCGTTTACCACCTGCGCGGCTTTGAGGATTTTTACGTTGTCGGCTTCCGCGAATACGACCTTACGCGGGTCGCGGCGGGCTTTGGTACCGATGACCCTGAACAGCTGGTTATCCAGGCCCAGGCGGTTGTTGAGCTCCTGCTTGTAAGCTTCCCAGTCAGTGATAGCGTTGTGCGCCACACCGCTTTCCATAGCGGCCTTTGCTACTGCGGGGGCTACGGTGCTTAACAGGCGGGGGTCCAGCGGTTTAGGAATAATATATTTAGGTCCGAAAACGATGTTTCTTTCATTGTAGGCCAGGTTCACGATATCCGGCACGGGGGATTTGGCCAGTTCGGCGAGAGCCCGTACAGCAGCCAGTTTCATGGCTTCGTTGATCTGGGTGGCCCTTACGTCCAGTGCACCACGGAAGATGTAAGGGAATCCGAGTACGTTGTTTACCTGGTTAGGATAATCGGAGCGGCCGGTAGCCATGATGATATCCGGTCTGGAGGCAATGGCTGTATCGTAGGCGATTTCCGGATCGGGGTTGGCCATGGCGAACACGATCGGGTTTTTAGCCATGCTCTTCACCATTTCCGGGGTTACCACGTTGCCTACGGAAAGACCGAGGAAAACGTCAGCACCTTTCATGGCTTCTGTCAGCGTGCTTATTTTGGAAGTGGTGGCAAACTGCATGTGCCTTTCGGTAAGGTCGGTGCGGGACTTGTTCAGCACGCCGTCCTTGTCGAACAGGATGAAGTTTTCCGGTTTGGCGCCCAGTGCCACATACAGCCTTACGCAAGCCATGGCAGCGGCTCCTGCGCCATTCACCACTATTTTTACTTTGTCAACTTTTTTCTTTACCAGGTCCAGCGCATTGAGCAACGCAGCAGCGGAGATGATAGCGGTACCGTGCTGGTCGTCGTGCATCACCGGTATTTTCAGCTCTTTACGCAGCCTGTCTTCGATTTCAAAGCACTCAGGGCTTTTGATATCTTCGAGGTTAATGCCGCCGAAAGTAGGTTCCAGCGCTTTTACCGCTGCTACAAAACTATCCGGATCTTTGGTATTCAGTTCAATATCAAATACATCGATATCGGCAAATATCTTGAACAGCACCGCTTTTCCTTCCATCACGGGTTTGCCGGCTTCAGGACCGATGTCGCCCAGTCCCAGTACGGCGGTACCATTGCTGATCACTCCTACCAGGTTTCCTTTTGCGGTATATTTATAAACATTTTCTACATCTCTGTGAATCTCCTTGCAAGGTTCGGCAACGCCCGGAGAATAGGCCAGGGAGAGGTCCCATTGTGTTTTAGTATCTTTCGTAGGTATTACTTCGATCTTGCCCGGCCTTCCCTTTGCATGATAGTCCAACGCATCCTGCTTATTCAGTTTTCTTGCCATATAAGTATAAAAAGATTGTTATTGGGCGTGCAATATACGAAGTATTACACTATACGGACTATCAAAATCCGCAGTCCGCTATCAGATATTACGCTTTTCAACCACTAAATTTGCTTACTTTTACGCCGTTAAACATTCGCAAATATCATGATACAACGTATTCAGAGTCTTTACCTGCTGTTGGCTGCCGGAGCCGGAGCCGCCACACTGTCTTTCGATCTGTGGAAAGCCAAACTGAGCAATGGAACAGTCACTGCTGTGAACGCCTCCAGCAACTACCTGTTATTCGTGCTGTACGTGATCATCATCCTGCTGGCTGTAGTGTGCATTTTCCTGTTCAAAAAACGTAAGCTGCAGTTCCGCCTGACGATCTTCAACATCCTGTTTGTATTTGCAGCACTGGGCTACCAATATTATGTGGTACAGCAAACGGCCAACAAACTGGCTGCCGGCGGTATCACCATCACTTCAGCATCTTACCAGGTAGCCTCCTTCCTGCCGGTCCTGCTGATCGTACTGCTCTTTATGGCTGCCAGGGGCATCTATAAAGACGAGAAGCTGATCAAATCGCTGGACAGGCTCAGATAACGACCATCAAAGCATTACACCATAAAAAAAGAGGGCTGATCATCACTGACCAGCCCTCTTTCTGTTTTGTATTTTTCAGAGAAACTTCCCTGTATAACTTTCTTTCACTTTTTTCAATCCTTCCGGCACGCCCGTATATAGCAGGTTGCCGCCACCGGCGCCGCCTTCCGGCCCCAGGTCGATCACCCAGTCGGCGCTGCGGATCACGTCCAGGTTATGTTCTATCACCAGCACCGTATGTCCCTGATCGATCAGCGCATTGAAAGAGTTCAGCAGCTTTTTGATATCATGGAAATGCAGGCCTGTGGTAGGTTCGTCGAAGATGAACAGGATTTTGCCCTGCGCCTTGCCTTTACCGAGGAAAGAAGCCAGCTTTACGCGCTGTGCTTCGCCACCACTCAGGGTATCGCTGCTCTGTCCCAGTTTCACGTAGCCTAAACCGACGTCGCTCAGCGGGCGGATTTTATTGCAAACATCTTTTTCATCCTTAAAGAACTCCAAAGCCTCGTCTACGCCCAGTTCCAGCACTTCATAAATATTTTTGCCCTTATAGGTCACCTCCAGCACTTCGTCTTTAAACCGTTTACCGCCGCAGCTTTCGCATAAGAGGTGTACGTCTGCGAGGAACTGCATTTCCACAATCACTTCGCCTTCTCCCTTGCAGGCATCACAACGGCCGCCGTCCACGTTGAAGGAGAAATGTTTGGGCTGGAAACCACGCATTTTGCTGAGTGGCTGCCGGGCAAAGAGGTCGCGGATTTCATCATACGCTTTGATGTAGGTCACCGGGTTGGAGCGGGATGATTTACCGATCGGGTTCTGGTCAACCATTTCTATCTGGGTGATGTCGTCCACCGCGCCTTTCAGGGCTTTATGATACCCTACCCTTTCTGCGAATTCGCCTTTCAGCTTCATGAGCGCCGGATACAGGATCTGTTTTACCAGCGTGGTTTTACCGGAACCGCTCACGCCTGTCACCACGGTCAGTACTTCCAGCGGAAAATCGACGGAGATATCTTTCAGGTTATGCTGACGGCAACCTTCGAGGGTGATGGCTTTTTTCCATTTACGCAGTTTTTGTGGGGGGTCTATCCGGTAGTTGCCGCTCAGGTATTTGCCGGTAAGGCTTTTACCGTCGGTCAGTATTTCCGGGTAGGTACCGGCGAAGATCACTTCACCGCCGAGGTGGCTGGCCAGGG
Organism: uncultured Chitinophaga sp.; assembly: GCF_946479755.1. The sequence goes on along the minus strand of NZ_CAMLHC010000022.1, from coordinate 51,270 downwards.
GTCCCATGTCGATGATATAGTCGGCTTCCTCCATCATTTGCTCGTCGTGCTCCACGATCACCACGGTATTGCCCAGGTCGCGCAGTTCTTTCAGCACGTGGATGAGACGGTGGGTATCACGGGCATGCAGGCCGATGCTCGGTTCATCGAGGATGTACATGGAGTTGGTGAGGTTACTGCCCAGCGTGCGGGTAAGCTGTATACGCTGGCTTTCGCCACCACTGAGGGTATTGGCCACCCTGTTGAGCGTCAGGTATCCTAACCCTACGTCCAGCAGTGTTTTCAGCCGGTGGTTGATTTCAAACAGGATACGTTTGGCTACCTGCTGGTCATATTCATTGAGTTGCAGGTTATCGAACCAGTTTTTCAGGTCGGATACCGGCATGTCCACCAGGCGTGCGATGTTGCTGTCGCCTACGCGGATGTAAAGCGCTTCTTTCCGCAAACGGCCGCCGCCACACTCATGACATACGGTACGTCCGCGGTAGCGTGCCTGTAATACGCGGTATTGTACTTTGTAGAGGTTCTGCTCTACCATTTTGAAGAATTCGTTCAGGCCGTAGAAGTGTTCGTTGCCCGTCCACAGCAGCTGTACCTGTTCGTCTGTGAGGTCTGCGATGGGTTTGTGTACCGGGAATCCGAATTTACGGGCCACTTTGATGAGCGCTTCCTTGTATTCGCCCATTTTCTCGCCTCTCCAGGGAGCGACGGCACCTTCAAAAACGCTGAGGCGTTTATCGGGGATCACGAGGTCGGCGTCGATACCGAGCACCTGGCCAAAGCCTTCGCAGGTGGGGCAGGCGCCGTACGGGTTGTTGAAGGAGAAGAGGTTGGGTACCGGTTCTTCAAACTGGATGCCATCCAGTTCGAAGCGATTGGCGAAGTGAGTGATGTTTTTACCGTCTACTTCCACGTAACAGTCGCCCTCGCTTTCGTAGAACGCTGTCTGCACGCTGTCGGCTATACGGTGTTTATCATCTTCCTCAAAATCTTTGACCACCAGCCTGTCTATCAGCACCCAGGCGTCTGCGGGCACAGCCGGTTTCTTTTGTTCCATCAGTTCTTCGATGCGCAGCAGGCCGTTGCCCCCGGCTGACGGGGCGTATAAACGGGAGAAGCCTTTCTGCATCAGGATATTCAGTTCCTCTTTCACGTCTCTTTTCGCGTGCCGGCGGAAAGGCACCATCAGCAAGACTTTGCTGCCGTGTTCGAGGTTACTGATAAAGTCTGTCACATCGCTGACTTCATGTTTTTTCACCAGCTGGCCGGACACGGGAGAATAGGTTTTCCCGACGCGGCCAAACAGCAACCGGAGGTAGTCGTAGATCTCCGTCATAGAGCCTACGGTAGAACGAGGCGTGCGGGTGATCACTTTCTGTTCGATCGCGATGGCCGGGCAGATGCCTTTGATATAGTCCACGTCCGGTTTGTTCATCCGCATGAGGAACTGGCGGGCATAGGAGCTGAGGCTTTCCGCGTAGCGGCGTTGTCCTTCTGCGTACAGGGTGTCCATAGTGAGGGAAGATTTTCCCGAACCGGACACACCGGTCACCACCACCATTTTATTGCGGGGGATGGAGACGCTCACATTCTTAAGATTGTGGACCCTGGCGCCTTTTATGAAGATATTGTCCTGCGGGTTAACCGGCTGAGGATCAATGATGGTTTCTTTTTTCTTAGTTTTCATTGCCATGACAGAACAAATTTACGGGAAAAGATGTTAGATGAATAGTAAATGGTCAGGTAATACATTCACAGAAAATTAACCAGAACAAAGGACCCCAAAATGGCTAAAAGCTTCTCTCCAAGGGCAAAAAAGCTATTTTTATTATTTGTTTTATTGAAGTATTCTTTTATATTTGCGTAGAACGTTTCTATACCTCGGATCTTTAACTAATTTTTAACGCTTAAAACTGCCCAATTATCGCCTAAACTCTACTCTTATTAACAACCAACAGGCTGTAAAATCCGTATTTATTTACTAACCCGTTCTAGTTGTAGAAGTTTATGCAAATAATGTACAAATTGTGCGACGAGCAGTTGATTACCCTTTTCAAGAAAGGCCATACTTCAGCATTGGAGGAATTGGTTCACCGTCATAAAGACAAGGTGTACACTTCCATCCTGTTGCTTGTAAAGGATTCTTTTCTGGCGGAAGATATTTTCCAGGATACTTTCATCAAAATCATCGACACGATCAGGGCTGAACGCTATACTGAGAAAGGGAAGTTTTTACCCTGGGCGATGCGTATTGCACACAACCTGTGTGTGGACCACTTTAGAAAGATCAAGCGCACCCCGATGATAAAAACCGGCGATGACAAAGATATCTTCGACGTACTGGGCTTCAGCGACAGCTGTGTGGAAGACAAAATCATGACCCGTCAAAGCCACGACCGCGTCCGCATCATGCTGGACATGCTCCCGGAGGAGCAGCGGGAAGTAATTATCCTACGACATTATGCGGAACTGAGTTTCAAAGAAATTGCCGATCTCACGCAAGTGAGCATCAATACTGCCTTGGGTCGTATGAGATATGGCCTGATCAATCTCCGGAAGATGATGACGGAGAAGCAAATTTGTCTATGAACGACCCTTTTTTTTGCTTGCCAGCAGCGGGCGGCCGGATGTAATGTCCGACCGCTCGTTATTTTTGGGCTGGTCTCTTCTTGTCTGTAAAGATATTCTCAGCACTTTTCAAAGATCATAGCGGCCCCTTGTCCTACGCCCACACACATGGTGGCGAGGCCGTAACGCGCTTCGGGGCGGCGTTTCATCTCGTGCAGCAGCGTAGTAGCAATGCGGGCGCCGCTGCATCCCAGCGGGTGGCCGATGGCAATAGCGCCGCCATTCACATTCACGATATCGGGGTTGACGCCGAGGTCGCGCATACAGGCCAGCACCTGCACCGCAAAGGCTTCATTGAATTCGGCCAGCTGCAGCTGGTCGATGGTCAGGCCGGCGCGTTGCAGCGCCTTTTGGGTGGCGGGCACCGGTCCTATGCCCATGATGGACGGATCTACCCCGGCTACTGCCATGGCGCGCACCATGGCCAGCGGTTTCAGGTTGAACCGTTGCAGCGCTTTTTCAGAAACGATCATTACGGCGGCAGCGCCGTCGTTGATGCCGGAGGAGTTACCCGCTGTTACTGAACCGTCTTTCACAAATGCCGGGCGCAGGCCTGCCAGTTTTTCGAGGGTAGTTTCGCGGGGCGGTTCATCGCGGGACACCAGTACCTGTTCTTTGCCGGCAGCGGCGGTGATGGGTATGATTTCATCATTCCAGCGGCCGGCTTGCTGAGCTTCGGCGTAGTGATGCTGGCTACGCAGGGCAAAGCGGTCTTGTTCCTCCCGTCCTATCTGCCATTGCCGGGCTATGTTTTCCGCTGTTTCTCCCATGGAATAGGGATGATGCAGGGCCGCCAGCTGCGGATTGGTAAAGCGCCAGCCGATGGTGGTATCAAAAACTTCGGCTTTCCGGCTGAAGGGGCCGTCGGCCTTACCCATTACAAAAGGGGCGCGGGTCATACTTTCTACGCCGCCGGCCAGGTATATCTCACCGTCGCCGCACATAATGGCGCGGGAGGCGTCCATGATGGCCTGCAGGCCTGACGAACAAAGGCGGTTGACGGTGTTGCCTCCTACTGTTACCGGTAAACCGGCCAGCAGGGCGGCCATGCGGGCTACGTCGCGATTATCTTCGCCAGCCTGGTTGGCGGCGCCGGCAATCACGTCTTCGATGGCTGCCGGGTCTATGGAAGGGTTCCTGTCTGTCAAAGCTTTCAGTACGTGGGCCAGCATATCGTCCGGGCGGACGGTGCTTAATACGCCACCGTAGCGGCCTATGGGCGTGCGTACTGCGTCTACAATATAAGCGACTTGCATGTTGATGTTGGTGGTTTTGGTGTTATCTGCAATATAAAACTCTTTTTTGCCGCCGCCGCTTTTTCCGTGCTGATCGTTGCTAAACGGTCCAGGCAGGCGGCTGTGCGGTCTGTCTCGCCGGACGGTACTACCGTGCAGGGGGAGCTTCCCGTCGGCTTACTTTCCTGACGGCGCGCTTTCCGGCCGACGGGCCTTCCTGCAGCCTTGCCTGGCGGACCTTCCTGCCGGCTTTCGGTGTTCCAAGTTTATTAGTAATTATTGGTCGATATATTTAAAACCTTGATAATCAAAAAATTAATATTTATTAATTTTATTTCAGCTTGATTATCAAGCTAAAAGATGATAAACGCGGGGCCTACTGCTATTTTACCTATCTTTGCAGATGCTTTCCGACTGCCGTAAGGCAGCCATTTGCTCATATAACGGTCAATAATGAAGTCTGACAAGAAAAATATCCGGCACTTAAGTCTGCCAGCCTTACAAGAATATTTTGGGTCTATTGATGAAAAGGCCTTCCGTGCGAAACAGGTGTATGAATGGTTGTGGCTACGCCATGCCACCAGCTTTGAAGCGATGACTAACCTGTCTAAAGACCTGCGTCACAAGCTGGAAGAAAATTTTGTACTCCCTGCCGTAAAAGTAGATGCCACCCAGCATAGCAATGATGGCACCATCAAAAGCCGCTTCCGTTTACACGACAACCATCTCGTGGAAGGCGTGCTGATCCCGACCGATACCCGTCAAACTGCCTGTGTATCTTCCCAGGTAGGCTGCAGCCTCAGCTGTAAATTCTGTGCTACCGGTTATATGGACCGTAAGCGGAACCTGGATTTTGACGAGATATATGATGAAGTGGCGCTGATCAATCAGCAGGCCATGGAGCATAACGGAAAGAAACTGACCAACATCGTATTCATGGGCATGGGCGAACCCCTGCTCAACTATAAAAATGTACTGCAGTCCATTGAGCGGATCACCGCTCCTGACGGCCTGGGTATGTCCCCCAAGCGGGTGACCGTGTCCACTGCGGGCGTAGCTAAAATGATCCGCCAGCTGGGAGACGACAAGGTGCGCTTTAACCTCGCCCTGTCTTTACACGCCGCCAACGACAAGAAACGCAGCGAAATCATGCCTATCAACGATTCCAACAACCTGAAGGAACTGATAGCAGCGCTGAATTATTTCTACAAGGAAACGGGTAACGAGATATCCTTCGAATACATCCTTTTCCGGGACTTCAACGATTCCAAACAGGATGCTGACGAGCTGATAAAAATCTACCGTCAGGTGCCTGCCGACCTGGTGAATATCATCGAATACAATCCGATCGACAACGCCCGCTTCCAGAAGCCCGACGCAGAAACTGCCGAGGACTTTATGGACTATCTCGCTAAAAACCGGGTGAATGCCAGATTACGCCGGAGCCGTGGCAAAGACATCGACGCCGCCTGCGGACAACTGGCCAATAAAGGATAATCAGCACAATAAATACATCTATGGGCCATGCTTGCATGGCCATCAATTAATAATAATTTATGAAGAAGAAACAACCTGCTAAGAAGGGCCCGGCTCCTTTTAAAGGAAGAAAAACGGACAACACAGACAAACCGGCAGCAGGCAACCGCAACCGCTCCTCCTTTGATGGCGAAAGGCCCGGAAGAGCATCTGCAAAAGACAACGCAGGAGAAGCTCCCTCTCACCGTAAACGTACGTACAGCAAGGATGGCAACACCACCTTCCGCAAACGTACATTTGACAACGGAGAACAGCCCACCCGCAAAAGCAGCTTTGGTGATAAGGATTTCTCCAGAGATGACAAAACCACTTCCCGCAAACGCAGCTTTGGCGATAAAGATTTCTCCAAAGATGATAACGCGGCCCCCCGTAAACGTAGCTTCGGCGATAAAGGTTTCTCCAGGGACGATAAAGCAGGCTCCGGTAAACGCAGCTTTGGCAATAAAGGTTTCTCCAGGGACGATAAAGCAGGCTCCGGTAAACGCAGCTTCGGCGATGGCAAACAGCCCGTACGCAAAGGGTTTTCCGGCGACGATCGCGATGACGAGAAACCCGCTTTCCGTAAACGCACTTACGGCGACAAAAAACCTTTCGATAAAAAAACTGACAACTATACCCGCAAAGATGAAAGCTCCTTCCACGGAGACTTCAACGAAGCAAAAGGCGGTGCCAAAAAGGAAACGCCCAGCGGCTTTAACCGCAAAAAATTCTTTGACCGTGCCAACGACCGCTTTACCGATAAACAGGAAAGGCGTATGGCAGCCAAAAGCAGCGGCACCGGCAGTCCACAGGCTTCCGGCCATAAAAAAGAAAGCAAGGAAAGCGTTTTTGCTCCCGGCGAAATGCCCCTGAACAAATACATCGCTCATTGCGGCCTGTGCTCCCGCCGCAAAGCGGTAGACTTCATCAAAGAAGGTAAGGTGACCGTCAACGGTACCGTGGTAACCGAACCGGCTACCAAAGTGACCAGCGCTGACACCGTGACGCTGGCAGACAAAAAAATAAATCTGACCAAAAACCTGCTGTACATCCTGCTCAACAAGCCCAAAGGTTTCATCACTACCACCGATGACCCCGAAGGCCGCAAAACCGTGATGGACCTGATCCAGGATGCCACCGGCGAAGAAAGGGTGTACCCTGTGGGCCGCCTGGACCGCAATACCTCCGGGTTGCTGCTCCTCACCAATGACGGCGAACTGGCGCAGACACTGGCACATCCCAAACACAACATCAAAAAGATATACCAGGTAGAGCTCGACAAACCGCTGACCAAAACGGACTTCGACCAGATCGTTGCCGGCCTTACCCTTGAAGACGGCGTAGCCTACGTAGATGCGTTAGGGTATGTGGACCCCAAGGACAAAAAGCAGATTGGTATTGAGATCCACAGCGGCAAGAACCGTATCGTTCGTCGTATTTTTGAGCACCTCTCCTACAATGTGGAAAAGCTGGACCGCGTGATGTATGCCGGCCTCACCAAAAAGACGCTCAATCGTGGCCAATGGCGTTACCTCAACGAAAAAGAAGTGATCCTGCTGAAACATTTTAAAAAATAACCGGTGCGATTAGAAGAGCATATTTTACTGGAAACACCTGATTTTGTTGTTGTGAACAAGCCTTCCGGCATGCTGACGCTGCCTGACCGTCACGACAATGAACTCACGTCCCTGATAGCTGTCATGAAAAAGGCTTACGGGGAAATATTCACTGTGCACCGGCTGGACCGCGATACCAGCGGCATTATCCTGTTTGCCCGCAACGAGGCAGCCCACAAGTACTTCTCCCAGCTGTTTGAAAGCCGCGATGTGGAGAAATACTACCTTGGCCTGGTACATGGCGTTCCCATGCCGGAAAAAGGCACTGTCAACGAAGGCATTATGGAGCATCCGGTACAGAAGGGCAAGATGGTAACCAACCGCAAAGGCAAGGCCTCCCTGACAGATTATGAAGTGCTGGAATCTTTTGGCCTTTACAGCCTGATGAAATGGAGAATCCATACCGGTCGTACGCACCAGATCAGGGTGCATATGAAACATCTCGGTCACCCGATTGCGGTAGATGAGCTGTACGGCAGCCCACAGCCTGTTTTATTATCGGCTATCAAGAAGAAGTTCAAGCTGGGCAAACATACAGAAGAAGAACGTCCGTTACTCTCCCGCCTGGCGCTGCATGCGGCCATGCTGGTGTTTAAGGATCCTTCCGGCAAGGCGTATACCGTGGAAGCCCCGCTGCCGAAAGATATCAATGCCGTGGTTACGCAGTTACGGAAAAACCGGTAACTGAAGCATTTTGATGTCCTGATATTGGAAATTTGGAGTGCTGGTAGTAGCAGGCGCTCTTGCCGACGAATAAGACACAACTCGTTTTGGTTTAATACTGGCCCGTTGGCATAATGCCGGCGGGCTTTTTAATGCGCGTATTTATTAATTCAAAAGTCAGGCGCAAAAAAAAACGGGGAAAAATCCCCGCTTCGTAAAAATCAAAAACCAACCATTAAAAACTCTTATAGTGAAAGCCGGTACCTGGTTGCGTGGTGGATCGGCTCCTTGTGTTTCGTTTTTTATTTGTTAGGCTGTGGTGTTGTTCTCAGATAAGGCTTGATAATTTTGTGGCCTTTCGGAAAACGTTCCGGTATTTCTGCCGTAGGCACTGCTGCCGTCACAATAACATCTTCTCCGTCTTTCCAGTCTGCCGGTGTAGCTACGCTGTATTTAGCCGTCAGCTGCAGGGAGTCGATAACGCGTAAAACTTCGTTGAAGTTCCTGCCGGTAGATGCCGGGTAGGTAATCGTCAGTTTTACTTTTTTATCCGGACCAATGATAAACAGTGATCTTACGGTAAATGTTTCAGAAGCATTCGGGTGAATCATACCGTAGAGGTTGGCTACCGTTTTGTCTTCATCTGCAATAATAGGAAAAGTTACGTCACATTGTTGCGTTTCGTTAATATCTCCTATCCAGCTCATATGTTTATCCAGCGGATCTACGCTGAGTGCCAGCACTTTAACGTTCCTTTTGGCAAATTCGCCATTCAGGAGGGCTGTTTTGCCAAGTTCAGTTGTACAAACAGGGGTAAAATCAGCAGGATGGGAGAACAGGACGCCCCAGCTGTCGCCGAGATATTCGTAAAAATCTATTTCTCCTATTGTGGTCTTAGCTTTGAAATTGGGAGCAGTATCGCCCAGTCTTAAACTCATAGTTTCACAATTTACTTGACCAAAAATAGCATTTTCCTACAAGAATTATAGACTTTAAAATAACTTTTTCACTTTTTCATCGCTTTTTTTTGTGAACTGGATAAAGCGAGCCCATTTACCAGGATTTTTTAATACGATGCTGATTTTCGTCAGCAACATCTCCGACCGGGTACCCTCCTGGTGTAAAACCAGGAAGGCGAAAATAGGGAACCGGCAGGTAGTTTGGGTGGACAGGCTGCGCATATGGGGAGATGCGCAGCCTGTCTCTTCAGGGTCACAATGGATTGTTTCAGGGATAACGATGAACCATTCGGCATCGATTCACCACGAAGGTTGCCACCAGCGAGGGTAATGGACCTCGGAGCCGGCAGACCGCCACGGTCGTCGAACGTTACAGGCTCAAATGGATGACAGGGCCACAACAGATGATCCGGGTTACCGCGGCCGCTACGGGCAGGCTTTTCCTGCCAATAACTGCCTGTTCTGACGGACGGGTTTACGTTGACATCGCCATCGTAAAACCCGGCGGCCGCGGACAATGGATGAATCAGGGTTAAACACAACTACAATGGACAGGGCATAAATAGGGTTTTGAGGTTAACAAACGGGGGCAAACAAACAGGATTCAATCAACGGGATTTGTAAAAAATGGAACTAACAAACAAGGATATTTCAAGGGTTAAAGGGACAATGGACAAGGGTTTTACAAACATCCGGATGAAAAAACGGGGTTTTCAATCAAGATGGCTCAGAAAGATGTAGCTGCCAGGCATAATAGGCCGTACTGAAACTAAGATCATCGGTCAGGCCGGCTTTCACGCGGGCAGCTTCCTCTTCCAGGTCTATTTCAATAAATCCAAGGTACAGGTCATACTTGTTGCGCAGTGTTTGCAGGCACTCCTCCATTTTCTCCGCAAACGCTGCACGCATCGGCGGTACCGGAGGCGTCACCGGCATAGCCACCACTTTTTGAATAAAATAGCAGGCATCGTCTGCACAGATCTCCCATTCATGGTGTTCCGGCCTGCTCATGTAAAAGAGCATGTTATCAAAAACCACTGCACCTCCCAGCTCCACTTCTATGTCTATCAATTCCGGGATGTGGTGCATCGTTTCCAGCTTCTTCACAATGGTCATTTGTACGGCATCATTTTTTTCATGGCTGTACCTTAACATTGTATTCATTACTTCATAAGTAGTTACAAGATCACAAGGATACCACACGCCATCCTGCTGCACATGACCCCATAATGTCAGATAGTTGGAATCGTCCATAATGATCTGGCCCACTGAAATGGCCTGCATTTGCATAGTTGCTGTTGATGTATGTGCTTTACTCATAACTATCAGCTTTTGATAACAATACAAAGCTACCGGCTCCTCACGCAAGGGATTTGCGTAGTGACAACAACGTGTGAAATTTTTTTTATCATCTCCCCCTAAAGCCCGGAAATGCTTATTTTTAAGCCAAAATTTTACGCTTGTGCCAAAGAACAAGGACGCAGTTTCGCGCTATCGCTGGATTGACGAGCGTTTGCGCAACAAACGGCTGCCAAAACCCACCCTGGAAAACCTGATAGAATATGTATCGGACAAAATGGATGCGGTGATCTCTACCCGCACTATTCAGAAAGATATTCAGGACATGCGCCAGGACCCGGAGCTCAACTATATGGCGCCTATCGTATATGACCGTAGCAGCCGCACGTACCGTTATGCGGATGATTCCTTCTCCATCAGCAATATCCCTATTGAGGAAGCTGACCTGCAGGGGCTGGAAATCGCTATCGGCATACTCGAACAGTTCCGCAGCCTGCCTGTTGTGCAACAGTTTGAAGACGCTATCCTCAAAATAGCCGCGAGCCTCAAAATGAACCGGGAAGCCCTGCAACACAAAGGGCTTATCAAATTCACCCGCACCACGCAATACAAAGGCGCCCAGTTTATCCCCGATATCGTGGACGCCATCAAAAACCTGGAAGTGATCCGCATCGCCTACCAGAGCTTTGACCGCAACGAACCGAAGGAACACTGGGTGGAACCTTATCACCTGCGGGAATACCAGCACCGCTTTTACCTCATCGGCAAAAGCCAGCAGACCAGGGGCGGGGCAGTCATCACCTTCGCACTGGACAGGGTGGTGAACCTGTGGCCCACCATGAAACACTTTGATGAAAAAAACTTCGACGACGCCAGCTACTTCCAGCATGCGATCGGTATCACCGTACATGATGGCGAGCCGGAAAAAGTAGTACTGTCCTTCTCCCCCAGGCAGGGGAAATATATCAAGTCGCAGCCCATCCATTCCTCCCAGCAGGTGCTGGCAGACAATAGTAAGGAATGCCGTATTGCCCTGCAGGTAGTAATTAATCCGGAACTGACCATGCTGCTGCTGAGTTATGGCGCCCAGGTGAAAGTACTGGAGCCGCAGCACCTGGCAGATAAACTGGCCACAGAAGCCAAAGAAATGATGAAACTGTATAAATAACGCAGCGCCGGGGCCTCATGCCCCGGCCTCCTGTATAACTCCTATTTGGCGGCCGGCTTCTCAAACAGGGAATCTGCCATCGGCTGGTTCACCTCTACCCTGTTCACACGGATCTTTACATTGCTGTCTGCCGTTGTTTGTTCCACCTGTGCCGGATAGGCATAACCATCCACCGTTTTCCGGTAATCAGACAATCGCGTTACCAGCTCGGCTTTATGCCCTTTAATATCGATTTCGTTGGTAGCCTTCACCAGGTAGAAAGTATTGGCATCCAGGTAGGCGAAACCGTTCAAGCCTCCGGCAGTGGTCACCTTCAGCTTATATACCGCTTCGCCGTCCAGCGTTTCCTTGCCTGCCAGCTCCACCTTTTTACCTTTGCCTGCGATATCAAACAATTCCCCGGTAACATCCAGCTGTGGCTGCATCAGCTTACGAACCGCCGGATCTATCTCCTCTACGTTCTGATTGGTGGTCACCGGCATATATTGCCAGCCGGCATCCTTACGCACCACCTGTATATTTTTGGTGTCCTGGATGTCAAACTCCATCCGCATCGCTTCGTCCTGCTTCACCCACTTTCTGACAGGTACCTTCAGACCCTGCTGGGAGTTCAGCGTCATCTCCCCTTCTGTATATTGTGTCTTGATGGCTTTCAGCTTATCGGTTCCCCCTAAGGCAGCGGTGTATTTGTCCAGTATCTCGTTCACCGTCTGGGCCTGCAGGCTGATACTGCCGATCAGCATCCCTGCTGCCAGTGAAAAAATCTTTGCATATCTCATAAACACGGTCTTTTTTTTGAATGGACAAGGGTACCAAAAAACGTACCCCCTTTTGCGGCTTCCACAACGCAAACGCTGAAAATGCCGGCTATTGCTTAGCTTTACGGCATGAATAGTTATCAGATCTCAGGCAATCTTGTAGACATCCTGCAACAGGAAATTTACCCGGCCACGCTGCATATTGCGGACGGCCACATCCGGCAGATCGTTCGTAACACCAACGACTATCCGCATTTCATCCTGCCAGGCTTTACAGACGCCCACGTACATATAGAAAGTTCCATGCTGATCCCCTCTGAATTCGCCCGCCTCGCAGTCGTTCACGGCACTGTGTCTACTGTTAGCGATCCTCACGAAATAGCCAATGTAATGGGGGTGGAAGGCGTGCAGTTCATGCTGGACAATGGCAAAAAAGTACCGTTTAAATTCAACTTCGGCGCGCCCTCCTGCGTGCCCGCCACCGTCTTCGAAACAGCCGGCGCCACCGTAGACGTTGCCGATATCGATCAGCTGCTGCAACGCGACGATATCAAATACCTCGCGGAAATGATGAACTTCCCCGGCGTATTACACCAGGACCCGGACGTGATGGCCAAAATAGCAGCCGCCAAAAAGTACAACAAGCCGGTAGACGGCCACGCACCGGGACTTCGCGGCGAAGCGGCGCAAAACTATATCGCGGCAGGCATCAGCACCGACCATGAATGCTTTACCCTGGAAGAAGGAAAAGAAAAACTCGGCTACGGCATGCATGTGCTGATCCGCGAAGGCAGCGCTGCCAAAAACTTTGAAGCGCTGATCCCCCTGTTGCACGACTATCCGGAAAAGATCATGTTCTGCAGTGATGATAAGCATCCGGACAACCTCGTGGAAGGACATATCAATCAACTGGTAAAACGGGCGCTCGGCCACGGCATCGATCTGTTTAAAGTGTTGCGGGCCGCCTGCATCAACCCGGTACTGCATTACCGAATGGACACGGGCCTGCTGCGGGAAAACGACCCTGCCGATTTTATCATTACCGACAATCTCAAAGACTTTCATATCCTCGCGACCTATATCAATGGTATCAAAGTAGCAGAAAAAGGAAAGACGCTGATCCAACCGGTAGACACCCCTGCGGTGAACAACTTCGTATGTCAGCCCACAACTCCGGCAGACTTCAGGGTACCCGCCCCCGGCGATACCGCGACGGTCAGGGTAATGGAAGCCATGGACGGTCAGCTGATCACCAATGCCTTGCAGGCCACGTTGCCGGTACAGGACGGACATATCGCCTGCGATACGCAACAGGATGTTATCAAGCTGGTTGTCGTGAACCGTTACCGCCAGGCGCCGCCAGCGATCGCCTTTATCCGCGGCTTTGGCCTGCAACGCGGCGCCATCGCCTCTTCTGTGGCACACGACAGCCATAACATTATCGCCGCCGGTGTCGATGACGCCAGCATCTGCGCCGCTATCAACGGGGTGATCGCACACCAGGGCGGTATCAGCGTGGCAGCCCAACAGGAGGTGCAAGTGCTGCCGCTGCCTGTCGCCGGGCTCATGAGTAACCTCGACGGCTATACGGTTGCCGAACAGTACAGCCGCTTCGACCAGGCTGCCAAACAACTGGGTGCTACGCTCGCTTCGCCTTATATGACCTTGTCTTTCATGGCGCTGTTGGTGATCCCTCATCTGAAGCTCAGCGACCTTGGCCTGTTTGACGGCGACACATTTGCTTTTACACCGGTGGAGGCATAAAATTCTTCCCAAAATAAAACGGCGGCAGGTCCCAAAGATCTGCCGCCGTTTTTTATGTTATGAGCTGTCGCTTACTGGCTGATCCAGAGTGCGCCATTAATAGAATCCTGTTTTGCCCCTGTTACAGAAGAAAGCACGTTCACTTCCTGCCTCCATCTCAGCGCGCCTATCAACGCCATGACCAGCGCTTCTTTAAACGCTACGGTCAGTTCGTCGGGCACTTCCACTTCGATACCCAGCGGGGCCAGTTGCTGGCGGATGGTATCTACCAGGAAAGTATTAAAAGCACCGCCACCGGTCACCAGCAATTTAGCAGGGCCTTCCGGCATGGCCGCTTTCAGCTGGCCGGCCGCCTGCGCTATCTGGGCAGCGATGTGTTCTGTATAAGTCCGCAGTTTACCCTGAACGGATATACGCAGTCCGTTGACCATGGGCAGCACGGTGTCTGTACCGAAATCATTGGCCAGTGATTTAGGCCATGGCTGCTGGTAATAAGGCAATGCATTCAGTTGCGCCAGCAGACCGGTATCGGTCACCCCACCGGCTGCCAGTGCGCCGCCTTCATCATAAGGTTTGTTGAGTTGCAGCGCCAGTTCATTGAGTACCCGGTTGGCCGGGCAGATATCGAATGCCACGAAGCCATCCGGCAGTTGCGCGGAGATATTGGCAATACCGCCCAGGTTGAGCCAGAACTGATAACCGCCCAACAGGTATTTCTCCCCGACAGGTACGATAGGCGCTCCCTGCCCGCCCAGCGCCACGTCTACCGCGCGCAGGTCAGTGATCACCGGCAGTTTTGTTACCGCCGCCATGGCCGCGCCGTCTCCCAGCTGTGCCGTCATTTGCTGACCGGGCAGGTGGAAAGTCGTATGTCCGTGGGAAGCTATAAAGTGTACTTTATGGTCCAGTTCATTTTTCTCGATAAAAGACAGGATACGCTGGCCGGCGTAATGGCCGTAGGCCGTATGCAGCAGCAGGTATTCCCTTGCCGGCAGTGTGGTGGCTGCCGCCAGTCTCTCCACCCATTCCGGCTCGTAAGGCAGGCTTTCCGAAGCCTTGATGACATAAGTCCATTGTCCCCTGATTTCCGTCAGCTCCGCAAAAACGATATCCAGTCCGTCCAACGAGCTGCCGGACATGGTACCTATTACATTGTATACCATTCAACTAAAATTTTGGCAAAGGTAGGGTTTCCCTTCCGGTAATTTTTTTTAACCGGTTTATGGAATCGGTGATATCCCCTGCATCATGCCGGCAGAAAACACCCATATTATGCAAAAATACCTCTCCCTGCTGTTGCTGAGTTGTCTGCTGGTGATGCAGGCCACCGCGCAGATGCGTACCATTACGGGGCGCGTCCAGGACAAAAAGACCCATGCCGCCATCAGCGGCGCTATTATCAGCCTCAAAAAAGGCGGTAAAGCCATCACCCACAGCGATCAAAAAGGCCGGTTTACCCTGAACGTCCCCAACGGCCCCTTAACCCTTGAAGCCATTGCCGCCGATTACCAGACCACTACCCTACAAATTACTGCCGGCCTTTCATCCGTTGTTATTAACATGCAGCCCATTCATCATCCTGTTAACGCCAAAGATGACAGGATGCTGGAAGAAGTGATCACCACCGGTTATATAAAGGCCCCGGAGCCGTTGTCAGAACCGTCTGCCACCCCGGTAGCGTCACCGATGACATACGCACTGCAGGGTAAAGTGGCCGGTGTGGCCGTTAACTACGGCAATGGGAAGCGCCGTGCGCCGGCAGGCCGTTTCAATACGGAAGACTACAGCCCTGTCACCGAAAACATTTTCCACGCCACCACCGATGCGCCATTGAGTACTTTCAGCATCGATGTGGACAGGGCTTCCTACAGCAATGTGCGCCGTTTCCTGAACCAGGGCGTTCAGCCGCCACAGGATGCGGTACGCGTAGAGGAGATGATCAATTATTTCGACTACAATTATAAATCACCCACCGGTAAAGACCCTGTGGCTATCTATACCGATATGGCCGTATGTCCCTGGAATACCAGCCACCAGCTGGTACGCGTTGCCATCAAGGGGAAAGACGTGGATGCCCGCGAGCTGCCGCCTTCCAACCTGGTGTTCCTGCTCGATGTGTCCGGCTCTATGGACGAAGAGAACAAACTGCCCCTGGTGAAGCGTGCTTTCGCCGCGCTGGTACAGCAACTGCGCCCGGAAGACCGGGTGGCCGTGGTGGTGTATGCCGGTGCTTCCGGTGTGGTATTGCCTTCTACCAGCGGCAGTGAGAAAAAGAAAATACTGGAGGCTATGGAGTCCTTGCAGGCGGGCGGTTCCACTGCCGGTGGCGAGGGTATACAGCTGGCCTACAAGATCGCGGCAGAGAACCGCAGCGCCAAAAGCAACAACCGCATCATCCTGGCCACCGACGGCGATTTCAACATCGGCGCTTCCAGTGACGGAGAGCTGCAACGGCTCATCGAAAAAGAAAGGCAGCAGGGCATTTTCCTGTCAGTGCTGGGCTTCGGCATGGGCAACTACAAAGACAATAAGCTGGAGCTGCTGGCAGACAAAGGCAATGGCAACTATGCCTACATCGATAATTTTGAAGAGGCCCGCCGTACTTTTGTGACCGAATTCGGCGGTACCTTATTCACCATCGCAAAAGACGTGAAGCTGCAGATAGAATTTAATCCCGCTTTCGTGCAGTCGTACCGGTTAGTAGGCTATGAAAACCGGTTGCTGGCGAATGAAGATTTCAACAACGATAAAAAAGATGCCGGTGATATGGGCGTGGGCCATACGGTGACGGCCCTGTATGAAATCGTTTCCGCTACCGATAAGGCCGGCAAGGGTGTTAACTGGGTAGATCCCCTGAAGTACCAGCAAAACACCGTGGTGGGTCATCTGCCGGAGGTGCTGACAGTGAAGCTGCGTTATAAGCAGCCTGGGGAAGACAAGAGCCAGCTGATGGAACAGGTGTTACCCTACAACCGGCAGCAGATCACAGCAGCGCCGGAAGATTTCCGGATGGCCACTGCGGCGGCGGCTTTCGGGCAGCTATTGCGCAATTCCGCTTTTAAGGGCGCCATCACTTACGATGACGTGCTGCAACTCGCTTCTTCCGCCAAAGGGCAGGATAAAGAAGGGTACCGGGCGGAGTTTATTCAACTGGTGAAAAAAGCGCAGCTGGTCAACAAGGATCAGGAATAGGTTACATATATTTTCGGTAATTTGCCGCTTCAAAGCGAAGCAGATATATGATAATCAATTTAAGTGAAACAAATTCGCTGGTAGGTGAATGGCTGAGCGAGATCCGGAATGTGGAGATACAGCAGGACCGTATGCGCTTCCGGCGTAATATGGAAAGGCTGGGTGAAGTGGCCGCCTATGAAATCAGCAAAACACTGGATTATGTGGAGAAAGAAGTGACCACGCCTATGGGTATCGCCAATTGCCGGGTGCTGAAAGCACAGCCGGTGCTGGCTACCATCCTGCGGGCAGGGCTGGCGCTCCATCAGGGTTTGCTGCATTATTTCGATAAAGCCGACCATGCGTTTATTTCCGCTTATCGCAAACACAACCACGACGGTTCTTTTGATATCAGCCTGGAATATGTGAGCAGTCCTTCCATTGAAGGACAGGTGCTGATCCTCTCCGATCCCATGCTGGCCACGGGTTCCTCCCTGGTGAAAACCATTGAGCACCTGGAAGAAATCGGCAAACCCAGTCATATTCACCTGGTAGTTGCCATTGCCTGTACGGTGGGTATCGAATATGTGCTGCGTAATACCAAATCCAATATTACTATCTGGGCAGGAGATATCGATGATGAGCTGACCGCCAAAGGCTATATCGTACCGGGTCTTGGCGATGCAGGAGACCTCGCCTTCGGAAATAAATTACAACAATAATCCGGGTCCGGCGTTTAATAAAAGGAATTTCCAACATACAGCTTACGGATTTA
Organism: uncultured Chitinophaga sp.; assembly: GCF_946479755.1. Next base: position 33,719 of record NZ_CAMLHC010000022.1, on the reverse strand, counting down.
GCGATTTAAATAATGGCAGTATATCACACGATTTTACACCATTATTTAAATTGTTAAATCCGTAAATTTATTATACGCGATAGGATTTTGTTCCGTATTAATATTTTTACACATGGATTTAATTTGAAATATAACATATTTGGTGTACCTTCACCCTTACTGCATAAACCCTATGCTTTAAGCTTATCATATGAAAAGAGCTTTATTACTATTCTTGACCATATTCTTCTATTTAAATCCATTGCGGGCACAAGACCCGCACTTTTCGCAGTTTTTTGCGTCTCCGCTCACCCTTAACCCGGCTTTTACAGGTTTATTTTCAGGCGATTACCGCATATCAGGCAACTACCGTTCACAATGGCGCAGCATCTCTACGCCCTTTGTGACCGGCACCGCCGCCATTGATTTCGGTATCCTGAAAAACGTTATCTCGTACACGGATATCTGGGGCGTGGGCCTGATGGCCATGTACGACAGAAGCGGGGGCGGCGCCCTTACTTCCACCTACCTCTCGGCCAGCACCGCCTACCATAAAGGCCTGGACCCGGAAGGCAATCATACCATCGCCATCGGTTTACAGGGAACGCTGGTACAGAAAAGAATAGACAACACTAAACTGCAGTTCGAAAACCAGATGGATAACAACGGATATAACCCGCTGATACCCAGCAATGAAACGCTAGTCAACCCGAAAATATCCTACTTCGATCCCAACATCGGTATCCTGTATAACGGCCTGATCGGCGAGTCGTCCAATATTTACCTGGGCGCCTCCTATTATCATATTACCCAACCCGTAGAATCTTTCATGGACCAGACCCAGAACCGCCTCAGCTACCGCTGGACCTTACACGGTGGCGGCTCAGTACCGGTAAACGGGAAAGATCGTTTTCACACCAGCATCCTGTACATGAAGCAAAGCACCGCCTCTGAATTCACTTTCGGCGGCGCCTATGGCTTCACGCTCAGCGAAATGGATGAAAACAATCCAACCGTGCTGTTCCTCGGCAGCTGGTACCGCATGAAAGACGCCATCATTCCTTATGTAGGCATGCAGATCAAAGGGTTCCAGGTAGGTATGACTTACGATACCAACGTATCCAGCCTGCGCCCGGCTTCCAACGCCCGTGGTGGCCTGGAGATCTCCCTGATCTATATCCATACCCGTAACGAGAACAACAAGTACAAAACCTTGTGCCCCCGTTTCTAACATACGTGTCTGTCACCTGATCATATATCAAAACCGTGTTGCTTAGGCTGCACGGTTTTTTTTATCATGAACCACACAAAATCAGCGATTTCAGTAAATCCTGGCCGGATTTGAAATATTTTTGCCTTAGTTTCGTTCATCATCAAATTATTCATGTAAAATTTTCTGTCACCAAAAAAATCTCAGGCGTTGTTGTTTTCATTCAGAGAGGTATTGTCGGCCATTCAATCATATGGAAAAGCCCATCAGTTCATTATGCAGCATAAGTTGTGGAAGTGGATTCTGATACCCGGCATCATTTACTGTTTACTGTTTTTCACCGGTTTTTATTTTGTATGGGGCTATTCAGGTGATTTTGTGGAATACCTCACCAAACTGCTGCATATCACCGAATGGGTGCAGGACCTGGAAAGCAGCTGGGTGAGCTTCCTGTTTATCCTGGTGGCCTTCTCTGTCCGCATCGTTTTTGTATTCTGGTACTTCTCCTATTTCAAATATCTCTTTCTCATTGTAGCGTCCCCCGTTTTCTCCTACCTGTCGGAGAAAACAGAAGCCATTCTCGAATACCGTGAGTTTCCCTTCAGCTGGGCACAGCTGGGGCAGGACATCTGGCGCGGCATCCGTATGTCTTTCCGCAACATCGTATACCAGACCGGCGCCATCCTGATACTCCTGGTGGTATCTTTTATCCCCGTAGTAGGATGGATCACCCCTATGATCGGCTTTTTCATCGAAGCTTATTTCTATGGCTTCTCCATGATGGATTACAGCTGCGAACGCCATCGCCTGTCCATGGCACAGAGCATTCAGTTTATCCGCCAGCACCGCGGAATGGCGCTGGGCAACGGCATGGTGTTTTATATCTTCATGCTGGTACCTGTAGTTGGCTGGATGCTGGCTCCCTCCTACGCCGTGATCGCTGCCACGATCGATTTACAACATAAAAAACTGATATAACCATGAGTGCTACAGGCAAAGTGTACCTGATCCCCACCGTGTTGAGCGCTGACGCCCTGTTCAGCATCCCTGCCTATATAACTGCGATTGCACAGCAGTTGCGCGTGTTTTATGTAGAAAACGAGCGGACCGCCCGCCGTTACCTGAAAGCGCTGGACAGAAACATCAATATCGATGAACTGCAGTTGCTGCCCATGCATGAAAACCAGCCACCAGACGTAGCCCTGGCGAAGAAACACCTGCTGGCGGGTACCGACATCGGCGTATTAAGCGAAGCAGGATGCCCGGCCATCGCAGATCCCGGCCATCTCGTAGTACAGGCAGCCCACAGCATCGATGCCCGCGTAATACCGATGGTAGGCCCCAACTCTATGCTGCTGGCCCTTATGGCTTCCGGCATGAACGGCCAGAACTTCCAGTTTACCGGTTACCTGCCTATCAAAGCCCCGGAGAGAGGCAAAGCGTTGCGCCAGCTGGAAGAAGAATCTGAACGGAAAAAACAGACGCAGTTGTTCATAGAAACACCTTACCGTAACAATCAACTGCTGAAAGACATACTGGACCATTGTAAGGACCATACACGGCTTTGTGTGGCTGTTGACATCACCGGTCCGGAAGAATACATCAAAACAAAAACTATCCGGGAATGGCGGAAAGCCTTGCCTGACCTGCATAAGCGGCCGGCGATATTTTTACTGTACGCCGGTACGATATAAAACGATCCTAAAAGAGAAAGGGTTATCATGTAACATGATAACCCTTTCTCTTTTATATCCCTGACGGTATTAAGGAAGATCTCTGCCGGAAGCGTCGCGGACGCTGATAACGCTGTCCACGATAAACGGACTGTAGCCGCGCCACGGCAATGCACCCAGGTATTCCTTGTAATGCAGCTCCACCGTTTTACCGCTGGCAGTCATCAGCTGTTGTGCGATACGCTCGTCCGCCACGGAGAACTGGAATTCATTGGACTGAATGGTTCCGGCGGTACGGCCTTTATAGCCGGACTGGATAAGTTTTCCTTCATAGGTTTTGAAGACATATCCTTTTTCCACGAAATAGTTGAGCTCACCTGCCTTTACGCCTCTGCCAAAGACGAAGTAAAATTTGTACAGGAAGAAGCCGCCCAGTACCAGGACAATGATAGTAATAATGATAAAAATAAACCGGCCCATGTGAATAGTTTAGTAAACGTTATGATCAAAAGTAAAGATCCACGAGATAAATCAGACCGGCCATTCCAAATGCACCCAGTTCCAGTTCACGTTTATTCACTGCTTCAAACACATCGCTGGCCGCGTGATGAATATCAAAATAACGCTGGCTGTCCGGAGAAAGTTCAACCATCGGGGTACCGATCGCTGCATGCAGCTGCCCAACGTCGGTGCCGCCGCCTTCTCCTTCCAGGTCATACAGTCCATAAGGCTCCAGCAGGGGTCTCCAGCTGATCATTTTCGCTTTTTTCTCCGGCTCCATGGTGGAGGTGAAACCTCTTGGTGTAAATCCTCCGGCGTCGCTTTCCAGCGCCAGTATATGTTTTTCGTTACGTTGTTTTGCCAGTTCCGCATATTTTTTAGCGCCACGGGTACCGTTTTCTTCGTTGGCAAACAATACTACGCGCAGGGTACGGGCGGGTTTGATGCCCAGCGCCTTGAAAGTGCGCAGCACTTCGATAGACTGTACGCAGCCGGCGCCATCGTCATGCGCACCTTCGCAGACATCCCATGAATCGAGGTGACCGCCTACAGTGATATACTGGTCGGGGGTTTTATTGCCACGGATCTCACCGATCACGTTATGACCGACAACGTCTGCCAGCATTTCGCAGGTGGTGCGCAGGAATACTTTAGCGGAATTATCTCTCTTCAGCCGGTCGCTCAGGCGGTCGGCATCCTGCAGGCCAATGGCCACTGCCGGTATTTTCGGATAGGCCGGGTCGTAAGCCATAGCGCCGGTATGCGGGAAGTTATTGGCGCCATGGGACATGGAGCGTACGATCACCGCCACAGCGCCGTATTTAGCCGCCTTGCTGGCGCCCTGGCCCCTGAATTTCACCGCATCTCCATAAGAGTAAAAGGTTTTGATGAATTCCGGTTTGAAGTGGTAGTTGTAAAAAACGATCTTGCCCTTTACCTGGTCTTTTTTTGCTTCCAGGTCTTCGAAGGAGGCTACTTCCAGTACCGGGGCCGTAACGCCGGCTTTACCGGTGCCTACAGAATTGCCGAGGGCGAGGATATTCAATGGCGGCACGAAATCGCGCAGCTTTGAAACGATGCGGGCTTCTTCTTTTTCACCCCGCACCCAGTGCGGCACCATACATTCCTGCAGGTAGACCGTGTCTGCCCCGGCGGCTTTCAGGGCTTTTACGCCCCACTGTTCAGCCTTTAGCATCTGGGGAGAACCTGCCAGCCTGCCACCGATAGTCTTTGTCAGTACACGGAGGTTTTCATAAGCGGTGCTGTTTCTCAGGATTTCGTCGGCCATCTGTCTTAAAACGAGGGAGTCGGACTGCTGCGCCCTGGTCACTGCCGGTAGCAGGCAGGTCAGCAGCATTGGCAAAAGGCGTTTTCTCATATAAGCGGCTAAATTTTGCAATAAAACTAATTAATTGGCAGGGTTCTTACAAATAACAAATAAATGGTTTAGCGGTTTCCGCTAATTCGAAATTCAGCCTTACCTTCGTTACGCAAAGTAATCTGGTCGCTGGCACACATTATCAGGGCTTTATTACTTGTCGCTTTCCGTTCGTTAAAATAAAGATCATGCGCATAGGAATAGTATGTTATCCGACATACGGAGGTAGTGGCGTGCTGGCCACCGAGCTGGGCAAAGCCCTGGCAGACAAAGGCCATATGGTACACTTCATTACCTACCAACAGCCCGTGAGGCTCAATGCTTTTCACGCCAACATATACTACCATGAGGTACAGGTACCGACCTATCCTCTTTTCGATTTTCCGCCCTATGAGTCTGCCCTCAGCAGCACCATGGTGGACGTTATCCTGAACCAGAAGCTGGACCTGCTCCACGTACACTACGCCATCCCCCACGCCTCTACGGCATATATGGCCAAACAGATCGTTAGCAAGCAGGGCCGGGTTGTGCCTTTTATCACTACCCTGCACGGTACAGACATCACCCTCGTAGGCAAAGACAAGACCTACGCCCCGGTGGTAACTTTCTCCATCAACGAATCAGATGCCATCACAGCCGTGTCTGAAAATCTGCGGGACGAAACCTACAAATATTTCCAGATAGAAAAAGACATCTCCGTGATCTACAACTTTGTGGACACGCAGCGGTTCAGCCGCCGCGAGATGCCTCATTTCCGCAACGCCATCGCGCCTAACGGCGAGAAGATATTACTGCACGTGTCCAACTTCCGTAAAGTGAAAAGGGTGCCTGATGTGGTAAAGGTATTTGCGAAAGTAAGGCAGGAAGTGCCTTCCAAGCTGCTGCTGGTGGGCGACGGTCCAGACAGGCCTACCATCGAGTGCCTGTGCCGCGAGCTGGGCATCTGTGAAGATGTACGGTTTGTGGGTAAACAGGAACAGCTGGAAGACGTGATGTCTATCAGCGATCTTTTCCTCCTTCCTTCTGACTATGAGAGCTTTGGCCTGGCCGCACTGGAAGCCATGGCGGCGCAGGTGCCGGTTATTTCTTCCAATGCCGGCGGTTTACCGGAGATCAATATTCCCGGTCAAACCGGCTACATGAGCGATGTGGGAGATGTGGACGGTATGGCCGCCCATGCTATTAAGTTACTGCAGGACGACGCCTTGCTGGCTAAACTCCGGAAAGGAGCACTGGCGCAGGCGCAGCGTTTCCATATCGACAATATTATTCCGAAATACGAAGCGTTGTACGAACAGGTATTGCAACAGCAGGCGCAGTTACTCTAACGGCTGCGTATCCAGCGCTCGGGGTTCTGCTGTACCATGTTACGATAGATCTGTAATTCTATCTCTCCGTTACCCGCCAGTGCGCTGGCGGCAGCAGCGCCCAGCACGTGACCGCGTTTCACGGACATACCTTTTTTAACACGCACATCTACCAGTCTGACATAGTTGGTAAAATATCTTCCATGGCGTAGGGTAACCATATACCCTGCGCCTGGAACACTGAATACCATTATCACTTCTCCGTCAAAGATCGCTTTCACGGCAGCGCCTTTCGCCGTAGCGATCACGATACCATTGTGTTCCACTTCTACTTTTCCGACGGTGCTGGTGCCAAAGCGACCGGTGATCCTTCCTGCGTCAACGGGCCAGGGGAGCCTGCCTCTATTGGCTTCAAAATCACGGGACAGCGATAAGGCTTCCGGCGTAGCTGCCAGCACATCTTCTTTTGGCGCCGGCGCAGCATCTTCGTCTTCATTGTCGGCGACCGGCTTCGGTGGCGGAGGTGGTTTCCGGCCGGCCTTTTTAGCTGCAGCGATAGCGCGTTTGCGGGCTGCTTCCTGTTCTGCTTTACGCTTCGCTGCTTTGGCCGCGGCGGCGCGTTTACGGGCAGCCGCAGCCGCCAGCTCTCTTTTGCGGGCGGCTTCTATTTCCCGGCGGATAGCGTCCTGGATGGCGCGGTCTACCTGCCTGGCTTCCGCGCGGCTTTTCTGGATATTTTGCTGTAATTGTTTCTCCTGTTGCTGTAGCTGTACGATGGTCTGATCGGTCTCTTTTTTATCCGCGATCAGCACACCTCTTTGTTTTTGTTCGGTGTACAGGGCGCCGGCTTTCCGGGTGCGCTCCTGTTCAAGATTTTCCAGCTTCTGTGTCAGCAGTACTTTGGTAGACAACAGGCTCTCGGCCTGCCGGCGGCGGTTCTCCCGGTATTGCCGCAGGTATTGGTAGCGGCGCAGGGCGTCGTTGAAGCTGGTGGCAGAAAAGAGGAAGTTGAGCACATCGTACTCCTGTTTGGTTTTATAGGCGTATACCACCAGTTGTGCATAACGGGCGCGCAGGGAGTCCACTTCTTTCTCCAGCGTTTGTACGTTATCGTTAGTACTGTTGATGGCGCCGTCCAGCTGACTGATTTCTATGTTGATGTTTTTGATCTGTGCGTTGCGGCTGTCGATTTTCTGTTGTAGTTCCCGTTGCAGTCCCAGGTTTTGTTTGGTGGATTTGCGGGTGTTTTGCAGGGAGCGGGTAGCCTCCTGTATTTCTTTCAATAGTTCCTGTTTACGGCTTTCCAGCGCCGCACGCGATGTTTTGTTACCGCGCTGTGCATACAGCACTCCCGGTAACAGCCAGCAAGCTATTAAAAATGGGATCAGCTTTTTCAAAAAGGAACGGTTTTAGCAATTTGGGTATCTCTTCTTTAGTTATTTGTATTTGGTTATTTGTTGATGGAAGGCAGCTTCGGCGGGCTTTCCATCAACAAATAACCAAATGATCAAATCAACCAGTTATCTGCGTCTGATCCACTGTTCGGGGTTTTGTTTGGTAACCCCTTTCCAGATCTGCAGTTCCACCTCACCGGTATTTTCGAGGTCGTTCACACTGGCGGTGCCAATCACCTGACCGGTTTTCACCATATCTCCTTTCTTCACACGGGTAGTCTGCAAACGAACATAGGTCGTAAAGTATTGTCCGTGGCGGATAATAATTACATAGCCGGAGCCGGGCATCACCACCACGGATTTCACTTCTCCGTCGAAGATGGACTTCACGGCGCCGCCTTTGGTGGTGGCGATCACGATACCGTCGGACGGTACGGTGATGTGTTCCATGACGGCATGTTGGTGTATCCCGAAATGTTCAATGATATTGCCGGCATCCACCGGCCAGGGCAGCTTACCGCGGTTGGCCTCAAAACTTTCGGACAGTGCCAGTGCTTCGGGGGTAGCTTCCAGCACGTTTTCACTACGGGTAGGAGCTGGTTTTGGAGGCTCCGGCGCAGGTTTGGGCGGTTCCGGTGTGGGCGTTGGCCTTGCCGGCGGCGGATTATTGGCGGCAGGATTGTTATTGGCGTTATTGGCGGCAGCAGCGGCGGCGGCATCGGCCTTGGCCTTGGCTTTCTCTGCGGCAGCCAGTGCGGCTTTGCGGGCTTCTTCTTCTCTTTTACGTTTCTCTTCGGCAGCTTTACGGCGGGCGGCTTCCTCTTCCATGGCCTTACGGCGCGCTTCTTCGATCTCACGGCGGATTACCGCACGGATGGCGGCCTGCACTTTCTGGGCATCTTTATTCCGCTGATTGATATCTGCTACGAGCTCTTTCTCACGGCCTTTCAGCTTGGAGAGCACATCGTCTTTCTCTTTCTTATCCTGTTCGAGGGTGGCCCGCTGGTCCTGTTCCGTCTTCAGCGCATCGGCGCGTTTTATGCGCTGGTTCTGGAGGCTCTGGATCTTCTGGTTCAGCTGGTCCTGTGTAGACAGGATATTATCGGCCTGACGGCGGCGGTATTCGCGGTATTGTTTGAGATACTGAAAACGTTTTACGGCATCGTTGAAGCTCTGGGCGGAAAACACAAAGTTCAGCATGTCGTAGGAAGAGCGGTTTTTGTAGGCATATACGACCAGTTGGGCATATTGCGCTTTCAGGGTATCGAGATCTTTTTGCAGGGTTTTTACATCGCGGTTGGCGGTATTGATGTCCCCGTTGATGAAATTGATCTCGTCGTTGATATTATTGATCAGCCGGGTACGCAGGGTGATTTTGTCGCGCAGCGCGCGGAGCTGGCCCAGGCTTTCCTTGGTAGATTTTTTGGTGTCTTTCAGCTGTTGGTTGGCTTCTTCAATCTCTCGCTGCAGCTCTTTTTTCCTGCGCTCCAGTTCCTCCCGCGTCGGTTGCTGCTGGCTGGTATTCTGCGCCACCAGTATAGCCGGTAACAACCATATGATGCATATTAACGGGATAATCTTCTTCAAATACAACATGACTATTTTAAGTAACTGCAATTAAGTACCAAGGTTCAAGTATATAAACGATAAATATACAACGTTTATTAGTTTAATGAAGATGACATTTGCCGGTAAAATTTATTACATGCGTTTATAGCTCGCCGGCGTGCTGAACGGGAAGGTCAGCGGCACGTCAAAGTCATAGCGGGTAAAGTCCAGCGCAACTTTCGTCACACTCTTCTCTTCCACGAAAATACGGCGCACGGTGGGAAATTTCCGGTTGGCCACTTTAGCATAGTCGCCATAGGTAAGTTCACAGGAACGTTTGTTGGCAGCGGTGCTGTCGGCATCCATCACTTTACTCTGCTGGAGGGTGTAGTCGTCCGCGAATACGTTGAACAGGCTTACAAACCGTGGGTTCTGGCAGGAGAAAGAGATCACGGAAGGTGTTTTCACGAGACCGTAGACGGAGTCTGTCAGGTACACCGGGTTACCGATGAGGAGGTCCTGCAGGGTTTTAAAATCAAACGGTATGTTCAGCAGATCTTCCGCATCGGCCATGCGCCGCAGGAACAGCTGTTTCTCGAGCTTGTTGTAAAGCTTGAGGCTGTCGGGCGTGATCACGGCACGCATCACCTCATCGATGATGGGGGCGCTGACGGATATCCAGATGATGCTGTCTTTTTTCATCCGGATGGTGGCCGTGAGGTTGTTGTGGCTTTTGCTTTCGTTTTCAAAAGCCAGTTTCATCCTGCCGGAGAAGGTATTAAACTCAATGTTATTACTGCGGATACCTTTCAGCATATTGCCGATGAAGGCGTTCCGTTCTTCTGCGGAGGTGGTGTCCCGGTGGGCAGCTATCCTGCTGGTGTCCGTGGCCGGGAAGGTGTTGCGTGACAGTTTTTTCGGGTGACGGCAGGCGGTGAAGGCCAGACCGGCTATTCCTATTAGTAACAGTAATGTTTTTTTCATGCAGCTATAAGCTTTTAGCGGTATCAGCACTACCAACGGTGGTGTTGTCGGGCATTCCCGGCTGAACGCTATTGAATGTATTTTTTCTCTGCGATCTTACGGACAAGACCTACGGAAGTAGCGCCTTTGTCTTTGGCTTTCTGCCAATATTCCACCGCTTTTGTGACATCTTTCAGGTTAAACAGAATGTCCCCGTAATGCTCGAGCACATTTGGATTCTGCTGTGCTTCGGGAAACTGCAGGGCTTTCTCTATCCAGTGCCTGGCATCTTCGAACTTGTCCTGCCGGAACAGTATCCAGGCGTAGGTGTCCATGTAGGTAGGACTATCCGGTTCCAGTTCCAGGGACCGTTTAGACATTTCCGCGGCATGGTCCAGGTTTTCGCCGCGCAGTGACAGGTAATAACTGTAGTTGTTGAGCACCAGCGGATCGTCGGGCCGCAGCTGGAGGGCTTTTTCATAACTGCTGTCAGACTGCGGATGCTGTCCGGTAGCGTGATAGGCGTCTCCCAGCAACGACTGTACGTCGGCCATAAATTTCTTTTCTCCGTTGCCTGTTTCCAGCGCCTTGTTCAGTGCACCGATGGCAGCGGGATATTGTTGCAACAGAAAGCTGGCCACTCCTTTGAAGTAGTAGCCCATAAATTCCTTGGGGAATTTGTCTGTTACGGTGTTACTGAGTGCCAGCAGCGCATTGGGATCTTCTTTGCGGGAATAGATCCACATCAGCTGGTACCATACGGAGAAGCGGCTGGAGTCGAGGCTCAGCGCCCTGGTATAATTTTGCTGGGCGCTGTCCAGCATATCCGCCTGTGAGTACATATCGCCTCTCAGGGCATATGCTTTCGCGTCTTTCGGATGCGCTTTTACGATCAGGGAAGTCAGCTCCAGGCCTTCTTCCACTTTGGTGGAATCCAGCTGCATCATCTGCAGATAAGGATATACGTACGCCACTTTTTCATCGATGCTGTAGGAAGGATTCGCAAAGGCGCGGGTCAGGAAAGCCCAGTAGCCGGGCTTATCGTTGTTCTTACGGGCGTAAGAGGCAAGGCCCAGCAACGCTCTGGCATTATCCGGGTCTTTGCGCAGCACCTCCTGGTAAATGGCGGTGGCTTCTGCGCCGCGGTCGTTCGCGTCATACACTTCTGCCAGCAGGAAATAATAGCGCAGTTCCTGCGGGTTGTTATCGATGAGTTTACGGATTTCGGCAGCTGCCGCATCCACCTGGCTCATTTTGAGTAACAGCCGTTGTTTCTGGTAGATGACTTCCTCCACTACCCCTGTTTTTTTCTCCAGCTGGCTGAATACCGCCAGGGCAGACGCCGGTTTGTTGGCCTTGGCGAGGAACATGGCCTTGTTGTACAGGTAGTCCTCATTTTCGGGGTAACGGGCAGTCAGTTTATCAAAGACGGTGGCAGCGCTGTCAAATTGTTCATTGACCGCAAAAGCATCCGCGAGGGTGATCTGAAACCAGTGGTTGTCCGGGTCCATAGCCGCCGCCCTGCGGGCGAAACCGAGGGAGTAGCCGGGATTCTGAACTTCCATGAACAAACGGGCCAGTTCGTAATAAACGGTGGGGTTATTCTTGTTCAACCGCAGGTAGTCGGAGTACTGGGTGATCGCCGTCCGGAAATCTCCCAGCATTTTGGAGCGTTGGGCCGCAAAGAAAAGGCTGTCTGCCCGCTGCTCCAGCACGGCAGGGTCTTTGATCACGGCCTGATGGCGCAGCGTCTTTTTAGGCCCGCTGCACGCGCCTGTGATCAATATGCCGGCAATACCTATAACGGTTAAGAATACACGCATCTATCAGGATTTACCAGTATGACCGAAGCCTCCTTCACCGCGAACGGTTTCGTTCAGCACTTCCACAGGCTGCATGACCGCCTGTACGTAGGGAGCGATGATCATCTGGGCTACACGGTCTCCGGGTTGTATCGTTTGTGGTTCGTTGGACAGGTTGATCATAATTACTTTGATCTCTCCCCTGTAATCAGCGTCGATGGTACCAGGTGAATTAGGGATGGTGAGGCCTTGTTTAAAAGCCAGGCCGCTGCGCGGACGGATCTGCGCCTCGTAGCCAACAGGCAGTTCCATAAAGAGGCCTGTAGGCACCAATACCCTTTCCAATGGCTGGAGGGTCAACGCTGTCTCCAGGTGTGCACGCAGGTCCATACCCGCTGCTTGGTCCGTTGCATAAGACGGCAGTTCATTATCCGACTTATTGATGATTTTCACAATTATATCAGCCATTGGGCAAAGATAATTTATTATTATTTAGCGATTTTCTCCAATAATACGACAGCGTGCGCGGTAACGCCTTCTTCACGTCCCACAAAACCCAGCTTTTCTGTTGTGGTGGCCTTTACAGACACATCTTCTACCCCTACACGCAGTATTTCCGCAATGATAGACTGCATCCGGGCCACATAAGGCTTGATTTTAGGGGCCTGCAGACAAAGTGTGCTGTCCACATTCACCACGCCATAACCTTTTTCACCGATCAGCTGTGCGCATCGCGCCAGCAGTATCTTACTGTCGATATTTTTATAGGTATTGTCCGTATCCGGGAAATGTACACCGATATCACCCAGTGACAAGGCGCCCAGCATGGCATCGCAGATGGCGTGCAACAGCACGTCTGCATCACTGTGCCCCAACGCCCCCTTGTGGTGCGGTACCTTAACACCGCCCAGCCAGAAATCCCGGCCTTCCACCAGCTGATGAAAATCTACTCCCAGACCAATACGTATACTACTCATAGCTTATATTTTAAAACATTTATGCCAATGCGCAAGGTAAGGCTTTAAATATAAAAATCCCCCCGTTAAAAAACGGAGGGACCGGTTAATATTTTGGAATTTTGTTATGTAGAAATCTGATGGCGATGATCACCAGCCCGTTCTGCTTTCTTCATCGCGGCCACCCAGATCGAACGTCAGGGTAAAGCGCAGCGTGTTGGACAGCGGGTTACGCTGTATACCGGAGCCGGAAGGCACGAGGTAAGAAAAGTTCAGGCCGAAAATATCGTATTTGATACCTATACCGGCAGTCACATACTTACGGTTGCCTTTATATTTGTTTTCGTTGAAATATCCCGCCCTTACCGCAAACATATGGTTGTACCAGTATTCTGCGCCTACGGAAAACATCACCTCACGCAACTCTTCCTTCAGACCGCCCGGCGCATCACCAAAGGAGCTAAACATGCCATGTAGCACGCCTTTCTCTTTATACTCACCGGTAGAATCCGGGGTAGGCACCAGCAATTTGTTGACGTCAAGCGCAAAAGTCAGCTGGTTGGTTTCATCAAGGGCCAGCGTATAAGCTGCACCGAGGCCCAGGTTGGTAGGCAGGAAGTCCTTATTCTGTGCGGAGCTGGTATAAGAGATTTTAGTCCCGATATTGGAAATAGACCCGCCGAGGCTTAAACGGTTCGTGAGCCCGTCGTCTTTTTCAAACTCTTTGGTATAGAAAGCCGAGAGGTCCGCTGCAAAAGCTTTCGCAGGGCGGATCATGGCGCTTCCGTTGGACTGCCCGCCGGCAAGGTTGGAATAAATATACCGGGCGGTTAATCCCATGGAGAAGTTATCAGACAATTTACGGGCATAACCGGCGTCCAGGGCAAACTCCCGCGGACGAAAATCCCCGAGGTCCTGGTTGGTCACATCTCTGAAATTGATGGTTCCCAATGAAAAATAACGCAGCGATCCTGAAATAGCCTGGTATTCGTCCAGCTTCGTGTATCCGCTGACTGTCGCCAGAAATACGTCGTTCACCAGTTCCTTCAGCCAGGGGGTGTAAGTAACCGCCACGCCGGCCTTCGCGTCGGCAAACGGCAGCTTGGACAGGTTCCAGTAGATGGAAGAGGCATCCGGCGAAATAGCCAACCCCACATCACCCATAGCACCGCTTCTGGCATCGGGCGTTATGCGGAGAAAAGGCACCGCGGTATTAATCGTATTGGTACGGCCATCAATCTGGTCTGTATTAATCTGTGCTGAGGTTTCAAAACTGCTGAAAGTACCGTATATGAACACAAGGCTCAAAGCTACCTTTCGGATCATGCAATGTTCGTATTTTGATAGGGTGTAAAAATAAACTTATTTATTAATATTAAAACGAAAAGGGGGTTGATAAAGGGGATCATGTCTAATCTGCTCTCCCATGCATAGGTTATAACAATACCATTTTTCCACCCAAAGCCCTGGTTTGACCATTACTGCCTATAATCAACCGGTAGATATAAATGCCGGCGGGTAACCTTGCTCCTGAATCACCTCTGCCGTCCCAGGGGATTCCATCAAAACGGCTTGTTCCGGAAAATATTGTGCTACGCATTTTCTTTACCAATTTTCCATCCGTGGCAAATACCTGTAAATCCACCTGCAACTGTTGCCCCTGCTGGTTATGCAAAAAAGAAAACCTGGTTACATCGTGAAAAGGATTGGGATAATTGACAACCTCCTCTACTGCTATTGATCCCGGTGCTGCAACTTTAAAGGCAATCGTTTTTACAGTGCTGTTGTTATAGGTGTCCCAGGCTTTAATGGTTATACGATGCGCCCCTGTTGGCAATCCGGTCAACTGAAAGCGCACCTGTCCCTCCCGGTAATTATCCAAAGATGCTTCAAAATAATCATTTAAAATCAAATATTCTGAACTATCCAGTATTGCCACCAGGCTATGTGCCGGATCAGTACCCGATATATTAATCCCGCTGCTGTCTGCCAGATCTATCATCAACAGCGGATCAGGGCCGGTCATATCCCCGCTGGTAAATGCTTTACTGTCAAGCCACACTTTCACGTCCGGACCCGTCACGTCGGCCGGCGCACCGGGCCACCTGCCCCCGGTTATAAATCCGTCAAAGTAACCACCTCCGTCTGCAGTGGCATTACTGGTGTAATAACTGATCTTCCCTTTACCTTTACCATCCAGCAGGTCCGCCGGAACGGTGAAAGCAACGGTAAACTCGCCATTGGCAACGGTTTGCGTACCTTTAAAGAGGATGTTCTCCTGCACCTGGAAATCAACCACGCGGCTACGTGGATCGTTGCCTCGTGTACGGCGTATAGCCGGCTGGTCATACACGACGGTGGTCAGCGTACCGCTGTAATCCCGCAACTTATTCCCCTGCGCGTCTTCGATGTGTCCTTTAACGATACAATGCTGCAGTGCTCTCAGGGTATCCGTTTCCGTTGTCACCTTATGACCGTTGATACTGTCCGTCACCACCCGCCATTGCGGGAAGGCCAGCTTCAGGGAAGGATCTCCCAGCAGCTGAAATTTCCGGTTGTTGATCACGTCACCGGAAGTACTGTAGGTTTTATTCTTACCATCCTGTACGGCGGCTCCCAGGGTACGCATGGAACCATCGGCCTGCGGCGTGAAGGCCGCTTCGAGGTAGTTGACGTTCATAATGCGGTTTGAATTGGCGAAAACGGCCCTTGTAGTGGTCATCAGCGCAATGGCGCCACTTTGCTGTTGCAACAGTAATTGCGCTCCCAACGAATTAATACCCGGATCATCAAACGGTGCAAAATCACAGGTCGCTGTTATCAGTAACGGTAACCGCTGTTCGTTTTTCCATTCCTGTACACTGTTCATGTCCATCACGGTTTCTTCTGCCAGGCGGTTGTAGCTGCCATGACCGTTATAGTTGAGCACCAGCGTCCCTTTGTTGATACTGTTATTCACGGCTTTGGTCACTTCCGGAGAGCGCGTCCCGGCAGCGGTGCTTTCCTGCGGATAGGCGTCTACATATATTTTACTGATACCCGGGAGATGATTGCTTTTTGCGATGATATTGCTCATCGCTTCAGCGTCCTGCAGATGCAGGTTATCGTCTTCATCGTCGGCCAGCAGCGTTACACTGTTGCGCCATGGCCCGAAAGAACGGGGCTGCTGGTAACGGATGATTTTATCCACCGCCGTACGGGCTTCGGAGATATTCCGTACGGGCAGCCGGCCGATGCCGATGTCCAGCAGGTTGGGTATATCCGTTCGCGTGATATCTTCTGCGTCGTCGAGGAACCCGAAAAAGTCATCCGATACATGGGAATGAATGGCATCCAGCGAGGCCTCGCTTTGCCAGGAAGGTACCAGGTTGGTATTGTTTTTTACCCGCTGGCGGTAATCATAGGAGGCGGCGCCGAACAGCAACAGGTATTTCGGATGGGCGCCACGGTCGTAATGCATTTTCACATAATCCCTGATAGCAGTGGGATCCGGCGTGCCGGAGGCAAATTCATTAAATACCTGGGTGGTAGTGGCCACTGCCACACTCAGCCCATCGTGGGTACGGCGCCAGGCGGCAAGGCGTTCTGCTTCCGCGAGGAAGGCTTCATGTGTCACGATCAGCAGCGTTGCTCCCGGCTGACCGTGCAGGTCCTGGTTAGGTACTGCTCCGCCGGCCACCGGCCGCAGGGCCGCTCCGGCATTGAAAGCAACGTATTCCCGCAGTGGTCCGACATCTCCCGTAAAAGTGAGGGTATCGGCCTGCAAACGGGCAGGCATGGTCAGTGGCCGCAAGGGGTCCGTAACGTCCCATACCTGCGTTTGAGCGGTGGCGTTAGCCAGAAAGTATTGCGTGCGGCCTTGCACCGCTATGTTGCGGAAGTCCAGCTGTCCGCCGGCGGGCATCCGCAGCGGGCAGGCAGCCATCAGCTCCAGGTAGTCGAGCCACCCTTTGGCGTTCAGGTCTCCCGGCTGAAAAGTCACGGCTGCTGTCACCACATCGCCGGCAACGGTAGCCGTGCCGGAGGCGTAGGCGGCGGTGGCATAAGATTCGAAGACGCTGCTGCCTACGGGCAACAGGTAAGCGCTGGCGGCGGCGGTGCCGTTAAGGCTTACGCCGAAGTTGCTGCCGGTGGCGCCACGGGCGGCCACCCTAAACCCTATGGTGGCAGGGCCGACGGGTGGTCCGGGCAGGGGAAAACCGTAAGAGCGGCTGTTTCCCACCACTTTGCCGAACTCCTGTCCCCACCACTGTTTGCCGCTGCTGAGGAAGTTCAGGCTATCGCGTTCATAAAAGGTATGATAGTCAAAAGAATACGTCCTGCTTACGGCGGGTTGTGTGTTATTGTCCCGGGCAATGCGGGCGCCATTGCTGCTGACTGTCAGGAAGTAGGTGGCTACGTCACTGTAAAGATTGTACTGGTGCATGAAGCCGGGCCGCAGCGGGTCCCATTGCCAGCGGTGGGGCCCGGGCGTATAAAAGAGAAGGTGGTCGTCGCCATCCAGCAGGCCGTCTCCCCCGTCCTGCACCTGGAGCGATACCTCCGGCAGGTCGTCGTGGCGGGGCTGGGCGTTGGGCTCCGGCAACGGCTGGCCGCCGGTACCGAACAGGCGGATGCTGCCGGAGGTCAGTTGCCGGGTGTCTACCCCCAGCTGCCGCAGCAGGGACAGGTCAATTTTATAGATGCCGGGGGCCGTCACTGACAGTTTATACCAATGGCCCGATGCCAGTATGCTGTGATCTTTGTAGGTCCGGGGAACGGCCGGTTCAACAGCGCTGCTGTAGTGATACAGAAAAATTAACAGGAGCGCCGGAAAAATATTCGAAGGTTTCATTATCTTGATAGCCCTTTTCCATCCTTCCTGAAAGGCCGGTGTAATGTAGAGAAAATATAGGATAAAAATTTGAAATATATCTCTTAATTTTCGCTGCTGTCCTGTCCTTGGTTGTTGCCCGGGATTGGTCGGATGAGGGTAAATTACAAATTAATTTTTTTCGCCATAAAATAAAAAAGATTACATTTGCGTTTACTGTAAATATAATCGACTAAAGCTGTATCGCATGCGTAGATTAACCTCTTTATCATTGCTCGTAGGTACCGGCGTAATGCTATCCATGACTGCCTGTAACAAGAAGGACGGTGGAGGACTTTTCGGCAAAAAGAAAGAAGTTTCCTCTGCTACCGGCTGGAACTACAACGACCAGAAAATGGGTGGTTTCAGTGTAGCCAAGAATAAAAACCAGCAAACCGGACCGGGCCTTGTGTTTGTACAGGGCGGTACTTTTGCCATGGGTGCCACTGAGCAGGATGTAATGGGCGACTGGAACAATATTCCACGTCGTATTACAGTTTCCTCTTTTTACATCGATGAATCAGAAGTAGCCAACGTACACTATCGCGAATACCTGTTCTGGCTCGCCCGTGTTTATGGAGAGTCTTTCCCGGACGTATACCGCAACGCGCTGCCAGACACCCTGGTATGGCGTAGTGAACTGGCTTATAACGAGCCGCTGGTGGAATATTACTTCCGCCACCCTGCCTATAACGACTATCCGGTGGTAGGCGTTACCTGGAAACAGGCGACCGACTACTGTAAATGGCGTTCCAACCGTGTCAACGAAAAGATGCTGATGGACAAGGGCCTGCTTTCCAAAGCAGACGTCACCAACCAGTCAGACGACAATACATTTGATACCAAAGCCTACAGCGCCGGCCTTTATGAAGGCACTCCGGGCAAAATGTCCAAATCTACCAAAGACCAGTTCAAAAACCCGGATGGTACCCCGCGTACCGCCCAGTTTGAAGATGGTGTTATGCTGCCGAACTACCGCCTGCCCACAGAAGCAGAATGGGAATACGCGGCACTGGGTTATATCGGCCAGAACCCCGGCCCTTCCAAAAAAGAAGGCAAACACGGGGAAGAGCTGATCATGAACAAACAGGTATATTCCTGGGGCACCAACACCAGCGGCCTGCGTGATATCCGCCGCGGCACCATGCAGGGTCAGTTCCTGGCCAACTTCAAGCGTGGTTCCGGTGATAACATGGGTGTGGCCGGTGGTCTGAACGACCGTGCGTCCATCCCTGGTCCTACCCGCTCCTTCTACCCCAACACTTTCGGCATCTATAATATGTCCGGCAACGTGTCTGAATGGGTACTGGACGTTTACAGACCACTCAACCCGATCGATGGGGAGGACTTCAACTACTTCCGTGGTAACAAATTCCAGACTGTTTACCAGAACGAAAACAAAGAGTTCGAAAAAGACAGCCTGGGCCACCTGAAAATGCGTGACGTAACCGACGAAGAAAGTGCCAACCGTCTCAACTACCAGAAAGGGGACGTTATCAACTATCTCGATGGTGACTCCCTCTCCCAGGTGGAATATGGTTATGGCATCACTACCCTGATCAACGATAAATCACACGTGGTGAAAGGTGGTAGCTGGAATGACCGCGCTTACTGGCTCTCCCCCGGTACCCGCCGTTACATGCAGGAGAATATGGCCACCAACACCGTAGGTTTCCGTTGCGCTATGGACCGTGTGGGCAGCCCTGAAGGTAACAAGTTCAAGACAGGTAACCTGTTCAAAAAACAAAGACAGAAGCGGTAGTTCTCGCAAAGCTCGCTAAAGAGCAAAGAGCGCAAAGATTTTTTTAAGTTTTAAATAAGAAAACAAAAGGGGCGAAGATCAAATTGATTTTCGCCCCTTTTGTTTTTTGTTTGATTATACTATTTAATCCTTTGCGTTCTTTGCTTACTTACGCTTCTTTGCGAGACCAGAGTTCCAGGATCTCTTCCGTGTGGTTTTTGGTGTCCGGCTTTTTGATGATGTGATCAATCACCCCTTTCTCATTGATCAGGAAAGTGGTCCGGTGGATACCATCATATTTCCGGCCCATCATCTGTTTTTCGCCCCAGACCCCATACTGGTTCACGATCTTGTGATCATCATCCGCCAGCAGGGTAAAAGGCAGTTCATATTTTTCGATGAACTTCAGATGGCTTTGCTCGCTGTCGGTGCTGACACCGATCACTTCATATCCTTTTTTTGTCAGTGCGCTGTAGTTGTCGCGCAGGTTGCAGGCCTGAGCGGTGCAACCGGGCGTCATGTCTTTCGGATAAAAGTAAAGCACCACACGCTTGCCTTTCAGGTCCGTCAGTGATACGGTCTTTCCGTGCTGGTCTTTGCCTTTGAATACCGGCGCTTTGTCGCCTTCCTTTAAGTTTACCATATCGTGTTTTTTTACTTTAAAAATTAACGTTTGAACGACAGGCGATAGCTGCCTTCGTTGCCGGCAACATCGGTCACTTTCATCACGAGGGTGTGATTGCCCGGCGGGCAATGTTCATCAAACGTGTAGGTGAGCACGTTGCCTTTGCGGGAAAACATCACCCATTGGCCATCCAGCTCTCCGCGGAAATCTTTGATACCGCTGGCATCGCTCATCACGAAAGAAAGTTTGGTGGCTTTGGACAGATTGGCACCGGGTTTCACCGCTACCGGCGTTACTTTGGGCGCTACTGTATCTATTTCAAGATGGAAGTTGCCAAAATCGCGGAAGGTACCTTTATACCAGCCATCTTCTTTTACAGTGGCGGAGGTATTGCTGCTGCCCAGTCCTTCCCGTACCATCACCACTTTGGGCTGCAGGTACTCCGGAACCGTTTTCGTGGGTTTCAGCCGTACATCGAAGAAATCGTGTACCGGTACCAGCGGCGTATGCAGCCGGTAGATATTGGAATAGAATTTAGGGGAGGTGGCAGCCACTTCCTGGTAGTTGAAACAGATCTGATCGTACAGCGCTCTTTCGTCTACATAAAATTCTACCTGGTTGTTTTCGAAAATATTGCGGGAGTCGGGATACATGGGATTGGCGCAGGTTTTCTCCGGCGCCTCGTCTCCGCTTTGCTGCAGGTGGAGCTTCACGGTGGAAGTGTTGCCATAGGCATCTTTCACCAGCAGTTTCACTTCATGCACCTCGCCGTCTGACAGGTTGATGGTGCCATCTCCTTTCAGGTCGTGGTAGATGCCCAGTTCGTTGCCCGGCAGGGAAAACAGCAGCTGGAGGTAAGGCCCGTTGCCTTTTTTCACTTTATAGTCGATATGTGCGTTCAGGTAACGGGTTTCATCGTACCCGATGTCATCCAGCTGGAAGTCGATATCCGGCACGTCGTTGTTGTACATGAACACTTCGTAGATACCGTAGGTATTGGGCGCGTTGTTCATACGGTCGATGGCGTTGATGCCCAGTCCGGCTTTATGCGCCCGCACTTTCACCACCGGCTGGGTGGTGGTGTAGTGGTCTCCCACCTTCTTCACCGGCAGTATAATGGGTTGTTGTTCGTAGACACTTCTGTCTCTATCGTAAATGGCTATACGATAAACATCCGGCGGGCGGGTATCTGCGATGTTAAAGCCGAACAGCAGTGGGTTCAACGGCTTTTCCGTTTGTGTATTTCTTATTTCGAAGTGCAGGTGCGGGCCGGCCGATCCGCCGGTATTGCCGCTCCAGGCCACAAAGTCGCCTTTTTTCACCGGGAACATATTTGCCGGGATAGACAGGTCGCTGGACCAGCTTTCATTGGCGTACTGCTGTTTTTTCACATAGGCCTGTAACGCTGGGAAAAAGGCGTTCAGGTGTGCGTATACCGTCGTATAACCATTCGGGTGGGTGATGTACAACACGTTGCCAAAGCCGGTATGCGATACTCCTATACGGCTTACATAACCATCTGCCGCGGCATGTACCGCCATGTTTTCACGTTGCTGGGTTTTGATGTCCATGCCGGAGTGGAAGTGGTTGGGTCGGAGTTCACCGAAGTTACCGGCCAGTTCTATGGGGATTTCAAGGGGATTCCTGAAATAGCCTTTTGGGTAATTCTTTTCGGGAACGGATTGTGCCTGTAATAAATGTGGTAGTAAGCAAAATAAGCCAATGACTCTCTTCATAATATGCAATGGTAGAAAAAAAATAGGAATTGACAGACGTAATTTCTTCCGTACATTAGATGCCGCAAAACAAGTATATCCTACATGTCTATCCTGGTATCACAACTGAGTAAGGTTTATGGCGAACAGCGGGCGGTGGACGCTATTTCCTTCGAACTGAAAAAGGGGGAAATCACCGGTTTCCTGGGCCCCAACGGGGCTGGGAAGTCCACCACGATGAAAATGATCACCGGTTTTCTGCCTCCTACCAGCGGTAGCGCCAGTGTGTGCGGGTATGACATCGTGCGCCAGTCGCCCGAAGTACGCAAACGAGTAGGATACCTTCCGGAATCCAACCCTTTGTACTACGACATGTATGTAAAGGAGTTCCTGGAGTTTGTCGCCGGTGTGCATCAGCTGGGTAAAACCGGTGCTGAGCGTATCCGGAAAGTGATTGACATGACCGGCTTGTTGCCGGAGAGCCGCAAGAAGATCGGGGCGTTGTCCAACGGCTACAAACAGCGGGTGGGGCTGGCACAAGCGCTGCTGCACGATCCCGAGGTGCTGATCCTGGATGAGCCCACCACCGGGCTGGACCCTAACCAGCTGGCCGATATCCGGCAGCTGATCAAAGACCTGGGGACCGACAAGACCGTGATCCTGTCTACCCACATTATGCAGGAAGTAGAAGCGCTCTGCGGGCGGGTGATCATCATCAACAAAGGGAAAATAGTGGCAGACGACCAGCTGGCCAACCTCCAGCAGCAAAACGCCACCGGCGGCTACCTGCAGGTAGCTTTCGGAGAGCCTGCCACCGAAGCCGAACTGTTGCAGATACCCGGTGTTTCCCGTGTGGCAGCCCTGGAAAGCAACACCTGGCAGCTGTATACCAGCGAGGTAGACACTGTGCGAAAAAACCTGTTACAATTTGCTTTGATTAATAACCGGAACATCCTTTCTTTGCAGAGCAATTCACAAAGCCTGGAATCTATTTTCCGGGAAATAACAAAGCGTGTGGAACCGATGGGTGAAACGCCCGCTGCTAACCGCTAATAGCTAACAATTTATAACTTTCGAATTATGAGTACCATTTCAGCAATCCATGCCAGGCAGATCCTCGATAGCCGCGGTAATCCTACAATTGAGGTAGACGTAACCACCGAAGACGGTCATTTCGGCCGTGCTGCCGTTCCTTCCGGCGCTTCTACCGGTAAACACGAAGCCGTAGAACTGCGTGACAACGATAAGAGCGTTTATGGCGGAAAAGGCGTACTGCAAGCTATTAAAAACGTAAACGAAATCATCGCAGAAGAGCTGATCGGCTGGGAAGTGACCGACCAGGCAGGTATTGACAAATTGCTGATTTCCCTGGACGGAACCCCCAATAAAGCCAAACTGGGCGCTAACGCCACCCTGGCGGTGAGCATGGCCGTAGCCAAAGCTGCTGCTGAAGAATGCAACCAACCGCTGTACCGCTACCTCGGCGGCGTAAACGCATTCACCCTGCCTATTCCCCTGATGAACATCATCAACGGTGGTGCACACGCAGACAATAAAATTGATTTCCAGGAGTTTATGATCGTTCCGATCGGCGCTGCCACCTTCTCCGAAGGTCTCCGCTGGGGCGTGGAAGTGTTCCACAAACTGAAATCCGTACTGAAAGGCAAAGGCTACAGCACCAACGTAGGTGACGAAGGCGGTTTCGCTCCTGAAATCCAGAGCAACGAAGAAGCTATCGAAACCGTACTGGAAGCCATTAAAGCAGCCGGTTACACCCCGGGCGAGCAGATCGCTATTGCCCTGGATGCCGCCAGCAGCGAGATGTACAACGAAGAAACCAAAAAATACAAGTTCTATAAGAGCTCCCAGAAAGAAATCACCAGCGATGAAATGGTGGCTTACTGGACTGAATGGTGCAGCAAATACCCCATCGTTTCCATCGAAGACGGTATGGCTGAAGACGACTGGGATGGCTGGAAAAAACTGACCGAGTCTGTAGGCAGCCGCGTACAGCTGGTAGGTGACGACCTGTTCGTTACCAACGTAAAACGCCTGAAAGAAGGTATCGATAAACACATCGGTAACAGCATCCTGATCAAAGTAAACCAGATCGGTACCGTGACTGAAACCATCGATGCAGTGAACATGGCCCACAAAGCAGGTTACACCTCTATCATGAGCCACCGTTCCGGCGAAACAGAAGATACTACCATCGCTGACCTCGCAGTAGCGCTGAACTGCGGCCAGATCAAAACCGGCTCTGCTTCCCGCACCGACCGTATGGCCAAATACAACCAGCTGCTCCGCATCGAGGAAGAACTGGGTGAAGTAGCGATCTATCCTACTAACGCCATCAGCGTAAAAAAATAACATTCACCATTTAGGGATTTTTTGATTTACGATTTGGAGATTTGGATGGCAGCGAAGAGCCGCTTCGATTAAATTCCAAAATCGTAAATCAAAAAATCCCTAAATTGCATTATGTCTTTTCTGAAATCCATAAAACTGCCGCGCTACGTAAAGAACAAGTTCTTTATCACCGCCCTGGCTTTCGTCATATGGATCGCCTTCCTGGACAAGACCAACCTCATGTACCAATACCAGTTCCAGTCGGAAGTTAACAAGCTGGAAGACCAGAAGGAGTTTTTCATTAAAGAGATCAAACAAACCCGGGAAGAACAACAGGAACTGCTGTCCAGCCCGGAGAAACTGGAGAAATTCGCCCGCGAGAAATACTATATGAAAAAAGATAATGAAGACCTGTTCATTATCAGCCCCGCTCCTCAACAGTAATTGGTTCCCATCTCCCTGCGGATCATAAAAATTTATCTTAAATTAACAATACATTGCACCTTTCTGTCGTTATAAAGTAGGATACAATTCTCTTATCAAATCTATATTGCATGAGTAATTTTACACTATCTACCCTCTCCAACCTGTGTCTTGTTACTGATAGCGATCTCAAACGTTTACAACAGGAAGCATCATTGACCCGGGAAGAGCAGGCTTGTTTCGAGGACACGAAAGCCGTTCTCGACACAGTTCGTTTTTCTCCCAGGGCCGCCACGCTCCGGTTAATCTTTGATTACGCTGCCAGCAAGCCGGAAAAACCATAACCCGGTACGCTTGTACTGACTTTACTGCCTGTCGATTGTACTGCAAGTTCCACGTGCGGTTATCGACTCATTTTTCCTATTTTTACGGCATGACCAAAAAAGAGCGTTTTGCCTTCGTTATCAGCTATTTCGAGCAACATGCACCTAATGCCGAAACGGAGTTGATTTATGACAATCCTTACCAGCTGCTGGTAGCCGTTATCCTCTCCGCCCAATGTACCGACAAACGGGTGAACCTGACCACTCCCGCCATCTTTGAACGTTACCCGGACGTGGAAGCACTCAGCCATGCTACCTTTGACGAGCTGTTTCCCCTCATCCGCAGTATCAGTTATCCTAACAATAAAACCAAACACCTGATCGGGATGGCGCAGATGGTCATAAACGATTTCAACGGCGAAATACCGGCTACGGTACCGGAACTGGTAAAACTGCCCGGCGTAGGGCGTAAAACCGCCAATGTGATCACTTCCGTGGTGCACCAGCAACCCAATATGGCCGTAGATACGCATGTATTCAGGGTATCGGCCCGTATCGGCCTTACCACCAACGCGAAAACGCCGTTACAGACCGAACTGCAGCTGCTGAAATATATCCCGAAGGAAAAGGTGTATATCGCCCATCACTGGCTGATCCTGCATGGCCGCTATATCTGCATTGCCAGGAATCCCAAATGCGGCGAATGTGGCCTGCGGCCGGCATGTAAATACTATCAGCAAATCACGAAGGCACAATAACAATTATATATTCAGTATACCTAAATTCTCCGTATGCGCCCATTTCTGACTGCCAGCTGGCGGAATCTGCTGATGCTCAATTTTGCCGCAGATGCCAACACGCTGCGGCCATACCTCCCGGCTCACACCGAACCGGACACTTTTAACAACATCCATTATGTCAGCCTCGTCGGCTTTCTGTTCCAGGACACGAAAGTCAAAGGTATCGGCTTCCCCGGCCATCGCACCTTTGAAGAAGTGAACCTCCGTTTTTATGTCCGCTATAAAGACCAGGGCCAGTGGAAACGGGGCGTGGTATTTATCCGGGAACTGGTGCCCAAACCACTGATCACCCTGGTCGCCAATACGCTCTACAAAGAAAACTATGCTACCCACCGGATGCGCCACCAATGGGGACAACCGGATGCCAACACCCTCCACGTACAGTACGAGTGGGAAGTGGCGGGACAGACGAATTTCCTCAGGGCTACTGCCGCAGCAACACCCCAGCCGCTGGAAGAAGGCAGCGAAGCCGCTTTTATCACCGAGCATTACTGGGGTTACACCCGGCTGGACCATCGTACCACCGGTGAATATGAAGTGAGCCACCCGAAGTGGGACCTCCACCCGGTGATTGACTACGATTACCGGTGTCATGCCTCCCGGCTGTATGGTCCGGCCTTCGGCCCGGTACTCGAACAGGCGCCGCTGTCCGCCCTGCTGGCTAACGGCTCTCCCATCGCTGTGATGCACGGCCGGAAACTGCGGTCATGAGCTGCCGGAAACCCGCTGCGTTTTTTTCTTCCATCATAAATTTCCGGAACGATTTACAATAATTTGCTATCTTAAGCAGTTCATTCAGATGCATTTAAAAAGCTAAAAAAACGTTATGAAATCAGCCGTAAGAGTACAATTGTCCTTCATGATGTTCCTCGAGTTCTTTATCTGGGGAGCATGGTTTGTGACACTGGGTACGTTTGTATTAAAAAATCTGCAGGATACCAACGCCAACCAGGTGAGCGTTGCTTTCCTCACCCAATCGATCGGGGCTGTTATTGCGCCTTTCATTGTGGGTATCATTGCGGATCGTTTTATTTCCGCCCAGGTGATCCTTGGCGCCATTCACCTGATCGGGGCAGCGCTGTTATGGACCTGTTCCGGTATGACCAGCTTTGACAGCTTCTATCCTGTGCTGCTGGTGTACATGATCTTATACATGCCAACGCTGGCCCTGGTAAACTCCATCTCCTTCCGGCAGATGAGCGATCCCAGCAAGGAGTTTTCCACGATCCGTGTGTTCGGCACCTTCGGCTGGATCATTGCCGGGCTGCTGATCGGCTGGCTCAACTGGGAGCAATCCAACACGCTGGGCCTCACGTTTAAGATGGCTGCCGGCGCATCCCTGCTGCTGGGCCTCTTCAGTTTCACGCTGCCTAAAACACCGCCGGCCAAAAAAGGCACTCAGATCTCTGTAAAAGAAATCCTTGGCCTGGATGCCATCCGGATGCTGAAAAACCGCTCTTACCTGCTGTTTTTCCTCGCTTCCATTGCTATCTGTATTCCGCTGGCGTTTTATTACAATTTCACCAATCCGTTCCTGAACGAGATCGGTATGACCGCCGCTGCGGGTAAACAATCCCTCGGGCAGATGTCAGAATTTTTCTTCATGCTGGTGATGCCGCTCTTCTTCGTCCGCCTGGGCGTGAAAAAGATGCTGGCGCTGGGTATGCTGGCCTGGGTGCTGCGTTACGTACTGTTTGCCTACGGCAATGTGGATTCCAACTACTGGATGCTGATCGTGGGTATCGTGCTGCATGGCATTTGCTATGACTTCTTCTTCGTTACCGGCCAGATCTACACCGATAAACTGGCAGGGGAAGAATTCAAGAGTTCTGCACAGGGCTTCGTTACCCTCGCCACCTATGGTGTGGGCATGCTGATCGGCTTCCTGATCTCCGGTCCTATCGTAGAGTCTTATAAAACCGCCGCCGGCCACAACTGGCAAGGCATCTGGCTGATTCCCGCCGGTATCGCCGCCGCCGTGCTGGTGCTGTTCATGTTGCTCTTCCAGGACAAAACAACACAGAAAACCGCCTGATTTTTCAGCTTATAATTTTTGAACTTACCATGCAGCGGGGCTATGCTTCGCTGCATTTTTTTAGATGGTCTTAACAAACAGTGCTTTCCCTAAAGTGTGGTTAACTTCTACCTCCGTTAATACGCCGTTGGTATACTTATAGATATTTTTCTTGCCTTCCGGCAGTCCCAGTTCATACTGGCCGCTTCCCAGCGCGCGGAGGGGCAGGAATTTGCCCAGCGCTTCCGAGAAGATACGGGACACCTGTTTGGGTTCCGAAAAATACAGATCGGCCACACAGTGCGCTATTTCTGTGTTGTCGATCACAGAGCGGGTGCCGTTCAGCAGCACCGTATAGTCATTCCCGTTACGACGCGTCGTCGTTTCCTTGTCTTCTCCTTTTTTCCCTGCCACGCGGGTGGACCTGGCCAGGGTGAGCACGTTGTTGTCGTACTCATTGAGAATGTCGCTGTTGACCTTTGCCAGTAGTGTCTGGATACGGGTTTTAATCGTGATACTCTTGGCAGATCCGGTTACTTTACGTTGTGCTTCGATAGTGCCCACTGCATGATTGGCGATCCGTACTTCAAAAGTGGTCGTTTGGGCATGTGCCGGGAGGTAGAATACAGCTACCGTTGCAACGCATAACAATACACGAAAAAGGCATTTCATAAATAGGAGGCTTAAACTAAAAAATTAAACATCAGAGGGGAGGTAGCTGTAATAGTCCCCTTATTGAAAATACAAAAAATCCCCGAAGTTTGGCGCCTGCCTGTCCTGTTGATACAGCAGGGGCGCAGCGGAGATGATCCCCATTGCGCCCCTGGCCTGTCTAACGCATTAGCGTCTATTATCTTATAACATTTCCTTAATGCGGGTAATGAGCTCTCCTTTGGTGATGGGAACGCCCATGATTTTGTGGTATCCCTGTGCATCGATCAGGTATTGATCGCGGATAATTTTGATCAGCTGACCATTGTTGATTTCCGGTATCAGTACCTTATCGTAGCTGTGGAGGATTTCACCCAGATTTTTCGGGAACGGGCGCATATGGCGGATATGGGCATGAGCTACCTGGTGGCCTTCTGCCAGCAGGTCCAGTACGGCGCTTTTAATGGCGCCGAAGGTGGAGCCCCAGCCGAGTACCAGTACTTTGCCTTTTTCCGGGCCGACTTCTATTTTCTGCAGGGGAATATGGTCGGCGATCTTATCTACTTTTTCCTGGCGGATTTTCACCATCAGCTGGTGGTTCTCCGGATCGTAGCTAACGTTGCCGGTGATATTTTGTTTTTCGAGGCCGCCGATGCGGTGTT
Source organism: uncultured Chitinophaga sp. (assembly GCF_946479755.1). The sequence goes on along the minus strand of NZ_CAMLHC010000022.1, from coordinate 4,853 downwards.
CCAGGCCGGGAGTGCCGGGTACGGCCCAGGGGCGTACCAGGTTTTCATCGCGGTGGTAAGGCAGGAAGTGTTCCTCTCCTTCTTCCAGTTGTTTTTTGAATTTCACTTCGATGGCCGGCAGGTCAGCGCTTTTCGGGAAGCGCCATGGTTCGGCGCCGTTGGCGATGTAGCCGTCGCTGAGGAAGATCACCGGTGTCATGTGCTGTACGCTGATGCGGAAAGCCTCAAAGATGGCCGCGAAGCAGTCGGCCGGCGTAGAAGCGGAGATGATCGGCATGGGACATTCGCCGTTACGGCCGTAATAAGCCTGTAACAGGTCAGATTGTTCCGTTTTCGTAGGCAGACCGGTAGAAGGGCCACCGCGCTGAATATCAACGATCAGCAGCGGAATTTCCAGCATCACGGCCAGTCCCATGGCTTCGCCTTTCAGGGCCATGCCCGGGCCGGAGGTGGTAGTAATGCCCATGTGGCCGCCGTAGGAGGCGCCGATAGCGGAGGTGATGCCGGCAATTTCGTCTTCCGCCTGGAAGGTGCGGATACCGAAATTTTTGAAGCGGCTCAGTTCATGCAGGATATCAGAAGCCGGTGTGATGGGATAGGTACCCAGGAACAGCGGCAGATTAGCTTTCTGGGAGGCCGCTACCAGGCCATACGCCAGGGCGGTGTTACCGGTAATGCTGCGGTAGGTACCCGGCTCCATGCGGGCTTTTTCCACGCGGTAACGGGTGGTGAAGGCTTCTACGGTATCCGCGAAGTTGTAACCGGCGCGCAGCACTTTCAGGTTACTGTCGAGGATCTCCTGTTTTTTGCCAAATTTCTCCTGGAGGAAAGCTTCTGTACTTTCCATGTTACGGTCGTACAGCCAGTAGAGGACGCCCAGTACGAACATGTTTTTGGCGCGGTCTTTCTCTTTCATGCCCAGTGAAGTCTCTTTCAGGGCTTCGCGGGTCATTTTGGTCACGTCCATGACATGGAGCTGGTAGTTGGCCAGGGAGCCGTCTTCCAGCGGATTAATGCCTTCCGGGTAGTTGGCCAGCCGGAGGTTTTTGGCATCGAAGCCATCGGTATTGGCGATGATGATACCACCTTTTTTAAGTCCTTTCAGGTTCGCTTTCAGGGCGGCAGCATTCATGGCTACCAGTACGTCGCAGGCATCGCCCGGCGTAAATATTCTGTTGGAAGAAAAATGAAGCTGGAAACCGCTCACACCCGCCAGGGTACCCTGAGGGGCGCGTATTTCGGCAGGAAAGTCCGGAAATGTGCTCAGGTCATTGCCGATCAGCGCGGTGTTATTGGAAAACTGGGTACCTGTCAACTGCATCCCGTCTCCACTATCGCCCGCAAATTTTATCACTACATCATCCAGTTGTTGAATCGAAGTATTAGACATCTATTATTCTTTTAAGGTATCTTAGTATAAGGTATTCTGTATAAAACAGGTGTAAATTTAGGCAATCGGCGGATGTTATGGCCAAACCTGCGCAAAATCATGTCCATTTATCTACAAAAGTACACAAATCCAGTAGACTATTACTGCCAGAAAAGGGCTTTCACATTACTTCTTGTTATGGGTGATAACTACAGGTTATTGACCAATAATTGCTAATTTTAATACAAATTCAGCGGTAACGGGAGCTGGATGTCAAATCAAATCGTACTTTTACTGTTAATAATTTTAAACTATATTTTATGGCACTGTTTCAATCGAACAACCCTGTACTCAAAGAAAGTATTTTTGGCAAGGCTGCTCATTCTGATGGCGCTACCATGAGCATCCGTGGTACTGTTAACAAAATGTCTTTTCTGCTGATCATGCTGATGGCAGCAGCTGTTTTCTCCTATGGTCAATTTGTAAAGGGCAGCTCCAACGTTTTTCCGCTGGTTATCGGCGGCGCAATTGGTGGCTTTATACTGGCACTGGTTATTATTTTCAAAAAAGAATGGTCCGGTTACCTGGCTCCTGCTTACGCGCTGGCGGAAGGTCTTTTCCTCGGCGGTATCTCTGCGATGTTTAACGCACAGTGGCAGGGTATCGTGCTGCAGGCGGTAGGCCTTACTTTCGGCACTTTCATCGCCATGCTGGTACTGTACCGCACTGGTGTTATCCGTGCTACCGAGCGTTTTAAATCTATCGTGATGACCGCTACCCTTGGTATTGGTATTTTTTACCTGATTGCCATGGTGCTGCGTTTATTCCATATTGAAATGCCGTTGATCCATAGCAGTGGTACTTTCGGCATTGTGTTCTCTGTTATCGTGGTGGCTATTGCCGCACTGAACCTGATCCTGGACTTCGACATGATTGAACAGGGCGTAGCCATGCGCGCACCCAAATACTTCGAGTGGTACGCTTCTTTTGGCCTGCTGGTGACCCTGGTATGGCTGTACCTCGAAATCCTGCGGCTGCTGAGCAAATTAAACAGAAGATAAAACGATCGTTTTCCCTTTATAGCGAAAGTCTCCCGGTAAACCGGGAGACTTTTTTGTTTTGTTAATGTCTTCCAAAAGAATTGTTAAAGGAGATATACCCGCGGTTTTATGGCACCGTGTTTGCAAAACTACCATCAGTTCTTTACATCAAAAAAGCGATAGCAATATGCTGACACCTTTACTTTAACCATAGAATCTTTATTGTTTAACTGTTAAATCGTGTGCTATGAAAAAATTGAAAGTAACCATGTTGGCATTGGCAGCAGTAGCGTTTGGAACCTTTGCTTTCAAAGGAATTGAGGGTGGCTCCATCACAGGTAAAGTGACACCTGCAGATGCCGCTACTGAGGCACTTGCTATCACTGGAACAGACACGTTAAAATCACCTGTCAACGACGGTGCTTTTAGCTTTCAAAATGCCAAATCAGGAACCTATACAGTGATTATAGGCGCGAAGGCACCTTTTAAACCTGCGACCATTGCAGATGTGAAAGTAGAAGATGGAAAGGCGACTGATTTGGGAGAAATTAAACTGACAAATTAATCAAGAGCAATAGTTGGTTTTCATAGGGGTTAATCAAAAGCCGGTTCCGTACGTCTGTACGGCCGGCTTATTTTTTTTAGGTACCCCCGTAGGGGTAATTGTTTCTTCAGCCGTCATTTCTGCATAGCCCCCTAAAAATGACTTTTATGAAGAAACAAGCTATCATAACTTACACCAGTCTCAGTGTTAGCTGGTTATTGCTGATGCTGGCGATCTTTACCCTTATCCTGAGCGGCTGCGCCCGGGACCAGATTGCCGGATCAGGCCATGTTGTGGCGGAAACCCGCAACACCTCTCCTTTTTCAGAAGTGGAAATATCCGGTCCGTTTGAAGTGCACCTGGTACAGGACAGTACCGCAGCCGTAGAGATCAGGGCGGAAGACAATGTTATTGGCGCTATCGAGACCAATACCAGCAACAACACCCTGTTTATCCGCTTACGAAACCGGGTGAGGCTATGGCGTCATATGCCTATACAGGTGTATGTGCATAGCCGTAACTACCAGCGTATTAACTTCGCCGGCTCCGGCAGCCTGGATAATAAGGATACCTTACAAAGCAATACTTTTTCCTACCAGATTGATGGCAGCGCCAATGCAGCGCTGGCGCTCTCTGTGCAGGAACTGTCTACCCGGATCAACGGTTCGGGTAACCTCGATCTTAAAGGCAAGGCCATTTCCCTCAACAGCGCCATTAACGGCAGTGGTCAGGTGGCAGCGCTTGACCTCGACACGCAGCGGGCCGATATTACCATTAAAGGTTCCGGCGACCACAGCATCCGCGTACGGGACCAGCTGTCTGTAGGCATTTACGGCAGTGGCGACGTGACCTATGCCGGTAATCCGCAGAAAATACAAACGGACATCAAAGGATCAGGTAAAGTAAAGAAGATCTGATTCGTATAACCTGCACTGTTAGACTGTGGTTATTCACAGTATATACAACGGAAGGGTCTCTGCAGCTGTAGCGGAGGCCCTTTTTCATTTAGGAATTTTGATATTTAGTTATTTGGTTATGGGGGTCAGGAAGCGGTGGCGTTATAGTGATGGGAGTATAGACATTTCTGAAAAAAAATAGCCATTTGGAAAACCCAAATGGCTAAATATCTAAATAACTAAATTTCTAAATGATTATGCGCCGCCCAGTTTGCATTTCTGCAGTACTTCCCAGGATTTGCCGTTATGACGCAGGAAGTAGAGGTTGTTTACTTTGAAAGTAGCCTCGTATTCCTTGTTTTCATATTCGGGCCAGGCCTTGTTGAACTGTTCGTCGTCCAGGTCTTTAAACGCTACGGTTACGTGCGGTGTAAAGCCGGTACGTGCCAGCATGGTGCTGAATCCGAATTCCTTACGCAGGAAGTTGATCAGCTGGCGATGCATGGTAGCCATGGTTTCGCTTTTTTCCACGTTGATGAACAGGACGCGGTTCTGTTTGTTCGGGAAGGTACCGAAGTTTTTCAGGGACACTTCGAAAGGAGCCTGTGTTTTAGCGAATTCCGTCAGTTCATCGCAGAAGGCTTTTTCCAGTGCCGGATCGGCTGTAAAAGGTACCTGCAGGGTGATGTGCGGCAATACTTTCAATGCGTACATTGGTCCGTATTGTTCAGCAAATTCCTGTTTTATTTTGATGATTTCCTTACCTACTTCTGCTGTTGGCAGCAGTGCGATAAAGTAAATTTTATTATCTGGTTTGGGTTCGAAGCGTCTGTTCTGGCCACCGGGTCTTGGTCTGCCGCCGCCGCCGCGATTGTAGCCGCCACCACCGCCACCGCGGTTATAGCCTCCGCCACCGCCGCCGCGATCGTAACCACCACCGCCACCGCGATTGTAGCCTCCGCCACCGCCGCCACGGTCGTAACCACCACCGCCACCGCGGTTGT
>NZ_CAMLHC010000021.1 GCF_946479755.1 uncultured Chitinophaga sp. | reverse complement strand
CTGGCGGCGAGGGACTGGCGGCGAGGGACTGGCGGCGAGGGACTGGCGGCGAGGGACTGGCGGCGAGGGGCTGGCAGCGAGAGACTACGGCCAGCATCAAAGGCCAGCGGTGGAGATTGGTTGTAAAGATTTGTATTAAAGGCTGGCGAAAGGCCGGTGGTGAAGATAGCGGCGGGGGCTGGTGGAGATGGTTGGCGAAGGATCGCAGTGTGGGTCGACGCGACGACCAGTAGCGGAACCGCAAAATTTTCCTTTAGTTTTTCATAAAGAAATTTTATAATTTAAAGATACCATTTCTTTAATCGCTTTCTTTAATCGCTACATCTCTTAAAACACTATGGCTAACACTCGCGCTTTTCCTGTCGGCATTATCTTCCTTACCTGGTTAATAGCCGGTACCCTCGATCTGTTCTCCGCCTGTTTACAGTTTGTACTGGTAACGGGCAAAAGTTTTGTCAACGTGCTGTTATTCGTCGCAAGCGGCGTATTCGGCAAAGAGGCCTTCAGCGGCAACCCCGCCATGGTGTGGTGGGGCGTGCTGTTCCATTACACGGTGGCATTGGGATTCACGTTATTGTTCTTCTTCCTGTATCCCCGGATACCTGAAATGCGGAAGATACCTTCTGTATCCGGACTGGTGTACGGTATCTTCGTCTGGCTGGTGATGAACCTGCTGATATTACCGCTGACCAATATCCCCAAAGGACCGTTCCATCTGGTCAACGTACTGGTGGGCATGTGCATCCTGATGGTGGCTATTGGCTTGCCGATGGGATTGATGGCAGGGAAATACTATCAATATAAAAGCGCATCCTGAACATAAAAAAGGGCGGGCGTTGTCAATATATAAGCCCGCCCCAGCACATCTCAACAAATTGCAAGATGTTGTACCTGTTTATCAACCGTTATCTTTAAATGATATTTTACAGTACAGCAAGTCCGGCCGGCATCCGCTATGTATGCCGGTAATTTTTTTCATGAAAGCCGGGGGAAAGGCGGGGCGCTATTGCGGTGATCATATACGCCCCGATCCGGATTTTCACAGGTAACTATTTAACAGAACATGTGATTAAAATGTTCAGGAGTTGATCAAATCGTACCCCCGATATCCGTAAATTAGCACCCTGTTATGCAGGCAATCGAATTCATCAACCAGGAATATTTCAACGGCCAGTACCGGTATATCAGTCCCTCGCCGGACCTGGAGCCGCATGTGGTTTACTACTGGCTGCTGGACCTCCGCAGGCCGCTACCGGAGAAGGAGGAATTCAGGGAACTGCTGCTGGCCAATATGAACGCTTCTCTCGTGCTGAACATGGGCGCTCCCTTCGATATCTGCAATGCAAACGGCCAACTGCTGCACTCCTGCCAGCACAGCGAATTAATAGGATACCAGACCACGCCCGTTACCTACCGCCACTACCCGGATAATTTCCTGGTAGGCATCAAGTTCAAACCCGCCAGCCTGAACTACCTTTTCCATGTAAAAGGTGCCGACATGCAACGGCAAACACTGTCGGCCTGCGATGTGATGACACATATGCCCGCGCTCGAATCCGCCGTATATGATGCGCCGGACATGCAAACCATCAAAACCTTGCTGGAAAAGTTCCTCCGCCGGCAGACCACCACCGCGGCAGACCACCATCGTTTCGACTACGTACTGCAATCGCTCAACGGTCCTGCCCTGCAGCAGTCCGGCTTCCAGCTGAAAAAACTGGCCAGCCTCCTCTATGTGTCACCCCGTACCCTCGAAAGATATTTCTCCGATTCGCTGAACATCAGCCCTAAAAAATGCCTGGCCATCCTGCGCTTCCGTCACGCTGCGGCGCAATACATCCTCCATGGCTATAAAGCCGATTGGGAAGATTTAGGCTATCATGACTTCTCCCACTTCCGGAAGGAATGGCTCAGATGGTCCGCCTGAAACTGTCGCTTTTTTACACCACTTATTCCCTACCCTCCCGCTAAGTTTGTGACTTCACCAAATTAAAGTCACGCTTATGTTTTCAGAACACCGTCAACGCCTGGTCCGGCAACTACCTGCCGGTGCCGCCGCTCTCCTTACCGCCAACGATATTATGCCCACCAATGCCGACGGAACGATGCCCTACTACCCTAACGTGAACGTCTATTACCTGACGGGCCTCGCTGAAGAAGACGCCATGCTGGCGCTCTTCCCCGGCCACCCCGATCCTGCCCTGCAGGAGATACTGTTCATCAAACGGGTAGACCAGACCTTTGTCAAATGGCTCGGCAGAAGAGCAGACAAAAACACCGCGTCTGAAATTTCCGGTATCCGCACCGTTTTCTATACCGACGAATGGTGGTCCGTCATGAAAAGAGTGCTGCCGCTATGCAGTACCATCTACCTGCACACCAACGAACACGCCCGCTCGGAAAATGAAACACAAACGCGGGAAGACCGGCTGCTGCTGACCTGCAAACAACTTTATCCACTGCATCGTTACGAACGCCTCTACCCTATCCTCGCCAGGCAACGCAACGCTAAAACACCGGATGAAGTAGCACTCCTGCGCAAAGCCAGCGAGATCACCGAAAAAGGATTCCGCCGCGTGCTGCAATCCATCCGCCCCGGACAAACCGGTATGCAGGTGGCCGCGGAAATGATACACGAATACATGCAGCACAACGCCACCTGGGCCTACGAACCCATTGTGGCCTTCGGCGCAGACGCCTGTATCCTGCACCTCCGCGCCAATGAAAGTATCGGTAAAGACGGTGACATAGTACTGATCGACGCCGCTGCCCGGCATCATTACTACAACGCGGACCTTACCCGCAGTTTCCCGCTGAATGGCCGGTTTACACCGCGACAGAGAGCCTATTACGATGCAGTACTGCGGGTACATAAACAGGTGGCGCAGGCAGTAAAAGCGGGCATCCTCATCAAAGACCTCTGGAAGATCTCCAACAACCTGCTGCTCGGAGAACTGGTAGGACTGGGCCTCTGCACCACCGCCGACATCAACAGGAACGGCGCACAGCATTATCTCAACAAATACTGTTATCACAACGTATCGCATTTCCTCGGACTGGACCTCCACGACACAGGATATCACGACGAACCTATGCCGGCAGGCGCCGTCATCACCAATGAACCAGGTATTTATAATGAAGAAGAAGGTATTGGGGTGAGAATTGAAAATGACCTGCTGGTCACCGAAAACGGGTTTGAAGATCTGATGAAAACGATCCCGATAGAAGCAGAAGAAATTGAAGACCTGATGAACCGGTAATCATTAATAAATTTTCGGATTTTGGAATTTGGGGATTTGTGAGATAATGACTCCGAAAAGTCATAAATACCTAAATTCCAAAATCCGAAAATTCCCAAATTATTTCAGGGAGTTGATCCACAGCGCGATCTTAGTCGCATCGGCTTGTGGTACCTGCGGGAACGGCGGCATCGGCGTAGCGTAGCCCGGCCAGTTTTCCGGCTTCGGATTTTTAATCAGCGCCAGAATTTTGGCAACGGAGTAATTCCTTTTGGCCACTTCCTTAAAGCCCGGCCCTACCTGTTTCTTTTCTGCATTATGGCAGGAAGAGCAGGTATATTTATTTAACAACGGCTGTATTTGTGCGAGCGTAGGCACTTTGGTCACCTCCGCTTTGGCAGCCGTAGTTTTGGCGGGCGTTTTCGGTTCAGCCACCGGCGCTTTGGCGGAATTTTTAGTGCTGACTTCAGACATTGCCAGTGATGCGCCTTCCGGGATATTGTTCATCGTGTAGTACACATCCGGATGCACCAGTGAATAGGAACCTTCCTGCGAACGTATACCCGTGAGCGATACCTTGTGGATATAGTAACGGCGTAAGCCGCTTACAATAATGCGCGCACTCATGCCGTCGGCCGCTACTTTCACACCTTTGACGGTCAGCTTCTCCGTGTTCACGGTCGGGCTGCCATACACCGGATGATATTTGTAGATAAAGCTTTCCACCTGGTAAGATGCCAAGTCTTCCGCATATTTTTTATCCACCGGCTGGGTGAAGGTAATCTCGAAGCCATCCGGTTTTGCACTCACGGTCCTCATTTCGAAAGGCACCCGGTTGTTCCACACCAATCGTTGCAAGCCCTGGTTGGCATCGCCGGCAGAGCCCCAGCCACGGTTGGTTTCACCTACGAAGAGCGAGCCGTCTTTAGCCCATGCCAGTCGCAGTACGCCTGACTGGAAACCGCTTCTGAAATCCCAGGCAGCTCCCTGGTACTCTCCGTTTACTTTTTCGAGATATACACGCATGATTTTGCTCTGTCCCTGGTCACCCACCAGCACCTGTTTGGCGAAAGGTCCGAACACGCCTTCCGGGATGGGCAGCACCTGGGCATTGGAAATACCCAGCACGCCATGCGGCAACCATACCGCCGGGAGTTGTACCTCGGGGAAGTATTGTTTCATATCGAACAGCGTCACGAACTTTTCGTTTTCCACGTTTTCCGGTTTGATAGCGCGGTTGTTGGCATCTCTGCGGAAGCGGGGATCTACTTTGCTGTACAGTTGTTCAGTCGTCAGTTTCACCGGTGAGTTGGGCAGGTTGCTCCAGCGGAGCCCTGCAGGATGTCCGACGAAGCTGCCTTTTTTTACATGCACCAGTGCGCCGGAACCCATCCAGTCGCCCTGATTTTCGGTGTAGAACAGTTCCCCGTCGATGATACCGAGGCCGCAGGGGGAACGGAAGCCGGTGGCCCATGGCTCCATTTTGCCATCGGGACTGATGTGCATCATCCAGCCACGCCAGGGAACACGGCTTTCACCGCGCCACCATTCTTCGTCGCCGAAGGCTACGTTGCCTGAAACGAAGAAAGAGCCGTCCGGCGCTACCACCGGGCCGAAGCTATATTCATGATAGTGACCGGATAACGGCCAGGAATATACGGTTTCAAAGCGGTCTATCTTACCGTCCATATTGGTATCGGTCAGTTTGGTCAGCTCTCCGCGTTGTGCGCAGTATAGGGAACCGTCTTTCCAGACAAGGCCCAGTACTTCATGGAGGCCGGAGGCCACTTTACGGAAGTAAGGCTGGCGGCTGGTCGGATTTTCCACGATGAAGATATCGCCGCGGCGGGTAGCGATGCCCAGGTCGCCGTTGGGCAGCGTACACAGGCCGCCTACTTCCAGCAGGGTGCCTTCCGGCGAGCTGATACGCGCAATGCGGAAGAAGTCTTCCTCTTTGGGCGATTCCTGTGCCAGCGCCGGTTGAATAGCAGTTGTTATCATCAACATACCGGCTGCTATCCCGGCAGTTAATCTTTTATAAGTCAGTTTCATAATTTCTCGTGCGTGTTTCTGCTTAGAAGATAATGGCATAGCCGATGGCTGTTTTTACCGGTACGATCAGTTCCATTTTTCCCTGTTGACGGCGGATAACGGGTTTTGTACCGTTATTGTCCATTTTTACGTACCAGGCTTTGTCCCCTATCATATAAGTACCATCCGCCAGTTGGGAAATACTATCGGCTACGGCTATACGGGCATAAAGACCATCCTGCGTATCCGTTACCTGCAGGCTGCGGTGCAGCCCTGTGTTACCGGGCAATACGCGGAAAGTGTCGGTCACCGCAGCGCCATAGATATCGAACCGGAAAGAAGGCAGTCCTTCAGGATCGAGATCGTATCCTTTAGGACGGTAAGCCGTACCGGCCGTATCTGAAGGCCATTCTGCCTCAGCGGAGGGAAGACGCGCCAGCGACAGGGCCGGTTTATTGTCCAGTACCCGTACCATGCCCATGGGACGGGAAGATCCGTCGCCGCGATCGTGCCACATGGGGGTGGTGTTCAGGAATTCACCACGCCACGCCTGTACCAGTGCCGCATGGTCCATATCGTAAGTGTAGTGTACTTTGACCGGGCTGCCTACAGAAACAGCGTGTACCACGCGCGCACCGCCGCTGAGGTCCATAAAGCTGCGCAGCACCGTGTTCTCTGCAGCTGTTACGAGGATAGGATCTGTGGGATCATCAGCAGGCACGTTCAGATCGCTGAGCACGAACTCACGCACGGCGGCAGAACGTACGCTCAGGGTAATGGACGGTTTCGCCCAATCCACATTTTTGGCATACAGTACTTCCACGGGATAGCTGCCGGGTTGCAGGGTGATACTGCCTCTTGCGTCGCGGTTGCGGGAACCGTTGAGCAACTGATCGTTCACTTTGAGCTGTCCGCCACCACCGGAAGTATGCAGATTAAGATCATACGTACCGGCGGCTTTTACGTCCAGTGTAGCCGTGTAGCGCACCAGGAATTCATTGTCCGGCAGACCGGGGAGATTGGACGTCAGCTGTGCCGCATCCCCGGTGCTTACCGGTTTGAGCGTTTTAAAATCCGGTGGCTGCCGGAAGGAACCTTTATAGATAGCGTATTGTACGGCTTTCAGTTCCGGCCTGGGTGCGTTGTAGGACTGGGCTTTGATGTTACGGAAGGCCACGGTGCCATGATCTCCCTGGATACGCAGCGGTCCTTCCGCCACTTCGTTGTTTCCCATACCGCCACGGGTAGGCCCGGACAGTACCACATTTTCCTGGATGGTAACGCCGTTGAGTTCTATTTTAAGGATGACGGCATTGGCAATTTTATTACCCGCAGCATCGAAGCGGGGCGCCTGAAATGCTATTTTCATATGTTGCCACAGGCCGGGCGCCAGGCTGGCATTCTGACGGGGTGCGTGCCCGTCGTATCCCTGCTGCCCTTGCGGACGGCTGTCGTCCCAACGTTCGTAAATGCCGCCGTTATCAGACGGACGAGGGTTTACCGCGCCCCAACTGTCGAGCAGCTGGATCTCGTAGCGGCCTTGCAGGTAGATGCCGGAATTGGATTTGGAGGACACGAGGTAGTCCAGTTCCAGGTCCAGGTCACCATGCTGCCAGTTAGTATACAGGTCCTGGCCGTGTTTACCTTTCTCGGGCAGGTTGACCAGGATACCGGTGCCATTGGTGGCTGTCAGCGCGTTTTCCTTTTGCAGGTCGGCGTTGACGTCGCCGGCGATACGCCAGTTGGCTGCCGGCTGTCTGAAGCCTGACAGGTCGGTCAGGGGAATTGCCTGCTGGGCCATCAGCTGCTGGCTGCAGCCAACGCCCATCATGAAGACCAAAGCTTTACCGGGACTAATACCCAGTTGTTTCAACTTTGGACGGAACTCATACCATTTGAGCATAGATCTGTTTTGTTTTTATTTTGCTAAATCCTTTTAGCAATATGCATCCAATGAAAATAATAGCCGGAACGTGAACTTTAAAAAGATAGGAAGGGGTATTATTACAAACTGACCAAAGTGTATATACCTAACGTGGAAAATATATACAACGCGCGCACATGCCGGGTTCCCGCAAGTGCAGGAATGACATTTTAATAGCATCCTTCTGATATCCGGTTTCCAAAATACAACAAAATAGAAACTTTTACCTGCAAAATCGATATAGCACATAAAAAATTACACCAGCGGTAAATGCCGGGAGATTTTTGGCGCCGGAAAGAACAGCAAGAAAAACGCGGGTACCTAGGGAAAACTGGACAGAAGAAGAAGAAACAGACATCATCACGTATGACCGCAGGCAGACGTTGAATAGAAACAGAAAGCTGAAAGCAACAAAACAGGCCGGTGTCACGCCAGGGAGGGGCGTACATAGTGTCAATTTACGGCCGGAAGATGCCCAAAGTCGGCCCATTTATAGTATATTGTACTTCCAACTTACCGTAGACAATTTAAACACGGACCCAACATGAACCGCAGTTTCATTTTAAGATTAGTATTTCTTTTTGCCGGTATTGTTTCCTCCGCTTTGGCGTTCGGCCGGCAAAATAACCCGACGGATACCGCCACCCTGATACACCTTGGAGACCAGGCTCCCGCCGTTTCCTTTGAGACGGCCCCCGGCAAAACGACCACTTTCGCCGATTACAAAGGGAAAATAGTCTTTATTAACTTTTTCGCTACGTGGTGCGGTCCCTGTCGTGCTGAAATGCCATCGCTGAATGAAAGAGTATGGCTGGCGCATAAAGACGATCCCCGCTTTGTATTCCTGGCATTTGGCAGAGAGCATAACTGGACCGAAGTAAATGAATTCAAAGGCAAAATAAAGGTGGACTTCCCCCTGCTGCCGGACATGAAGAGAAATGTTTTCGGGAAATTTGCGACAGCCTACATTCCCCGGAATGTGATCCTCGATGAAAACGGAAAGGTGATCTGGGAGTCTTCCGGATTTCAGCCGGAGGAGTTTGAAAAGATGATACAGCTGCTGAATGAGAAGCTGCAGAAAAAAGCATAGATAACTACTTATCAATACCAGGGGGCCGGGATCATCCGGCCCCCTGGTCGTTTTATATCCTTACGCTCCTACAACCGCAGGCCATACTTTTCCAGCTCAGCGACGGTAGTATCATAGGCCTGATGGCAGATACCGTTAATGCCCAGCCCGTTGGCCACGTCCACAAACATAGAACGGTCTTCGAGGTACACCACTTCTTCGGCGGACACCTGCGCTATATCGAGCGCAATACGATAGATGTCCGCATCCGGTTTACGGTAATGCACAAAGCAGGAAGAGATAAAGAAGTCCACAAATTGTGAGATACCGAAGTAGTGAATACGATGCGTATTCAGTTCCCGCCCTTCATTGTTCACAATGGCGATTTTCAGTTTGTATTTTTCCTTCAGCTGACGCACCAGTGTTATCATCTCCGGATACGGGGCCGACTGGGCGAACATAAAATCGCGGAATGTTTCCCGGGTGAAGGAGCGGTCTTCATAAAACACCACGCGGTTGAGGTATTCATCGAGCGTGAGTTTGCCAACCTCGTAGGTATCAAACGTCAGGTGATGCCGTTCTTCTGTTTCTGCGGCATCCAGCTGAAAGGTTTCCACCGCCAGCTTGCGCGCTTTGCGGTCCCACCCGTTGGTCAGCAGCACGCCGCCAATGTCGAGGAATAATGTAGTGATTGGTGTTTGGTTCTCCATCGGAATCGGTTAAATTTGTATTGCTAATATAAGCTATCTCGTGTTTAAACCCACGCCACATGATGAATATACGGAAGGCGGATACCAGCGATATGCTCGCCCTGCGGGACCTTTACCAGGGCACTATCCGAACGGTCAACAGCAAAGATTACAATCCTGAACAGGTGGCAGCATGGGCCGGCCGTGGCGACCGGCTCTCTTCGCTGGAGAAGCGCATACATACCCAGCATTTTTATGTAGCGGAAACACCGGAAAAAGTCATCGCCGGATTTGCCTCCCTGGAAGACGACGGCGAGTTTGACATGATGTTTGTGCACAAAGACTTCCAGCGGCAGGGCGTAGCCACGCTGCTGACGGAAACGATTATACGTAAGGCGGAAGCGTTGCAGCTGCCGTCATTGACAGCTTATGTAAGTATCACAGCGAAGCCTTTTTTCGAGCGGATGGGGTTCCGGGTGGTGAAAGCGCAGACAGTGGATATTGACGGAGTGTTGCTCAACAATTACGAAATGATAAAAAATTTGGTTAGCTGAAATAGAGGGAAGAGAAGCCTTCCTTCGTTTTCAGATAACCAAATTGTCAGACAACAAGCTACTTTTTGTTCTTCACTTCCTGAATATATCCGTTGAAAGTGATTGGTTGACGGTTGTTGCTGGTCACCTGTACGGTAGCATAACCACTGCTGGTAATCGTAACATTGATATTTTGTATGTCCTTGTCGCCGGGCTTGATGCTCACGTCCCATCCATCCTTTTTGCGGGGATTGGTCGTGTACTGAAAGTCTTTCGTCTTAAAGTCCAGCGGTGATTTGGTGGAACCATACGGCGCGGAGTAGGCTCTTCCGAAATAAGGCAGGTAACTGACGATCGAGTCCGGGGTGACCATCATATTAAAATCCGGGGTGATCTGCCGCACGCGGCCACTCATGGGTGATACGCTCTGCGGGATGAACACGTAGGTCTTACTGTCTACCATCGCCTTTACAGCGGCTTCTTTGGCGGCGTTTTTCGCAGCTTTCTGCTGTGCTTTTGTCTGGGCGTATCCACCGGTAAAAAGGAAGAAAGAGAGGGAGAGGAAGAACAATGCTTTTACTGCAAATGAACTTTTCATAATATAAAGATTTACATACCAGAAGGTACGAATATCGTACCAGATCATCAACGCTAAACCTGAAAACCATGCCCAACCCATATATATCGTTGTTAAAGACTGCGTGGAAATATGCACGGAAAGAACGTAAGAAATACCTGCTTGTATACCTGTTGTTTATACTCGCCAATGTTTGTTTTTCGCTGAATCCCCTGTTATTCGGCTGGTTTATTGGCAGAGTGCAGCAGGATACGGCCAACCTGCCCCGATACACTTTGTTGTTTGCCGGTGGTTACCTGGGGCTGAAACTGCTGGAATGGGCCTTTCACGGGCCGGCGCGGGTAATGGAGCAGGGACTGTCATTCCGCCTGAGCCGCAACTTTTTACAGGAACGTTACCATCAGGCGCTTCATCTGCCGGTAAAATGGCACCAGGACAACCACAGCGGCAGCGTCATCAACCGTATCCGTAAAGGATATGATGCGCTGAAAGAATTTTTCTCCCGGGGATTTATGTACCTCCATGCCCTGTCCAAGCTGATTTTCTCACTGGCAGCCATGTTGTACTTCTCTCCCCTCTACGGTGCCATCGGCGTAGTGCTGGGCGTGGGCTGCGTTTATTTCCTGGTCCTGTTTGACAAGCCATATATCCGTACGCTGGAAGAGATCAATGAAGGCGAACATGTGGTGTCCGCCACGCTGTTTGACAGTCTTTCCAATATCATGACGGTGATCACGCTGCGGCTGGAGAAAAGCATGGAAAGCGGCCTGCTGGGCAAGATCGCCCGTATATGGCCCTCTTTCCGCAAAAATGTGGTCATCAACGAATGGAAATGGTTTGTGGCAGAGATGATGATCACCCTGATCTATTGTGTGATCACCATCGGTTATGTGTTCCAGCACTGGGTGCCGGGAGAACTGTTTTATGTTGCCGGGCTGGTGACCCTACTGGGGTATGTGAACCAGTTCACCAGCGTGTTCCAGGACGTGGCCTGGCAGTACACCGACATTATACAATACAATACTTCCGTGGAAACCGCCACCAATATCAGCGATGCCTATAAAGAGCATCACCGCGCCGACGCGGCGCCGGAGCTGCCGGGCAACTGGCAGATGGTGGATATCAGCCAGCTGAATTTCTCTCACCTGCCGTCTTACAGCGAAGCCCATGCCCCGCAAAGCCTGCATCAGCTGCAGGTACAGATAGGCCGGGGCAGGAAGATAGCGCTGATCGGTGAAAGCGGCAGCGGCAAAAGCACTTTGCTCGCCATACTGAGAGGGCTATACGAACCGGAGGAGGGCACCAAAGTGATCGTAGATGGCGCCGCCTACCCGTTGGCCACCATCCACGAAAGCGTTACCCTGTTCCCCCAGGAGCCGGAGATCTTCGAAAATACCATCGAATATAACGTCACGCTGGGACTGCCGTTTACCAAAGAGGAGATTATGGAGGTGTGCGAGGCCGCCCATTTTTCAGAGGTCGTAGCCCTGCTGCCCGACGGGCTGGCGTCCGATATCCGGGAGAAAGGGGTGAACCTCTCCGGCGGCCAGAAACAGCGGCTGGCGCTGGCCCGTGGCATCCTCGCGGCACGTGACAGTGAGGTGATCCTGCTCGACGAGCCTACCAGCAGCGTAGACCCGAAGACAGAAGCCATGATCTATAGCAAAATGTTCCAGACGTTCTCCGACAAGGCGATCGTGTCCGCCATGCACCGGCTGCACCTGTTGCCACAGTTCGATTATATCTATGTGCTCCGGCAGGGCCGGGTGGTAGCCGCTGGTCACTTCCGGGAACTGCGCGAACACAGCCCTGTTTTCCAGGAGTTATGGAAGCACCAGGAAAACAAATGAATTTTTTAACTAATATTTATTATCATTGCAGCCGTTTTTTCATCCTATGGAGGTTCTCTCCCAGCCTATCTATCACCCTATGAAAACATATGCAGGAAATTTCGCTGTACGACTTAAAGCGTCAACTGAGGACAAGCGAGAACCCGGACGAAGTGATTACCTTGTTGAGACGGCATCTGCAGTCTTTCAACCGGCGGGAGTTGTCGGAGCTGTTATGCGAATTGCTGGAGTACCAGGAAATTTTTTTTGAAGCGGCCGAACTATTGATTGAAGAAGGCGGAGCTGACATCCGCTATAAGAAAGAAGGCATGATCCCGATCATCTTCTGCGCCGTGGGGGCCAACAAACCCATGGCGGTGGAGTATGCGCTGAAAAAGGGAGCCACGCTGACGATCGACAGCCCGGATTACCTCTATGCCATCGCCTATATTTTTCAGCAACACCGGCTCACCGCCATCACCGATATGTTATTGATCCTGATCCGCCACAACATCCATTTCGATTTTGTGCTGGACAGCCTGGATACACCGCTGTTGCTGGCCACACGGCATAATACCAACCGGGAAGTGATAGAATTCCTGCTGGCGGAAAATGTACACAAGTATGTATATGATGAAAACGGGCTGACGGCCGTACACTACGCCCCTTTCGCGAAAGCGCCCAACCTGTATAAGATCATGATCACCGGGATGGCAGACATACAGGTGAAAACAAAATTTGCCACCAGCCTGGAACCGGTGGCGGAAGTGGTGATAAAAGTCAGCGAACACAGTACGTTTGAAGAATATATTTATGAATCGCTCAATGCTTTCCTGGTAAACCGGCACCGGATGTACGATGATATTTTCGAGAAGTATTACTACCGGCTGCACATGATCGCCGAGCACATTTCACAGATACGGATGAAGTACGGGGAGGCAGGGTGAAGGTTTTGTATATTCAATTAATATTGTATATTGTTGGTATACCATTTTCCCAAAATCCTAAAAAGACCAGAATGCTTACTACGCTGACTATCCTTGCCGCCGCCTTTTTCGTGGCCCACGTTGGACTTCTCTTTACCTCCTTTGGCAAAAAAGGTTTCCAGAAAACAAAATACCTGTGGTCTCATATTACGTTGTGGATCACCGGCGTGCTGGCCTGTATCATTACCCTGTTGTTTGCAGGCAAATCTGTTTCCGGCGTGATCGATGTATTTAATACGCCGGGGAAGTCATCTTTATTGATCATTCTGTCATTGGTGCTGTCTTTGATCGCGCATACGATTGTGAAGACGATGATATTGCCCAAATACAACCGGGCAGCTTAAACCCGGGTGTACCAAAGCAACAGGGCAGCTATTTCCGGTGAAGCAGCTGCCCTGTTGTCCTATTGTTTGATCACCAGGCCCTGGTTGGGCACATATTTATCGTATTCCATCACGCGGGCTACCCGGAGGGCTTCCTCTTCTCCTTTCAGTTTGGCGACGAGGTGCAGCGCTCCGTCTATCCCTGCGGAGATACCGGCAGTCGTAATGATGCGGCCGTTATCCACATAACGGACATTCTCCAGCACTTTTGTGCGGGGAAATCTCTTCCGCAGCGACTCGATCTTTTCATGATAGGTGGTGGCTGTCTGGTTTTCCAGCAGACCTGCATTGCCGATGATGAAAGCGCCGGTACATACGGAGAAATAGCGTTCCGTGTTTTTGTCGCGGGCTTTGATCCATGCCATTACTTCCGGATCTTCCGAAGTGGGGCCGGCATTGCCGCCGAAGACAGCGAGTATATCGGCGGGCGGTGCATCTGCCAGGCTGTAATCCGGCAGTACTTTGAGTACTCCCTGTGAGATGACCGGTTTCTTCTCTTTTGCGACGGTGAAGACCTTAAATCCGGCATCGGCGAAGACCTCCAGAGGTCCGGCAAAATCAAGGATTTCAATATCATCGTACAGGAGGAAGCACACAGAGATGCGCTTTTCAAGGGTATCTTTTTTGATCAGTTTCATACCACAATGCGGACATTTTCCGGGTTGATGAAAAACGAGGGTATCACAGGGGCCACAGGGCGGACATACGTAGTTCTGTTTACCCTGGGCAAAAAGCAGGCATGGCGCCAGCACGAACATTAACAACAGCAGCTGTTTCATGAAATAAAATTTATGGTACAAAGCTAGGGAGGGGGATGTATCAAATCAGGACAAGGAGGCAACAGATCAGGCCAGTTCGACCGCTTTGGGGGATTGTATCAGGCGGCGGAGCTGATTGGGGCTCTTAAAGCCGCACTCTTTGGCCACCCAGGCTACTTTTTGGCCAGACTTTAACAGTAGCAGGGCTTTCTCTTTCCGTAGTTTCTGGATATATTCGCCGATAGTGATGCCGGTGGCTGATTTAAACAGGCGGGTAAGGTTACGGGGACTGATAAAGACCTGTTCTGCCAGTTCTTCGATCGTCATTTTTTGGTGGAGATGGGAAATGATATAATCCTGTACCGCGTGGATTTGATGATTTATATGCTGTCTGTTTTGCAGAAAGATGCTATCTTGCGGGGAGGAACCATCACGACGCATGGGCACTACCAGTACCTTGGCCAACAGGCTGGCAAATGCGATACCATGACGTTCTTCAATGAGAGCCAGGGCCATATCAATACCGGTAGCGATACCGGCGCTTGTATAGATACGGCCGCTTTTTACAAATAATCTGTTTTCCACCACCTTCAGGCGCGGAAATTGCTGTTGTAAGGAAGTTGTTTGAGCCCAGTGTGTAGTACATGGCTGCCCGTCGAGCAAACCGGCAGCGGCTAATGCGAAGGCCGCGGTACAAACAGAGCAAATGGTGGCGCCGCTGGCAGCGGCAGCCTGCAACCAGGGAATCCATAAGGCGTCGTCCGCCCGGTCCCACCGCCTCAGGTCCATTCCGGCAATGATCAGGATATCTTCCTTCGTCACCGTCACGGATGCGGGCGGGTCTACGGAAGCAAAGCCCAAACCGGAAGAACTGCCGGGTTGCGGATACGGTGAAACATAACGCAGATCATATGGCTGGCCGCAACAGACGGCCTCCACGAATACGGTCACCGCGCCTGCCAGATCCAGCAGGTGTACCCCGTCAAAAAGAAAAAAGATGACTCTATTGGGTATCATCTGACGAAATTAGTATATTATTGACAAAAAGTTACGAGAGGTAATATGAACAGGAAAGATGTCTGGAGATACAAATCTCTGGAACAATTAGAAAACAAACGTTGGGAACCCGCTACAGAAACTGATTCCATACTCACGAAAAGGTGCATCGCCCTCAGCAAAGTACCCGTTATCAAGTTAACAGCCAGCGACCTAAGGGTATTGATAGGCCAATCGTTTAACCCAAATTACCTGGTACCTTTGGCCATCGAGAAGCTGAAGGATGACCTGTTTGTGGAAGCAGACCTGTACCCGGGCGATCTGTTAAAGAATGTGCTGGACGTTCCCCCTCCCTTCTGGGAAGAGCACCAGGAACTGCATCAGGACATGAAACAAATGATCCGTTCCCGTGCGGTGGAAGTAGCATCTGAGATTGACCTGCCCGGCTATTGGCAATCATAATGCCGGTTGCGCCGCAGGACAAGATCATCCCTCAAAATCGAAAAGTGATAACTGTGGATTAACAGGCTTATCCGAAACAGGACCCGCTTCTCCGAAATTAGACAACGTTATACCCAACAAACGTATCTGCTTATCTTCAGGCCCGGTAGCTGCCAACAACTGTTTGGCCGTGTGTAGTATCGTGTCCAGGTCTCCCACCGGATAAGGGAAAGACTGGTTGCGGGTGATCTGCTTAAAATCGCTGTACTTGACTTTCAGCGTAATAGTACGCCCTTTCAGACTGTAGCGCTCTAACCTGCCGTATACGGTGCGGGCTATCTTTTCCAGCTCCGCATGCATGTCTTCCACCACCGTCAGGTCGTGGGGAAAGGTATCTTCTGCGCCCAGTGATTTGGTTTCGCGGTGCGGCTGCACAGCACGATGATCTATGCCCCGCACAATCTGGTAATAAAAAGTACCCACCTTACCGAAATACTGCTTCAGCTCCTGCTCGGAGAGCTTCTTTAAATCACCGCCCGTAAAAAGCCCCATGCGCTTCATTTTGTCAGCGGTCACCTTCCCCACCCCATGAAATTTTTCTACCGGCAGCTGCTCCATAAAAGCTTCAATCGCCGAAGGGCCGATAAACGTAAAGCCATCCGGCTTGTTAAGATCCGAAGCTATCTTGGCCACAAACTTATTGACCGAAATACCCGCGGATGCCGTCAGCTGCAGTTCCTCCCGGATAGCCAGCTTGATCTGCCGCGCTATCTCAATGGCAGAGCCTATGTTCAACTTGTCTTCTGTCACGTCCAGGTAGGCTTCATCGAGCGACAGCGGCTCTATCAGGTCGGTATAACGCGCGAAAATCTCCCGTATCCTGCGGGACACTTCCTTGTAGGCATCAAAACGGGGACGGACAAAAATCAGCTGGGGATATAACTGCAACGCCCTCCTGGAAGACATGGCCGAACGGATACCGTATTTCCGCGCCTCGTAACTGGCCGTTGCCACCACTCCCCGCCCCTCCGGAGATCCGCCCACAGCGATCGCTTTACCACGGTATTCCGGATGGTCACGCTGCTCTACCGACGCATAAAAAGCGTCCATATCGATGTGAATAATTTTGCGCGGTATGTTGTTTTCGGTCTGTTCCATTTGTTCTCCTGCAGGCCCGGTAAAGATACAACAAAACAGGCTGCTGAACCGTTTCAGCAGCCTGTTTATAAGCAGTGTTATCCGTATTGTTAAAACATAGGAGGCGGCGCATTCAGATCACCATCCAGGAAATTCTTCACCATGGGAATCCACAGATCGGTGTTCACCATCATACCAATATGAGTGGTACCCGGTAAGATGGCCAGCCGCGACTGCGGCAACCCGTGCATATCCCCCATTTTCCCACCACCTTTGGCGCGGAACAACTCCAGCGCATGCTCGTAACGCACACCATCGGCATCGCCGATAGCCATGAATATCGGCGCCTTGATATTTTTCACTTCTTTGGTCCAGTCATAAGGCACCACATCAATGCTCAGTACTTTTTTGATGTACTCCGGGAAACGGGCGGGATCATTACCCAGGCTGTCATACTGCTTTTCAATCGGTGAACCTTTGAACATCTCCGCATTCATACCGGCAAAGCTGGCCTCTACATCCGGCCACCAGCCGTTATGCGCATACGTCCCTGATAAAATCACCAGCCGGCGCAGCTGCTCCGGATGACGCACGGCAAACTGGAAAGCAATACCGCCACCCATACTGTACCCCAATACATCCGCACTGTCCACCTTCAACTGTTTCAGTAAGGCGGACACATCATCTGCCATGCTTTCATAACTCATCTTACGGTCAATATCCTTCGTACGGCCATGCCCCTGCATCTCCGCAACGATCACCTTACGGTCTTTAGCCAGTACCGGAATAGCCTTCGCCCAGTTCATGGGGATATTCATAAAAGAACCATGCAGCAACACCAGCGGTTTACCACTGCCATACACTTCATAGTACATCTTTAGTCCGTTTACATCGGCATAACCACTCTCTGCCGGTTTTATATTGCCCTGAACACTGCTGTCTTTAGTAGGAACAGCCGTGTTGAGCGGATGCGATGGTTGCTGCTGGCAGGCGGTCATGAACAATACCGCTAAGGAGAAAAAGGTAACCAGGTATTTCATACGATGTCTTTTTGTTATGATACAAATGTCCGCAACAATCTGCTTTTATGCGCTGTACAGATGCGACTTTCTAGTGGGGCAAATGCGACCGGTATGCGCTGAATGTTGTAATTTTAATCCATGGTCAAAATAGAAACACTGGAAATTTTTTACCGCGACAAAATCGGACGGACCCCTGAAAACCTCCGCCAGGGCGCCGGTCATTTCAATGTGTTTAAGACCGATTACACCACCGGTCAACTGCTGCCTGCACCGGAAGCCTACCGGCGGAGGGACTTCTATAAGATCATCCTGGCCCATGGTAAAAGTGAAATACAGTTCGCCGACAAAACAGTACAGGTCCAAAAACAGGCGCTCCTTTTCCTGAACCCGCAGATACCCTACAGTGCAGACCGGTCACAGATACATAACAGCTTTTGCGTCGTCTTTAACCAGCACTTTTTTCACCGTTATGGTAACGTGCACGAATATCCCGTTTACCAGCCGGGCGGCACACATATCTTTGAATTAACCGACGAGCAGGTGAGCCAGGCGGAGAGAATTTTTCAGCGTATGCTGGAAGAAAAAGCATCGGACTACCACTATAAATACGATGTGCTCAGAAACCTGGCCATGGAACTGATTCACTTTGCGCTGAAAACGCAACTCAGTTCCGCCGTACAGATCAAACAGCCGCAAAATGCAGCCGAACGGATCGCCGCGCTCTTTACCGAACAACTGGAACGGCACTACGCTATTGATGATACCACACAGCAGGTGTCACTCCGCTCCGCGGCCGACTTTGCCCGGCATATGAATATCCACGTCAACCATCTTAACCGTGTGCTGAAAGCAGCCACAGGCAGCACCACTTCCCGCCTGATCGCAGCACGCTGCCTGCGCGAAGCCAAATCGCTGCTCACCCAAAGCAACTGGACCGTGGCTGAAATAGCCTATGCACTGGGCTTCCTGGAACCCGCCCACTTCAACGCCTTCTTCAAAAAACAAACCGGCATCACTCCCCAACAGTTCAGGAAGGTTTGAATTTCGATACAGATTGTTTGCATCTTGCTTTTTCCCGTCCTGCCGGCAAATGACCTTTGCTTATCAATCAGCCATCGCGCTATAAAAATTGAAAAGCATGAAAACAAGGAAATTAAGAGACCTCGAAGTATCGGCTATCGGTTACGGCTGCATGGGCCTCAGCATGGGATACGGCGCCGCACCGGACAAAGCGGAAGCCTTACAGTTACTGCGTTACGCCTACGATCAGGGCTGCACGTTTTTTGATACCGCCGAAAGGTACGCCATGGGCGACAATGAAGTCCTGGTAGGGGAAGCGTTGCAGGACATCCGCAACCACGTGGTGATCGCCACCAAATTCCTTATCGACAAAAACGATATCGGAGACTACTCCCGGGACAACCTCTTCCTGCATATCAAAGGTAAGCTGGAAGCATCACTTCGCCGGCTGCGTACCGACCATGTGGAACTGTACTACCAGCATCGTGTCAACAAAGACATCCCGGTAGAAGATATCGCCTGGGTAATGGGCGCATTGATAAAAGAAGGCAAAATACTGGGTTGGGGCCAATCACAGGCTACGCCCGATGAAATCAGGCGCGCGCATGCCATCACCCCGCTAACGGCAGTGCAAAGCGAGTATTCCATGATGGAACGCACCTTTGAAGCGGAAGTGATCCCCACCTGCGAAACGCTGAACATCGGCTTCGTTCCTTTCTCCCCGCTGGCCAACGGTTTTCTCTCCGGGAAAATCAACGCAGACACCACGTTCAAAGGAATAGATGCCCGTCGGGTGATCACCCGCTTTGATAAAGAGAACATCAAAGCCAATCAGCCTTTGCTGGACCTGCTGCAGCAGTTTGCTTCCGAAAAAAATGCTACGCCGGCACAAATATCGCTGGCATGGATGCTGCATAAAAAAGATTTTATCGTGCCTATTCCCGGTTCCCGCCACCGGGACCGGATACACGAAAATTTTGGCGCTGCCGCTGTAACGCTGACACCGCAGGAGTTTGCAGCCATTGAGACAGCCCTGGCCAGCGTACAGATATTTGGCAACCGCACCGATGAAGATCTCGCTAAACTGCGAACGCTCACCGCGGAATGATCATAATAACCCCGGGCCAAAGCCCGGGGTTATTATCAGATTTATAAGATCACCCGTTGGATTTATTTGATCACCGGTTTAATCCAGAAACTGTATTCCTGGTTGCGAAACGGTATCCTGTACTGCTCCAACGGCCAGGCGCCCCAGCTATCGATGCCTTGCAGACCGGACTGCTGCAGGTCAATATGCATATAGATTTCCGGTCTTGCCACCAGCTCGCCGGAATGGTACTGTTTTTTATCCGCTTCCGGATCGAGGTCGTTCAGACTATAAGGCAATGCAGAGAAATTGAGCAGGCTGTCAGAGTATTCAAAACGAAGGCCTTTGCCTTTTTTATTGGTCATGGTTACCCAGCGTACATCGGATTTGTTGCCGCTTTCCTGGGGCCTTGCATACGGGAAGTATTGCTGGTCCACTGTCTGATGATAAATGCCGACGAAAGAAGCCGTTTTCCTGTCCCAGTAGTTTTCCCATGGACCGCGGCCGTAGAAATCGATCTGGTTAAACTGCTGTTGCAGCTGCAGATCGTTCCCCACGCGCAGCAGCAGCGGGTGTTTGCCTTTGACCGCCGTAAAACCGCTGATGATTTTCAGGCTGCCATCGCCATGTACAGCAATGGTTTGTGTGGCGATCGCATCGCCGTCCACGATTTCTTTTTTCAGCACCACTTCGTATCCGTTGGCCGTTTTGTTGACCGTCGCTTCCAGCAGTTTGCCGTCCGCATAGGCATTGCGCCATTTGCGCAGTGAGTGGTTGAAGTTAGCGCCGATATCGTTGTCGGTAGGCGCACGCCAGAACGCCGGCTGCAGGCTGCCTTTCAGCAGCTCCTCTCCTTTCAGTTCATATTTTTCAAGGGTGCCCTCTTTCAGGTTGAAGCTCACGGCGAAGCCGCTGCCTTTGATCACGGCATGACCGGCATCCTGTTGCAGCGTGAGCTGTCCGGGTTTGATGACCGCCGGCGCTACCGCCTCGCCTTTGCCCCATGCAAATTGTTCGGAGGCGATTTCAAAACCGGCAGGCAGGAAAGGCTCCGGTTGTTTCAGCACATAACGGACGTTGAGGAAATACTCTTTCCCTGCGCGTACGGCGCTTTTCAGCGGCAGGTGAATGATCGTTTTCTGTTGCGGGGCGACAGAAAGGTCTTTCACCGTACCTTTTTCTATGACCTTACCGTCTTCCAGCAGTTCCCAGTTGAGCTGGTAGTTGGCCAGATCGCGGAAGAAATAACCATTCTGCACGGTAACAGCGTTGCTGCCACTGTAGCTGCTCTTAATGTGCTGGTATACTTTCTTTACTTCTATCGCCATGGGCGTAAGGCCACGATGGGCGGTCACCACGCCTTTCACGCAGAAGTTGTTATCGCTGAAAGGTTCGTTCACCGGGCCGCTCAGCGGGAAGTCGCCGCCGTAGGCCAGGATACGTTTACCATTTTTCACCGTATCGATGCCCTGGTCTATCCACTCCCAGATAAAGCCGCCCTGCAGGAAAGGATGGTTTTCGATGGCGGTCCAGTATTCCTGGAAGTTGCCGAGGCTGTTGCCCATAATGTGGGCGTATTCGCTCATGATCATGGGACGGTCAGGGTTGTGGCTGGAGTATTTCACCAGCCAGTCCGGATCAGGATATTGCGGTACGATGATGTCTGTGTTGTAATCGTGTTCTGCGCGTTCGTACTGTACGGGGCGGGTGTCGTGCGCTTTCAGCCAGTCGTACGCTTCATAGAAGTTGGTACCGTTGCCGGCTTCGTTGCCCAGTGACCAGGTGATCACGCTGGGATGGTTTTTATCGCGTTCGTACATCCGCAGTATTCTTTCGAGATGGGGTGCGCGCCATTGTTTATCATTGGCCAGCGTATAGGCGAGATCGTAGTAACGGCCATGGGATTCGATATTGGCTTCATCGATCACGTACAGTCCGTATTCGTCACACAGCTCCATCCAGTAAGGGTCCGGAGGATAATGCGAATGACGTACCGCGTTGACGTTGAGCTGTTTCATCATCTCCATGTCTTTGCGCATGTCCTCGCGGGTGAGGGTGTGTCCTTGTGTGGCGTTGTGTTCGTGGCGGTTCACCCCTTTGAGGAATACGCGTTTTCCGTTGACCAGGAAGTTGCGGTCTTTCAGTTCGATGGTGCGGAAGCCGATACGTTGCGGCACTACTTCCAGCACATCGCCGGCTTTATTTTTCAGTGTCAGGTAAAGCGTGTAGAGGTAGGGCGTTTCGGCCGACCAGCTTTGTACGTTGGGTACTTCCCGGTGAAACTGTACATGGGTTTTATAGTTGCCCAGTACCGGCTGCAGTCCGCTGTTTTCTTCTTTGAGGACAGTTTTACCGGTGGCATCTACCAGTTCCATGGTCACCGCGAAGGTGTCTGGTTTACTGTGGTTTGTTCTTTTATCGATCCGGTAGTTGCTCACTTCCAGGTTGATGTCTAACAAGCCGTTGGTATAAGATTTATCCAGTGAGGCGGCGATTTTAAAATCGCGCATATCCAGTTTGGGTGTAGCATAGAGGTATACTTCCCTTTCGATGCCGGAGATGCGCCACATGTCCTGGCATTCGAGGTAGGAGCCGTCGCTCCAGCGGTATACCTGTAGGGCCACCACGTTCTGTCCCGGTTTCACGAAGCGGGTGATATCGAATTCCGCTGCCAGTTTGCTGTCTTCACTG
Organism: uncultured Chitinophaga sp.; assembly: GCF_946479755.1. The sequence continues at coordinate 122,033 of NZ_CAMLHC010000021.1, read as the reverse complement.
TAGCCTACTTTTTCTCCGTTGACCCAGATAAAAAAGGCCGATTTTACGGCGCCGAGGTGGATAAACACCTGTTTACCGTCCCAGTCTTTCGGCAGGTCGAACTTTTTACGGTAAGATCCTACCGGGTTGTTATCTTCCGGAATATCGTAGGGTGGTTTCAGGGCTGCGCCCATTTTGGTACGGCCGGTAAATTCGTACGGGTGGTTGACATAGATGGGCAGGCCATAACCATTTACTTCCCAGTTGGCGGGCACTTTAAAGTTATCCCATCCGCTGTCGTTGAAGTCCGGTTTATAAAAATCAGCCGGACGTTGACGCGGGTCCTGTACCCAGTTGAATTTCCAGGTACCGTTGAGCGACAGAAAATTGCCGGATTGGGCTTTATCTTGCCGGCCAGCCAGCGCTTTGTTTTCGAAGGCAAAGGCGGAGGCCCGCATGGGCAGACGGTTGACGGACACCACTTCCGGTGTCTGTAATTCAGACGGAAGTTGCTGCGCCCACCCCGCCGTGGCAGCTGCGGTCAGCGCCAGGGTAAGTAGTCTTTTTTTCATTGTTCAGTGCTACGATGGTATTAAGCGTATAAAGTACGTGTAATAAAAACAAAAAAACGAATCAAATACATGAACGGAAACTTTGATGGTCATGACTTCCCCGGATTCGCCTGATGACAGGGTGGCGTGATAAAGGTCTTTCTCCGGTTGCGGGCATGTCGTTCACAGTCCGGAATCGGACAACAAGCGTCGAAAGCGGACAAATAAATCACGCACAAAGTATATATCTTACTGATTATCAAAATAGAATATCTTAGGCACCTAATTCGCGGACAGCAGATGGCAGGCATCAACCTAAAACAACATCATGCTAAAGACGTATATCACCATAGGCTGGAGGAATCTCCTTCGTCAGAAAACATTCTCGCTGATCAACTTGATGGGACTGGCCATCGGGCTGACCTGCTTTCTGCTGATAGCACTGTATATCGCAGATGAATGCAGTTACGATCGTTTTCATGACAAGGCAGACCGCATCTACCGTATCCAGAGTAATTTACACTGGGGCGGGCAGGACATCCGCATGGCGGTGACCTCCGACGTCATGGGGCCTGCATTGAAGAAAGACTACCCTGCCGTGGAAAGTTATACCCGTATCAATGCCCAGGAGAACCGGAAGCTCATCAACAGGAACGGCGCCTATATCATGGAAGCCAGTACTGCTTATGTTGATTCCACTTTTTTTGATGTCTTTACTTTTCCGGCTATCGCCGGAGACACCCGGACTGCGCTGACGCAGCCCAACACCGTGGTGTTGACGGCATCCGCCGCCCGCAAATATTTTGACCGGACAGATGTGTTGGGGCAGGAACTACAAATCAAGGAAGGAGACAAAATTGTTCCTTACAAGGTAACCGCTGTGCTCAAAGACATGCCCGCCAAATCCCACTTCCGTTTTGACCTGTTGTTTCCTATGATGAACCGGCATTATGACTGGGGCAATGTGGGTGCACATAACTTTTATACCTATCTGCTTTTACGTCCCGGCACCGATCCGGTAGCCTTTCAGCGGAACCACCGGCAGTTTGTAATCAACTATCTCATCCCGGCGCTGGCGCCTTTCAAAATAAACAGCATAGAGGAGTTTGAGAAAGCCGGTAATACCGTGGACTTCCCGCTGATGCCCTTAAAAGAGATCCATTTGCACAGCCACCTGCGGGACGAGCTGAGTCCGCCCGGCAGTATGCAGTACATCTATATCTTTTCCGCCGTGGCCTTGTTTATTCTCCTGATTGCCTGTATTAACTTTATGAACCTGACCACCGCTTATTCCGCCGGGAGAAGCAAAGAGGTGGGCATCCGCAAGGTATTGGGCACTGCGCGCAAAGAACTCATCAGTCAATTTCTTACAGAGTCCACGCTGATGGCTATTTTCGCACTTCTTCTTGCCATTGGTATGGCTTACCTGGCATTACCGTTATTCAACCAGATCACCGACAAGTCGATCGGACTAACGGCGCTGTTATCTGCAAATATTCTCCCATGGCTGATAGCATTGCCTTTTGTGGTGGGGATACTGGCTGGCAGCTACCCCGCTTTTTTCCTGTCAGGCTTTAAACCGGTGGAGGTGTTAAAAGGTAAGCTTCGTTTGGGCAGCAAAAACAGCGGACTACGAAGTGTGCTGGTCGTGTTTCAGTTTGCCACCGCTGTTTTCCTGATCATCGGCACGCTGGTGGTATATCAGCAGCTCCGTTTTATCCAGAGCAGAAACCCAGGCTTTGACAGAGACCAGGTACTGACGATCCACAATGCCGATGCTTTGGGCGACCAGGTATATACTTTCAAAAAAGAGATGCAGCATTCCGCAGGCGTTACCAGCGCCACCGTCAGCTCCTTTTTACCGGTAGCCGGTTTTGCGCGGCAGGACTGGAACATCAACCCGGAAAACGGACCATTGGCATCCAACAGTTTTAACACCCGCCGGTGGGCTGTTGACGATGACTACATACCAACACTGGGTATGCAACTGGTGGCGGGCAGGAACTTCAGGACCGCTTCCGCAGCAGATTCCTCCGCGGTCATCATCAACCAGACGACTGCTAAAATGCTGGGATATAAAGATCCTGTAGGCAAAAACGTATACAATGTGGAGAGTGACGGCAGTCCACGGGCCTTTACGATTATCGGTGTGGTGAAGGACTTCAATTATGAGTCCATGCACCAGGCCATCGGCCCCGTATGCATGACGCTTAACAACTGGCGCCCTGATGTGATCATGCTGAAAATGGCCGGGGCTTCCGGGAAGCAGGTCATCGATAACGCGACGCAGCTGTGGAAATCCATGGCGCCGGGCATGCCTTTCAACTATAGTTTCCTCGACCAGTCATTTGATGAGATGTACCGGGCCGACCGGCGCGTGCAGCAGATAGCGCTGTTGTTTTCCATCCTGTCCATTACCATTGCCTGCATGGGCATCTTCGGCCTGGCGACTTTTATGGCTGCGCAGCGGGCAAGGGAAATCAGCATCCGTAAAGTACTGGGCGCCAGCGTGAGCAGCATCACGCAGATGCTGAACCGGGATTTTATCCGGCTGGTGTCTGTTGCGTTCGTGATAGCCGCTCCTTTTGCCGGATGGGCCATGCACAAATGGCTGGAGAGTTTTGCCTACCGTATTCAGCTTCACTGGTCGGTATTTGTGGCCGCCGGCATTGCCACGCTGCTGATCGCCCTTGGCACCGTGAGCTTTCAGTCCGTGAAAGCAGCCGTTTCCAATCCGCTGAAAAACCTCCGTAGCGAATAACCTTTCTCCGGCAGATGGATTTTCTTACTTTTATCGGAAAGAAATTCCCGTTCCATGATCAGAAAAGGAGAAGGCTTCAAAGGGCAGCGCGCGATAGTGATCCCCCGTAACATCCTGCAGGAGAAATGCGCAGCCGATCCGGTGATGCAGACCATGTACATCACCGACATCGGTTATTATCCCAAGGCGAAGTTCCACTATCGCAGACGCCTCAACGGCGCGCCGGAGCATATCCTGATCTATTGCCTGGAAGGCCGCGGCAATATCCGTCTCAGTAAAAAAGACCATCCCATCAAGGCGGGGGACTGTTTTATCATCCCGCGGGACTGGCCCCATGCTTACCAGGCGCAAGATACCGACCCGTGGACCATCTACTGGGCGCATTTTGCAGGCCATACCGCCGATGCTATTGTGCATACCTCGCTGCAGCAGCTCAACAGTCACCAGACCTACCTGCCCCATGCCCACGAGCGGCTGGCCCTATTCGATAATATTTATCAGCAGCTGGAAAGGGGGTACCGTACAGAAAACCTGTTGTATGCCAACATGAGTTTCTGGGCTTTCCTCGCCTCCTGTATCTATCCCGGCTCCCATCATCCGGGGAAAACGAGACCGGAGCAGGACACGATCGACCAGGCCATTGATTATATGAACCAGCACCTGGACCGGATGCTGACACTGGAGCAGATGGCGCGGTCCATCAATTTGTCCATCTCCCACTTCTCCGCCCTGTTTAAAAGCAATACCGGGTATTCGCCCATCGAATATTTCAATCACCTGAAAGTGCAGAAGGCCTGCCAGTACCTGCATTTCACCCATCTGCGGGTAAAAGAGATCGCGTCGCTGCTGGGCATGGAAGACCCCTATTATTTCTCCCGGCTGTTCACCAAGGTCATGGGCCTTTCACCGGCGCAATACCGCACTAAAAAACAGGAACCATAAAATAATCCATCATATTCCGCAGATCCTCTATCCGCTTAGTACAAACGGACGATTACTTTTACAGTGGTTCAATGAAAAATCACATGCGCTCTACATCCACGTTCCGGGCAGCCATATTGCTGTCCGTAGTTGCCGGTATGGTGGTGACCGCCTGCCAATCACGCAAGCGCACTGACTTCAGCGCGGAAGTCAAGCCTATACTCAACAAACACTGTATCAGTTGCCATGGCGGCGTAAAACAAAGCGGCGGCTTCAGCGTCCTTTTCCGGGAAGAAGCGTTGGGCAATACCAAATCAGGCAAGCCTGCCATTATTCCCGGTCATCCGGAGAAAAGCGAGTTTATCCGCCGTCTCACCTGTAAGGACCCGAAAGAACGGATGCCCCAGAAAGGGGAACCGCTCACCGCCGCCGAAGTAGACATCCTCACCCGCTGGGTAAAAGAGGGCGCCGAATGGGGCGAACACTGGGCCTATGTGCCTTTGAAGCAGGTCCCGGTGCCGGATGTCAGTATTGACAACGGCAACGACATCGACCGTTTTATCATCGAAAAACTGAATGCCGAAGGATTAAAACCTTCTAAGCCCGCCGACCCGCTGACGCTGCTGCGCCGCGTCAGCCTGGACCTGACCGGCCTGCCACCTACGCCGGGCATGGTGGCGTCTTTCACCGCAGACCACAGTCCTGCCGCTTACCAGCGCATGGTGGACTCCCTGCTGCAATCGCCCCACTACGGCGAACGCTGGGCCTCCATGTGGCTGGACCTCGCCCGTTATTCCGATACCAAAGGATATGAAAGAGACGCCAGCAGAAGCGTGTGGCGCTACCGCGACTGGGTCATCGACGCGTTCAACCAGGATATGCCTTACGACAGCTTCACCGTTGCGCAGCTGGCGGGCGACCTGCTGCCGCATCCGACCAACGGCCAGCTGATCGCCACAGCGTTTAACCGCAACACCATGACCAACGACGAAGGCGGTACCCAGGACGAAGAGTTCCGCACCGCCGCCGTAATGGACCGTGTAAGCACCACCATGGAAGTATGGCAGGGCGTTACCATCGGCTGCGTGCAATGCCACAGCCATCCTTACGATCCTTTCCGGTTTGAAGATTATTACAAGCTGCTGGCTTTCATGAACAACACCCGCGACGAGGACACCCATATGGAACACCCCAAGCTGCGCCTGTACGACAGTATCGGTCTTTCAGAAGTGAACCGTATCAGCGAATGGGTGAAACAACACGGCAACACCGCACAGGTGGCCGATGTGCAGCAGTTCATGAAAGTACTGGAGCCTAAAGTACATGCGCACGACTGCGACAACTACGTCAACGGCGCGCTGTATGATACCAAATACCTCGGCGTACGCCACAACGGCAGCTGCCGCCTGCCCGCACAGGCCACCGGTGGCAAAACACAGCTGCTGATGAACTACTGGACCGGCAACACCGGCGGCGTTCTCGAATGCCGGCTGGACAGCCTCAACGGCCCGGTGTATTTCACACAAACGCTGGCGCCTACCAATGACCGCAAGGTGATCGCCATCCCGCTGAAACCTACCACCGGCAAACATGACCTGTACCTGAAGTTCCGCAATGCTTCGCTGAAGCCCAACGACCCGGTATGCATGGTGGAGTGGTTCGCTTTCCGCGACGACCTGCCCGGTAAAGGCCAGCCGGGATATGAGGCTGTCAACAATGAACTGCTGGCGCTGGTCAACTCCCAGCCGCAGGACATCCCCGTGATGATCGAAAATCCGCCGGTGATGCAGCGGACCACCCATATTTTCGAACGCGGCAACTGGCTGGTGTTAGGCAAGGCCGTCACCCCCGACGTGCCGCACTCCCTGAATCCTTTCCCTGCCAATGCGCCACGCAACCGCCTCGGGCTGGCGCAATGGATCACCGCTCCGGGCAACCCGCTGACAGCGCGGGTGATGGTGAACCGCCTCTGGGAACAACTGTTTGGCACCGGTATCGTAGAAACGGTGGAAGACTTCGGCACACAGGGTTTCCTGCCCTCCCACCCCGGGCTGCTGGACTGGCTGTCGTATCAGTATATCCATCAGTATCGCTGGAGCACTAAAAAGCTGCTGCGTGAAATCGTTCTCTCTTCCACTTATCAGCAGGACGCCACCACCACGCCCGCACTGCAGGAGAAAGATCCCGCCAACCGCCTGCTGGCCAGAGGCCCGCACTTCAGGCTTACCGCCGAAGAGGTGAGGGACCAGGCGCTGGCCGTCAGTGGTCTGCTGAACCGTAACATGCACGGTCCGGCCGTGATGCCCTACCAGCCGGAAGGCATCTGGCAGAGCGTGTGGAGCGGCGAGTACTGGAAGACCGCAGAAGACGGCAACCAGTACCGCCGTGCGCTGTATGTTTTCCAAAAACGGACCAGCCCCTATCCCTCCATGATCACGTTCGACGGCTCCAGCCGCGAGGTATGCCTGCAACGCCGTATCCGTACCAATACGCCATTACAGGCGCTGGTAACGCTCAACGACCCGGTGTATGTGGAGACCGCCCGTGCGCTGGCGCAGCACATGCAGCGCAACGGTAACAACGACGCTACTGCGAGTATCCGTTGGGGTTATCAGACGGCCGTCTGCCGGCAGTTGCCCGACAATAAGCTGGCCGTGCTGCAACGGCTGTACAAACAGGCGCTGCAACAGTATAAAAAATCACCTGCCGATGCGAAAGCGCTGCTGCAATGCAAAGAAGCGCCGCAGCAGCTGGCGGAACTGGCCGCCCTCACTGTGGTCGCCAATGCTATTATGAATCTCGACGAATTTCTGATCAAATCATAAACAACGCTATGTCCCGTTTGCACGATAAACTCCTCCGGGAAGCCAATGAAGAAACATTGCGCTTCATCACCCGCCGGCACTTCCTGCTGGATTGCGTGACCGGCCTCGGTGCCGCCGCGCTGGGCTCTTTTCTGACCAGCTGCGGCAGCAGTGCCGCCGCCAGGCCCGATTTCAGCGCCGACCCCATGGCGCCCCGCGCTCCGCATTTCCCCGGCAGGGCCAAAAGCGTGATATACCTGCATATGGCAGGCGCTCCTTCACAACTCGAACTGTTTGACTATAAACCGGACCTGCAGAAGCTGCATAATCAGCTCTGCCCGCAGTCGCTACTGGAAGGCAAAAAGTTTGCGTTCATCCGCGGCGTTCCCAAAATGCTGGGACCGCAGGCGGTCTTCGCGCAGCATGGCGAATCACGGGCATGGGTGTCCGACCATATGCCGCACTTCGCCACCATGGCCGATGAGGTGAGCTTCCTGAAAGCGGTACAGACGGACCAGTTCAACCATGGGCCGGCACAGCTGCTGATGCAAACCGGCAGCGCACGGCTCGGCAGGCCCAGTACCGGCTCCTGGGTGACCTACGGTCTTGGCACGGAAAACAGCAACCTGCCCGGCTTTGTAGTGCTCACCTCCGGCGGTAAAACGCCCGATGCCGGTAAAAGCGTGTGGGGCAGCGGTTTCCTGCCTTCTGTTTACCAGGGCGTACAATGCCGCACCAAAGGCGATCCTGTGCTGTTCCTGACAGACCCCGAAGGCATGGACCGTAATCTTCGTAAACAATCTATCGAAGCGATCAACGATATCAACCGCCAGGAGTACGAAACTTTCGGCGATCCGGAAACCATGGCCCGCATTTCACAGTATGAGCTGGCCTACAAAATGCAGATCTCCGTTCCTGATGTGATGGACATCAACAAGGAACCGGCATATATTCATGAGATGTATGGCACACAGCCCGGCAAAGAGTCTTTCGCCAACAACTGCCTGCTGGCCCGTAAACTGGTAGAGAAAGGCGTGCGCTTCGTACAGCTGTACGACTGGGGCTGGGACAGCCACGGCACTGATGAAAACCTGGCCATCGACTATGGCTTCCGCAACAAATGCCGGGAGATAGACCGTCCTATTACCGCGCTGCTGAAAGACCTCAAACAACGCGGCCTGCTCGATGAAACACTGGTGGTATGGGGCGGTGAGTTTGGCCGTACGCCGATGCAGGAAAACCGTGACGGTAAAGACACGCCTTACCTCGGCCGTGACCACCACGTGGAAGCCTTTACCATGTGGATGGCCGGCGCCGGTATCAAAAAAGGCTTTACCTGGGGAGAAACAGACGAAATCGGTTACGCTGCCATTAAAGGCAAAGTGGCCATCAACGATATACACGCTACCATCCTGCAACAGCTGGGATTTGACCATGAAAAACTGACCTACCAGTTCCAGGGCCGGCCTTTCCGGCTGACAGACGTAGGCGGACATGTGATCACGCCGATCCTGGCTTAATATTTAAAATCAACCAATGCACACCAGCAGAAGAAATTTTCTCCGGCAGTCTGCCGTTATGAGCGGGGCGATGGCCCTCGCCTCCCTCCCTTCCTTTGCCGCCCGGCCAGCCAACGGTTACCGGCTGATCGTGATGGCTACCAACTGGGGCTATCCCGGCAGCATCGGTGATTTCTGCCGCGATGCCAAACAAGCCGGCTACGACGGCATCGAACTCTGGTGGCCAACGGAAAAAGCGGCGCAACAGGCACTGTTCGCCGCGCTGGACCAGCACAAGCTCCACGTAGGCTACCTGGCCGGCGGTCACGACAGTGACTATACGAAACATGCCGCACAGTTTGAAGCTGCGCTTACCGCCGCTACCACCACAGGTCCCAAGCCGCTATACATCAACACACAATCCGGCAAAGACTATTTTACCTTTGACCAGAACGCCGCGCTGATCGATATCAGCACACGTATCACACAGCGCAACGGCGTTCCGGTGTATCATGAAACGCACCGTTCCCGCATGTTGTTTGCCGCCCACGTGGCGCGCCAGTTCATCGAAAAGAAGCCCGACCTGCGCCTCACGCTCGATATCTCCCACTGGTGCAACGTGCATGAGTCGCTGCTGGAGGACCAGGCCGAAACTGTCGGCAAAGCGCTGGAGCGCGCCGGTCATATCCATGCCCGTATCGGTCACCCCGAAGGGCCGCAGGTCAATGATCCCCGTGCGCCCGAATGGGCCAACGCCGTGAAAGCGCATTTCAACTGGTGGGACCAGGTCGTGCGCCGGCACCAGGAGGCGGGCAAGCCGCTGACGATGCTGACGGAGTTCGGTCCGGCCGATTATATGCCCACCCTGCCTTATACAAGGCAGCCGCTGGCCAACCAATGGGACATTAACGTATATATGATGCATCAACTCAAACAGCGCTACGGTAAGTAATGAAGATATTAGCCGCAACCGGAAACTGGAATCTTTTCATCGGGAGGATACACCCGCTGATCGTACATCTGCCGATAGGCATCCTGATCATCGCCTTTGTGCTGGCGCTGCTGTCGCGCAGCAGCAAGCGGACCGGCCTGCGTGCCGCGCTGCCGCTGTTACTGCTGGCAGCCACCCTTTCCGCCGTCGCCAGCTGCGTGGCAGGTTACCTGTTATCGCTCGACGGTGGTTATGACGAACAGCTGCTCAACACCCACCTGTGGCTGGGTATAGGCGTAGCCGTTAGCAGCGCCCTGCTCTGGCTGCTAGCGGTCATCCCCGCTGCCAAAAGGCTGGCGCGTTTCGAGCTGCCGCTGTTTGCCCTGCTGCTGGTGCTGGTGTCCGCTGCCGGGCACTATGGCGGGTCGCTCACGCATGGTGACGACTACCTGCTGCAGGCGATGCCGCCGGCATTGCAGTCCTTCGCCGGTAAAAAGACTATCGCCGATAACGAAGCCGCCTATACGAGCGTAGGCGATGCACGGGTATACGAAGACCTGGTGGCGCCGGTACTGTCTACCCGCTGCTATGGCTGTCACAACGCCCAGAAACTAAAAGGGGGACTACGGCTGGAAACGCTCGCGCTGATCCGGGAAGGAGGCGAGCATGGACCGGTACTGAAGGATAGTATGCCGGAAGAAAGTGAGTTGTTTAAAAGACTGGTGCTGCCTGATAATGACGAACACCGTATGCCGCCCAAAGGCAAGCCACAGCTGTCGCCCCGCGAGGTAGAACTGCTCTACTGGTGGATTGCGCAGGGAGCGCCCACCGGTAAAACGGTGAAAGAGCTGAAGCCCAATCCGCGTATACAGCTGGTGCTGGAAGCGATGACGCCGGGCAAAGCGCTGGACCACAACGAGTTTGTGCCCGAGGCTACGCCGTCGGCGCCGGATAAAAAAAGTATGGAAGCCCTGGAGGCCAAAGGCGTGAAAGTATTGCCTGTAGCGGCCAACAGTCCTTTTGTGTCTGTCAGCTGTGTAAACGCACCGGATTTCAGCGATGCAGATATGAAGTTGCTGCATCCCCTCCGTTCGCAGCTGGTATGGCTGGACCTGTCCGGCACGCGTATCACCGATGCCGCGCTGGCCGATATTAGTCAGCTGACTGCCCTCACCCGGCTGGAGCTGAAACAGACGGCAGTCAAAGGCTCTGCAGCCACGCCGCTGACAGGCTGCGGGGAGCTGCGGTACCTGAACCTGAGCGGCACTGCGTGCGCACCGGCGTTCCTGACGGCGCTGGGGAAGAATAAAAAGTTACAGCAGCTGTACCTGTACCAGGCTAACCCTGACGCCAACACGCTGCAACAGCTACGTCAGCAACTGCCCAAGCTCACCATCGATACCGGCGGCTACCGGCTGGAGCCACTGGCGTCAGATACCATTATCTATAAAAAGAAAACGGTCTAGAACCACTTCCGTTTATCGGGGTATTGCCGGATGTCGGTCATATTGTTCACCACCACTGCTACGAGTAACAATATGGCCACTCCGGAGGCCACCGGCGACAATACATACCAGAAGCCCAGCTTCCGGATGGCCGGTGAACCCGCAATCGCCAGCAGGGCGGTAGCGCCGCCCGGCGGATGTACTGTTTTGGTGACCTGCATCACTACCAGCGATGCCGCCACCGCCAGCGCGCAGGCCAGCCATTCCCATTCCGGCCAGGGCACCAGATACCCCACCGTTACCCCTACCACCGCACTTAATAAATGTCCTCCTACTAAATTACGGGGCTGCGCCAGCGGACTTTGCGTATGACCATAGATTAACACCGCCGATGCGCCAAAGGAGCCTATCAGGAACAGGTTGTCCTTTACAGGGAGATAGAAGTGGCTTAATAAGCCAATACTGGCAATGCCAACAAAAGCACCTATAAATGACCAGTAAATATTCTTTTTGTCGATTAATGTCTCGCGGTACATCACATACCGGGCTACTCTTATGCCGCGCCGCAGCCGGATGAACTTCGCTTTCTGATGATGTTCCCGGTGCACGGCCTTCTTTTCTTGTACAGATAACATTTTACTACCGTCAGCTTTCCTTTTGGGGCTGATTTCCGGGCGCGAAGATAAGGCAGAAAAAAAATTTTACCTGCGCAAAAAGATTGCGCACATGGTCTTGCATCTTTGTATCATCGAAGCGGTCAAGTAAAAGTTACTTCATCATTTGGGATTACTTTCACCATTATCGCTTCCCATAAAGCAGTCGTCTAATGGTTAAGACACCGGTATAGGAGTTCCGGAATTACCGGAAGAGGTCAACCGGGACTTACTTCCTGAGGGAACCGGGGAATGTTGGTTCGAGTCCAGCCTGCTTTTCTATCAAGGTCAATTGTTGCTTACTTCATTTTTCTGTTAAAAAAAGCGACAAAATTATCTGGTTATAAAAATAATAACGATGAACAAGATCCTAAAAGTAGCATTACGTCAACAGGCCGTTTATATTCCGGCAAACACCATGAATGGCGCCGCAGGAATGAATCCTGATACCGCCCTGCTGGTGGCCAATATGGCCAAACTGGGATTCGGCGTGTCTGAGCGGCTGTTACGCGCCCTGGAGAAAACCGATGCTGCCACGCATACACAGCTGCTGGAACAGCTCCGGAAAGTGCTGGGTACAGACCTGAACTGGGCGCCGCTGGTAAAAAACTGGAGCGTACCTACGGGAGAATCCCATGCAGATCATCTCATCACCTATTTCACCAACTTACTGGGTCTTACCCGCGGTACAAGACTGGCTTGTGGCTGCCTGATACCGCCCCATACTTTTCCGCTGGAACGTTACAACGGTTGCCCTTTCTGCGGTACACCGCTGGAAGCCGCTGCCATTGAGCATTACGGCCAGAATAAAAAACTGCGGGTATTAGACCTGTGGACACTGGAAGATGCGGAACAATACCTCGAAAACCTGCTGGCCTCCCGTACCGCGCTGGATGCCACCCAACAGAGCAGCCTGCGTCGTTTGCTGGCGGAACTGCCGGTGCCGGAGGGAAAAATCGCTATGCGTGAAACCGCGATCACCGTTATCGATATCCTGGTAAAACAAGGCCGTGCTGAAAAAGCGCAGGCACTGTTTAACACGCCAACGGATATACTCCGTTACCTGTGGTTTAAACATACCGGTTTCCTGCAGCTGGTAGCGCCGAAGACCATTATTGCGCGTACGCAGCGTAATAGGATCGGCGCCCGCGCCAGTAATAAAGACCTGTCCGGTAAAACCGCTGCTGCCGCTTCGCTGAAACTGAAATACCGCCGTGAAGACGCGCTGATGGCTGCGCGCTGGATCAACGGGCTGTCTATGGACGCCGCAAAAGTCTGTGCCGATATGCATCCTAAAAGACAGATGTGGGTACGTTTTATCCGCGCCCTGCGTTTGCCGGAATACAGCAAGCGTACAGGCTTTGAGCACCTGCGTACTATCCTGGATAAATTTTACCGGGAAGACTATGACGTGTGGCAGGGACGGCTGGACCAGTTCCGGCTGCGTTACGATGCTGCCAGCACCTTTTACCTGTTGCAGCAGCGGCCGGGATTATTTGCCCGCTCCCTGTTTGCCAATATGCTGTGGTTCGGGCCGGAAGTAACGATAGAAGCGTTTTCGGCCATCGCCAGCCAGGTGCCTGCCCGGCTCCTGTTCACCCTGCAGATGTACGCCGAATACTACTTCGACCCTGCTTCCATCCGCGTGGTAAGACCGCTCGGAGGTACTGCCAAAAGCCTGTCAGCCAATAAACTGCTGGCCCTGTACACTGCGGAAGAACTGGAACAGATGCAGCAGGCAGTGGCCGGTCTGTGCCTGGAAGTCACCCGTAAACGTTTTGCCGCTATACCTGCCACCGGCCGTACCATGTACATCGATCCGGCATTGTACAAAATACCGCTGGCCATCGGCGACCGCAGCGAGCAGGTACAGGACCTGCCGGCAGCCCTGATGGGGACCCGTTTCCCCCTGCAGGGAAATACCATCCGCCTGTTCATGCAATGGGGTAAGGGATTGCCTGCCCAGCACCTGGATATGGACCTGAGCTGCCAGATCAGCTATGAAGCGTCAACAGACTATTGTTCTTACAGCCGGCTGGTAACCACCGGTTGTAAACATAGCGGCGATATCCGCTCTATCCCTAACCAGATAGGGACCGCCGAGTACATTAACCTGGACGTGGAGCAACTGGCTGCCGCCGGCGCCCGCTACGTAACGTTCACCTGCAACGCCTATAGCTCCGGAAGCCTGGTACCAGAGATGGTGGTGGGATGGATGGATAGCCGTCATAGCATGAAAATTTCCAACAAAACCGGCGTCGCCTACGATCCGTCCTGTGTACAGCACCAGGTACGTATCACCCGCGGACTTGCCAAAGGCCTGGTCTTCGGTGTGCTCGACGTTGCCGCCCGTAACATCATCTGGCTGGAAATGCCTTATGAAGGACAGGTGATACAGCAGCTGAACGGTAACAACGTGGCCGGTCTGCTGAAAAAGCTGGAACAGAAACTGACCATCGGGCAACTGCTGGAGATGAAGGCCGCCGCGCAACAGCTGCAACTGGCCGATACCACCGTCGCCGATGAGGTATATACCGCCCAATGGGCTATGGATACCGCCGCCGTGACAAGATTGTTTGTTGACTAATTCCTGCAACGTTCCCCGGGGCCCCGGGGAACGTTGTGTGGAAAATTATCGTTATTTTCGGGCGATCATGCGCATGCCCAAGAACCTACTACTCCCCATATTGCTCTGTTGTAGTGTAACAGTAAACGCCCGTCAGGCCCCTACTTCCGGCAACAGTACAGACACCACAGCCCCGAGGGGGTTGTATCAGCGTGTGCTCCATTATCTTCAGCATACCAATGATGAAAGCAAACATAAAAAAGTAGATCTGAGTTTCATCGGCGGACCGGTGTATACACCCGAAACCAGCGCCGGTATTGCTGTGATGGTGGCTGCACAATACCGTACCGACCGGGCAGACACCCTGCTGCCGTTGTCCAATGTGGCCGTCTACGGTTCTGTGGCACTGACAGGATTCTATGGGCTGGGGCTAAACAGCACTACCATTTTTCCGAAAGACCGCTTCCGGCTGATGTTAAAAGCTTCTTTCAGTTCGCGCCCCGACAAATACTGGGGAATTGGCTATGGGGCAGGTTCTTCCAAGGACGAATATACCGACTACCTGTTGCTGACAGAAAAATTGCAGGCCGACCTGGCCATCAACCTGAGCAACCGTTTTTACGCCGGCATCAGCACACATGTGCAGAATGCACAGGCGAAAGACATCGATACCGGCACAGGCACCCCCCTGATGGAGCCTAAACGGGTTTTCGGCATGGGCGCCGGGCCTTTTGTGGTCTATGACACCCGTGACTTTATTCCCAATCCCTCCCGCGGGATGTACGCCCGGATAGGCTACCGTTTCTACCCTTCTTTTTTAGGCAACAAAACCGTATTTTCTAAACTGGAACTGCAATTTGACTGGTACAAACGCCTCTGGAAAGGCAGCATCCTCGCGATGGATTTTTATGCGGAAGAACACAGTGGCGACGTACCCTGGAATATGCTGGCGCAGGCTGGCGGCTCCAACCGGCTACGCGGCTACTATGAAGGCCGGTACCGTGACCGTAACTATGTGGCCGGGCAGGTGGAACTGCGGCAACGCATCTACCGCCGTAGCGGCGCCGTAGTATGGGTAGGCGGCGGCAACGTGTTTCCCCGCTTCAATGAACTCTCTTTCCAGCAAACGCTCATCAGCTATGGTATCGGCTATCGCTGGGAATTCAAAAACCGCGTCAATATCCGGCTGGACTACGGCCGCGGACAAGACCAGTCCGGTTTCTACTTCGGGGTCAATGAAGTTTTCTGATCCTATCGGGCATGTATACACGCACTTTCCTGCTGCTATCCATTTTCGGATAACACCCATCATTTTCAATATGCTGAATGACAGATAAACGCCGGTAGAGAGCAGATCAGGCGCCCGGCTTGTTTTCCATTTGTTTGATGATATTGTTGACCTCCACTTCCGTGGCCCGCAGCTTCTGCTGGCAGAACTCTATCAGTACGGAAGCCCGTTTTACTTTTTCAGCCAGTATGTCCACCGAAACGGTTTCATTTTCTATTTCTTCCGCTATTTGCTGTAGCTCGGTGTAAGCTGCTTCATATGTCAGTTCCTGGTTCATCATGTGGTGTTTTAGCGGTAACGGTTGCCTCCAGGGAAGCGTCGTGCAGCCGGACGGTGATAGGGCTGCCGGGTTCCACAGGCAATGCGCTGTTAAGGATTTTATCGCCTGCATATACAATAGCGAAGCCACGCTTCAGTATATTGACAGGGCTCATGAGTTTGAATAAGGTATCGTAGTGGGCCAGCTGTCCGCGTCTGTTCTGTATATACAGGCGGTTGAACGAGCGGATGTTGGCGGTGATGTTCTGCAGGTCGTTTTGTTTGCCGGCGATCACCGCCCGCGGCCTTGCCAGGATGGCGCCTGACAGCGTCAGCAGCTCCCGCTGGTGGTGCTGCAACATGGACCGGGAGCCGTGCGACACCACGTTGTGATAGTCATGCAACATCTCCCGCTGCCCCTGCA
Organism: uncultured Chitinophaga sp.; assembly: GCF_946479755.1. The sequence continues at coordinate 105,953 of NZ_CAMLHC010000021.1, read as the reverse complement.
GGATGGTACGTGTTTGATTAATGACGGCGGCATTCAGTTGAGACAGCGCCTGGTAGTGGCTGGAGAAAAGCTGTTGCGCCCTGATCAGGATGGTATGCTGCAAATCCGATACCCCGTCTTCGAACGCCTTGTTGTGGGCAATGATCAGTTCCGCCGCTTTGGTAGGCGTTTTCACGGGACTGTGCGCCATCATGTCCGTGATCGTTTCATTTTTCTGGTGACCGATACCGGTGATGATGGGAATGGGAAATTTAGCGACCGCCCTTCCCAACAGGAAGGTATCAAACAGGAGGAAATCCGTTTGTGCGCCGCCGCCGCGGATGATCACCACGGCATCGTAAGGTACGCCGCTGTTATAAACGTCTATCAGGCGTTGTTGTACCAGTTCCGCTTTTGATTCTCCCTGCACTACGGTGAAGTAGGTATCTACCTGGAAGGCATATCCGAAACGGTTATGTTCCAGTGTGTGCCGGAAGTCCTGGAAGCCGGCTGAATTACCGGAGGTAATCACCGCCAGTTTCTGGATAACGGCCCGGAATGACAATTGATTGTTGCGGGTTACGTAGCGGTCGCCCACTTTGCGGATATAGTCGGAACATTCGGCCAGCAGGCGCAGCAGCGTTTGTTGTTTCTGCTGTTCCAGCATGCCGATGGTGAAGTTGGTGTCGATGTCCAGCAAGGTGATTTGCAGGCCATGTACCTGGTGATAATTGACCGACACTTTCACCAGCACATGTATATCGTTTTTGAACTGCTGGCCGGTCACATATTCAAATTCGCGGATACGGATGGCGCCGTTCCCCCAGGCCACAGCGGCCACTTTCGCCACGATGGCGCTGGAATTCGTGTCTTTCTCCACCAGGTCGAAATAGTGATAACCTTTCTGTGCATAGAAAGCATGGTTGGTCACGTCGGCCACGACCCAAAAAGTTTCTTCTCCAAATACATTGGAGAGTACCTGTTGGATCCTGCCGGTCAGCGCAGACAGTTTTATCGTCTCAGATGCAGTCATGGTGGACTGTAAAGATAGGGAAAAGCGCCGGCATACGGCGCTCTCCCTTACTTCAGTGCAGGACGAAGAATACGGTCTATAGTAGCGCTTTTCAGGTCCTTACCGATAAATACCAGGGTAGATGACGGCGGCGTATCGCCCCAGGGACCGGCGGGAACAATCGTGAGATAGTTGCCGGTAGACTGTACGAGATATTTTTCGGGTTGATCTTTTACTGCCACATATCCTTTGATGCGGTATAACTGGTCTGTATACACGTTAAAATTCATTTCGAGCACAAAGGCCAGCATTTGCAGGTCAAACGGCTGGGGTGATTCGAACAGCACCGTGTTGATTTTGTGGGGCGTTTTTTCCGCCGGCATAGTGCAGGAGGTCCCGCCTGCTGACGGACCGGCGGCTGGCGCCGGTATCCGGCGTTCCTGCGGCTGCATGTCCGCCATGGTCACGAGGCCGTCTGCGGTGGCCGTGATGTATGCCAGCGGATTGATGTTTTCCAGTAATGCCTGCAACCGTAGTTGTTCCGGCACAGGAAGATCCTTGGTTTTATTCAGCACGATCACATCGGCGCATGACAGCTGTTTACCCACTTCCGTCACCTGTTCGAGGCGTGTTTCCACGTTCTCCGCATCAGCCACGCAGATGGTAGACACCAGCCGGAAGCGGGCTTTCACGTCCGGAATGCTGAACATACCGATGATATTACCGGCGTCCGCGATGCCGGTGGTTTCTATAAACACCTGATCGGGTTGTTCTTCCAGTTGTAAGATGCCTCCCAGCACTTCCAACAGCTCGTTATCGAGCGAGCAACAAATACAGCCGCTGGTCAGTTCATAGATATTCTCTATCTGCGCCGCCACCAGCGATGCATCGATGTTCACTTTACCGAATTCGTTTTCGATGACGATATTGCGGCGGTCGCGGCTCTGCTGCAGCAGCCCGTTGAGCAGCGTGGTTTTGCCCGCACCAAGGAAGCCGGTGAGCAGATATACGTTGATCGGGTTATTTTTTTGCATGGCTATCGTTGTAAAATCTTATAAAATAAATGCCGGCCGCTATCAGCGGTAAACTCAGCAGCTGTCCCATATTGAACAGGTATCCGTTTTCAAAAGCCTCCTGGTTTTCTTTCAGCAATTCGATCATAAAACGGGCGCCAAACACCAATATCAGCAAGAGGCCGAAGATAAAGCCCGGCTTCTGTATTGTTTTGTTTTTTTTATACAGGTAGATGAGCAGACCGAAGATCAACAGGTAACAGAGCGCTTCATACAGCTGCGCCGGGTGGCGGGGCAACAGATCTTCCTGCACAAATATCACTGCCCACGGCAAATGAGAAGGCTTACCGATGATTTCCGCATTAAAGAAGTTGCCTGTGCGCACCAAAGCGCCGGCCAGCGGTATAACGATGGCCAGCCTGTCCAGCAGCCATATCAGGGGCACGTGGTAGCGACGGGCAAACAGCGCTGTTGCCGCTAATATGCCGATGGCGCCACCATGGCTGGCCAGGCCCTGGTAGCCGGTCCACTTGAAATGACCGCCCTCCCACCGGAACGGCAATACTATTTCCGCCAGGTGATACCGGAAATACTCCCATTCGTAGAACAGGCAATGCCCCAGGCGGGCGCCCGCAATGGTGCCCACTACAATATATACCAGCAGCCGGTCCAGCAACGCGTTGTTTTTTCCTTCCCGGTCAAACACATACCGCATCACCACGTAACTGAGCACAAAAGCGATCATAAAGGCCACGCTGTAGTAGCGTAGCGCAAAACCGCCGATGTGGAATATCTCCGGCGACGGGTCCCAACGGAGGTACAGCATTGTTTTATTTTGCAACATAGTTGCAAATATAGTAAGTTTACACAAACTTAATTTGCAACACCGATGCATTTATTATCAGGCGATTACTTTTGTGCACCACAAACCGACATATGAAAAGGAGAGATTTTTTCAGGAACACCGCCCTCGGCACGCTGGGAACGGCGCTGGCAGGGCCGTTAAGCGCCATAGGGCAACCGAAACAACGTCACCATGACCACCTCGACGCCTATGGTGACAGCACCGGTCATGCACGCAACATCATCTTTATGGTCAGCGACGGCATGAGCAACGGCACGCTCACCATGGCCAGCCTGTTGCGGCAGCGCAAAGAGGGGCGACAGAGCCACTGGCTGCAGCTGTATGAAAGTGGTAAAGCGACCCGAGCCCTCATGAGCACTGCCTCTGCCAGTTCGCTCGTCACCGACTCGGCAGCCGGCAGCTCCGCCTGGGGCGGCGGTGTGCGCGTACCCAACGGCAGCCTGAATGTGGGTGCGGACGGCACCCACTACACGCCCATCCTGCAAAAATTCAAAAAAGCCGGCAAAGCGACCGGCTGTGTCACCACCGTGCCGGTTACACATGCCACCCCGGCAGGGTTCTGTATCAACAACAGCCACCGTGGCGATATGGCCGAAATTGCCCTGCAGTACCTGCCTTTGCGGTTCGACGTTATGCTGGGCGGGGGCCGGGAATACTTCCTTCCCGGCACACGAAAAGACAAACAAGACGTATTACAGCAATATAAAACCAACGGTTATACGGTGGCAGACACCCGCGACACCCTGCTGCAGCCGTCCGCCTCCCCCGCGGCGCCGGTCATCGGCGCATTTTGTGAGAACGGCCTTCCCTATGCGCTGGACCGGGAACAGGACGCCTCGTTCCGGCAACAGCTGCCAACGCTCGCCGAGATGACCGCCCAGGCTATCCGTCGCCTCGCCCTTCACCCCAAAGGATTTGTCTTACAGGTGGAAGGCGGTAAAGTCGACTGGGCAGCTCATGCCAACGATGCCGCCGCACTGCTGTACGATCAGCTGGCCTTCGACGACGCGATTAAAGTAGCGCTGGACTTCGCGGAAGCAGATAAAAACACGCTTGTGATCATCACCACCGATCACGGCAACGCCAATCCCGGTCTGTATTACAGCGACAAAGCCAACGACAAGTTCGATACACTGCAACATATGCGGCATACCAACGACTGGATACTGAATGGCGTTCAGCGCGACACTACTCCCGCCGCACTGATAGCACGCATAGAACATGCGCAGGGCATCGTGATCACACCGGCGGAAGCCAGTTCCCTGCTGGCACACTATGCCCGCCTGGATGGAGATGGACTATACAATCCCCGCAAGCTGCCGTTTAAAGAACTGGCCGCCATACAAAGCGCTCACACGGCCATCAGCTGGGGAGGCATGGACCATACGGCCGATTATGTGGAGCTGGCCATGACCGGGCCGGGAAGCGCCATGCTGCCATCGTTCGTCAAAAATACAGACCTGCACCAGTTCATGCTGCAGGCAACCATTTAGACATTGGGACATTGGGTTATTTTGATATTTGGGTATTCATGCACACTTCAATATCAAAATAACCAAATGTCCAAATAGCCAAATATTTCTATCTTTGGCGGCATGTCACTTTTTATCACGTCATTGAACTCGGGGAGTAACGGTAACTGTTATTATATCGGTAACGGGCAGGAAGCAGTATTGATTGATGCAGGCATCTCCTGCCGGGAAACAGAAAAGCGGATGACCCGCCTGGGGCTGTCGATGACGAAAGTGAAAGCCATTTTCATCTCCCACGAACATACTGACCACATCAGGGGCGTAACGGTGTTAGCGAAAAAACATCAGTTGCCCGTATATATTACCCAGAGCACTTTAGCCGGCGGTAACCTCGCCCTGCAAAGGGTCATGCCGTTTTCCGCGTACCAACCGGTACAGGTAGGCGGCCTCACCGTCACCGCTTTTCCCAAACACCATGACGCCGTGGAGCCGCATAGTTTCATGGTATCCGGCAACCAGATCAACATCGGCATCTTTACGGATATCGGCGCTCCCTGTGAGCATGTGCTCAGCCATTTCCGGCAGTGCCACGCTGCCTTCCTCGAAGCCAACTACGATGAACAGATGCTGGAACAGGGCCGGTACCCTTACTACCTGAAGAACCGTATCCGTGGCGGCAAAGGCCACCTGTCCAACCGGCAGGCGCTGGAGATATTCACCCAGCACCGTCCGTCGTTTATGACACACCTCCTGCTCTCCCACCTGTCGCAGGACAACAACAATCCTCACCTGGTGCAGCAGCTGTTTGACCAGTATGCCAACGGCACGCAGATCATCGTGGCTTCCCGCCACGCGGAAACCGCCGTGTTCCAGGTACAGGCTACCAGCTTTGCGGAAAATGCTGCAACAGCCCTGCTATAATATACACCAGGGGCAACGCCGCCAGGTAAACATATTTCCAGGCCGCCCGCTTTTTACCGCGTGCCAGTCCTACCAGTATCACCACATCGCCAATCAGCAACAGCAACAATACAGGGCTGAAAAAAAATGATATGAACAGCAGCTCGTCCCAGTAGTCCCAGATGTTGAGCGGATGGTACGTCCGTTTCCAGATACGGGGGGTAAGCCGGTGCTCCGACAGGTAAGCACTGAAAGCCGCTTCACCGGTAAAACGCTGTACCGTGCAACGTCCTTCATCGATCACGTAAAACGTGCCCTCGCCCTCTCCGATAATGTGATTTTTGTAGAAATACCAGGTTTTCAGGGCCAGGGAGCTGTTGGTCGAATCACAGTCTTCCCCGTAGAAAAAAGCCAGCGCGGGAGCGGTCCCGTCATATTCCATTTTATGGCCGCCGGGCGTGGGTTCATTCCAGGCAGACAAACCACTGGCATAGGTGGGGACGCTGAGCAGCAGGCAGCTGCAGCATAACAACAACAGATGTAAATAGTTTCTCATTTTTCTCGAAATAGCGTCGAAGATACACAAATCCGCTGGCATACTTATAGCGGATGGTGAGATATAAAACCTTGCAGCTATGAACACAAATACAGCCACCGTAGAAACACTCAACGATCTCATCGGCATCAACAATGACCGTATTTCCGGATATGAAAAAGCACTAAAGGACATCCAGGGCAAAGACGCTGATCTGCAGGAGCTTTTCATTCATATGATCGATGAAAGCCGCACCATGCGGAATGCATTGGGCAAAGAAGTACAGGGACTTGGCGGAGAGATGGAGACGGGCAAGACCACCGGCGGAAAGTTATACCATGCCTGGCTGGAACTGAAGGGCGTATTCACCGGTCATGACCGTCATGCCATCCTTTCCGACTGTGAAACGGAAGAAGATGCCGCCATGCGCGCCTATACGCAGGCATTACAGGAAGATTACCTGCCGGCTTATCTGCGTGATATGCTCACCCTGCAGCGGTCCACCCTGAAAACGGAACATGACAGGATAAAAAGGATGCGGGACGCACAGGCATAGGCACATTCTACGATATTAATCCTTTTGACGCCAATACTTTAGCAGCGGGATTTTTTATCTTAGTAGCAGCATATCCCAAATTGAAGCCGTTATGTTACTACTACTGAAAAACCTGCTCCGGCTGGCTGCGCACCTGCTTAAAGCCATCTGGCTGTTCTTTCCCGGGATTATCTTCCTCCTGCTGATCATTTTCATCTGCTGGTCGCTGGACCAGGGCAAAGACGTGATTGTTGCCTATACGGAAAACACCTATCGTGAACGGATCGTATTTTTCCTGGCTATCGGGTTCTGGGTGTACGTGAGCTGGTATTCTTCCAGGATCATTGCCTACATCAAACGCACCCGGCTGATCGCCGATGTAAAGGACGAAGCCCAGATCACCGACGCGGCGGCCACGAGGGCCTACAACGACCATAACGATCGTTTTCCTGTCAGCCAGCCTTTTCTCGATGAATTTCCGAGGGTATTGGGGCATTGTTGTTTCCTGTTGCTGGAACTGGCCATGTTGCAATCGCCGGTATTGTTCCATCCGCTGGGCAGCACCGTAAGCTGGATCATTTTTGCTGTGGTGCTTACGCTGCTGTATTTTCTCAACAAGCCGCTCAACAAGCTGTCCATGCAACCGGCCTTCCGGAAGGTATTCATGGTGCTGCTGATCTCCTGGCTGGCCACGGTGATCGCCACCAGTTTCATCCCCCGCATCAGCATCCTGTTGTTGCTGGCGCTGCTGGTGCTGTTGCACGCCCTGTTCCTGCTGTATACCCATCTGCGGCGGGTAGAACTGGACATTTCCGCACGGAAAAGCCTGCTGCTCACGCATACACCGCTGGACAGCATCATGAGCTACTTTTTTATCCCGCGCACGGAAAAGAGTTTCTTCCGCTGGTTTATCGTTATCGGTTGCGCGGCGCTCGTCACCTATGTGGCCGCTATTTACAGTCTCGGTTTTGCGAGGCGGCTGGGACCATTCCCCTTTCTGTTGCTCGCATTCGGCATGTTGTTGTTATTTGGCAACATTGTCACCGCCTTGTCTGTCCGCTACCGTATCAGCTTCCATGTGCTTTTTATCGTCACCGCCCTGATTTTCGGGTTGAAGGAAACGCATTACGTAAAACTGACCACCGCCAAAAACGGAAACCACTATGAAGCCAGGCCATCGCTGGACACGTACCTGCGGGCGTGGCTGCGTACCCGCCCTGTAATGGCCGACAGTACCTATGACGTGTATTTTGTGATGGCCAACGGCGGCGCCTCCCGGTCGGCCTACTGGACCGCTGCCGTGCTGGGAGAGATTGAAGACGCCAGTATCCGTCAGCGTCCGGAGGACCGCTTCTCCCGCCATGTTTTCTGCCTGTCCGGCACTTCCGGCGGCGGCGTAGGGGTAGCCACCTTCTTTTCCATGCTGAGAGACCGGACGCATGAACGGCCCCTCTATGCTAAATCAGCCATGACCTACCTGAAGCAGGACTACTTCAGCTACACCTTCGCACGGATGCTGGGACCGGATTTTTTCCGGTATATCATCCGCACTTCGCGGGCGGGTGACCGGGCTGCCGCGCTGGAAGAGTCTTTCGAGCGCAGCGCCGATGTAGCCGGCGATTCCCTCTATCGGGTGCCTTTCGACGCCGCCATGTCGTCGTTCCCCGCCATGCAGGCAGACACCGTATTCCTGCCGGTACTGTGTATCAACACCACGCGTATGCAGGACGGTAATCCCGGCGTTGTCACCAACCTCCAGCTGGATGCGGGCATCTTCAACAACCGCGTGGACGTACTCAGTTTATTACGGCACGACTCTGATATTACCATTACCTCCGGTGCCATACTGGGTGCACGGTTCCCCTACCTGAGCCCTGCCGGCAGGATACAGAACCAGTACTTCGTGGACGGCGGTTACTTCGATAATTCCGGCGCCGGCGTAATCCAGGAAATTATCCGCGGTATTATCAACATCGGGGAAGATGACCGGCACCTGCATGGGGACAGCAGCCTGTTATACCAACAGATCAGCCGCCTGCATTTTAAAGTGCTGCATATCACCAACAGCCCGGTTATTCCCGGCGAAGCACATTTCCGGTCCGTAGCGCCGATTAAAAACGACCTGTTCGCACCGATACTGACCATCGCCGGTGCTTATGGCATGCAGACTACGGTCAACGATATACGGCTTTCACATTACGTCAGCGACATCAATGACTACTATTACAAGAAAGCGTCGTACGTGCAGATACCTTTGTACAAAGACAGCCTGGAGTGGCAGCAGGACCCGTTAAGAAAAAGGTTCCCCAAAGGAGAACCTTCCTATACCATGAACTGGTTTATGTCGGATACGACTATACGGAGAATTAATATACGGCTGGCCAGCAATACGGCGCTTACTGAGTTTATCAGCAGTATGAAAAACAGGTAGTACGGAATCCTATTTTACCAACATTTTGCGATACCGGCGGTATCCCCACCAGCCCAATACCGCGATGATCATCAGCGGCCATATGTTTACAAAAAACAGGAGCAGGTCGCGCAGCATATTGGCGCCACCAACGACGGCCGTACGCAGTTCCGCCCCAAAGCCGGCGCGGGACACATAATGCGGATTGATGACCGTCTCCACGCTGGCAGCCTGTGACTGGAACAGTTGGACGGTGAAGGTGGCATAAGCTACATCATCGAGGAGCTTAAGGTTGGAAATGCTTCTGTCAATTTTCGTTTCCGCCTGTTGGTCTTCATATTTTGCTACGTCCAGCGTAGTCGTGTTTTTGTTCGTTGCGATGGTGGTTGCGGAGTGACCTACCTTTTTATTCTTCAGTGCATTGGCCAGGTACGCAAGTGTATAATCCTGGTCTGTCAATGCGCGGTGATCTATAAATACCGCCATGGAAGTGAGGGTGCTTACAACCGAGTCCAGGCTGGCCACCGGCACGCGCAGCGTGAGATTGGCCGTAGGCGTGTACAACTGCATGCGCCGCAGCGAGTCGCTTGTATAGGGAAGCTCGTACTCTTTTGCATACTCGTTCTTCAGGGTACTTTCCACCACAATACCCTCCACGGAAGACACTACCTGCTCCATGCGGGTGGAAGCCCGGAACACGTCCGTTACGCGGCAGCGTACATCCGCCGTACGTACACGTTTGCGGGAAGCGGAAGTTAGCTGCGACATGTCGTTGGAAAAATTAGTGGAATCTGCAGTGGCTACATAATCTCCGGCATTTTTTTCAGCAGCCGTAGCGGCATTCTCATCATAGTAGGCAGATTTGTTGCTGCCACAGGCGGCAAGAGCGAAAGCGGGAATAACTAAATAACGGATCGGGATACGCATAAGGGTGATTTTTCCGTTTATACGCATAGCCTGCAAAAGGTAACCTTTCGGAAATGTTAAAAAAATCACAACCGGAAAAAAACAGATAAATAAAGTTATCTTTCATTGATGAAAAAATTTTTCAACCTTATCGCTATCAGTTTAAGTCTGCTGATGCTGGGTGCCTGCAGTGAACAGCGGGACTACGGGCCTTTTACGGTCATCACCAGCAAGCAGCGGTACAACAACTGGGATGCGGGCAATAAAAACACGCTCTATAATTACCGTATCCGCTATAAGGGACGAAACATCTCCCCTGCCGATGTCACCAACCGGTCCAACGAGTCGGGTTATTACATCAGCGTGCAACCGCTGGACAGCCTGCCCGGCAAGCTGTTGGTACACATTGCGCAGACCTTTAATTTTCCGGTATACCTGATAGAAGAACAACAGGGGAAACCCCGTTACTGGTTTCTTTACAACAACCGCAACCAGCTGCCTTACCAGTTATTGCAGGACAGGTACCTGGTGCATGAAAAAGAATTTTCTCCGGAAGAAGGATATTTTCAAAGCACCATTTTTGATCTGTCGGCAGACAAACAACATCCCTACCGGATGCCGGTATCTTCCGTTGCTTACGACATATCGCCTGACCAGCGAGCCATTGCGGCGATCAGTGGTTTCTTTGACAAAGACACCTGCCTGATCAATACCATTTCTCTTTCCGACAACAGCATTACAAGTCAGGCAGTTCCCGCACCGCTGCAACAGTTGTTGCGCGAAAAGCTCAATGACCGTATGACAGCCACCGGGCGCAAAGCTTTTTTTGACCGGTATTTCCGCTGGGAAATACAACAGGGAAAATACCGCGCTGTTTTAATACATTAGTCCATCCGTGAAGGACTTACCCCGAAATGTTTGCTGAACTCCTTACTGAAATGTTGTACCGTTGTATAGCCTGTTTCATAAGCCACCGCTGTTACCGACAGTTCTTTTTTCTTCAGCAGCTGCCGCGCCATCTCCAAACGGTGCTCTCTCAGATAACCAAAAACACTATTGTTAAACACCTTCCTGAATCCCGCTTTCAGTTTAAACTCATTGAGACCGGTGAGCCGTGCCAGCTGGCCCAGTGATGGCGGATGATGAATATCTGCCAGCAGGCATTCCCGCGCAGCATGTATTTTTCGTATATCCGTTTCAGATAGTTTTATTGCTTTGGGTGCAGCGCCTTCCGGCTGGTCCTGTTGTTCGAAGCGGAGCAGCAACAGTTCCAGTGCTTTGGTCTGCAGGTAGAGGTCTTTCATCCTGCCCTGGAAGCGGCAGGTATGGATATCATGGATGGCGGCCTGCATCTGCCTGGTCACAGGCAGGTTCTCCAGTTGTTCCCAGTCTTTTCCTGCCACCATATTATTGGCAGCCTGGTAGAGAGAAGGCCCTGCATCTTCCGCGAGTTGCAGGAACCGTTCCGGCGTGAACCCCACGAGCAATAGCTGCAGGTCCTGCTGTTGGTAAAAAACACTTGTCTGCGGGTTATAGGGGTTACGAAAGAAGTTATGCTGTCCTTCTGTGAAGCGATGTGTAAGTCCGCTGTCGTGGCCTTTGGCGGTGATTTTTCCCTGCTGCACGAACACCATTCCGGGAATCGGCGCGTCCATTCCGCTGATGACATGAATATCCTGGTGTACGTTGATCGCACATTGCGCCACGTGTATGCCCTCATAATAATGCTGCCGCAGGCTGATGTCCCAGAAAGGTGTTTGCGCCTTCCTGTCGGTGGTCATCATCAGGTCTTCCATCTGCATACTTTTCTCGTCTACAAATATCACATCGCCGGTGTTGTTTCTGAATGTATTTGCCATAAAAAAATCCGTTTAGCGTAAAAGTCAATCCGTTTACCGCAACATTATCCTTTGTAATTGCTGTCATTTTGCATAGTGCAGCGGTCGTGGTACCGACACTTCAGCAGGCAGTTACCCTGTCTGCGGGTGATGCTTTAACTTTTTTTTAACCAATGCGTATGAAATCCAACCCTCATCCCGCGGGTTTTGCGTGGATCATTTATTTTCTGTTATACAGGGTGATGCGTTACCGTTATGCGGAGGTGATACAGAATTTGTCACGTTCTTTTCCGGAGAAGTCCTACGGGGAGATCCGGCGGACGGCGACGGACTTTTACCGGCATTTCAGCCGGTTATTTGCAGAGATGCCGCTACTGATGACGATGCCGCGCCGGCACGTCGGGCGGCGCCTGGTGTTACAGCATGCATCTTTAATTGAGGATTACCAGGCGCAGGGCCGGCCGGTGATCGTGATGCTGGGGCATTACGGTAACTGGGAGTGTTTGTCGATGTTACCGGCCTTATTGCGCTGCCCGGTATATGGCATTTTTAAGCCGCTGAGCAACCGTTTTTTTGACCGGCTGATGAAGCGGATACGTTCCCGTTTCGGGCTGCAGTTGCTGACGATGGAGGAGGCGCCCCGGTACCTGTTACAGCGCAGGCTGCCACCGGGGGCTTATGTTTTTGTGGCCGACCAGTCGCCCCCACACGGCAAACATGTGGTGGACTTCCTGCATCAGCCGACGCCGGTCATCACCGGTACGGAGCGGTTGGCCAAAGCGGTAAATGCCGCGGTGGTGTACGCTGTTATCCGCAGGCAGGAGGGGCATTCCTGGGAGATGTCCTTTTCGCTGATCACCGATCAGCCAGCCACCGAAGCACCTTTTGAGATTACCCGCATTTTTAACGCCCGCCTGGAACAGGACATCTGCCAGTCACCCGCCTACTGGCTGTGGACACACCGGCGCTGGAAAAAACACCTACGGTCATGAATACACTGTTTTTTATGCTTTCCTGTCTGGCTGTGGCCGGACTGGCTTTCCTGCTGGCGCTGGCAGCGCTGTTGTACCTGGTGATGATACAACACCAGGAGGAGCCGCAATAAAAAAGCTGCTGACGTCCGGCGGGGGCAAAACCTCCGCCGGAACGCAGCAGCTTTTAAATATGATAGACAGGCTTATTTCGTCAGTTTCACCCGTACAGCGTTAGGACCTTTGTGTCCCATCTCCACCTCAAAAGTGACCCTTGAGTTTTCCCGTACCCGGTCCAGCAGCCCATTCACATGTACAAAGATGCTTTCCTGTGTTCTCTGGTCTTTAATGAAGCCGTAGCCTTTGGATTCGTTGAAGAAGGTGACCACCCCGGTCCGGATCAGGCTGGCAGGTTCTTCCTCCTGCTGACGCGCCACACCGATCTGAATGTCTTCCAGGTTAACTTCTTTCTTTTTGTTGGGGTCCGGAGGTGTGGAGGTAATATTACCATCCTCATCGATGTAGGCCATCATGTCTTCCAAACTCTTTCCTTTTTTACTGTTCGCCTGCCGTTCTTCTTTTTTCTCCTGTTTTTCTCTTTGTTTTTGCTGTTTTCTTTTTTCGACTTCTTTTTTACTGAGATTTTCCTTTTTACCGGAGTTTTCTGATTTGTTCATAATTTTTTATTTGCCGGAAGATGGTCCCTGTTTAGTTTTTAAAGATCCCATTTACCGTCCCCGAAGATACAAAAAAAACATATACCACACCATATCTCAAAGACGCTGTCAGCATACATTTCACGACGGCCGGCAATTCCGGAAAACGCATAAAATATAATCATATATATCTTTGGTCGCGAAGGGCCGGTTTCGGGCTCATCTCCCGGGCGTCGTTTTTACAAACGGCAGCCGGTGCGTTTTTTCCGGCGGCAGCCGGGTGTTGTTTTCCGGATGGTCACATTCCCGTGAGGATGCTCTCAAATACTTCGAGGGGTTCGCCGCACTCCGGGCAGCTGGCGGTGCCAAACAGGTACGGCCAGCGGCTCTTCAGGGCGGGCATCTCCAGCTGTGAAAGGAAATGATAGCCCCAGGCGTAACTGTTGGCCTCCGTGAAGGTGGTACCGTCCCAAACGGGCGACTTATCCGGGCGAGGGGTTATGGGAAGCGCTTCCTGGTCTTTGTGAAACACCGGATCTTCCCGGAAAAACAGCAGCTGGTCTTCTTTGGGCCATACGTAAGTATCCGTGCCACAGGCTTCACAATACGCGATGTACTCCTCCCCGCCGCTATACTGGATAAACACACGGGCGAAAGCACGCTGTCCGTACGCTACGGCCATCGCCGCGAAAAAGTAGATCTTATCATCTTCCTCCGAACCGGCGCGGGCTTCGGGCAACAGCGCCGTGCACAACGCAGGCAGCTGCTGTAAAGCCAGCAGGTAATCATTGTAGATATGGCAAACCTGTTCCCGGGTGAGGCTGGTATTATCCTTGTATTCTGCCGGGATGGTATCCCGCAGCGGCGGATTACCATCTTCCGAAATCAGTACGGCGAGGCTGCAGAGGATATCCAGCTGCATCTCCGCGTCGGTACTGTTGACCACCAGTTCCAGCAGGTGAGGAATGGCAGCGAACGTATTTTCATAGAGGGTATTCTGGTGATAAATTCTTTCCCAGATAATATCGTCCAGCAGTTCTTTGGAGTAAGCTGCTTTTAATCTGGCAATGGCTTCCGGCAGGCTTTCGTCTATGCCGTAAGGGCCGCCCAGGTATTGCCAGGCCCTGTCATCGAGTGTTAACATGGGGGCAAGATACACATCTCCCTAAAAAAGAAAAACAGAATAGCCTGGTGTTTTGTAAATACAGGGCGTTGTATTATTTTCATACCACGCTCCTGTTATATCAACAAGACCACTATTGGACCACGGTAATGAAAAACAATGGTTGCTCGCCGTTGCCAGCGGCGATGAACGCAGTTTCCGGCAGCTGGTACAGACGTACTGGCCGCAGGTGTACGGCACTGCGTTACGCCTTACCCGCTCTCCCGAACAGGCAAAAGACCTCTCACAGGATATCTTTCTGAAATTATGGAACAACCGTCAGAAACTTTCCGAGGTAGACAATGCAGGCACTTTTATTTATGTATGTGCACGCAACCTGATCATGGACTTTCTTTCCAGAAAAGTGCTGCGCATTGACAACCTGGACACGCTCACGGGGCATCTGCAGGCCGATCCGCTCCCCGATGCGCAGGCCAGGATGGAATACCGGGAGCTGGAGAACATTCTCAGCAAAGCCATCGAACATCTCCCCGCCAAAGTAAAAGAAGTGTTTATCCTGCATCGCTTTCAGGGATTAAGTCATCCCCAGATCGCACGGCAACTGAATATTTCGGTGGTCAGCTCTCAAACCTATATCGTGAGAGCGCTGCGCAGCATCCGCGACTACCTGGAACGCCACCCGGAACGGATTTTCACGTTACTGGTACTGCTGACAGCCTTATCTTAAAATATTTTTTCACTTTACTGTCTTACCCTGTTCCTGTTTTCCGTCCTTTAATATACAAGGGAAAAACAGATGACCTTAAACCAGCATCCGCATGTCTGACACATCATTTGAAGCACTGTTCAGAGAATATATGAACGGAACGCTCAATGCGTCCGGGGTCCACCGTTTCCGCCGGATGGCCATGGAACGGGACAATAAGGCCCTGCTTTCCCGCCTGCTGGAAGAAGCTTTCAGCAACCCTGCCTACGCCGAAGCCGCCGATTATGATCCTGCGGAGATGGCCGATGAAATACTGCTGAAAGCGCGGCAACAGGACGCCCAGCTGTCAATGCTGCCACCGGCGCGTAAGCCGCCCGTTATCCGGCCCTGGTTCAAATACGCCGCTGCTGCTGCCATCTTTGGCCTGCTGCTCGCAGGTACCTGGAAGTTCGCTACCCGGCGCCAACACAAGATGGCGCCCCTGGCCGCCGGCAAACCCGTCAACCCCGGCACTGCACAACCCTTGCTGATACTGGGCGACGGCTCCCGCGTGTCGCTCGACAGTGTGGCCAATGGCACCATTGCCCAACAGGGCAACGCCCGTATCGTGAAACTGGCCAACGGACAGGTAGCCTACCAGTTGACCGGCAACGATAACAGCCACATCTTATACAATACCATGCAAACACCACACGGTTGCATGTACCAGCTGACCCTGCCCGACGGTTCACGGGTATGGCTCAACGCCGCCTCTTCCATCCGCTACCCGACCACGTTCGCAGCCGACCGCCGGCAGGTGGAAGTGACCGGCGAGGCTTTCTTCGATATCGTCAAAGACGACCGTAAGCCGTTTACCGTCACCGTCAACCAACTGGACATCCGGGTGCTCGGCACTGCCTTTAATGTCATGGCCTATCCGGACGAAACCACTGTCCGCACCACCCTCGTACAGGGCGCCATCAACGTTAGCAACGGCGGCGCCGGACAACTGCTGCATCCGGGCGAACAAGCCACCATGGCAGCTGGCGGCGGACCGTTCCGCATCAGCAAACCCAACCTGGAGGAAATCCTCAGCTGGAAAAACGGCGAGTTCTACTTTCAGGATACCCATATCGAAACCATTATGCGGGAAGTGGCCCGCTGGTACAATGTGGATGTCAGCTATGAAGGGAATATGAACGGCATCACCCTCTCCGGCATTGTGTCGAGAAATGAGCCTGTGGCGCAGCTGCTGAAAGCGCTGGAAATGACAAAAATGGTGCGGTTCCGGATAGATGGGAACAGGATTGTTGTTTCGCCCGGGTCCCAGGGCTAAAGCCCCTGGCGCCAATCAGACAAAAACCTATAACCGGCACAGGTGGTAACGAGTGTACATTGCTAACAAACATTCAATATTTTAACTGAAAACCAAAATCAAACGATTTAACACACACCAGCATTAAAACCAGGTAGTAAAGACAACAGAAACGCCACTATTTTTTCCGCTAAACATTTTTAAACCGGGACAGTCATCCCCCGGGAACAGAAAATTGCCGGGGGCCCCCGGTGCGGGACAGTAATGTGTGGAACGTCCACGTTTTATGATTGCTTCATGTATAAAATCCACGAGAAAAAAATATGAAATTCCTTGCCACGCGCATTCCCACAGCTGTAAAAAAACAGCCGGCCAAACCGTTGTGGGCCATACTGACCATCGCACTGTTGCTGGCAGGTACTGCCGGCTTCGCACAGAAGGTAACGGTTTCCCTGAAAAACGTGCCTTTGGAGAAAGTATTTTCCACGCTGAAACAACAGACCGGATATTCTTTCATCTGGCGCGGAGAACCCGCTGCCTCCTACAAAAACGTATCGCTCGAGTGTAAAAACGCTTCACTGGAGCAGGTATTGAAACCCTTCCTCGAGGGCCTCTCCCTTACCTATCAGATCACCGACAGGATTGTGGTGGTGACACGTAAAGAAAGTAGTCCGCCGCCAGACAACCAGGCGCAGACACCCCGCATGTCGGTATCCGGAAAAATTACGGACGATAAAGGTCAACCGCTGCCCGGTGTCAGTGTCCGGGTCAAGGGCACCACTACGGGCGTCACCACCGATGCACAGGGGAGCTATACCGTGGCCGTACCGGGACATAACAGCGTACTGCTCTGCACCTCTGTTGGCTTTGAATCGAAGGAAGTGGCGGTCAACGGGCAACAAACGCTGTACATTGTACTGCAACAGAAAAGCAATTCCCTGAATGACCTCGTGGTGGTGGGATACGGCACCCAACAGAAAAAGAACCTGACATCGTCCGTTTCTTCCATCAAAGGTAGCGAGCTGGCCGGCGTAGCCGTGACCAACCTCGACGCCGCCCTTCAGGGCAAAGCCCCGGGCGTACAGGTAGTACAGAACTCCGGCGCCCCGGGAGATGAAACGTATATCCGTATCCGTGGCAATGGCTCCCTCTTCGGAGAAAACCGCCCGCTGTACGTTATAGACGGCGTACCTATGAGCAACCTGCCCGCTGCACAATACGGCGTTTCAGGAGACGGGCAGCGGATCACGGCCACCAACAACATCAACCCCAACGACATCCAGTCGGTGGAAATACTGAAAGATGCCGCCGCCACAGCCATCTACGGCTCCAGAGGCGCCAACGGCGTCATTCTCATCACCACTAAAAGAGGCGCCGAAGGCAAATCCCGCTTTAACTTCAGCATGTACACCGGTGTGTCCGACGTACCGAAAAGATTACCGCTGCTTAACGGAGACCAGTTCGTGGACCTGTTCAACGAATCCCGCACCAATGCCGGCCTCCCTTTGGACCCGGCCATCGTGAAAACCGGCAGGAACACCAACTGGCAGGATGCCATTTTCCGCTCCGCACCGGTATCCAACTACAACCTCTCCATTTCCGGCGGTACCCCACGCACTTCCCACTACGTATCTGTTGGTTATCTCGATCAAACCGGTACCATTGCAGGCGTGCAGCATTTCAAGCGGTTCAACGGCCGCGTGAACTTCGACTTCATGGCCACCGACAAATTGAAGATCGGCGTGAACCTTACCGGCGTACACTCTGTCAACAACCGTATGGACAACAGTTTCTCCGGGCAATCCGTGCTGGCGCTGGCATTGATCGAAAACCCCAACGACCCGATCTATAATCCTAACGGCACCTTTTACACTGATCCCAACCGGCGCTGGACCAACCCGGTGATGATCGCACATTCGCTGCGGTTCCAGTCTGTTGTGGACAGTTACATCGGTAACCTCTATGGCGAATACACGATCGTCCCCGGCCTGAAATTCAGGACCAGCTTTGGCTTCGACAACCAGCAGGTAACCGATGACCGGTACCAGTCCAAACTGGTCAACAACCAGTCGCCCGCCACCGGTTTCGTGTCTGTGTTTTCTCAATTTCTGTGGGTGAATGAAAATACCCTTTCCTATACACCTGCCTTCCGCGGTAAACACAAACTCACCGTGCTGCTGGGGCAAAGTGCGCAGGAAGCCAATGTACGCCGCATCAGCGTTTCCGGTAACACCAACTCCACCGATATTATTCAGTCCGTCACCGGTTTCACCAACCTGTTCTCTCCGCTGGACTACCGCTCCCAATGGGGGCTGGTGAGCTATTTTGGCCGGGCAAGTTATAATTATGACGACCGCTATCTGCTGGAAGGCGTACTGCGCACAGACGGATCTTCCCGTTTCGGCGCCAACAAAAAGTATGGTTTCTTTCCTTCCATCTCCGCAGCGTGGCGCATCATCAACGAATCGTTCATGAAAGATCAGCGTTTCTTCAATGACCTGAAGCTGCGGGGCAGCGTTGGCGTTACCGGCAACAACGAAGGTCTGGGTAGCGACTTCCCCTCCCTCGCTACCTACTCCACGGGTTACAACTACGGCGCTGCCGCAGGTATTGCCCCCACTTCCCTCTCCAACCGCGACCTTAGCTGGGAAGCCACCACGGCCACCAACCTTGCGCTGGACATGGCTTTCCTCGACAACCGCATCAACGTTACCGTGGAGGCTTACCGGAAAATCACCAACCGGCTGATCTTCAAACTGGAACTTCCCTATACCTCCGGGTTTAACCGCACTAACGGCGCCAACATCGGGCAACTCATGAATAAAGGGCTGGAGATAGGCATCAACACAGAAAATATCCGGGGCAAGTTCACCTGGAACACCAACTTCAACCTCTATTTTAACCGCAATAAGATTACCAGTCTGCCTGAAACCGTGGCCGGCGATCCTTCCAGCTCTGATTTCACTGAAAGCCTGCCTGGCTCCTTTTATACCAGTCAGCCTACCAGCATTTTCCGTGTAGGCGAACCTGTTGGGTCATTCTTCGGATATCGCAACAAAGGCGTAGATCCTGCCACCGGCAATATGATCTATGACGACATCAACAAAGACGGCAGGATCACGGCGGCCGACCGTGTGATCCTTGGCAATGCGCTGCCCGATTTCACCGGCGGCCTGACCAACTCGTTCAGCTATAAAGGCATAGACCTCAGCTTCTTTTTCTACTGGTCGTACGGCAACAAGGTGTACAACCAGACCCGCAGCATGCTCGAGCGCATGAGCAACTACAATAACGGCGACGCCAAAACGCTGGACCGCTGGACGCCGGCCAACACACATACCGATGTGCCGAAAGCTGTTTTTAATGATCCGGTGACACCGGGCAGTCTCACCAACGGCGAGGTATCCCAGCGTTTTGTAGAAGACGGTTCTTTTATCCGTATGAAGAATATCACTGTCGGCTATACGTTTCCTTCCGCCCTGTTGAAACGTATCCGTTTCAGCAGCGCCCGCGTGTATGTGAGCGGTCAGAACCTGTTCCTCATCACCAACTATTCCGGGTATGATCCCGAATCACAGAACCAGTCTGTCAAAAACTCGCAGTTGGGCATAGACTGGGCAGTACAGCCACAGCCCCGCACTTTTATGGCCGGACTAAACCTGAATTTCTAAAGCAGCAGACATGAAAAAAACAGGATTCCTACTCATCACTATCGCATTTGCCGCCTGCACCAAAGTACTGGACCAGGTGCCGGAATACACCATTGCAGAAGACAATTTCTGGCAGACCGCCAATGACGCCGAAAGTGCCGCCATCGGCATCTACCCTGCCGCGCAGACCATGGCGCAGCAGTTCCCCGTCGCCTTTGACGCCGCATCTGACGTCACTACGGCGTTACTCATCAATTACGCGCCTTTCAGCCAGCATGGCATCCCGGTTGACAACCCGATCGTGGCTTCCTACTGGCAGAACAACTATACCGGTATCGGCCGGGCCAATGACCTGCTGAAAAACCTGCCCGGCATGAAAGACAGCCTGTTCACCGCCAGCCGGAAGCAGGAATTGCTGGGGGAAGCGCGTTTCCTGCGGGCCTACTTCTATTTTAACCTGCTTAAAGCATATGGACCTGTTCCTCTGGTAACGCAGCCCTATAATTCCTTTAACGCAGACTTTACCATAGAACGTTCCCCCGTGGACGTTATCTTTCAACAGATTATTGCGGACCTCACCATTGCCGAATCATCGTTGCCCGTTAGTTATGCCAGTGGTGCGGACACGCGCGGGCGCGCCACGCAGGGCACGGCTAAAGCGTTACTGGCCAAAGCATACCTCAGCATGAAAAAATACGACTCCGCCGCCGTGAAGGCACAGGATGTGATAAACAATCCCCTCTATGCGCTGGTGAGCGGCAGTGCCGCCTATAGCAATATGTTTACCGTCAGCGGGAAAAACAGCACCGAGTCTGTTTTTGAAATACAATACGTGAGCTCTTCCGCCCAGGCCAACGGGTTGTTCAGTTTTTACATGCCCGTTAACGGTATCCCTGCCGGGCAGCAGACCGGCAGTTATCAGATAGCGCCTACCGATAAGATAGTGAACGCCTATGAAGCCGGCGATATCCGTAAGAGCGCCGCCCTGGGGCTTTCCACCGCTACCACGCCGGTGAATTATGTCAACAAGTATGTGCGGCTGACCAATGGTACCGAGCCCAATATCATCGCCCTGCGGCTGGCCGACATCATCCTGGTCAACGCCGAGGCGCTGGACAAGCTGGGCAAGCATACCAAAGCGATCGCCATGCTGAATATTATCCGCCGCCGTGCCTTCGGACTGCCGACCACTACTCCTTCCGCCCATGATTTTCCTGCCGCCGGTGAAACCGATGCCGATCTGACGCCCGCCATTGAAAACGAACGTTTCAAAGAGCTGGCATTTGAAGGGCATCGCTTTTATGACCTGGTACGCACCGGCCGTGCCGGCGCCGTGCTGGGCATCACCGCCGACCAGTCGTTGTGGCCCATCCCGCTGCGTGAGCTGGGCCGCAATCCGCGGCTGGTACAAAATCACGGCTATTAATCCGCTTTTTTAAACCCTCAAACTCCACGTTTATGAAAAAAACATTTACCGTACTGTCAGGCTTGCTGCTGGCTTATGCCGGCGCACAGGGCCAGTATATTACCACCTGGATGGGTAATAATTTTCCTGATGAAAGCAACCATGTAGGCAACTGCGCCCGCTCGATGTGGGTGTCCCCCCAGGGAGTAGTATATACCGCCTCCATGTGGGATGAAAAAGGGCGTAACATCGGTATCTACCAGAACGGCGCCACGCTGGGTTCCATGGGCGGCAACAAAGAATCGCAGGGCAGCGCCATCGGCGGCGACGCTTCTTATATCTATACTGCGCAGCAGGCGCCCAACAACGGCAAGGTGGGACGCTACAACCGCAGCACCAAAGTGCGGGACCTGCTGATCCCTGTTAATACCGGTACCGGCGACGCCATTACGGGTATTGTTGCTTCGTATGGCCGTATATACGTCAGCGATATGATGAACAACCAGGTTAAAGTGTACACCAACGGGGGCGTGGCCGTCCGGCAGTGGACGGTGAGCGCACCGGGCGCACTGGCCATCGACAGCAGCGGCCGTCTGTGGGTAGCGCAGCAAAGCAGCGGCAACGTCGCCAGCTTTGACACTACGGGGGTAGCCGGTCCTGTGATAGCACTGGGCTCCGGCGCACGGCCTTCCGCGCTCTATGCCGACAGCGCCCGCGGCCAATTGCTGATTGGCGATCAGGGCCCCGACATGCAGATCAAAATTTACAGTAACCTAACGGGCACGCCCGTACTGACCGGCACCTTCGGCGTACAGGGCGGTTACCTGAACCAGTCCACCACTCTCCGCGGCACCGTTGGCGACAAACGTTTTACGCGGGTAGCGGGCATTGGTCGTGATGCAGCGGGCAACCTGTATGTGCTCAACAACCCGTGGGGCGGCACATGGGACCTGGGCCGTAACGGCGCTACCGACATCCACTGCTACAACAGCGTCGGCAACCTTCAGTGGACACTGCAGGCGCTCAACTTCGAAGGCAACGCTTCCGCTGATGCAGGCAGCGACGGCACCTGGTTTTACAGCGGCAACATCCTCTACGCGTATACCGGTACCGACGGTGGCGCCTACGTGGCCAATACCGTAGATCCTTACCGTTATCCGCAGGATGCCCGCATACAGATGACAGATCATGCCAGGGGTGAGCACTTCGGGCATTTCGCGAATGTAAACGGACATAAAATACTGATCGCCAACAACCAGAACGCCGACGTGTTTTATACCTATTACTTCAATGAGGCGACCGACGGTTACATCGCCATTCCCGGAGATACCATCAGTAAAGTGCGCAACGGCTTCTGCCTCGATTCCATCGGCGATATCTGGATCTCGCAGGACAAAACCAACGCCATCCAGCATTATCCGCTGACCGGCTTCGCTCCCAATGGTAAACCGATCTACGGCCCTGTGGTATCTACACCCACCCCTGCCTCCATCGCACGGCTGAACAGGATAGAATATGTTCCTGCCAGCGATATGATGGTGCTCGCCGGCGGTAATACCGACTGGACACTGATTGGTAACAGGATAGAAGTTTACCGCGGCTGGAAAGCCGGCAACCGCACACCCGACCTGGTGATCACGCTGAGCCGCGCAGTGGCCAAATCCATGTCTGCCGCCGGCAACTATCTTTTCGTAGGCTACTATGCCATTCCCGACATCGATGTGTTTGACCTCAGCACCGGTGCGCTGGCACTCACCATGAACAGCAGCAATCCGGCCGTATATGTTGGCAATGACGTGGATTCACAGTATGGCATCAAAGCATATCATCGTACCACCGGGGAATACCTGATCACCAAAGACGATTACAACGCCAACAAGATAGTACTGTACCGCTGGACGCCGGCACCGCCGCCAACGACCGACAGCACCGCTGCCACCGCGGCGATACCTGGCCGCAACACCGGCAGCGCCCTTAGGATATTCCCCAATCCCGTGGAAAAAATACTGTACATCGATCTGAAACAAACAGCCGCCAAAGGATACAAACTTGACATCTTTGATTTTTCGGGCAAGATGGTCAGAACGATACGGACCAATGGTACAGGCACGTTACAGGCCGATGTAGCCAGCCTGCTGCCCGGATCTTATGTGCTGCGCGTCACTGATGCCGCCAGTAACAAAGTGACAGGGCAGCAGAAATTCATTAAGCTATAAAAAGAAAAAAGAGATGAAATATTTATGGATACTCGGGCTGTTGATCAGCAGCGGGTATAACGGTATGGCGCAAATGAAAGCGCCTGCCGACTGGGTGCACTATGAACAGGTTTTAGGCGTAAAAAATAATCAGCGGCACTATGACTATGATGTCAGCGTTATTCGTGCCTCCTGCCCTACTAATGTGTTGTGGCCCGGGGAGCAGCCCTCATACACCCTCCAGGTGGTCAACCGGCTCAAGGAGCCACTGGTGGCCAGTGGTAGCATAGCGCTGATTCCTTATGGCACCCATGCCATGCCGGGAGATATCTGGTTGCCTGAGATGGTCCGCCAGGGAGCAGTAACTACTGTTCCGCTGCAGGTGAACATTCCGGCCGGCGGTTATGTCAACCTTGAGCATTTACCCCGCATACCCGCCCGTTTTGGCGGGTATGCGCTGGTGATGGACCTCGGGAAATACGGCCGGCGCCTGGTGACCAGCGTAGTACGTACGTTCGCCGCTAACCCACAGCGGCTGCAGTACCCCAAACAATCGCTGGACGACATGGGCGCTGATTTTCTCCAGAGGGTGGGCGTGCAGGCCATCCGGATGGGCGTGGATTACACGCCCACTACCGCTGCCGACTATACGCAAAAGATGCAGGCGCTGGATGTCAAACTGAAAGAGTACCAGTCCAAAAACATCACGGTGTTACTGATGTTTGGCGCAGGCACGGCACCCCAGCCACTGGGCATGCCACGCTCCTTTCTCGATTCTAACCGGGTGATGAAAAAAACGAAACAGGACCTTGTATGGGCGCCTGCTTCCGATACCGATTTCCAGCAATTCGTGCACCGGCTGTGTGTGCAGTATGGCTGGCCGAAGGGGCCCGTCACTGCGGTATCGTTATGGAACGAGCCGTGGGAAGGCGCTTCCATCTCCGGGTGGCAATCCGATATTTTGCGGTACCGTGAGATATACCGCGTAATGGCGCAGGCCGTGCTGGATGCACGCAAGAGAGGCGCCGACGTGCTGGTAGGCGGTGGCGATTCCAACTCCAATGCCTGGGACAAACTATTTGCCGACGGCAAAATGACCTTCCTCCCTATTTTCGATTTCTGTTCCATCCACTACCAGGGCATGGAATCGCCGGCCATTTATCCGGAGTGGGTTAACCGTCGATCTCCCAGGGGCCGCGTAAAAATCTGGGACACCGAAAGCTGGGTAGGCAACACCGATGATCGTATAGGCCTTACCGTGGCCACCAACCGGTCTTCCGGTTATGACCGTTCCATGGGCATTTACGCCGGCTACATGTACACCGGTGGCCGCGGCAGCGAGCGTTTTACGCAGAAGGTGCTGACACCCCAAGGCACCAAAGAGATCACCCGCATCCCCGATACCTGGTCGCAGGCCGCTGCGCTGGGTGCGGTACAACACCTGGTAGGCGAACGCAACTTCAACCGGCTGCTGTTTCCCAATGGGCTGCCGTGGATCATGATATTCGACGGCGGGCAGCATCCGGACGACGGTACTGCCGTGATCAGCGGTGACATTGGTGACGCCTTTGGTGCAGAGAGAGTATTGTTCCGAGGCGTGAGAGGGCTGCCGGAAGTGATGGAAAAGGAGAAGATAAGGGCCGCCATCGCTGCCGGCAATCCGCAAGCCGACAGCCTGCAACAGGCGTTGCAAAAATACCTTCCGCTTACCGGCGGCCGTATGCTACTGCCTGCCGCTTCGTATCTGCGGTTGTATGATTTTTATGGCAATCCGCTGTATGCGAAGAACGGCCAGCTGGAAATTCCACTCAACAGTCAGGGTTACTATCTGCGTACCGACGGTTCCAAAGGCTCTTTCAGCAAATTGCTGGCGGCGCTGAAAACCGCCCGCATAGAAGGCTATGAGCCGGTGGAGATCATACCGAAGGATATGACTGCCCGCATTTCCCGATTGCCGGTGATGCGGCTGCAGCTGACCAACATCCTCAACCGTCCGGTAAAAGGGCGGCTCCAGGTTACTTTAAAAGGACTGCAGGTGACCCTGCCAGACAGCTTATCGCTGGCGGCGCACGAAACCCGCACCATACTGGTGCAAATCACCGGCGGTATCGCTGCGGCCAACAACACTTATCCCCTCGCGGTGCACTTCGATGCCGGCGCTGATGGCATCGCCACCCACTATGAAGATATGCATGTGAATGTGATCTCCCGGTTAAGCATCAACGTAGACGGACAGCTGGACGACTGGCAACAGGCCTTGCCCCAAAGTGTCAGCAGCAAAGGCGCCGCCACCGTCAGCGTGACAGAGGCAGCCTGGTATCCGTTTAAAAATTTCGATACTAACGCCAACGGCTATGCCAGCGGATACTTTGCGTACGATGACCGGTACTTTTACTTTGCCGCCAAAGTAGCCGACAGCACGCCGCATCCGGGCACCTATCGTTTTGCGCATCGTCCGGATGACACGTTCTTTTATCCCGACACCTCCTACGTACTGGACATGCAGGAGTCGCTGATCACCAAAGAAAACAGCGTACCTGCCACCGATACGGGCGCCTTACAGTTGCCCGATAGCAACGGCCGCATCCTCCATTACTGGGAAAGCGGCGATAACACCAACTCCTTCGGGCTGGACCTCCGGCTGCCGGAGCCTACGCAGGTTGCGCTGTACCTGCCTGCATTACGGGTGTCTTCGGTACGGCTGGAAGTATATGACAACCACAGCGGCAAAAATCTGTTCCGCCGCACGCTCACCAACCTGTGGGGCGGCACCTGGGAGGTACTGCGCCTCGAAGGCGATGTGCGCATCGTGCTGCATGCCAACGCGTGGTGGTATACGCCTAAACTCGCGGCGCTGCTGTTTGACCGTCCCTCATCTGACAGCCTTTTTGTGAAAGAAGATTTTGATACCCGCGGCAACTGGAAAGGGGTGTATGGCGCTTTAGGGTATTACATCGTGGGAGCGGAACCGCATTTGCCCGCCGGCATTACCCTCACGCCTGTCTTTAAAGCGCTCCGGCAGCCATTGATCTGGCCGGCAGGCGTGCGACACTATACCTATCAGAAAAACCCGGTGACACCTGACAATTCGGGGCTTGGTTATTCCTATGACAACGTATTGCTGGCATTCAACGTGGTCCCGGAGGGCAAGGACGGTATGCTGGCCCACCCGCCCGGCACTATGCCGCGGTACACCGGCTATAAATGCACCGACTACGAATATGCGTTCAACCCGGTGGCCGCCGCGTATGGCGGAGGCACAGAGATATGGCGGTTGCTGGCGCCGGGACTTAACCGGAAACATTTTTTTCCGAAGCAGCCCAAGTCAGCCAAAGAAGGACCGGTGAACAATGGTAAACTGGTGATCCGCCGTGAAGGCAATACCGTGATCACCGAATGCGCCATTCCCTGGGAAGAGATACCCGACGTAAAAGCCGCTATGGACAAAGGACAACTGATAAAACTCTCTTTCCGCGTCAATGACAACGGTGCTCCCGGCAGCTGTATGGAGCTGGCTAAAGAGCGGAGCGTGTCTAAGCAGAATGCCCGGGCATTTCATCCCGACTGGAAAGTGCATTGGTCCAATGAAGTGGAATTCGGAATAGAAAAATGACTTAATCTTTCGCAAACCGTATAATCATCTCCGTTACCTGGAAGCTGCTGCGTGCGGGCTTTTTCTCCCCGGGCACGACCAGTCTGAAAGGTCCTTTGCCGGCGGGCAGCGGCTGTCCACCGGATTCATCTGCCAGTATGACCACCCTGTCGGTAAAGCTGTTGTCCAGTTCGGCCAGCGAGAACAGTACCTCGTAGCCGTCCGCACAACGCACCAGCAGGTATTTGCTGAGGTTCTCTCCTCTCAGCGTTTTACCGGTGGTGACGCCCGCCTGTTCCAGGATGACCTGTACCGGCACGCCGGTATAGGCGTGATCGTTACCATCGCGGTCTTTGAGGGAGACGGTGACGCGCTTCATCTGGCGCAGTGTTTCAGGATAGAGTATCAGCGGGCGGGCCACTTCCCCGGAGACTTTCACCGCCGGCTGCTGTTGCGCCTTGGCAGTCATCCCTGTCAGCAGCAGCAGGATTATAAAACAGTGCTTTATCATCAGCTTAATCTTGTTTAAAAGGATTGGAAAAACGCGGGTCGGTAATAAAGGTTGAATCCGTGAGCAGCTGCAAAAAAGCCAGCAGGTCTTTTTTCTCTTTTGTCGTCAGGTGCAGCGGCTGTTGCAGAAAAGGGCTCAGTGTTTCACTGTGGGCAATATGCCCGCTGTAATGATCGATCACGCTTTCCAGGTCGGGAAAGCGGCCATCGTGCATGTAGGGGGCCGTCAGCGCGATGTTACGCAGGGTGGCCACCCGGAAACGGCCCTTGTCATAAGCCTGCCCGGTCACCTGCTGCCGGCCGCCATCGGGCGGAAGGCTGTCCAGCCCGTTATTGTGAAACAGGTCACTGTACGTTTTAGGGCCGCCGTGGCAATGCCCGCAACCAGCACCACGGATGCCACGCACGGTGTCTGTGTTGGCATAGAAAAGCGCAACACCGTTGCTTTCCGAGGCAGACAATTGATATTTTCCTTGTAAATATTGATCATAGCGCGAATTGGCAGAGATCAGCGTGCGTTCAAACTGGGCCAGCGCTTTGACGATGCGGTCGCCCGTGATGCTGTCCGACCCGAAAGCGCGGCGGAACAACGGAGGATAACCCTTTATCTGCGGCAGCCTGGCGGCGGAAACCTCCAGTGGTTGCCCCATTTCATGCGGCGCTGTCAGGGGTGTTACCGCCTGCTCCTCAAGGCTGCCGGCACGGCCGTCCCAGAAAAGCTGCCGCACCCAGGGCAGATTGGCCAGCGACATGGTGTTGCGGGGCTGCAGTACGCCATCGGCGCCGGCACTGAACCGCTGCCCGTCAGTAAAAGCTCTTGCCTGCTGGTGGCAGGTGGCACAGCTCATCTGCCGGTTAACGGACAACGCTTTTTCGTAAAACAACCGTCGCCCCAGCTGTATCCCTTCTTCCGTCAACGGGTTATCAGCCGGCAAAAACACGCGGCTGCCGAAATAGTCCGGCCACGACAGCGTGACCGGCACGGGCCCCGGCCCGGCAGGCAACTGCGCCGCCATGATCACCATCGCCAGCAACAACCCAATAACCATCGTTTTACGGGACAATACTTTTTTTACCCGTAAATATAACAGAAAGCGCTCAACGTTTCCTTAAAGCGTAACTTCGGGAAAAAATAACATACCCCTGCAACGGGTACATTCAAACCGACGTACCTTGCAGCCCACTTTATCTATCATCTGAAACCATTTGTTGTTATCATGAAAAAGGTATTCCTGTTGCTCGGTATCTGTACCGTGGCGAGCACTACGCAGGCCCAGCTGTTTGACCGCATCAAAAATAAAGTACAGCAAAAAGTCAATGAGAAGATCGACAAAACCATTGACGACGCTACCGCCCCCAAAAAGAAAGGCGACCAAGGCACCCCTAACGCCGGCAATACGCCTGCCCCGGGAGATACCGGTGATAACGCGCCGGCAGCTGTTAATAACGGTCCTGCCAACACCGATATCAAGTCTTACTCCCGGTTTGATTTTGTACCGGGAGAAAAAATCATCGTGCACGAGAATTTCTCACAGGACCCGGTGGGCGAGTTCCCCGGCCAGTGGAACACCCGTTCCGGCGCGGAAGTGGTGACTGTCAGCAACCGTCCCGGTAAATGGCTGGCCATCAAACAGGATGGTGTTTTTTATCCCGAATACCTGACCAGTAACCTGCCGGACAATTTCACCCTCCAGGTGGATATTATGGCCAACAACGGTATTGCCGGCATCGGCATGCTGACGGTAAGCGTACTGAAAGCCGTGAGCACGGAAGAGAAATTCGACCTGGGCGACAAAGACCATGTCATGGCGCCTTCCTTTAAAGTGAGTTTAGCGCCCAAGTCCTCCGGCGAAGGTTATCTCAGTTATTCCTCCAACGTCATCGGCAACAATAACATCAACGGTTTGCCGGTATTCAACGTACCGAAGAAAAACTACGTGCGGCTGTCTCTCTGGCGCCAGAAACAACGCGTTCGCGTGTACCTGGACAGCACCAAGATACTGGACCTGCCACGCGCACTGGATGCAGGTGCCGTGCTGAACACCCTCGCTTTTGCCGCCTATGCGCCCGACTACGAAAAACAGGATGGTACTTTCTATATCGGCAATATCACCCTGGCGGTAGGCGCGCCCGACACCCGCAACAAACTGATCACAGAAGGTAAATTTATCTCCCATGGTATCCTCTTCGATACCAACAGCGATCAGATCAAACCGGAATCCTACGGCGCCCTGAAAGACATCGCCAATGTGCTGACTGAAAATGCTGCCGTCAGGGTGAAAATCGTTGGTCATACCGACGCTGACGGGAATGAAAAACTGAACCTCGACCTCTCCAAACGCAGGGCCGACGCAGTGAAAGCGGCGCTGGGAAAAGATTTCGGCATCGATGTGGCCCGCCTCGAAACAGATGGTAAAGGCAAGACCCAGCCTATCGATAGTAACAACACCGAAGTCGGCAAGGCCAACAACCGCAGGGTAGAATTCATTAAATTATAAATGAACCATAAAAGCAAAGCGGCGGCACCTGGAGGTACCGCCGCTTTGCTTTTTATTCCCACTGCTGATCAATGTTTGTTTTTCCAGCTATTATTATCCGGCGTGGCATCCATAAACAGGTTACCGTCCAGTGTTACCGAGCCAATACTTTTATCTGCCGGTACCGTCAGCTGCAACGTGCGCGGATTTTTCTTCCATACGGCCGGGGTCTGATGCACCGTGGAAGAAGTTCCGTCAACAAAATTGACCACCACATCGAAAGGAATGGCAAAACCACCTTCATTGACGATAGCCAGCGTGGCGGTTTTTCCTTTCGCCGTTACCCCTGCCAGCTTCAGATCGATGTAGTTGTTACTGAAGAACCAGTTCTGCCAGAACCAGTTTAAGTCCTGCCCTGCCGCGGCGTTGAAGCTATAGAAATAATCCCACGGGATAGGGTGTTTGCCATGCCATTTGTCCATATAGGCATGCAGGCATTTGCGGAACAGCGCATCGCCCAGCAGGTCTTTCAGTGCCAGGTAAGACAACGACGCCTTGCCGTAGGAGTTAACGGAATAACCATCGCCCGTCACCTGGTTGGACATGGTGATGATTGGCTGGTCTTCTTCCGTGGACGGATCGCTGATATAGCGTGACACGCGGAACTTCCGGTAGAAATCATCGGCGCTGGCTTTGCCTTTTTCGTGTATCCGCACCAGGTATTCGAAGGTGGTGGCCCATCCTTCATCCATAAAAGCGTAGCGGCTTTCGTTGATGCCCATGTAGAACGGGAAATAGGTATGTGCCATTTCGTGGTCCTGCAGCAATTGGGCAAAATCGAGGTCCTGCCCCATGGAGCCATCATTCACCATCATGGGATACTCCATATCGGCATACCCCTGAAAGGCGGTCATCACCGGGTAGGGATAAGCCACGCCCGGCCAGTGGTGTGAGAAATAAGACAAGGCGGTGTGCGAGAAGGCAACAGAATGCCTGAAGTCATAAGCCGTATCATTGTAAGCTGCCTGTATGCTGGCGCGGCGGCGGGTGGTGCTGTCTACCATTACGCTGGCGGCATCCCACACATAGTGATCGCTCACGCCCAGTGCCACATCGGGAATATGCCCGTAGCTGAATTTCCAGGTGTTCCATTCCTGCTGCCGGGTGACTTTACCGGCCAGCATCTCCTCATGAGTGGCGATATGCAGGCAGGAGTCGCTGCTGTAGGATTTCTTCAGCCGTGACGCATACTCCGGCTGCAGTACTTCCGGTGCGTTCAACAGGTTGCCCGTACCCCACACCACAAAGTTCTTCGGCACCTTCACGGTCACCTGGTAGTCATTAAAGTCATTGTAGAATTCCACACGGCCGGTATGCTGCAGCATGTTCCATCCGTTGTAGTCATCATACACGGCTACACGGGGATGATAATAAGCGAGAAAATAGGTAGTGCTGTCGATAATACCTTCCCTGCCGCTTTCTACCGACAGTTCATAACGCCAGCTGATCTGCAGCTGCAGGCTGTCTTTCGCCGCCAGCGGCGATGGTAGCTCCACCGTGCCAACGGTACCCTGGTCATTATTAAAAGCGACGGTTTTCCCATTGATCACGAGCGTATCTATGACCACGCCACGGGAGAGATAGTCCTTGCTGACATACCCGGACCGGGGTGATTGCGGTTTATGGTGATTACCGATCAAATCGAGCACAAGCGTTTCAAGCGCATCGGGACTGTTATTAATGTAAGTGATATTTTCTTTGCCATATACCACCGGAGAAGGGGGATTTATCGTAAGATGAATATCATACCGTCCTTTGTTCTGCCAATATGCGGCACCCGGGTTACCGCTACGGGAGCGGGTCTGGTTTTCATAAGCTTTCCTGATATTACGAGGCTCGTACAGCTGTTGCGCCTGCACCGCCACGGTGGTCGCCGCCAGTAATAACAGGGTGTTTAAACATTTTTTCATAAGCCTGAATTGTTGCAGGGATAAAAATAGGAAAACTTGCCTCAAAAAACGGTTGTTGTTCAGTTCGCTCACTGGCATACAGGCACAATGATTGTGCATTGTTTTCATAAAACGACTGCCATGAGTACATTTCATATTGATTACCACGGACAGCTGATTGCCGTCTCGCAGGAGTCGGCTGACAATTTCCTGGTGGCGCTGCCCAACAAAACCATGCGGTTAGTCCGTAAACAGGATAGCGACGGTGCAGATTACTGGTTTGAAAAAGACACCGACAACGAAACACCGGAAACTGCAGAACTGGGCGCAGCCATTGAAGTAGTCATGGGCAGCTGATCCGTCTCCCCGGTTCCCGGTATTTTTTTATCAAGTGTCCCGCAGTTGATGTTCAACTGCGGGACTTTCTTTATCTTCGCATCCATTAACACAGACCGGCTGTTTAACCCAATTTTATTAAGTGGATCACCTATAGACAGGAAACCTTACTATTACTATTCACACATATGAAAAACGTCTATCACCCATGATGACACATTATGATGTCACCAAACTGGAACATCTTGAAAGAAAAACCGACTGGAAAAAAAATTACGCACATTTCGCCTCCGGAAACAAACTATTACTGGCTCCCACCCTACTGATCGCTATTGGCGGCCTCACCCTCTTTCTGCTGAACAAAGGACGACTGCTGCAAAGCGGCTACGGACTACTGGCCGGATTGATCACCATGACCGGCGTGGCCCTCTTTGTGATCATCTCCGGACGCGGGAAAAAACAGGTATTGGAAAACATCTCCCAAAAACCGGTGTGCCTGGCAAAAATTATCAGGTCCAACGAACAGCAACAGGTGTATTACGGCATCTTCAGCACCAGCGACACCCGCTGGGACACTGCGCTGCTGCAACACATCTCCGAGCGTGTGGGCAACATCCCCTCAGACACCAGCAACCCGGATGACAAAACAGTGGAGCGCCTGCTACGTGCTTCGCAGGGGAACATGGACCTGCAGACCTGTTCCCTGCCGGCGTCATTTACCGGCGGGCATGAGATCTACCTGAAATCCTTCGACTTCAGCGTGCTGGACGAGGTCACCTGCGACTATATCCGGCACCGCAACGGTATCTTTCCGGTATTGTACGTAGATAACAGCTATGTGCCTGTTGTACTGAAAGATTATATTATTGCTTAACAGGTGGTACCATTTTGTGAAACAGCGTATCGAGGCCGGCATAGAGGCTGCGGTGCAGTATCGTGAGATGGTTCTCCTGCGGCATGGGCAGGAAACGCGGCGTCATCAGCTGCGGATTGGCTGCCTTCAGTAACGCTGCCAGACGGGCTGCGTCGTTTTTCATGACATCACCTTCTTCTCCTACAGACAGGTATACACTGACAGGTTTCTTCAGATTTGCCTGCAGCAGCGCCGGTGCTTCCGCCAGCAGCGACTCATTGCTCCACCATAAACTGGGGCTGATGATCGCGTATTGCTCAAAGAGGGAAGGGCGGCGCAGCAGCACCTCAGTGGCCAACAGGCCGCCCAGTGACTGTCCTATCAGCGTACGGTGCGGCCTTACCCGGTAATGTTTCGCTATATAAGGTTGCAGCTCTTTCTCCAGGAAAGCGACGAACTTCGCCGACCCGCCTGTGGTGGGATAAGCTTTTTTATCTTCTGCGATGGTAGTCGGGAAAGTAAAATCCCGCTTACGGTCCACATTGGCGATGCCCACCAGTATCACCGGCGGCATAAAGCGGATCATGGTCAGGTACTGCACAAGTCCTGTTACATGTATAAAATCCTCGTTGGCTGATCCGTCCAGCAGGTAAACCACCGGATAGGTGGCGGTGTCTTTTTCATAACCTTCCGGCAGGTAGATATTCAGGGTGCGGGCTTCTCCCAGTTGCGATGATACCATCTTATCGGTCACGCCAAGGACGAACGGGGTTTGCTGGGCTTTCAATGAAAAGAAGCTTCCCAACAGCAGGCAACAGGCTAGTATTTTCTTCATAAACAGGTCTACTTTCAAAATAATGACGCAATATAAGCATCAATAACCGGAAGCTTTAAAAAATCCGTTCACCGCTGTGCTGTCGCCGTAGTCCAGCTCAATGATTTCACGAACGGCCGCTTTTTTATCTTTTTGCTGATCGTAGTAGGCTTTGCAGATAGCATATCCCACATAATAACCCAGATCCCCTACCGGCGCATTGTCTGACGCGGCGTTATATAACCAGCCGTCCCAGGAGGAGTTATGCATCTCCGCCAGGAACTTCTTCCGGACTGCCGCTGCGTTTTTAAGACCGTAATCCATATAAGGCAGCGGCATCTTTTTTCCTGTCACCAGTTCAGTGACAAAATCACACGCTCCTTCACAGATCGCCTGCGACAGCAGGTTATAGCCATGGCGGCGCTGCTGCGTATGTACGTACTCGTGAATATTAAGCAGGACCGCATTTTTTATGGGATCTGTGATATAGTAGTTGCCGAGGAATTTTTGTTTGCCGGGAGAAAATTCAGAGATGTCTGTTGTAGCATTGCCGGTTACCATCTCACTGCCAATCAGCACCATGTTGTCTTGTGTAGTGCCACCGGAACGCAGGGCGCCTACTGTGAAATAGATGTTGGCCGGTTTTAAAGCAGGATATAATTCCCGCAGCTTGTCAATACCTGGCCCGAACTCCGGCGCCAGTTTTTTAACCTTGTAAGTATTACTCCGTATAGAACGCCAGAACTTAGGGTAACGGCGGATGACTTTCACCCATTCTTCCGCTGTATATTCTTTGGCCTTCATAAATCCGTGCAAACCTGGCGAGCCCTTACCGATGTACAGCGTTTGGATATAATGCAGCTGTTTCAGGCTATCGGTGGTGGTACAAATGCTGTCATAGGCATTCCAGAAGTTGTCAATATCTGTGGTGATTACATTTGGCCCCTTCTTTTGCATGGAGGCAGTGATAAACATCCAGCTGGCGATCAAAATAACGGACGTAAACTTCATAAAAAAGTCAACTTGTAGTTTGTGTCCGAAGATAATGGGTATTTGTTTACTTTTTTGCGATTTTATGTGTATGTTACCACTGCGCTACCTGGTCAGCGCTATTAGTAAACCGTCAGCAAGGGAGCGGATATGTCTATGCAATCAGATACACTGGAGCCTGCGGACCTTTTTAAAGCTTATTATCCGCGGCTGTGTTATTTTGCCTTCCAGTTTACGGGAGACAAAGACCAGGCGCGCGACATCGCACAGGAGGCTTTCGTGAGTTACCTGGGACAGCACGCCCAGGTGGCGCCGCATCCGGTGGCCATCAAAAATTTCCTGTACACATCCGTCCGCAACGCTTGTCTGAACCTCTTGCGTCATGAAAAGGTAGTAGAGAAGTTCGCCGCCTCGCAGGCCGCTCCCCCGTCCGACGATACCACTGTGATACTGACCATGATCCGGTCTGAAGTGCTGGGAGAAATTAATCGTGTATTACAGACGCTTCCTGAAGCCTGCCAGGAAATCATCCGCCTCGGATATATCGAAGGCCTGAAAAACCAGGAGATCGCCCACCAGCTGAATATCAGCGTCAACACTGTCAAAACGCAGAAAAAGCGGGGTTTGCATATGTTACGCCAACGGCTGAACCCTGAAATTTACACGCTGTTTTTCCTCTGACCCGTTCCTTCAAAAAAATTTTCCCGTGCCTGTCACCCCATTTGCGGGCTTGCGTTTCTTTATCATGGAAACGATACCATGGACCAACATCAGGACACCTTTGACCTTGCCGCACTAATAGCGCGCTGCCTGCGGGGGGAAGCCACCAGCGCGGAGCAGGCCCGGCTGCAGCAATGGCTGGCCGCCGATCCGCGGCATGAAGCGCTGTACCGCAGCCTCCGGGAGCCGGAGCAGGTGGCCGCTGCCATCGCGTTCCAGGAAACGATTGATGTGAGCGCCGACTGGGAGGCCGTGCAAGCCCGCATGACGCCCGCACCCGCCGGCCGCCGGCCGGTATGGCTGAAGGTGGCCGCATGGTCTGCCGCAGCAGCAGCCGTGATCACCGGCATGGTGCTGTTGTATCCCCGTCAGGCTGCTGTTACCGACACGCGTATCGTGGCCGACCAGTCCCACACTTTCCATAACGATGTGCTGCCCGGCAGTAACCAGGCTGTTTTACAGCTGGGCAACGGCAAGACAGTAACATTGGGCAGCCAGGCGGGTAATACCATTACAGAAGCCGACGGTACCACCATCCGGCGTGGCAACGGCAGCCTGGTGTATGCCGATGCAGGCGACAGCGCCGCCGCCGGCCTATATAACACGCTGACCACGCGGGCCGGTCAGTACCAGCTGACGCTGGAAGATGGCACCAAGGTGTGGCTCAATGCTGCGTCGTCGCTCACCTTCCCTGTACACTTTAACGGCGCCGAACGCAAAGTGACGCTCACCGGCGAAGGTTATTTTGAAGTGGCCGCCAACGCGCGCCAGCCTTTTAAGGTGACCGTCAACCAGGTGGATGTGCTGGTCCTGGGCACGCAGTTCAACATCGGGGCTTATGGCCCTGCCGTGAAAACAACGCTGGTCAGCGGGGCAGTGAAAGTGCAGTTGCCCGGTCAGCGCTCCTGGCAATTGTCGCCCGGCCAGCAGGCCAGCGTACAGCAGGCGCAGGTGGTCATCACCCCTGCCGACACCGAAAAAGCCATCGCCTGGAAAGAGGGTATCTTCTATTTCAAAGACGACGACTTCCGGGATATTATGGAGCAGGTGGCCCGCTGGTATGACCTGGAACTGGAATTCAAAGGACCGCTGCCGGCCAAAAAAATCAGTGGCAACATCAGCCGGCAGGCGAGACTGTCACAGGTGCTGGAGATGCTGAATTATGTGAGTGGCGCCCATTTTGATGTCAGGGGCCGGACCGTCACCGTAGGTCAATAACGTACACGTGTACACGCGAATTAACAATACCTGTAATGAACAACCAAAAGCTAAAATTAACGGGACATAACCGCTATTAATCTAAAATTCAATCCGATGATGAAAAGATTTATTTCCGCTTGCCGGCGGGGTATGCCATTCCCTTTGCCTGTAAAAATCAGGGTGGCCGCTCACCTCACCGCCCTGCTGCTGTTGCTGGCCGCGCTGAGCGTTTCCGCCACCGGTTACGCGCAGAAAATCACCCTGTCCATGCAACAGGCGCCGCTGGAGCAGGTGTTTGCCGCCATCCGTCAGCAGACAGGTTACTATTTCCTGTATAACAACGACCTGCTGAAGAAAGCAGGGAAAGTCAACGTACAGGTAAAAGACGCAGACATCACCACTGTTATGGACCAGTGCCTCGCCGGGCAGCCGCTGGCCTATAAGATCATTGACCGTACCATTTCACTGAAAGAAGCGCCCCTAAAGCAGCCTGCCACCCACCTGGCAGCGGATACCGTCATTACCGGTAAGGTGACCGACGAAAAGGACGTACCGCTGCCCGGCGTGACCGTCACCGTGGAAGGCTCCACCAAAGGCACCGTTACCGACGGCTCCGGCAGGTACAGCATACAGCTGCCCACCGGCGCTAAGGCGCTGCTGTTCTCCTTCATCGGCTACAGTAAACAGCGCCTGGAGCCCGGTGGCAGCACCCTGCTGAACGTGAAGATGAGCGAAGGCGCCAAAGGCCTGTCAGAAGTAGTGGTGACTGCTTTAGGCATCAAAAGGGAGAGCAAATCGCTCGGCTATACCGTCGCAGAACTGAAAGGCGCCGATCTCTCCGAAGGTAAAGAAGTGAATGTGGCCAACGCCCTCTCCGGTAAGGTGGCCGGCGTACAGGTGAGCCGCCCTGCCTCCGGCGCCGGGGGGTCTTCCAAAATCGTTATCCGCGGTAATAACTCGTTGCAGGGCAACAGCCAGCCGCTGTACGTGGTGGACGGCGTACCGCTGGACAACCAGAACATCGGCGCAGCCGGCAGCACCGGCGGTGTGGACTATGGCGATGGCATCTCCAATATTAACCAGGATGATATCGAAAGCATCTCCATCCTCAAAGGACCTAACGCCGCCGCATTGTATGGCCAGCGGGGCAGCAACGGCGTGGTGCTCATCACCACCAAATCCGGCAGCTCCCGCAAAGGTATCGGCGTTAAATTCAGCAGCGACTACTCCCTCGGCAACGCGCTGGTGACACCCGACTTCCAGGATGAATACGGACAAGGCCTCAACGGCGACTTCACCCACTTCCGCGCCACCGACGGTAAAATATATACCATGGCGCAAGCCAAAGCGCAAAACTTACAAGGCATCCCCAAAATGAGCGCAGGCCGTGACCGCATCGCCCGCAGCAGCTGGGGCCCTAAAATGGAAGGCCAGCAGTACGAAGACCAGTGGGGCAATATCCTGCAGCTCACCCCTCAGCCCAATACCTACAAAGAATTCTTTAACCAGGAAAAACAGTTCGTTAATAATATCAGCGCCGAAGGCGGCAACGATAAAGTAAACTACCGTTTCTCCTATTCCAATACCCACGTAGACGGCTATGTGCCTTCCAATACGCTGGACCGCCATACCTTTACCCTCCGCACACAGGCGTCTATCACGCCTAAACTGCAGCTGGACGCTAAACTGAACTACATCAACCAGAAAGGAAAAAACAGGCCTACCCTGTCCGACGCGTCCGACAACCCGGCGTATCTCTTCATCAGCCAGCCACGCAGCATGCCCATGTATATCCTTGCGGATTACGCCTGGACAGCGCAGGATGTGGCTAAACAGCTCGGCTACAGCGGCGTTACACCCGGCCTGGAAAAAACCTATGCCACCAACAGCTCCACCGCCAACCCCTACTGGACCATTCATAAAACATACAATGCCGATCAGCGCGACCGTGTGCTGGGCATGCTCCGCCTGTCGTACGATTTTACCAGCTGGCTGAAACTCACCGCCCGCGGCGGCACCGACTTCTACACAGAACAACGCCTGCGCTACCGCGCCAAAGGCACCTACCAAAGCCAGAACAGAAACGGCGACATCGAAGAAAGAGTGCTACGGGTAAGAGAAGACAACTACGATGTATTGCTCAACGCCAACCTGCCACTCAACAAAGATTTTACCCTCGGGCTGAACGCCGGTAGCAGCCACCAGAAAAAATTCTACCGGATGACCGGCAATACCGGCAAAGAATTTATTGTGCCGGACCTGCATGTGATCAATAATACGCTGACCAACTCCTACCTGTTTGATTTGCAGGAATCTGAAATCAATTCCGTGTACGGCTTCGGTCAGCTGTCGTTCCGTGATTACTGGTTCTTAGATTTCTCCGCCCGTAACGACTGGTCTTCCACCCTCTCTGCGAAGAACAATTCTTTCTTCTACCCTTCCGTGAGCACCAGCGTGATCATGACCGACCTGCTGGACCTGAAAAGCAATGTGCTCACCTACTGGAAGCTACGCGGCTCCCTCGCACAGGCGGGCAGCTCCGGCAACCCGTATCAGCTGACCGGCACCTACAGCCTCGATCAGTTCACCCATGGTGGCCAGCCGCTGGGTTATTTCACCGCCGTGATCCCTGATCCCAACCTGAAGAACGAGCTCACCACCTCCGTGGAATTTGGCACCGACCTGCGGTTGTTCCATAATCGTTTAGGCATCAGCTTTACTTACTATAACGCCGCTACGAAAAATCAGATCCTCGACGTGCCCTTGCCGCCGTCCAGCAAATTTGAGGCACGCCGTATCAATGCCGGTGAGATCCGTAACCGCGGCATAGAAGTGTCTGTGAGCGGTACGCCGGTGAAACTGTCCAACGGCTTCACCTGGGAAAGCGCGTTCAACTTCTCCCGCAACCGCAACGAGGTAGTATCTCTCACTGCCGGTGTAGAAACATTCGTATTGGGCAGCGACCGCGGCATCAACGTTATCGCCGCGCCGGGCAAGCCTTTCGGCACCATGATCGGCACCGGCTTCGCGTGGCTGAAAGATGAAAACGGCAACCGCCTGATAGATCCTGCTACCGGCCTGCCGCTGCGTACGCAGGGCCGTCAGTTGACAGAACTGGGCAACGCCCTCCCCGACTGGACCGGCGGTTTCTCCAACACGTTCCGTTATAAAGGCTTCACTCTCGGGGCGCTGGTAGATATCCGTCAGGGTGGCATGGTATACTCCCAAAGCAACCGCGAAGAACTGATCTATGGTACCACCAAAAGAACCCTCGCCGGCCGTGACGGCAGCTACGTGGCCAGTGGCATGATCGCCGCCAAAGACAACAACGGTAACTGGGTAAGCACCGGCAAAGCCAATACCATCGCGGTAAAAGCACAGGACTACTGGAACGTGGTGGCCAGCGACAAAGAAAACGTGGTATCAGAAGAGATGATGAACGACGCCAGCTATATCGCCATGCGGGAAATCAGTCTCAGCTACCAGCTGCCTGCAAAACTGTTCTCCGGCAAGATCATCAAACGCGCCGGCGTCGGTATCTACGGCCGGAACCTGTTTTACTTCCAGCGTAAAACAGATGGTTTCTCCCCCGAAGCTTCCGGTTTCAACGTCAACAACTCCTCGCTGGGCCTGGAATCTACCGCGCTGCCCATGATGCGGAACTTTGGCATCAACCTGAGCCTGGATTTATAATCAAAAAAAGAAAAGAGATGAAAACACGTAACCGTTCCATATATGCCGCCCTGCTGCTGGGAAGCCTCTCCCTCGGCAGCTGCACCAAGAACTTCAATGAGCTGAATACACCGCCCACGTCGGTTACCAATATCGATGCGGCCATCCTGCTGTCCAAAGTACAGAAAGACGCCGCTTTCGCAGAAGGGACCGAAACCGCCAATATACAGGTGGGCTCCTGGGTACAGTACTGGGCCGGCGGCCTGGTGGCGCCTACCTCCCGTTATATCCAGCAGCCCGACAATAGAATGTGGGAAGCCCATTACGCGCTGCTGCGTAACCTCGGACAGATACGCAACCAGGCGCTGAAAGGCAAAGAAGACGATCCTGCCGGCCGCACCAAACTGGCCATCGCCCGTATCATGGAGATCCATGTATGGCAGCGCCTCACCGACCTCTTTGGCGACGTACCGTTTTCACAGACGACCGAAGACGCTTCCGAGGTGAACAACAAACCCGTTTATGACAGCCAGGAGTCCATCTACAAGCAGCTGATCACCGACCTCGACGCCGCCATCGCCAAGCTGAACAGCAGCGACGCTTCCT
The DNA here is from genome assembly GCF_946479755.1 of uncultured Chitinophaga sp. The sequence goes on along the minus strand of NZ_CAMLHC010000021.1, from coordinate 64,769 downwards.
ACGGCAACGCCGACTTTTTCTATAAAGGCAATGCCGACAGCTGGAAAAAATTCGGCAACGCGCTCAAACTACGTTTAGGCATGCGCCTTAAATACGCCTCGCCGCAGCTGGCCGAAAAAACCGTGCGGGAAGCCATGGCAGGACCGCTGTTTACAGATAATAAAGATAACGCTGCCGTACCTACGTTCAACGATGCGCAGACCACCAACGCACATCCCATACTGGCGCAGTTTATCTCCGGAAGCCCGGACCTGCGTTACCTCGCCAGCGCTTTCGTAAGCACGCTGAATGATAAAAAAGATCCGCGGCTGCCTTTTATCGCCGCACCTACCGTAAACTCCAGGAACAGCGGCACGCCGGTGTACCGCGGCATCGGCGTAGCACTGACAGACGCGCTGCTGGCAGGCATCATCAAAGACGACTACTCCACCGCCGCTACCACCACCTGGTTCAACAGGACGCTGGCCACGCCGATACCCTGCTATGTGTTCACCTATGCAGACGTATGTTTCTTTAAAGCAGAAGCCGCACTGATGGGCTGGGGCGCCGCACCCGGCGACGCCGAGAAATTCTACCAGGACGGCATCAAAGCAGCCATGGCCTTGCAACCCTACAACATCACCACTATCCCGCAGACTTATGTGGATGCCGAGTTTTCATTCGCCGGCCTTAGCACCGAGCAGCAACTGGAAAAAATCATGACGCAGAAATGGATCCAGTTGTTTGGCCGCGACTATGAAGCTTACGCAGAATGGCGCCGTACGGGCTACCCCGTCCTCACGCCAGGGCCCAACCAGGGTTCCACCAACGGTACCATTCCCCGCAGGGCGGTATACTCCTCGCTGGAAGCACTGCTGAATACGACCAACTATCAGCAGGCAGTAAAAGGATTGTCAAAAGGCGATTCCTATCTCTCTAAAGTATGGTGGGATAAAAAATAAATCGTGTATGAGATCAATAAAAAACCGCTGTGCAAGGCTGCACAGCGGTTTTTTATTGATCAATTTTTTATGGATGATACTCGATAGCACTGTCGAACTCCTCAAACCGGACCACGTCCGTCAGTTGCAACGGCAACATTTTCCCGTTGGAGAGCAGGTACACATACCGCTCTCCCTGCCGGCATAATAAAGGATAGGACAACACGGCGGCATCTGCCTGCGGATTAACCGAAGGGTCCAGCATAACAGCAGCGAACTTCGCCGGCGTAACCTCCTTGCCGGCAGCATTCAGGATGGTAAACTGCCGGTCTTTCTCCGCTAAAAAGCCGGTAGCCTTATTACCGACAAATACCCTGTCGTAGATAGCAGGGACCAGTATTTTCCCGTCCCGGCCGGCCATGCCTTTTTTATAGGCGCGGGAGTACTCGCCTTCCGATTTATAAAGCGGTAAATAAGTGCTGTCTTCGTAATCGTAGATATAGCCGTTCACGTTATAATCATATTCCAGCGGCACCAATAATTTGCCGGTCGTATCTGCATACCCGTATTTCCAGGCGTCACCGTTTTTGCGGGCCAGCAAAATTACCCCTTGTTTCAGCAGGGATGCGCCGTCATAAATAACGGGTATCACTTCCTTTCCTCGGGTATTGATAACGCCCATCTTACCGTTTCTTTCCAGCAGTGCCACTCCAAAGGCAAAGGCACCGATGGGCGAGGTCAGCACCGTATCGTCCTCATATTTCTTCACCATGGGAAAAGGCGGGGACACAGTCTTATTTTCTGCTACGTTCCAAAGCCAGGACTGGCGGCCGTCTGACACGACCAGGAGATTGGCCGCATGCGTAGGAACAACTTCCGTATAGGACAACGCATTGATCTTTCCGGTGGCTGGTGAGAGGACTGCATATGTTTTCTCTTTTATCAACAGGTACTGGTCTCTGTTCAACGCGCCGATATAAGTGTACACCGGCGGCGCCAGTTCTTTACCGCTTGTATGATAAAGGCCGTAGACAGGATCACCCGCCTCGTTCTCCGATACAACGCTCAACAACGAGCTGTCGTCCGGCATCCGGTTTATATATTTGAACTTTGCGGGAATAATCTCCTGCTGGGTATTGGCATCGAAAAGGCCGGTGTTGCCGCCCGTCGTCACCATCAACACATGATCGTTCAACAGTTCATAATGGCTGTATTTCGCAGGCAATAGCAACGTACCGTCAGGTCTGTATAAGCCGGACTTACCCTGATAGATTACCTCCACCATTCCCTGGGCTTTCCCGGAGGAGACTACATCCACCTCGTGAAATGCCGGCGCTACTATCTTACCGTTGATTGGGTTAAAAAAGCCATACAGCGCTTTTTGTTTGAGTGCAAAAAGCGGCACGCCGCCTACTGTCTTCATCGGTTCAATGTCGCTATAGTCCTCTTTCAGCAAGGGCTTACCGGTACTGTCAAATACATTGTACATACCGTTCCGCGCCGCCACGATATAATCATCCGAGCAGATAACTTCTTCATCCAGCGAAGGCGGGAGGACCATCCGTCCGTTCATATCCACGATGCCGGTCTTACCTTCTTTCCGTATGGTCAGGAAAGGGCCGCTGGCGAACTGCCCGTATGGATCGGCAATATCGTCGTATACAAAATCCAGCACCTGCTCCCCGTTGCGGTTAATGAGTCCGGAACGGCCGTCTTTCTGTAGCTTCAGCATACCGTCGCCGATCACTTCCATTTGACTGTATAACGGTTCCCCATATACTTTTTTTCGGAGGATGTTAACCACCACGTCTTTACCGTTCTGCCGGAAACTGCATACCCACTCATCGCTGCGCATCCGGGAGTGACTATGATCAAAGGCAAAAGGCACCAGCACTTCATTGGTGGCGCTGATGATGCCCCACTGGCCATTTTTCTTTGCATAGAGATAGTCGCTTTTCCGTCCGCAGCCGCCGCAGTAGTCAAATTCATCGTACACCGCCGGGATCACCAGTTTTTGTTGGCGCACATCATAGATACCCCATTTGCCCTGTTGTTTCACATCGTAACGGTCATCGTCCAGGATGCCCACCTGCTCAAACTGCAGCGGTAGCAGCAATTTACCCCGGGTGTCGGCGTAGGTCATCTTCCCCTGTTTACGTACCTCCAGGTAAATGTTAAACTTTACCTCCAGCTGATCGTATTCCGGTTTCAGCAGCCATTGTCCCTTGTCGCTGATCAGTCCTTTTTTACCATTACTACTCACGATCAGCATATTTTTCTCCGTATCGGAGTATACGCTGCCGTCCCGGACGCTGTCCACTGGATGATAGACCGCTACGATCTTATCGAACACTTTCTGACCGGTGGTGTCTATAAACCAGCTTTTTTCTTTTGTGACAATGCGGGCCAGGCCGTTGGTAAAGACGGAGCCCTGCTGTGCCGCCAGGTGATGCCCTGCCAGCAGCAGCCCTATGGAGATGAATAGCGTTTTATTCATTATAGCCTTTTTTCTTTTTAGCGCGATAAGGCAACGGTTTTCCCTGTTCATCGAGGTATAAGTACCACTCTCCTTGTTTCACCAGTACCGGGAAACGGGAACTGTTGCCCCAGCCCTGGTTTTGCTCCAGGTCATCGTATATGGCCGGCACCAGGACGCTGCCATCTGCCCCCAGTAATCCTTCCTTGTTGTCTTTTGTTACTTCGAACATCCGGCTATCCCTGCTGTAGCGGATGTCATCATAAGCCGCGGGTATCAGTTCCTTCCCTTCCGCATTCAACACGCCTTTTTTACCCTGGCGGGTGATAATGTAAAGGGCGGTGTCATACACCCGGTCAATATCATCATACTCCAGGGGCAGAAAAACAGCGCCGTCTTTACGCAGCAGCCCGACTTTTGTGCCTTGTTTCATTTTCAGCAGTTCATTGTCCGCAGGCTTCAAATCGTCTAACACCAACGGATATACTACTTTTTTATCGATGCTGATGATGCCCACGTGGTCATCCTGCGTATAAGCCACGGCCATGCCGTTAGTGAAATCACCTACATACTTGTACTGATCGAATGTCACGAGCTTACCGGTAGTGTCCACAAACTGGTTTTCATAGGCGTAGCCCCTCACCTTCAGCAGACCGTTATTAAACTGCAGGGGCCATGTTTTACAGGTGTCCGGCACCAATAGCCGGTTGAAGGTAGTAGCAGCGAACTCCCAATGTTTGCCATCATACAATACCTGCCCCTCTTTGTTTGTGAGCAGCGTAGTGCTGCCGTCATCGTAATAACGTTTTTCCACGATGAGATTTGGGCTGACAGCATCGAACGCGCCGTATTGCTTCAGGGGACGGATGATTTTACCCGTTTTGTCTGCGAGGCCGGAACTATCGCCCTGTTCCAGCCGGATCATATGGGCGTTCTGCCAGCGGAGGCCGGAATAGATGGCAGGAATCACCAGTTGACCGGTATTGATATTGAACAAGCCTACGCCAATCACCCCTTCCTTTATTACTTTCAGCACGGCGATGAAATTATTTTTCTCCGTACCGGCCGCATCGTCGTTATAGTTACTGATACCATAATTATTGTCAATCCCCGAGAACTGCACCGGCACTATGATTTTACCGGACATATCCGCCAGGCCGCACTGGACGCCTTTCAGCAGCGACACATACGCTTTATCCTTCAGCGTCGTTACCCGGATATCGTCGTATTCAAAAGGCAGCAGTTGTTTACCGGCGGCATCGTAAAAGGCGGCGGTCTTCCCTTTCTTCACCACCACATAATAAGGCGGCGTATACCCTACCGATGAAGGCCCCAGTGAGACGATGGCGCCCAAAACGCTGTGGCCTTTACTATCAAACAGCTGCATGTCTGTATTAATGGCCGGGATCACTTCTTTACCTGTACTATCCGTCAGTCCGCAAAGGTTGTCTTTCCAGACCAGGAACAGCGGGCCAAGGCGGTCCACTCTCGTATATTGCAGGGGCGTTTTCAGTTTGCCGGTGGCCACTTCCAGCAGACCGGTTTTGTCCTGTACCCTCACTGCCACCAGTGCATCGGAAGGGCCGGCGTTGATATCATCGTAGATGGCGGGCGCCAGCACTTTCCCCTGACGGTCCATCAGGCCGCATTTTCCGCCGGGCACATAGTAGCTGAACAGTTGCGGACTGTTCCAGCCCATAAAACGTTCGTATTTTGGCGGCACCACGATAGTACCGTCTTCCAGCACGAGACCTCTTTTGCCTTGTGACTGTACGTCAATCAGGCCATCGATCACATAGGAGCGGGATACTTCCGTATATTTCGGTTCCTGCAGGACTTTGCCGGTTTTCATATCACACCAGCCATACAGCCCGTTTTTTTTGATGCTGAAAGTTTTAGGGGTAAGCCTTTCGATTTCGCTGTATTCCGGCTCACAGAGCACATTGCCCAGGGTGTCTACGGCGCCTGTCTTCCCCTGTAGTTTTACCGTGATGAGACAGTAATTTTCTTTGGGGTTTTCCTGGTTAAGTTCTCCCAGGATACGCACCGCGTCATAGCGGAACGGGGCGATGATGTCTCCCTGTCTGTTCACCGCGCCATAGGCGCCCTGTTTTACCGCCGCTACGGTCCGGTAGTAGCCGATCTCCTTTATTTTGTCGATCATTACTTTACCGCTGCGGTGCAGGAGCTGTTGCTGGCCGTTGACCTGGATTTTTGCAAATTCGTCCTCGAAGCGGTCGAGGTAACCAGCTGTCTCCGGTGTTTGGGCCAGGGTGGTCCCGGTGAGCAGCATCAGGCTACCGGCGAGGCGAACGACAAATGTTCTGTGCTTCATATCTACAATGGGTTCTGATCTTTTATAGTGTGGGGTTACGCAGTACCTGCAGTTTTCCGTCGGCCGTTTTCACCGCTGCGTGGGTCCCTGCGAAGTCCGATATCTCTTTATATACTGGGGCGATTGCCATTTTCCCGGTGGTGTCCACAAAGCCCCAGCGGTCTTCCATCTGTACGGCCAGCAGGTTGTTGAAGTAAGCCCCGTGGGAGTCGTACATACAATTGCCTGCAGCATCGCACAGGGGCATTTTACCGGTGGGCTGGCCGGCCGTATTATAAATCTGCAGATAGCCGTCTTTGTTACCCTCTGCCCTTCCGTTCACCTGTTTAAAAAAGACGCCGGAGGAGATGGCATAAGGCAGGTCGTCAAATGTGGGTGCGATCAGGATTTTCCCCGTCTTGTCCATCAGTCCCCACTGATCATCTTTGAGAAAAAAGGATGCGCCGCCGGTAAATTCTTTCAGTCCTTTCACATCGGTGGTGAAGAGCAGTTTACCGGCAGTATCGATGACGTTGGTCATGTGTTCCGGGTCACCGACGGGCAGGCGGTTGTATAGCTGCGCCAGTTCCCCGTTACCAGGCATACTGTCGCTGGTGATCTCTTTTCCGGCCACTACGGCTACGCCGTCGGAAAACTCCCTGGCCCAGGCATAAGCCGGCGGGACCACCCAATGGCCGGAAGTATCCACAAAACCATACAATTTCCCTTTGCGCACCAGCAGGCGGCCGTTATGAAAAGAAAGTGGGTTGGCTTTTATTTGATGGTAAATGTCTTTACGGACCTTATCGAAGGTGGTGTCTATACGGACAAAAGCAGTACCGAGGGCTGTTTTCCCTTGCCGGTCGATGTACGACCAGGCGCCTTTTTTGTTGACGGCGGCCCGTCCGCAGGAGAAGTCATGGGCTTCTTCATACTGGCAGGGGATCACGAGGCGGCCCTGGCGGTTGACATACCCGTAGCGGATATGGCCGTCGAATGATTGTCCCACGAGGGCCAGCCCTTCGCGAAAGATCCCGGCTTCCCGGAACTGCGGCGTGATGACCATCTTACCGGTCGTATCTATATAACCAAGGTTACCACCGGCTACCCTGGCCCAGGCCAGGCCTTCCGTAAACAGGCCGATAGCCCGGATATTTTCGTCAGGAATAAAAGCTACGATGGTTTGCTGGGCAATAACAATCTTTGTAAACAGGCAACATACTAACAGTACAATTTTGTTTTTCATCCGATCATGGTCTGGTTAAGCAGCCACAAAGATGACAAACTTTACGGGTTTTGCGCAATTTCGGGGGTTACATGACATCTACAAGCTGTTAAAAAAAGTATCTACAAACTATCTACAAAAGCGGGCAAACGCGCCCTGATGGCGGATCACTCTGTCATCAGGGGCGCCAGGGCTTTGCCCAGTATCCGTTGCAGCAGGCTTTTATCGTCTGTCATAATTTCAGCGGTGCCTGTCAGTACCGGTTGCACCGGTATTTGTTTTCCGCTGGTAGACAACATGCCTTGTGTGAGTTTCACTTCTACCCGGAAGCTACTGTCTGTTTCCGCCACCGCACCGGTGGTAACGGTACCGGGTAGCAGGCCGTAGGTGTCTGACGGGTAGGCCGTGAGGCTCAGCATGACCTGCTGGCCGGCCTTCACACGCCAGGCATCAGCGGCGGGGATATGCCCCTGCACGATAAAGGACCGTTCCTGCGGCGTTACCCTGACCGGCATGGGCAGCACGTCGGGGTAACGGAAGAACCAGGCGCCGACGAGGGCCAGCACCATCGCGATGCCGATCATCGTGATACCGCTGCGGACCATCCAGGGGGGCATCTTCCCCATGATTTCCTGCACTTCTTCGCTTCTCACCTCGGTGAGAGAGGGATGCAGCGTATGGCCGTTGAGGTGTTGTATCGTTTTTTTCTCCGGCATGACATTATCCTCCCAGTTCCAGTTGATTTTTTACCAGTTCAAAATAGTTCCCCTTCCGGGCGGTGAGTGTGGCGTGATTACCGGTTTCCACGATGCGGCCCCTGTCCAGCACGATGATCTGGTCCGCGTGTTTGACGGTGCTGAGGCGGTGGGCGATCACCACGACAGTCTTCCCGCGGAAGAACTGCTCCAGGTTGTCCATGATCACCCGTTCGTTGTTAGCGTCCAACGCGCTGGTAGCTTCATCGAAGAAAAGGTAATGCGGATTTTTGTAGATGGCGCGGGCGATCTGTATCCGTTGTTTCTGGCCGGCGCTGATACCGCTGCCGGCGTTGCCGATCTTGGTCTGATAGCCCAGCGGCAGGTCTTCGATAAAGTCGCGGATATTGGCCATTTCAGCGGCGTGCACCAGTTTGTCGTTGTTGATGGTTTCGTCGCTGATAGCGATGTTCTTGGCGATACTGCCGGAGAAGATGAACCCGTCCTGCATCACGTTACCGCACTGGCGGCGCCACCATTTGGGCGACAGCTGTTGCAGGTCCTGCTCCCCTATTCTTATCTGTCCGCTGGTAGGTTCGTAAAACTGCAGCAGCAGTTTCATGAGGGTGGTCTTACCGCTGCCGCTGGTGCCTACGATGGCGGTCACTTTTCCTTCGGGCACTACCATGTCGATGTCTTTCAGCACAAAAGGCGACTTAGCGCCGCCATATTGGAAAGATACGTTTTCGAGCACAATATCGCCGCTGCCGTCCGAGCGGGATGAGGGGGGCGCTATCAGCTCCCGTTTTTCTTCCTCCTGCCGGTTGTGTATTTCTCCTAACCTGTCGAGGCTCATTTTGGCGTCCTGGGCTGACTGGATAAAGGTCAGCAGCTGGTCCAGCGGGCTGTTCATCTGTCCGATGATGTAGCTGACAGACAGCATCATGCCGAGGGTAAGGTTTCCGTTCATGACTTCACGGGCGCTGATGAATGAGATCAGGATATTTTTCAGCTGATTGAAGAAGACGGAGCCTATCTGCTGGTATTGCCCCAGCGCGAGGCTTTTTACGTTGATGCGGTAGAGGCCTGCCTGTACGTGTTCCCATTCCCAGCGCCGGGCTGTTTCGCAGTTATTCAGTTTGATCTCCTGCATACCGGTGATGAGTTCAAAGAGGACGTTCTCGTTGTCGCTCATCCGCTGGAAACGCCGGTAATCCAGCGCTTTACGGCGGCGGAGGAAAAAGAAGATCCAGCCGACGGCAGCGGCGCTGAAGAGCACGAACACCAGTAATATTTTCATGCTGTATACCGCCAGTACGGCAGTAAACACCAGCAGGTTCACAAAAGAGAACAGGGTAGACAGGGTGGTGCCGGTCAGGAAGTTCTGGATACGGGTATGGTCGCCGATGCGCTGATGGATATCACCGATCATTTTACTGTCGAAAAAGCGGATGGGCAGTTTCATCAGTTTAATGAGGAAATCGGAAATGATGTTGATGTTGATACGGCTGTTCATATGCAGCAGTATCCAGCTTCTGATCATCTCGATGGCCGTGGAGCCGGCGAAGAGCACCAGCTGGGATATCAGTATCAGGTATACGAAGTGAACGTTATGGCGGTTGATGCCATAGTCTACCAGGCTCTGTGTCAGGAACGGCATGATGAGCGACAGTAGGCTGGCCAGTATGAGGCCCAGAAAGAGCTGTACCACGTACTTGCGGTACGGGCGCAGGTAGCTGAAGAGAAAGCGGAAGCCGGTAGCGGCGCGTTGTGGTCCTTCCTGCCGGAGGAACTGTTCTCCCGGTTCCAGCATCAGTACTACACCATGGTTTTGATTTCCCTGCCAGCAGTGGAGGAATGTTTCCTTGTCCACTTTAACGAGGCCATGGCCCGGATCGGCCACCAGTATTTTGTCTTTGGGGTTATGCCGGTTGTAGTTCTGCGGTGGCAGCACCACGAAGTGTTGCTGGTTCCAGTGCAGAATACAGGGCAGCTCCACGTTTTCGTCCAGCTGTTCAAAAGTGATCTTCACAGCGTTGGTGCGGAAGCCTATTTTCTCTGCTGCTTCACTGATCCCGAGGAGGCTCACGCCTTCGCGGGTGATATTGGCCAGTTCGCGCAGGTAGTCGAGCGGATATTCGCGGCCGTAGTGTTTGGCCACCATCCGCAGGCAGGTAGGCCCGCAGTCCATCGCGTCCAGTTGTCTGTAGGTAGTAAAAGCCATTTATTTCAGTGTTGCTTCCATCGCCAGTTGTGATAAATAGTATTTCTCCAGGAAATGATAGATCACCATTTCGTGTTTGCGTTGTTTGGCAACGAATATCCTGTTGAGGAACATATGGATATGGCTGGCCAGGATATCGAAATAGCGGTAGTCGTTCTGGTAGTGTTGCCGTATCTGCTGTGCCACCGGGGCGGTTATCTCCGACCGTTGCCGGAGGAATTCCACTGCTTCGGCGATGTCGTTGGTCTCGTCATTTTCGGCGCGCAGAAAGGAGGCGATTTCCTGCTGGTGTTTACGGTATTTATCGTTGAGCGGTTTGTGTTGTGCTTTCGCGCCGCCGAACTCGGTGGTAAACCCTTCCCGCAGGCCTGCCAGCAGCTGTTTGCGTTCTGTGGGCGTGAGGCCGAAATCTTCCAGCAGCATATCGGTGCCGCGCAGGGCCAGGCGCCAGCGGTAGTCTTCTCCTTCTGCCCCTTCCAGCATGCTGACGATGCCCAGTACCGCCATACTGTCGGCGCTGAACAGCTGTTCGCTGAGATGCATGGTAGCGGCGCCGTAACGTTCCAGCTCGCGGATGTAGGTATCGCATTGTATTTTGGATACCTGTCCGTTGTCTACCAGCGGCTGCAGCCCGGTCTGGATACGGTGCAGCACCTCATCGTTGTTGCTCCGCTGGCGGTGGTTGCGGAAGCGGAGACGGATATGTGGCAGCGGATCGCCGTAGCGGAGGAAAAAGAACTCATCGAACAGGCCTTCTTCCTGCCATTGCGGTAGTTGTTCCGCAAACCAGGTGGCCAGTAGTTCTTCCGCCACGCGGAAACCGCAATAGACTTTTACATATAGCCATTCGCTGCCGGGAGCGAAGCTGCGCACCGGTATGGTGGCTGGTGCCGCTATGGCAGCGGGCCGCGGCTTTTCCGCAGCAGTTTTTTCTGCGGCCGCTTTTTCTGCTACGGGCACAGAACGCAGCGGCAGCAGCAGTTCATGTGCATAGGCCTGGTCGTCGGTATCGCGCACGATACCGCTTTCTTCTGCCAGCAGGCATTCTTTCAGTTTTACCGACGACATTTTCTTCACGTGGTCGAGCAGCAGTCCCACCGCAGCGGGGGCTGTCAGGTCCAGCAGCAGTTCGTTGTCTGACTCGGCGAGCAGTACTTTTTCCGGCATTTTCTGCTGTTCGCGGTACTGGTCCATGAAGCGCTGGTTGGCTTCCGCATCGTCGCCGAGGTGTTCTGTTTCTTTGGCGGTGAGCGTCCAGGTGGCTTTGCTGAGGATGATATTTTTATACACTACCCGGGGCAGGCGTTTGCGGTTGCCGAACACGCCCCAGTCCCAGCTCATGTACGACATCACGGACTGATGTTGCAGATCGCAGAGGAACTTATAGATGGGCAGGCTGTTGTAGCCGTAGTTGTGGGCGGAGCTCAGGCGTGGTATCACGCGTTTGTTGAGCCTTTTACTTCTGAGAATGACTTCATTTTGCCTGACAGACACCATGAGATCATTCACCGGTATGCGGTATTCTTCCGGGGTGCCTGCTACGCCGATATAGGGTATTTCGTAGGGGCGCAGCGTGGGCCGTATCAATACGTTGGCCGCACGGGCTTCGGGGAAGTGCACTACTTCTGCGAGGAGGAGGTCGGGGAAGGCGGCGGCTTCCTCATCGAGGATGCTTTTTACTTTTTCCGACAGCTGCTCGTCGCCGTTACAGAAGCGGCCCAGCAGATTGGCAGCGGAGGGGCCGCCCATGGAGTTGAGGGCGAACTGGTATTCGCCTTTGTCGGCCGCAGCTGCGGAAGCGGCCTGCAAGCTGCCGAAGAGGTAGCAGCTGCGTGCCATGGGCACGGTTTCAGGATCGCCGAGCTTCTGCAGGTCCTCATCGGTGATGGTTACCTCAGAGAGGCCCTGTTGCAGGAACTGTTCGTATTTATCGAGACTGAGTTGTTGCAGTGGCGACCAGGATACGGTGTGGTTTTCCGTGCCGGGGGCTCCGGCCACGTCTTCCACGAAGGGCGCGTGTACGGTGTTTTCGATGGCGGCGCCGTAGCCGATGCCTGTTTCCCCGTCGAGCACCAGGTTGAGCGGTACTTCCTGCGATTCATAGCGTTCCATGAAACGGGTAATGAAAGAGGACAGTTCCGTCTGTCCTTTCGTATAGCCGTGGCAGAGGGCCATCAGCCGGTGGATCTGAGACAGGATATCGTTGACCAGCGTTTCGCTCAACTGGCATTGTTGTGCGGTTTTAAACAGGTCTATCTGCAACAAGTCTTTAGGGATGCTGATGGGGAAAGCGCTTTCGCACTGTTGATGGATAGCGGCCAGGCGGGACCTTTCGAAGTCCTGCTGGCGGAACAGCGCCTGCAGCGCAAGCAATGCTTCGCGGAAGGTACTGGCGTCGGGGATGGATAAAAGGCGGTCTGTGAGGGATTGCAGGTTATCTTCTCCTGTAATCCGGGGCTCGGTGTCTGCGATAAGCAGTTGGGAATCGATCAGTTCACGGACGAAGCCGGTCGCTTCTTCCGCTGTGATGGAGGGGTCCTGTTCATGGATCACCTGTACGATCTGTGTGATCGTGAGGCCGGCGGCCGCTTCGCGGATGATGGCGCTCATAAACACCGAGTCTTCCACGGCGGTGAGCAGGTATTTGCGCCGGTTATTGTTGATGGTATATTCCGCGTAGCGGTATTTATCACCTGTTTTATAGATGCTGTTGTTGGGATAGTAGCGTAAGGCGGTGCTGATATCGGCTTGCTGACTGATATGATAGCAGATGCGGGTGTAGTAGTCCATGTCGAGCCGCACATACTGATAGGCTTCTTTCATGTCATTGATCCGCAGCTGCGTGTCTGTCCCGATGGTGCCGGTGGTGCAGCCGGCGAACAGGCCATAGGGCGTGCTGCGGGAGCAGGCGCGCACCCAGTATTTATACAGTGACTTACGCAGTTTGTCGGTCTTCTTTTTGTTGAAGGACGCCGGATCACTGAGGAACCTTTCCAGCTCTTTGAGCAGATCGCCGGAGGCGATGCACAGGGCATACAGGAACAGCGGGTTCTTGTCTGCCAGCTCCTGGAGGCTATCCTCCAGCACGTCTCGATACCGGTTCACCGGGTATAGCGGGCTTCTTAATAGAAAAAATCCTGTATGCGATAAGGCCATAATTGTTCCTTTTACAGATGATTTAAAATGATTTTGTCAGGAGAGCAGGAAACACTCGTCCCATGGCAACGCCTGCGGGTGCAGCTGGGATAACAGCGACAATCCTACGCCGCTGCTGCCGTCGAGCAGGTCCCATACGTATTCCCACTGTTTGTCTTTGCCCAGCCACATTTTGATACCGTGTTTACTGTGATCTTCGGGGAAGATGATTTTTTCGGTAGCTTTTTCCTGCCAGTGGTTGGCGCAATGCAGGAAGGCTTCGTCACCTGTTTCGAACCAGAATTTGCGGTAGAAGGCGGCGATACCGCCGGAGCCGTGGCAAAGGCAGTTATCGACGATGCCGGCGGCTTCGTCCGTGTCGCGGCGCATATTATAACGCATGATATGCAGGGCTTCTTCTTTCCAGTGTTCTTCGCCGAACACTTTACCACAATGCCACAGCATCATGGCTACGTTCAGGTCGCCGTAGCACCAGGAGAGGCGGCTGTCGGTGGATTTTCCGTCCAGGATAGCCGGGTAGAGGGCATGCATGGAATCGTCGGAAACGGCATTCTGGTGTTGGAGGATAAACGGAATACATTCTGAGATCAGTTGTTGGCATCGTTCGCTGGCGATACCGGCCTGGTATATTTTTGCTACAATAATCAGCAGGGAGCAGGAGCCGTGGGCGAGGCTGAAGGAGTTGCAGAAGATACCTTCGGGCTTATCATGTGTGTAGAAGAAGGGCAGGCTGCGGCCTTTGTCGGTCATGACGCTGTTGTCCCACAGCTTTTGAACAAAATGTCCGAGGTGTTCGGCAACATCGGGGCGGTCGGCGAACCTCAGCAGGAAGTTGCACATGCCGGAGCTGCCGTGAAGGAAGTCGTAGTTTTGGTGTTCCAGGTGGAAATTACTTTGCAAGATAGTAGCCGTCACGAAGTCGCTCGCCAGTTCGTTGATGTCGAGGTCCAGGAACTCGTGGCGGGTAAGGTGTTCCAGTAGCCAGAAAGGGCCGGTATGGCCGTTGCAGAAAGCATAGTTATCGCCTTTTTCCGGTGCGTATTCAGCATATAGTTCCTCCAGCAGGGCGGTGGCATTGTCCGCCTGATCATCCGCATACTGTTCGTAGTAGAACATGAACAACAGCGCGCCCCAGGGACCTTTGAAAAGGCTGGTATTGTAATCGGCTTTGTATTTACGTTCCTTTAACAGGGGGATGATGTCATGATAGATGTATCTTAACTGTGTCGCGGTATTATTCATTTGTCAGCAGAGGTTTAATGGTGTACAACAGGGAAAGACGGGCTTTCCCTGTTGGGAAAAGAACGGAGACAGGGGTGTGCTCATGCAGGAGTTGTTCCCTGGTCATCCGGTGACCGATACCCTTTTACCATCAGGGTATCTGGCAGCAGGGTGAGTTAGGCGACGGGCGTGTAGCTCTGCAGCTGGAGATATAGCGTGTATCTTCCATGCAAACGATATCGCGCGTAGCGACGCCTCCCACCAGTTGCTGCTGCTGGGATATGTTTAATGATGCGACAGTTTCTTTGTTCAGCGCCAGTTTTTTGCTGAGATCTATTTTTTTCTTTTTCATGTGTGTGGATAAAAAAAATAAGGCCCTCCCCTGTCTGTAGCCATGGGGCGGATGTTCAGCTGTCATGATTACCTGGTTGTTCTTACACAATCCACGGGGCAGGTCACTTCATCAGTTTCCACGCAACATGCGCTCCACCAGGTGAGCGGGGCGCCACCGGCGAGCTTTGCCTGGTCCTGTTGATTCAGTGTCACGAGGGTGTCTTTTTTGAGCAGCAGTTTTTTGCTCAGCTGGAGTGTTTTCTTTTTCATAATTGTGGAGGTTTTAGGGTGGACACCGTCTCCGCCGTCCGCGGTACAACGGATGGTGTGTCCGGGTTTGCGTATTTGAGGGTGGGCATACCCTTCCTTAACGGAGGTATTACCTGTTTAAAGTTATCATTCAGGGCATATGTAGCACTGATCCTGGCCGGGCATATAGGTGATACAGGTTTGTGCCACCGTTTCAATGCAACGGGGCATAACGGTAAACAGACCGCCACCTATAACAGCCTGCTGCCGGATGGTCATGGTAGAAACAGTTGCCTTGTTGAGGGACAATTTCTTGCCGAGGGCAATTTTCTTTTTTCTCATAACAGGGATTTACGGGTTAAATCGGGTTTACCATCGTTGATGCCGGGTTAACAGCTATCACCTACATGCAAACATTCGTAGGACGGGGATTGGATTCACAAGTCCAGGCCGGGTCGTAAGTGTCACAGAACACTGTTTCCCCGCCTTTGATGGCGCTTTTTTGTTTTACGGTCAGGGTAGCTACCGTTTCTTTGGCGAGGGTCAGTTTTTTCGCCAGGTCAATTTTTTTCTTTTTCATAACATAATACAGTTTCATAAGGCCCTCCCCTGTCTTTAACCAAGCGGTAACGCCCTGGGGCGGATATTCAGCGTACAGACTTAAAAATGATGGGAATTGGCAGATTCAGATTTGGATTTATATAAGTTGAACATAGACATATAGTAACGGGCTATTTTGAGACTTTGATTTTTTGAAGATAAATAATTTATCAAGAAAAAAAAATTTTCGCCCGGTTTCTTTGGATTTTACGGACAACTGATCAACCTGCTTTCCGATGGCGTATATTTGTACCCTATAACCCTGTATCCCATGAATCATACTGACATTCAACGCAAAGTCGCCTGGAAAGACCTCCGGCAGCTGACCATCCCGGAAATGCTGATCGAGAACAACCTGACCATCCCCTGGCTGCTGGCTTCCTGGGTACTGGCATGGAAAGGATACTACCTCGCCGCCCTCCCCTTTTCCGCTTTCTTTTTCCTGACAGCGTTAAGACAGGTACACAACGGCTTCCACCAGTCGCTCGGCACCCATAAACGCCTTACCTGGCTGTCCCTCTTCCTCAACAGCATCCTCATGATGGCCTCCATGAACGCCGTTAAGTATAACCACATCCGTCATCATAAATATTGTCTCTCCGAAGAAGACTATGAAGGCAAGTCCGCCGGCATGAGCTGGTACGGCGCCATCCTCTACGGTCCCGTACACATGTTCCACATCCACCGCGTGACGCTGCAGACGGCCAATAAAAAATATGTGCGTTATACCCTGCTGGAACTCAGCGCCATAGCGTTATTTACCACTACCGTATTCCTCTTCGATCTCCATTTCCTGGTCTACCATATAATTGTCATGCTCACCGGCGAATGCCTCATGGCCTTCTTTGCCGTCTGGACCGTACATCATGACACCACCGAAACCCCGGAACTGGCCCGGACTCAACGCGGCACCTGGAAAAACAAGCTGACATTCAGCATGTTCTATCACCTGGAACACCACCTGTTCCCCGCCGTACCAACGATTAAACTGCCCGAACTGGCGAAAAGGATCGATGCGGCGCTGCCGGAGCTGGAGAAAAAGCAGACGTTTTGACAACTGAAATAAATGAAAAAAGCACGGTTTCCTCCCTGGAAAGCCGTGCTTTTTTTATCCCTTTATCTGACAATAGCATCCTAAAAACCCTGACGGTTTTGACGGTTTCTGTTACCACTTTATGAAATAATATCAGCCTCAAATAGTTATCATTGTAGTAAGATCCCCTATCCCCTACCAGGCCAACGAAGAAGAATAAAAATACCTGATGTCATCACCCTCAAAATCCATTATTATGAAAAAGTCAGCTTTATTGTTATCCGCCGTTATCATTATCTCCGTCATTGCAGGCATTGTGGCCTCCAAAGCACGTGTTAACCACAGAATTTATGTTCCGTACGATAATGAGAACGTATGCGACCACACCCTCACCGGGAAAGAAATTCTCGGCCCCGATCCTAATGGCGCGAACGCAACCACCGTTCTCGGTCAGCCCTGTTCAAAGGTGTTTATAACCGACAACCCACAGAACTGAGGTAATCAAATTCTTCCCATGAATAAGGGAGCTGTCTGTCACGACATCTCCCGCTAAGCCTATCGCCACCCATGAGACAATACGCTGCCATCTTCCTGCTGCTGTTCAGCATCAGCACCTATGCACAAAAACGTCCGCTCAACGACTCCGATTTCAACACCTGGAGCCTGGCCCTCAACCCTGTCATCAGCAACAACGGCCGGTATGCTTCCTACTACATCTACAATCAGCCACCCGGACAGGCAACACAAGTGATACAGGCCATCGATCATTCATGGAAGAAAGAACTAAAAGCTTTCCAACCCATCACGTTTACGGCTGACAGTAAACTGGCGGTCACCAAACTTCCCGACAACAGTCTTCTGATGATCACCCTCGGCAGTACAAAGGAAGAAATCATTCCATCGGTAAAAAAATACACCTTGTTTCAACAAGCGGATACCACATGGCTGGCCATCCACAACGTGCGTGGCTCCCTGGAGCTCCGCAACCTGAAAACGGGCGCCGTACAGCGATACAACGACATCTCCGACTACCTGCCCAGCGGCAACGGCCGGTTACTTTTCCTCAAAAGTCAGACGGACTCCGTCACCTATCGCCTTCAAACGGTGAACCTCTCCCATCGCAGCACGACAGAAATTTACACGGGGTACGAACCGCTCAACATGATCGCAGACGACAAAGGCACACAATGCATTTTCCTTACACGCCCCAAAGAAAAAAATACCACCTACTGGTACTATCACCACGATCACACAGGGAAAGCCATCGTAGCAACACCACGGATGCAGCTACAGGAAGAGATGACATTTGCCAGCTTTGATAAATTCAGCAGCGACGGCAGTTTTATCTACTGCACACTCATCGGCAACAACCCCGCACCGCCAGCGCCCAATCCCGCGCGACTACGGCTTCGTACCTTTATGGACACAAAACTCAACGGAGAAGAGGACCCGCTCCGCTGCCAGGCAATATGGTACCTTCACAACAATACCATACAGCAGGTACAGGATAAGGAAGAATCTCCCTTCTACCTCGCCGGCTTCTACGCAGGCTCCTACAATCCACACAGCACCCTGAAACTGCTGGATAAAACACTGGCCCATAAAGGAGAATGGAACTGGAATGAAAACGCACTGTCCTCCCGCTCGCTGGTAGACCTCACCACCGGGTCGCGGAAACAGGTTACCCTGCCCGGCGACCGCAACAGTGCATCCTATGCGCTCTCGCCACAAGGCAAGTGGATCATTTACTACGATGCCAGTCAACAAAACTATTTCAGCTACCATGTAGCCACCGGTGAACGGAAAAATATTACGGCCGGCATATCCGCCACCTGGACCACCTACGATAATGACGACATCCCCTTCGCACCTTATCTCAACCTCCCGCTGGGCGGTTTCAGTGACGATGAAACAACACTGTACCTGTATGACCAGCACGATATTTTTCAGATCGACCTCACCGGAAAATCGGCACCTGTCAACATAACAGAAGGTTATGGTAAAACCCATAACATCGTGTTCCGTTTTGCCTTTCCGCCCAATGAACGCACCGGCAAAAACGTTCTGCTGACGGCCTTCAACCGCACCACCAAAGAAGACGGTTTCTTTGACATCGCAAAAGGAAAGCTACGACTACTGAGCATGCATCCATTTATTTTCACCGGTCCGGAAGAAAGCAAATACCACCTGCGCACACCACCCGTGAAAGCGAAAGATGCAGATGTATACCTGGTACAGAAAATGGACGCCGCCAGCGCCCCCAATATTTACGTTACAAAAGACTTTATTCACTTCGACGCAATCAGCGACATACATCCCGAACGGCGGGTCAACTGGCTTACCACCGAACTGGTGAATTTCAACACCAGGGATGGTAAACCAGCACAGGGCATTTTATACAAACCGGAGGACTTCGACCCCAACAAAAAATACCCGATCATCTTTTACTATTATGAAAAGATCAGCGAATGCCTGCATCTTTATATCCGGCCGGAACCCAGTATGGGCCCCATGAACATCCCCTATTTCGTGAGCAACGGTTTTCTCGTTTTCACGCCCGATGTCCATTTTGAAATCGGCTATCCCGGCCGCAGCGCGCTCCAGACCGTGCTCGGCGCGGCAGACAAGCTGGTGCAACTACCATTCGTCGATTCCTCCAGGATGGGCCTCCAGGGGCACAGCTTCGGTGGCTTTCAGACCAACTACATCATTACGCATACCGACCGGTTTGCAGCCGCCTGTTCTGCCGCCGGCTTTACCAATTTCGTCAGCGCATACGGCTCCATCATCGGCTCGGGGTACTCACGGCAAGGGCAGTACGAACTATACCGGGACCGTATCGGCGCTTCCCTCTGGGAAAGGCCCGACCTTTACCAGGAGAACTCGCCGGTACTGCTTATCGATAAGATAAAAACTCCTTTACTGCTGATGCATAATATGGACGACAACGATGTCCCCGTGGGACAGGGAATCGAGTTTTTCACCGGGATGAGACGCATGGGCAAGGTGGTTTATTTCCTGCAATATGAAGGACAGGGCCATAGCATATTTGACAAGCCGGCACTGGATTACAACACGCGCATGCTGGAGTTTTTTAACTATTATCTGAAGGGCGCCACACTGCCCGGTTGGATGACGGACAGGCGCGCGAAAATTTTGCACGCAAAGGGTCTCAAGAACTAATTTATTTTATAAGAGCGCAAAGGAGCGAAGAACAATTTTTGATCTCCGCTCCTTTGCGCTCTTAATAAAAAACAAAAAACTTAGCGCCTTTGCGTGAAAGGCCTCGCGTGCGTTATTTCCATGCTTTACGCAGGAACCGTAGCCAGTTCCCGTGCATGATATTTTCAATATCTGCGGCTTTATAGCCGCGTTTAGACAGCATATCCGGCAGCTTTTGCAGGTCGGCGATGGTTTCCAGGTCATAAGGACATTGCTCTTTTCCGAAAGCGCCGTCCAGGTCGGTACCAATACCTACGTGCAGGGTGTTACCGGCTATCTGGCAGATATGGTCCATGTGATCGATGAGCTTTTCGAGGTTGCATTGCATGCCTTCGGGGGTGGATTGTGTCCGCACCCATCCCGGCACCATCATCCAGGCATCGAGTGCGCCACCGATGACGGCTCCTTTCTGAATGAGTATTTTGATCATGTCGTCGCTGAACTGGCGGTTGTGATTCACCAGGGCGCGGCAGTTGTTATGGCTGGCCCATACCGCTCCGTTGAAGATGTCCATGGCGTCCCAGAAAGCGTCGTCGCACAGGTGCGTGGCGTCGAGTATCATGTTCAGCCGCTCCATCTCCCGGATCAGCTGGCGACCCTGTTCATTGAGATGACCGGTAGCATCCGTACCATTGGCATAACGTCCGGGGCCATAGTGGGCCGGACCTACCGCACGCAGGCCGTTCTGATAAGCCCTGTGCAGATGATCGATCGTTACCAGCGAGTCAGCACCTTCGAGGCTGAGGATGTACCCGACAGGTTTGCTGTCATTGGGCGTGCCGTCGTTCCACAGGGCGATGTGCTGCTCCAGTGAGGGCAGATCTTTGATCATGATCATTTCGCCTGCATCTTCCATGGCCTTGTACCATGCCAGCTGCCCCTGTGTCTGCGCCCAGGCCTGTTCCGGAGAATGCCAGCCGGGCAATGGGTTGTCTGGCGCTACATAACGGCCTATCTGTGTGGCCACTACCAGGCCGATGTTACCTTTCCGGAGTTCGGGGAAAGCCACTACGCCTCTTTCCCTGTCTGGTTTATCCTGTAGCCCTGCCTCTCTTTTACGGATCGCCGTTACCGGCTGCCGCAGGTCCCTGTTCCATTCCAGGGCGTTCATACTGAGGTCGAGGTGTGCATCAATCGTAAACATAATGAAAGTAGTTATCGTACTATTCTTCCCGAGGGGCCGTTGGCCATCAGGTCGGTCACTTCCCGTTCATTCACCAGCGCCCAGTCGCCATGGATACTCTGTTTGAGCGTACCGCATGCCACTGCGAAGTCGATGGTCCGCTGCGGCGGGTACTGGTTCATGACGCCGAACAGGATGCCTGCTGTGAAAGCATCGCCGGCGCCGATCTGGTCGGTGACCTGCGGAACAGTAAATCCTTCTGCAAAATAATACCGGTCGTTCTGTGCGAGCGCCCCGAAATACACGAGCTGGTTGCCCTGTATTTTGCGGAAGCTCATGGCCAGCGTTTTCAGCTTCGGCATATGCCGGCGCAGCTGGTCATAACACTGCTCGAATCTTTTCTCCGGCGGGAGCTGTTTGTCTGTTTCAATATTGTAATACACGTTCACTGCGTCCAGGTCGGCCACCGTCATATCGCTGTGCTGCAGTAACGCAGGCATCACCGCCGAAGGGTGCTGCCCGTATTTCCAGAGCGTTGCGCGATAATTAAAATCTGACGAGATGGTAAGGCCTGCCGCCTGTGCCGCTGCCAGCGCTTCCGCGCAAACGGCGGCGCTGCTGGCGGATAATGCCGCCGCCACGCCCGACCAGTGAAACACGCCGATGCCTGTCAGCGCAGATGCCCAGTCGATATCTCCGGGCTGTAAGGTGGCAAAAGAGGAGCCGGCACGATCATAGATCACGCGCCCTGGGCGTATGCCGTTACCGGATTCTGTAAAATACAACCCCAGCCTGTCGCCGCCATACACCACCCTGCCGGTGCCTACGCCATGTCCTCTCAGGTGTTGCAATCCTGTTACGGCAAGG
The DNA here is from genome assembly GCF_946479755.1 of uncultured Chitinophaga sp. The sequence goes on along the minus strand of NZ_CAMLHC010000021.1, from coordinate 43,111 downwards.
TCGTTGTCCGGTACCCGCGTGATATACTCTGTGGATATGCCCAGGCGGGACAACAGTACACATACGTTGGCCTCCGCGCCGGCGTAATAAGGAATATATCCGTCTGACTGACCGAAACGTTGACCGCTGTTGCTGTGAAGCCTCAGCAGAAATTCACCGAAAGCTGCCAGCCTGACTGCTGTTGTTTCCTCCTGCTTTTGCATGATCCAAATTTTAAGGGAAAGATAATATTTTCCCCGGCATCTGCTGCAGCCATCTTAATACAATTCAAACAAAGCTTCTATCTCCACCGGGATATTGTCGGGCAGGGAACCGAAGCCCACGGCGCTGCGTACGCCGATGCCGTTCTCTTCGCCCCAGATGGCAGCGAACAATTCACTGCAACCGTTGATGATATAAGGATGCCGTTCAAATTCCGGGGTACAGTTCACCATGCCCAGTACTTTAATCACACGCTTCACTTTATCCAGTCCCACATGCGTCTGAATGGTGGATAACATGGTCAGGCCTACCTGCCGTGCGGCCAGCTTACCTTGTTCCATATCGAGCTCACTGCCGATCCTGCCGATGATCAGTGACTTGTCCTGCTGCACCGGCCCGTGACCTGACAGGTAAAGGTACTTCCCGTCAATCAGGAAAGGTTTGTACACGCCCAGCGGCGTCGGCGCCGGCGGTAATTCCAGGCCTAATGCTTTTAATTTTTCTGCTGCTTTGTTTTCCATATATTCTGGTTTAATAAATGCTTAATGTGCCATCAGCGCGTTGAGCGCCAATACCCCCAACAGACCCATGATGCCCACAATGGTTTCCATCACGGACCATGACAGGAAGGTATCTTTTATGCTGATGTTAAAGTATTCCTTGAACATCCAGAAACCGGCATCGTTCACATGGGAGAACATCAGGCTGCCCGCTCCTACAGATAACACCATAAGGTTGGGGTCCACCTGCCCGGTAGCGATGAACGGCGCCATCATACCTGCCGCCGTGAGGCCTGCCACCGTAGCGGAACCAATACTGGCACGGATCACGGCGGACATCAGCCAGCCCAGCACCAACACCGGGATGTGCCAGGAACTCATCGCCATCGCTATCTGCGCACTCACACCACTGTTGGCCAGCACCTCCTTTAATGCGCCTGACCCGGCGATGATCAGCATCACCATGGCGATGTCCTTCACCGATTCTGCGTATATGTTCATGATGTCTTTCAATGACCTGCGCTGCGCGACGCCCAGCGAAAAAGTGGCGATCAGCAGACAGCACAACATCACCACCGATGCATCACCGGCAAAAGAGAGAAAGCCGTACAGCCGCAAATTCGCCGGAGTGACATGTAACAACCCGGTAGTAACGATGAGCAACAATACAGGCAATAAGGCGGTGAAAAAGCTGTTGAACGCGCCAGGCAGCTGCTGCGCCTGGCTCTCCTGCGCCTGAAAAAGCGGGGAAGGCGACGCAGGTATCTTTTTCAGATAACGGGCAAACAACGGTCCCGCCACCACAATGGCCGGCACTGCCACTATCAGTCCGTACACCAGCGTCAGCCCCATATTAGCGTGAAACTGCGTCACCAGCGCCACCGGCGAAGGATGCGGCGGTAAAAAGCCATGGGTGACAGACAAAGCCGCCAGCGTGGGTAACCCGATATATACCGCCGGCAGCTTGTATTGGTAGACCACAGAAAATATCAGAGGAACGAGTAACACGAAACCTACGCCGTAGTACAACGGGATGCCGATAATAAAGCCAGCCACCAGCAATGCCCACTGGATATAACGGGTACCGAATAAACGGATCAGCGTTTGCGCGATCTGCCGCGCTGCGCCGCTTTCAGCTACCAGCTTGCCCAGCATAGCGCCCAGGATGATGATGATCAGCAACCCGCCCATCGTATCGCCGATGCCTTTCTGCATGGCGCCGGTAATAGTATGCAACGGCATACCCAGCCACCAGCCCGCCAGCACGGATACGATCAGGAAAGCCACAAACACGTTGCATCTGGCAAATGTTACCAACACCATCAGCAACAGTATGCATAAAATAACTATCAAAAATGCCATGCCGTATAAAATGTAATGCTAACGTGGAATCAATACGCACAGCATCAGTTAACAATAATCTCGTCTGCCAGCATCATCGCTTTGCCACCCGCGCCATATTCCCCTGCCGGGATCATCCCTTTGTTGACAGCCGTTACTTTAATATATCTTGCGGGTACGGGCTTTACCGTCAGCCGTACCTGGTTAATGCCATTTACCGGGAAACTATCAGCCGCGGCTACACGCTGAAAGTGTTTACCATCTGCCGATACTTCAAACACCAGCGAGGTGGGGGCCCACATTTTCTGCCAGTGATAGTTGAGCACATTAACACCCAGCAGTTTTATCTCCTGCACGCTGCCCAGGTCCACATAAGCATGCAGGTCGCGCGCGGAGAAGCCCAGCCACTGCCCGTCGTTGAAGCGGTGCGTACCGGCGACACCGTTGACTAAAAACGCTGCGTCGCTGTTGTATTTGGTGTTCGGCGGTTGTTGCAGCGTCACCTGTATGCCGGTGGATTTATACACTTCAAACGGCTGACGGAACACCCGGCCTGCCGGCCGGCCATGCACAAACAACTGCGCCTGTAACACGGTGCTATGGCTGATCCGGATGCGGCCTTTATAAGCCGGGCTACCGGTCACGGGCATACTTCCATCGGTGGTATAACGGATCACTGCTCCCGGCTGACGGGCATGCAGCGTCACATACAGGCTGCCCCTGCCCACGCTGTCCAGTTTGTAATTGATCTCCTTCCACGTGGTATAACGGTCACCCGTCAACGCCGTCAGCCGTTGCGTGAAATAGTTGTAATCCCTCACGGTTGCCGGCGACCAGGCCCTTTCGGCTGTCGCCTGCAAACGGGGATAAATCATATAGTTGGCCTTTGTTTCGGTAGACAGGTATTCGCTCCAGATTCCCCCCTGGATGCCAGCGATATAAGGCAGCAACGCCGTATCACCGGCAGCCACCAGCGGCTCATAGCCATATACTGCTTCCAGGGGCGTATACCCGGCCGCAGCGGCTTGCTCTTCCGGATATAACGACTGGTAGTGGTCAAAATACAATTCATCTTCCGGCGTCATGATGACCTGCTGCTTTTGTTTGGCCGCCATCACAGCGCCTTCCACGCCGCGCCAGCTCATCACGGTGGCGCCGGGCGCCAGCCCACCCTCCAGTATCTCGTCCCAGCCGATAATTTTCCGGCCTTTGCTGTTGACATAATTACTGATACGACGGATAAAATAACTCTGCAGCGCATCCTCATCTTCCAGGTGCTCCGCCTTCATCCGCTGCTGGCAGGCCGGACATTGTTTCCATCGTACCTTGGGGCATTCGTCACCACCAATATGGATGTACGAAGAAGGAAACAGCGCAATCACCTCGTCCAGCACATCCTGCAGGAAAATGAAAGTACTGTCTTTACCGGCGCAGAACACGTCATCGAAGATACCCCAGAACTGTGCGGTTTTGTAAGGACCGCCGGTGCAACCCAATGACGGGAAAGCTTCCAGCGCGGCCAGCGCGTGGCCGGGCATTTCTATCTCGGGGATGACGTTGATATGCCGGGCGGCGGCATAGGCCACCACTTCCTTCACCTGCTCCTGTGTGTAATAACCACCATATCTTTTTCCATCGAAACGATGCGGCAGTTCTTTTTTATGCCCGATCATGGTCTGGTCGCGCCAGGCGGAGATTTCCTGCAATCGTGGATATTTTTTGATCTCTATGCGCCATCCCTGGTCATCCGTGAGATGCCAGTGAAAATTGTTGAACTTGTATAACGCCAGCTGATCGATGAACTGTTTGAGATAATCCACCGAAAAGAAATGACGGCCTACGTCGAGGTGCATGCCACGGTACGCGAAGCGGGGGTAGTCAGTGATCATCGCGCCCGGCAGTACCAGTCCGCCGCCGGCGGCAGGCTTCCACAGCTGCCGCAGTGTAGCTATCCCGTGACCGATACCTGCAGCGTCGTGCGCCGTCAGTTTCACTTGCTGCGGCGTTACCTGCAACAGGTAGCCTTCCGGTTGTTTCACCGTTGCAGAATCAATGGACAGTGTAACGGCAGCGGCTGTACGACCGCTTACCGGGCGGTTACTAACGTTCCCCATATACGACTTCAGCAGCGCGGCGTCTTTTTCCAGGCCGGGCATAGCCTTTATTTCCGCGTGAGCGGTAATAAAAGCGCTGTCGGCTGTCCAGGAGGCTGCCACAGGCAAAGGAATCAGGGCTGCCGGAGCGGCAACCCTTTTCCTTTGAGCGAGGAGGCATGTATGAACTGTTATGAGTACAGAAAACAGGAATATTCTTTTCATAATTATTTATCCCACCAAATTCTGGTTGTTAATACATCCGCACCTTGTCTTTTTACGGCGTCGTTGTAGTTAGCCCCGTTGATACCCTGCTCTGTCTGGGAGTAAGGCAGCCTGCGCGGGATGGTACCGCCGGTCACGTTACCGGTGTATTTCACGGGCACCAGTACCGGGTAACCGGTGCGGCGCCAGTTGGCGTATGCTTCTTGTTCATCGAGTAACAGCGCCACCCAGAACTGGGTGTGGATCTGCTCCATTTGTGCATCGAAAGAACCGCCGGTATTAAGGGCGTTGTCAGCCACATACTGGTTGATGCGTTCCGGCGCGATAGTGCCGGCGGCGCCGAACAGGCTCCAGTTGCGCAGCGCGGCGGTAACGCCGTTGGCATACAACTGCGCTTTATCGCCGGAGCTCCAGCCGCGCAACGCTACTTCACTGAGCAGCAGGTTCATCTCGGCGTTGGTCATCACCAGCAGCGGAGAAGCATAGTTCAGGATGGTAGCCGGGTTAGGCTCGGAGTAAGAAGCCGGGTTAGCCGGTTTCACGTCGGTACCGTTGGCCATACCTTTCTGCAAAGCGGCGGTGGTATCCGGGCTGCCGTTGGTCCATACGACGGACACTACGCCCAGCCGCGGATCATTATGGTTTTTCAGAAAGTCGATGAATGTTTTGCTGAACTTGCCCCATTCCTGGTTGCTGGCGCCTTTAGAGGAGGCCACATAGTCCTGGTTCACCAGTTCGAAGGCAATGGGATTGTTGTTATACGTTTGCGGACCGTTGGAATATCTCACTACGGCGTTGTCTGTCCCGTCGGTGATCACACCGCCGGCCACGGCTTTCAGTGCCCAGTCTTTCGCCACTACTTTGGTGCTGGTAGCGCGGGTGGTGCGCATGGCCAGGCGCAGCATAAGGGAGTAACCGAATTTTTTCCACTGGGCGATGTTGCCTTTGTAGATCAGGTCGGCATTACCGAAGGTAGGCTTGGCAGCGTCGAAAGATTTGATGGCTTCTTCCACGTCTTTCAGCAGACCGGCGTAGATGTCTTCCTGCGGATCATATTTAGGCTGGAACAGGTCGTACTTGCCGCGGGTAGCTTCGCTGTAGGGCACATCGCCATACAGGTCGGTGATACGCTGCATGAGCAGTGCTTTCCAGAGGCGGGCAACGGCGAGCTTGTTCACATTTTCAGGACCTTGCGCTGCTTCGATGATCTCCGCCAGCGTGGTCATCGTATTCGTATATACGTTCCGGTAATAGAAGCTCTGGTAAAAATCGTTCACCGCATATTTATCACCGGCGCCGGAACCAGCCATCTCTTTGGCGATGGCATAGTGCTGGATATAGGTACCGCAATGCAGGTACGAGGTAAAGAAATAGGCGCGGTCCAGCGGGAGGCTGCCTTTCAGCAGACTTTGTGTGAACAGCAAATCGATGTTTGGTTTTTCGGAAGCGTTCGGGTTGACGTTGAGCGCTTCAAAGTCTTTGTCGCAGGAGGCAAAACCCAGCACCATCCCTAAGAGCAAAATGAATTTATATCTGGCAATACGTTGCATGAGCTGATCAATTTTAAGAATGAACTAAAGTTTTACCTGGAGGTTTACGCCATAGCTGCGTGTACGGGGCACACCGAACATTTCAAAACCTTGTGCATTGGAGTTGCTGAAGGTGGATTCCGGATCGATGTTAGGCGCATTCTTATACAGGATCAACAGGTTCCTGGCTACGAAAGAAACGGTAGCGCCCTGCAGTTTGGCGAAGGCAAACGCTTTTGCCGGGATGTTGTAGCTGAGTACCACCTGGCGCAGTTTGATGAAGCTGGCGTCGTATACAAATTTCTCAGAGAGGTTTTTGTAGTTGTCGTAGTACGCCTGCAGACCGGTTTCATAGGTGAATGTTTTGGTAAACGGTTTACCGTCCTGGTCTACACCGTTTACGGTCAGGCCGCCATCTCTGCCGGGCAGGGTGATCTTGTTCAGACCGAAGCGGGTAGCGTACAGGTTGGTAGCGGAATATACGTGACCGCCGAATTTACCGTCAATCAGGAAGCTCAGGTTAAAGCGTTTGTAGGTAAAGTTGTTGGTGATACCGGCGGAGAAAGGTGATACACCGGTGCCGAGGTCGGTCAGGCCGGTACGCATTTCATAGCCGGTAGCTTTGTCATATACGGTATTGCCGGCAGCATCTTTCAGCACTTTAAAGCCTTTGATGGTGCTGTAGGATTTTCCGATGTCTGCAAAAATATAGGCGTAGCTGTTAACGCTCACATCCAGTTGCAGGCTGCTGATGCCTTCAGTGAGTTTCAGCACTTCATTTTTGTTATAGGCCATGTTGTAGCTGATGTCCCAGGAGAAGTTCTTCTGTTTGATGGGCACGCCGGTCAGCAATACTTCTACGCCTTTGTTGCTCATTTCACCTACGTTGAGGATGGCGAAGTTATACCCTGATGCCGGGGAGATGGCCGCCTGCATAATATCGTTGGTGGTTTTGCGGCTGTATACCGTGATGTCTGCGGAGAGGCGGTTGTTGAGCATACGCGCTTCGATACCTGCTTCAAAGGTGGTAGACACCAGCGGTTTCAGGTTCGGATTGGGCGCCTGCAGCAGGCCGGAGCCGGTACCCTGGGAGGTGGTCTGCGTAGGTGTCTGCAGCGGTTGACCGAGGTGGCCGCCGCCGGACAGTACGGAGTATGTCTGTCGCAGGATATAAGGCTGCGGTGTAGCGCCGCCCACCTGTGCCCAGGAGGTACGTACTTTGGCGTAGTTGATCCAGGAAGGCATTTTCACCGCTTCAGACAGCAGGAAGCTGGCGCCTACAGAAGGATAAAAGATGTTGTTGTTCTGCGGCGACAAGGTAGAGAACCAGTCGTTACGGCCGGTGGCGGTCAGGAACAGCAGATCTTTGAAGGAGAGGTCTACGGAGCCGAACACGGAGTTGGTGGCCTGGCGTTGGTTCACGTTAGTTGTGTTCAGGCTTACCACGTTGGATGGGTCGTAGAAACCGGGTGCAAAGAAATCGGTACCGTTCAGGTTGGTGCCATCGGAGAGCGATTTGCGCCTGTTACCGCCCAGCATGGCGGTGATGCCAAGATCGCGGCTCAGTTTACCCTGGTAGTTGATGGTCAGTTCGCCGTTGGTTTCAGTGGCGATGGTATTGTACTGCTGGTAGAGGCCTTTCGGAGCGAAGAGCGTACCGGTGGGTACAATACCGGTGTAGTTGATGTTCAGATAATCATGGCTTACACGACCGCGCACGAAGAGGTTGTCCAGCAGGTTGTATTTGATGCTGGCGTTACCGATAAAGCGTTTGCGGTCATCGTTGTTACGAAAGCGGTTAGCTACAAAGTAGGGGTTGGAGGCGAAGCCGGAAGGGTTCCATTCCACTTCCTTCTCGCTGGCGTCATAGCCTGGGTCGAGGTTACGGATATCGACGGTGTTAGCGATCATATAGGTACCCCAGTTCACGTTACCGGGAGCGTCGGAAACGCTGCTTCTGTTTTTGGCTTTTTCCACGTTGTATTGTGCGTAAGCTTCAATCGTCAGGCGTTTGCTGAGGTTGGAGAATATGCTGACAGAACCGATTTTTTTGTTGAGTGTCTGGCTGGGCACCAGGCTGCGGTTGTTCATATCGGACAGGGACACACGGTATTTTGTGTTGTCGTTGCCGCCGGAGAACGCCAGTGTGTTGGTAAAGGTGTTGCCGGTGTTATAGAAGTTTTTGATGTTGTTTTTCTGTGCGGCGTAGGGGCGTTCTACCCCATCGAACTGTATCACGTTGCTGCCGTCGATTTTCGGTCCCCACGAGAGGCGGCCTGCGGCGATGGCTTCTGCTTTGGTAGTAGGTTTCTTCCCTTTTTCACCGGCGCCGTATTCATATTGCCAGTCGGGGATGACAGACGGTGTTTCCACGGTGAAGGTGGTGTTGTAGTCTACGCCGATACCTTTCTGTGCCACACCTTTTTTGGTGGTGATCAGGATAACGCCGTTGGATGCGCGGGCGCCGTAGAGGGCAGCAGCGGGGCCGCCTTTGAGTACGGTGATGGATTCGATATCGTCGGGGTTGATGCCTGCGATACCGTCGCCGCGGTCATAGTTAAGACCGTTGGAAGCGCCGCTGGTGAGGGTGCTTTGTGTGGTGTTGTCGATGGGCATGCCGTTTACCACGTACAGCGGCTGGTTGTCGCCGTTGAGGGAGCCGTTGCCGCGGATGATCACACGGCTGGAGCCACCGGGGCCGCTGGCGAGACTGGAGGCGTTCACGCCGGCGATTTTACCGGTGAGCGCGTCTGCCACGTTGATTTCGCGGGCCTGTGTGAAGTCGCTGCCTTTCACTTCCGTGACGGCATAGGCGAGTGCTTTTTTCTCTTTTTTGATACCCAGAGCCGTTACCACCAGTTCACCCAGCGCTTTGGTATTGGTGGTGAGCCGGATGCTGATGTTGGACTGACCTTTCGACACTTTTACCTCCTGGCGGTCGAAGCCGATGAAGGTTACTGCGAGGGTGATGTCGCCGGTTACGGTGGAAGGTATTTTAATAGAGAAGTGACCGTTTTCGTTGGTCAGGGCGCCGATACCTTTGGCGCCGACGAGCGATACCGAGGCGCCGATGATTTTTTGTCCGTCGGCTGCGCTGGTGACAGTCCCGGATACCAGGTCAGACTGGGCATAGCTACAGACAGAAAATAACAGGCCCAGGAGTGGCAGGAATATCTTCGGAAAGTTGGCCACGGTTATGATATGTTTCATCATGTGGTTTGGTTGATAGTTAGTTCTTCGAATAATGCGGAAATTACAGGGATAAAAATAGGGATTCTTGCGAAAACTGCAAATTATTTGCAATCATTTTGCGGTCAAGATGCAAAAAATAAGCGTAACAAAAAGCTAACATCAACTTAAATTATTAATAATCAATCATTAACATCATTACAAAAAGTGCAGAAAAATTATTTATCTTCCAAAAGTGCAAAATTCTGCCGGTTCTGTTATTTTTGTTGCAGACCCATGTTATGGCCATGCGAAAAAGGAGCGGTGCGTTTTTTGCATATGCCCGTTTTTTTGTCTATCATCACCCTTTGAATTTATCAGATGCTATGGATAGTATGAACACACAGGACCAGATTCCTCCGGTTTCCCTCACTAAAAAGTCCAGGAAACAGCTTATCATTCAGCAGGTAAACATCCACACCCGGATTACCTACAGTGAACTGGTGAGCCTGATCAATGTTTCGGAAGACACCATCCGCCGGGATGTGAACGAGCTGGCGGACGACGGGGAAGTGGTGAAGATAAAGGGGGGCGCCATGTCCATTGCCTATCATTATGGCCATGAGTCGGAGACCTATGCACAGACCAACAAACTGGTCATTGCCGAAAAAGCGCTGCAGCTGCTGCGCGATGATATGATCGTGCTCATCGGCGGCGGCACCACCATCCGCGAATTCATTAAGAAAATACCGCCCTCTTTAAGGGCTACCTTTATTACGGTCAACGTACTGTCTGCCGTAGAACTGCTGGACAAGCCCATGATCAAAACCATCGTGATCGGCGGCCAGATATCGGCCTACAGCCAGATGACCGTCAGCGGCGAAGTATTCGAGTACCTGTCCAATATCAAAGCCGACCTCTGCATCATCGGCACTAACGCCATCGATCCGGTCAACGGTCTCACCGACGCCGACTGGGAAACCATCCAGGTGAAAAAAGCCATGATCAAGGCCGCAGATAAAGTGGCCATCCTCGCTATCTCAGAAAAACTCAACAGCTCCATGAAAATGAAGATCGCCGATCTTCAGGATATTCATTACCTCATCACCGAATTGCCGGCCGGCAGCGAAGCCCTGCAAGGGTATAAAGCCAAAAACCTGGAGATATTGTAGATTATCACCCATTACCACCACCCTATTTCCCGCATTTTGCTTCCCGGGGCACACGCCCTGGGCTAAATCCCCTGTCAGCATGATGACTTTCAGATGACAATCATTATTATCGGCCAAATCACTTCCGACTGCTTTTGCCATGCATGCTATTTCATAAATAGCATTGAAAATCAATATTTTATAATTAAACAAGGGAATTAGCTGGTCAGATAATAATTATCTATTTACACTTCTTTTTAGAAAAAATATGACAATCATAAAAATATCTGGAGATTTTTTAAGAATTTAGCGCCTACCTTTAAAATTATGAAAATGAGCCAAATACCCGCTACCTTATTTGACAAAGTATGGGATTCGCATGCGGTCAGGAAAATCGAAGACGGTCCTGATGTATTGTTTATTGACCGTCACTTCATTCATGAAGTAACCAGCCCGGTAGCTTTTCTGGGCCTGGAAAACAGGGGACTGAGCGTGATGTTCCCCGAAAAAACATTTGCAACAGCCGATCACAATACGCCCACTATTAACCAGCACCTGCCGGTACAGGACCCGCTTTCCGCCAACCAGCTGAAAGCCCTGGAGTCCAACACCGCTAAATATGGTATCTCCCACTGGGGACTGGGCAATCCCCGCAATGGCATCGTGCACGTGGTAGGACCGGAAAACGGTATCACCCTGCCGGGCATGACCATCGTATGTGGCGACTCCCACACTTCCACCCACGGTGCTTTTGGCGCTATCGCCTTCGGCATCGGCACTTCCGAAGTGGAAATGGTGCTCTCCTCCCAGTGCATCATGCAGCAGAAGCCGAAGAAAATGCGTATTACCGTTACCGGTAGCACCGGTAAGGGCATCACTCCTAAAGACGTTACCCTTTATATTATCTCTCAACTCACCGCCGCCGGCGCCACCGGTTACTTCGTGGAATATGCCGGTGAAGTGTTTGAACAGATGAGCATGGAAGGCCGGATGACGGTCTGCAACATGAGCATCGAAATGGGCGCCCGTGGCGGCATCATCGCACCGGACGAAACCACCTTCGCTTACATCAAAGGCCGTGAGAAAGCCCCGCAGGGAGCTGCCTGGGATAACGCGCTCGCCTATTGGAAAACATTAAAAACAGAAGAAGGCGCCACCTTCGATAAAGAATATACTTTCAATGCAGCCGACATCGAACCGATGATCACCTACGGCACCAACCCCGGTATGGGCATGGGCATCACCCAGCGTATCCCCGTGGCACAGGATGCCGGCGGCAGCACTGCCAGCTACGAAAAGTCCCTGCAATACATGGGCTTCCGGGAGCAGGAACCGATGCTGGGCAAAAAGGTAGATTATGTATTTATCGGCAGCTGCACCAACGGCCGCATAGAGGACTTCCGCGCTTTCGCTTCCGTCGTAAAAGGACGCAAAAAAGCTGAAGGCGTGACCGCCTGGATCGTACCGGGATCCCACATTGTAGAGCAACAGATCCGTGAAGAAGGTATCCTCGATATCCTCACCGCCGCCGGCTTCGAGCTGCGCCAGCCCGGATGCTCTGCCTGCCTTGCCATGAACGACGACAAAGTTCCGGCCGGCAAATACGCTGTCAGCACCAGCAACCGCAACTTCGAAGGCCGCCAGGGCCCCGGCTCCCGCACCATGCTCGCCAGCCCGCTGGTAGCCGCCGCTGCAGCCGTTACCGGCGTAGTCACCGACCCGCGGGAACTGATCTGATATCTCTCTATCATCTTCTAACAACACAAACAACAACATGGCTTACGATAAATTTACGGTCCTGAAAAGCACAGCAGTGCCGATGCCGATTGAAAATGTGGACACCGACCAGATCATCCCCGCCCGCTTCCTGAAAGCGACCGAACGCAAAGGATTTGGCGACAACCTGTTCCGTGACTGGCGCTATAACGCCGACGGCTCACCGAAAAATGATTTCGTTTTAAACAACCCGGTCTATTCCGGTAAAATACTGGTCGGCGGTAAAAACTTCGGCAGTGGCTCCAGCCGCGAACACGCCGCCTGGGCCATCTACGACTACGGTTTCCGCTGTGTAGTGTCCAGCTTCTTCGCCGACATCTTCAAAAACAATGCGCTCAACATCGGTATCCTGCCGGTACAGGTAAGCCCGGAGTTCTTACATAAAATCTTCACCGCCATCGAAGCCGATCCTAAAGCAGAACTGGTGGTAGACCTCCCGGCGCAAACCATCACCATCTCCGCCACCGGCGAAAGCGAATCGTTCGATATCAACAGCTACAAAAAGCACAACATGACCAACGGTTATGACGATATCGACTATCTGCAGGCCATGAAAGAAGACATCAAAACCTTCGCGGCCAAGAGCATGTATTAACGTTAATTCATCCGCCTTATGCCAGTACCGCAGCGCTACATTGAAATAATGGACACCACCCTCCGCGACGGTGAACAGACCAGTGGTGTATCCTTTTCACCCTCGGAAAAACTGACCATCGCCCAGGTCCTGCTCACGGAAGTGAAAGTGGACAGGATAGAAATTGCCTCCGCCCGCGTATCGGAAGGCGAACTGGCGGCCGTGAAAGCCATTACCAAATGGGCGAAGATGCACGGTCTCCTTCAAAAAGTGGAAGTGCTCACCTTCGTTGACGGCGACGTGTCTGTACAATGGATGTTGCAGGCCGGCGCCAAAGTGATGAACCTCCTCACAAAAGGTTCACTCAACCATCTCACCCACCAGCTGAAGAAAAAGCCCGCGGAACATTTCGCAGAAGTAGGTGAAGTCATCGCCCTCGCCCGCAAAAAAGGCCTGGAGTGCAACGTATACCTCGAAGACTGGAGCAACGGCATGCGCCACTCCCGCGACTATGTATATCAATACCTCGACTTCCTGCAGCACCAGCCGGTGAAACGGGTGATGCTCCCCGACACGCTCGGCGTACTCACCCCCGGCGAAGTACAGGAATACATCAGCGACGTTGTGCAGCGCTACCCGCAGCTGCATTTCGACTTCCACGCCCATAACGACTACGACCTTGGCACCGCCAACGTACTGGAAGGCGTGAAAGCCGGCGCACACGGTATCCACCTCACCATCAACGGGATGGGCGAAAGAGCCGGCAACGCACCCCTCGCCAGCGCCATCGCTGTACTCAACGATTTCCTCCCTGCCGTGAAAACAGCCGTTTCGGAGAAATCGCTCTACAGCGCCAGCAAACTGGTGGAGACGTTCTCCGGTATCCGTATCCCGGCCAATAAACCGGTGGTAGGCGCCAACGTGTTCACCCAAACCGCCGGCATCCACGCCGACGGTGACAAAAAGAACAAACTGTATTTCAGTGACCTGATGCCGGAACGTTTCGGACGTCAACGCCTGTACGCACTTGGTAAAACCAGCGGCAAGGCCAACATCGAAAACAACCTGCAGCAGCTCGGTATACAGTTGTCCGACGCCAACCTCAAAAAAGTCACCCAGCGCATCATCGAACTGGGCGATAAAAAAGAGGTGGTCACGCAGGCCGATCTCCCCTACATCATCTCGGATATCCTCGACAGCAGCCGGATAGAGGAAAAGGTGAAAATAGAAAACTATGTGCTCACCCATTCCAAAAACCTCCATCCTTCTGTAACCCTCAGAATATCCGTGGAAGGGGAACTTTTTGAAGAACATTCCCAGGGCGACGGTCAGTACGATGCGTTTATGAACGCCCTGAAGATCGTTTATAAAAAGAAAAAAAGGGAGCTGCCGGTACTCACGGACTATTCCGTGCATATCCCTCCCGGTGGTAAGAGCGACGCCCTGTGCGAAACGATCATCACCTGGAGCTTTGGCAACAAAGAGTTCAAAACAAGGGGGCTGGACAGTGATCAGACCGTGTCTGCCATCAAAGCCACCCAGAAAATGCTCAACTTAATCTGATTTTATTATCATGGCAACCAAACATATTTTAATTGTTCCCGGCGACGGGATCGGACAGGAAGTAACGGCCGTAGGAAAAAAGGTACTGGACAAGATCGCAGCCCGCTTCGGCCACACATTCACCTATGACGAAGCCCTCGTAGGCCACGCCGCTATAGAAGCTACCGGCAACCCGCTGCCCGATGAAACGCTGACTAAAATGCGCGCCTCCGACGCCATCCTGTTCGGCGCCGTAGGTCATCCAAAATATGACAACGACCCCTCCGCCAAGGTAAGGCCGGAACAGGGGCTGTTGAAAATGCGCAAGGAACTGGGCCTCTACGCCAACCTGCGCCCCATCAAACTGTTTGACGAATTGCTCGACGCATCCAGCATCAAACCGGAGATCCTGAAAGGCGCCGACATCCTCTTCTTCCGGGAACTGACCGGCGACATCTACTTCGGTGATAAAGGCCGTAAAAACAATGGCGATACCGCTTTCGACATCGCCGAATACAGCCGTTTCGAGGTAGAGCGCATCGCCCGCAAAGCTTTTGAAGCTGCCCGTACCCGCCGTAAAAAACTCTGCTCCGTTGACAAAGCCAACGTGATCGAGACCTCCCGGCTGTGGCGGGAAGTGATCCAGAAAATAGCGCCCGAATATCCTGACGTGGAAGTAGAACACCAGTTCGTGGACGCCACTGCTATGCTGCTGATCAAAGATCCGCGCCGTTTCGATGTGGTGGTGACTGCCAACCTCTTCGGCGACATCCTCACCGACGAAGCGTCCCAGATCGCAGGCTCCATGGGCATGCTCGCTTCCGCTTCTGTTGGCGATGGCACCGGCGTTTACGAACCTATCCACGGTTCTGCGCATGACATCACCGGCAAAGGCGTCGCCAATCCGCTGGCATCTATCCTCTCTGCCGCGCTCCTGCTGGACATCTCTTTCGGTATGAAAGCGGAGTCCGAAGCGGTGATCCATGCGGTAGACCAGGTGCTGAAAGCCGGCTTCCGTACCCGGGATATCGCCAACGCACAAACGCCGGCCGATATGATCAAAGGCACCGACGCCATTGGGGAAGAAGTGCTCGCCAGAATTTAATCTTTCTTATACACAAAGCCCGCCAGAAGCCGCTACGGCCTTTTGGCGGGCTTTTTATTTTAACAGGCGGAAATCCTGTAACTTCATTCATCACCCTACAAAAACATATCTTATGGGACCACTGATCATTTCCGCCTCCATTCACGTGGCCAAAGCGCCACAGGAAGTTTTTGAAGCCATCGTTGATCCGCAGAAAATGAGTAACTACTTTATCGGCTCCGGCAGCGGCCGTATGGTGGAAGGAGAAACCGTCGTATGGCGGTTCGCTGAAGAAGCGGTTAATTATGATATCCCGGTGAAGAGGGTGATAAAAAACAGCGAGGTCCATTTTGAATGGGAGGGCGCCCCACAGCATCCTACACAGGTAACGATAGCGCTGTCGCCCTCCAAAAGTGGCGGTACCGTGGTAAAAGTCACCGAAGGAGAACTGCCCCTGGACGCCAAAGGCTTGAAATGGTTTTCTCAAAACACTTTCGGCTGGGCCAACTTCCTCGACTGCCTGAAGGCGTACCTCGAGTACGGTATTAACCTGCGGAAGGGTGCTTTTGACGATATGCAGGCGTAAGCCCAATAAAAAAAGACCGGCAAAGCGCCGGTCTTTCCACTGTAAACAAGTACGCTTTATTCGATCTCCAGTTTGCGGAGCACATTGTTGACCACCCTGTCGCACCGGATAAGATGGAACGGGAAGACCACATCGTTTTTATAGAAGTTGGAAATATGTTCGCGCAGCATCATTTTAGCCCTGATCTGGCGGACTTTGACGTTTACCCGGGAGATGTCGAGCACTTTAGCGGTTTCCGCTACATTGAGCTGTTCAATTTCCCGCAGCACAAAGACGGCCCGGTACTTTTCGGGAATATTCAGCAGTGCTTTTTCGAGCACTTCGCCCAGCTCTTTGTTAATGACGGTGTCCACAGGTGTTTTAGTTTTGGCAATATCCTGACCCTGCTCCACAGTTGAAATATCCTCGCTGGCTGCGCGTTGCCCCCTCCTGAGATGCTGGTGGCACTCATTGATCATAATCCTCTTGAGCCAGGTAGCAAAAGCGGCTTCCTGCCGGAATTTGTCCAGGTGCTGATAGGCATTGATGTAGGTCTGTTGCATGACGTCCTCCACATCCATGTCGTTGTTCAGCAAAGACATCCCGATCCGGAAGAGACTGGGGTTATAGCGCCGCATCAGCAGCTCGTACAACCGTTTCTCTCCAGCCAGCACCCTGGCGATAATTTCATTATCAGTAAGCGTGTCAATAGGTTGAATGATACTCATTATCAGTTATTAGATGGTTAAAGTGAAAATAAGTTACAAAAAATGCCAACATTTTGTAACCTTTTATGAAATCCATACTCTAATCCATATCTACAGGCATATAAAAGCCTGACTATTAACCTGAATAACCTAGAAAAGCGCAAACTAAAACAATGATGACAGGCCAAAAATCCCAGCAGACCGGCATATCCCTGCCTCCTTTAACCCATGAGCGCCTGCAGGAGTTGAAACAAACTCCCAAGGGACAGCGTATTATGCAGGAAGCCTTCCAGGTCTTTCCCGAATTGGTCAAATCCCTTACCGCCAACTTACAGGAGAAACTCACCCGTTATGAACTGGCCCGTACGAAAAGTACCGGTTCCCCGGATGAACTCACTTTAAGTATGCTGGTGGACGACTACCAGTTCCTCGAGTTTGTACAGCATATTATGTTCGTGAAATGGAGAGAGGAGAAAAACAAACGGTACTATCCCGTTGACACACAGGTAAACTGATTTATTTTTCATGCACGCGTGGTACTTGTTCTCAGCAGGTAGAGATCGCCGTGCCCATAACAGGCTAAATACTCTTTAAATATTTTTTGGAGAGAGTTGATTTCCTGTTATTTTTGCGCCCATGAGATACTGAACAACCACTTACCTCCCGGGCTTTCTGCCCATCGTTTAATACGGCGCACTTCTATGGCCGTGTATTTCTCATGTTTAGTTATGATATCCTCATGCAATCTGCATATAACCGTTCCCGTTTGTTATTTATCGTTTTGGTGGTGGTGATAGACACCGCTGGTTTTGGTTTGATTTTTCCCGTCCTGCCGCAGTTACTCCGTGACCTGCTTCATGCAGACATCAGCACCGCCGCCCGTTACGGCGGATGGCTGGCTTTCGCGTATGCAGCGATGCAATTTATTTTTGCGCCTGTGCTTGGCGGACTGAGCGACCGTTATGGCCGGCGGCCTGTCCTGCTGACTTCCCTGCTGGGTTTTTCCGTTGACTGTCTCTTTCTCGCTTTTGCGCCCAACGTAACATGGCTGTTCGCCGGCCGTGCCATTGCAGGCATTACCGGCGCCAGTTATGCCGTTGCTTCCGCCTGTGTGGCCGACATCAGCACCGATGAAAACCGTACCCGTCACTATGGACTGATCAACGCCGCCTTTGGCCTCGGCTTTATCATCGGCCCGGTGATTGGCGGCACACTGGGCCGCTGGGGCACACATACGCCTTTTATGGTAGCCGCAGCGCTCAGCTTCTTCAATTTCCTGCTGGGGTATTACTTTTTTCCCGAATCTTTACCCATAACCCATCGCCGGGCCTTTGACTGGAAGCGGGCCAATCCCCTCGGCGCCTTGCAGCACCTGGTACGGTTTCCGCTGGTGAAATCGCTGATATTTTCCATGATGCTGGTATCCTTCGCCACCCATAGTATGGAGAGCGTGTGGGCATTCTTCACCATAGAAAAATTTAAATGGAGCAACCTGCTGGTAGGTTATTCGCTGGCGTTTGTCGGTGTATTATCCATCATCTCCCAGACCTGGCTGGTGGGCGTACTCACCAAACGGCTCAGCGACAGGCAGATGGCGGTCATCGGCTTGCTATGCATGATCACCGGCTTCCTGTTGTTTGCCTTCGCCGGATGGCAGTGGGTACTGCTGCCTGCCCTGGTTATTTACATTGCCGGCAGCATACAGGGCACCGCCATGCAGAGTATTGTTGCCGGCGCCATGCCCGACAATGAGCAGGGCGAGCT
The DNA here is from genome assembly GCF_946479755.1 of uncultured Chitinophaga sp. The sequence goes on along the minus strand of NZ_CAMLHC010000021.1, from coordinate 24,891 downwards.
GCAAGGCGGGCTGGGCAGCCTGATGGGCCTTACTACCCTGCTGGCCCCTCCGCTGCTGACCAGCAGTTTCGCCTGGGCCACCGCCCGTACTTCGCCGGTGTATTTCCCCGGTATGCCCTACCTCATAGCCGGTATATTGACGTTTTTCAGTCTGTTGCTGCTGCTGAGGGGCTTCCGGAAGGCGGTGCGGTGATTTTTACCGGTAGCTGCTTCCGGCAGGTACCGTAGCTGCTACGATACCCTCTGTTACCTTGGCGGCATCACAGGAGTTAAGACCGGCGCCCCAGCAAGCATTAAATTCCAGAACAAACCAACCCGTCTGTGGTGAACAGGCGATGTCTACCACTACGGCAGCAGGCAGATCGGCAGCATGATGCTGCAGGAAGTCGTTCACAAAAGCAGATCCGGTCACCAGGTCAGCCATGCCTTCATAAAGGGCGATGTCTAATATATGCCCGTTGCATACAAAGCAGCGTGCTTCCGCCGTGATGGGCGCAACAATAGAAGACACCATCACGGCTTCTTCCGGAGGCAGCGTACCCAGCGCCTCCCGGAAATCCGTCAGTGAAAGAAAGATGCCGGGCCTGAATATTTTAGGCAACACTGGTTTCACAAAAATGGGAAAGTCGGTCTCGCGCAGGTCCCCGGCATCGCGCAGCGTGATAGTCCGCTGTGTCCAGCGGGTATCCAGCCGGGTGATCAGCGTGTCATCGGGCGACAGCAGTTCAGCGTCATACAACTGCGCCAGCACAAAGGCAAAGGCCTGGTTGCCGTAAATAGCTACAGGCCTTCCGGCGATAGCCTCATCACGAACCCAGTATTTGCCCAGACGGCGAACATCCCCACCTTTATCTGCCCAGGCGGAGGCTACAGCCTCCAGTTCAACATCCGTTTTTTCAGGAATCAGTAGCACAGGTAACATGCAGGCAAGATATCGTAAAGCAAGCACACCCTCAACTATTCAATAAAATTATTGAATAGTTGAATTTTCCGTATTTTTGTGACTTATGAAAACGACAGCGAGAAAATTCAAAGACACCGTTTATGTGGAACTGGCCAAAACCGCGAAAGCGCTGGGCAATCCGCATCGCATGGAAATCATTGATTTGCTGGCGCAGGGCCCTTTCACCGTAGAGACCATCGCGCGTTATACGGGCATGACCATCGCCAACACGTCCCAGCACCTGCAGGTGCTGAAAAATGCACAGCTGGTGGCCATCAGCCGCAAGGGTAATTACATCTACTACCAGCTGACCAGCGAAAACGTATACGCTGCCTGGGCATCGCTGCGCGAGCTGGGCATGACACATAACGCGGAAGTGAAAAAAGCCATCGACGATTACCGCAAGGGTTACCATAACGGTGATGCGGTAAGCGCCGAAGAGCTGCTGGAGAAAGTACATGCCGGCGACGTTATCGTACTGGACGTAAGGCCGGAAGATGAGTATCACCGCGGGCATATACACCGCGCCATCTCCATACCGCTGGACCAGCTGCAGGCACGCATCCGCGAGCTGTCCAAAAAACAGGAGATCGTAGCCTATTGCCGCGGCTCTCTTTGTATGCTGGTGGAAGAAGCGGTCACCCTGCTTAAACAACAAGGCTATAAAGCCAGAAAATTTGATGACGGATACAAGGACTGGGCCCTCAGAGGGTACCCTACTGCCATGACAATGTAAGGAAATGAGTTATCTGAAAAATGCTTTCCGGGAAGTCAGCAACCCGCACGATTTTAAACAGGAATACCTGTCCGCCCCCGAGCACTCTTTCTGCGAGGCCTGTGATAGTATTGCGCAAAAACAGACCAGCAATTTTCTGGAGATCGCCACGCTGGAACAGCTGAAGCGCCTGCACAAAAACGAAACGTTTTCCGGCACCCGCCGTAAGTTCTACTCTATGGTGCTGTTAACGGCCGGCAGCGTGCAGGAGACCATCGGTTACAACACCTACACCTTCGATGCCGGAATACTGTACTTCATCCCGGAGAACCAGCTGCATGCCATTCACCACTGGAGCGACGACGTAAAAGGCTATCACTGCATCTTTGATGCCGACTACTTCCTGCTCTGTCTTAAAAACCAGGTCAAGCTGCACCAATACCCTTTCTTCCAGCATGACAAAAAACCGTTTATCCGCCTCTCTTCCGAAGAATCAGCGCTGGTAGCCGGGCTGTTCAACAAGCTGCGGGAGGAACACTGCAACCGGCAGACCTTCAACGACGACCTGCTGGTAAGACTGTACCTCAACGTGTTGCTGATAGAAACCGAACGGATATTCCTGTCACAGCAGGGCAACAGCGACCCGCAACTGCCACGCAAAGAACAGCTGGTCGCCTCGTTTAAAAACCTTGTCTCCAAACATTTCCAGGAATACAAACTGGTAACTGACTACGCCAAACTGCTGTTCGTAAACCCGCATCACCTGAACGACACCGTCAAAGAAATCACAGGTAGTCCGGCCAGCAGCTTTATCCACCGGCAGCTGATCACCGAAGCCAAGGCACAGCTCATCCAGGGCAACGAGACCATCGCCGGTATTGCCGATTACCTCAACTTCACGGACCAGTCCTATTTCTGCCGGTTCTTCAAAAAACAAACAGGCATTACCCCGTTGCAATACCGCAACGGCCACCGGCATCACAGCGTTTAAAAACCGCTGTTTGTACTAAAAGTCCGGCGGAACGTGTAATGCTTCCGCCGTCGGCCCTTCCTAATTTTGCTGGTATAAAACGAGATGATATGAGCCAGCAACACACAACTTTACTGCAGTTCTTTGCCAACTGGTGTTATCCCTGCAAAGTACTGACCCCCATCGTGAACACCGTGGAATCAAAAATGAGCGATCAGCTCCGTGTCAGCCGTATTGATATTGACCAGGAAGAAGATCTGGCGGCCCGCTTTCATATTATGGCGGTGCCTACCCTGGTGCTGATGCAGGATAACCAGGAAATATGGCGCCATACCGGCGTCCTCTCTGAGAAGGAATTAAAAACAGCGCTGGGAACAGCGCTGTCAGGCAAGCTATAATTTATGAATGGTTGGTTTCTGTTTATTCAGAAAAGCATAAGAAAAAAGGTGGTTTAACAAGGGGAACCGATTGCGGTATCCCCTTTCATTTTGTCATCGGTACCAATGTCCGTAGTGATGGTGATGGTAATGCGGGCGGTGATAATATCCCGGCCGGTCATGGACTACCAGACAGCTGGTTAATCCCCCTACCAACACCAACGCCAGGACGAGAAATTGTAATGTTTTCATCGTCGTAAAGCTTTATGTTGTGATGTATTGGCGGCTCCCTCAAACCCTGCAGCGGTGAGGGTTCCTTTTAGGGGTAATAATGATAAAAGCGTGCCAGAGTGGGGCGTGGAGTGTTATTTAGTGTTAAGGGGGCTTTCTAATAATCTCCCTCATATTGCTTAACCCATGATAAACTATCCGGAAAGGGAATGGAAAATTGCTTAAATTTTTTTGCGGTAATTAACATCATGCTAGTTCTTACATCCGTTGTATCATAAGCTACAGGAAAATATCTTCCTATAATACTATCCTTTCCAAAGGGATATATTTCGGGAAAATCACAAGTAGCCTGGTATGAATTACCTTTTACCTGATAGGAATAATCAATCGATCCTCCTGGTCCTCTGGAATTCTCCTTATACCTCAATACCTTACCTATAGTTATTGCATAATGCTGCTTTAAGCTATAAGACTTTATCCAGTAAAAAATTCCTCCGCAAACCAGTGCTCCCAAAACTACATAAGGGAGCACTTTATTATTAATCTTATCTAATATTTGATTGCTTTTTTTGTTTTTCATAAGCAACACGGTACTTTTTCAGAAATACACTCTCCTTTTTACAGCCTCCTATTTCGCGCCCCTCCCCATCTTTTCCACCGCCTCCTCTACCGTCGGCATAAAATTCACATGGTGTCCTTTGTTGCTTTCATAAATAAAATCACGGATGCTTTTGCCGGGATATTTCTCAAACACTCCTACAATACTCACCCGCATCTTGTAATTGATGAACTTCTGCAACACCTCCCCCGCGATACCGGTTTTCAGGTCAAAGAAATCGGGGATAATATTTTTTTCGTGTATGATCACTTTATCGAAGTCCTGATAATAAACATCGACAATGAGCTGCAACGCCTCATCGGGATTGTTGATCAGTATATCGTCTGAAATTACTTCTGCTACGCGTACATTGCCGGTTTCGTGAATAGCCAGGGTCATCTTATTTCGGTTTTAACAGCGGCCAAGATAGATTTTTTTTGGAAGATGCCCTAAAATACGCCAACTTGCCTGTTTGTTAACCGACAGGCCACCATGGCCGAAAGAAAAAATAATGATTGTGTCATGTCGCACCGTATCTACCTTTACAATCTGAACAACGAAGTAAATCGCCCCATCCCGGAAGTGCCGGCTGATGGCTCCCTGGAGAGCATATTGCCCGTTATTGGCAGTAATGACTTCAACAGTATCGCGATGATGGAATGGAAATATGAGTTCCCTTTTTTCCTCCATCCCTTATTTGCCGGCAGGCCCTATGTCGGCACACCGGCGTACAACGGGCAGTCCGGTGGCATTTACGCCCACGCCCCGGAAGGTATTGCCGCGCTGAAAAGGTTCTATGATTTTATCGATGCCCATGCCGCTGTGCTGACCGAAAATCCCGAAGCGTTCCGGGTGGACAAACAAAATATCTTCAACTTCCTCGATACAGAAATTGTGAATGACGGCTTCCATCTTGACGCATGGGACGTGTTCAATATGAGCGACGAACCGCATGAAGCACAGGCCGCGGAGTTGCTGGAAGACATCCGGCTTACCAATGAAGCCATTGAAGCAGCCATAGCAGCCAACGACCCGCGGCTTCTCAATGAATGCCCCGACGTGCAGGATAACCCCTATCGATTCGGCAGCTTCCGGGAGTTTTTCAGCTGCAGCGTCTATGGCCACGGCTGGGACGTTATCCGGTCCGGTTACTACGAGCCGTATGAAGACACGTCCGGCCAGGAAGAGTTCTCTGAAAATGGTTTTGTCGGCCTCAAAATAGAAGGGACCGTCGTGATCCCTGCCGAATATGACGAAGTATTTCTCTTCCCGGAGGATGAAAACTTTGCGCTCGTGAAGCGGGACAATAAATGGGGATACATAGACCGGCAGGGCAGCCTCGTCTCCGGGCTGGTCTACGACATGGGCTATGACGTGCAACACGGCCGGGCAATCGTGAAATGCGGCAACCTGTTTTATATCGTGCTGCCCGGAAACCCGCTCCCGGATACCGGCTATGACGAGGTGTTGTATCTCTCCGAGGCACCGTTGCGTTTTATTGTCGCCCGCGATGGCCGCCACGGCGTTGTAGACGCGTCAGGTAATCAGCTGTTGCCCTTCGCCTTCGCGGAAGACATAGAAGAACAGCACTTCCTCGACGTAAAAATCATTGCCGCCCGCCACCTCGACACGAACATCAAACATTACTATACGCCTCACTTTACCCGCATCGGCGATGACAGCATCGACGAAGTCAACTGGGGCGGTACCTACCTGGGCGATTCTATCTTTATATTCCTCCGCCGCAAACCCAAACAGCAGTGCGGCCTTTTTACCGTGGAAGGCAAAGAACTGCTACCCATTATGTACGATGAGCTGGAGGTAGTGATGAACGGATCGGTGATCGTGCGTCAGGGCAGGCAGCATGGTATCTATTCCGCGTATAAAGGCTGGGTCGTTCCACTGTCTCCCATCAACATTGAACTGACGGATGGATACACCTGCCTGCTCACACAGCAGGGTAAGGAAGGGCTGTTTGTGGCGCAGTACGATGTGCTGATACCCCCGGTATACGATATTATCTCCCGGGAGTTTACCTGGCACAATACCAACGAGTGGGAAACCATTGCGGTAAACGGAGAAGGCGCTTTCTCCATTAACTATGAAGGCAAGGTGTCTCCCCTGACAGCTACAGCTATTGCTGAACAACTCACTGAGAACCGCTACCGTTATTCGGAAGAGATAGTAGCAGCCCTCCTGCCACTGGCCGGCGATGAACTTCCTGCCGATATGCTGTATGAACAGGGAAACAAAGCGCTGGAAGCCCAACAATACGACGAAGCCATCCGCCTGTTCAAAGCGGCCGCCGCTCAGGGCCAGAAAGATGCGATGAACGATCTTGGCTTTATCTATGAAACCGTTGACGGTTATGTTGATGACATGGCTGCCTTTGAGTGGTATTCCCGTGGTGTGGCCGCCGGGTCTCCCCATGCCGCCAACGGGCTGGCCAACTGCTACCAGCACGGCACAGGCACCTCGCCGGACATCCGCAAGGCGCTGGAGCTGTACCACCAGTCGGCCTCACAGCATATCCCTCATGCCCACTACAATCTTGGTTTGTTATACCATGATGGTATCAAAGTGCCAAAGGACGAACAGCTGGCACTGAAACATTTCGTATATGCCAGCCGGTGGGGAATTGACTGTTACAACTATATAGGCACGTTGTCCGAAGCCGCAGAGGATTATAAAAGCGCGGTAGATGCTTATCGCACCGGTATTAAAAACAAAGACGCCTATTGCGCCTTTAATATGGCGCGGCTCTATGAACTGGGGCAGGGCGTAAAAGGCGATCCGCGCAAAGCGCTGTCGCACTATATGAAAGCGGTAGATTTCGGCATGGAAGACGCCGTGCTGGAACTGCGCCGGATGTATCTCTACAACGAAGACGTGAAAGACGAAGCGCTGGCACAAAAATATGAACAGCAGGCCCGCGACGCCGGACTCGATATTCCCGAATAATATAAACAGGGCCGCCCTTTAAAAGGCGGCCCTGACTTTACAACAACATCGTTACATAGAACATAACCCTTCCCCATCTGTCAGTCATGCCCCTGCGTTTTAACGATCTTGTTATAAATGCCAAACAACAGAAATGGGGCGACCCATTGCCCCACAAACAGCCCGGCATGTTTCTTTCCCATACAGTGCAGGAAAGAAGAGACTCCCATGGCAGTGACAGCCGTCCATAAGAAAACATCAGACGGCAATTTCGCAGTCTGGCTCTCTATTTTTTTCGCCACTTCGCCTTCTTCTCGATTTGCGGTCGATAAATTTTCCATATGCTTAGTTTTTAGTGGATATCCCGGTCCTCTTCACCCTCAGATTCTTCCTTACCTGTTTTCTCCTCCTGCTGTGTATCCCCTTCCTGCTGTTCTGCCGGTTCTGACTGCTCCTGCTTGCCCAATAAATCTTTTTTGGTAAAAGATGGATTTGATTGCTGATCAATGTCCTTTTCTTTGTCTTTATCCATAACAAAAAATTTAAGGTTAGAAATGATCATCGCTTTACAAACAGATTTTCCAAATCCATGCCAGAGGAGACGGCCCCTTGCGTGCTTGCGTGTCCTTAGCCCACTGAATACCAATGTTATCTGTTTTCGTATAAGCTGCTCCGTAAGGGAAGGCAGGCCCATCAAAAAGGAGCGCAGTTGTTGCAGTGCTTCTACAACTGTGTTGTAATATCGCCCGTTTCAGGCGCCGCGGAGGCCGGATAAATAATACGGCGCAGAAAGCGCAGCCATCAGCTACGCTTTCTGCGCCGTACAATGCAGTATAGATGGTCTATTAAGGCCGATGCAGGACGAAATACGCCAGCTCGCGGCCGTCCCGTATTATATTACGCGCCGAGCGGCTGAAGCCGGCTTTCAGTAACACCTTCTGGGAACCGATGTTATCCAGGTCCGTCAGCGCTACCACCTCCTTCACGTCCGTTTGATCAAAACAGTAGTCCACCAGCGCTTTAGCCACAGTCGTACCTATTCCTTTTCCCCAATAGGCCTGTGCCAGCGTATAGCCGATCTCCAGCTGACCCGGCACCTCCACAAATGGCCGCGCCAGGCAGGTACCGATAAAGCGGCCGGAGGGCACGTCCCAGATGCCCCAGCGGCCAAACAATCCCTTACGGTAATCCTCCAGCGCGATATGGAACAATTCCCTGTAACGTTCCGGGCCGACTACCGGCAGATACTGTGTCACCGCAGGATCTTCAAACAATACCAGGAACACGTCCAGTTCATCCGGCAAAAATTCACGAACGAGGATCTCCCCGTTTTCATATAAAGCAGGCATAATGTCGTTTAGTTTTTTTAAACAGCAGTGATTGGCAGATGAGCGGAATTTCGTATATTCATTATCATAACGACAGACTCATTATAACCCATCAGATCAATACAGATTTTACAGCACCCACCAACCATTATTAAAGGTACACTATACTTCATTATTACCATCAACATATCGACTACTGTCAGGTAACCATATCTGTACGGTGAACAATCCTGATAAACCCCGCTGTATGTAGCCAGTGCGGAAACCCGTGTCTTTTTAATTTGTCAACCTATAAAAAAACCCAACATGAAAACGCGTTTATGTTTCATCCTTGCCCTGGGCCTTAGCATGGCCGGGTGTACCAAAAAAGCGCAGGAACCGCCTGCCAGTCAACCCACAGAGAGCACTTCCCCTACCGCCGGACTGAAAGGCCAGAATCAGCTGCTGCCGGGTGTCAACGAGTACCGGCTGCTTGTAAAATTCAAAGCCACCGCCATCAGGGACATTGAAAAAAACCAACCCGTGTTCGCAGCACGACAGGCGCCGGCTGCAGCAGCCACGTGGAGCCGTACCACCGGTAACGTACAGGCGTACACGTATGAGCAGGCCATCCCGCTCAGCCCCGAAGAGAAAACGGCGATGAAGCAGGGACGTCAGGCTGCACCCGCTCCCGGGCTGTTCGACCGCTACGCTTTCAGGGGACTGCTGTACGTAAAAGAAGCCCCTGGCCTGTCTCCCGCTGCTGTGCTGGAACTGGCCAATGCTTTTGAGCAGCTGGACATCGTGGAGTATGCGGCTATCGAGCCGGTAACGCCACCGCCGCCTCCCACGCCTGACTTCAGCGGCCAGCAGTACTACAAAAACGATGTGGATGCCTCCGACCCCAGCGTACGTGGCATCAACGCCGCCTACGCATGGTCTATCGGCGTCACCGGCGCCGGTATCCGCATTGCTGACATTGAATGGGGCTACAACAAAAACCATGAAGACCTGACCGGCTCCCGCATCCGCGAGGTGCTGCCGCCGCCGGACGATCAGTTCAAAGACCATGGCACCGCAGTCGCCAGTATCCTGATGGCGAAAAACAATGGCTTCGGCGTGACCGGCATGGTGTATGGCGCCGACAGCTGTTACGTTATCTCTGAACGGGTCAGTGGCAGACCGGCAGGTATTGCGGCCGGGCTGCAGCGGCTGCGCCGCGGCGACGTGTTCCTGTATGAGATGCAGACCGGTGGCCAGGGCGGACAGTATGTTCCCGCAGACTATAACCAGGCCGTGTGGGACATCACCCGAACCGCTACCGACTCCGGCATTATCATCGTCGCTGCCGCCGGCAACGGCAACCAGGACCTCGACGGGGCCTATTACGCCGCCTACCGCGCCCGGGGCGACAATGGCGCTATCATCGTAGGCGCAGGCACCAAGTCACAACGGAACAAAGCCAGTTTCTCCACCTACGGCAGCAAAGTACATCTGCAGGGCTGGGGCGATTGGACCGTGGTCAGCGCCGGCTACGGTTCCCTGTATAACGGCGGCATCAACGCTACCTACTCCAAAGATTTTGCCGGCACCTCCTCTGCCACGCCGATCGTCGCCTCCGCAGTAGTAGCGGTACAATCGTGGTATAAAGCACACAACGGTACCGTATTATCGCCGGCAGCCATCCGGAACCTGCTGATAAATACCGGTACGCCCCAGGGCACCGGCGGTCACATAGGCCCGCTGCCTAACATCAAAGCCGCCATTGAATCACTGTTGGCAACAGGACTGTCTGCCACCGCGAAAAGAAGCTGATCATCACTATGGAATAAAAAAGGGGCCTTTATAAGGCCCCTTTTGCTGTTATTCTGTTACGTAAAACGACGCGTCATATTGCACCGTGCCCGTGGGGACCGTCCCCTCAAAAGCCTGCACCTGGAAATACTCCGGCAGCGCTTCGGTGTAACGCAACCGCGCGTCTGCCGCAAAGCCAAACCTGCCGTAATAAGCCGGCTCCCCTAACACCACACAGCCTTTGGCAGGCAGTTGCCGCAATTCATCCAGCGCGGCCCGGATCAACGCTGAGCCTACGCCCGCGCCTTGCCGGTCCGGCATCACCGATACAGGCCCAAGCCCATACCATCCGTCCTCCCCGGAGGATATTGCCACCGGCGAAACTGCCACGTGACCGATGATCATACCCCGTTCTTCCGCTACCAGCGATAACGTTAGCCGGCCGCTATCACGCAGTGCCCGGATGATCAATTGTTCAGTACCACTGGAATATTCCGCTGCGAGGAACGCTTCTTTCGTCACCGTATGGATTTGTGGGATATCAGATTTTCTTTCTCTCCTGATGATATAATTGTTTGTATTCATTGCTGGATAATAGTTTTCCTGTATGGCATAGCTTAGGCTGCCACACTGATACAGGTGTGTATAAAGAATGTTTTATTTAAAAACGGGCATTGCCCGGGGCGTATGTAATTTCCGGCGGGGCGCCGGGAACTACGCAATTACAATATCCAGCATTCGACGAAGGTACGAAAAATTTATTTCGGTATATTTGAAGTATCAATTTGATGTATGATCTACCAGCTTTTGTTAACGCTCCTGCTCCTGCCCACACCTCCCGGTAAAAAAGTAATTACAGGCAGCATTACCACCGACAATCCAAAACGCTATACTGTCGCGGCGCTCCAGCTGTTGCTGAAAGACAAAGAAAAAGTGATTGGTAAAACGTATACCGACAACCAGGGAAATTTTACCTACGCGTTTTCCGGTAGTGCACCTCAACAGGTGGATGTACTGTATAGCAGCCTGGGCATCAGCGCCAACGCTTATCTGAAGACCATCGATCTGACAGATTCGGCTGACACCACCCGGGTGACGCTTGCCCTTCCGGCGCCTGTGCAGCAGGACGCGGCCGGCAAAACCGTATGTCCTAAATGCAACAAGAGCGACGAAACAAGGGTAATCCTCAACAGCGGCATCTCCGCGAAGGTTACTAAAATCGTCGACAAAAAAGGGAGAGTCACCTACAGCCCTATCGTAGGGAACATCTACTACATGGGCTCCTGTGTGGTCAGCACCATGGACCCCGGCTGGCATTGCAACCGGGACAATATCTTTTTCTAAGCCTTTACCTCCAGCACGAATATCACCGATACGGGCGCCTTCGTTTCCGGATGCACCGGTTCTTTTACCTGCTTAATGGCCAGTCCCGCTGCGGCAAACAGCCGGAACCAATCTTCCAGCGTCCTGAAGTACCACTTGTAAGGCTGTACGAACGCCCGCTTCATACCATTCCAGCTGCCCTCCTTCCACCCCGTCACATAAGGCTCCTGCCCGGCAATCACCAACGGATGCAGGGTCTGGATAAACACCAGCCCATCGGCCGCCACCACCCTGCGGATGTTTTTCAGCAGGGCCTCCGTATCCTCCTGGTCCAGCAGCGCGAAATTAATGACCGCCGCTGTAAACTTCTCCTCCACCGCATAAGCACCGCCGGCGATGTCCCGGAAACCGGCCACCGCGTAGGTACCGCCCCCCTTCTGCTGTGCATTATCAATCAGCGCCGCCACCGCGTCCACACCGGATGCTTTCAGGCCCCGCTCTTGCAACGCGCGTGTCAGCCACCCTTCTCCGCATCCAATGTCCAGGATGGAGGTTAAAGGATACGCCATCACCGTACTTACAATCGCCTCGTTGGTGACCAATGTCCGCGAGGCAATTTCAGCGTGATCGATGGTAGCGATCCACTGGTCTGCATTGGCGTGCCAGGAAGCGATAATGCGGGAAGTATGACTCATGGCAGAAGTTTTATGGTAGCTAAAGTTAACCCCTTTTCTCAAACTGGACCAGCCATTTTTATGGAATCTGGACCACCTGCGTCCGCCAGTAAGCCAGTACCTTTGTGCAACAAAAACGCGAGCGAGCCGCTATGAATATTTACGATCTTATTATTACGGATAAAGAAGCCACCCGCCTGGAAGAAGTGTTTCTCCACGAAGACAAGCGGAAAGCCATTGAACAGCTGATAAAGGAACACTACTACGTAGAAGAACTTCAGCAATACGGGCTGCCGGTCAACAATAAAATACTGCTGCATGGCGCTTCCGGCTGCGGGAAGACCACTACCGCCAAAGCGATCGCGCAGGCGCTGGGTAAACCGCTGTTTATCCTGAACCTCAGCAATATTATCTGTGCCCGCATCGGGGAGACGTCCCAAAACATCAAAGCCGTCTTCGATAAAGCCGCCCGCGAAAAAGCCGTTTTGTTCCTCGATGAATTTGACCAGATTGGTAAAGCCCGCGGTAACGACGACCGCGACGTAGGAGAAATGAGACGCCTTGTCAACACGCTGATACAGCTGATGGACTATTTCCCCGAAAAAGCCCTGCTGCTCTGCGCCACCAACCATGTGGACATCATTGACAAAGCACTGCTCAGGAGGTTCCAGCTCAACATACCCTTTGAGATGCCTTCCACGGCAGAACTAAATACTTATTACGGCACCCTGCTGGCCCGCTTTCCGGAGCACATGCGGCATATTGAACGCAAAACAGGCATCTCCTTCGCAGAAGCCAAAGATGATGTTTTCACACAGGTAAAAGCTCTACTGATCGCCCGGCTGGAGTCAACAACAAAAAATGTGGACGTATGAGCACCGAAATAGCAGACCGTCTTCAACATATCACCGCCAGGATACAGCAAGCCTGCGCCCGCAGCCAGCGGAGCACCGGCAGCGTAAAACTCCTGCTGGCCACCAAAACAGTTCCGGCAGACCGTATCAAAACGGCGCTGGAAGCAGGATACACGCTCATTGCAGAGAACAAGATACAGGAGCTGAAAGAAAAATACGACGCGCTGAAAGCAGTCCCCCATGAAAATCATTTCATCGGTCATCTGCAAACCAATAAAATCAAAGACCTCCTGAAGTATGACGTCACCTGCCTGCAATCGCTGGACCGCCCAGACCTCGCAGAGAAACTGCATCAGCGGCTAAAGGCGGAAGGAAAAAAGATGACCGTGCTGCTACAGGTGAACACGTCCGGAGAGGAGAGCAAATTTGGCATCGCGCCGGAAGGCGCCCTGCAACTGGCAGAGCAGGTATCCCGCCTGGACACCCTGCAGATAAAAGGACTGATGACGATCGGACTGCTGAGCGCAGAAACCGAAAAAGTCCGCCAGTGTTTCCGGCTGCTCAGGTCCCTGCAGCAGCAGATCATCGCCGCCGCCATTCCTGGCGTGGCCATGGACGAGCTTTCCATGGGCATGAGCGGGGATATGGAAACCGCCATTGAAGAAGGCGCCACCATTGTTCGTGTAGGCACCGCCGTATTCGGGCAGCGGCCCACGCCCGACAGCTACTACTGGAACGAGTCGGTAAACGTAAGGTAGAAAGACAGATAACTTAAACACTAAATCATAAGCAATGGTACAAATTGTCAAAGCTGGGATGGAACATCTCGATGAATTCGCGGAATTATTCAACAGTTATCGCATCTTTTACCGTCAGCCTTCAGACCTCGAAAAGGGAAAAGCATTTTTAAAAGAGCGGATCAGCAACGGTGAATCCGATACCTTCCTGGCCATCGTAGACGGGAAAGCTGTAGGGTTCGCGCAGCTCTATTCCCTCTTTCATTACAAAAAGCTCCAGCGCCAGTGGCTGTTGAGCGACCTGTTTGTTAACCCCGATTACAGAGGCCGTGGCATCTCCGTGGCGATCATCGACCGCTGCAAAACCTTCTGCGATGAAACCGGCGCCTGTGGCCTGCTGCTGGAAACAGAAAAGACCAACACGATTGGCAACCAGTTATACCCCAGAACAGGATTCGAAGTGGACAATGACCACAATTATTACAACTGGTGGAAAGCATAGGACATGAATCATTTCCGGGGCAACGCATCCATTGCCCCGGAATACTACGCTCTTTCCGTCCACCAGGGATTTTTTATCTTTATGGCTCATCTATCTCCCGACACATGCAGGAAAAGCTGAGACAACATATTGAGAAAATAGTTTCCCTGACAGACGAAGAATTTGACTTTGTGCGCTCCCACTTCTCCGTTAAGCAGGCTAAAAAGAAAACGTTTCTTTTTCAGACGGGCGAAAGCGTCCGGTATTCCTACTTCGTGGTGTCCGGACTTTTAACGCTCATCTATCATGACGATACCGGGAAACAACACATTGTTTCCTTTGCGATGGAAGACTGGTGGGAAAGCGCCAATGCCAAAGAACGCTACGAGCAACTATTGCAACGTTACCCCGCGCTGTTGCAGCGAGTACCTAATACACTGCTGGCCTCCTATCTCGGCGTATCCCGTGAAACGCTCAGCAGGCTTTGGCCATCATCCTGACTTTCATCCTTCTTTTCAAAATTGTGAGGTTTGTCACACAAAAAGAAAGGCGCACTGGCCACCTTTGCAGGGTACTTTTTAACCGGGACGCGTTCAGCGCTCCACATCAAACGATCACAAAATGGAAAAGAAAATCACGAACCCCTGGAAATGGCAGGACGAACGCGGCTACGTACAGGCGGTAGCGGTAAAACAGGTGACAGGAACCCTCTATTGCGCAGGCCAGGCGGCGGTACACCCCGACGGCACATCATCTGACGCTGACATGCCCACACAGCTGGCGCTGGCGCTGCAAAACCTGGAGCAGGTGATCCGCGAAGCAGGCTATGCCTGCAGCGGTATCGTTCGGCTGACCGTTTACACTACTTCTTCCGAAACTTTTGTCAGTACCTGCTTTGCGCTGTATAAGGAATGGGCTGCGAAACATGGTGTGCAGACAGCGGTAACGCTCCTGGAAGTAAATGCGCTTTTTGAAACGCTTAATATAGAATTTGAGGCCACCGTAGTAAAATAGCTACCACGTGAATTTAGTCAGGCTAACCGTACCACTCATATTGAGATTGGTCAATGGACAAAAGTCCGCGCTCAGCTCTTTTAGTTTTCGTAAACCGTATATCTTCAATACTGTCATTTTCCTGTTGGTATAAACGCTTAACTCCTCCAGGTCTTTCAGCGGCGTTGCATTCAGCTCTTCCAGCAGGTTATTGTCCAGCCGCAGCTTCTTAATGGCGTTAGACCCTTTGAAACGGAAGGCCGTCATCATATTATCGTTCAGCTGGCATTCTTCCAGCAGCGGATGACCGCCGACATCTACTACGTTCAGGTTGTTATTATGCAGCTGGAGCTCTCTGAGCCTGGGCAGGCCGCCCAGGTCGATGGCTGAAAGCTGGTTGTGGGATGCATGCAGTGTTTGCAGGTTCGTACAGCCTTTTACGTTAAGGCTTTGCAGCTGGTTGCCATAACCATATATAGCTCTCAGCTTCGTCATGCCCTGCAGATCAACGTCCCGAAGGTTGTTATCATAAAAGCCCAACTCTTCGAGGTTGGCGAAACTGCGGATGCCAACCAGGCTGGAGATGTTGAATTTATTGACATACAGCTTCGTGACCTTCAGGGCTTCCGACACCTGGATTTCGCCGTCATTGTTCAGGTCAACCCCCTGTTCGATGAGCGCCTTTTTGAAATTTTCGTCCCGCATTTTGACATTCTGGGCGGTGGTCATGTGAACTGTCAAAAGCAAGCCTATAGTGAGATGGATGAAGACTTTTTTCATGATGTGTTTTTTAGTTGGAGATCACCGCCGACATTTTACCGTCGCCGGTTACTTCCACGATACCGGATACTTCCTGTTCTACTGCATACTTGTGCGTGTATGTGGTGTAAGTGGGGATGGAGTATACGATCTCTCCATAACCATTACGGGCTGTTTCCCTGCCGGTCTGCACCTGGTACTGATAACTTTTCTCGTAATCGATCCAGGTAACGATATAGTATTTACCGGGTTTCACGTCCCTGAACTGAAAATGGCCATTTTCGTCCAGCACCCTTCCTTCTATATGGTAGCTGAACACCGTATTGTTAATACTGGCGATCTTTTTACCTTTACGGTATTTCTTCTGCAGTTCGAGGAACTCTGTCAGGTAAGGCGTGACGGGATACAGCTGGATACGGTCTCCCTGCCAGGGGTAGTAAGTCCGCCCTTTCTTTTTCAGTTTGGCCAGCCCGTCAATCGTGGCGCCGCCGTCTTCCATCTGGCGGGCGACTTCCTCTTCATTAAAAGCTGCTGTGGGGAAAATGTATTCCGGATTTTTCTGGGCGGAAACACCCGAAGCGCCGGCCAGCAGGAGGCCCGCTACTATCACTATCCGCCGGAGGCTGCAATGCATAGCTTCTACGTTTGATTTTATCAATAACAGGCGATATTTCGGGAAAAACATCGCCGGATTAATTTAATACAAAGCACGGTACAGTTAGTCCCTGTACCAATACCTGCAATATATGTATTTTTTATCCCTGGAAACCAGTAGGCCATCCTTCACAGGTCATCTGTCACATCTTTATACCCCCTTCCTATCGGGATGGATACGCCGTGCAGCGCAATCGCTTCCGCAGTATAAGATTCAATTTTACTGACCGATACGATGAAAGAACGGTGCACCCGTTTAAACAGGTGGGCAGGTAACAGCGCTTCTATCTCGTTGGTGCTCATCTTCGACACATGCTCCTGTTTGGTGGTCACAATACGGATATACTCCCGCTGACTTTCGACATACAGTATGTCCGAGAACGGGATACGGACCCGGCGCTTTTGCACCGTCACGAAAATATAATCCCGCGCTTCCGCAACGGACCGTTGCTGGTCCGCCCGGACTTTATTGACCGCCGCCAGGAACCGCTCAAACTCAAAAGGTTTCAGCAGGTAGTCTGTTACATTCATGTTAAATCCTTCTACGGCATACTGATGATAGGCGGTCGTCACGATCACCGCCGGCGGGCTGACGAGCGTTTTCAGGAAAGCCATGCCTTTCAGTTTAGGCAGATGAATATCGAGGAACATCAGATCGGTGTGTTGCGTCGACAGGAATTCCGACGCCTGTAAGGCGTCTTTACACACCTTTTGCAGTTCGAGGAAAGGCAGCTGCGAGATGTAGTCGGTCAGCACTTTGGCGGCCAGCGGCTCGTCCTCTATGACAATACATTTGATTTTAGACATGGCTTGCCAGGTTAATTTTTAAGGTAGCGGTAAAGACATAGTCTCCCTTCTTTACATCCAGCTGATAATCGGCGTAGAGCAGTTCCAGCTGCCGTCGCAGGTTGGAAAGGCCTATCTGCGGGTTGAAGCTTCCTTCACCTGCGGGTTCGCCGGTAGAATTTTTAACCACAAAAAACAATTGCCTGTTTTTTATAGAGAGATGAATATCTACGAAAGGGTTTTCCCTTGTTTCTGCGGCGCCGTGTTTAAAGGCGTTCTCCACCAGTGGTATCAGCAACAACGGAGGCAGGGACTGTTTTATGTCCTCCAGGTCGTGGTTAAAATTGATCCGCAGCGAATCGTCATAACGCAGCTTTTCCAGGGCGATGTAGTCATCGATAATTTTCAGGTCTTTTTCTACCGCGATATAGGGCTCGCTGGTTTCGTAGAGCATATACCGCAACATCTTGGACAGCCGCAGGATCGACTCCGGGGCGAGGTCTGATTTGTCGCGTGCCAGCGAATAGATGTTATTCAGTGTATTGAACAGGAAGTGCGGGTTGGTCTGGGATTTCAGGTAGTTTAATTCTGCCTGCTGGCTGGCGATGCGCAATTGCTGGGCGTGTTGTTTCAGTTTAAGGTAGTTGTACAGGTGCCTGGTAACAGCGAAGAACACCAACGATCCTATGCTGTAGCCTATGAGCGCGCCTAGTCGCTCGTCTATCGGGAGGGGGTTGCCCAGGGGGGTGAAGATATGCAGGGTGATGCCGAGGTAGCGCCACAGCAACAGGCCGATAGAATATCCCAACACGTAGGCCAACAGGATAAAAAAACTGTACAGGGCATTTTTCCATCCCAGTGTAGGGAGCGTATGTTCCAGCAGCCGGTAGCTGATCACTGACACGAAGATGGCCAGCCAGGTTTCATTCACCACCCGCAGCGGAAAATCGCCGGCGCCCTGTACCAGGTCCTGCAGTAGGTTTAGCAGCAGAAAAACCGGTACCAGCCAACGGTATAGTTCATAGCGGCGTATGCGGGATCGTATTTTCATGTGGTGGTTTGACAGGATAAATGTCGATAAATATTTTCCTATCTCCTAATTACCGGCCCTGCTTGACGGCGCCCTGTTGTTCGTTGACCGGAAGCTGCCGTCTGTTGACACAGCACACCGCCGACCCTTGCCGGTACCTACTTTTACATCGCCGGCAATCCAAATAAATATCCAACGTTTACCTTCAACCTTAACACACATGAACAAGTTGATACAATTCGGCGAAAAAGTGGAGGGCTGCGATATGCCCGTACTGAACGAACGGGAGATCAGGGCCGCCGCAGGCATACTCTTTCTCGCCACCTATACCTCGCTGATGTTTATTGTTTTTGACGGCAATTTCGTGATGCTGAAGTATGTCCTCTCCCTTTTCCTGCTGGACCTGCTGATACGGGTGTTTATCAATCCCCGTTTCTCGCCTGCGCTTATCCTGGGGCGGCTGATCGTGCGCAGGCAGGTACCGGAATATGTGGGCGCGCCCCAGAAACGGTTTGCATGGAGCATCGGCATCGTATTGTCTGCCACCATGTTTTATCTCTTTGTGATCGTTAATGCCTACAGCCCTATCACCGCGGCCGTTTGTTTTATCTGCCTTTGTTTTCTCTTTTTTGAAGCCGCTTTCGGAATCTGCCTGGGCTGTTTGGCTTACCCGCTTTTCTCCGGGAAGACGATACAGCACTGTCCGGGAGAAGTATGCGAACCTCAAAACAGGCAGGCCATCCAGCGGGTATCCGCCGGGCAGCTGGCTGTGCTGGCGTTGTTCATCGCGTTGCCTGTTGCCGGATCTTTTTTCCTGCAGGAACATTTTGCCAAAGCGCCGCATGCGATGTTTAAATCCCTTGCACCTGCTAAAACCAAGTAGTCATGCCCTCTGATACAATGCCCTGCGACAGCAGGCTGGAAGACTATTTCGCCGTTTACCGCCACCATATCATCGGTCAACAGCAGTGTTTCATTTCTCCCTTCGGAAAAAAGCGGCTCATTTATGCCGACTGGACCGCCAGCGGGCGGGCTTATGGCCCTATTGAAGATACCATCCGGCAGCAGGTGTTGCCGTTCGTGGGCAACACCCACACGCATACCACCGTCACCGGCACGTATATGTCCGAAGCGTATGAAACGGCCAAAGGCATTATCAAGGCGCACGTCAATGCAGCGAAGGAGGACGTACTGCTTTTCTGCGGCAGTGGCATGACCGCCGCCGTCAACAAACTGCAAAGGCTGCTGGGACTGCGGGTATGCGACGGGGCGGCGTACCAGCCCACCTTCCGGGAGGAAGCCCGGAGACCGGTAGTATTCGTTACCCATATGGAGCATCACAGCAACCATATCAGCTGGCTGGCGACCAGGGCCACCGTGGAAATCATCGGACGTGATGCCAACGGTAGTGTGGACCTGCAACATTTCCACGCTTTACTGGAGCAGTATAAAGAGCGGCCTGTCAAGATCGCCGCGGTGACTGCTGCGTCTAATGTGACCGGCCTCCGGACACCCCATCACGACATCGCGAAGCTGGTCCACCGGTACAATGGCTGGTGCTTTGTGGATTTTGCCTGTGCGGCGCCGTATTGCGATATCGACATGCATCCCGGCGAGCCCGGAGCGGCCCTGGATGCCATTTATTTCTCTCCGCACAAATTGTTGGGCGGCCCCGGTACGCCGGGCGTGCTCGTCTTTGACAAAAAGCTTTACAGCAATGCAGTCCCCGACCAGCCGGGCGGTGGTACCGTCGACTATACCAATCCGTGGGGAGAATACGATTATGTCACTGATATTGCACAACGGGAAGACGGCGGCACGCCGCCTTTTCTGCAGGGCATCAAAGCGGCTATGTGTATACGGCTGAAAGAAGCGATGCAGGTTGATCTCATCCGGCAGCGGGACAACGAACTGTTGTCGGTTATACTACCAAGGCTGGCACGCATACCGCAGTTACAGGTGCTGGAGCCACAGGTGGTGCAGCGGCTGGGGGTGGTATCTTTTATTGTGCCGGGCGTACATTACCATCTTATCGTGCGGCTGCTGAACGACCGGTTTGGCATCCAGCTGCGCGGCGGCTGTTCCTGTGCCGGCACCTATGGCCATCTGCTGCTGAACGTGGACAAGGACCGGTCGCACGCCATCCGGCGGTCCATCCTGTCCGGCGATCTGTCCTGCAAGCCGGGATGGGTGCGGTTGTCTGTCCACCCCACGATGACCGGCCGGGAAGTGCACTATATACTGGATGCTATTGAGGCTACTGTTTTGCAGGCAGAGGCATGGGGCCGTGATTATGTGTATGATTCCCGTTCCAACGATTTTCATTTCCGGGGGCAGGCGGCAAACGCTGCGCCGGTGGGCGACTGGTTTAATACAAACGGCTGGCATCTCCCGTAAAATAAAAAGGGAACAATTTTCAATCGTTGAAAATTGTTCCCTTCAGGAAAGTAAGGTATCAGGGGCCGGGGCCGGCGACACGGGTTACTTTGACATGGCCACCAGCGTGCGGCGGGGGCCGGTGTATGGCATTCGGCCGTGGCCGATCATAAGATTATCCAGCAACAGCAAATCGCTTTGCTGCCAGGTAAACGTTACGATATTTTGCCGGATGACGGCCCTTATGGTTTCGAGGTAGTCGAGAGGGATCTCGGACCCGTCTCCAAAAGCAGCGTAGGTGGGAAAGCTGCTGACATCTCCGTCATAGAGCAGCAACATGGCTTCATACAGCTCCACGCCACTGCCGGAGGGATGAAATTCATCGGCCTGGTTGAACCATAGCTTACATTTTTTCTCCGGATGTTCGATGATTGCCTGCCTCACTTCCGTCATACGCAGGGAACCGTCGTCTTTCCATTCGTAGTCGACGCCATCCCGCTCCAGCAGTGCTGTTACGGCGTCCCGGCTGTCTGTTTCAAACGTTTGTTGCCACGAAGCGCCCACGCCGTGGCCTGCATGCAGGTTACGTATGTACGCTACCTGTTTGGATTCAAACTCATCCCGTATGTGTGCGGGCAGGTCCTGATAGATGTTGGCGCTGTTGGCAAGCGGTGTTTCACCGCCCGTTGCGGCCGGTATCAGCGAACAGAAGTAAATCCGTCCAGGCCAATCCGCCGCGTAGGACATCTCGTTGTGAATGGGGATCTCCCGGTCGGCTGCAAACTCGGTAGACGTATACACACCACCTCCCAGCTTGGTCCGCGGGGAGTTGCCACTAACGTAGTCCAGCGCTCCGCCCGCTGTGGCTATTTCCACAAACCTGGCGAAATCGGCGTCAGATGCTATATGCGTACCACGCAACAGCAATCCTCCGTATTTATCGATTTTGCTGTCTACCTCCTGCTTATGGGTGGCGTACCACCGGAGGAAGTCCTCCAGTGAGGTAACAGCGGCATTTTTTCCCAACTCCAGCATTGCCGGCAGTTGTTCTTTGTTGGCAAACAGAGATACTTCCTGGATCATAAATGTATGATTTGATGATGACGATGTTTTTTTAAAAGATTAACCTGTACAGGTAAAACGACGCGGCGATACAGCCCATAGCTGTCGCCACACTGAGCACAATATGGCATTTGCCTGCTGCCCGGTCCTGCGGCAATGCCGGAACATAAAAACGGGATACCATCGTGATGTTGGGGACACACTTAAACAGAGCTCCGCTACTGTCACTCACATAGTGACACCGCTGCCCGGATATGTTTACGTTGGGAACCTATGTTAACGGTACTTTTGTCCGAATGGAAACAAACACCGTAAACTGCAGGTCTGTTCGTGTGTAAAGATGAAAATTGGATTATCAACAAACACTGAAAATGCTACTTTGAGATTTATCTTTACTTCCTAAAAATAACGTTTTTATGTCATTCTTCGTCAATAAGCAGAAAATCCTGCTTATTATTTTGGTAATCATCCCCGGAACATCGAATTTCAAAATAATCCCGCATTTGTAGATTTAAAGCCCTACCTTTGTTCAAATAACACAGGCTCCTGCCTCGGCTTCTTCTGACTTAGTCTGGATTACTTCTTTTCTTCCTCAGTCTTCGCTTTTCCAGCTGCCGCATCGCTCACCACTAAACCTTTTATCCCACGAATAGCTATGTTGACAATTTTACGCAATCAGGCTAACGAATAGTTACCTGTTCCGATACAAACAGAAAATATTACGCAATTGTGCGATTTAATCAAAACCAATAAGTATGGCAGATTCTTTCTCTAAAAAAGAAAACAGAAACAAGAAAGCGAAAGCAAAAGAAGAGAAGGCCCAAAAAATGCGGGACCGGAAACTCAACAACAACAAAGGTAAAGGCCTGGAAGACATGTTGGCCTACGTGGATGAAAACGGTAACATCTGCGACTCCCCTCCCACCGAAACTCCCAGAACAGAAATAGATTCCAAAGATATCCAGATCGGCGCCACTCCCCGGCCACCGGAAGATCCTATCAGAACAGGCATCATTACTTTTTTCAATACCTCCAAAGGATTCGGGTTTATTACGGATGAAAAGTCCAAGGAAAGCGTATTCTTTCATATCAACCAGGTATCAGAGCCTGTCAAAGAGAAAGACAGGGTATCTTTTACCCGGGAAAGAGGCGCTAAAGGCTACAATGCAGTTGGCGTGAAGAAGACTGGTCGCCCCTAAGCGATCAGTCCAAAAAACACTTATTTTTACTTTACAGTAAAGATAAGCACATGAAACAACTGATTTTAGTAGCAGCCCTCTGCATCGCCGGCCTTACAGGACGCGCGCAATCTGCCAATGCTATTAACGGACAATGGCTCAACCCGGAAAAAGACGGTAAGGTAGACATCTACGAATCGTCCGGAAAGTACTACGGCAAGCTGGTATGGATGAAAACGCCCTATGAGGCGGACGGGAAAACGCTGCGCAAAGACAGCAAAAACAAAGACGCCAAACTGAGAGACCGCACCATCCTCCACCAGGTGATCCTGACCGGCTTCAAATTCGAAAACGGTAAGTGGGTAGACGGTGAAGTATACGATCCTAAAAGCGGTAAAACATACAGCAGCATTATGACCCTCAAGGGCGACAAACTGGAGCTCAGAGGATATATCGGCACGCCCCTGCTGGGCAGGACCGCTATCTTCACGCGACCGTAAGCCTTCTCAATTATTAACCTCCTCTGTACCCATTTTAACCCGTTCATCCATCATCCGTATTTGTTGTTTATTTTTAACGCTATTAAAATCCTCACCACGTGTTTGCAAAGGAGACTTATACCAACAGAAGAAACAGGCTACAGGCCGATATGGGCAGCGGCATTATTTTACTGCCCGGCAACGACGACAGCGGCATGAACTACCGGGATAACATCTATCCTTTCCGGCAGGACAGCAGCTTCCTGTATTTTATCGGGATAGACAGGCCCGGGCTGACATTTGTACTGGATATTGACAACAACCGGGAGATACTATTCGGCAATGAAGCCACTGTAGAAGAGATCATGTGGACCGGCCCGGTAGATACGCTGGCCTCCGCTGCCGCCGGGGCGGGACTTACAGACATCCGGCCGTTGTCACAGCTGGATAACTTCCTGTCGCAGGCAGTACAGCAGCAGCGCCCGGTCCACTACCTGCCGCCCTACCGGCCTGAGCATACGCTGAAGCTGGCCGCGTGGCTGGATATGCCCGCAGCGTTAGTAGCACAGCAGGTATCCGTAGCCCTCATCAAAGCCGTCATCCGCCAGAGAGCGATCAAATCCGCAGAGGAAATAGCGGAGATAGAGACCGCTGTCAACACCACCATTGATATGCAGCTCAAGGCCATGGAGCTGGCAGCTGCCGGCGTAACGGAAACAGACGTCGCCGGTAGTGTGCAGTCCGTAGCCATCGCCGCCGGTGGTAATATATCCTTTCCCGTTATCCTCACGGCCAACGGGCAGTTTCTGCATAATCATGCCCATAAGACCGCCTTCCGGGAAGGGCAACTGGTGCTCTGCGACTGCGGCGCGGAAAACGCGATGCGCTATGCCGGAGACCTCACCCGTACCCATCCTGTCAATAAAAAATTCAGCACCGCACAAAGGGAGATTTACGACATCGTGTACAACGCCTATAAAGCCGCTGCCGATGCGGTGAAACCGGGCATTCGGTATAAAGACGTACACCTGCTGGCCTGTGAACAACTGGCCGCCGGACTCATCTCCCTCGGTCTCATGAAAGGCAACGCCAAAGAAGCCGTGGCAGCCGGCGCACACGCGCTGTTTTTCCCCTGCGGCCTCGGGCATATGCTCGGAATGGACGTTCACGATATGGAAAACCTGGGCGAACAATATGTCGGTTATACAGACAACCTTCAGAAAAGCACCGACTTCGGCCTGAAATCACTGCGGCTGGGACGTGAGCTGGAAGAAGGTTTTGTGCTGACGATAGAACCGGGCATCTACTTCAACCCGCTGCTCAATGCCGCCTGGCGGGCAGAAGGGAAACACGGGGCGTTTATCAATTACGATAAGGTGGCAGCCTATGACAACTTCGGCGGTGTGCGCATAGAAGATGATTTCCTGATCACCGCCGGCGGCAGCCGTATTCTCGGACGGCCGTTCGCCACAACAGCCACTGAAATCGAAGACCTGATCGCACGCTAAACATTCCTTCATACATGAAAAAAACGCTGCGGCTACTGCCGCTTTTATGGTTGTTTGCCTGTAATACCGGCCCCGAAAAGGAAAACCAGCAGCAACAGCTGGACCGGCTCGCGGTGCAGTAT
>NZ_CAMLHC010000020.1 GCF_946479755.1 uncultured Chitinophaga sp. | reverse complement strand
AACACGAAAGGCTTTGGGAACTGATGGCCAAACGGACGGCAGGGGCGCTGTCGCCCGCTGAGGAGATGGAGCTGGAAGTCCTGCTGGAAGCCTCCCCGGAGGCCGCCCGGCAACAGGCGCTGTTGGACAGGATATCCCTGCAGAGCACCGGCAAGCCCACGCCGGAACGGAAAGAAATGCTGCTGGACCGCATCATGGGGGATATTGTGGCCGGCGAAAACCAGGAAGCGCTGCCGGAAGTGACGGAAGACAACCCGCCGGTACGCCGGGGCCGCTGGCGGATCATGGCCGCCGCATCGCTGTTGCTGCTGATGGGCGCCGCCATGGTGCTATATCTGCGCACCAGCACCACCACCGATGCCGTGGTATGGAGCACCGTACAAACACGGCCCGGTTCCAAAACCCGCATCACCCTTCCGGATGGTACCCTGGTGATGCTCAACGCCGGCAGCACCCTGTCCTACCCCAGCAATTTCGCTAAGTCCGGCAGGGTCGTGAAACTGACAGGAGAAGGATATTTTGATGTGACCAAAATGCCCAACGACCCGTTCGTGATCCATACCAATACTGTGGACATAAAAGTGCTGGGCACTACCTTCAATGTCCGGGCCTATGCGGATGAATCACATACCGAAACAGCGCTGATCAGCGGCGCGGTGGAAGTCACCGTGAAAGATAACGGCAAACAACATATCACCCTGAGCCCTAAGCAGAAATTACTGGTGGCCAACGCCATCGCCGATACGGTGAAACCGGCAGCAGTAGCCCGCCCGGATGACCTGAAGCCCTTGATTGTGCTGGAAAGCATTGAAAAAGAACATGGCGGTGACCAGATAGCGGAAACGGCCTGGGTGGAAAACAGGTTTGTATACCGCAACGAAACATTTTTACAACTGATAAAAAGAATGGAAAGATGGTACGGCATTACCATCGAATGTCATAATCAATCTTTATTACAGACCTCTTTTACCGGTAACGTACAGGGGGAATCACTGGACCAGCTGCTAGGCATGTTAAAACAGACCAAACAATTCGAATATAACGTCACCGCAGGAAAAGTCTTTATTCATTAATCAAAGTCTAAATCGATAGTTATGAAAGTACCATCAGGATTTACCTGATAACCACCTGTAACATCTTTAAAAAAAAACGGGAAATGCGCGCACATTCCCCGTTGTCAAGTATCAGGAGACCTTTGCACTTGAAGGTTTCAGGGACTCCTATTGTATCAACTCAACAAATCCAAGGTATGAAAAAATTTACTAAGTCGGGACCTCCCCCCGTATGGGCGAAGGTCCAGCAGATGTTATTGATTATGAAATTCACCACGTTGTTGCTATTACTGGTAGCGCAGGCTTCGGCCAGTGTTTATTCCCAGAAAAAGATCAATATCCGGGCAGAGGCCACACTGCTGGATAAAATGCTGATCATGCTGGAGAAAAAATCCAATTACCGTTTTTTCTTTAATAATGATGAGTTGAAAGATATAGCCCCTGTATCTGTTGATATGAGCGGCGTTACCGTGACGGAAGTGCTGGACCGCCTGCTGCCGCCCCTCCACCTGCACTATAAGGTGCTGGACAATAACGTGGTGGTGGTAAGCCGCGCCGGCAACGAAATCCGCGACAAACATATCAAAGGAAAGGTAGTCAACGCCAAAGGAGAGCCACTGCCCGGCGTAACGGTAAAAGTCTCCGGCGCTAATGCCGGCGCTGTCACCAACGCCAACGGTGAATACGAACTGAATGCCCCGGACAACGCCACGCTGGTGTTTTCTTTTATCGGGCACATCCAGCAGACCGTCGCCGTGGAAGGCCGTACCACCGTTAACATCACCTTGCAGGAAGATACCCAGGGTCTCAACGAAGTAGTAGTGGTGGGTTATGGTACGCAGAAAAAAGGTGACCTCACCGGCGCGGTAGCCACGCTGGATGGTAAAAAGCTGGAGAGCCGTCCGCTGGTGAACCTGGCGCAGGGCCTGCAGGGCATGGTGCCCAACCTCAACGTGAACCTGAACAACGGCGCTCCGGGCAAAGGTGCCACCTTCAACGTGCGCGGTAATACCTCTATCAACGGCGGTGGCCCGCTGGTACTGGTAGACGGTGTACAGATGGACCCCAACCTCATCAATCCCGCTGACGTGGCCAATGTGACCGTGTTAAAAGACGCTGCATCTGCCGCCATCTATGGCGTAAGGGGTGCTTACGGCGTTATCCTCATCACCACCAAAAAGCCCGGTAAAGATGCGCCGCTGCGGCTCAACTACTCCACTTCCTATACCATCACCCGCCCTACCCGTATGCCGAAATACCTCAATTCGGTGGATTATATCCGTATGCACCGCGAAGCCGATCGCACCGGTCAGCTCTCCGGCGGCAACGCAGCCTCTGAACCCTTTACCACAGAAGATTCTACCCGGGCGGCCGCCTATTTCAAAGACCCGGCCAACAACCTGCCGGTATATGTGGACCCCGCCAACCCCTCCAAATACCGCTATGTAGGCAATACCGACTGGATCAAAGAACTGTACCCCGGTTGGGCGCCTATGATGGACCATAACGTGTCCATCTCCGGCGGTCAGGGTAAAACCGGCTACGTCGCCTCTCTCGGTTACTTCGACCAGAAAGGGTTGCTGAAAGTGGCCAATGAAGATTTTAAAAGATATAATGCCAGCCTGAAACTGAACACCGAAGCTACTTCCTGGCTGGAGCTGAATATGAAAATGATGCTCAACCGCACGGAGAGCAACAAACCTACTCCTGCCAGCCATGGCGGCCTTTCATCCGGCTGGATCTCCGGCGACCTTCGCCCGATCATGCCCGTTTATCACCCCGACGGCCACTTCTCCGGACAGGGCTCGTTTACCAACATCGTAGCCCTCGCCACCCTCAACGGCCGCACCAAAGAAACCGCCAATGACCTCTGGCTCACCGGCGGCTTCGTACTGAAACCGCTGAAGAACCTGCGTATCGTAGGCGACTACACCTGGAACAGCTATGGGCTGAACAACCAGCAGCATTATAAAGAATACCAGGAATACGGCGCCAATGGCATACTGCTGGGCACTTTTCCCTGGAGTAAACCCAGCAGCGTAAAAGAAAGCAACAACAACGATTACTACACGGCGCTGAATGCTTACGCGGAATACTCCCGCCAGTTCGGCCAGCATTTCCTGAAAGCCATGGTAGGCTACAACCAGGAAAAGAAACAGGTGAAAGGTTTTAATGTAAAAGTGAAAAACCTCATCGACCAGACCATGCCGGCCATCAACCTCAACAACGACAACAGCCCGCTGGCCGACGGCCGCCAGTACAGCTGGGCGCTGGCAGGTTCTTTCTTCCGCCTCAACTACGACTATGCCAACAAATACCTGCTGGAAGTCAATGGCCGTTATGACGGCACCTCCCGTTTCCCGGCCAGCAGCCGCTACGTGTTCCTGCCTTCCGTTTCTGCCGGCTGGCGCGTATCGGAAGAAGGATTTTTTAAACCGCTGCTGGATGTGATCAACGACCTGAAACTGCGGGCCTCTTACGGCACGTTGGGCAACCAGGCGCTGAATCCTGACCAGAACGCGAACACGGATATCTACCCTTACATCCCCACCATGCCAGGCGGTAAAGTGGATTATATCTTCGACGATCAGAAAGGCGTGTACGTAGGCGTTCCCGGCCTGGTAAGCCAGAACTTCACCTGGGAAAAAGTGAGCACCCGCAACTTCGGTATGGACATCACCCTGCTGAAAAACCGCCTCAGTGCTACGTTCGACTGGTACATCCGCGATACCAAAGACATGCTGCTGAACGGTTATCCGTTGCCCGGCATCCTCGGCACCTCCGCACCGAAAGTAAACACCGGTGAAATGCGTACCAAAGGCTGGGAGCTGGGTGTTAACTGGAGAGATAAAATCAACGACGACCTCTCTTATGAAGTCAACCTGGCTTTATCCGATTATTCCGCTACCATTACCCGGTATGATCTCAACCCTACCAAAACCCTGGGCAGCAATTCCTATTATGTAGGCCAGAAACTGGACGAGATATGGGGATACGTGACCGACGGGTTCTTCCAGTCAGACGCTGACGCCGCCGCCGCCGACCAGTCCAACCTCTGGAACGGCAAATGGCTGGCCGGCGATATCAGGTTCCAGGACCTGAACGGCGACAAAAAAATCACCAGTGGCCAGAATACGGCGGTAGATCCGGGCGACCGCCGCGTGATCGGTAACAAAACACCGCGTTACCAGTTCGGACTGAACCTCTCCGTACAGTATAAAAACTTCGACTTCAATATGCTCATCCAGGGCATCGGCAAACGGGACGTGATGCTCGACGGCAACACTTTCTGGGGCTTCAAAAGCGAATGGGACGTACCGATGGTGTACCAGCTGGATTACTGGACGCCTGAAAATCCCAACGCCTATTATCCCCGTCAGCGCTTCGGTGGTGGCGGCAACTTCCAGGCACAGACCAAATACCTGCAGAATGCCGCTTATGCCCGTATGAAAAACCTGTCCATCGGATATACCTTGCCGGCATCGGCCATGCGCGCCATGCGTATGCAGAAACTGCGCGTATACGTGTCTGCACAGAACCTGTTCGAAGTCACCAAACTGCATAAAGCCTACGATCCGGAAATATTTGAAGCGAAAGATTATCCGCTCAACAGGGCTATTTCTTTCGGTTTGCAACTGGGCTTATAATCAATCCAAAACATGATGATGATGAAAAGAAAAAATATCATATATGCGTTAACGTTATCAGTCCTGGCCATGGCCGGCTGCAAGCGTGATTCTTTCCTCGATCTGAACCCGGACGATGCTTTCAGCGATCCGACCTTTTTTAAGAACGAGTCTGACCTGAAGTTGTACTGCAACGGTTTTTACAGCACGCTGCCGGTGATGGACAACAACTCTGATAACAACTCCGACGATATGGTGCCGCGCAGTAAAGACCCGTTCTTATCCGGTCAGTACATTGTGCCGATCGTAAAAAATGATGACAACGGAGAATGGAGCTGGAAGAACGAAAGAAGCGTGAACTACTTCCTGTCCCGCTACCAGCGCGCGCAGGCAGGTGATGATGTGAAAAATAAATATGCAGCAGAAGCGCGCTTCTTCCGTGCGTTGTATTTCTGGCAGAAGGTGAAACGTTACGGCGACGTGCCCTGGTTTTCCAAAGATCTGAATGAGAATTCACCGGAGCTGAACCTGCCGCGTACGCCACACAAGCAGGTGATGGACTCCGTGCTGGCCGACCTGAACTTTGCCGTAGCCAACCTGCCGGTGCCCGGCAGCGCGGAAAAAGGCCGCCTGCATAAATATGCGGCTGCGGCGCTGAAAGCGCGTATCTGCCTTTGGGAAGGCACTTACCGCAAGTATCACAACCTGGGAGATGACCAGCCCATGATCCGGGAAGCTGCCAACGCTGCGCAGCTGGTGATCACCAGCGGCGGGTACGACCTGTATAGCACCGGTCATCCTGCCACCGATTATTACAACCTCTTCATACAGGAAGAGTTGCTGGGCAACAAGGAAGCGATTATGCCCAAGCGCTTTATCAAAGATGTGTTCATGCACAATCTCACCCGCCAGCTGGGAGAGGGCAACACCGGTTTCAGTAAAAGTTTTGTACGTTCTTTCCTCTGTACCGACGGCCTGCCTACGTCTCTCAGTCCTTCTTACAAAGGGGATGATTCTATCCAGGCGGAGATCGCCAACCGCGATCCCCGTTTCGGGCAACTGATTGCCACCCCGGGTTTTGTGTTCCAGGTAGACGCCAGCGGCAATAAAGATGTGATCACCCTGCCACGTATAGGCACCAGCGTTACAAGCACCGGTTATCAGCGCGTGAAAGGACGTTCGTCCAGCCTGGAGCAATGGAATGCCAATCAGTCCACGCTGGACCTGTTCATTTTCCGTTATGCGGAGGTGCTGCTGGTGTACGCAGAAGCCAAGGCAGAGCTCAACGAATGCGATCAGACCGTGATCGATCAAACGATCAGCCGTTTACGTGCTAGAGTAGGAATGCCGGCCATGCAGATCGCTGCCTTGAGAAAAGATCCGGCATCCGATTTCCCGGGGTTACCCGTGCTGCTCGATGAAATACGCCGTGAGAGAAGGGTGGAGCTGGCAGCGGAAGGTTTCCGTTTTGATGACCTGCTGCGCTGGAACGCCGGCAAACTCATTGAAGACCCCGAATCCATCCTGGGTATGAAGCTGCGGCCCGAAGTAAAAGCCCAGTATCCCAACCAGGGGCAGGTGAAAGACATCGTACTGGATGCCAATGGTTACATCCGGGTATATCCCGATATCAACAACCGGATATGGAACGAGAAAATGTACCTGTATCCCATTCCTACACAGGAACTGACGCTGAATCCCAAACTGCTGCCGCAGAATAAGGGCTGGTAGTCAATTACGAATTGCGAATTTGGGGCATGTATGAACAAATGGTTTGTTCGTACATGCCCCAATGTTTTTTATCATTTTAAGTATCGCTTGTAGTTATCTTGATAAGTATTTTAATGTCCCGATGTTGTTTTTAAGATGAGTGTTTTATATTTTAAGCGTCTTGCAGGAAGTTTTGCATGAAAAGAAATCTCAATTCGTAATTCGTAATTTGTAATTCGTAATTGAGCGTAAATGTTATTTAATTATGAAATCCAGTCGCAGCGGGCCTGAGCGGGAAAGCTATGAAACCGGCTGCCACTGGCGGATTTACAGGAGCAACCAAAATTTCACGTACCGTCGGATTTTCCGATAGCCATTACAGTGACAGCATTGCCATATTATATTTGTGACCAAAATCTATTTGGATGACCGCCCACGAGCTACCTACGGACAACGACCTGTTCCGGGCGATTGCCAACGGAGATGAGAAAGCGTTTGAGACGCTTTTTCATCAGTATCGTAACAAAGTATACACCATCGCCTGGAAGATCACCGGCTCAGCAGCCGTGGCAGAGGAAATCGTATTGGACGTATTTTTAAAGGTATGGTTGAAGAGAGCGCAACTGCCGGAGCTGGAATACTTTACCGCCTGGCTGTTCACCATCACCCGCAACCGCGTATTTAAAACCTTGAAGCAGCTGGCGCAGCAGGCTACCAGTCACGCTATTTCCGACCAGGAAGAGTGGCTGTTGCCGGCCGTGGCCTCTTCCAGCGAGCGGCTGCTGGAAAAAGAGTACCGGCAGATACTCCACGACGCCGTATCCCGGTTGTCGCCGCAGCAACAGAAAGTTTATCAGCTGATCAAAGAACACGGCATGAAGCGGGAAGAGGCGGCCAGGGTGCTGAACCTCTCGCCTGAAACCGTAAAACGCCACCTGGCAGAGGCCATGCACTTCATCCGCACCTATTGCAGCTATCATCTGGGTACCTATACGACCCTGCTTCTTATTAAGGAATTGTTATGAAGCATATTTTTTCTGTTTCCCACTGACCCATTTTTCTTTTTCAGGGATTTCTTTTGATATACCCGGCATAAATCCGGTTTAGCGCATGTCCCGTTTTGAATCATTATTCCGCAAATCGCTGGAAAAGACCAGCACCGAAGCAGAGCAACAGGAGCTCATGCAACTGATGGCCGGGTCGGAGCACGACGGGGAGCTGTTGCAGCTGCTGGACGAGGTGATCGCCGGTTCCGCTGACGAACGGGCGATGCCTGATCATCGGGCGCAGGAGATACTGGCCCTCATTGTACAGGCCGGTGAGAAGCCGCAGGCAAAAGGCCGGGCCGTCCGGATGCGCTGGTGGGCTGCCGCCGCTTCGCTGCTGTTGCTGGCAGGCGCCGCAGGATATTTGCTCCGCCGCCCTGCAACACCTGTCAACACTCCGCTGCCGGCGCTGGCCATGGAGGATATACGCCCCGCAACACAAAGCGCTATCTTAACGCTCGATGACGGCAGCCAGGTAACGCTCGACAGCCTGCACCATGGCAGTATCCGCAATGCCGCCGGCGCCGCTATCCATCTTGGTCAAAATACGCTGGCTTACAGTGGCAACAAAGAGATTGCCGGGGCTTACAATACATTGTCCACCCCCCATGGAAAACTATTTCATCTTGTCTTGCCGGACGGAACGGAAGTGTGGCTGAACGCCGCCAGTTCGCTGCGTTATCCGGTCAGCTTTAATGCTGCGGAGCGCGTGGTAGAGCTGAACGGTGAAGCCTACTTCGAAGTGAAACAGGCTGCCACAAGACCTTTCCGGGTGAAGACAGGGCCTCAGAGCGAAGTCAGGGTACTGGGCACCGGCTTTAACGTGAACGCTTATACTAACGAACCGGCTATCACCACTACTTTATTACACGGCAGTGTGCAGGTGGTGGCAGCACAAAAACAAACGCTGCTGAAGCCTGGCCAGCAGGCGGCTGTAGCGGGTACGGATGTTAAAATACAGGCGGCCGATACCAGCCAGGTGACCGCCTGGAAAGAAGGCCTGTTCCAGTTCGATAACGCCGGTATTCAGCAGGTGATGAACCAACTGGAACGGTGGTACGATATCACCGTCGTTTACGAGAACGGCGTTCCGGACATCCGCTTCGGCGGTAAGATGGAGCGGGACCTCGACCTGCGCAGCATATTGAGAATACTGGAAATATCTAACGTACATTATCGCCTGGAGGAACGAAAACTAATCATCACACAATAACAAAAAAAGATTGTCATACCAGCCATTACTGCGCCCCGGGAGCGCAGCGGGGTATCGTATGCCTGTAATGATCCTTTAAATTCTGAAACACCATCATGAAGTCCAAACAGCTTTACGCAACAAGACCTTCTCTTCCGCCGGACAACACGGCCCGGCAGAACAGCAGCCGGACAGCCGGCCGCCGCACGCTGTGGCCATGTATGCTGCTATTGTCTGCCATTCTGTGCCTGCAGGTGCAGGCCCGCACGCTGGGTCAGTCCATCACCCTGTCGGGTAAAAACCTCTCTTTTAAAGAGATCTTCCAGGTGCTGGAAAAACAAACCGGCTACGTCGTGTTCTACAACACCGCCATGTTGAGCAACACCAAACCGGTGACCATCACCGTAAAGAACATGAACCTCACGGAATTCCTGCGTACGGTGATGGCCGACCAGCCGATCGATTTCGAGATCAGCGCCAAAACCATTACCATTAAAGAGAAAGCGAAGCCCGCTGCAGCCGCGGCGCCGGTACAACCAGGCAAGGAGCTGTCTGCAGACCCGCCGGTAAAAGGGAAGGTGCTTGACAACGAAGGGAATCCCCTTCCCGGTGCTACCGTGGCTGTTGCCGGGAGTACTCATGGCGTGCAGACCAACGAGAAAGGAGAGTTCAGCATCGCGGCAGGGAAAAATGCCACGCTGCTGATCACCTACATCGGCTTTGAAAGGAAGGCAGTGGCACTGGCCCAGGCGCAGCAGCCGCTGACCATTCAACTGACACTTGCTAAAAAAGACATTAATGAAGTAGTAGTGATCGGCTACGGTGCCGTCGCTAAAAAAGATCTTACCGGCGCCGTTTCTATCGTGCGTCCCGCAGATATTGAAGGTATCCCCGCCACCCGGGTGGACCAGATGCTGCAAGGCCGTATTGCCGGTGCGGAAATCGTTTCCACCGACGGCGAACCCGGCGCTGCCACCTCCGTACGCATCCGCGGTACCCGCTCCATCACCGCCAGCAACGAACCGCTGTATATCGTTGACGGCCTGATGGACGGTATCTCCAGCCTCAATGAACTGAACCCTTCCGATATCGCGTCCATCAACGTGCTGAAAGATGCTTCCTCTACTGCTATCTACGGCTCCCGCGGCAGCAACGGTGTGATCATCATCACCACCAAATCCGGCGCTAACAGGTCAGGAAAAACCAATTTCACTTTCCGCTCCGATCTGGGCAGCTCTGTACTGCCCCGTTACCTGGATCTCATGAATGCTACAGAGTTTGCCCAACTGCAAAATGACCGTTTTTATTTCAGTAACTCCGCCAACCCGGCAAAGCCGCTGGAAGAGTATCCCTATCCCAATCCGCTGTCATTGGGAGAAGGCACCAACTGGACAAAAGAGATCACCCGTACTGCGCCGTACCAGAACTATACGCTGTCGGCCAACGGCGGCGACAAAGCCACGCAGTATTATTTTTCGGCCAACTACAACAACAACCAGGGCATCATCAAAAACAGCGGCCTGCAACGTTACCAGGTGCGCCTCAACCTCGACAGGACCATCAGCCGTTATGTGAAGGCAGGCGTGCGTTTCAACTACTCACAGATTGCCCGTAAACTCAATAACGCCGACATAGGTACGAGCACGTTATGGTACCGCTCTACCATCTTCCTGTCGCCCACCATGCCGGCATACAAACCGGACGGCAGCTTCAACGACTGGAACACCCAGTGGTACAGCGGCACCCTCTTCGATTCACCGCTGGCCAATGTGGAGCTCAAACAAAACGATGCGTTGGAAAAAAGCCTGAGCTCCATGGGGTACATCGAAATCACCCCGGTGAAAAATATCCTGCTCAGGTCCACTGTTTCGTATACCGATTACAGTAAGAATGACAACCAGTTCATTCCTTCCACCATGCCGTCGCGCGCGAACGCCAACACCGGCGCCTATGCATACAAACGCAGCTACTACGATAACAACATCCTCAACGAGAATACCATCACCTATAAAAACAGCTGGAACAAAAGGCACAACTTCGATGCGATGTATGGTTTCACTGTACAGAAGAAAAAGTTCAACAACATGACCGCCAGCGGTAACGGCTATTTTATCGATGACGTAGGCACGAACGATATGGGCGCCCTGCCGTCCAAAGAAACGATCAATATCGGTTCCTCGCTGGAAAACCTGGGCCGCATGTCGCACCTGGCACGTATCAACTATAACTATCGCAACAGGTATTACTTAACTGCTACCGGCCGTGCGGACGGTGCTTCCAACTTCTCGCAAAACAACAAATGGGCTTACTTTCCATCTGCCGCAGTGAAATGGAATATAGCCAATGAGCCGTTCATGCGCCGTTTCCGGGATATCAGCGAGCTGTCTGTACGCCTGAGCGCCGGTACTTCCGGTAATGACGCTATCTCCCGTTACCAGTCGCTTTCCCGGCTTAATTCCACTTCTTCCGGTTACCTGTTCGGCGGCATACAGCCGGTAGCCTACTATCCGGCACGCATCGAAAACGAAGGGCTCACCTGGGAAAAGACCACGTCTTACAACGCAGGACTGGATTTGTCATTCCTCAACAAGCGGATAGACATCTCCCTGGAAGTATATAAAAGCAATACGTCTGACCTCTTGCTGACGGTGCAGCTGCCTACCCATACCGGTTTCGGTTCGAGGCTGGCCAATATCGGAAAGACCTCTAACAAAGGCATTGAGTTGACGGTCAACACAGAAAATATCCGCCGGAAAAATTTCTCCTGGTCTACCACTTTTACCATCGCTCATAACAGGCAGCTGGTAGAAGATATTGGCGGGCTGGACAGGGTATCCGTGTATGACAACCCTTATGGCGCCCAGTATATGATGTACGGTTACGTAAAAGGGCAGCCGCTGAATGCACTGTGGGGCATGGAGTATGCCGGAGTGTGGAAAAGCCAGGCAGAAATAGAGCAGGACAAAAAAGACAGACAATACGCTTCGTCAGCAGTCAGTTATTATTCACCCGGCCGTCAGCGTTACGTAGACCAGAACCACGACGGTATCCTCGACAACAACGACCTGGTATACCTCGGAAATGCTGATCCTGACTTCTACGGTGGTATTCAGAATACGATCAGAATTAAAAAGCTGATGGTCTCTTTTTATTTCAACTACAGTGTAGGCGGACAGATTTATAATCCTACGGAATTGTTCATGGGCACCGGCACCTACCTGAGTAACCAGTACCGTTATATGGTAAATGCATGGCATCCCGTGCGGAATCCCAATTCCGACTATCCGCGCGCCGATTCCAAAGACGACATTCCCAACGACCGGTTCGTGCATTCCGCTACTTTCCTGCGGTTCAAAAATTTCTCCGTTGCCTATCCTTTTGACCTGAGCAGGATCACGCGCAAGCGGTTGCAGTCCATCTCGCTGTCACTGGGCGGTAACAACCTGGTGCTGTGGAAGCACTACAATGGCTATGATCCGGAGGTGTCCACACAGAGCGGCGGTTCTACCATGCGTCGCATGGACAACGGCGCGTATCCATCCAGCCGTACCATCACTTTCGGTGCAGAATTAAAATTTTAAAGTATTAGGTATGAAAAGAAACCTGAATTATATCATTGCCTTGCTGTTGCTGGCCGGTGCTGCCGGGTGGACCGGTTGTAGTAAGCTGCTGGAAGAAGAACCGAGCAGTTTCGTAGGCCCCGGTGAATTTTTCAAAAACGAAAACCAGTGTATTGCTGCGCTGAACGGCTGTTACATGCCACTGAACAGTATCTATATTTCCGATCTGATTATTCCGCTGGAGGGTTCTACCGATCTGGCATTTCTTAACTCTTCGCAGCTGGATGCCAAATTCGAAATATCTCCTGCCAATCCGGGTATGGGAGATAACGTCTGGACTGCCTGTTATAATGGGGTGATGTACTGCAACGCCGCTATCGAGGGCATTGACAACGCCACCATTGCGGCAGACAGGAAACCGCCGCTGAAAGCAGAAGCAGTGGTGCTGCGGGCTTTGTACTATTATATCCTTACCAGCACGTTCAACGATGTACCTTATTATACACAGAACGTTAACAGTCTGACCGCCCTCAACGAAGTGATGAAGCTGGGCAGGATGAGTGCTGTAGAAACAAGGGACAAACTGATAAAGGAACTGCAGGAATACGCCCCTAAGCTGCCGCAGGTCCGTACCTCCGAAGTGCCGCAGAACCGTATTTCGGCCGCTATGGCGTATATGCTGATCGGTAAGATGGCCCTGTGGAATAAGCAGTATTCCGTATGTGTGGAAGCGATGGAGGCCATCCGGCAGGTGTATGGCCAGCTGGCGCAGTATCCTTTGCAGGACACCTGGTTCCGTAATAAAAACACAGCGGAATCCATTTTTGAAGTGCAATATACCTGGTCAGCCACCGGCCTGAAGAAGACCACTAACGTAGCGGCATTCTTCACCCCCACGAAAGCATCCGGCACCAGCACCTATGACGGGGTGAACATCCCGGAGCTGGGGACCAAAGCCAATCCCTTTAACTCCGTGACGCCGACCGAATATTTCATGAAGCTTTATGACTATGCCGATCCGCGGCGGGAGATGATCCTGGCTTATAGTTACAACGGCGCTTACTTCAAGCGTCCGATGCAGAACAACGGTACCGGTAAGGCATGGATGGGACCTAAATTCTGGTGCCCCGCGATGGATAACATCGCCGATGGGAACAACCAGAAAGTGTTCCGCTATGCCGATGCGCTGCTGATGCTGGCGGAAGCCGCCAATGAAACCGGTGATGCCGGTCTCGCACTCCAATGCCTCAACGAAGTAAAAGGCCGCGCCTATGATGCGTTGAAACTGCCGGCTTATCCCGGTAAGACGGAGTTCTTCGAAGAAGTGAAAAAAGAGCGTGCCCGTGAGCTGATGGGCGAATACGGCCGTAAATGGGACCTCGTGAGATGGGGCGTGTTCTTTAATGCCGTCAGTGAAACAGCCGGCGCAGAGTATGAAGTCATCAAAAACAACCTGCGGCCCTATCATGAATATTATCCGATACCGGACAAGGAAGTAGTACGTTCCGGTGGTATTTTGACTAATCCAGCTTATAAATAATTGTTATCATGAATCGTTTTTTAATATCGCTGTTTTTCTGTTTGTATGTGGCCGGTGCGCAGGCGCAGGCGCCGCTTCGTGTGTTGAGTTACAACATACTGGAGGGGATGGTAACCGACACCACCAAAGGAAAGGAAATCTTTGTGCAATGGGTGAAACAATTTAATCCGGATATCGTGGCTTTACAGGAGTGTAATAAGTTCACCCAGAAAACGCTGGAGGAGCTGGCTGCCACCTGGGGCCATCCTTATGCCGTAATTGTAAAAGAGAACGGTTATCCTACCGGGCTTACTTCCCGGTATCCCATCACCAACATCCAAAAGATAACGGAAAATATGACCCATGGCTTTATTATGGCCAATGTGCTGGACTATAACATCGTAGTGTTGCATCTTAATCCGCATAAGTTCCGTAAGCGCCGGGAGGAGATCTCCAATATACTGGCCAACATAGCGCAAAAGAAAGACAAACGGGGCTGGATACTCATGGGCGATTTCAACTCCAACACCCCGCTGGACATGGCCCGGCTGGACACCAACCGCATTAAGGTAGCGCATCTCAATGCTGTGAAGAAAAATCCTAAGATAGAAAACCTCGACGATGGTAGCATCGATTTCAAGGTACAGCAGCACCTGCTGGATGCCGGTTTTGTGGATGCCCTTTATGAATATGACCGGGTGGAGCGTGCTAGCGGCGGTAAGGACACTATCCGCAGTAAGTCCCGCATAGACTATATCTATCTCAGTAAAGATCAGGCGAAGAAGGTAAAGACCTGTCATTTTATTTATGATGATTTCACGGCCAAATATTCCGACCACCGGCCGGTTTACATGGAACTGAAAAAATAAGGCTGCTATGAAAAAATATTTATTCAACTATTATACACTCATCGCAGCAGGTATCTTACTGATGGTGGCGGCCTGCCGTAAAACGGAAGACTACCGCTTCAGTACACCATTGGCGATTGATGCCCGTATCATCCGGCTGGGTGCTGCGGCAGATACCACCCGCTTTATCGTATATGCCGATGGCGACTGGAACCTGGAACTGGCGGCAGAAACGCCGTGGCTGCAGTTGCAGACCACCAGCGGTCATGGTAAGAGCGATGCCCTCGTGGAAGTGACGGACAACAGTGGCCAGCTGCCCCGTGCCGCCAAACTGGTGGTGAAAGGTGGTGGTAAATCAGATACCATCATACTGCAGCAGAAGGGGCTTACGCCTGCGTTGGCCATCATGGACGAGACGGCGCAGACCATCGCGAATGGCGGTACGTATAAGTCGGTGATCAATACCAACGTACCGCTGGATCTGATGACGGTTGGTTACGGTTACGACTCTACGGGAGCTGTCAACTGGTTGTCCGGCCTCCAGGTAAAAGATGGTTACCTGTTCTTTAAGGTAGATACCAACCAGCTACCCGTTGCACGGACGGTGATGCTCCGCCTCAGCTATCTCGATGCGCTGGGCACTACCACCAAAGATAGTATTGTTATCAAACAGCAGCCGGGGATGAGCTATGAAGGGGCCGTGCAGAAAGACTTTGCCTATGTAAAGCAAGCCCTGGCCAATGGTGTTGTGAACGAGAACATCTTTGTGGAAGGAGTAGTGATCAGTGATAAGGGGCATCCTAATATGGCGCAGAACCTCAACAAGCCTACCGACAAGCACAGCCTGGATAAAACAGAAAACAGTATAGCCGTGTACGTACAAAGCCTGGATGGCAGCAGCGGCCTGTATTTCAGGACGAAGACGCCGGGAGATAACATCTTCAACTTCAACGACCGGGTGAAGATATGGCTGAAGGGCGTTACCGTGCAGCAGCTGCAGAACCCGTCCCGGACTATTATCTCCGGTATCGATGTGTTGCATATCATGAAGAAAGATGTTGGTAGCAGCGTGTTGCAGCCGAAGGAGAAGTACATGTCCGCATTAACAGACAATGATCTCTATACCTATGTGAAACTAAGGGACGTGGAGATTTCAGTTCCCAGCGGCGCCTTTACCAATATCAATGAAGGCTACGCAGCCCGTATGGATTGTTATCCGATGAACATCCGCGATATACAGGGCAGCAGCATGTATATGCTTACCAACCTGGATGTGCTGTACCGTCGCGATGGCAGAAGGGTGCCGCAGGGCTCCGGGTCTGTTGCCGGTATTGTGGTGCATGAAACGTATGACCGTTACGGTGGTAACATCGGAAAGTATGCTATCCGTCATCTGAAGCGGGAGGATATTTCGCTCAGCGAAGACCGGGCCAATGGTTTCTCGCATGTGCTGGTGGAATGGAGCCGGTTTAAAACGGAATACGCCGCCACGCCTACAGAAACACAGCACCCGCTGACGCCGGATGCAGGCAGTGGCCGTATTTACCAGAGCGGTAAAAAGTACCTCGACTTTACCAGTGCCGGTATTACGCCTACAACAGACTACAACGGGCTGCTACAGGAGCCTACCACCAATAAGGGGGCTGTCAGCAACGGAGGCTGGGGCTGTAAAGGCTGGTGGAACGCTGCCACCAATACCGGTGAGTCCTGGATGATAGAGGTATCCACGAAAGGTATCAGTTCCCCGTTGTCGCTGCAGGTAGAAGGGAACAGTGACGTCGGTGGTCCGCGGAACTTCGTGGCCGAATGGTCGGTGGACAACGCCGCCTGGAACGGTCTTGGTAACTTTACCTTCCAGGATGTGGCCAACTGGTCCAATACCCTGCTGACGCAGGTAGCGGGGCAGAAAGTGCTGAATTTCCAGCTGCCGCAGGCGGCATCCGGTCAGGATAAGTTGTACATCCGGTTGCGGGTGGCCAATAAGACAGCTGGTACTACCAACGCGGCTACGGGCGGGTCGATAACGGCAACGGCTACCTGCCGGTTATCGCATGTGTCGCTGAAGTATAACAAGTAAGATATTATTATCTGCTTATAAGGGAGACTACCGGAAAAGTAGTCTCCTTTTTTATTTATCTGCCGGTAACTTTATATCTTTAGATGGTTAGCCTGATTCAAAAAATAATATGCCCAAAAACAAGCTGGACACATTCAGAAACTACCTCGGATACGACGGGAAAAAAGTCAATGAGGAAAAAGCCCTGGCAGTATTGCAGGAAATAGGTGTTGATGCGGTCAATGACAGCGGCGAAACACCGTTGATCATCGCCGCATATTTGGAGCGGATAGCAGTCTTGCAGTACATCATCGGGCAGGTGGCAGATATTGATTTTAAAGTGCCTGGTAAAAGGAGCGGGTCTGCGCTTATGGAAGCCTGCGGACAGCGGCGTTTGGAAAGTATCAAGTTATTGATCGCAGCCGGCGCCGGTTTGGAGCAGCAGGACCAATACGGACTAACGCCGCTGGCGAAAGTTTTTACCAACGTGTTTTCGGACCCTGTTCCCTGCGCGGAATACCTAGTATCCTGCGGTGCGAAGATTACCGAACGTGTCATGAAGGTGGGGACGTCCTGGAATGCGGAGAAGTTCAACGCTTTCCTGCAGGGACAAGCCTATACGGCAGCGGCGCCGGTAGCAGAGAATACCTTGCCGGCGTTGGATCTCTCGTATATCCATCATACTGTTAATAAAAGCAACTATTTTGAAACCGCGAAGGTCATCTGGCAAAAGCTGGTACCAAAATCAGGGCAGGCGGAAACGGTGCAGGGGGAACTGCTGCGGGCCATTGAAAAGTTGCGGGACGAGGCGCAAAGGAA
Organism: uncultured Chitinophaga sp.; assembly: GCF_946479755.1. The sequence goes on along the minus strand of NZ_CAMLHC010000020.1, from coordinate 130,643 downwards.
TGGCAACGGCAACTTTCATCCGCGTTGCCATGGAATGTTGATCACGTATCTGAGAAAATACCTGAACGGGAGAGAAGGGGTTCGCGAGGATCTGGATAGATTATCCTCTGCAGCGGAACCTTACCTGGCGGATGATCTTTATGACCGTTTGACAGACAGGATCGTGGATTGGTGTGTGCAGCAACCGGCGCTGGTACCACATGTAAAGAACGCGGAGTTGTATTGCTGAGATACAGATTCCCGATTACCTATACTTTATGGAATTCATTACAGAGATAATTATACTGGCCCTTTTTGTTTACCCGGGCGCTGTGATACGCTGGGTACTTACCGGTTTCAGGCGCCCTTTAAAGGATTTTCTGAACGACGACAGTTACTTCAACGGGACGGTTGGGTTAGTGGTGATCGTAGGTGGGGTAATGGGTGTTTTGCAGTTGTTAGAGAGGAAGAAAAATACGCTGGAAGAGGGACGGGTATTGGTCGAACAAAATTGCGCGTCCTGCCATACCAAATATGAATACCGTATGATGTCTAAACCGTCGCTGCTACAGATGAGGGAGATGGGAGATGCGTTTAAAGCAAGCTATCGTGTTGCTTTGGGAGATAGCATACATTACGTATGTGCGCAACAGTTAACCACTGAAGAACGGGAGAATATCTATAACTATATTGTTTCGCTCGAGCGCGCTTATGAAGACAGAATTACTGATAGATGAAGTACGGCTATTACAACAATATATCCAGGTAAAGTTTGTTCGATATACGAATACATATATCGAGACATTCTTCCATGCGAAATTCCCCAGGTACCGGAGATGATCAACCGGGGATATTCCCTACCTTCGCGCCATGAACGAAGAACAACTGATCTCCTGGGTGAGAAAATGTATGCAGCCTATTGGTCCTATCAGCACGCGGCCGGTTATGCAGGGGCAGGCTATCTATCTGGAAGGTGTTCTCTTCGCTTATGTGGCGGGAGAGCAGCTTTGGTTCCGGACCGATGATGAAAGTGACCTGGTATGGGACGCGGCTGGCAGCGAATGGTTGCGGGGGACGAAAAAAGATGGTTCAGCTACCTATGAACCATACCGCAGTGCACCGGAATCGGCCTATACAGACGAGAAAGAAATGCGTAAATGGGCCAAGCAGGGCATGGCCGCCGGAAGAAGGGGAAAGAAAAATTAACCACTACAGCGGGACGTTGTAGCTCATCTTTACTTTGTCCATCACGACGTGAGTATAGAAATGTTTCAGGTTTGGATTGTCCATGAGATGTTTTTTGGAGAATGACTCAAAATGGGCCATATCCCTCGTATGGACAATGAGTACAAAATCATAGGTGCCCGTCACATAATAGCATTGCGCCACCTCGGCGCAATTTTTCATGGCGGCCTTGAATTTATCTATGGACTTGGAGCTGCCTTCGTGCAGCACCACATCCACCACGCAGCTAATACCTACGCCTGCGGCCAGTGGTGAAATAACAGCCACCTCCGCTTCAATGACCTTTTCATTTCGCAGCCTGGTAAGGCGCCGTTGCACGGCGCTCTGGCTCAGGTTCACCTGCTCGCTGAGCTGTTCGGTGGTGAGCCGGTTGTTTTGCTGCAACAGGCGGAGCAGCGCTTTATCATATTCATCGAGTTGAAACATAATTTACCCGTTTGTAACAGGAAAATAGGTAAAATATGCCGGTTATGGAGCGACAACGCAGAATTTAGTCACTATGGCGCCGGTAATTTTGTGGTATAGCAAAAACAATATACCATGACGTCCGCATTATCTGTTCAAACGCTCCCCAATACGGTGTTCTCCCCGGAAGAAATACACCGCTTCAGGGAAGAGACGGCCGGCACCCGCCATGTCATCCACCTCAACAACGCAGGGGCGGGCCTGATGCCTGATGTGGTGACCCAGGCGCAGCTGGACCATATTTCCCTGGAATCCCGCATAGGAGGATATGAAGCCTCCGCCTTGCAGGCCGAAGCAGTAAAAGCTTTCTATCAGCAATGCGCCCTGCTGCTGAACTGTAAGCCTGCCAATATCGCTTTTACGGCCAGCGCTACCGATTCCTATACACGGGCCTTGTCGGCGATCCCCTTTGAAAAAGACGATGTGATACTGACGGACCGTGACGACTTCGTATCCAACCAGATCCAGTTCCTTTCTCTGCAGAAACGGATAGGCGTCAGGATTGTACACATTAACAATGCCGCCGTTGGCGGAGTGGACCTGAATGATCTGCAGGAAAAACTGCATCACTACCGGCCCAGGTTACTGGCGATTACCCATATCCCTACCAATTCCGGGCTGGTACAACCGGTGCATGAGATCGCTGCCATTTACAGCAGCTATACAAAAGTACATCCCGGTAAAACATGGTATATCCTCGACGCCTGCCAGAGCGCCGGACAGATGAAGCTGGACGTACAGGTGCTGCAATGCGATTTTTTAAGCATGACCTGCCGGAAATTTTTGCGGGGCCCCCGCGGTACCGGCGCACTGTACATTGCAGACAGCGCACTGGAAGCCGGATTGGAGCCAATGTTCATCGATATGCGGGGAGCTGAGTGGACCGGAAAAGACACTTACCGGCAACAACCCGATGCAAAACGGTTTGAGGATTGGGAGTTTGCTTATTCCACTGTGATTGGCACCAAAGCGGCCATTGAATATTGTCTGCAGATAGGGGAAGAGCGCATCTGGCAACAGGTACGGCTGATGGCAGCTATAACAAGGGAAAAACTGGAGGCGATCGACAAGGTCACCGTGTTGGACCGTGGACCGGAAAGAGGTGGACTGGTAACTTTTCATGTAGCAGAAAGTGACCCGGTACATATCGTGAATGGGCTGTTAAAAAGAAAGATCAACGTAGTGCCCAGCTACCGCGCGTTCGGCCTGCTGGACTTTGATGATAAAGGCGTGAAATGGGCCATCAGGGCGTCGCCCCACTACTATAATACAGCGGAGGAAATTGATGTGTTTATCGCCTCGCTGAAAGAACTTATCTGAGTAAAAACCGGGCATCTTGCAGACAGAAGATGCCCGGTTTTTTTTATTAAGTGTATTGTTTACCCTATCAGCGAAAAAAGTATGCGTCTTGGGTAAAATCAAATGTATAACCTACACTATTTTTCTCCATATTTGTTTTAAGATTCAACCGAAATTTAATGACCTTGTGCAAACCGGACCAAAGAACCCGTGAATCCCGAAAGGCGCTGTAAATTCAAAGCAGAACTGTATTTCCACTGACTAACAAAGCTGATCCTTGTACTGACAGGCGTTATGAAATCCTAAAGACGACTACTTATCCACAGATCTTTTGCTGACTAATGCCGACGAGAAACGATGATGTTGTGGCTATTTTAATGCAAACGATTGCATTTCAAATGGTTATCTGTTGATGTGCCGACACAGACAATCAGAGTAGCAGGCGCTTTTCCGGCATTTTTAATGCAAACGATTGCAGGAAAGTGAATCACTATTTATCAACCTAAAAAATAGTACGCATGTACGAAAGACTACCAGTACCACAATAAAAACAATACAATACTGATATCAACCAAAACAGTTTAATGACCGGCAGCGCGCTTAACGCCGTCTGCCTGAGAGACCTATGCCCATACGCACGGTCTGCCTAAATAAATTTCACATGAAAAACAGCATTCTCTTCTTCCTGTGTTGCACATGGATGTCATTGCTGCTGCTCCTGCCGGAAAAAACACCCGCACAAAGCAAGCCGACAACCGGTACCGTCACGGAAAAAATCAAAAAAGAAGTCCGCGGACTGGTGACCGACACCACCGGCGCGCCCATGCCCGGTGTTACCGTACTGGTGAAAAACAGCCCGAACATCGGTACCACCACCGACATGAACGGCCGCTACATTCTGGCCGTGCCGGACAACACTACCGTCATCGTCTATACGATGGTAGGGTATACGCCGCAGGAACTACCGCTCAACACCCGCAGTGTCATCAACGTACAACTGAAAACATCTTCCAGTCAACTGAATGAAACCGTAGTAGTGGCCTATGGTAAACAGAAAAAGGCCTCCGTCATCGGCTCCATCACCACTATCAATCCCGGTGAACTGAAAGTACCGTCCAGCAACCTCACCACTGCACTCGCAGGCCGCCTTGCGGGCGTCATCGCCTACCAGCGCAGCGGCGAGCCCGGCATGGACAATGCGGAATTTTTCATCCGCGGCGCTACCACCTTCGGCTACAAAAAAAGCCCGCTCATCCTCATCGACGGCATCGAATACGATGTCACAGAACTGGCCCGCCTCACAACAGACGATATCGCCAGTTTCTCTATCATGAAAGACGCGACGGCCAACGCGCTCTACGGCGCCCGCGGCGCCAACGGCGTTATCCTCGTCACCACCAAAGAAGGGAAGGAAGGCAAAGCCAAATTCAACCTGCGCCTCGAAAACTCCATCTCCGCGCCCACCCGCGATGTGGAACTGGCAGATCCCATCACCTACATGGAACTGAACAACGAAGCGGTGCTCACCCGTAACCCGCTGGCGCCGGTCACCTACCCGCAAAGCAAAATAGACAACACCAAAGCCGGCATCAACAAAGATGTGTTTCCCACCACCAACTGGAAAGAAATGCTCTTCAAAAAACAAACGGTCAACAAACGGGCTAACTTCAACCTGGGCGGTGGCGGACAAATAGCGACCTACTTTGTCTCCGGCGGCTATACGAAAGACAACGGTATCCTCAACGTGGACGGCCGCAATAACTTCAACAACAACATCGATCTTACCACCTATACGCTGCGCTCCAACGTCAACATCCGGGTAACGAAATCCACCTCGGCAATGGTACGCCTCCACGGCACCTTCGATGAATACAAAGGTCCCATCGATGGCGGCGAAAAACTCTACCAGAAAATGATCTGGTCCAACCAGGTGCTCTTCCCCGCTTACTACCCGGCAGACGACGCCCACCAGTTCGTTGCCCACCCGCTGTTCGGCAACTTCAATAACGGCGAATACCTGAACCCCTACGCCGACATGGTGAAAGGGTACAAACAATACTCCCGCTCCCTGATGCTGGCACAGTTCGAAATAAAACAAGACCTGTCCTCCTTCATCACGAAAGGATTGTCTGTCCGCGCCATGATGAATACCAACCGCCAGGCCTACTTCGATGTGTCCCGCCAGTACACGCCTTTCTGGTATGCGGCCAACAACTACGACAAACTCAATAACACCTATGTATTGCGGGACATCAATCCCGACCAGGGAACAGACTACCTGAACTATGTGCCGGGCAAAAGGACCGTGGCTTCTACCTTTTACCTGGAGTCTGCGGTAGACTATAACCGCACTTTCGATAAACATGGTCTTGCTGGCATGCTCATCTTCATTGCCCGCAACAACCTTCAGACCATCGATGATATTTCCAATCCCAGCGTCAATCTGCTGCAGAAATCATTGCCATCGCGCAACCTTGGCCTGTCCGGCCGCGTCACCTATTCTTACGACAACCGTTTCTTCGGCGAATTTAACTTCGGCTACAATGGCTCCGAACGGTTCTATAAAACAGAACGCTACGGTTTCTTTCCCTCCGCAGGCGCTGCCTGGTTCGTTTCCAACGAAAAATTCTTCCGGCCGCTGGAAAAGGTAATCACCAAACTCAAAGTCAGAGCCAATTACGGCCTGGTAGGCAACGACGCCATCGGTAATGAAGATGACCGCTTCTTTTACCTCTCCAACGTAAATATGAACGACCCCAAGCGGGGTGCTACCTTTGGCGTCAATGGCGGTTATAACCGCGCGGGCATCTCCATCGGCCGCTACGACAACCAGGCCATCACCTGGGAAACGGCCCAAAACTCCACCTTCGGACTGGAGATCAGCCTGTTTAATAAACTGGACATTATCGCGGAATATTTCACGGAACAACGTTACAATATCCTCATGGACAGGGCCTCCACGCCCAAGACCATGGGCTTGCAGGCTACGCCCAAAGCCAATGTAGGCAAGGCACAGTCCAATGCCTTCGACTTCACGGCTGACTTTAATACGAACATCGGCAGGGAATTTTTCCTGACCATGCGCGGCAACTTCACCTTTGCACGTAATAAATTCAAAGCCTATGAAGAGCCCCGCTACGACGAATGGTACCGCTACCATGTGGGCTACCCGATTTCACAACGCTGGGGATACATCGCAGAACGCCTCTTTATCGATGACGAAGAAGTAAGAAGCTCCCCGCAGCAGGCTTTCGGCAACTTCAAAACCATGGGCGGCGATATTAAATTCCGTGATGTCAATGGCGACGGACAAATTACGCCCAGCGATATGGTGCCCATCGGTTACCCTACCATGCCGGAAATCATCTACGGCTTCGGCTTCAGCGCCAGGTACAAAGGCGTGGACTTCTCCGCTTTCTTCCAGGGCTCCGCCCGGTCTTCCTTCTGGATCGATGTCAACGCCACTTCTCCTTTCATCGATGTGGACGATAACACCGCTGTTACCTCTGAAACACAGCTGCTGAAAGCATATGCCGACAGCCACTGGTCGGAGGAGAACCGTAACCTGTACGCCCTCTGGCCCCGCCTCAGCCCGGTGCTCAACACCAACAGCACCCAGAGCAGCACCTGGTTTATGCGCAACGGCGCCTTCCTCCGCCTCAAACAGGTGGAGCTGGGATATACCGTGCCGCAGCACCTCACAAAACGCATCCACATGTCTAACCTGCGGGTGTATGCCAATGCCACCAACCTGGTCACCTTCTCCAAATTCAAGCTGTGGGACATCGAGATGGGCGGCAAAGGGCTGGGGTATCCCATCCAGCGGGTCGTCAATTTTGGTTTGATGGTAGGCTTCTGATAACGATAAAAAATACAATCATGAGATATAAAATAATGATCGTACTGATATGGATAGGCGCTTTCTGCTCCTGCAGCAAGTACCTCGATGTGGTGCCGGACAACGTACCTACGATCGACAACGCTTTTACCCTGCGCTCTTCCGCAGAAAAGTACCTGTTCACCTGCTTTTCCTATATGCCGAAGAACGGGCATTTCAATGATAACGTGGCTTTCAATGGGGCCGATGAAGTATGGTACGATGACCCCATCCGCGATGTGGACCCTACCAATTTCAATATCGCTAAAGGACTGCAAAGCATGACCAGCCCGCTGGCCAACTACTGGAGCGGTACCGCCCGCGGTACTTCGCTCTTTACAGGCATCCGTGACTGTAACACTTTCCTCGCCAACATCGGCAAGGTGAGAGAGCTGCGGCCGTACGAGCGGGACCGGTGGACCGCAGAGGTGAAATTCCTGAAAGCCTATTACCATTTCTTCCTGCTCCGCTGCTACGGACCTATCCCCCTGATCAAAGAAAACCTGCCGGTGTCGGCAGGCTCCGAGGAAGTACAGGTGTATCGCCAGCCGGTAGATACCTGCATCAATTACATCGTGCAACTGCTGGACGAAGCTGCGGGCAACGAGTTCCTGCCGGCTAAACTGGAAGGCACCGAAAACACTGAACTGGGAAGAATCACCAAATGCATCGCACTGGCGCTGAAAGCAAAAGTACTGGTGACCGCCGCCAGCCCCTTCTTCAATGGTAACCCCGATTACAGCCGTATGGTGGACAACCGCGGCGTCCAGCTGTTTCCTGCCAGCTACAGCGCTGAAAAGTGGGCGAGGGCGGCGCAGGCCTGCAAGGAGGCAATAGAGCTTTGTCACGCGAATGGTTACACGCTGTATCACTTCCCCGGTAACTTCGGTTATAAGATCAATGACACGTTGCAGACGCAGCTGGATATTCGTGCAGCCATGACCGATAAACAGAACAACACAGAGGTGATATGGCCCAATACCAACAGTACCGCCGGTGATATACAACGCTGGTCCATGCCGCTGATCGCCAACGGTGCCAGTACTGCCGGCCCTAAAGGCATTATCGCACCCACGATGAAGATGATAGAAATGTTTTATAGCAAAAATGGCGTACCTATCACAGAAGACAAAACCTGGGATTACAGTAAACGTTATACGCTGCGCACCGCTGCCGCGGCGGACAAATATTATATCCGGACAGGAGAACAGACCGTGGAACTGCATTATGACCGTGAACCGCGTTTCTACGCTGACGTAGCCTTTGACCGCGCGGTATGGTTTGGTAACTGGATTTTGAACTACAACAAAGACAGCGCCCTGTATTTTGTAAAGGCCCGCGCTACGGAAATAGCTTCCAGGAGAGGTATCAGCAACTACTCCGTGACCGGCTACTGGGTGAAGAAAACGGTCAACATTGAAAGCAGCGCTGCTACCGATGGTAACATCACCAGCGGGCTGGTTGCTTACCCGTGGCCCGAAATACGACTTGCGGATCTTTACCTGCTGTATTCGGAAGCACTCAATGAAGTAAATGGTCCGGGCGCCGGTACTATGCAATGGATCAACCTGGTCAGGGCCAGGGCGGGGCTCAGATCAATAGAAGAATCCTGGACCAACTTCTCCAAAAATCCGGTGAAATATACTACCAGGGAAGGACTGCGGGAAATCATCCAACAGGAGAGGGCCATAGAGCTGTGCTTCGAAGGCCAGCGTTTCTGGGACCTGAGAAGGTGGAAAACCGCGCATGTGGCGCTCAATAACCCGATCAAAGGCTGGGATATTACGCAGAACGCAGCACCTTCCTACTATAAGGAAGTACTGTTGTTCAACCAGCGCTTCGGCATGCGTGACTACCTGTGGCCTATTGAAAATGGCGAGATGATCATCAACAAAAACCTGGTGCAGAATCCCGGCTGGTAATCTTTTTCATGATGCTAAAAACTTACTGAAATGAAACGCTTTCATATTCTTTTATGTACAATGTTGATAGCCTTTTGTGCCTGTAAACAGGACCAGCTGCGACCTATCTCCGGAGATAAAACGCCGCCGAACCCGATCATGAACCCTACGGCCATAGGCATGGCGGGAGCGGCGGAAATCTCTTATTCCCTTCCGGACGATCAGCATCTCTCTTATGTGCGGGCTGAGTTTGAGATCAATGGCGTAAAGAAAGAAGCTAAATCTTCCTATTTCAAAAGGTCGGTGCGGGTGGAAGGTTTTGGCGATACCACAGAACATACGGTGACACTTTATGCCGTTAGCCGCGCGGAAGTGGCCTCTTCGCCTGTGCAGATCAAAGTGAAACCCTTGCCGCCGGCTATCTGGAAAGTATATAAGTCACTGGGTGTAACGGAAGCTTTCGGCGGACTGCAGGTGAAATTCAGTAATGAAGACAGGGGTAAAATTGTGATCGTTACGTTGCTTTACGATCCTGCCGCCAAAGAATGGCGCAATGTGAATAACTTCTATTACGGGCTGGACTCCGGCAGGTTCACTGTACGCGGGCTACAGCCGGTGAAGCAGCAGTTCGGTATCTATATCAAAGACCGCTGGGATAACAAAAGCGATACCATGCGGTTCGAACTGACACCCATATACGAAGAAGAGCTGGACAAGTCGAAGTTCATGAGCGCTATGAAGAAAAAGTATCCCATACCGCAGGTGGCGCCGTTGCCGAAAACGCCCGGTGTACAGATCGTAGAGCCGGGCAACCTGTCATCGTGGCCCATTGATAACATGTGGAACGGTATCATTGGCAACGAAGGGTATCATACCACGGAAAACAAAGATGTGCCCGTCTGGATACCGATTGATCTTGGTGTAAAGGCGGTGATCAGCCGTTACAAAATCTGGCAGCGGCAGGCAGCGTATATCTACAACCATGGCAATCCGCATGAGTGGGAGTTGTGGGGCACCAATACCCCGACAGATGTGAATAGCTGGGTGAAGCTGGACCATCAGATCATGGAGAAGCCTTCCGGGCTGCCACTGGGCCAGAACTCCAACGAAGACATCGATGCTGCCGCGGCAGGGCAGGAGTATGAGCTGCCTATCGGTTCACCGGCGGTGCGGTACATCGCGTGGAAACACATCGACAGCTGGGCGGCCGTTGACGGTATTATCGGGCATCTTCACATCAGTGAGATCGCTATCTGGGGACAAATCAAAAAATAATCAAAACAGTTATCATGAAAGATATAAAAGCCCGATGGCTGTTGCCGGTGATCGTATTACTCCTGGCAGCCTGCAGCAAAATGGACGACACTTATAAGCAGTTCCTGGATGGAGGGGAGATCATCTATACAGGCAGGGTGGATTCTCTGAAGGTGTTTCCCGGTAAGAACAGGGTGCTGTTGTCCTGGTACCTGGTATCAGACCCGAAGATCACCACCTGCCGCGTATACTGGAACCAGCGGGGCGATTCAACGGACGTGCCTGTAAAACGTACAGGCGGTACCGATACCATCCGGCTGATACTCGATAAGCTGCCGGAGAATATTTACACTTTCCAGGTGTATACCTACGACAATGCAGGGCATTCGTCTGTAAAGGAGGAAGCGATCGGCAACGCATACGGCGACGCCTATATCGCCACGCTGTCCAACCGGCCCGTGCGTTCTGCCAAATACGACGCTGGCAGAAAGGAAGCGACCATCTGGTGGTTTGGTGTGAATAATCAGGTACAACATGTGGAGGTATTGTATACTAATTCCGCCGGTATGGAAACGAAAGTGGTGCAGCGTGCTGACAGTATGCCGGACAACCCGCGTGATCCGCCGGAATTCCGGGCCTCGCTGAAGCTGCCGGATTACAAAGCTGGCACATCCTTCCGGTTCAGGACAGCCTACAAGCCAGTCAGGATAGCGATCGACACATTTTATACTGCTTATGAAACACGGGCTGTGCAATAGAGACGAATCCCGGGGCGTGAGCCCTGGGGTTATGGGTTTTGCAGGGTTTTACAACAAAAAAAATATGACCGGAAATGTGTATTTTGGAAGACCATGCTGACGGAAACCGTCGTATAGTTTTTCCCGTTAGAAAAATACATCACTGATACTTGCGAAAAACAATCCACTATATGAAAGCAATGATGGCAGGCCTGTTGACACTGCTGGTGATCAACACAGAAATGGCTACAGCACAGAAAAAATCCGCCGCTGCGGACCTGACGCATTTTCCGAAGGGAAGTACACCGAAAGAAATCGGTAAAAGAGTGGCGGAACGTTTCGTTGCTTCGCCGCATCCCAACTTCGGAAAACCCACGCCGCCGAAGAAAATCACCTATCCGGAAGTTTGCGCGTGGTATGGAGCGCTAACGTTTGCACAAGAGAGCGGTGATAAGGCGCTGGCAGGCAATCTGGCACAGCGTTTTGAGCCATTCTTTACCACGGAAGCTTCGCTGGTACCGGCCGCAGACCATGTGGACCATACCGTTTTCGGGGCGGTGCCGCTGGAGCTGTATCTGCAGACAAAAGACAAACGTTACCTGGACATGGGAAAAGCCATTGCAGACAAACAGTGGGGTACACCGGAAGGACCGCATGTGAAGCCGGAATCTCAGGGATATGCCGACCGTGGGCTGACCTGGCAAACGCGTATGTGGATTGATGATATGTTTATGATCACCGCTGTGCAGTCGCAGGCTTACCGCGCTACCGGCGATAAGGCGTACATTGACCGCGCTGCAAAGGAGATGGTCGTTTATCTGGATTCCTTACAGCAGCCCAACGGCCTCTTTTACCATGCGCCGGACGTGCCTTATTTCTGGGGCCGCGGCGACGGCTGGATGGCGGCAGGCATGAGCGAATTACTGCGTTCCTTGTCACGCGACAATCCCGACCGCGAACGTATTATGAAAGGATACAAAATCATGATGGCGTCTCTGCTGAAGTACCAGGCCCCTGATGGCATGTGGCGGCAGTTGATCGATGATCCGGAAGCATGGCCGGAGACGTCCGCGACGGGCATGTTTACCTTTGCCATGATCACCGGTGTGAAGAACGGCTGGCTGGATGCGGCCACCTACGGCCCTGCGGCGCGCAAAGCCTGGCTGGCGCTGGTGAAGTATATCGACGATAATGCGGATGTACGGGAAGTCTGCGAAGGCACCAATAAAAAGAATAACCGGCAGTATTATCTCGACCGCGGCCGTATTACCGGTGACATGCACGGACAGGCGCCGGTATTATGGTGTGCCACGGCATTACTGAGAAAATAATACACTGATGAGGTAGCGGGCTTCCCGGAAAGGAGGTCCGCTGCATCACTACATATCAACATCAGTAAAGCTTCAATTGCGTCGCTTCATCGGTGATCTCCTTTTCCTCCTCTTCTTCCTGTTCCTGCTGCTTTTCCGCCTCCTCTGCTGCAGCATCTCTTCTGTCTTCTTCCTCCATTAATTCATCGATTTCCAGATCGTCTTCTTCTTCGTTCAGCATATCTTCAGAAGCGTCTGTACTGCGTGATTGCTCATCCTGGTTGCCCCGCTGCGGTACGGGTTCCTGTTGATGGTTGATGACTTCGTCCGGCTGAATATCATCTTCGCGCAGGGGGCCTATGGGTGTGTGTTGCATAGTCATATCGGATAGTTTATACCGTTAACCCCCCAAAAGACACGCCGTATTTTCGCAACGATTTTTGCTATTAATTCTAACTACGTATATAATAATTTATAATTATAACTAATACGAATTTAATTATTAAATAATAATATTTGTTACTAATTTATACGGTCGAATGAATGGCCATTGTATGAGAAACCTGGCTTTTTCTTAGCCATATAAATTGTATTCCACGGTATGATTTATATAAAAGAAAAGATATGAACATAACAGATGCTGAATTGGTTTTACGGCTCCGGAACAACGACGTGAGCGCTTTTGACAGCCTATATGGGAATTATCATCAGGCCGTATACCGCAATATCCTCAAGTTTGTAAAAGATGTAGCCGTTGCGGAAGACATCTTACAGGAAGTGTTTGCCAGGTTGTGGGAGAAACGTTTGGAGATACAGGCGGAGCAGTCGGTCGGCGGCTGGCTGTTTGTCATCAGCTTTAACCTGTCGGTCAGCTGGGTGCGCAAAAAACTCAAAGAGCAGGCGCTGCATAAAAACCTGCTGGACCTCGGACCGGAAGACCATATGATGATTGACCGGAAAAACATGGACGAAGAACAGTACAGCCTGCTGGAGCAGGCCATCGCGCAGTTATCTCCCAAAAAAAGGACGATTGTTACCCGCTGTAAGCTGGAAGGCAAGACCTATGACGAAGTGGCCAGCGAGCTCAATATTTCCCGTAATACCGTTAAAGAACATCTCTCAGCCGCTATGGTCAAATTAAATGACTATATGCTCCGTAACGGTGACCATAAATACATCGTTCTTTTCCTTCTTTTCTTTACCTGTCACAACGCTTCCAATTAAGTTTCTGATAAGAAATGAATTAGGATAAAATAAATATGTTTTTTCTGTGGGAATTACCCACCCACTTTTTATCAACCTGCGTATTTAAATTAAACCGTCACGATAGTGCACAACAGAAAGGAATACCTCAGACAACTGCTACATACGGAGAACTGGTCTGCCACAGAGCAGGAATGGATGCTACAGTACCTGGAAGAAAACGATCTGTCTGACCTGGAAGCGGTAGCCAAAGAGTACTTTCAGGCGGAAGGCCCGGAAATAAAAAATTTGCTGGACGAACGGTTATCAGCGCAACTGCTGAAAAAAATACATCGCCGTGCAGGCATTTCGCAGCCAGGCATCTTCGCCCTGTACGGAAGGAAAATAGCAGCCGCAGCTGCCGTAGTACTGCTCGCCGGCGCATCCTGGTACCTGCTGGTACGCCAGCAGGTGAAACAACTGGTGATGAGCAGCGGCAACCAACATAAAACAGTGACATTGCCCGACGGATCTATGGTATACCTGGAAAAAAGTTCCAGCATCACCTATCCCGAAAACTTCGGAAAAAAAAACAGAACGCTGCAACTCAACGGTGAGGCCTTCTTCGACGTAAAACAGAACAGTAAACATCCGTTTGTGATATCCTCAGCCCTGATCAACACCACCGTACTGGGCACTTCTTTCAACATGGAAGCCCGTAACAATGGTGTCGCAAAAGTGGTAGTGGTATCCGGCAGCGTACAGGTAAATACCCGTACCGGTGAAACCAGCCCGCAGCATCAACTGGTGCTCAGTGCCAACAAGAGCGCAGTTTACCACGCCGCTTCCCGGGGACTGGAACTGATAGACGCGACAGACGATGCACGCTTTTTCCGGCAGAAACAGAGCGGAAAATTTACCTATAAGGGACAGCCATTGTCCGCAGTGCTCAACGACCTGCAACGCTTTTATAACGTGCCGGTCAGCGCCGACAAAAAAATGGAACACTGTAGCTTCTTTGGCGATTTCAACACCACCGATGACCTGCAGGAAACACTCACAATCATTGCCGTGACCTTGAACGCCAGCATTAAAAAGGATGCTAACGGAAACGGATATGTTATAGTTGATGGCAATTGCCACTAATAACCGATTAAAGAAGAAAATACCGTTAACCAAAATCAAATGCAAGATGGAATACTTGTTTTGTAGCTGAAGACCTGACTTACTTAGAGAAATAAAAGTTGTATTGCTGGTAAGCTATCCTGTGTAACTTTTAGCCTGGAAATGGTTCTCATCCCTGGTTATCTGCCATTGAAGGAATACGCCTGTATTCTTTCAACAGGGCCCCTATTGCCAATACATTCCCGATATTTTTTCATTTCACAACCAAACTAAATTGCTATTATGAATCATATCGCTTCTTTCTCGTCCGGTTAATAATAATTGTCTTATAGACACTAAAAAATAAACTGCACAGCAGAAGGCCCTTTATTGCCCGGTTTTCCAGCAAAGCCGGATAGGGATTCCTATTACCCGGAATGAAACAAACATTTATTCAATATGCATAGTAAAACCCGATACTACATTTGTTGTCTGACGCTCTTCCTGTCGCTGTTCCACCTGCAGGCGGGCGCCGTGGATCTCCAGGATGCGCTCGACAAAAAAATAACCCTCCACCTGCACGATGTTGTACTGAAAGATGCACTGGAGAAAATCAGCAACCTCGCAGAAGTATCCTTTGTATACGTAGGCAGCGAAGTGCTGAATGCCAACAAAATCAGCATCTCCGCCCGCAATGAAAAAGTCGGCGATCTGCTGCACAAGATCTTAACGCCCTACGCCCTGTCCTATAGCGTTATCTACGACCGTATCGTTATTAAACACGATGCCACCCGGAAAGTGACAGCCCTCGCTACTGTCAGCACTACACGACAGGTAACGCCGCGCTTCACGGACGTAAAAGGCATCGTTACCTCTGAGAAAAAAGAGCCGTTGCCCGGTGTGACTATCATCCTGAAAGGCTCCTCCAGGGGTACTACCACTAATGCCAAAGGCGAATTTGAAATCCGCCGGGTGCCCGGCGACGCCATCCTGGTGTTCAACTTCACCGGCTATAAAATGGAAGAAGTACACTCCGGCGAATTCAAAAACGGAAGCCTCACCATCGTCATGAAAGAAAAACCCACCCGCCTCCAGGAAGTGGTGGTGACAGGCTTTCAAAGCATCGATAAAAGTAAATTCTCCGGTGCCGCTACCCGCCTCAAAGGCGACGATGTGAAAATCGACGGGGTAACGGATGTCAGCCGCATGCTCGAAGGCCGCGTGGCCGGCGTAGCCATACAGAACGTATCGGGCACCTTCGGCACCGCGCCGAAAGTAAGAGTACGCGGCGCCACCTCCATCAACGGTGACAACAAACCACTCTGGGTGGTTGACGGCGTGGTGCTGGAAGATGTGGTGAACATCTCCAACGACCAGCTGTCCAGCGGAGACCCCACCACCTTACTCGGTTCTGCCGTGGCCGGCCTCAATGCCAACGACATTGAAAGTTTCGATATCCTGAAAGATGCCGCCGCTACCGCCTTATACGGCGCCCGCGCCATGAACGGCGTCGTGGTGATCACCACCAAAAAAGGACGTGCAGGCAAACCCGTTATCGCCTATAGCGGCAACTTCAGCACCCAGCTGAAACCGAACTACAACAACTTTAACATCATGAACTCCGGCCAGCAAATGTCTGTGCTGGCGGAGCTGGAACGTAAAGGCATCCTCACTTCGGATATCCTTTCCCGTGGTGATATCGGCGTTTTCGGTAAACTCTACGAATCACTGGATGCGGACGGCGACGGCAATTTCCCCGTACAGAACGATCCTGCCGCCATGAAAGCCTTCCTGCTGCGCTACGCCAACGCTAATACCGACTGGTTTGGCCTGCTGTTCCGCAACAACTTCGTGCAGGAACACTCGCTCAGCATCTCTTCCGGTACCGATAAATCGCAGTCCTATTTCTCCACTAGCTTCTACAGTGACAATGGCTGGACGCTGGCCGATAAAGTGAACCGCTACACCCTCAATTACCGTAATACCTATAAATTCTCTGACCGGCTGACAGCCGGTTTCTCCGCTTTGGCATCGGTGCGTCAGCAAAAAGCGCCGGGAGCACTAACCCGTAGCAGTAATCCGGTGGAAGGACAGTATGACCGCGACTTCGACATCAACCCGTTCAGCTACTCGCTCAACACCAGCCGCACCCTCACCGCCTATGACCAGAACGGTCACCTTGAGTATTTCCGGAGGAACTTTGCGCCGTTCAACATCATCAATGAGCTGCGCAACAACTCCCTCAACCTGAACATGATGGACCTGCGCCTCCAGGGGGATCTCGGCTGGAGGCTCACCCGTAATATCCGTTACGAATTCACGGGCGCCATCCGGTACGTAAAATCTTCCCGCGAACATCAGATCACGGAGAACGCCAACATGGCCAACGCGTACCGCGCCGCCGGTAACGCTACTATCGCACGGAACAATAAATTCCTCTACCGCAATCCCGACGATCCGGACGCTCAACCTGTTATCGTGCTGCCCGCCGGCGGTTTCTACAACCGCACGGAAGACCAGCTGATGAACTTCGACTTCCGTAACGGCCTTACCTACGCCGACACGTTCGCACAGAAGCATCACGTCAACCTGCTGGTAGGGCAACAGGTGAAATATGCCGACCGGCAGAATGCGTCCAACACGGGCTACGGCTACCAGTATGAAAACGGCGGAACACCGTTCGTAGATTACCGTATCCTCAAGCAGACCATCGAGTCCAATTTTCCGTACTACGGTATGGGCCGTGACTATGACCGCTTCGCGGCTTTTTATGCTTCCGGTACCTATGCCTACAACAATAAATATAACCTTACCGCTACCGGCCGTTATGACGGCTCCAACAGGCTGGGACAGTCCCGCAAAGCACGATGGTTGCCTACCTGGAGCGTAGCCGGTTCGTGGAACATGGAGCAGGAACCTTTCCTGCAAAAAGTAAACTGGCTCAATTATCTTACGCTGCGCGCCAGCTACGGCCTCACCGCCAGCATGGGACCTGCTACCAATTCCAACATCGTTTTCCAGACCATCAACACCCGCAGGCCGCATCTCAATGAAGTGGAATCGGTGATCGCCCTCGCGCATCTGCAAAATGATGATCTCACCTGGGAAAAGCTCTATACCACCAACCTCGGACTGGACGGCGGATTTTTTAACAACCGGCTTAATATCTCACTCGACCTTTACACCCGCAAGAGCTTCGACCTGATCAGTATTATCAAAACATCCGGCATAGGTGGCGAAATGTATAAAGCAGCCAACTATGCTGATATGACTTCCAAAGGAGTGGAATTGCTGATAGGAGGGGATGTGGTACGTAAAAAGGACTGGGGTTGGAAAGCCAATATCACCTTCGGTTACAACACCAACAAGATCACCAATGCCAAGAACATCCCGGCCATTTTTGACCTGGTAGTAGCCGAAGGCGGCAACAAAGAAGGATACCCGGTGCATAGCCTGTTTTCCTTACAGTACAAAGGCCTTTCTCCGAAAACAGGCATGCCCTCCTTCATCAACCAGGATGGCGTGGTAAGTCCCGATGTAAACCTGCAGGACCTTAAAACTGCGCAGCTGGTATATGAAGGACCTGTAGATCCGCCGGTGACCGGCGGTTTCTCCAATACTTTCCGCTATAAAGCCCTTTCACTGAATGTTTTCTTTACCTATCAATGGGGAAACAAAATCAGGTTGTACCCGGCTTTTAAAACCGCGTATTCCGACCTGGACGCCATGCCCAAAGAGTTTTATGACCGCTGGGTAATGCCGGGAGATGAAGGGACCACCCGTGTACCTTCTATCCTCGATGCCTATGAACAGACGCTGATCCGCGGTGCTTATCCGTACAACAACTACAACTATTCCACTGAACGGGTGGCTAAAGGCGATTTTATCCGGTTGAAAACCGTATCACTGACTTATCAGCTGCCCGTTTCCCTCATCCGCCGTGTTGGTTTCAACAGCATGTCGGTGAGCGGCGCCGCTATCAACCCCTGGCTCATCTATGCCGATAAAAAGCTGCATGGCCAGGACCCGGAATTTTTCAACTCCGGCGGCGTGGCCCAGCCTATTCAGAAGCAATTCACCCTGTCAATAAAAGTTGGTATTTAAAAATGGACCTATGGAACTGAGATATATAACTGTTTCGACTACACGTTTTATAAGACCCTTTGTGACAGCTGCGCTGACCGTCGGCCTTCTCACACTGGGCGGCTGTCGCAAGTATCTCGAGCAGGTGCCGGACAGCACCTGGACAGACCTCAGCACGCCCGACAAAGTGTCTAAGCTGTTGGGCACAGCATACCCGCAGTCCTCCTATGTCACCATGTGCGAGGCGATGACAGACAACGTGTCCGACAAAGGTACCGGCGTCATCAGCCGCCCTAACCAGGACGCGTATTTCTTCCGGGACATCCAGTCCATCGAACAGGATTCTCCTGAAGCTTACTGGACGGCCTGTTACGTAGCCATTGCTGCGGCCAAC
This sequence comes from uncultured Chitinophaga sp., assembly GCF_946479755.1. Next base: position 111,813 of record NZ_CAMLHC010000020.1, on the reverse strand, counting down.
CAGGCGTTACAGGCCTGTGAGAAAGCAGCCGATAAAAAGGCATATACCACCCAGCGCGGCGAGGCACTGGTAGCACGCGCCTACGCTCATTTTATGCTGGTGAACATCTTCTCCAGGATGTATGACGCGGCCACCGCAGCGAATGATCCGGGCATCCCTTATGTGACCGTTCCGGAAACAGTGGTGATTAAACAGTACGAGCGCAAAACGGTGGCCTATGTGTATGATATGGTGGAGAAAGACCTGCTGGAAGGCCTGCCGCTGATCAGCGACGACACCTATAAAGTGCCGCGTTACCATTTTAACCGCAGCGCTGCCTATGCCTTCGCCACCCGGTTCTATCTCTATAAAAAAGACTATGCGAAAGTGGTGCAATATGCCGATATGGCTTTTGCCAACAATGATGTGGCCAGTAATATGCGCGGCTGGAACACCACCTACAGCGCCCTGTCGCCGGAACAGATCTTCGATCTTTACGCCAATGCCAAAGAGAACGCCAACCTGTTACTCGTGGAAACACAGTCCCTCTACGGCCGCAGCGTGGGCCAGTACCGCTATGACCTGGATTACGCCAAACAGGTACAGGTCCTCGGGTACAATGTCACCGGCGGACGCTGGGCTTACCCGGTCTATTACACCGGCTCCCAGAACTATTTCGTGCCCAAGCTGACGGAATACTTTGTGAAGTCTTCCGTGAACGCCACTATCGGTCAGCCTTATGTAATGGTGCCGCTGTTTACCACCGAAGAAATACTGTTCAACAGGGCGGAAGCCAATGCACACCTGGGGAAGACCGCTGCCACACTGAAAGATCTCAACCTCTTCGCCAGCAAACGTATCCGCAATTATGACCCGTCTGCTCACACGATCACCACATCCTCCATCCGGAGCTTCTACGGTATCAGCAACGAAAAGGACGGACTGATACATACCATCCTCGACTTCAAAAGAGCGGAATACCTGCAGGAAGGCATGCGCTGGTTTGACCTGCAGCGCTACAAAATGACGGTGGTGCATACCACCCGCGAAGGCGAGGTGCTGGAACTGAAACCGGGAGATAACCAATGGTTGTTCCAGATACCACAGTCCGCCACTACTTCCGGCATCGCATTAAACCCGAGATAATAATCAACCAAACCAAAATCGCTGCATATGAAACTTTTTCTTCTCGCTTTGTCCTTTCTGTTGCTGATGTCCTGCAGCAAGAAGGATGACCTGGGCAAGGTAGACGACATCCCCGGACTGGGAGGCGATACCTGGGTGAAAGGTCCGTTGGACCGGTGGCTCTTTGATACGCTCACCGTGCCCTACAATATCGCCGTAAAATATAAATGGGACCAGTTTGAATTTGAACTGAATAAAACGTTGGTGCCTCCCCGTGAGGACAAGATCATCCCGGTGATGAGCGCCATCAAAAAAGTGTGGATGAGCACTTATATCGCGGAAGCCGGTGAGCTGTTCTTCCGCCGTTACTGCCCCAAATACTTTATCCTCAGTGGCAGCGCCAGCTGGAACGAAAACGGAACTATCACCCTGGGCACCGCTGAAGGCGGCCGAAAAGTGGTGTTGTACCTCGTCAACGATTTCGTGACCCGCGATATGCCCAACTACAAGCCCGGCGATTCTGCCAATGTGAAACAGATGTTTCATGTCATTGAACATGAGTTCGGTCATATTCTCCACCAGACAGTGATGTACCCGGTGGAGTTCAAACGCATATCCGCCGGCCTGTATACGGCTAACTGGAACAATATCGATGATATGTCTGCCCGCCGGGACGGCTTTGTAACACCTTATGCCATGTCCGGCTACGATGAAGATTTTGTGGAGATGATATCTACCATGCTGGTAGAAGGAAGGGCCGGATTCGACAAGATCGTGAACAGCATTCCTCCGGGATACAGTATCAACGGTACACCACAAGCCGAAGCCAAGGCGAGGCTCCGCCGTAAGGAGGCCATGGTGGTCAGCTACTACCAGACCGTATGGCATATCGATTTTTACAGCCTGCAATCCCGCACCAGAAGAGAAATCAACAAGCTATTGTATTAACCATTTGGGTATGAGAAAGAAACTTTTGTACTTATTACTGGTCCTTGCAGGGATCTATTCCTGTAAGAAAGAATCAGACCCGCTGTTTGACAAGTCGCCGGACGAGCGCCTCAACGATACCTTACAGCGATATCAGCAGATACTGACCCACGCCCCTTATGGCTGGAAAGCCATGGTATATCCGGGTGGCTCTCCCAAGTCGGTGTACAGCTTTTATTTCCGGTTCAACGACTCCAACCGGGTGCAGATGTACAGCGACTTTGAGCCGTCTTCTACTGTCACCGCCAAAGAAAGCAGCTGGCGGCTCAAAGCATTGCAGCAGCCGAGCCTCCTGTTCGATACCTACTCTTACGTGCACGTGCTCTGCGATCCGGATGCGGGCGAGAACGGCGGCGAATACGGTAAAGGGCTGGGATCGGACTTCGAGTTTGCCATCAACGGCATGACCGGCGACACGATGGTGCTGACCGGCCGTTTCAACAGAAGCCGGGCCATATTGGTAAAGGCCACACAACAGGAACAGGCGGATTATTACCAGCAGCATATCAACCGTAACATCGATAGTGTACGGAAAATATTAACCTATTTCCATAAGCTGACCACCGCTACGGCGCGCTACGATGTGCAGGTCAATACGCTCACTCACCGCATCACCTTCACCTGGGTGGCAGGCGGACAGGTAAAGACAGCGACTACCGGTTACTACTATACGTCCAAAGGCATCGCCCTGTCGCCTGCGTTTACGGACGGTTCCACCACCATCAGCCAGTTCGATAACATCAAGTTTGAAGACGGCGCCGTAAAAGGCACCATCAACGGCCAGCCCGCCAGTATCTCCGAAACAGTAAGGCCACTGGCCATAGACATCGCGGCTCCCAAGCGCTGGTACCAGTACGCGCTTAACCAGCGCCGTTACTGGATTGCCGAAAGAGGTTTCCATGTCAACGGGGTGGACGATGCTTACGGACTGCATACGTTACCGGATTACATCGCAGCCACATTCTGGCCTGATGCCGCCGGTCCAGGCTCCGGCATCGATGCCTTCGGCATCATTGTGCCGGACGAAGGTCAGCCCACGCTGATGTACGGCGTGCTGCATGACACCCCCTCCTTCACCAGCGACGGCCGCGTGATCTTCAATGACAGCGGCATGTTTGGCGATCCGCCGCCGGACCCTACGCCGTTGTTGCGTACCCGTGCGCTGATGGCGGAACAGACAGGTTTCTTCCTTGTACAGACAGGCGCCACCACCTATGATATGGTCAGCGCCAAAGACGGTAAATCATGGATCACCTGGGTGTTCTGATAAAAAGATTAACCCCATCTGAAAACCAGCAAATGTTTTTCTATATGAGAAATTATACGCTTTCGTTTATTCACAAAACCATCCTCGTGGCCGGAATGCTGCTGATGTTGAGCAGCCGTCTGCTGGCGCAGACCGATATCAACATCGGCACCGGGACCACGGGGAACAGCGATATCGGATATCCCTGTCCGTTACAGGACTATTTCGAAGGCAACAGGGCACAGTACCTGTTCACCGCAGCAGAACTCAGTGCTGCCGGTATGGCCCCGGGATATATTACCGGTATCAAGTTCGTTGTTAAAAACCTGAATACTGCCGATGTGATCGAACAATACGGGATCAGCATCGGTGGCACTACCGTGAGCACACTGGATGAAGCCAGCTGGGTGCCCGGTACGACCGTGGTACGCTCCCCGGCAGACTATACCATCCTCAATGGTGTGAACAACTTCCCTTTCAGTAGCAACTTTTTCTGGAACGGAACCGACAACATTGTGGTGGAAGTGTGCAGCGGCGCACAGGTCACAGATCCCGGCACCTTCTATTCCAACAATCCGGAAGTGGCCTTCACCACCGGATTGTCGTTTAACGGCTCACATACCTACCGCGCCGATAACGAAAATAACCTATGCGGTACTACCGATACCGACAACACCGGTACCATGACCACCCGTCCGAACATCACCTTCTCCTGGATACCAGCTACTCCCTGCACCGGCACGCCCACCGCAGGCACCGCAGTCTCCAGTATGAGCAGCGTATGTCTGAACGGTACATTCGACCTGCGGCTTACCGGCGCCACCGTGGCTTCGGGATTGACTTATCAATGGCAGCAGTCTGCCAACAACACTACGTGGACCAACATCGCCGGCGCCACCAAGAGCATGCTGACTACCACACAGTCCGCCTCCACCTGGTACCGTTGTATCGTTACCTGTACTACCAGCACACAGACCGCTACCTCCACCAGCGTAAACGTGACATCGCCCACACTGGTGTCCGGCACGTTTACCATCAACAAAGGGGCGCCTACGGCCGGTACTAACTTTGCTTCCTTCAACGATGCCTATAACTATCTTAAATGCGGTATCAGTGGTCCCGTGATCTTTAACGTGGTGGCTAACAGCGGCCCCTATACGGAACAGCTGTTGCTGAAACCCGTGCCCGGCGCCTCCGCTACCAATACCATTACCTTTAACGGTAACGGCGATACGCTAAAATTTGCCGGCACATCCGCCAACAGGGGAGTGATTCAGCTGGATAATGCCGACTATTTCACTTTTAATAACCTGGTGATAAAAGCTACCGGTACCGGTTCTTCCGGTTATGGCTGGGGCGTTTTCCTGACCAACGACGCTGATTTTAATACCATTAAGAACTCCACCATACTGGTGGATTCCACATCTACCAGCAGTACCGCCTATGCGGGTATCGTGATCAGCAGCTCTTATACATCGCCTACCACCTCCGGTGATGCCAAGTGCGACAACAATACTTTCGCCTCCAACAAAATTGTAGGTGGCTATTATGGTATTGTGCTCACCGGCAGCAGCACGATGGCCAATATGAGCAATAAGATCACCAACAATACCATTACAGAATTCTATCATTCCGGGGTGAACGCCAGCGGATCATTTAACACGTTAGTGGAAAACAATGTCATCAGCAGGCCGACCCGTGCCACGGTGTCGACCTTCTATGGTATTAATTTTTCCAATCTGAATACCAAAGCCAACATTACCCGTAACCGCATCAGTAATCCTTTTGGCGGCGCGCCCACCAGTGTGAGCGCCAGTTACGGTATTTACTTCTCCGGTACGGACGCGTTGTCCCAACTGGAGAACGTGGTGTCCAACAACCTGGTCTATAACTTCACGGGCAGGGGAGATGCTTACGGTATCTACAATTCCAGCTCTGACAACGTATGGTATTTCCATAATACCATCGCGCTGGACGGAACTTCTACCAGCACCACCACCTATACGGCGCGTGGTTTCTATCAGACCTCCAAAGCGGATGGCATTGAGTTCATTAATAACCTCATCGCAGTCACCCGTGGCGGCGGCGGCAGCAAATACGCCGTGTATTTCGGCACCACTACCGGTACCATCCATGCCAATAATAACCTGTATTATATGGCCGCACCGGGCGGTACCAGCTTTACCGGCTATTATAATGCCAACCGCAGCTCGCTGCTTGACTGGAAGACCGCTTCCCAGCAAGACACTGCGTCGCTGGCCTCCAATCCGCTATTTGCAGGGGTAGCTTCCGGTAACTATCAGCCTACCAGCGCTTCTGTGGATAACAAAGGGCTGCCGGCCGGCATCACTGTCGATATTAACAGCAATACCCGCAGCACCACTACACCAGACATCGGTGCTTATGAGTTTACACCTGGTCCGTGTACCACGCCGCCCACACCCGGTGATGCTACCGTGAGTGCCACACCGGTATGTATCAACCGTAAAGTGTCACTCAGCCTGATCAACAACAGCATCGGCCTGGGACAGAGCTACCAGTGGCAAACAGCCACCGCGGCAGCAGGTCCGTATACCAACATCGGCAACCCGATGACGAACCCGGACACCACGGTAACGGCATCGGCTACCCTGTATTATCGCGTGGCAGTCACCTGTAGCGGCAATACGGCTTACAGTGCTCCGGTACTGCTCACCGTGAACCCGGCTTTCCCGGGTGGTATCTATACCATCAACAAGGGGGCGCCGTCCAGCGCGACTAACTTCGTCAGCTTTAATGCTGCCAAAGCGGCCATGGAATGCGGTATCGCAGGTCCGGTGGTGTTCAACGTCGTAGCCGGCTCCGGTCCGTACGCCGAACAGCTGATACTCGATTCTATCGCCGGTATCTCTGCTACCAATACTATTACCTTTAACGGTAACGGCAACACGATCAAGTTTGCACCGGATGATGATAATGAAAGAGCGGTGATCAAACTGCGCGGCGCAGACTATATCACTTTCGACAGCCTCGTGATCGACGCCCGTGGCGGCACTTACGGCTACGGCGTACAACTGCTGGCGAATGCAGACAAGAACAGGATCACCCATAGCCGCATCCTGACAGATAACAGCTCTTCAGGCAGCAGCTTTGCCGGCGTTGTGATCAACGGCGCAGATGCCAGCACCAGCAGCGGTACCAATAACGGCTGCGACAGCAACCTGGTACGCGGCAACAAGATCGACGGTGGCTATTATGGTGTGATTATCTACGGCGCTTCACCAGGATCTCCGGCTGGTAACCGTATCGACAGCAATGCCATCAGCGAGTTCTATTCCTATGGCGTGTACCTGTACAATACGGAAAATACCACCGTGGACCATAACGACATCTTCCGGACAGCACGCAGCAGCGTGTCTTACTCCAACTATGGCGTTAGTGTGAGCAGCAAAGGCGATGGTAACATCGTCAGCAATAACCGTATCCACGGTCTCTTTAACGGAGCTACCACTACGACCAATTCCTTCTATGGCATTGAGTTCACCAGCGCCGACGCTACCGCTGCCAATCCCGCGAAGATCATCAACAACGTGATCTATGATATCCGTGGCAGCGGCACCCAGCGCGGCTTCTATAACTATAGCAGTGACTTTACGCTGTATTACCATAATACGATTGTCCTGAACGATGCTGTCAATACCGGCAGCGCAGAAGCCACCGGTATTTACCAGTCCAGCCCTGTGGCCGGCGTTCAGTTCCTCGATAATATCCTCGATATCAGCCGCACAGGCGGTGGTAACAGGACCGGTATTTATATTGCCGCGTCTGCGGAATTCAAATCCGACTACAACGATATCTTCGTGAAGAGCAGCCGTAATACCGCCTATACCGGTAATAACGGCACCAACTACGTTACGCTGGCCGACTGGCGTGCAGGTGCAAAACTGGATAGCAACTCCCTCGCTGTTCAGCCGGTATTTGCCGATCCATCTGCCGGTAATTTCGCACCGGTGATTTCTCCGCTGGACAACAGCGGCCGCCCGGTAGGTGTTACCAAAGACATCCTGGGTATTACCCGCAGCACTACGACACCGGATATGGGTGCTTTCGAAATCAACATTCCTGAATGTACTTCCCCGCCGGTAGCCGGTAATGCTACGGTAGACCCGACAACGCCGATTTGTATGGGCACCGCCATCAAGCTGGACCTCGTGGGTAACAGCAAAGGCGGTCATCAGACCTATCAGTGGCAGGTATCTGCTAACGCTGCCGGCCCGTGGAAATATGTGAGCGACACCCAGTACGTGAGTGTTTACAACACCATCGCCGGTGCTGAGAAATACTACCGCTGCGCCGTTGTGTGCAGCAACAGGGACACCGTATATTCCACACCGGTGAAAGTAAACCTGAATGATCCGTTACTGGCAGGTACTTACACCATTAACCCGGCGCAGCCTTCCAGCACTACCAACTTCCAGTCCTTCGCCGCTGTGGTGTCCAAACTGGAATGCGGTATCGCAGGACCGGTGCTGTTCCTCGCTGCCAACGGTACTTATACTGAACAGCTGACCATGCGGCATATCCCTGGTGCTTCTGCAGTGAACAGGGTGACCTTCAGCAGCGCATCCGGTAACCCGGCAGACGTGACTATTACCTATGCGGGTACCTCCGCACGCAACTATGTGCTGAAACTCGACAGCGTGGATTATGTGACCTGGAAAAAAATCACCTTCAAGCCAACCGGCACTACTTATGCAAGGGCAGTAGAGTTTGCGAAGAAAGCGTCTTTCGACAGCCTGCAGCTTTGTGCCATCACATTGCCGGTAACGACCTCGTCCGGCACCAACAGCGCCGGCGTGTACGCCAGCAACTGTCTCGGTCTTGGTAACGTGATCACCGGTAACACCATCACTGAAGGTGGTAACGGTGTGTACTGGCTAAACGACTATGGCGACGATATGTCGCCCGGTGTCACCATCGACAGCAATACCATTACCCGTTCGTACAGTTATGGTATCTATGCTGAGTATGTCAACAGGCTGGTGGCCCGGAAGAATACCATCAACCTGAGTGGAACACTGGCAGGCACGGCGTATGGTATCTATGCCGATAATTGTGATACCGCTATCACGATTGTGCGCAACAAAATCAATATCAACAGCACTTCCTCCAAAGGATATGCGATCTACCTCACTTACTGTCAACCGGGAGCAGGCGCTCCGGGCCGCGTGACCGGCAACGAGATCTACGCCCGCACCGCCAACACCGGTGAGCTGAGAGGTATTACGCTGACATCCTCTAACCGTATCAGTGTGAACAACAACGTGGTGAGCATTCATACTACTGCCAGCAATTCGTATGGTGTTTACAGTGAGTACGGAAATAATCTCAATTATCTCAACAATAGTATCCTCAACACTTCCACCAGCAGTAACAACAACTATGCAGCTTATTTCGCGCATACGTCTTCTTCTGCATCACCGGTGAAAGTGAGAAATAACATTTTTGCTGCCGATACCGGTCGTACGATGTACGTGGGCAACCCGAATTTCCTGAACAGCGACTACAACACGCTGTATACAAGAGGTTCTGTGTTGGTAAGACAAAATACACCGGCCGCCTCTTACGGTACACTGGCGGCTTATCGCACCGGTAGCGGCATAGATGCCAATTCACTGGTGTACAAGCCTGCCTTTGTGGGTCCGGCCGATCTGCATCCGGTACTCACCGATCCGGAAGTATGGGCCATCCATGGCCGTGGCGTACAGGTACAGGGCAACGATAAAGACATCGACGACAAACCGAGGCCGGTGACATTGCAGGAAGGCGTACCCGACATGGGCGCCTATGAGTTCCTGCCGACTTCCGTACCGCCGGCATTACCGGCTTTCCCGGCCGCTCCGGCAGCAGGTGTTACTCAGACGTTCATGTTTGGTACCGACACTGTGACGAAGGTTACCTGGAACAATGCCACTTTGCCCTCCAATATGACCGTGCGTCGCTATTCCGGTGTGAAACCGCCGAATATCGCTCCGGGAACCGACTTCATGTATTTCTATACAGACGTGGACGTTACCCCGGCCAGCGGCGTGTACAACTTCAATATCCAGCAGTTCTACCTCGATCCGTGGCAGGGATATATCAAACGTCAGAAAGACATCCGGCTGGCGATGACCGACAGCACGGATAAATGGAAGACAGATTCGTTGAGCAGGGTGAATGACTTCACCAATGTGATCACCGACAGCACCCTGCACTATTTCGACAAGTTCACCGGCCTGAATGGCGGCATTGCTGCACCGCAGCAGCTGCAGCCGGCAGACAGTTCCAATAGGGGTACCCGCTTTTGGGTAGGCTACGGTCATCACCAGTTCTTCACCGGTGATAACAGCCAGCAGATGGTACTGTACCTGAACGCGAAAGACTCCTCTAACGTTACTGTAAGAGTGAATGGTACCGCGTGGGAACGCACCTATCACATCCCGGCCAATAAGACCATCACGACGGAAACACTGCCTAAAGGCGGTATGAACGATGCCCGTCTGCTGGAAGAAGGCTGGTCCGACAGAGGCATCAGCATTGAAAGTGATGTGCCCATAGTCGCTTATGCGCATATTTATGGCAGTGCCTCTTCCGGCGCCTCCATGCTGTTGCCCGTAGGCACTTACGGATACGATTATTACGCGCTCACTTCCAGGCAGAATTATTCTACAGATACTTACTCCTGGTTCTATGTGGTAGCGGATTATGACAACACCACCCTGGAAATCACGCCGAGTGTGCCTACGCTGACCGGCAGACCTGCCAACCAGACGTTTACCGTAACGCTGAACAAAGGTGAGGTGTACCAGGTACTGGGTGCGCTGCAAGCCGGTTCTGAAGGATACGACGTGTCCGGCTCCCATGTGCGTTCCATCGTCAACAGCGACGGTAAGTGCTTCCCGGTAGCTTTCTTCTCCGGCAGCAGCCGTACCGGTATCGGATGTGGCAACAGCACCGGTTCTTCCGGTGATAACCTGATCCAGCAGAACTTCCCGTCACAGGCATGGGGTAAAAAATACCTGACGGCGCCGACTTCGATCGACGATGATGCCGCCAGCTTTATGACCAACATCTTCCGTGTGCTGGTAAAAGACCCGGCCACCGTGGTGAAACGCAATGGTGTAGCGTTAACAGGTTTGATCAACAACCGCTTCTACCAGTTTGAAAGCAATACCGCTGACTACATCGATGCCAGTCAGCCGGTGATGGTAGCGCAGTATATGTCATCCAGCGGCTCCTGTGACAACACAAACGGCGACGGAGATCCGGAAATGATCTATGTCAGCCCACTGGAACAAGGTATCAAACAAGTCGGTTTGTACCGCAATACCGTTGAGTCTATCAACACCAACTATCTTACCCTCATCATACCAACAGGCGGATTGAGTTCTTTACGGATCGACGGCAGTAATGTGTTTGACCACACTTATGCACATCCTAACCTTACCGGTTACACGGTGGTGGTGAAAAGGTGGGATGCAGACGCTGCGCAATGTAATGTTATCGCAGACTCGGCCTTCACCGCTATCACTTATGGTCTTGGCAGTGTGGAAAGCTACGGTTACAATGCTGGAACACTCGTGAAGAACCTCAATATCCTGCCGGCCTTCAGCAACGTGCTGAACCCGTCCAGCGGCAGCAACAACACGTACACCTGCGTGAAAACGCCGTTCCGTTTCTCCATGCTGATACCGGTGAAACCCACCAAACTCACCTGGAAACTGAGCGCTGTGAAGAACCTGACGCCAGCGGTGGACGTGATACAGGACAACCCGGTGCCGAAAGATTCGTTGATCGCCAACGAACGCACTTACTACCGTTTTGTGCTGCCGGATGAATATGTGTTCTCTGCGCCGGGCACTTACAATGTGCCGATCCAGATCTCACATCCGGACATTGAAAGCTGTAACAACAGCTTTGAGGCCGTCCTCACCGTGAAAGTAATACCAGCGCCGGTGGTGAACTTCACCAGCAACTACACCGGCTGCGTAGGCGATGTGGCCCAGTTTACGGGCAGTGCTACTACCAGCAATAATGTGGGTATCAGCAGCTGGAAATGGAATTTTGGTGATACTACCTACGCTTTCCGGAAGGATACCACCAAACAGTTTAAATACCCCGGCATCCACAAAGTGAAACTGAGCATCGTAGCGGCAGAAGGCTGTATCGGTGATACCACGAAAGAAGTGGAAGTATATGCCCCAGGCGTAGCCGCCGTGGTGAAAGACTCCCTGACCGTGTGCAGCGGCAGCGACGCATCGCTGGCCGTGAAAGATCCGGAGGCGGGCGTACTGTACAACTGGTATGACGCACCTGCAGGCGGTAACCTGCTGTTCACCGGCAACGTATACACGATCACTGCCGCCACTGCCAGTGGTACCTACTATCTCGAAGCCATCAACCACGGCTGTCCGGGCGCTACCCGTGCCAAAGTGGTGGTACATGTGCTGCCACTGCTGACGACGCCGGTGGTGAAAGTGGATACTGTAGGCGTCAACCTGATCCGCTTTAAATGGGCTGCGGTGCCCAATGCTACCAGCTACGAAGTGTCCATCGACGGCGGCCTCACCTGGACGCAGCCGTCTTCCGGAAGAGAAGGACTGGAACATGTAATCAGCGGCCTGCAGCCATCCCAGAGCGTGAAGCTCATCGTGAAGGTGAGAGGTTGCGAAGACAAAATCTCCGATCCGGCCGAAGGTAAAACCCTGCCGGATGGTATCTACATCCCCAATACGTTCACGCCGAACAACGACGGTAAGAATGATGTGCTGAAAGTATATGGTTATATCATCAACAAATTACACATCGCCATATTCGATCAGTGGGGTGAAAAAGTGTTTGAGTCCAACAGCCAGGATATAGGATGGGACGGTACTTACAAAGGTAAAACCATGCCTTCAGGGGTGTACATCTATGTATGTCACCTGGTACTGAAAGACGGTTCCACCGTAGAGAAGAAAGGAGTGATCAACCTGATCCGATAACCCAAAAATGTAAGATGATGAAGTACTTGCTTGCTTTCATAATTACAGCTGCGTTGCTGCATGGGGTGTTTCCCCGTGCAGCAGCTACCAGCTGCCGGCAGGGAATAGACAGCCTGGTCAACAGCGCCCGGTCTATTACTGCCTATCCTAACCCGGCCTCCGTGTCTGTGCGTGTGAAATCTGTGAAGAACCTGCGTGAGCTGGTGATCTACGCATTGGACGGAAGGCAGGTGAAGAGAATAGCCACACCGGGAAAAGATAACCTGGTGCAGGTTTCAGGACTGGGACAAGGTCCTTACATGTTGCGGGCCTTATTTGAAGACGGGACAAGAACCTCAAAGATGATCATCAAACAATAATCATTTCAAGATGAAAAATTGTACAAGATGTTTACCAAAATAACCAATCATCCTGTCAGCCAACGGCTACAGCGATGTCTCATGGCCATATCTGTGTTAGTGTTGCAGTTCGTAGCCTTCAGTTCGCACGCCCAGAATCTTTCCAATAAAGGGAAAGACTTCTGGGTTGGCTACGGACATCACCAGTTCATGGAGCCGGGAGGGGGCAACTCACAGGAGATGATCCTGTACCTGAGCGCCGAGCAGGCCGCTACGGTAACAGTGAATATCACCGGCACCGCCTGGACCCGGACCTATACCATCCCCGCCAATACGGTCATAGCAACAGACCTGATCCCTAAAACAGGCGCCAACGACGCCCGTTTGTACTCACCACCGCCTTCGTTCGGCGGTACCGGCGGCGAAGGGACTTTCAATAATAAATCGATCCATATCCACAGTAACGTGCCGATCGTAGCCTATGCACATATCTTCGGCAGCGCCTCTTCCGGCGCCACCATGCTGATGCCGGAAGAAACATGGGGCTATTCCTATATCTCTGTCAACAGTCAGCAGGACTATGCCTCCGACTGTTTTTCCTGGATGTTTGTCGTAGCCAACCAAAACAATACCGTGGTGGAAATCACACCTTCGGTACTGACCCGTAACGGCCGTGCACCGGGCGTTCCATTCACCGTTACCCTTAACCGCGGCGACATCTACCAGCTGGTAGGCGGCGCGCTGGCAGGCTCCAAAGGACGGGAGCTCACCGGCACCACCGTAAAATCTATCGGTAACTCCGCCGGGGAATGTTATCCCGTGGCCGTTTTCTCCGGCAGCAGCCGTACCTCGCAGTCCTGTACCAACGGCGGCGGCAGCGGCGATAACAATATCCAGCAGGTATTTCCTTTCCAGGCCTGGGGTAAACGTTACCTGACCGCACCCTACTCGCATTCCGGCACACCCACTTCCAACCAGACGTCCATGTATAAGGTAGTGGTGAAAGATCCTACAACGGTGGTGAAAAAGAATGGCGCGGTCATGGGGCCGTTGATCGCTAATTCCTATTACGAGTACAACAGTAATACCGCCGATTATATTGAAGCCGATAAACCGGTACTGGTAGCCCAATACATGCCGTCTTCCGGCTCCTGCGGCAACAGCGATCCGCTGGGAGACCCGGAGATGGTGTACCTCAGCCCGATAGAACAGGCCGTTAAAAGGACCGGTTTTTACCGTAACAACAGGGAGTTTATTACGGTCAACTACCTGACGCTGATTATTCCCACCGGCGGTATCGGATCGTTGTTAATCGACGGCAGTCCGCTGTTCAATACCTCCTATCCGCACCCTAACCTGACCGGTTATTCTGTGGTGGTGAAACGCTGGGCCGCTGCGCAGGCACAATGTATCGTGACCAGCGACTCCGCCTTTACCGCTACTACCTACGGTCTTGGCAGCGTAGAAAGTTATGGCTATAACGCCGGTACACTGATCAACAACCTGAACGCAGTGGGTTCTATTCACAACGAGTATGATACATCTAAAGCCACCAATGATTTTACCTGTACGCAAACACCGGTGCAACTGTCTATCCTGATGGCTTACAAGCCCACCAAAATGGTGTGGAAGCTGAGTCTTTTGGGTGCAGCCATTACACCAAATGCTGATGTGACCGTGAACGCGCCGGTGCCTACCGCTACCGTGGTGATCAACGGTATCACTTACTATAAATACACTTTACCCGGCTCTTATAAATTCACCAACACGGGGGAATTTGATATTACGGTGATGTCTACCCATCCTTCTATTGAGAACTGTACCAATACGGAAAAGGTGGGATATACCATTTCTGTGAAGCCCAAGCCGCGCGCGATATCCAGCTATACCTATTCAGGTTGTACGCTGGACAGCGCCATCTTCAAAGGAGAAAACAATCAACCGGACTATAAGATTGACCGCTGGAAATGGGAATTCCCTGGTCCGGCACTGGACAGCGGCATCGAGGTGCATCATGCTTTCCAGCCGGGACAAGCCAATGTGAAGCTGACGGTGATCTCCACCGATGGTTGTGTGGGAGACACCGCTTTCCAGGTGAAGGCCGTGGCCAAACCGGTGGCCGATTTCACCAGCGACCTGCCGTCGCTGTGCGAAGGTGCACCCGTGAAGCTCACTGATAACTCCACCTACGGAGGAACAACGCCGCTGAAAGAATGGTACTGGGATTTTGGCAATGACTCAGTGAAGAAAGCTTCTACCAATGCGCCGGAGTCTATGACGTATAAAGGTCATAAAACATACACTATTAAACATATGGTGAAGGTGAGCGACCTGTGTATCAGCGATACCGTTACCAAAACCATTACCGTATACGCGAAGCCACATGCGGCCTTTACTTTCCCCGGCGATTGTCTGCCGGTAAATGGCGTGGTACAGTTTACCAGCACCGCCACTGTGCCCGATGCACAAACGCTGGCCGGCCACAGCTGGGACTTCGGTGATGCCGGCGCTACGCCCACCAATCCCAATACTTCGCTGCTGGCGTCACCTACGCATGCCTATACGAAGTTTGGCTCCTATACGATCAAATACCAGGTAACTACCGATAAAGGCTGTACGAAAGATACGACCGTCACTGCCAGCTTTAAGCTGAAACCACAGCTGGCGTATGCGCCGGTGAACGGGGTATGCGTAAACGTGAAAGGAAGTATTAAAGTGGCTAACGCGGCTGTGCAGAATGGGGTAACCGGCAAAGGCTACTACAAAGGCCCGGCGACGGATTCTACCGGTAATTTCACCCCTTCGGTGGCGGGCGCCGGTACACATAAAATCTGGTATGTGTTCAACACCAGCACAGGCTGTGCTGATTCCGTGGCAACGGACGTGGTGGTATATCCTAAACCCACCGCCACCTTTACCGCAACAGCCAATGTCTGCCTCGGCCAGCCAGCCTTGATCACCGACCAATCTACGATTACCGGTGGCGTCATCAGTACCTGGAAATGGGACGATGGTAAAGGTCAGCAGACGCAAGCCAGCAACAATACACCGTTTAATGTGCTCTATACCGCTGATGGCAGTTACACCGTCAAACTGGTGGCTGTCAGCGACCATCAGTGTCTGAGTGATACCGCCTCCATGTCGGTGGGCGTGCATCCTTTGCCTGAAGTGAATTTCCAGCTGCCGGCGGCGATATGTATGCCGGAAGGCAGTGCGCAGTTCACCAACCTGAGCAAAATTGCTGATAAGTCGACGCTTACATGGCAGTGGAACTTCGGGGATGGCAGCGCCACTTCCGCCCTGAAAGACCCGCTGCATAACTACACCGCCTATGGTCCGTTCGACGTAGTGCTCACCGCCACCTCTCCCTTCGGTTGCAGCGCAAGCGCTACCAAGCGCATGGAAGCTTTCTTCGGTCAGCCGGTCGCTTCTTTCAAAGTATCCCCGGACACGCTGTGCCAGGGAACAGATAATACGTTCACCGACCAGAGCACTGACGCTAAAAGCAATATTACCACCTGGGCCTGGGAATTTGGTGATGGTTCTACTTCTACCGCACAAAACCCGGTGAAGAAATACGCTGAACCCGGCGAATATGGCGTAAAGCTGAAGGTAACGAACGCCGCAGGTTGTACGTCTGCATCCTACACCAGCAAAGTAGTGGTATACCTGCAACCGGTGATCGACGCGGGCCAGTCTTTTGTGGTGCCACAAGGAACGGTGATCACTTTCAGGCCTAGGGCCAACGATTCCGTGAACCTGAAGTTCCGCTGGGAACCGGCTGCCGATTTCCCGAACCCGACGCTGCTGTCGCCCTCCATTCCGGCAATGCATGACGAGATATACACGCTGACCGCCACCGGTAAACACAACTGTACCGCTAAAGACCAGCTGTCTGTCAAAGTACTGAAGCCTGTGTTGCCGCCCAATGCGTTCTCTCCCAACGGCGATAACATCAATGACAAATGGGTGATCTATAACCTGGGCGACTACCCCGACAGCAAAGTAGAAGTATTCAACCGCTATGGTCAGCGGGTGTATCAGTCCACCGGTTATCCGCAGCCATGGGACGGCAGCTTTAAGGGCAACCCGTTGCCGGTCGGCACCTACTATTATGTCATCACCCTGCGTAACGGATTTGCGCCGCTGTCAGGGTATGTGGCCATCATCCGATAACGAACATTATTCACATAAAACACGGACACAAAATGAGAATAAAAATTGCAACATGGCTCATGTCAGTGACAGCCCTCTTCGCCTGCTCCAGGGCGATGGCCCAGGCTGACCCGCATTTCTCGCAGTACTATACCTATCCGTCGTGGCTTAACCCGGCCCTGACCGGCGCTTTCGACGGGGACTACCGGATTGCTGCGATATACCGCACACAATGGGGAAATATCAGCCCGTTTAAAACATACGGTATCACGGCCGAAGTGCCGACCGCCAAAAATATCAACTTCGGCGCCAGTGTGCTGAACCAGGCCGCCGGTGACGGTGGGTACAACTATACCACCGGTTATGTAAGCGCTGCTTACACCGGTGTAAAGCTGGACGCCGCGCATTACCATCAGCTCAACTTCGGCCTGCAGCTGGGATTTATCCAGCGCCGCTTTGATCCTTCCAAGCTCACCTTCGGTGAGCAATGGAACCCGGTGACAGGCTATAACCCCGGCAACCCGGTGACCGATGTGCTGACCCGGACTTCTTCCCTTTCTTTTGATGCCGGCGCCGGCGCGCTTTATTACGACGCCACGCCTGGTAAGAAGTTCAATATCTACGGCGGTTTTTCTGTGATACACCTTACCCGTCCGCAGGACCAGTTTGCCGCAGCCGGGGACGCCCGTTTCCCGATGCGCTTTAATATACATGGCGGCGTGAAGCTAACGGTGTCGGACATACTGAGTATTACACCCAACTTCCTGTTTATGGCGCAGGGACCGGCGCAGGAGAAAATGATCGGCGCCTATGGCCAGCTGAAAGCAGCGCCTGAAACGGATTTCCTGCTGGGACTGAACTATCGCTTAAAAGATGCCTTCACCACCCATGCCGGGTTTATTTACAAGAGCATGATGCTGGGGGTGAGCTATGATATCAATACCTCAGACCTGAGCAAGATGGCCCGCGGTTCCAACAGCTTCGAAGTATCGCTCACTTTTATCGGACGCAGGAAAGTGAAGACGCCGGAAGTGGAATTTGTATGCCCCCGTTTGTAATTCATCTCTACATGTAACAGACATCTCATGAAAAAAATATTATTTACCGCATCCGTTTTACTGGCCGCTATGACGCTACAGGCGCAGTTTACCTACGATTACCTGAAAGCGGCCGATCAATACTATAAAAAGGAAGATTATAATTCGGCAGTGCAGTATTATGAAAAATACCTCGGCACCAGGAATAAATCTTTCCGGCAGGATTCCTATAAACCTTATGCGGCGGTGAACGCCAGCCGCAAAACAACGGTGCCGGTAAGCAGCGCGCAGCAGGCGGTGTACAAACTGGCGGAGAGCTACCGTAACCTGCATAACTATGAAAAAGCGGCGCCGCACTATGAAGCAGTGCTGGAAGCCGACGCGAAAAATTTCCCGCTGGCAGCCTATTATTATGCTGTTTCCCTCCGTGCCCTTGGTAAATACGAAGATGCAGAGAAAGCATTCCACAGTTTTCTGCAGGGCTACGGTTCCAAAGACAGCTATAGTGCCGCTGCCGAACGGGAAGTGAAAAACCTCGCATTTGTCAATGCTCAATTGAAACGGTCTGACCTTGCCCTCTATGAAATACGCAAAGCGCCGGCGGCACTGAATACCACCGGCGCCAGCTATGCGCCGCTCTGGACAGCCGATGGTGCGTTGCTGTTTACGTCCACCCGTCCGGACCCTGCCAAAAACAAAGGTTTTGTCAACAGGGTGTACACCGCCGACTACGCTGACGGGCAGGCGGCCAATATTAAACTGCTACCGGTCGCCCAACCTGAATCGCTGCACCAGGGCGCTGTCAGCATTACCCCTGACGGGCAGCAGTTGTTCATCACCCGCTGGCAGATCGATCATGGTAAAAAAGTGACTTCCCTGTGGGTGTCCCGCAAAAGCGGCAACAACTGGAGCGAGCCTGTGGCGCTGGATGCGGTGATCAATGTGCCTGGCAGCAATACGCAGCAGCCTTTTGTGTTGCCCGATGGCAAACACCTCCTGTATGCCAGCGACCGTCCCGGGGGCCAGGGCGGTTTTGACCTGTGGTACGCCACACTGGATGAAACCGGCAAGCCTGTGAGTACCGCTAATCTCGGTGAGGTGATCAATACGGCGGATAACGAACAGGCGCCTTATTATCATGCAGCTACCCGCACGCTGGTGTTTTCCACCGATGGAAGGACCGGTATGGGTGGCTATGATTTCTTCAGCAGCAAGGGAGAACCGGGCAACTTTCAGGCGCCGGTGAACATGGGGTATCCGGTCAATTCCGTTAAAGATGACATCTACTTCGCCAGCCGGAGCAACAACCGTAACCTGCTCGATGATGTGTTGCTGGGTACAGACAGGGCGGCAGAATGTTGCCTCGAACTTTTCTTTCTCCATAAAACACGTCCTGCGCGGCAGTTGAGCGGTGTTGTGGTGGCGTGTAACAGTAATACGCCTGTGGCGGGAGCGGAAGTACGTATTATCGACACCGTTAATAACCAGGTGGTCACCACCCGCAGTACCGGCGCCGATGGCAGTTATGCCTTTACGATGGACGAATACCAGCCGCTGGTAGCCATCGCTAACGCAGTAGGTTATACGCAGGGTACGCAACACATCGATCTGCCGCAAAATGAAGATACCGCCGCTATTACCGCACCGGCGTTGTGCCTTACGCCGATTGTAGCGCCACCGTCTCCGGTGACGCTCGAAAATGTGTACTACGACTATGATAAAGCGACGCTGAAGCCTGAATCTTCTGCATCGCTGGATAAACTGGCGGTCCTGCTGCAGGAAAATCCCAATATGGAGATTGAGCTGGCGGCCCATACCGACAGCAAAGGAGGCAAACGTTACAACCAGCGACTTTCCGAAGCCCGCGCCAAGAGTTGCGTAGACTACCTGGTGGAAAAAGGAATAGACGCGCACCGCCTCACCTACAAAGGTTATGGCGCCACTATGCCGATAGCGCCTAATACGCTGCCGGACGGATCCGACAACCCGGAAGGAAGACAGCAGAACAGAAGGACCACCTTCACGATACTGAAGAAATAGGAGCGGACCTGTTTTTAACCTAAAACATTGAGTCATGAAAAAGTTTGTGTTAACTGGTCTGATAGGATTGATGGCGATGTGGGTGCAGGCGCAGCAACAGCCGCACTACACACAGTATATCATGAATCCTTTCATCATCAATCCTGCTGTGGCAGGAATAGAAAACTACTGGGACCTGCGCCTGAGCCACCGGCATCAGTGGGCGGGGTTGAATGGTGCGCCGGTGACCACCTATCTGACGGTGCATGGGCCGTTGCGCAAATCGGATTACAGCAGTGCTTCGCCTACAGGCTTTGAGATGCCCGGGGAAAATCCGCGGGGAAAAGCTTACTGGCGCGACTATACGACGCCTCCGCCGCACCCTGGCGCCGGCCTGACCATCCTGAATGACAAAGCTGGTCCGCTCAACCGTTTTGCCATCAGCGCCGCCTACGCGCATCATATCAACCTCACGCCCACCATGAGCCTGAGTGCGGGTTTATCACTCGGTATGCAGCAGGTGAGCCTCGATGCCGGTAAGGTGGGTTTCCTGGACCCTAACGATCCCGCCATCAACGGTACGGGCATCCTGAACCGCTGGCGTCCGGACATCGGCGCCGGTCTGTGGCTGTATGCCGCTGATTTCTTTGCAGGAGCTTCTGCACAGAATATTATCCCGCAGAAGATTGGTTTTGATAATGGTAAGCTGGCGGGCGACAGCCTGTACCAGGGAAAGCTGGTGCCCCACCTCTTTTTTACGACGGGCTACCGCTTATGGATCAACGATGATATCAACGTGCTGCCTTCCGTAATGGTAAAGTTTATCACCGCTATGCCGGTCAGCGTGGATGTCAACGCACGCATGATGTTCCGTGACCGTTTCTGGGCGGGTGCATCGTATCGCCTGCATGACGGCGTGGCGGGCATGTTCGGGGTGAACATCAACTCCACTTTCAATATCGGTTACTCCTACGACTATACGGCGTCGACGTTAAATACCGTCAGCAAGGGATCGCATGAGATCATGATCGGTTTCCTGCTGGGTAACAAATACGGCGATACCTGTCCGCGGAATGTATGGTAGAAACATCAATCAAAATAAACACTTAAACTCAAATTGTAATGATGAAACAAGTATTGCGCTGCATGCCCTATGCACTTATTCTCGCTGTTGTAGTTTGCTTCATGTCCTGCTCTAAAGACGGTCCGCAGGGACCTGCCGGTCCTAATGGTTCTAACGGTGCACAGGGGCCACAGGGCCCTAAAGGTGATCCGGGGGATCCGGGATCTGCGAATGTTATTTATTCCGGCTGGCTGGATGTTCGTTTTCAGGGCGCGCAGACAGTGACCAATCCTGATGGTACGGTAGACACGGTGTTGTACGCTGCCGCTATCAATGCGCCTAAACTGGATTCTGCCGTATTGGCCAATGCGCTGGTGAATGTGTATATCAACCTCGGGACGGCTTCCCAGCAGAGCATTGTGCTGTTGCCTTACACCGATGAGTTTGGGACGCTGATCCGTTATGTGGCCGCATCCAAATCCATCAACCTTATTTCTAATGGTAATCCCAGTACCCAGACGACTACCGCTGGTAAACGTTATCAGTACCGGTACGTGATCGTGCCGGGTGGCGTGTCTGCCCGCTCCGCCAGCAGCCTGGACTGGAAAAATTATAGCCAGGTTCGGCAGGTGCTGAACCTGCAAGACTAGGTTATTTACTCATAGCCTCCAGCATATAGAAACTATGGTCTCCCTGTCGAGGGAGACCGTTTCCTGAACCTATTTTTTAACGCTTGAAACCTGTGTATGAACAAGTATTCTGATTTTACCGACCACGAGTTGATCCGACTGTACGTAGACGGCGACAACCACGCGTTCACCACGCTGGTACATCGTCATAAAAACAGATTATATACCACTATCGTGCTGCTGGTGCGTAACCGCGATCTGGCAGAAGATATTTTTCAGGAAGTTTTCATCAAGATTGTCAACGCCCTGCATAGCGGGCAATATGCTGACAATAACCGTTTCCTCGCCTGGGCGGTACGGATTGCCCACAACTGCTGTATCAGCCATTTCCGTAAAGCCAGCGCCTGGGGTAAAACGATGGTAGCTCCCTATAATGATGAGATGGGTGACAGCCTGGACCTGATGGAACACAGTGCTGAACATCACCTGATCACGCATGAAACCAACCAGGAGATCGGCGCTATGCTGGACCAGCTGCCGCCGGTACAGCGGGAAGCGGTGATCTTACGATATTATGCAGACCTGAGTTACAAAGAGATGGCCCAGACGATTGGTATCAGTATCAATACCGCGTTGGGCAGGGTACGTTACGCGATCATGAACCTGCGGAAACAGATGTTGGTAGAAGGAGTTTGATATCCGGTATCAATTCATTGTATTGATAAGGTTTACCACTACTTTAATCATCATGTCCATTTCATCTGCTTTACTTTCTGCAATCATCAGTGTCATGGCTACGAGTGCGTTGTCCGCGATACGTTTGGACCCGTCTTTCCGGTAGAGCAAATTATTTTTTCCCATAAACCAGACAAACAGAAAAGCAGCGATCCGCTTGTTGCCATCTGAAAACGAGTGGTTTTTGACCACAAAGTATAACAGGTGCGCTGCTTTCTCTTCTACGCCGGGGTATAACGCCATGCCGTCGAACGTCTGGTAAATCACCGCCAGGGAACTGCGGAAGGAGTCGTCTTTTTCATTGCCAAAGAGGCTGCTGCCTCCGAACTTGTCTTTCAGTCCGTGGATAGCCGCCATGGCTGCCGGATAGGTAATGTGGAAAAGATTGTCTGCCGTGGTGCCGGTGAGCTGTAACCGCTGATGATCGTACTGATCAAGAATGTCTAACGCATAGGCATAATCGGTCAGCACCTGCTGTAATGCAGCTGCTTCGTCGCCAGGTACGGCCGGGGCGGCAGGTACCAGTTGGGCGTTGAGCGTTTTGCTGACCCAGGACCGGAACTGTATGCAGCGTTTGGAGGGAATGCGGTAAGCAATGGCAATGGCTATTTCCAGTGCATAGCTATCGGTGCCATTGTTGGTAGATGCTTCTTCGGCTTCCCCTTCCAGATAAACCATATTGATATGATGACGGATCTCTTTCTCAGGCTCGCGAAATAATGTCGCGATCTGTTGAGGCGTGATCCAGATAGTGTTATGGTCGATGTACAGGTGGACAGTGGTACGTTCTGTAAATGTCTGGTAGGAGAATGCGGGGTTGTTTCCTGCAATGTTAATGCTGAACATGACTTTAGGTTTTGGGGTTATTAAATCTATAGATGACGCGCAAAGATATATTTAAAAAATTTAATTCTATAGATTGAGCTGTCAAGGATTCCTTGACAGCTCAATCTGGAGACGTCTTTCATGGTTATCAGGATCAACTGTCAAGTATAACTTGATAGTTCGATTTTTCTGTAATGCATTGTTTATGTATTATCAGGCGCAAATTTTATGTCCCTTATCCAGCCAGCATAAGTAAAATACTGATCTTATACGAAAGCCGTGAACCCTTTTGGCCTGATCAACCCGTAGTTCAAATAGTTCTATCTCATCATCCAGCGATTTTTTGAATTCACTCTCAGGATATATACTTCGTGAAATTCTAGTATATCCAAATCCATTTTTATCGGACTTACGGGAAGTGTCATAAACCTGCTGCCAGGTGAATTTGTGAAGTTTGGACTGAAAATACCAGAATACTTTCATTTCTGTTTTTCCCCAATCTGAAAAGCATTCATAGTCATGTTGAAGAAACCGGATAGACACAAGTATGTGGGCTTGATTACCCCCTTGCCACCAATCATGCATTATTGCCTGATTAGCGGAGATGTATCGATGTGTTTGTTCGGATCCAACAATTCTATGAGGAATGATGCTGCGGTTATGATGTTTTTTCCCCATTTTTTAAAGCACTATAATAATTAATCATAGACTCAGCTGTAATGATCGCATCCGAATGCTGATACAGCTGTAATCCTTTTCTTGCTTTTATCCAGGGCGTTTCACGATGGATTAGCTGTTCCAGATAGCTGGCAGAATGTTCTCCGTAGACCGTATACACTTCGTTTAACAGTGCCTCCGTTTCTTTGGGAAAATCAATTTTTTCCAAGCCACTGTTGTTTACCTCGTTAAGGCAATCCCGGCCGCTATTTTTAAACCGCTCGTACAGTGCTGGAATAACAGGGCCATGTACCCATGCCTGGATAGGGTCATTAAAGAGCGGCTGACGAAATGCGGTTAGGTGCCATGCTTGCGCATAGTATACCAGCTTCTGTAGTTTTCGTGGCGAAATCGTATCTCCGGCGTTGGTGTCCAGTTTCGCCAGAAACCAGTCTGCTATCTGGTTGGCCGTGTGTATTGCTGGCGCCGGTTGATATGGTTTGTACCGCTTAAAACGTCTTTTCATTAAAATCATCGTAATTCTTATAAGGGTGTTTTTAGTGGCCAGCTTACCTTTTTCAAATAACCTGAAAACGATCGCTGCTGATGGTAGGTTTACAAACATAATCCGGTTGTTTTGATGAACTGCCCGCAATATCCACCAATCCATCTCTCTAAATGTTAACCACTTGTAAATGATCGAAATCCGATCCAGGTGATTCTCCGGGGATCATTTTTTTGAGAATTGCAGTATCGCGTAAAAAAGCTGAAATGTAGTATTAAAGTGAATTTAGACCACCCCATAACAGTGCATGACAGCCCGGCCCGCTGATTTATCTACTTTAGTAAAACAGATACAAAAAATTCCACATGGCTGTAATTGCAGGTATAATATTCCACTTCATAGGCGGCTTCGCCTCGGGCAGCTTCTATATGCCCTTCAAAAAAGTAAAAGGCTGGCAATGGGAATCGTATTGGCTGGCCGGCGGACTGTTCTCCTGGCTGATCGTACCCCCGCTGGCAGCATGGCTTACCCTGCCGGGGTTCGCTGAGTTGATCGCGCAGGCGTCATGGAGCACGCTGGGGGCCACCTATGTGTTCGGCCTCCTCTGGGGTATCGGCGGCCTCACCTACGGGCTGGGCATCCGTTACCTTGGCATGTCGCTCGGTAATTCGGTGATGCTGGGCTGCTGCTCGCTGTTCGGCGCACTGGTGCCGGCCGTGTATTATAACATAGTGCCCACGGCCGGAAAAACATCCTTGTCGGACATGATCGGCAGCCCCTGGGGACAGGTAGTGCTGGCAGGCATGCTGGTATGCCTCGCAGGCATCTGCATCTGCGGTAAAGCCGGCATGATGAAGGAAAAAGAGCTGCCGGAAGAAGAAAAGAAAAAAGCGGTGGCGGAGTTTAACGTGGTAAAAGGACTGATAGTTGGGGTTATCTCGGGCGTTCTCAGCTCCTGTTTTGTATACGGCATAGAAGCGGGGAAAAGCATGGCGGAGATGGCGGTGGCGCGCGGGCTTGAACCTTTATACCAGAACAATGTTACCTATGTGGTGCTTCTCTGGGGCGGACTTACCACCAACCTGGTATGGTGTGTACTGCTGAACCTGCGCAACCGTTCCTACAAGGACTATACGAACAAACAAACGCCGCTGGCGGCCAACTACTTTTTCTCTGCGCTGGCGGGCGTGACGTGGTTCCTGCAGTTTTTCTTTTATGGCATGGGCGAAAGCAAACTGGGCAACGGCGCCAGCTCCTGGATACTGCACATGGCTTTCATCATCCTGATCGCTAATCTCTGGGGATTGGCACTGAAAGAATGGAAGGGCGTCAGCACCAGGGCCAAAGCCACCATCATCGCCGGAAATCTTACTATTCTCCTTTCTGTATTAATCGTTGGTTACGGAAATTCTCTTAAATAAATATTTGTATGTCGCTGCAAAGAACACAGTTTAAAAATGTCAGTTATTTATGGGATGACGCTACGGCGGCGGCTATGGCCGGCGATGAAGTAGCGCTGCTGATATACCGCTCCAATCTGCTGGGCGCTGATCTGCGCCTCACCAATTACGGCGGCGGCAACACCTCCTGTAAAGCTGTCGTGCCGGACCCGCTCACCGGCAACGAAACGGAAGTCATGTGGGTAAAAGGCTCCGGCGGTGACCTCGGCACCCTGAAACGCAATGGCCTCGCGGCGCTATATACTGACCGCCTCCGCAGCCTGGAGAACGTATACCGCGGCATCGCCTTTGAAGATGAGATGGTGGAGCTGTTCAACCTCTGTCTGTATGATCCTGCCTCCCGGCCTCCATCCATCGATACCCCGCTGCACGCTTTCCTGCCCTTTAAACATATCGACCACCTGCATCCGGATGCGGTGATCGCCATCGCTGCCGCAAAAAACGGACAACAGATCACACAGGAACTGTTCGGCGGCACCATCGGCTGGGTGCCCTGGCAGCGCCCCGGCTTCGACCTGGGACTGCAGCTGCGGAAATGCCTGCACGACAACCCTGGTATCCGTGGCATCATCCTCGGCTCTCACGGCCTCTTTACCTGGGGTGATACGGCGTATGAATGTTACCTGAACACGCTGGCAGTGATCGACAAAGCGGCGGATTACATCGATGCGAAAGTAGCGCAGCAGCCTGCCGTATTCGGCGGCAAGGTAATACCGGAACTGCCTGCAGAACAACGCCGCAGCCAGGCGGCCGCACTGGCGCCGGTACTGAGAGGCTTCGCCTCGTCCTGCCAGTCGATGGTTGGACATTTTACGGACGCACCGGACGTCATGGAATTCATCAACGCGAAAGACCTGCACCGCCTGGCACCCATGGGCACCAGTTGCCCGGACCACTTCCTGCGGACGAAAATATCTCCCCTGGTGCTGGACCTCGCCCCGGAGGAAGACCTGCAAGACCTGCCGGCGATAAAGAACAGGATCGCGCCGCTCTTTGAAGCCTATCGTGGCATGTACACGGAATATTATCAGCAGTGCAAACATGATAACAGTCCCGCTATGCGCGACCCCAACCCGGTAGTGATACTGTGGCCCGGCATCGGCATGTTCACCTTCGCCAAAGACAAACAGACCGCCCGCGTGGCCGCTGAATTTTATATCAACGCCATCCACGTAATGCGTGGATCTGAAGCAATTTCTGAGTATATTTCGTTACCAAGGCAGGAAGCTTTCAACATAGAATACTGGTTGCTGGAGGAAGCTAAACTGCAACGGATGCCGAAGCCTAAAGCGCTCAGTGGCCGTGTGGCGCTGGTGACCGGCAGCGCCGGCGGTATCGGCAAAGCCATCGCCCGCAAGTTTGTGGCAGAAGGCGCCGTGGTGGTGATCAGCGATAACGATGAAAACCGCCTGCAGAACGCCGGCCGGGAGTTTGAACAGCACGCCGGTAAAGATGCGTTTGCGGCCGCGCTGCTCGACGTCACCCGCCCGGCCACCATCCATCAGGCGTTTGCCCAGGCGGCCCTCAGCTTCGGTGGGGTAGACCTCATCGTGAACTGCGCGGGCCTCTCTATCTCCAAACCGCTGGAAGCCCACACAGAGGCCGACTGGGACCTGCTCTACGACGTGCTCGTAAAAGGACAGTTCCTCGTTACCCAGGCCGGCGTAGAGGTGATGAGAAAACAACAGCTCGGCGGCGATGTGATCAATATCGTCAGCAAAAACGCCCTGATGAGCGGCCCGGACAATGCCGCCTACGGCTCAGCTAAAGCAGCGCAACTGCATCTTAGCAGGCTCAACGCAGCAGAACTGGGAAAAGACCGTATACGCGTCAACGTTGTCAACCCGGATGCGGTCATCTCCGACAGCAAAATATGGGAAGGCGCCTGGGCAGAAGGCCGCGCTAAAGCATATGGCATCACCGTTGCTGAACTGCCCGCCTTCTATGCCAAACGCACCCTGCTGAATGAAATCATCCTGCCGGAAGATATTGCCAACGCCTGCTTCGCTTTGGCAGGAGGCCTCCTCCATAAATCCACCGGCAATGTACTCAACGTGGATGGCGGTATCGCCGCCGCTTTTGTCAGATAACAAAAACCGTTTGTATGCAGATAGACCAACACCGGATCACGGCCTCTAATGAGCCCCTCACGGCAGCGCACCAACGCAGGCTTCAATTTCTCAGGCAGGAAATACCACATACGGAAGACATTATCGGTAAACTGACCGCTTTCCAGGTAGCCATCCCCAGCTGGGCGCTGGGTACCGGCGGCACCCGCTTCGGCCGCTTCCCCGGCGGCGGCGAACCCCGCTCGCTGGAAGAAAAACTGGAAGACATCGGCCTGCTGCACGCGCTCAACCGCGGCAGCGGCGCGGTATCCCTGCACATCCCCTGGGACATCCCCTCCAACGCGGCGCATATACGCGCCGTAGCCTCCCAGCTGGGGCTGCAGTTCGATGCCATGAACTCCAATACCTTCCAGGACCAGCCCGGACAGCAACACAGCTATAAGTTCGGCTCGCTCGCTCATACGGACAAGGCTACACGTCAACAGGCCATCGCACATAACCTGGAAGTAATGCAATATGGCCGGGAACTGGGCTCTAAAGCGCTCACCATCTGGCTGAGCGACGGCTCCTGTTTCCCCGGCCAGCTGAACTTCCGCCACGCCTTCGACCATGCACTGGAAAGCTTCGGTGAAATTTATAAGGCACTGCCGGATGACTGGAAACTGTTCATCGAATACAAAGCGTTTGAACCGAATTTTTATTCCACTACCGTGGGCGACTGGGGCCAGTCACTGCTGTATACCTCCAAACTGGGCCCCAAAGCCTTTACCCTCGTGGACCTGGGACATCATCTGCCCAACGCCAACATCGAACAGATCGTGGCACTGCTGCTCCGCGAAGGTAAACTGGGGGGCTTCCATTTCAACGATTCCAAATATGGCGACGATGATCTCACCGTTGGCTGTATCCGCCCGTATCAGCTGTTTCTCATCTTCAATGAACTGATAGACGGCATGGACGCACGCCATATGGAACACGCCACGGATATGGGCTGGATGATCGATGCCAGTCACAATGTGAAAGACCCGCTGGAAGACCTGCTGCAATCCGTGGAAGCCATCCGCATCGCTTATGCGCAGGCGCTGCTGGTGGACCGTGAGCGGCTGACGGCAGCACAGCACAACAACGATACCGTACAGGCGCAGGAAATCCTGCAACATGCTTTCCGTACGGATGTGCGCCCGCTCATCGCAGAAGCACGTCTCCGCACCGGCGGCGCACTGGATCCGCTGGCGGTTTTCAGAAAAGAAAAAGTACGCGATCAGCTGGTCGGTGAAAGAGGTAAAACTACCATCGCTACAGGGCTGTAATGACAGCCCGCCGCCTAAATAAATTCCACATGCCCGTTCCCGTTATAGCTGTTTTTGATATAGGCAAAACAAATAAGAAACTGTTGCTGCTCAATGAACAATACCACATTGTCTTTGAGCAGCAAACCTGTATGCAGGAGACCACCGACGATACCGGTGATCCCTGCGAAGACCTGCCGCTCCTGGTAAATAACATGCGTCAACAGCTGGGCACTGTGCTGGCAATGACGGAGTTTGAAATAAAAGCCATTAACATATCCGCCTATGGCGCCAGCCTGGTGTATATCGATGAAAACGGCGCACCCGCAGGCCCGCTCTATAATTACCTGAAACCATACCCGGAAGAGTTGCTCTCCCGCTTCTACAGCTCCTTTGGCGACCGGGAACAGTTCTCCCACCAGACGGCCTCACCGGCCCTCGGCAGCCTGAATGCCGGTTTGCAGCTCTATCGTGTGAAGCACCAGCTGCCATCGCTGTATAGCCGTACCCGTTATGCAATGCATCTGCCACAGTTCCTTAGTTACCTGTTTTCCCGTGAGTTGTTTTCGGAGATGACCAGCATCGGTTGCCACACCGGCCTCTGGGACTTTACCGCGCAACAATACCATCCGTGGGTAAGCCGGGAAGGATGGCTCGACAAGCTGCCGCCGATAGCGCCCACGCATCACACTACACCCGTACAGCTGGCAGATAAACCCGTACAGGTGGGCATTGGCATACACGACAGCTCTGCCGCACTGGTGCCTTACCTGCTGCAGTTCGGCGAACCCTTTGTATTGCTGTCTACCGGTACCTGGTGCATCAGTATGAACCCATTCAACCACGATCCGCTCACCACGGAAGAACTGCAGCAGGACTGCCTCTGTTACCTCCGTTATGACGGCCGTCCGGTGAAGTCGTCACGTTTGTTTGCCGGGCATGCACATGAGACAGCTGTGCAGCAGATCGCGGCTTTTTTCGGAGAAGACCCGCAGCATGTTAAGGAGCTGCCTTACCACCCGCAGATGGTCGAACGGTTAGTATCCTCGCCGGAATTTAGTATTTTGGAGATGTCGCGTTATGAAAACAGCAGCGCCGCTTATCACCACCTGGTCATGCTGCTGGTGAAACAGCAATACCATGCCACGCGGCTGGTGCTGGGCCATACAGCGGTACAGCGGTTGTTCGTGGATGGCGGCTTTGCCCGTAACAGTATTTACATGCACCTGCTGGCCAGGGCGTTCCCGGAGATGGAAGTATATGCCGCCACGGTATCCCAGGCATCTGCCGTAGGCGCCGCGCTGGTGATACACGACAGCTGGAATACCGGACCGGTGCCCGTTCACCTGGTACAACTGAAACGCTACGCCGAAACTTTTTAAGATATGAAAGCACCAAGATTGATAGACCTGATCGTGATAGATGAGTACTCGGCCACGCCGAAGTACCTGCAGCTGGCCAACTCTATCCTGAAAGGACTGGAGAACGGACAGATCAAACCAGCAGATGTGTTGCCTTCTATCAATGAACTGAGCTTTGAACTCGACATCTCACGGGATACAGCGGAGAAAGGATACCGTTACCTTAAGAAAGCCGGTGTACTGGGCTCCGTGCCCGGCAAAGGCTATTTTATCCCGGACAGCGAAGTGCCGGCCATCCCGCGCATATTCCTGCTGTTCAATAAACTGAGCGCTCATAAAAAAATCGTGTACGACGCGTTCATGGCGGCGCTGGGCAACCAGGTGGCGGTGGATTTTTATATCTACAACAACGACTACACGTTGTTTAAAAAGCTGTTGACCAATAAAAGAGAAGATTATTCTTATTATGTCATCATCCCCCATTTTACAGAAAGAGGGGAGAAGGCACACGCGATCATCAACACATTGCCCAAAGACAAACTGGTGATCCTGGATAAAAAAGTAGATGGTATCACCGGCGATTTCGGCGCGGTGTATGAAAATTTTGAGGAAGACATCTACAATGCCCTGCGGGAGGCGCGTCCGGCGCTAAGCAAATACCATACGCTGAAGATCATCTTCCCGGATGACTGCTATATCCCATCGGAGCTGCTGACCGGCTTTACCCGCTTTTGCCAGGATTACGCATTCTCTTACAAGATCCTGCATGATGCCGCGGACGAACCGATCGATGCGGGAGAAGTATACATCACACTGATGGAGGACGACCTGGTGAAACTGATAGAAAGGATCAACGCCTTATCGTTGACCGTAGGGGAGCAGGTAGGCGTTATCTCCTATAACGAAACACCGTTGAAACGAATCATTCTGAATGGTATCACCACTATCTCCACTGATTTTCAGAAGATGGGTGAACTGGCCGCCCGGCTGGTGCTGGAGCATTCGGTGGCACATATGGAAGTGCCTTTCCGGCTCCGTTTAAGGGCTTCTCTCTGATATTATGGTTTGCGTGTATATACGTAATCGAAGAATGCGTATTTACAGAATACTTTTTATGTTACTGAAGCTGTAATTTCGTATCGCAGTTTCCGGAAAACTCATACAGTTCACTTACCCCAAAACCCCAAAACTACAAGGTACGCCTGTGCAATACCTCGTTGTGCTTAAACCCCAACATCATGAAAAAGTTAGCAGCAAGTCTGGCTGGCGCTATCGGTTCGCGCTACCTGAAAAACAGGAACCAGCTTATTTTCGTCGAATACGGCGGTTTCATTTCCACTATTGATCTTTCTCCTGCCGCCGCTACGGTGGTATCCCAGGGCACTGTCGACATTAAAGGCACCTGGTCATTTGATTGCGAAAGCGGCACCAATGTTCCCATGGGCGGTCCTGCAGATATATGGTGGGAACAGATAGACAGCGTTAAAAGGCAGATGGTGCCCCAAGGCAGCGCCCGCATTGTCAATCTTGGCATAACGGATTTTAACCTCGTGACAGCAGCTTCCCTGCAGTCTTACACCTACACCAGTACGCCTATTATCGGGAACAACGACGCTTCCAATAAGTTGGTCAACGGTGATGTCTTTTGCGTGCAAACGAAAGAAGGCAATTACTGCAAATTGAAAGTGATCGCTTACGGCTACAATCTCAAAGTGCAGTGGGTGACCTACAAGCTGAACCCCATCTACAAACGCATAGGCAGCGGTTATAACCAGCCGGAAGACATTGCAGTGACGGCCAATGAGCAAACGGCTTATGTGACCGAACGTACCGGTAATGTACTAAGGGTGAGCCTTGCTGCGGCCAACCGCGCATCTGCTACCGTGGTATGTTCCGGGCTGAATGCGCCACAGCAGCTGTGGCTGGATGAAGCGCATATGCAGGCTTATGTGGTGGAATACGCCAATCCCGGTAACCTCGTGCGCGTAGATCTGAATACCGGCGTCAAAACCGTGGTGTTCAGCGGTTTGCAGTTTGCCGTAGGCGTAACGCTAACTGCTGACCTTTCCACTGCCTATGTCACCGAACAGGGCATCGGCGGTATTAGCCGCATCACATTGGCTACCCGCGCCAAAACACTCATCGCCGGCGGTTTAACCGCCCCCTTCTTCCTGACCTGGGCCGACAACACCGAAAGCAGACTGCTGGTGGCAGAACGGGACCCGGCTAACCGTATCACCGCTGTAGACGTCACCAAAACCGTTGGCAATACCAACGTATTTATCGGCGGAACAGCCGCAAGGCCTTCCAGCATTGCGGTGATCCAACCCGGCAACTACTGCGTATGCTGCAATGATGAAGTAGACCAGTATGCCCTGACTGCCACTACCGGCAACTGGCTCTACAAAGGCATCGGTTATGTTCCCTGGAACCTCATTACTGCCGCAGGAAAGGCCGATACCACTTCGCAACCCGCCTACCCGTTCCAGTTCCCGAAAGACTCCCCTTTCGGAGGCACATTGCCGGTGAATATTGATCATTACAACGCCTGGAATAACAGCGTACGCTACTACAAAGTATTGATAGATGGCAGCCCGCGGTTTGACTCCTGGAATGATCTCCGCCTTAACCCGGTGAACGGGCATTACGATATCATCGAGCTGCAAAAGCCTGATATCAATGGGTTCTATAATATCCATAATCCGGCGTTTGTATATTACAATACCGATCTGGGTTGTTTGCTGAACAGCCTGTCTGTTCCCAATGGCGCGCACACGCTCAAGCTGGAGTTTTACAATTCCGCGCACGTGCTGCTGTCTTCCATGAGCAATGCGCTGCTGGTAAATAACGATCAGTGTGTGGCCAGCATGGACATACCGCTGTTGAATATTACGCCGGCCGATCCGAATTGCGGTTACCTGAAATACACCAATACGGCAGATATGGTGAAGCTGCACTGGACTGCTTCGCACCCGCAGGGATTTGCTACCTGGTCTTTCGGTATCATCAAAGGTGCGCACGGTTACTTTGGTAGCTCCGGCGCGTTGTTCCCGGCCACATCGCATACCGAAACTTTCACCAAAAGTGTGGCGGATATGCTGGGAGCCTGCCCGGGCGTAGCGGCATTTGCGGAGTCGCTGTATGTGGCGTCAACGGTGATTAACGGCGTGGGCCGCCAAAGCCAGTATGATGCTTCCGCATCTATTGCTTTCTGCCTGGCGCCATGATCGTAGAAGTGGAGTAATAGGGTTTACAGCGGAGGTTTGATGATCGTCAGGTCATCAAACCTCCCTGTGTTAAATAACCGGTGGAAGGGCTTCGTATTCCACCCTGGCAATCACCGTCTCATCATCGGGCTTTGCTTTCCGGACGGAATTGACCGGCCAGTATTCCAGCTGTTCTGCCGGATATTCGTGCTGAATAATATGACGTATATCTGTTTCCGTTAGATCTTTTTTAACCCATTGCAGTGCCAGGTCGTCCGGCAGCATCAGCGGCATTCTGCCGGCATTGTCGCCGCCGTTATGTATCTGTTTCATGACGGGGTTGGCAGCCCGGGTGAGCAGGGTGAAGGTGGGAATGCGTTCCGGTTTATCCACATCCCAGGAGTTGGAGTAGGCCCATAATCCTGCGATGAAGAAGATGTCTTCCTGCCGGGAATGGATAAAATAAGGCACTTTGTTTTTCCAGCCGGGTATCTGTCTGTATTCGAAGAAACCGGTGACAGGCACCAGGCAGCGCTGGTGACGGATGGCGTTCCACATGGTGCCGCTTTCCGGTACTTTTTCGCTGCGGGCGTTCAGGTACATCTGTCGTTGCCGTTTTACCTTTTCTGCGGTGTCCAGCAGTTTGGGGATAGGCCCCCAGGTAAAGCGGTCCACCTGCAGGCCGTCGTTGTCCACAACAACAGGCCACTGTGGAAAAGACATGCCTATTTTATGATAGGTGGCTGTAAAATCGAAGTTCGGGTTGATGCCTGTCTGCAGCAGCGGTACCCGCTTCAATATCTTTTGCAGGTTGGCATTCAGCGCAATATCGTAACACATTATTTTAATAGCTTTCTATTGCAGGTAAAGGTACTTTTATTTCTTCATCTCCATATTTCAGGGAGAGATATAATTCCCCGTGTTGCAGCCCGTATTCGATCCGGATATCGTCTGTGGGCCAGGTGGTGTACTGGCTGATATAGTGCTTTACATGTTGTACCAGTTGCGGGTCCGGCGTTTGACGCTCCGGGTCTATCTGTGCCGCATAAATTTTATATCCCGCCGGCTGTGCGGCCGCCTGGTACAGTTTTTCTTTTTCTTCCGGATGACTGGTCTGGTAAATGTACTTACGCCGGTCGAACCGGATATGCTGAAAATGCGCGTTGGCGCTGGCAATGTCTTTATACGGAGTGATCAGGAAGACTTCCCGGATATGGGCGTCCGCAGGGGAGAGGCCCACTGCATAGGACTGGCGCACAAAAAAACCATATCCTTCCTGTAGCAGCGCGGATAACAGCGCCGCAGACAATATCGTTAACGGATGATGCATAACAGTCGTCATTTCACTATTTACGCATGTCCATAATCACCGCCGTTACAATACCCCATACCTGGAAATCCGCGTCTTCGGTGATGACCATCGGTTTGTGAAACGGATTCTCCGGATGCAGCACCCAGTTACGTCCCGCTTTTACCAACCGCTTGATGGTAAACTCGCCATTCAGCGTACCGGCAATAATATCACCGGTAGATGGCCGGACGGACCGGTCCACCACGGCCAGGCAGCCGTCCGGGATATGCGCTTCGCTCATGCTGTCGCCTTTAACCCGCACTACAAAGGCGTTGCGGGCGTCAGCGGATATAATACGGGAGAGGTCAATGTTTTCCTGTTCGTTCAGGGCAGGTGAGGGAAGACCCGCGGAAATACTGGTATCAAAATATGGCAGGGTCATGTTAGGCTCACTCCACTTCAATGCTTCCATACAACTATCGCTTTAAATGAATACTAATATTATTAGCAAATTAAAGCTAAATAATTTAGTTTAAGAAATCCATTAACAGATCGTTTGCAAAGGCCCGAATGCCCGTTGGATGCTAACTGCCGGCAAATCAACCGGATGGGAAAAATGACCGCTAAAACAGGCGCACCGGAATTTTTTTAGCCTGAACGCCGGCCGCGGCCCGCTGCGGCAGGACTACAGAATATGGGGATTTTTTCTATATTTGTGTATAATTTGAACGGAGGAACAGCATTTTAAGTTCCGGATTAACCAACGTAGCCCCGCCCGCAGCTATCATCCTCACTTACATTCAGTTTATTCCGTCGATTTTTTATGAACCCGCATCGGGGAGATATCTTTGTGTGCCATATGATTGTGCCACCATGATTACCTGTTCCCGGTGCACATTTGTTAACAACTTAATACGATCAACCGATGGCTTACATAATGGTAGATGTAGAATCAGACGGCCCTATCCCGGGAGATTATTCCATGATCTCTTTCGGCGCCGTACTGGTGGGAGATAACCTGGACACCACGTTTTACGGGAAGTTAAAACCCATTACAGAAAATTATATCCCCGAAGCACTGGCCGTGTCCGGCCATACCAGGGAAGAAACCCTGCAGTTCGACGACCCCAAAAGCGTGATGTCAGACTTTGCCGCCTGGCTGCGCAGCAACTGCAAGGACAGACCCATCTTCATCAGCGATAACAACGGTTTTGACTGGATGTTTATCTGCTGGTACTTTCATCATTTCACGGGCAGCAACCCTTTCGGGTTCAGTTCCCAGAACCTGGGCAGCCTCTATAAAGGACTGGTGAGGGATACCTTTCAGACTTTTAAACACCTGCGGAAAACCAAACACACCCATCATCCGGTAGATGATGCGACCGGCAACGCAGAAGCCCTGCTGACACTCAAAAAAGAATATGGTCTGAAAATTAAATGGTGATTAACAAAAAAATAAGTTTGATTTCCCGATTTACTTATTATTTTTGTACCCGACATTATGATTAGCAACGTACATATCCATCATCACCATCATTCTTACCGCGCAGGTAGGCTGGGATGATAATGTGTATACAACCATATTAGATTCATCATCAGGGGCTTACCACACGGTAAGCCCCTTTTTTATTTTTACACATCATGAAACTAAAGATCGCCATCCAGAAATCCGGCCGCCTGCACGATGATTCCATCAAATTGTTGAAGGAATGCGGCATCGACATTAACAATGGTGTTAACAAACTGAAAACGGAAGCCAGCAACTTCCCGCTGGAAGTATTTTTCCTCCGTGATGATGATATCCCGCAGTACATAGAAGACGGCGTGGCGGATATTGGTATCGTCGGCGAAAACGTAGTGCTGGAGAAGAAAAAACAGGTCAACATCGTAGAGAAACTGGGCTTCGGCAAATGCCGCCTGTCCATGGCAGTGCCCAAGTCCTTTGAATATACTACGGTAAAAGACCTCGAGAACACCCGCATCGCTACCAGCTATCCCGTGATCGTACAGGAATTCCTGCAACGCAACGGTATCAAAGCAGAGATCCACGAGATCAGCGGATCGGTGGAAATAGCGCCCGGCATTGGCCTTGCAGACGCTATCTGCGACCTTGTCAGCAGCGGCTCCACCCTCTTCATGAACGGCCTGAAAGAAGTAGAGACCGTCCTCAAATCAGAAGCAGTGTTGGCTGCCTGCCACAACCTGCAGCCGGAACAGCAGCTGCTGCTCGATAAACTGGTGTTCCGCATCCAGGCGGTGAAAAGAGCCAAGAACACCAAATACATCCTGCTCAATGCGCCCAATGAAAAACTCAACGAGATCATCGGCCTGCTGCCGGGCATGAAAAGCCCCACAGTACTGCCTTTGGCGCAGGAAGGATGGAGCTCTGTTCACTCCGTGCTCAACGAAAATGATTTCTGGGACATCATCGAAAACCTGAAAGCCGCCGGCGCACAGGGTATCCTCGTAGTGCCCATCGAAAAAATGGTGATCTGATAAAAAGCGACGACAAACATGCAAACAATAAAATTTCCCGATAAAGCTACCTGGAACACGCTGCTGCAACGCCCGGTGATGGATACCACCGCACTGGAAGCCAAAGTGGAAGCCATTCTCCGCGATGTGCAGGAGAACGGTGACCAGGCAGTGAAAAAATATGCGGCTGAATTTGACAAGGTGCAACTGACCGATTTTGAGGTGAAACCAGCGGCGTTCGCAGCAGCGGAAGCCGCGCTGGAACCGACGCTGAAAGCGGCGATCCAGCAGGCGGCCCAAAACATCACCACCTTTCACAAAGCACAACAGGAGAAAACACAGATCATAGAGACCATGCCCGGCGTACAGTGCTGGCGCAAGCCGGTCGGCATCGAAAAAGTGGGACTGTATATCCCCGGTGGTTCCGCACCGCTGTTCTCCACCATCCTCATGCTGGGCATCCCCGCTGCCATCGCAGGCTGTAAGGAAATCGTCCTCTGTACGCCGTCTTTACATCCGGCTATCCTCTATACCGCTCAACTGGTGGGCATCTCCCGGGTGTTTACCATCGGCGGGGTACAGGCTATCGGCGCCATGGCTTACGGTACGGAAACCGTGCCCAGGGTATACAAGATCTTCGGCCCTGGCAACCAGTACGTGACCTGCGCCAAACAGCTGGTCAACAAAAGAGGCGTGGCCATCGATATGCCGGCAGGCCCTTCGGAAGTGGCGGTGCTGGCAGATGAGAGCTGCGTGCCCGCTTTCGTGGCGGCCGACCTGCTCTCCCAGGCGGAACACGGTCCGGACAGCCAGGTAGTGCTGGTCACCACCAGCGAAAAAGTGCTGGCCGATGTGGAACAAGCCCTGCAGGCACAGCTGGACAAGCTGCCCCGCAAGTCTATCGCCACCGCAGCGCTGGACAACAGCAAGATGATACTGGTACAGGATATTGATACGGCTATGGAGATACTCAACGCGTATGCGCCGGAACACCTGATCCTGGCCTGCCGTAACGAGCTCAACGTGGCGGATAAAGTCACCAATGCAGGCTCGGTATTCCTCGGTAACTACACCCCGGAAAGCGCAGGGGACTACGCCTCCGGAACTAACCACACCCTGCCGACCAACGGTTATGCTACCGCCTATAGCGGCGTATCTTTGGATAGTTTCGTAAAGAAAATTACCTTCCAGCAGATAACACCGCAGGGCCTGCAGCAGATTGGTCCCACCATCGAGGCCATGGCCGCGGCAGAAGGACTGGACGCTCACAAGAACGCCGTCACCGTCAGACTTCAATCCAATAACTAACTTTCAACGTTCCGTCATGTTTAATCTGGACTCCCTGCTCAGGGAAAATATAAAAAGACTGGTGCCATACTCTTCCGCCAGAGACGAATTTAAAGGACAGGCGTCCGTATTCCTGGATGCCAATGAAAACGCTTTCGGATCGCCGCTGCCGGTGAACTATAACCGCTACCCGGATCCGATGCAGTGGCCGTTGAAATACAAACTGGCCGAGATCAAAGGCGTACCGCCGCAGAACATCTTCCTCGGCAACGGCAGCGATGAGCCGATCGACCTGCTGTACCGCGCTTTCTGTAACCCCGGCGGCCGCGATAACGTGGTGCTGTGCCCGCCTACCTACGGCATGTACGAAGTGAGCGCCCACATCAACGATGTGACCATCCGTAAAGTAAGCCTCACGCCCGAATTCCAGCTGGACCTCGAAGGACTGCAACAAGCCATCGATGAAAATACCAAGCTGGTGTTCATCTGCTCTCCCAACAACCCTACCGGCAACTCCATCAACCGGTCGGATATAGAACTGCTGCTGAATAACTTCGACGGCATCGTGGTGATCGATGAAGCATATATCAATTTCTCCCGCCAGAAATCCTTTATACAGGAGCTGACCGAATACCCTAACCTCGTAGTGCTGCAAACCCTGTCCAAAGCATGGGGACTGGCAGGTCTTCGCGTGGGGATGGCTTTCGCCGGCGAAGATATCATCAACGTTTTCAACAAGGTAAAACCACCTTACAATATCAGCCAGGCTACGCAGGAGCTGGCGCTGCAGGCGCTGGACAACGTGGCGCGCGTGAATGAATGGATCCGCGAAGTGGTAGTAGAACGCGACCTCCTTTCTGCCGGACTGGAACAACTGCCGCAGGTGCTGAAAGTGTATCCCAGCGACGCCAACTTCATCCTGGTACAGACCACCGACGCCAAAGGCATCTACCAATACCTGACAGAACGCGGCATTGTGGTGCGCGACCGCTCCAAAGTAGAGCTCTGCATGGGCTGCCTCCGTATCACCGTAGGCACGCCGGCAGAAAACGTACAGCTGCTCGACGCTTTAAAATCTTTTAACCTGAAAACTGAAACACCGGTATCTGCATGAAACGAGTACTCTTTATAGACCGCGACGGTACCCTGATCAAAGAAGTACCGCCTACCTACCAGATCGATAGCCTGGATAAAGTGGAGTTTTATCCCAAAGTATTTGTGAACATGGCCCGCATCGCGGCAGAGCTGGACTATGAGCTGGTGATGGTCACCAATCAGGACGGGCTGGGTACCGCTTCCTTCCCGGAAGATACCTTCTGGCCCGCACAGAACATGATCCTGAAAGCTTTCGAAAACGAAGGCGTGACGTTCAGCGAGATTTTCGTTGACCGTAGTTTCCCGGCCGACAATGCGCCTACGCGCAAGCCCGGTACCGGTATGCTCACTCGCTTTTTCTCCGGTGACTACGACCTGGCCAATTCTTTCGTGATCGGCGACCGTATCACGGATGTGCAGCTGGCCAAGAATCTCGGCGCCAAAGCGATCTGGCTCAACGAGGGCAATAACCTCGGCGGCGCAGAGATCAGCGATACCGTACAGGCGCTCGAATCCGTGATCGCGCTGGAGTCTACCGACTGGAACCGCATCTACGAATTCCTGAAACTGGGACTTAGAACGGTAACGCATATACGAAAAACAAACGAAACCGATATCACCATCAGTCTCAACCTGGATGGCAGTGGTAAAGCCAATGTACACACCGGTCTTGGTTTCTTTGACCACATGCTGGACCAGATCGCCCGCCACGGTTCCATCGACCTCAGCATCACCGCCAAAGGCGACCTGCATATTGACGAACATCATACCATTGAAGATACCGGTATCGCCCTCGGCGAAGCCATTGCCAAAGCACTGGGCGACAAACGCGGTATCGAGCGGTATGGCTTCTGCCTGCCGATGGATGACTGCCTGGCACAGGTAGGCATCGACTTCGGCGGCCGCAACTGGCTGGTATGGGACGCGGAGTTTAAACGCGAAAAGATAGGGGAGATGCCTACCGAGATGTTCTTCCACTTCTTTAAATCTTTCTCCGACGGGGCTAAAGCCAACCTGAACATCAAAGCGGAAGGCGAAAATGAGCACCATAAGATAGAAGCGATCTTTAAATGTTTCGCCAAAGCGATCCGGATGGCGGTAAAACGCAATCCTTATAATATGCAGCTGCCGAGCACCAAGGGTATGTTGTAGCAGGCAAAAAAAAATTTGCATTTGTTATAAAAATGTTCCAATTTTGTCTCGCTATGAAAAATATCATGACAAATAAACATTGGTGGTGGCACGGAATCAATTCCTGATCTGTGTTACAGTGCCATGTTTCGTCTGAAATATACTTGGAAAGGCTCGCTGTTACACAGCGGGCCTTTCGGCTTTTCAGGCACATCCTTTTTCTAACAAACAGCAAACACTTTCACCCTGAATATCATGCGTACCATTCAAGTAAAAACAAGATCCAAACAGATGCTGGCGGACATCTTCACGCCAGTGGGCATCTATCTGCGGTTGCGCGACAAGTTCCCCGGCTCCATCCTCCTGGAAAGTACGGACTACCGCGCCAGCGAAAACAGCTATTCCTATATCTGTATCAAGCCTATTGCAGGCATCGAAGTTACTTCCACCAGCCACTTCGAGTTTAAATATCCTAACCTGCCGGTAGAAAAAAAGGAGCTGAAAGACACCC
This sequence comes from uncultured Chitinophaga sp., assembly GCF_946479755.1. The sequence continues at coordinate 70,333 of NZ_CAMLHC010000020.1, read as the reverse complement.
AGAAGGTACTGGACGAATTACAGAAATTCCTCGGCAGCTTCACCTTCAACGGCAACCACCCCGTACCGCTTGCCCAGACGCTCTTTGGATACAGTACGTTTGATTCGGTACAGTTCTTTGAAACCATCGAATTCGATAAAAATAAAAAAGGCGGTAACGCACAGATACCCCTGATGCGGTACCGGTTTTACCAATATGTGATCGCCATCAACCACTTCAAAGATGAACTTTACCTCTGCGAAAACCAGATAGAAGGCCTCGACAGTGAGTTTGACCTGGTAGAATCACTCATCCGCCACAAGGATTCTCCCGGTTATCCTTTCGCCACCAACGGGGAAGAAACCAGTAACATGACAGACGCGGAGTATATGCAGATGGTGGAACAGGGCAAACAACACTGTTTTCGCGGAGATGTCTTCCAGGTGGTCCTTTCCCGCGCCTTCAAAAGGTCTTTCACCGGTGATGAATTCAACGTATACCGCGCCCTCCGCTCCATCAATCCCTCCCCCTACCTCTTCTTCTTCGATTACGGCGATTATAAATTAATGGGTTCTTCTCCGGAAGCACAAATAGTGATCAAGGACGGCACTGCCGCTATCCACCCGATTGCAGGCACTTTCCGCCGTACCGGCGATGACCGGCAGGATAAAATACTGGCCGATAAGCTGCTGCAGGACCCGAAAGAAAATGCAGAACACGTGATGCTGGTGGACCTTGCCCGCAATGACCTCAGCAGAAACGCCACCAATGTGGAAGTGACCAATTACCGCCAGGTACAGTATTACTCCCACGTGATCCACCTGGTGAGTGAAGTGAAAGGGAAAGTAGACCCCGCCATCAATCCTTTTGCATTGCTGGCCTCTTCCTTCCCGGCAGGCACCCTCTCCGGAGCGCCCAAGTACCGCGCCATGGAGATCATTGATGCGCTGGAACCTACGCCCCGCGGCTTTTATGGCGGCTGTATCGGTTGGGTGGGCTTTAACGGCAACTTCAACCACGCTATTATGATCCGCTCCATCCTCAGTAAAATGAACACGCTTTACTATCAGGCCGGCGCCGGCGTAGTGGCCAAATCAGTGGCTTCTTCTGAACTGGAAGAAGTAGGCAATAAACTCAATGCATTAAAACAAGCCATCCTGCTGGCACAAAAAATCTGACATGAACATCCTCGTTTTCGATAATTACGACTCTTTTACCTATAACCTCGTTCACCTCGTGGAAAAGCTGGTCAACGGCAAAGTGACCGTTGTCCGCAACGACGAAATACCCCTCGAAAAAGTGAACGATTACGATAAGATCATCCTGTCGCCCGGTCCCGGTATCCCCGAAGAAGCCGGCCTGCTGCTGCCGCTGATCAAAGAATATGCGCCCTCCAAATCCATCTTCGGCGTATGCCTCGGTTTACAGGCCATCGGGCAGGCTTTCGGCGGCTCGCTCATCAACCTCCGGGAAGTGTACCACGGCGTGGCCACCAACGTGAAAATTATTTCCGACGAAGGCCGCCTCTTCAAAGGCATGCCCCGTGATATACAGGCCGGCCGCTATCACTCCTGGGTGATCGACAAAGCCACCCTCCCCGCGGAGCTGACCCTGACAGCAGAAGACGAGGAAGGCTTTATCATGGCCCTGCAGCATAACAAATACGATGTAAGCGGCGTACAGTTCCACCCGGAAAGTGTACTCACGCCACAGGGAGAACAAATACTGAAAAACTGGCTGGCGTTATAATACCACCGCCGTTTTCCAACTTCTCTTTGCTCATTTTAAATACATCATCCTGGTATGAAAAAGATACTTAACTACCTGTTCGAACATAAAACTTTTACCCGCGAAGGGGCTAAAGATATCCTGATCAACATCTCCAAAGGCATGTACAACGAGAGTGAACTCGCTGCTTTCATGACCGTGTTCCTCATGCGCAGCATCACCATCGATGAACTGCTGGGCTTCCGTGACGCCCTGCTGGAACTGTGTATCCCGGTAAAACTGAACGGCTATGATGTGCTGGACATCGTAGGCACCGGCGGGGATGCAAAAAATACCTTTAATATTTCTACCTTGTCGTGCTTTATCGTGGCCGGCGCAGGTGGTAAAGTGGCCAAACACGGCAACTACGGCGTGTCTTCCATCAGCGGCGCTTCCAACCTCATGGAGCTGGTAGGCTACAAGTTCAAGGCCGACGACGCCAAACTCCGCACAGAGCTGGAAGAAGCAGGCCTCTGTTTCCTGCACGCGCCCCTGTTTCATCCGGCACTTAAAAATGTGGCCGGTATCCGCCGCTCACTGGGCATCCGCACGTTCTTTAACATGCTGGGCCCGCTGGTAAACCCGGCTTTCGCCAAACACCAGCTGATCGGCGTATACAGCCTCGAAATGGCCCGCGTGTACAACTACCTGTTCCAGCAGACCGACAAAAAGTTTGTCATCGTGCACAGCCTCGACGGTTATGATGAGATTTCCCTCACCGCCGATACCAAAGTCATTACCAATGACGGCGAACAGGACTGGACACCGGAACAGCTCGGCAAACGCAAAGTACATCCGGAAGACATCTACGGTGGCAACTCCGTAGAAGAAGCCGCGAAGATCTTTATGAAAATACTCAAAGGCGAAGGCACCTGGGCACAGAACTCTGTCGTGCTGGCCAACGCCGCCATGGGCCTCTACAGCCTCGGTAAACACAGCTCTTACAACGACGCTTTTGCCGCCGCCGTGGAATCCCTTGAATCCGGTAATGCCCATAAAGCATTCAAAAAACTGATTGAATTACAATAAGGCTGATGAAAAACATATTAGCAGAAATAGTCGCCCATAAACAGGTGGAAGTAGCGGCCCGCAAACTACAACGCAGCGCAGAAGAACTGCAACAGACTTCTGTGTTCGACCGTGAGCCGCTGTCGCTCCGCAGCTTCCTGCAGAACCCCGAAAAAACGGGTATCATCGCGGAATTCAAACGGCGCTCTCCCTCCAAAGGGCTGATCAATGGTGAAGTAACGGTGCAGCAGGTCACTACGGCCTATACCCGCTACGGCGCTTCCGGCCTCTCCGTACTGACGGACGAGAAATATTTCGGTGGTTCTTCCGACGATCTGCAACAGGCACGCAGCTTCAACCAGATACCCATCCTGCGGAAGGATTTTGTGATCGATGAATACCAGATCCTCGAAGCCAAAGCGATCGGCGCAGATGTAATACTGCTCATCGCAGAATGCCTCGACGCCGCGCAGGTGGCGCACCTCTCCCGGTTTGCCCATAACCTCGGCCTCGAAGTGCTGCTGGAAGTACACAGCGAAGCACAGCTGGAAAAAGTCACGGACCACACCCACCTGGTGGGCGTGAACAACCGCGACCTGATCACTTTCCAGGTGGACTTCAACCGCTCCTGCGAACTGGCGCCGAAAATTCCGGCAGACAAAATCAAAGTGGCGGAAAGCGGCATCAATGACCCGGCTGCCATCGTAACGCTGAAAGCCGCCGGCTTCCAGGGCTTCCTGATCGGAGAACATTTCATGAAACAGGAAGATCCTGCCCGCGCCTTCGAAAATTTTGTACAGACATTAAACGACCTGCAGGCTAAATAATCTCATCATGCGTATTAAAGTGTGCGGTATCACCAGGGCGGCGGATTTACAGGGACTGACAGACAACCAGGTGGACTACGCCGGGTTTATCTTCTACGAGAAATCGCCCCGCTTCGCCGCCAATAAGATAGACGCCCGTACCGTGCGGGAAACCACCGGTATCCGTAAAGTAGGCGTGTTTGTGAACGCCACCGCGGAGCAGATACAGCGCACCGTGGCAGACTATGCGCTGGACATGGTACAGCTGCACGGCGATGAAACACCGGCCTTCTGCGCCACCATCCGCGAGACCGTGCCGGTGATCAAAGCTTTTCGTATAGGCGACAACGCAGACTGGGAAACATTGCTGGCGCCTTATGTGCCGGTAACGGATTATTTCCTCTTCGACACCGCCTCCGTAAAAGGGTATGGCGGCACCGGAGAGCGGTTCAACTGGGAGCTGCTGCAGCAGTACCCGTTTGACCACCCTTTCCTGCTGAGCGGCGGCATCACCCCGGAAGATGCGGACATCATCCGCGAACTGGAACTGCCCGCGCTTTTTGCAGTAGACATCAACAGCAAATTTGAAGACGCTCCCGGCATCAAGAATATGGAGAAAGTGACGCTGTTCGTAGCCGGTATGCAGAAAATAACTAAATAACTAAATTTAAAAATATTCTCCATGGACATTGCAATTGACACCAGCAAATCCAGGTATCACATAGACAAGAACGGCTATTACGGCAGATTTGGCGGCGCCTATGTTCCTGAAATGCTGTTCCCCAATGTGGACGAACTGCAACACAAGTATATGGAAGTGCTCAGTGACCCCGCCTTTCAGCAGGAGTTCGAAGCCCTGCTGCGCGATTATGTAGGTCGCCCTTCACCGCTGTACTTCGCCAAACGCCTCTCCGAAAAATACCAGGCGAAGATTTTCCTTAAAAGGGAAGACCTGAACCACACCGGTGCGCACAAGGTGAACAATACCATCGGGCAAATCCTGCTGGCAAAGCGGCTGGGCAAAAAGCGTATCATCGCTGAAACCGGCGCCGGTCAGCACGGCGTGGCCACCGCCACCGTTTGTGCGCTGATGGGCATGGAATGCGTGGTGTACATGGGCAGCATCGATATCGAAAGACAGGCGCCCAACGTGTCCCGCATGAAAATGCTGGGCGCCACCGTAGTGGCGGCCACCAGCGGCAGTCAGACTTTAAAAGACGCTACCAACGAAGCGATCCGCGACTGGATCAACAACCCGGTAGATACACATTATATCCTCGGCACCGCTGCCGGCCCGCATCCCTATCCTGATATGGTGGCCCGCCTCCAGTCAGTGATCAGCGAAGAAATCCGCAAGCAGCTGCTGGAAAAAACCGGCAGCGAGCTTCCCGATTACGTGGTAGCCTGCATCGGTGGCGGCAGTAATGCCGCCGGCGCTTTCTTCCACTACCTCGACGAAGAGGAGGTGAAGCTGGTAGCCGTAGAAGCCGGTGGTAAAGGAGTCCATAGCGGTCACTCTGCCGCCACCACCCAGCTGGGTAAAATAGGTATTATCCATGCTTCCAAAACACTGCTCATGCAGACAGAAGACGGCCAGATCACCGAGCCGTACTCTATCTCCGCCGGACTGGACTATCCCGGTATCGGGCCCATGCACGCAAACCTGTACGAAACAGGCCGTGCCATGTTCCTCGACGCTACCGACGATGAAGCCCTGGCCGCCGCCTATGAGCTGTGCAAACTGGAAGGTATTATCCCCGCCATGGAATCAGCCCATGCGCTGGCCAAACTGAAAGACCTGCCATTCAACCCGGACGACGTAGTGGTGGTATGCCTGTCAGGCCGCGGTGATAAAGACCTGAATACCTATATCCGTCACATGAATAAATAATCTGGAGTATGCAAAACCGTATTGACCAATTGTTTGCTGCCAAACAACACGGTGTTCTGAATATATATTGTACCGCCGGGTATCCGGAACTGAATGATACGCTGCCGGTGATGACCGCCCTGCAACAACACGGGGCAGACCTCATCGAGCTGGGCATGCCTTTTTCCGACCCGCTGGCCGACGGCCCTGTTATCCAGGACAGCGGCACCCGCGCGTTGAAAAACGGTATGAGCCTGCACAAACTCTTTGAACAGCTGACCGGCTTCCGGGACCGTATACACGTGCCCGTTATCCTGATGGGGTACCTCAACCCGGTGTTGCTGTACGGCGTGGAAGCCTTTGTAAAGAAATGTGCGGAAGTTGGCGTTGATGGCGTTATCCTGCCTGATCTGCCCATGGCCGAATATGTGGCGGAATACAAAACCATCTTCGAAGAAAACAACGTAAACCTCATCTTCCTGGTGACCCCGGAAACCAGCGATGAGCGTATCCGTCAGCTGGACAGCCTCAGCAGAGGATTCCTGTATGCCGTATCTTCTTCTTCCACTACCGGAAAAGACAAAGACATGTCGCACCAGCAGGCTTATTTTGAAAGGCTGCAGCAGCTGAAGCTGCAAAACCCGGTGCTCATAGGTTTTGGCATTAAAGACAAAGCCACTTTCGATGCGGCCTGCCGTTATACCAACGGTGCTATTATTGGCACCGCCTTTATCAAAGCGTTGGGAGAAGGCAAGGATATTGACAGCACAGTTCGTACTTTTATTGGCGCTATCAAAAACTAAATATGAAAACAGCCATCATAAAATACAATGCCGGGAATATCCGCTCCGTACAGTTTGCACTGGAGCGTTTAGGCGTAAACGGTATTGTGACTGACAATCCGGAAGAGATCCTGTCGGCCGACAGGGTGATTTTTCCGGGGGTAGGCGAAGCCAGTACTGCCATGCGGTATTTGCAGGAGCGTAATCTCGACAAGCTGATTGCCGGCCTGCAGCAGCCGGTGCTGGGCATCTGCCTGGGCATGCAGTTGCTGTGCCGCCACTCGGAAGAAAACGATACACCGTGTATCGGTGTATTTGACGTGGAGGTGAAACGTTTCACTTCTCCGGTGGAGAACCTGCTGAAGATACCACAGATAGGCTGGAACAACATTACCGGTCTGCATAGCGTGATGTTTGAACATGTGCCGGAAAACAGCTACATGTACTTTGTGCACAGCTATTATGCAGCGCTGGGCACAGACACGGTAGCCATCACCAATTATGTGATCAACTACAGCGCTGCGTTGCAGAAAGATAATTTTTATGCGGTGCAGTTCCACCCCGAAAAGTCGGCGGAACACGGCGCCCGTATCATCGAAAACTTTTTGAACTTATAAAATGCAAATCAGAAGGATCAGTGTGGATGACGCGTTGTTACGGGTACGCAGAGATGTATTGTATCCCGGCGCAACGCTGGACGCCGTAACGGTAGATCATGATGCTGACGGCCTGCATTTCGGCGTGTTTGACGGCGGGCAGCTGGTGACGGTCGTGTCGCTGTTTCCCGGCAAAGGGGAGGCGCAGTTCCGCAAGCTGGCGACGTTGCCGGCAGCGCAGGGCAAAGGGTATGGAAAAGCCATACTGGACCACCTGGCAGACATCTGCCGGAAAGAAAATATCCAGCTCCTCTGGTGCAACGCCCGTGAAACGGCAGTATCTTTTTACCACCGCCTCGGGTATACCACCCGGGGCAATTATTTTGTAAAAGAAGGTATCAATTTCATCCGCATGGAACTATCATTGGAAAAGCCTGCAGCTAAACGTTTTGAGGTGATCCCCGCCATCGATATTATCGATGGTAAATGTGTGCGCCTCACGCAGGGCGATTACAGCCAGCAGAAAGTGTATAACGAGCATCCGCTGGAAGTGGCGAAAGAATTTGAAGCACTGGGTGTTCGCCGCCTGCACCTGGTAGATCTCGACGGCGCCAGGAAAGGCGCTGTGGTAAACTGGAAAGTGCTGGAAAATATCGCCGGTAAAACATCGCTGGTGACAGATTTTGGCGGTGGCATCAAAACGGACAAAGACCTGGAGATCGTATATGAATGCGGCGCAGCGCTGGCCACTATCGGCAGCGTGGCCGTGAAATCGCCGGAGCTGTTCTTTAGCTGGGTAGAACGTTTCGGGGCAGATAAAATCTTCCTCGGCGCCGATGTGAAAGAAGAAAAAATAGCGGTGGGCGGATGGCTGGAGACCACCGGCCTGTCTGTATTTGATTTTCTGGAGTCCAATATAGACCGCGGCGTGCAAAACATCTTCTGTACAGACATCGCGAAAGACGGCCTGCTGGCAGGTCCTTCCATCGACCTGTATAAAAAGATCATCAGCGGGTTCCCGGGGATCAACTTTGTGGCCAGCGGTGGCGTCAGCAACATCGGTGATGTGGCGGCCCTGCAGGAAATAGGCTGCCATGGTGTGATCATCGGCAAAGCTATCTACGAAGGAAAAATTTCAACAGCGGAATTAAAATCATTCCTCTAAAATTATTAACGTATGCTGACCAAACGTATCATACCCTGTCTGGATATCAAAGACGGCCGTACCGTAAAAGGCATCAATTTTGAAAATATCCGGGATGCCGGCGATCCTATTGAGCTGGGCGCTTTATACGCGGCTCAGGGGGCAGATGAACTGGTGTTTCTCGATATAACGGCAACGAATGAACGAAGAAAAACACTGGCCGAGCTGGTCACCCGTATTGCGCGGCATGTCAATATCCCGTTTACCGTAGGCGGTGGTATTGCGGAAGTGGAGGATGTGTATGCGCTCCTGCAATCCGGCGCGGACAAGATCTCTGTGAACACCGCTGCCTTTAAAAATCCGGGGCTGGTAGACACGCTGGCAAAGGAGTTTGGCAGTCAGTGTATCGTGTTGGCTATTGACACGCGCTTCGAAGACGGCGACTGGTATGTGTATCTGAACGGCGGCCGCGTAAAAACAGACCGTAAGGCATTTGACTGGGCCAAAGAGGCGGTAGACCGCGGCGCGGGGGAGATCCTGCTCACGTCTATGAACAACGATGGCACCAAGCAGGGCTTTGCGCTGGATATTACGGCGCAGCTGTCACAAAACCTGCATGTACCGGTGATCGCTTCCGGCGGCGCAGGCACCATGGAACACTTCGTGGACGTTTTTGGAAACGCACAGGCAGATGCAGCGCTGGCCGCCAGCATCTTCCACTATAAAGAAATCGAAATTCCGGCGCTCAAAACTTTCCTGTATGAGAAAGGGGTGAACGTCCGGTTTTAACCACCGCTGAAATTGCTTATCATGCAGATAGATTTTGAAAAATCGGCCGATGGCCTGGTACCGGCCATCATCCAGGATGCCGCCACCGGCAAAGTGCTCATGCTCGGATATATGAACCGCGAAGCACTGGACAAAACACTGGCTGACAACAAAGTCACCTTCTACAGCCGCTCTAAAAAACGCCTGTGGACAAAAGGGGAGGAGAGTGGTAACTTCCTCCTGTTGCAGGACCTGATGGTGGACTGCGACTCTGATACCATCCTTATCAAGGCTAACCCGGTAGGCCCTGTGTGCCACACCGGCGCCGATACCTGCTGGAATGAAGTCAACACCAGCAATGATTTCCTGGCACGCCTTGAAAGCATCATCACCGACCGGAAAAACAATCCTTCCGATAAGTCCTATACTTCCCAGCTGTTTGCCAAAGGCATCAACAAGGTGGCGCAGAAAGTAGGTGAAGAGGCCGTGGAAGTGGTGATAGAAGCCAAAGATGATAACGACGAACTGTTTCTGAACGAATCTGCCGACCTGCTGTATCACTATCTGGTGCTCCTGCAGGCTAAAGGTTTTACGCTGGCAGACGTTATAAAGGTGTTAAAAGAAAGACATAAATAGCAGCCACCCGGCTGCAGTGGATAGCGGATTACCAACGGAGTACGGTGAATATGCATGAAATTTTTTATGTATATTTATTTCTCTGTTTGTAATTCGCTTTCTGTATTTTGTAATTGTTGTAAATTACGTCCCAACTACTAATTAAAATAAATTATAATGAAAGGAATTTTCCTGTTAGCGGCAGGTGCTTTATTATCTGCCGGTGTTTATGCCCAGCAGGTGTCCGGAACGGTGAAAGGAGCAAATGGCAAGAAGCTGTATCTGTTTGATGACCAGGATAACAACCCGGATGACTCCCTGACCATACAAAACGAGCAGTTTACGTTTAAAGTAAAGGCAGGCAAGGAGCCTTCGGTATATGCACTGATTTTGCAGGATGTGAATTATCCTATGTTGTTCGTGTCTGGTGGAGATCCGATTCATTTTACGACCACCACGGCTACTTTCCCGCTGGCGTCAGCCGTGAAAGGCAACGAAAACACGGTTGCCATGCAGGCCTACCAGAAAGCCTTTGATCCGTTGATCAAACGCGCGCAGGACCTGAACCAGGAAGCCCGTGAAATCAACCCGGAAGATGAACCGACCAAAAATGCTTTCCGTAAGAAAGCCGACCAGTTCAGCAAAGACATCGTAAAAACCGGCACTGACTTTATCAAGACGCATCCCAAAAGCATTGCCAGCATCTGGCTGATGATGAATGAGCTGCGTTCCCGTGTAGAGCCCGCTGAATTCCAGCAACTGTTTGACTCACTGGACAAATCTGTCCGTGAAAGTGCTTACGGTAACAGTGTTACCGCCTACATAAAAAGCCTGAAAGCGAATGCCGTGAATATCCCTGCGGATGATTTCTCCCAGGAAGATGCAAAGGGTAACCCGGTAAAACTGTCTTCTTTCAGAGGGAAATACGTGCTGGTAGATTTTTGGGCCAGCTGGTGCGGTCCGTGCAGGCAGGAAAACCCGAATGTGGTAAAAGCGTTTAACAAGTATAAAGGCAAGAACTTCACTATCCTTGGCGTATCACTGGATAATGACCGCGACCGCTGGCTGCGGGCCGTTCAGCAGGATGGGCTCGCCTGGACGCAGGTATCCGACCTGAAAGGGTGGGGCAACGAAGTTGCGGTGCAGTATGGTATTCAGTCCATCCCGGCCAACATGCTGATTGGCCCTGACGGCACCATCCTGGCGCGTAACCTGCGTGGGGATGAACTGGAACAGAAACTCCAGGAAATCCTGAAATAGCCGCTTATCAAAATCAGGTTGACAATACGCGGCTGATTTACCAAATTTGTTATTCGTTTAAAAATTAAAAACCAATGAAGAAATATTTTGTAGGGATCGCCCTACTGATGCCAGCTGTAGCGTTGTTTGCCCAGGAGAAAAAGGCAGGAGCTGCAGGCAAACCGTTCACTATCCAGGGAACTATTTCTCAACAGCAGAAACCCGCTGTTATATTCCTCAGAATGCGCAAAGGCGGCGAATGGCTGACTGACAGCGCGCAGGTGAAAGACGGTAAGTTCACCCTGAACGGTACCCTGGAAGAACCGCTGCTGGCCAGCCTGATGCTGGTACAGCGCAGTGGTGAGAAACCAGTCTCCATGGGCCGTGATATGCTCGCCGTATTCCTGGACAAAGGCAATATCGTGGTAACTACTACTGACTCCATCAGCAAGGCAACCGTAAGCGGTTCCCGTGCTAATGAAGACTATAAGCAGCTGCAGGAGCAACTGAAAGAAGTAAACGAAAAAGGTACCGCGCTGCAACAGCAATATCGCGAACTGGCCAAAAATAAAGACGAAGAAGGTATCAAAAAGCTGGAATCTGCTTTCGATGCGCTGGACGCAGAAGAGAAAAAGATCGAGAACGACTTCTTCGCTAAAAACGCCGGTTCTCCCATCGCACTGTATGTGCTGAACCAGGTAGCAGGTTATGATATCAAACCGGAAGTAGTAACACCGCTTTACAAAAAGCTGAGTAAAGAAGCGAAAAACTCTCCCTCCGGTAAGGAATTCGCCAAACGCCTCGAATCAGCCCGCAAAACAGCTGTAGGCCAGTCCGCCCTGGAATTCGCACAGGCAGATGCCGACGGTAAAAATATCAGCCTGTCTTCCTTCCGTGGAAAATATGTGCTGGTAGATTTCTGGGCCAGCTGGTGCGGTCCCTGCCGCGCTGAAAACCCTAACGTGGTAAAAGCATACGGCAAATTCAAAGACAAAGGTTTTGAAATCCTGGGCGTATCCCTCGATGATAAAAAAGACAAATGGCTGGCCGCTGTAGAAGCCGACAAACTCACCTGGTCACACGTTTCCGACCTGAAAGGCTGGAAAAATGCTGCCGCTGAACTGTACGGTGTACGCGCCATCCCGCAGAACGTGCTGATCGACCCGAAAGGAAAGATCGTCGCTAAAAACCTGCGTGGCGAAGACCTCGAAAAGAAATTAGCAGAGGTGCTGCCTTAATCACTCCGAAGGTTTAAAACAAAGTATACCGGGCTGGCCTGATGAGGTCAGCCCTTTTTATTTACGGTATTTTCGCCTCGCCCTCGCCTCCCTTCTGCCGCCTCCCCAATGCATCTGAATCTTATCATGATTATAATTTTATCTATTGATAATTAACATTTTATCTCTAGTATCTTCTGTTTTTCAAAAAAATATCTTTTGAATTACGAAACTTTCGTAGATTTACGAAACATTCGTAATTGGTTAATTTACACTATATGGAAAAACTCACACAGCAGGAGGAAGCGGCCATGCTGGCGATATGGAAAACGGAGAAAGGATTTGTGAAGGATTTTCTGGAGAACCATCCGGCCCCGGCGCCGCCATATACTACGTTGGCATCTACCATTAAAAATTTAGAGAAAAAAGGATATGTGGAAAGCCGGAAGGTAGGTAACGTATATGAATACACGCCGGTGATCGCGGAAGCCACTTACAAAGACAAATTTATGAACGGCTTTGTAAAAGACTACTTCGAGAACTCCTACAAAGAGCTGGTTTCTTTCTTCGCAAAGGAGAAAAAGATCAGCCCGGAAGAGCTGAAAGAAATCATTAAGATGATTGAAAATGGTAAATAACTAAAACCCGGAACAATGATACCTGCCATACTGATATACCTGTTCAAAGCCAATGTGGCGCTTACCTTGTTTTTCCTGGCTTACCGGCTGGGGCTGCGGCGACTGACTTTTTATACACTCAACCGGGTGTTCCTGTTGTGCGGCATCGTCTGTTCTTCCCTGTTCCCGCTGGTATCTGTCAATACGTTTGTGGAACAGCATGAAACCCTCGCCGGCAGTATCGCTTATCTGCCGGACCTTGGCGCACTAACGGCGCCGGCTGAACGATTTACCATGTGGACGGCCCTCGTGTACCTCTTCTGGGCAGGGGTGGCGTTTATGACGGTACGCCTCGCCATACAGCTGCTGTCGCTGTGGAAAATACACCGGCGTTCCAGCCCGGCCAATGTGGACGGCGTTCCTGTAAGGGCTTTACAGCAACAGGTAAACCCGTTCTCTTTCTTCCGCCATATTTATATCAATCCTTCTTTGCATCTGCCGGAAGAACGGCAGGGTATCCTCAGCCACGAAAAAGTACATGTGCGGCAGTGGCACAGCGCGGATGTGGTGCTGGGAGAACTGAACAACATCTTCTACTGGTTCAATCCGGGCGCATGGCTCATGAAGACGGCCATCCGGGAAAACCTGGAGTTTATTACCGACCGCCATCTGCTCAAAGAAGGCGTGGACAAAACCGCTTATCAATACAGTCTCATAAAAGTTAGTGGGATCCCATATGCGACGGCCATCGCAAACAATTTCAATTTCTCACATTTAAAAAACAGGATCATTATGATGAACAGGAAAAAATCATCCACCTTCCAGCTGGTGCGCTACGTGGCACTCGGCGCCGTGGTGGGAGGCCTGGTATTATCGCTCAACTACAGCAGGGCCTCCGTTGGTCTACAGGTAGTGAAAGCTGTCCGCGACTCCCAGCCGGCGGTGGCGGCTGCTCCTATGGGAATAAGAGTGGTAAAAGACGGGGAAGATGTAAAGGTAGCCATGACCGATGCACAAAATACCCCTGAAGCCCAACCTGCCGCTCCGGCAAAATCTGCTGCACCTAAAGCCAACAGTCAGCCTGCCCCGGCAGCGCAATCCAACGCGGCAACCGCTCCGCAGGCAAAACCGGCTATAGCAGTAAGGACCAGCGGAGAGCAACCACTCTACCTGCTCAATGACAGGGTGATCACCCAGGAGGAAATGAACAGCCTCAACCCGAATGACATTGAGTCTGTCAGTGTATTCAAAGGCGGCGGTATTACTGATGACGTCATTACCCAATACGGTGAAAAAGCACGCAATGGCATTGTGGCCATCTATACCCGTACCTGGGCAGCTACCGGGAAAAAACGTTTCGGCGGCGCTTCCACATCAACCGTTGCCGGTACCGCTTCCTCCGGCAATACTTCCACCTTCATCGCTACTTCAGGCAGCGGTGTTCATACAATAAACACCGCAACGAACGTAAAGGTCAACGCCAATACCAATACCACCGCGAACGCCAATACCAATACTGACTCGCATGTAGACGTTAAAGTCGTTGCGGAAGGCAATCCGGTAGCGAATATTACTTCTGAAGATGCTGTCTCCATCACGGCGGATAAAATCACCGTTCAGGACAAGAAAGGCACCCGGAATAGCAAAAAGCAATAATAGACAATAAACTACGCATATTAACCCACAAAAAGCCACGGTCCGCCACCGTGGCATTTTTGTTGAAAGACAACTTTCTCCGGACCTTAACGTTATACTAAAGCACCCGGATAAAATTGTTGTCTATGTTACAGAAAGGCGATAAAGCACCCGATTTTACCCTCGCGGCATCTCCCGATAAAACGGTCTCTCTTTCGGACCTCCGTGGTAAAAATGTGATACTGGCGTTTTACCCGGCCGACTGGAGCCCGGTATGTACCGACCAAATGGCACTGTACAACGAAACTCTCCGTTTTTTTGAGCGTCATAACGCGGTACTACTGGGTATCTCGGTAGACGGAAAATGGTGTCACCAGGCTTTTGCGAAGGACAGGAACCTGCATTTCGATCTGTTGGCCGATTTTGAGCCGAAAGGAGCTGTCTCCCGGCAATATGGTGTGTATAAAGATGGCGAGAGCCAGCGCGCGCTGTTTGTTATAGACGATCAGGGTGTGGTACAATGGAGCTATTTGTCGCCCATCGGGGAAAATCCGGGCGCCGATGGTATCCTGCAGGCGTTGGAAACAGTGAACGCAACAGCCTGATACCGCTCTTTCGTCATTCGTAATTGAAACATATGCTTACACCTCCCATTACCAGCCGTGACCACGTCACGGGTAACCAGCAAGGCTCCACGGAGATTGTGGAGTATGGCGATTTTCAATGTCCTTATTGTGGGGAAGCTTTTGGAATAGTCCGCGATCTGCTGCAGGCGCTCGGCAATGTAAAATTTGTCTTCCGCCACTTTCCGCTGGCAGAATCGCACGAGTACGCCATGGATGCCGCAATAGCGGCCGAAGCTGCCGCCAGGCAACAACAGTTCTGGCCCATGCACGACGCCCTGTACCAGCACCAGCAGGAACTTTCCGATGAATTGTTCGCCGAGCTGGCGCAACAACTGCAGCTCAACCTGGACCAGTTCCGGGAAGACATGCAGGACAACGTGCTGGTCAGCAAAGTGGAAGCTGATTTTGAAAGCGGCATCCGCAGCGGCGTAAATGGTACGCCCACCTTTTTCATCAATGGAAAGCGGTTTAACGGCGATTACCGGAACCTACTGGCGGTGGTCCGCCACTGACCGCACACAACGGAAACCGAGATTTGCAAGCCCCGATTCCGGCGTTGTCTTCATTCTGGCAGACACCCGGTACCCCCGGCAGTACTCATCGCTGCACATATAGGAACCACCACGGATCACATGTTTCTGTTGCCCCGGATCTTCAGGATCATATCCTTTGGCTGGCCCGGCAGGGTTGGCAGCACCATTCCCCACCTGCGCGTAATAATTGACGTCGTACAGGTCAGACACCCATTCCCATACATTTCCTGCCATATCGTATAGCTGGTAGCCGTTAGGTTTATACGATTTCACCGGCGCTGTAGCGGAGAAACCGTCTGTAGTAGTGGTATCATAGGGGAAATGCCCGTTCCACGTATTGGCCTTCGCCACCCCGGTGGTAAGCGCTTCACCGCCCCACGGATATAGCTGGTTGGAAAGACCGCCCCTGGCGGCATATTCCCACTCAGCCTCCGTAGGCAGGCGCTTGCCCGCCCATTGCGCATAAGCCTGGGCATCCAGGTAGGATATCTGCGTCACCGGATGATCTTCCCGGCCTTTGATATCACTGTCCGGCCCCTCGGGATGCTGCCAGCTGGCGCCGGCAATAAAACTCCACCATTGCGATACGTCATTCAGCGGTACCCGGTGATTGGGCGGCGTGAATACCAGCGCCCCCGCCGCCAGCATACTGCTGTCCGGCTCCGGAGAACCCGGTGGCAGACTGGCCATCAGCTCCTCTTTGGAAATAGGCTTCTCGGCAGTGGTGACATACCCGGTAGCCGCCACGAAAGCGGCAAACTCCCGGTTGGTGACCTCATGCTCATCCATCCAGAAACTGTCTACCCGGACGGTATGTTTGGGATATTCGTCCGGCATGCCCGTACTGTCATCCGCGCCCATACTGAAACTGCCGCCCGGTATCAACACCATCCGGTTCAAAGTGTCCGGTCCCCCGGTGGCCGCAACAGCCGTGTCCTGCTGAACGGGCGCTTTACCGCCTCCCCCGCAGGCCGCGAGGGCCGCCGCCATTATGCTGAGATATATCAAATGCCTGGTCATCTGCACAAAATAAAGCTTTCCGGCAAAGAAGCAAAGCGGAGTTCACGCGGAGTTCACGCGTAGTTCACGCAAAGCACGCAAAGGAGCAAAGAGCGCAAAGATTTTTTTAAGTTTAAATAAGAAAGCAAAGGAGGGGAGATCAAATTTGATCTCCCCTCCTTTGCTTTCTCTGCTCGCTTATATGATCTTTGCGCTCTTTGCTCCTTTGCGTGCTTTGCGAGAACTCTCCCTGTTAACAATAAAATAATCACTTATTTACGCAAAGTGTCGTAAACTGCAGGTTGATCTGATGCAGCCCGGCTGCACCGTTTATTCAGCTAATAGATATGCTACAATCAGCCATCCCTTTCACCCGGAAGGATTTCGGGGATGATTTCCTGTGGGGCGTCACCATTTCTGCGTTTCAGAACGAAGGCGCCCACGATCTCGACGGCAAAGGCGCCTCCATCTGGGACACTTTCTCCCGCCGCAAAGGAAAAATCCGCGATAAGACCCATGCACAGGTGGCGTGCGATTTCTATAACCGTTATACACAGGATATCCTGCTGGCGAAAATGCTGGGGTTCAACGTATTCCGCTTCTCCCTCTCCTGGGCAAGGATCATCCCCGGCGGCACCGGCGCTGTCAACCAGGCCGGGATAGACTTTTATCACCGCGTAATTGACGCCTGCCTGGAGCTCGGACTGGAGCCCTATGTGACGCTGTATCACTGGGACCTGCCACAGGCACTGGAAAACAAAGGCGGCTGGTGCCACCGCGGCGTGGTATTCGCCTTCGAAAACTATGTGCGGGTATGTGCGAAAGCATTCGGCAACAAAGTGAAAAACTGGATCGTCCTGAACGAACCTTTCGGGTTCACGGCATTGGGATATATGCTGGGCGTACACGCACCCGGTAAGATCGGGCTTTCCTGGTTCCTGCCGGCGGTGCATCACGCGGTGATGGCACAGGCGGAAGGAGGGCGCGTGTTACGCGAAGAAGTGGCCGGCGCCAATATCGGCACGGCCCTGTCCTGCTCGCAGGTCGTCCCGTTTACCAACAACGAAAAAGACCTGCAGGCTGCCCGCAAAGCAGATGCACTGTTCAACCGGTTGTTCCTGGAGCCCTCGCTGGGCATGGGTTACCCGGTAGATGATTTTCCGCTGTTAAAACGTATTGAGAGACGCTACGCGCTGTGGCGCGACTGGGATAAACTGGCGTTTGACTTCGATTTTATCGGGGTACAGAATTATTTTCCGCTCGTGGTAAAATACAATGCTTTTATGCCGGTAGTCAACATCTCGGAGGTGAAACCCCGGGCGCGCAATGTGCCTACAACCGCGCTGGGATGGGAGATCAACGGCAACGGCCTGTATGAGGTGCTCAAACAGTTCAGCGCCTACAATGGCGTGAAGAAACTGATTGTGACGGAAGGCGGCGCCGCCTTCCCCGACCTGCGCGCGGAAGACGGCACTATTCATGACACGGACCGCATTCAGTATTTCGCCGAATATCTCGAAGGCGTCCTCAAGGCCAAAAAAGAAGGTATTCCGGTAGATGGCTATTTCGCCTGGACCCTCACCGATAACTTCGAATGGGCCGAAGGGTACCGCGCCCGCTTTGGCCTGGTACATATCGATTTTGAAACACAGCACCGCACCATCAAAAGCTCCGGTTACTGGTTCCGTGAGCTGTTACAACCCGATGCCTGATTACTGGTTCAGCCGCTTGAGGAACCAGATATCCCGCAGGCTGAAGTTAAACACGGCATTGACATAATTCTCCTTGATCAGCCCGTTGGCGGTAGTGCCCCGCTGCCCGGCTTCTATCCCCACGTAATAACGCAACTGTCCCGTTTTGCTGGGTAAAGAAAGACCCAGCGTGCCGGAAATATCCTTTATGACGGTGTTTTTGATCACCAACGGCGACTCGTTGTAGCTGAAGCCAGCCTGCAGGATCAACCCTTCTATGGGCCGGTTGTAATACTGCTTGTTGATAGCATATTCCACACCGGTGGAAAACCGTTGCCCGTCCCTGTAGTAATAGTTCAGCCCTTTGTCGCCCAGGCCATTCCATTGCTGGCGCCGGTAGTCGGCTACCCAGGTAATGGTATTGTTGGTGAGGGAGATACCGCCGCCGAATTCGGCCGGCAGTGTGAAATAGCCGGGGGCCAGCTGCTTTGTGTAATACGGCGTATTGTCCTGGTTAACGATGTTGAGTTTCTGTTGCAGCTTCATCTTCGTTTCAAAACGGTAGGTGGCACCAAGGCCCAGCTGCCAGTCTTTAGACAGTTTGGTCACATACTGTGCCCCTGCGGTGAAGTTGGGCTTGAAAGTGTACCGGTTATGCTGCGTGGCCAGGGAGTCGGAACCCACGGTTTGACTAACATTGATAGGACCGAACAGGAATCCGGTGGAAACGCCGACGGAAAAATGTTTGTTGAGCTGAAAACCATTGGAGATATAGGCCCGGTTCAAACCACCTGTACCGGTGGTGGTGGCGGTGATGGGGTTGCCCGTGCCGGTGATGAACTGGTTGTTGAGCAGTTTATAGTCTACCGTGCTGAAAGGGGTAATACCGGCGCCGATGCCCCACCAGCGGGCGGCTTTGAAGCCGAGCGCCAGTCGTTTGAAATTGAGGTCGGTGGCGGTCTGCGAGATGTTGCTGCCCGAGTAACTGAGGTATTGTCCTTTCAGGGAGGCGTCGAACAGGAAATTCTGTGTTGGTAAAGCGCTGTAGGAGGCAGGATTCAGCTCGTTCAGGTAGCCGCTGTTGCGTCGGCCTATGCCGGTGCTGCCAAGCCCGAAATTGCGGCTGTAATCCCTTGTTTCGAGATCGCCGATGCCATAGGCGGAATAAATAGAGTTGATGCCATGTTGTGCTTCCGCGGCGCTGGTGAGCAGCAACAGCGCGGTGACACCGGTATATATTTTTTTGCGCATAGTCATGTCCGTTATTTATACAGCAGGTAGTAGACCTGTATTTTGATTTTCTTTTTAGGTACCTGCTGGTCGTTGATCACCAGTCTGTCTAAACTGTTTCTTCCGGGGCCGCCGGGCGTTGTCAGGAGCAGGCCACGGAGGGCGGTGCCGTCGGCGGTAAGCTGGGTGTTACAGTAGTTGGTGATGTCGTAGGTGTAATAAGTGTTTTCGTTGTACAGGTTGTCTACCGTCAGGTTACCGTAGGCGAGCGTATCGGTGACGGTATTGGTTTTGTCAACCTGGCACAGCGCCAGGTTGGCCGGTATCTGGCTGCTGCCGTTAAAGGTACCGGCGGCAGGGTAAACGGTGAGGATCACTTTCATGATCTTAAAAAACTGCCCCAGCTGTGACATGTTTTTAAGATAAGGGAGATCGATGCGGGTCCCTACACCGGTCAGCGATTGTGTGAAGGACATGTTGCCCGTAGCGGAAGAGGGCAGTTCCTTTACAGTGCCCTGCAGCTGCTCCAGGGGCGTGCCGGCGCGGTTTACGCTGATCTGGTTGAACTGCAGTTCACTGGCATTCATCTTAAAGTCTACATATTTCGCGGTGGGTATGATCTCGTTGATATGATAATACAGGCGCATCGTCAGCGACGTGTCCTGTGCCATATAAGTCATCAGGGAAGCGCTTCCCGGACCGGGCACCACCTTCAGGCCGCGGAAGAAATCCAGGAAGTTAGGCCCGGCGGAAACCTCCGGTTTTTTATCGCGCAGCAGGGTGAACAGCTGGTTGCCCAGTGCATCTGACAAGGGGATACGCACGGTTTTGTCTGTCTTCGGACGGACGATGCCGGTGAAAGAACCCAGCGGTGTGCTTTCTGTGGCGAAGTTACTGTTGTTGTAGAGGTTGTAGAAAGTTTTGGCGAACTGGATGCTCTGCGTCACCCGGTATACCTGCAGGCTTTGCGGTTGCAGGGAGTCGCCGGCGATGTAGCCGGTGGGGCGCAGCAGGAGCCGCAGGGAATCGAAGCCGGAGCCGTTGACCGGTATATTCGCTCCCGAAGGCTGTATGAGTTGAAAGTAAGAACCGGCGGTGACGGCCCCGAGGTAAGGGTCTGATTTGGTGCCTACCAGCAGCATGCCGGTGCCGGAGGTAGGCACGGAATCATACCGTATGGTTTTCATGGCTACCGACAGGGTGTCGGTAAGGATATAATCCGTTTGTTGGTCGTCTATCACATTGTCATAGGAGAAGCCTGCTTTCTGGCAGGCTGCCATACCGGCCAGCAATACCAGCAGCAGCAAATATCTTATGCTGCATTGCAGCCTGGCACCTTTGCGTGAAGCAAAACAGGTTAACGCCAAAGGCCTTCTGTTCCTCTGCTTCCTTCCTGTTGCTGTGCGTGAAAAAAAATCGTAGTTCATGGTGCGCAATTTTAGACACGATCGATACTTGCCGTTGCTGTAATATGCCAATGGGCATTATTCATCGATGAATCCATTATTCTGTTCTTTGTGCCGCCAAAAGGGCCTGTATCGCGGCTAAACGCAAAAGATTACTGCTGGCAGATGAAAAAGCGGTATCCGTCAGTTAAAAAGAGGGGAATGTCTATTTCCTGTTTGCCGGAATGCTTCCACGGATAATTTTGGCGACAGTAAAACGAACATGCGAATGCGTTATTTAAAAGGTTACAGTTTATTATTGGTCGCTTCCCTGGTGGCCTGTTCCAAGGACTCCTCCACGACTACTAAAGTAGGCAACTGGATCAAGCGTTCTGAGTTTGAAGGGGTAGGCAGAAGTGCTGCCGCTTCCTTTGTGATAGATAACAAAGCTTACGTGGGCACCGGCTACGATGGTGAAAACAGGCTGCAGGATTTCTGGGTGTTTGATGTGACACTGAACCAGTGGACGCAGAAAGCGCCTTTCCCGGGCGTAGGCCGCAGCGGTGCTGTGGGTATGGCCATGGCCGGAAAAGGTTATATCGGTACGGGGTATGACGGGCTCAACAAGCTGAATGATTTTTACCAGTACGATCCCGCTGCCAATACCTGGGCCCGCAAGGCAGACTTCACCGGCACGGCACGGTATGGCGCTGTCGCTTTTGCGCTGAACGATAAAGGCTATATCGCCACAGGGTATGACGGTAACTGGCTGAAAGACAACTGGCGCTACGATCCGGCGGCCAATGCATGGACACAGGTGCAAAGCCTTACCAGCGGCAAAAGACAGGACGCCAACGTTTTTGTGATCAATAACAAGGCTTACCTGTGCATGGGTGTCGCCAATGGCAGCTACGTGTCAGATTTCTATTCGTTTGACGGTACTTCCGAAACATGGACGCAGCTGCGTTCTATCGACAACGTAACCGACCAGAGCTACGACGACGACTATAATTTCAAAGGCAGCGGCGCCGCGTCATTCGCGATGCGCGGCCTGGGATATGTGGTGTCCGGTACCAAAACCAGCCTCTCGTCTGCGGTGTGGGAATACAATCCGGGCACGGACCTGTGGGTACAGAAAACCGATTTTGAAGGGGCGGCACGCAACGGGGCCACCGGCTTTGCGGTGAAAGACAGGGGCTTTGTAGTGCTGGGCACCAGCTCCAGCCAGCCGTTCGATAATATGTTTGAATTTGACCCAACGGCGGAATATAACCAGTATGACTAAACGAAAATTAATCTGGGCCGTTCCGGCGGCGCTGCTGCTATTGGCAGTGTACCGGCATCATCTGCATTCCTCACCGGAGTCAGACATGGTGCAGCTGACGGTAGTGCCGTTTGAAACGGGTGGTGGCTGGGGATACCAGGTGATGGTGGACCATCGTTCCTTTATCTACCAGGACGTGATGCCCGGCATCGCGGGCAACCGCCCTTTCCGCACGAAAGAAGATGCGCAAAGGGTAGGGCAGGCAGTGGTGGAAAAACTGATGGCGCATCAAAGACCTACCATGACACTAACGGAATTAATAAAGATGCAGGTGGCTGGCGTGCAATAAGAATGTTGTCTGTTCAGGGTGTAATCCCGCCTGGTTTTAAGTGATCTTAAGACTGGGTGGGATTCCCTATGGGTGCAATTTTAAGAAGATTTTAAGAAGCTTTTAATCCCGTTCCAATTTTAACAATCCCTTATACCAGGATTAACAAACTTTAACACACGCTATACCGGATACCGTTGTATGTTTATCGCATCAATTACAATGATGCTCCACTTCAAACGTATATTAAAGAATCGCCCGGTCGTCGTCTCCCTGCACATATTGGGATGGGTATGTTTTTTATTCTTTCCTTTTTTCATTTACCGCATTCAGATTCTGCATAAAACTTTTTTTGTCAAGGAGCTGATTGACAACCTCTTTCTGATCGCCATTTTTTACCTGAACATCTATGTATTGATACCGCGTTATTTCAACCGGCAGAAGATTGTTCAGTACCTCTGCACCGTGATATTGCTGGTGGTGTTTATTACCGCACAGCAGGCGGCGCTGGACTTTTATTTTTTCCGCAACTACATCGGTCGTGGCCCGATGATGACCGTGCGCCTCGATAAAGCCAAATTAGCCAATGATGTAACAAGCAAGGGGTTTCCTCCGTTTAACCATCGTTATGAGATGAAAGAGGAAGAGGGAGTGCAGTTCGGAGCCACTGCCGCGGCCACACCGTTGGGCAACACCAGGACGCATATCTTCGCCATGGCCAAACCGGTGGTAACAACTATGCCAATGCCGCCGCCACGCTGGTTCCGGGTCATTGAAGACAAAGTCTCTTTCTGGGATTACCTGCTGTTCCCGGAAGTGCTTCGCCGCTCTGGTTTTTTTGCGTTGCTGATGCTGTTTATGAGCGGATTCATCAAAATTGCCGTAGAGTGGTTTGAAAGTGAAAAACAACGGGAAGCGTTGAAAGTAGAAAAACTGAATGCAGAACTGAAATTCCTGAAGTCACAAATAAACCCGCATTTCCTTTTTAATTGTCTGAATACTATTTATTCACTGGCGCACAAACAATCAGGACAAACAGAACACGCGATCCTGAAGTTGTCAACCATTATGCGGTATATGATCTACGAATCCAATGAGGACAAAGTACAACTGGAACAGGAACTGAAATACCTACAGGACTACATCGACATACAACGGTTGCGGCTGCCGAATGAAATTGACATCCATTATCATTTAAAAGGCCAGGCATCGGACTGCCTGATAGAACCTATGCTGCTGGTGCCTTTTGTGGAGAATGCGTTTAAGCACGGCATCAGCTATGCGGAAGAATCCTTTATCAACATCGACATCACTATTACCGAAAATATGATCAGATTAATTGTCAGAAACAGCCTCTTTAAAGAACGGGTGTCCGAAAGAGGCGGTATCGGGTTACAGAACGTATTGAAAAGACTGGACATGCTCTATCACGGAGACCATGAAATCACCATCACGGAAACAGACAACCAGTTTATTGTGGATCTTAAAATAGTATTGAAAAAATGATAAAGTGTATCGCTGTGGATGACGAGCCGCTGGCACTGGAAATCCTGGAGGACTATATCCGAAAAGTACCTTTCCTTCAGCTGGCCGGCAAGTTTGAAAACGCCGCCAATGCCCTGCGCTTTATCCAGGAAGAGCCGGTAGACCTGGTTTTTCTGGATATCAAGATGCCGGATATTACCGGCATACAGTTCCTGAAGTCCCTGAAGTACCCGCCGATGGTCATCTTTACCACCGCTTACGGCGAATACGCGCTGGACGGCTTTAACCTCGATGTAGTAGATTATTTGCTGAAACCCGTTCCGTTTGAACGTTTCCTGAAAGCGGCTGCCAAAGCCGGAGAGACGTTTACGGCCAACCAGCAGAAGGCGGCCCCCCTCGATACGGCCACCTTTACCAACGACTACATCTTTATCAAAACGGAATATAAAATCATCAAGATCAATCTTGAAGACATTCTTTTCATTGAAGCACTCAAAGACTATACGAAAATTTATACTCCCAATCTGCCCGTGCTGACACTGCGCAGCCTCAAGTCATTCGAAACCCGCCTGCCGGCCGATAAGTTTATCCGCGTGCACCGCTCTTACCTGGTGTCACTCAATAAAATCAATTCGGTGGAGAAAAATACCGTGATGATCGCCAACCAGTCCATCCCCATCAGCGATGGCTACCGCGACCGGTTTTATGACCTGATCAACAGAAATTCCTGACCCTTTTAAAATTCGGATATTTTGATATTTGAAAATATCCAAATATCAAAATATCCAAATTTTTCGGAACTTTGGTGGCACCATTAGAAAATAGCCTTCATCAAAAACCACCAACATTGGAAAGAATTTATTTTGATAATGCAGCGACCACGGCTCTGGACCCGGTGGTATTGGATGCCATGCTGCCCTATATGACGGAAAAGTTCGGTAACCCTTCATCTATCTACTCCTATGGAAGAGAAACCAGGCTGGGTATAGAAAATGCACGCAAATCAGTGGCGAAGATCCTGAACGCGCACCCGGGAGAAATATTTTTTACCTCCGGCGGCACCGAAAGCAGCAACACGGCTATCAATGCTGCGGTGAATGACCTGGGATGCAAACACATCATCTCTTCCCCGATAGAGCACCATGCTACCCTTCACACGGTAGAGTACCTGCATCACCATCGTGGTATCGGGCTGTCTTTTGTCAAAATACTGCCATCCGGCCATATTGACATGGAGCACCTCCGCGAGCTGTTGCAAAATGCCGGCGGCAAATGCCTGGTAACACTGATGCACGCCAACAACGAAATCGGTAACCTGCTCGACCTGAACGCCGTAGGTACCCTGTGCAAGGAATTTGACGCTATCTTCCATTCCGATACGGTACAAACCGTAGGGCACTATCCGTTTGACCTGCGCAATACGCCGGTCCATTTCATTACCGCTGCAGGACATAAGTTTCACGGCCCTAAAGGTGTGGGTATCCTGTACATCAATGAAAACGTGAAAATCAATCCCTACATCCAGGGAGGCAGCCAGGAACGCAATATGCGCGCCGGTACCGAAAACCTCTATGGCATCATCGGGTTTGCCAAAGCGCTGGAACTGGCCACTGAACACCTGGCGGAGCACAGCGCCTATATCAACGACCTGCGTCAGTACATGGCAGCAGAGCTGGAAAAGAATATTCCGGGTGTTACCTTCAACGGCGACCTGAAAGGCCGCAGCCTGTACACCGTACTGAACGTGTCTTTCCCGAAATCAGAGAAGAGCGAAATGATCCTGTTCAACCTCGATATCAACGGTATCTGCGCCTCCGGCGGCAGTGCCTGCACTTCCGGGGCTAACGCAGGCTCTCATGTGATCCGTGCCATTAACAGCAATCCTAACCAGATAGCGGTACGTTTCTCCTTCTCCAAAAACAATACAAGAACAGAGGTGGATAAGGTGATCGCTAAACTGAAAGAGCTGATCTGATCCCTTTACAATAAAACAAGAAGACCGAAGCAGGTATGATCCGCTTCGGTCTTCTTGTTTAGTATCTATATCAAAAAATCTACATGAATTCTTTGATGTCCTGCATGATTCTTTTGGCGATGTTGTCTGCCGTGGTTTCATTCTGGCTTTCCGCGTAGATACGGATAATAGGTTCCGTATTGGAGGTACGCAGGTGTACCCAGTCCTTGTCGAATTCGATCTTCAGGCCATCTTCCGTGTTTACCGGCTGATTTTTGTATTTGCCTTTGATTTTTTCGAAGATGGTTTTTACATCCACCCCTTTATCCAGCTCGATTTTATTTTTGGAGATGAAATAGTCAGGATAGCTGTTACGCAGCGCTTTGATGCTTTTTTTGCTGTGTGCAAGGTGGGTCAGGAAAAGACCGATGCCGATGAGTGCATCGCGGCCGTAGTGCAGGTCCGGCACGATGATGCCGCCGTTGCCTTCACCGCCGATGACAGCGTTGGTCGCTTTCATTTTTCTTACCACGTTCACTTCGCCTACGGCAGAAGGATTGTATTCGCCGCCGTTTTTCAGCGTCACGTCTTTCAACGCCTGTGTGGAAGACATGTTGGAAACGGTATTGCCTTTGCGTTTGCTGAGCACGTAGTCGGCCACCGCAACGAGGGTATATTCTTCACCGAACATGCTGCCGTCTTCGCAAACGAAGCAGAGGCGGTCAACGTCCGGATCCACAGCGATGCCCAGATCGGCGTTGGATTTATTCACTTCGTTGGACAGTGCGGTCAGGTTTTCCGGCAGCGGTTCAGGATTATGGCTGAATTTGCCGGTCACTTCCGGGAACAGCACTTCTACTTCGTTTACGCCCAGCGCTTTCAGCAACGGGGGAACGAACAGTGCGCCGGTGGAGTTAACGGCATCCACCACTACTTTGAAATTACGCTCCCTGATAGCGGCCACATCCACCAAAGGATAGTTCACTATAAGGTCTACATGTTTTTGCAGGTAAGAATCGTCCTGTGTGTAGGAACCGAGTTTGTTCACGTCCACAAAGGTGAAGTCTTCACGTGCTGCAATGTCGAGCAGGATTGCGCCGTCTTCGCCGGAAATGAATTCGCCTTCCGCATTCAGCAGTTTCAGGGCGTTCCATTCCTTCGGATTATGGCTGGCGGTAAGGATGATACCACCGGCAGCATTTTCCATTTTCACAGCAATTTCTACTGTTGGCGTAGTAGACAGGCCCAGATCAACTACATCGATTCCCAGGCTGTTGAGCGTGGATACTACCAGGTTTTTCACCATTTCGCCGGAAATACGGCCATCACGGCCTATTACCACTTTGCGGTTGTCGGTCTGGGAGGAGAGCCAGGTCCCGTATGCTGCAGTGAATTTCACCACATCAAGGGGAGAGAGTCCTTCACCGGGCTTACCGCCTATGGTTCCGCGAATACCGGATATTGATTTGATCAGTGCCACGAGATTCAATTTTTTAAGGAAGGCAAATATAAAAAAAACCGTTCCAGATTTCCTAATTATGAAAAGATGAGCAGCCTTACCGACAGATCGACCATTTTCCCCATTCAGTTTTCATTATATTTGCAGCTACGCTTTTAAAAAAACAGCTATACGTTGCATGCAATATTCCTGGAAGAATATACCCCGGTATATTCGTTATGTGCTTGTTCAAACGCTCTATCTCTTCCTGCTGATGGTGTTGTTCAGGCTCGTATTTTACCTGTTCTTCTTTAAAACCACCATTACCGACAATGCGACGATCGCAAAAGCGTGGTACCTGGGCACCAAGTTCGATCTCCGGCTGGCGCTCATCCTGGTGATCCCTGTCGCCCTCACGGCGGTGATCGCCCGTAACGGCTTCTTTACGTCGAAGGTTACACGTAAAGCGGTGGCCATCTACCTCTTCATCGTTTTCACCGCCCTCACCTTATTATATATCCTCGATCTGGGACATTACGACTATCTCGGTATCCGCCTGGACCCCTCCATCCTGCGTTTCCTTGCCAAAGGGGAACGGGCAGACAACGCCCGGATGGTATGGCAAAGTTACCCGGTGGTACGCGGCTTCCTCGGCCTTTTTGTGTTCCTGTTCCTGGTATTCCGCCTCCAGCGCCGCACCTGGAACCGCTTTGCGGCCCAGCCGCCGGTATACCTGCGCAACTGGCCTTTTGCCGCCTGGGTGACCGGACTGACGCTGCTCATCGCCGCCGGTATCTACGGCAACTTCGCCTATTTCCCGCTGCGCTGGAGCCAGGCCATGTTCACCCGCGACAACGGTGTCACCAGCCTGGGGCTCAACCCCATCCTGTATTTCGCCTCCAATTTCTCCGTACAGGGAGATACCTACGATATTAACCGCACCAAAACCTATTACCCGTATATCGCCAACTACCTCAAAGTAGATAAGTCCGATGCGGAAAAACTGGATTTTGTACGCACCGTTCCCGGCGATGACGCCAAACCAAGGCTCAATGTGGTCCTGGTGATGCTGGAATCTACCGGCGCCGCTCCCACCAG
The DNA here is from genome assembly GCF_946479755.1 of uncultured Chitinophaga sp. The sequence goes on along the minus strand of NZ_CAMLHC010000020.1, from coordinate 42,259 downwards.
CATGTACGGCAATCCCATGCAGGCCACGCCCAATATGCAACGGCTGGCCGACAGCGGCGTGCTCTTCAAAAATTTCTACGTGCCGGCCATCAGCACTGCGAAGACTGTTTTCGGTGTCACCACCGGCCTGCCGGACATCACCGCCGTGAAAACCGCCAGCCGCCATCCTAAGATGCTGGACCAGCGCATTATCATGGACCAGTTCAAAGGCTACGAAAAACTGTACCTCCTCGGTGGTAATACCAACTGGGCCAATATCCGCGCGGTATTCACCAACAACGTGGAAGGGATCAGCATCCACGAAGAAGGCATGTATAAATCCGCCAAAGCAGACGTATGGGGCATCTCCGATTATGACCTGATCACCGAGGCCAGCGAGATCTTCAAAGCGAACAACGATCAGAAAAAGCCGTTCGTGGCTTTCCTCCAGCTGGCAGACAACCACCCGCCCTACACCACCACCAGCGGCGCCGGCGACTTCAAAAAAGTGACGGAGAAAGACATCGACATGGAGAAATTCAAAAAATCCGGGTTCGTCTCCATCGACCAGTTCAACGCCCTGCGGTATGAAGATTATAACGTAGGCCACCTGATCGACATGGCCCGCAAAGACGGTTACCTCAACAATACCGTCTTTATGTTCTTTGGCGACCATAACTGTATCCTCAATCCGTATTCGTTTATGCCGCTGCCGGAATATGAACTGGCCACCGGCGGCGTACACGTAACGGCGTTTATGTACAGCCCCGCCCATGTGAAACCACAGGTGGTGAATACGCCCGGCAGCCTGCTGGACGTATATCCGACCATGGCCAGCCTGGTGGGCCTGCCCTATAAAAACTATACGCTCGGCCTCAACCTGTTCGACAGCACCCGGACGGACAGCAAATACGCGTTTATCACGTATCTGCGCAATCAGCAGCCGTACTACGGCCTGATAGGGGACCAGTACCTCTACGAGATCAACCTGGTCACCGATGCCACCGCCCTGTACGACCTGAAAGGCGATCCGCTGAAGAATATACAGGCTCAGCAGCCAGACACTGCAAAAAATCTGGATAATTTAACACGCGGCTTCTATGAAAGCACGCGATATTTGATGTTTAATAACAAAAAATAATATTTGCCGCAGGCACGATTGCATTATGGACATAGATATAGACAAAAGCTGGTTTAAAGATTGGTTTAATTCTCCTTACTACCACCTGCTCTACAACAACCGCGACGAGCAGGAGGCTGCCGCGTTCATCGACAAGCTGCTGGCCTATCTGCAGCCGCCCGTTCACGCTTCTATGCTGGACGTGGCCTGTGGCAGGGGACGCCATGCCAAATACCTGGCAGACAAAGGGTATGATGTGACCGGCATAGATCTCTCCATAGAAAGCATCAATATCGCCAAGAAGCTGGAAAATGAGCACCTGAGCTTCTTCCAGCATGATATGCGGCTGCCTTTCCGGGTCAATTATTTCGATGTGGTGTTCAACTTCTTCACCAGCTTCGGCTACTTCGAATCACAGCGCGACAATGACAACGCGCTGCGAACACTGGCCAACGCGCTCCGTCCCGGCGGAAAACTCGTGTTGGACTATCTCAACAGCCCCTACGTGGAACAACACCTGGTATACGACGAGGTGAAAGAAAAAGAGAATGTGGTGTTTGACATCCAGCGGGAGGTGAAAAATCATAAATTCCTCAAAAAAATCAATATTCTCGATAAAACCCTCCTTAGAAGGGCCACTTTCGCGGAAAGCGTGAACGCTTTCACCCGTGCGGATTTTGAGCGGATGTTCGCCAAACAGGGCCTCGTGATCACGGAGATATTCGGAGACTATCATTTTAACAGCTATGACGAGCAGCGTTCGCCGCGTATGGTCCTCATTGCTCAAAAACCTTAGCCATGCTTGAAAGTATCCTGAAACAGGACCTTCGCTTATTCCTGCATATCAACGGGCAATGGTATAACGCTGTATTGGATGTGGTCCTGCCCTTTGTGCGGGAGCCATATGTCTGGGCGCCGCTGTACCTGTTCCTGGCGCTGTTTGTCACCATCAACTACGGCTGGAAAGGATTTTTCTGGATCCTGTTTTTCCTGCTGTGTTTTGCGCTGGCAGACCAGAGCAGCCTGTATATCAAACAGGCCTTCGGCCGGCTCAGGCCCTGCCGCGACCCCATCGTGTCGCACTATGCGCGGGTGCTGGTCGTGTATTGCCCTATGAGCGGCAGCTTCACCTCTAACCACGCCGCGAACCATTTTGCGTTGGCGACGTTTTGTTTCTTAACTTTAAAATCAGCATTTGGCCGGTACGCCCTGTTATTTTTCCTGTGGGCGGCTGTTATCGGCTACGCGCAGGTATATGTAGGCGTGCACTATCCGCTGGACGTAGTGGGTGGCGGCTTGCTGGGTACCCTGATCGGGCTGCTGAGCGGTAGTTTTTTCCAGCGCCGCATAAGACTGGAGCCTGAACACACATCATGAACTGGACATATCTGATACTCATACTGTTGGCTACGCTCGCCGGTGGGGTTATTCCCATGACGATCAGGCGTATCAACGCCAATTTTACCATTTACCTGCTGGCTTTCACCGGGGCTTTCCTGTTTGGTGTCACCATTATGCACCTGTTGCCGGAAGTGTACCATGAACTGGGCCATAGCGCAGGTATTTACATCGTACTGGGCTTCTTTCTGCAGGTATTCCTGCAACAGCTGTCGCACGGTATGGAACACGGGCACACCCACCTGCCGGGCGAGCACCATCACCATATTGCCGTAACGCCGCTGCTGCTGGGACTCTCCATCCACGCTTTTATGGAAGGCATCCCGCTGGGCTTTAAATACGAAGACCAGTCGGCGCTACCCTCCCTGATGATCGGGGTGGCCGCCCATAAAGTGCCGGAAGCGCTCACGCTGATCACCGTCATGATCCATGCCCATAAATCAAAAACACAACTCTGGCAGATACTCCTGGCTTTCGCCGTGGTAACGCCGGTGGCAGCGATACTCGCCTGGTGGATGGGCAACCGCTTCGATATCGTATCCCACTATCTGCTGTACGTGGTGGCATTGGTGATAGGTGCATTCCTGCACATTTCCACGACCATTTTTTATGAAAGTGGTACCAAACATCATGAACTGAGTGGTAAAAAAGTACTGGCCATCGCAACAGGGCTGGTACTGGCATTTCTTACGTTGATATTTGAATAATTTTTTATTTTTAGACTTTAAATCATGGAAGTCGTCGTCATTATCCTCATCCTTATTTTAGTTAACGGCATTTTCGCAATGTCGGAAACGGCGTTGGTCTCGGCCCGCAAGAGCCGACTGGAACAACAAGCCAATAAAGGGGATGAAAAAGCAAAGGCCGCATTGAAGCTGGCCAACCATCCGGATACTTTTCTTTCTACTGTACAGATAGGGCTCACGCTCATCGGTATCCTGATCGGTATCTACTCCGGTGGTACCATGAAAAACGAGGTAATGGCCTGGCTCAACCAGTTTCCCGCGGTAGCCGCCTACAGCAGCCTCCTTTCCACCGTTATCGTTGTTATCGTTATCACTTATTTTTTACTGGTAGTGGGTGAACTGGTGCCTAAAAGACTGGGCGCCGCCCGGCCAGAAGGTATCGCCAAAAGAATGGCCAAGCCCATGCAGGTCGTTTCCTGGCTCACCTTTCCCTTTATCTGGCTGTTAACCGCCTCCACCAACGTGTTGGTAAAGATATTCAACCTACATCCGGAAGGAGCGCAGGTGACAGAAGAAGAAATTAAGGCCATCATCAGCGAAGGCACTACCTCCGGCGCTATCGAAGAAACAGAACAGGAGATCATCGAACGGGTGTTTCACCTGGGCGACCGTAACATCACCTCGCTGATGACCTACCGTAACGATATCACCTGGCTGGACATCAACGAACCACCGGCCGCCTACCAGGAGAAAATTCATGAAAGCCTGCACAACGTATACCCCGTATGCGAAGGGCAGATAGACAGTATCAAAGGCATCGTGTCTATCAAAGACCTGTATGCCGTAACCGGCAAATCCACGCCGCTGGCCCAGATTATCCGTAAACCGCTGTTTGTTCCGGAAAACAATACCGCCTACCAGGTACTGGAGAAATTTAAGGAAACGCACGTGCACGCCGCGTTTATCGTAGATGAATATGGCACGTTTCTGGGTATGATCACGCTCAACGATATTCTCGAAGCGATCGTGGGTGACATGCCGGAAACGGAAGAAACAGACGATTATGAAATGGTGATCCGCGACGACGGCTCCTGGCTGGTAGACGCACAGATACCGTTTTATGATTTTCTGGCCGAATTTGATAAGGAAGACTGGATGAACGAATTTGAGCAGGACTTTGATACCCTGGCCGGATTCATCCTGCACCACCTGGAACATATTCCTAAAACAGGAGAGAAGTTCCTCTGGCGCGGTTTTGAATTCGAAATAGTGGATATGGACGCTCACCGTATAGACAAGGTGCTGGTGACGCCACCTGTGCAAACTGAAGAAGAGTAAAACCAACTGTCCCCCCAAAAAAAGCAAGTATTTGTCACATGCGTACTTACCCGTAATTCGTGAATGTCCGGGCGGATTTATTTGATTAAATCCATCTTTGTACTATTTTTGAGCACTTTTTCACATAAATAAATAAATAATATAATATAAAATGGTTGTATTAGGAAGTAAGTCGCTGACCCTCGATGAGGTGTACAGAGTGCTTTACGCCGGCGAAGAGCTGAGCCTGGAAGCAGCGGCATTACAGCAGGTGGAAGCCAGCTTTTTGTTTCTGAAAAAATTTTCTGCCAAAAAGCTGATTTATGGTATCAACACTGGTTTTGGTCCGATGGCCCAATATCGCATCAGCGACAGCGATACTTTTCAGCTGCAATATAACCTGATCCGCAGTCACAGCACCGGCGCGGGCAAACCGCTTTCCCCGGTGATCACCAAAGCACTGATGATTGCGCGTTTGAGCAGCTTTATGCAGGCGCATTCCGGTATTCATCCGGAGGTAGCGGTCCTGTTGAAAGACCTCATCAATAAAAACGTATATCCCTGTGTGTTTGAGCATGGTGGCGTAGGTGCCAGCGGCGACCTCGTACAGCTGGCCCACCTGGCGCTGGTACTGATCGGCGAAGGAGAGGTGTGGTATGAAGATAAAATGCAACCTACGGCGGAAGTCTTTGCCCGCCTCGGTTTGAAGCCTATCGGCATTCACGTGCGCGAAGGGCTGGCCATCATCAACGGTACTTCCGCCATGACCGGCGCCGGCCTGGTGAACCTGATACAGGCGCGGCAGCTGCTGGGTTGGGCAGTAACCCTCTCGGCCATGATTAACGAAATCGTGGAAGCGTTCGACGACCACCTGTCCGCCGAACTGAACGCCGTGAAAATGCACGTAGGTCAGAACACCGTAGCGGCCAAAATGCGGGAAGTGCTGCAGGGCAGCAGGATGGTAAGGCATCGTCCGGACCATCTCTATAAAGAACTGGAAGAAGAGATCTTTAAAGATAAAGTACAGGAATACTATTCCCTGCGCTGCGTGCCCCAGATCCTGGGTCCCGTGTATGATACGCTCATACAGGCAGAGAAAGTAGTAATACACGAGCTCAATTCCGTGAGCGATAACCCGGTAGTGGACCATGAACTGGAGAACGTGTTCCATGGTGGCAACTTCCACGGCGATTACATCTCCCTGGAGATGGACAAGCTGAAGATAGCCACCACCCGTTTGTCCATGCTGGCAGAGCGGCAGCTCAACTACCTGTTGAACGAGAAGCTGAACCACAAGTTCCCGCCGTTTATGAACCTCGGCAAACTGGGTTTCAACTTCGGCATGCAGGGCGCGCAGTTTACTGCTACCTCTACCGTGGCGGAAAACCAGACGCTGTCTTTCCCCATGTACGTGCACAGCATTCCGAACAACAACGATAACCAGGATATTGTGAGCATGGGCTGTAACTCCGCGCTGATGGCCAACAAGGTGATCGCCAATACCTTTGAGGTGCTGGCTATTCATACGCTGACCATCATGCAGGCCGTGGATTACCTGCAATGCCAGGACAGGCTTGCCGGTTTCTCCCACAAGGTGTACCAGGAAGTAAGGGCAATTTATCCTAAATTTATTGAGGACAGTCCCATGTACAAGGACCTCGGCAAGATTAAGGAGTACCTGTTGTGTAATGAGCCGGTAAAAATGTTCTGATTTCCCCCTGAGACAGGGAGAGTAAATACGGCACGCCGTCATTCGTAACCCAGTAATTCGTAATTTTCATGAAATGTGCCTTGATTACAGGAGGCTCCCGCGGTATAGGCAGGGCAGTATGTATTAAAATGGCCGAATTGGGATATCATGTCCTGATCAATTATAAAGGTAATGAAGCCGCCGCCCTGGACACCCTGGAAGCGGTGAAAGCCAAAGGAAGCAGCGGAGAGCTGTTGCAGTTCAATGTGGGAGAGGCAGCCGAAGTACAGACCGTACTGGGCGGGTGGATAGAGCAAAACAAAGACCAGCATCACATCGAAGTGCTGGTCAACAACGCCGGCATCCGGGAAGACTCCCTGATGTTCTGGATGGCTGAAACACAATGGAATAATGTATTGAATATCAGCCTGAACGGCTTCTACCACGTGACCAAGCAGGTGCTGAATGCCATGCTGTTGAAGCGTTATGGCCGTATTATCAATATGGTATCACTATCCGGTATTAAGGGGCTTCCGGGACAGACCAACTACTCCGCTGCCAAGGCTGGTGTAATTGGCGCTACCAAAGCGCTGGCGCAGGAAGTGGCCAAAAGGGGCGTTACCGTGAATGCCATTGCGCCCGGCTTTATCAAAACAGATATGACCGCTGAGTTGAATGAAAAGGAGCTGGCAGCGCAGGTGCCGATGAACCGCTTCGGTACGCCCGAAGAGGTGGCAGAAGCCGTCGCTTTCCTGTCATCCAAAGCCGCCGGTTACATCACAGGAGAGGTGCTGAACATCAACGGCGGTCTCCATACTTAAAAGCAGTTTATACATGAACCGAGTCGTGATCACTGGAATGGGAATCTACTCCTGCATCGGTAAAGATATGCAGGAGGTAAGGGATTCATTGTATAAGGGCAAATCCGGTATTGTACTGGACCCGGAGCGTAAGGCGTTCGGCTACCGTTCCGGCCTGACCGGCTACCTGGAGCGCCCTGAACTGAAAGGGCTGCTGGACCGCCGCGCAAGGCTGATGATGCCCGAACAGGCAGAATTTGCGTATATGGCCACCCGTGAGGCACTTGCCCAGGCGGGAATGGACCAGGACTATATTGATAAAACCCCGGTGGGCCTGTTGTACGGCAACGACAGCTCGGCCAAACCGGTAGTGGAGGCCAATGACATCATGCGGGAGAAGAAAGACACCATGCTGGTAGGTTCCGGCTCCGTGTTCCAGACTATGAACTCTACCGTGAACATGAACCTGGCCACTATTTTTAAACTGCGGGGCGTTAACTTCACCGTGAGCGCAGCCTGCGCCAGCGGTTCCCATGCTATCGGCCTCGGCTATATGTTTATCCGCAACGGTATGCAGGATGCCGTGATCTGTGGCGGCGCGCAGGAAGTGAACGTATATGCAATGGGTAATTTCGATGCCATCGCCGCGTTCTCCGTCCGTGAAAACGATCCGGCCCGGGCTTCCCGGCCTTTTGACCGCGACCGCGACGGCCTGGTGCCCAGCGGCGGCGCCGCTACCGTGATCCTGGAAAGCCTGGAATCCGCCCAACGCAGGGGCGCTACCATCCTCGGCGAAGTAATGGGTTACGGATTTTCCTCCAATGGCAGCCATATCTCCAATCCCACTGTGGACGGCCCCGTGCGTTCCCTGCAAATCGCTTTGCAGGATGCAGGCCTGAAAGCAGCGGATATCGAATATATCAACGCGCACGCAACGTCCACACCGGCCGGAGACGCCAGTGAGGCCAGCGCCATCTACGAAGTGTTTGGCGCCTCCAATCCGTACGTCAGCTCCACCAAGTCCATGACCGGCCACGAATGCTGGATGGCCGGCGCCAGCGAAATCGTTTACTCCATGCTGATGATGCAAAACGATTTTATCGCCCCCAACATCAACCTGGAAAATCCGGACGGAGATGCGGCCAAACTGAATATCACTACAAAGACTATAGATAAAAAATTTAATATATTTTTGTCGAACTCTTTCGGCTTTGGGGGCACCAACTCGTCCCTCATCGTCAGGAAATGGACCGGAATGTAGGAATTTGGCTATCAGCGGATTTGCTTATTAAAAGGCCCGGTGTCAGAAAATAAGCAGATAAGCAAATAACCAAATTCTGTAAATGTTTTAACTTTGAAGGATAAAATCAGGATTGGGTAAGATTAACCGCTATAAATTATTTTAAAACGACCTATATCTGATTCGCACATTTATGGATATCAAGGAAATAATAACTGTTACGAACAAGTTTCTGGTGGAGGAGTTTGAAGCGAACCCCACGGACATTAAACCTGAAGCTAACCTCAAATCTACGCTGGATCTCGACAGCCTGGATTATATTGACATGGTGGTGGTGATTGAAGATAATTTCGGTTTTAAAGTAAAACCGGAAGACTTCCAGTCTATCGTTACCTTCCAGGATTTCTACGATTATGTAACGGCTCGTGTTCAACAAAAAGAACTGGTATAATGCCATCCTGGCAGGGAAAGTCAAAAGGAAATAAGCTGGGTTACAGTATTTTTATTTTCATATTACGATATGGAGGTGTTCACCCTGCTTATTTTCTGTTGAGATTTGTCGCTTTTTATTACTTTTTATTTTCCTGGAGCTCTTCCAAACCCATCTATCAATACTTTCATACCAAAATAGGCTATGGCAGGTGGAAGTCTTTACGCTGCCTGTACCGTAACTATTATATATTCGGACAGACGCTGATCGATAAGATTGTCGTTATGGCGGATATGGCCAACAAGTTTACATTCGATTTTGACGGGGAACATCATCTGCGCGGGATGGTGGCCGGAGGACGCGGCGGTATTATGCTGAGCGCACACCTGGGCAACTGGGAAGTGGCCGGGCATCTGTTTAAACGGCTGCAGACCCGTATTAATATTGTCATGTTCGACGGGGAGCACCAGCGTATCAAAGAATACCTGTCTTCCGTAACCGGCGACCGGAATGTGAATATCATCGTGATCAAAGACGACCTGTCGCATATTTACGCCATCAACGAAGCCCTGAGCAACCAGGAGCTGGTATGTATGCATGCCGACCGTTTTCTGCCGGGCAATAAAACCGTGACCGCCCCACTGTTGGGCCATGACGCCCGCTTCCCTATGGGCCCTTTCCTGCTGGCCGCCACTTTCCGGGTACCCGTATGCGTGGTGTTCGCCTTCAAAGAAACAGCCACCCATTATCATTTTTACGCAACGGAGCCACGCACCTACCATGGCCGCCGTCAACAGGGTATTGAAACAGCCGTGACTGATTTCACGGTTTTGCTGGAGGAAAAAATCCACCGTTACCCGGAGCAATGGTTCAACTATTATGATTTTTGGGAATAATCCGTGTATTTACGCTTAATAATGTCGAGGAATTCAATTTATTTCGTGTTTTGTCTATAAATAATAACTTGTGCAGATGTTCATTCATTCAGACGATATTACTGCTTACATCCCCCAGCGTACACCGATTGTCATGATCAGTGGCATCCTGGAAGTGGACGGCCCGAAAACCCGTACCGCCCTGCATATTGCACCCGATAACGTATTTGTGGAAAACGGCGTGCTCCTGCCCCCGGGCCTCATGGAAAATATAGCCCAGACCGCCGCCGCCCGCATCGGTTACATCGCCAAACAGGAAAACAGCCCCGTGCCGCTGGGTTTTATCGGCGCTGTGAATAACCTCGAGATATTTGAACTGCCACCCGCCGGACAAACCATCGAAACCACTACGGAAATAGGAGGAGAAGTGTTTAATGCCACTATGGTGACCGGAAAAGTGATGTACGACGGCAGAGTGATGGCTCAGTGTGAAATGAAAATTTTCATCAACCCCCTTAATAAATAAAAAATTATGATCCGTAAAGTTTTTACCCTGACCATCCTTATCTGTAGCTGCTTTATCGGGACTATGCACGCCCAGAAACTGAAAAATTTCCTGGAAAATACAGATACCCCGTTTATCTGGCTGGGGGTGGATTTCACCCAGGCCCGCCTGCTCGGTGACGCCGCCGCCGCAGATATCAACCGCCACTTCGCCGGTATCAACGATGTGATCAGAAATGAGCCCAAAAAATACGATGTGAAGGGCGCCTTCCACCGCTCCAGCGTAGAGTTCGATCTTAGCGAAACCAACGAGCGGAATGCTGATATCAACATCGACAAAATGAAGTCGGAAAACACTGCCGACTACAACCGCCTGAAGCCGGAAGACATCACCAAACTGGTGAAAGGCTACAAATTCGGCGATAAAAAAGGCATTGGCGTACTGTTTGTCATGGAAGCCATGAGCAAAACAGAAAAAGAAGCCGCCATGTACGTTACCGTAGTAGATATGGGCACCCGCAACGTGCTCATGACAGAACGTATGACCGGTAAAGCACAAGGCTTCGGTTTCCGTAACTATTGGGCTTACACCGTACACAAAGTGCTGGAACACATCGACTACAAAAAGCTGAAAGAAAAATATGCCGACGCGAAAGATCCTGTGGAAGAAGTGCCGGTAGCACCGAAGAAAGACACTAAAACGGCCGTGGCAAAAGAAGACAAAGCCAAGAAAGCGCCGAAGAAGAAAGGATAATCGTCAATTACGAATTACAAATTACGAATGACGAATGGGAAATACTTCGGGTTCGTAATCGTAATTTGTAATTCGTAATTCTAAAGAATAGATATGGACGCTATAACCGAATGCACCGAATTTCCGGTGAAGTTTAACGAAGTGGATTCACTGAGCATAGTATGGCATGGCCACTATGTGCGGTATTTTGAAGACGGAAGAGAGGCTTTCGGTGAAAAGTATGCTTTGCGTTACCTGGATATTTTTAATGCCGGATTTACAGCGCCGGTGGTGAATATACAGTGCGATTATAAACGTCCGCTGCGTTATGGCGACCGCGTGAAGGTAGCCACCACTTTTGTGGACGACCTCGCGGCAAAGATCAGATTTGAATACGTGCTTTCCAATCCCGCTACCGGTGAAATCATCGCAAAAGGCTCTTCCGTACAGGTCTTCCTGGACAAAGAAACTGAGCTGCTGCAGCTGACAACCCCGGCTTTCTTTAACGATTGGAAAAAAAGACACTTGTATAACCACCTTTAGATAATGGATGATGGTCTTTGTAGTTGCAGATAATATTGTTGGGCCGCTGGGCGTGAATACGGATGAAAACTTCGAACAGGTCATCCGGGGCAATAGCGGCATCCGTTTACAGGACCGTGAAGACTACGGCCCTGCACCTTTTCATGGCGCTATGATACCCCATGAGCTGCTGCAGAAAGCCATTCAAGGACTTAACTTAGAAGACTATACGAAATTTGAACAGCTGGTGATCGCTTCCGTTACGGAAGCGTTGTCACATACGGACATCCGGCTGTCGGACCCCCGCACAGGGCTGATTATTTCCACTACCAAAGGTAATATCGAACTGCTGGAGCAGCAGGAAGAAGGGGTGACGCCGCCACGGGAGCAGCTGCAACCTGCCGCTACGGCGCGTAAAATAGCGGCCCGCCTGGGCGCCGTGAATACGCCGCTGGTAGTCAGCAGTGCCTGTATATCCGGCCTGGTGGCAATCTTAACAGGTCAGCGCCTGATCGCTTCGGGGCAATACGATCACGTGGTGGTCACCGGCGCCGATGTGCTTACTCGCTTTGTACTGTCCGGCTTCCAGTCATTCCAGGCCGTAAGCGCAGTACCCTGCCGGCCTTTCGATGCCGGCCGTACCGGGGTATCGCTGGGAGAGGCCGCCGCCACCATGGTCCTCAGTAAAGAACCGCACAACGCGGACATCCTGTTGGGCGCCGGTGCTATCAGCAACGACGCCAATCATATTTCCGGCCCTTCCCGTACCGGCCTGGAGCTGGCTTCAGCCATGCAACTGGCCCTCAGCGGCAGCGGCCTGCAACCGGAAGATATCGGGTTTGTATCAGCACACGGTACCGCCACGCTGTACAACGATGAAATGGAAGCCAAAGCCCTGCATCACGCGGGACTGGCGGCAGTACCGGTCAACAGCCTCAAAGGCTACTATGGCCACACCCTCGGCGCCGCCGGGCTGGTGGAAGCCATCATCAGTATAAAAGCCATGAAAACCGGCGTTATACTGCCCACCAAAGGATACGAAACACCCGGTGTGAGTATGCCTGTCAACGTTAGCAACACCCTGCGCCATCAGCCGTCCCGCCACTTCCTTAAAACAGTGTCCGGGTTCGGCGGTTGCAACGCAGCTATGATATTCAGTAAAAAGTAACGGCCGGGCAGGGACAACATCCCCCCGTCCGTCATTCTCTAAAGTCGATTTATGTTTAACAAGGAAACGAAAACAGCATTACAGGCAAAAGAAGCAGCATTATGGCTGGCCTTCGCTCCGATAGCTTTCCAGGCTACGAGGGCGCTGCGAGACATGGGCATTCTGAAAGCAGTGAGTGACAGTGGATCTGCGGGCATCACCATTGAGGAGATAATGGAAAAAACCAATATGAACCGCTACGCAGTAAGAGTATTGCTGGAAGCCGGTTTGGGAATGGAACTGGTGATCGTGAACGATAAAAAATATACGCTGACCAAAACAGGCTACTTTATCCTGCACGATCAGCTGACCCGTATCAACATGGACTTTACGCAGGATATCTGCTACAAAGGCATGTATCACCTGGAGGACAGCCTGCGCAACGGTAAACCGGAAGGACTGAAAGAACTGGGTCCCTGGGATACCATCTATCCGGGCCTGTCGCTGCTGCCGCCGGCCGTCGGTAAGAGCTGGTTCGACTTCGACCACTACTATTCCGACCTCGCCACCCCCGGTGCGCTGGACATCGTTTTCGAAAATAAACCCAAACGCCTGCTCGATATCGGTGGTAATACCGGTAAATGGGCGCTGGCCTGCACCGCCAAGGACCCCGAAGTAGAAGTGACCATCTTCGATATTCCCGGCCAGGCCAACATTGCACAGCAGAAAATGAAAGATGCCGGTGTGGCAGACCGCGTGCATTTCCACATCGCCAACATCCTGCACGAAGAGATCCCCTTCCCTAAAGGCTTTGATGCCATCTGGATGAGCCAGTTCCTCGACTGTTTCTCCGAAGCGGAAATCGTGTCTATCCTCTCCCGTTGCCGCGAAGCGCTCAACGACAACGGTACCATCTACATCCTGGAACCATTCTGGAACCGCCAGCAGTTTAAATCAGCAGCTTTCTGCCTCCAGCAGACATCCCTGTATTTTACCGCTATGGCCAATGGTAACAGCCAGATGTACCATACCGACGACTTCTTTAAATGCATCACCGATGCGGGACTGGTAGTGGCCGAAGAGAACGACAAGATGGGGCTCAACTATACGTTGTTAAAAGTTAAAAAACCATAAACCCATCCCCAAATTCCAAAATCGAAAAAATTTTACCGTATGAAAACTGAACAAGTAGATGTTTTAGTGATAGGTGCGGGACCTGCCGGTACAGTAGCGGCGTCTATTATCCACCAGGCAGGCTACAGGGTGAAAATCGTGGAGAAGATGAAATTTCCCCGGTTCGTGATCGGAGAAAGCCTGCTGCCACGCAGTATGGAGGCGCTCAACGAAGCCGGTTTCATCGATGCCATCAAAGCCAAAGGTTTTCAGGAAAAATTCGGCGCCAAGTTCGTGAAAGGCGACGCCCTCTGTGATTTTACGTTCAAAGAGCAATATACGCCGGGCTGGACCTGGACCTGGCAGGTGACCAGGGCCGATTTTGATAAAACACTGGCGGATACAGTGGAAAGTATGGGTGTGCCGGTAGCGTATGAAACTACGGTAACGGACATACGTTTTAACGGATCTGATTCCGTGACAACGATAGAAGATAAAGACGGGAACAAATCTACCATCGAAGCCCGCTTTATCGTGGATGGGAGCGGTTACGGCCGCGTGATTCCCCGTTTGTTCAACCTGGAAAAAAATTCCAACCTCCAGCCCCGCAAAGCACTCTTCTCCCATACGGTAGATACGCGCCGCTCTATGGCCGACGAACCTAACCGTATCACGGCAGTGGTACACAAAAAAGGTGTCTGGATCTGGATCATTCCGTTCTCCACCGGCGTTACCTCCCTCGGTTTTGTGGGTGATCCTGAATTTTTTGCCCAGTACCCCGGTAACGACGAGGAAGTATACCGCGCCCTGCTGGAAGCAGAACCCTATACCCGCGAGCGTTTCCGGGATGTGGAACTGGTATTTGAGCCAAGGGTGCTCCAGTCCTGGTCCGCCACCACCGATAAGTTTTACGGAGATGGTTTTGTGCTGACCGGCAACGTGACAGAATTTTTGGACCCGATTTTCTCTTCTGGCGTAACTTTGGCCTGCGTTTCCAGCCAAACGGCTGCTAAACTGGTCATCAAAAAGCTGCGCGGAGAAGAAGTGGACTGGGAGAAAGAATATATGGAGCCCACCCTGCAGGGGGTCAACACCTTCCGTTCTTACGTAATGGCATGGTACGAAGGTACGCTGGACACCATCTTCTTCAAGAAAGACGCAGACCCGGTGATCAAAGGACAGATCTGTTCCGTACTGGCGGGATATGTCTGGGATATGAGCAACCCGTTTGTAAAAAATCACGACACGGCCCTGAAGCGGCTGGCCAGGACCATAGAATTAACAGAAAAATTAAAAAGCAGTTCAGAGATTGAATAGCGCGGAAGCATATATTACAGGAAGTTGTATTATCAGGGACCACGGCATCTGGTTGAACGGTGCATTGCTGTGGGAAGCAGACCGGGGCATGGACTTACAGGAATGGTTGCGGGCGGGGTATGACCGGTTTTCCGGGCAGTATCCCAAGTTCCATAAAATGGACGCCCTCAGCAAACTGGGATGGCTGGCAGCGGAGGTGCTGTTCAAACACACGCCTGTACAGGCGCTGCCGCCGGAAGCCGTAGGCATGGTGTTGTCCAACCGCAGTGGCAGCCTGGATACAGATATCCGTTACTATGCCACTGTGAAGGAGATCGCCAGTCCGGCGCTTTTTGTATATACCCTTCCCAACATTGTGATGGGGGAAATCTGCATCCGGCATGGTTTTAAAGGAGAGAATACCTTCTTCGTGTCTGAAAACTTCGACCCGGAGCTGATGAGCAGCTACCCTGCGCAACTGCTCGCTACCACACCGTTACAGGCTTGCCTCTGCGGCTGGGTGGAAGTAATGGGTGAAGACTACGAAGTAGCGTTGTTCCTGGCGGAAAAAACGCCGCGTGGGCAGGCCCGGCCGTTGACAGCCGCTGCGCTGAACGAGCTTTATAAAATATCTAAATAACAAATATCAAAATATCAAAATCGTCATGGAACAGCTGATGGCAGATCTGAAAAAACAGATCATCGAACAATTGAATTTGCAGGAAGTAACACCGGAAAGCATCGGCAACGATGAGCCGCTGTTTAAAGAAGGGCTGGGTCTCGATTCTATCGATGCGCTGGAACTGATCGTATTGCTGCAACAGCATTATAATATCCGTATCGCCAACCCTGAACAGGGACCGGAGATTTTTTACTCCATCCGTTCCATGGCGGAATTTATTGTTGCCCAACAAACCGCCAAAGCATGAGTGAAAAGGTGTGGATAGCGGGTGGCGGCGTCATCAGCGGCATAGGCCTGAACTTACGGGAGAGCCTGCAGGCTTTCCGTGAGATGCGACCGGGCATGGGTGCCATGAAATACCTGTCATCCGTGCACCGTAACACCTTCCCCGTAGCGGAGGTGAAAGCTGATAACGACATGCTGGCCGATATGGCCGGGTTGCCTGAAAATATCAGCCGCACAGCCCTCCTCAGCCTGATCGCTGCCAGGGAAGCGTGGCAATCGTCCGGTTTGGGCGATATCTCCCGCTACCGCGTGGGACTGGTGTCCGGCAATACGGTAGGAGGCATGGACAAAACGGAAGACTTTTTCGCGGAATACCTGGCAGACAACCGCAAAGGGCGGCTGCAGCAGGTGATGCACCACGAATGCGGCAGCATCACCGAAATAGTGGCCGATGCCATGGGCGTCCGTCACCATGTGTCTACCATCAGCACGGCCTGTTCATCCGGCGCTAACGCGCTGATGTACGGCTATCGCCTGATACGCAACAATATTGTGGACGTAGTGATCGCCGGCGGCACAGACTCGCTGACCCGCTTTACGCTCAACGGCTTTAACACTCTCATGATCCTCGATCAGCAGCCTTGCCGCCCCTTCGATGAAACCCGCACCGGGCTTAATCTGGGCGAAGGCGCCGGTTACGTGGTGCTGGTGTCCGACAGCCTGGCTGCCCAGCTGCAGCCATGGTGCCGCCTCAGCGGCTTTGCCAACGCCAACGATGCCTATCACCAGACGGCTTCCTCGCCCGACGGCACGGGCAATTACCTGGCGATGAAAGGTGCGCTGGACATGAGCGGGTTGCAACCACAGCAGATCGGGTACATCAACCTGCATGGCACCGGTACGGGTAACAACGATGTGTCGGAAGGCATCGCCATCAACCGCCTCTTTGCGCCGTATTTCCCGGCCATGAGCTCCACCAAATCGTTTACAGGGCATACCCTGGGCGCCAGCGGTGGTATTGAAGCGGTATTGTCGGCCGTGGCGGTGAAAGAAGGGATCATCTATCCCAACGCACGTTTTGAACACCAGATGAAGGAACTGCCGTTTGCACCGGCTACCACCTGGTCTGAAGGAAATGACCTCCGCCATGTGATGTCTAACTCCTTCGGTTTTGGTGGTAACTGTTCCAGCCTGGTTTTTTCCAGCTTTTAGTGATTAAATGAGATTATGTTGAGCATCTATATAAACGGCGCCGGTTGTATTTCTCCGCAGGAAACTGCGGCAGGAGGCCCTCTGCTGGCCAATCTGCGCGAATATGAGCAGGTGAAGCTGGCAACGGTAGATCCGGATTACAAACAGTGGATCGACGTAAAACAGATCCGCCGCATGAGCCGTGTGGTGAAAATGGGTGTTGGCGCGGCCAACCTCAGCCTGCAGGCTGCCGGCGTTACCATGCCGGACGCCATTGTAACGGGCACTGCCTACGGCTGCCTGGACGATACCGGCGTATTCCTCACCAAAATGGTGAATCAGCAGGAAGAAATGCTGACGCCCACTGCTTTTATCCAGAGCACACATAATACGGTAGGCGGACAGATAGCGCTGCTGCTGGGCTGCAACGCCTATAACAACACGTTCGTACACCGCGGATTCTCATTTGAAAACGCCCTGCTGGACACCATCATGATGCTCCGCGAAGGCAGCGCGCAACAAATACTGGTGGGCGGACTGGATGAACTGACATCGCACAGCTACCAGATACTGTCCCGCTTCGGGCTGTATAAAAAAGAGCCGGTGAAAACCATGGAGCTGCTGAACAGCCCTTCCCGCGGTACGATCGCCGGCGAAGGCGCCGCTTTCTTTACCCTGGGCACACAACCGGGAGCCAATACCGCTGCGGAACTCACCGGTATCAGCACCCTCTACAAACCCATGTGGGAAGGAGAAGTGATCGGCCATATCATGAAGTTCCTCGAAGACAATAACTGTACCCCCGACGATATTGACCTGCTGGTCACCGGCAGAAACGGTGACATCGAGCAGGATGAAATTTATGAAGAAGTAGTGGAAGCGCTCTTCCCCGAACACCCGGAAGCCAGCTTCAAACACCTCTGCGGAGAATACCCGACAGCCGCCGGTTTCGGCATGTGGCTGGCCAACGGCATCCTGGCAGACCAGGCAGTGCCCGACGCAGCCATGTTCTACGGCCAGGCGCCCCGCAGCATCAAAAAAATATTATTGTATAACCATCACCAGGGTACGCATCATTCCCTCGTTCTGCTCTCTCATGTTGAATAGCCGGACTGCAAATATCATCATCATCGCGGGCATAGCCGTACTGCTGGGCATCAGGTTGTCCGGCCTGTACCCGTCTTTGTCGCTCTGGTGGCTGATAGCGCCGCCGCTGTTGTTGTTGCCTTTTTACGTCAGAGGCGCTATGAACATCCGCTCCGGCTTTTTCATCAAAACCGTCTGCGCTGCACCAACCACCGAAAACGTGGTGGCGCTCTCCTTTGACGACGGGCCCGAAGCCACGCACACCCCACTGATCCTCGATATCCTTGAGGAACACCAGGTGAAAGCCGCTTTCTTCTGCATCGGGAAAAACGTTGAAGGTAACGCTCACTTACTGCAACGGATACACGCAGAAGGGCATATGATCGGTAACCATACCTATTCCCATGATTTCTGGTTCGATATGCACACCAGCAGCTCCATGGGAAAGGACATGGAAAAGATGGACACCGTGACCATCAACGCTACCGGGCTACAGCCGCGCCTTTTCCGCCCGCCATACGGGGTCACCAATCCCAACCTGGCAAGGGCCATCAAAAGGAACAACTACGTGCCGGTGGGCTGGAGCATCCGCTCTATGGACACCGTAGCCACAGATGAAAATAAACTACTGCAGAAAATCATGTCGGAACTGCATCCCGGTGCTGTGATCCTGTTACATGATACCTGCAGCATCACCGCCAGTATCCTGCCCCGGCTGATCAGCGCCATCAAAGCGGAAGGTTACCGGCTGGAAAGAATGGATAAAATGTTAAAAGTGCCAGCTTATGTGTAAATGGATAATGATATGCCTGATCTCCCTGCTGTCGCTGCAATTGCAGGCACAGTCCGGCTTTAAACCGGTGACAGACCTGTCGGCCGTGAAAAAGGAATTTGCCAAAGCCGCGCAGCAGACACAGAGTATTCAGTGCGATTTTGTGCAGGAAAAGAACCTGAGCATGCTCTCCGATAAAATTGTATCGAAAGGAAGGTTCTGGTTCAAGCGGGAAAATAAAGTCCGCATGGAATACCAGCAGCCTTCCTATTACCTGCTGGTAATGAACGGAAAAGATATCCGCATCAAAGACGCCCAGAAAGAAAGCAAGGTGTCTGGTAAAAGCAACAAGCTGTTTGAACAGATCAATAAAATAACGGTCGACTGTGTACGTGGCACCGTGCTGGACAATACAGACTTTACCACCAAAGCGTTTGAAAATGCGCAGCACTACCGCCTGGAGATGGTACCTGTCAACAAGGCCATGGCCGGCTATTTTAAGATGATCACCCTGCTGGTAGATAAAAAAGATTTTACCGTAGCGAGCATCACGATGGCAGAACCGTCCGGTGATGATACCAACATCAGTTTTTTACATAAACAAGTGAATGCGAATATTCCGGATGCGGTATTTATGGTTAAATAGCGTACTGTTATGCGTGTTGCTGACCAGCTGTACTTCCGTTTATAAAGGACTACAGCGCAGGGAAGGGAATGTGGACTGCATACGGCAGTTCAGCCCTGCCTTCGATGCTACGTTGTACAGTACACAGGTCAATATCCTGAAGCATCACCTGAGCGGACTGCTGTTTTTTAAGCAGATGCCCGACAGCAGCCTTCGCGTAGTGTTTGCCAACGAGATGGGATTCAAATTTTTTGATTTTGAATTTGACAAACAGGGGAATTTTACGAAACATTACCTGTTGCCCAAAATGGATAAAAAGGCGGTGGTGACGACGTTGCGGCAGGATTTTGAACTGGTGCTGCTGCGCCCCGACCTGCGTGAGGCACATGTGGCTAGGGATAACCGGTACCGTTACACCGTAGTGCCCACTGCCAAAGGCAACAACTACTATATCACGGATACCGCCTGTACGCAGTTGGTACGCATTGAGAAATCCTCTAAGCGTAAACCGGTGGTGAAAGTGTGGATGGAGCATTATACACAAGGTACACCGGATACGGTCCGTATCGAGCATCAGCACTTCCGGTTCAATATCTCGCTGCAGAAAACGGTGAAGAAATAAAGACGTTGCAGAGCAGAAGAACGTTGCCCGAAAACAACAATATCAACATATCAAAATATCAAAATGCTGAAAGGAAACTTTTATAACATAACCACCATCGCAAATGAAGAAGGCCAGGTAAACCTCACCCTGGAACTGAATGCGGCGCATCCTATTTTCGGCGGCCACTTTCCGGAACAGCCGGTAGTGCCAGGCGTATGTATGATGCAGATCATCACGGAAACGCTGGAAGATGCCGTGCAACAGAAAGTATTGCTGCAGAAGGCCGGTCTGATGAAGTTCCTGAATATGATAGACCCGGTGCAGCAGCCGCAGGTGGATGTAAGCCTGACGTATAAAGCGGAAGAGAACGGAGGATGGAAAGTGAACGCTACCCTGAAAAAGGAAGCCACCACATTTATGAAATTTCAGGGAGTATTTAAGTAAGTGACAACCAACAGCACACATAACGACCATTTTGAGCGTCACCGCGCCGCGGTGCTCATACCTACCTACAACAATGCCACTACGCTGGAAGAGGTAGTCAAAGGCGTGCTGACCTATACTTCACATGTGATTGTCGTGAATGACGGCGCTACAGACCATACCAGCGCTATTCTTGAAAAATATCCCGCCCTTCACAAAGTGTCGTATAACCCTAACCGTGGTAAAGGCATTGCCCTCCGCCGTGGTTTTGAATATGCGCTGGCGCAGGGATATGACTACGTGATCACGATGGACGCGGACGGACAGCATTTTGCCTCCGATCTGCCGGGTATGCTGGAGAAAATCAGCACCCATCCCGATACGCTGGTGATAGGCGCCCGTAACCTGAACGAAGAAAACATGCCCGGCAAAAACACTTTTGCCAACAAGTTTTCCAACTTCTGGTTTTATGTGGAAACAGGGCTGAAGGGGCCGGACACCCAATCGGGCTACCGGTTGTACCCCTTGCGCCGCATGGGCCGTACCCGCTGGTGGTGCAGCAAATATGAATTTGAAATAGAAGTGCTGGTGCGCAGCGCCTGGAAAGGCGTAAAAATAGACTGGACGCCGGTGAAGGTGTATTATCCGCCCGCGGAGGAAAGGATATCCCACTTCCGCCCGTTCCGGGATTTTTCGCGTATCAGCGTATTAAATACCGTACTGGTACTTATTACCTTCCTGTACATCAAGCCACGCGACCTCTTTCTGTGGATGCTGAAAAAGGAGAACTGGAAAAAGATGTGGAAGGAAGAGATACTGAAGGCGGATGAATCCAATGCGCGTAAAGCCGCTGCCATAGGCCTGGGTGTGTTTATGGGCATCGTGCCCATATGGGGATTTCAGCTGCTGGTAGCTTTCCTGCTATCCGTTAAACTAAAGCTCAATAAAGCGCTGGTGTTCCTGGCAGCCCATGTGAGCACACCACCCTTAACGCCCTTCGTGATTTTTTTCAGTTTCCTGGCAGGGAAAGTATGGATGGGAAGATCAGCCAAAGACCTGTTGTTTGATAAACAGATCTCCGTAGCGGCGGTAAGAGACAACCTGCTGCAATATGTTTTCGGCGCCATTACACTGGCCATTGCCGGCGGACTGGCAGCCTGGGCGATCAGTTATATATTATTGGCCATATTCAGAAAAAACAAATAAATACTTACGAATTATCTATTACTACTGGCTCCCCAATCGTAATTCGTCATTCGTAATTCGTAATTGAATCACATATGAGCAGTCTTTTCGTAGCGATCTATAACTTTTTTGACCGGCACAAACTCGCGTTGTGGTGTTGCACCATCGTCAGCTTTGTACTGGTTGGTTTTTTAGCATCGCGTATCAGGCTGGAAGAAGATATTACCAAAATACTGCCGCAGGACCGGAAACTGGATAAGCTGCAACAGGTTTTCCAGGATTCCAAATTCGCGGATAAACTGGTGGTGACGCTGTCACAGAAAGATACCACCAAAGCGCCCGTGCCGGATAGTCTTACCGCCTGTGCCGCTTCCCTGGTGGCTTCCGCGGGTAATCAACTATCGCCTTATATCCGGCAGATACAGGGACAGACAGAAGACGCACAGGTCATGGGGATGATGAACCTCATCCAGCAGAACCTGCCCGTTTTCCTCGAGGCTGATGACTATACGAAAATTGACAGTCTGCTCGCGCCGGAACAGCTGCAACGTTCCCTGCAGTATGACTACAATACACTGATATCTCCTGCCGGCCTGGTGCTGAAGCGGGTGATACAGGTCGACCCGGTGGGCATTTCCTGGATAGGCATCAAAAAGCTGCAACACCTTCAGTACGACGATCATTTTGAGCTGTATGATAACTACGTGATGACGAAAGATCATCGTCACCTGATGCTGTTTATCACCCCGGCTAACCCTCCCGGTGCTACGAAAATCAATTCGAAGTTCCTGGCAGGACTGGACCTTATCAAAGACAGCCTGTCGCGCCAATATCCGGATGTCAGCGTCAGCTATTTCGGCGGTACGGCTGTTTCCGCCGGTAATGCCACACAGCTGCGGCAGGACACGTTGCTGACGCAGGGTATCACCGTGGTGCTGCTGGTAGCGCTGATAGGACTGTTCTTCCGGAAGAAACGTGCGCCCGTACTGGTGATGCTGCCGGTGATCTTCGGCGGTCTTTTCTCACTGGCCTGCATCTACCTGATCAAAGGGCATATCTCCGTGATGGCATTAGGCGCCGGCGCAGTGGTGCTGGGCATCGCGGTAAACTATTCCCTGCATGTGTTCAACCACTATCGCCATACCAACGATATCAGGGAAGTGATTGCCGACCTGGCCACGCCCATGACGTTGGGCAGCTTTACCACTATTGGCGGTTTCCTGTGTTTGCAGTTTGTGCATTCGCCCATGCTGCGCGATGTAGGGCTGTTTGCCGCGCTCAGCCTTGTAGGCGCCGCCTTGTTTTCCCTGATCTTTTTACCGCACTGGATCGTGCTGGGCAAACGCGACAGCAAACCAGCGGAGCACTATGACAACTGGCTGGACCGCTTCTCTGCCCTCAAACCGGAGCGGAATAAATACCTGGTAGGGGCTATCTTCCTGCTGACCATCGTGTTTTTCTTTACAGCCCGTAACGTGTCTTTCGAAAGTGACATGATGCGCATGAACTTCATGTCGCCGGAACTGAAAGCTGCAGAAACGCATTTGAACGCTATCAACGCCTATACTGCGCAATCTGTGTATGTGGTGTCTGAAGGCGACAACCTGGAGGCGGCGCTGCAAAATACGGAACAACTGACGCCCGCTATCAGCAAGTTACAGGCGGAAGGCGTGGTGAAAAAATACGCCGGTGTACAAACGTTGCTGCTGTCTGAGAAAGAACAGCAGGCGCGCATCGATCGCTGGAAACATTACTGGACCCCTGAAAAACAGGCGCAGCTGCTCTCCTGGCTCCGCACGCATGGTGCTGAAGTGGGTTTCAGTGCTACTGCTTTCGATAAGTTCGCCACGTTGCTGAATACTTCCTACCAGCCGATGGCCAGGGCCGATGTAGATACTTTCCGCAAGGGTACCCTGGGGGATTTTATCATGGAGAAAAACGGACGCACCGGGATTGTGACGTTGTTGAAAGTTGATCCTGCCCGTAAGAAAGAAGTATATGCCGCCCTCGACCAGCACGCACACACAACCGTACTGGACAAGCAATATGCCGCTAACCGCCTGGTGGAAGTGATCAAAGAAGAATTCAACAGTATAGCCTGGATGACTTCTATGCTGGTGTTTCTGGCCCTGCTGTTGTCTTACGGCCGTATAGAACTGGCGCTGATCACCTTTATCCCGATGGCTATCAGCTGGGTGTGGATATTGGGTATCATGGGATTGTTAGGTATCAAGTTTAATATCGTTAACATCATCCTTTCCACTTTTATCTTTGGTTTGGGAGATGATTACAGCATATTTATGATGGACGGGCTGTTGCAGGAATACAAGACCGGCAAGAAAACCCTGTCGTCTTTCAAATCGTCTATTTTCCTGTCGGCCATTACTACCATCCTGGGACTGGGTGTACTGATCTTCGCCCAGCACCCGTCGCTGAAGTCCATTGCGCTGATTTCCATCATTGGTATCGGTACGGTAGTATTGATTTCGCAGGTGATGATACCGGTGTTGTTCAACTGGCTGATCACCAACCGTGTGAAAAAAGGATATGCCCCGTGGACCTTTAAAGGCTGGGTATTGTCCGTGTTTTCCTTCATGTACTTCACCACCGGTTGCCTGATCATGACGTTGCTGGGCAATATCCTGATCCGCATTAATCCGTTCAACAAAGAAAAAGGGAAACTGCTGTATCACCGTATCCTGTCGGCCTATACGCACAGTGTACTGTATATCATGACCAATGTGAAAAAGCGGATCATCAATCCTGAGAATGAGCAGTTGCAGCAACCGGCGGTGATTATCAGCAACCATCAGTCTTTCCTCGATATTCTTGTATCTACCATGCTGCATCCCAAGGTAATCCTGCTGACGAACCAGTGGGTATGGCGTTCGCCGGTATTCGGCGCCGTGGTGCGGCTGGCGGACTATTACCCGGTGGCCGACGGAGCGGAAGGGGCTATCGATAAACTGAGGGCGCGCGTGGAAGAAGGATATTCCATTGTGGTATATCCGGAAGGCACCCGTTCCCCCGACCCGGTGATTAAACGTTTCCACAAAGGAGCTTTCTATATTGCCGAACAGCTGGGGCTGGACATCCTGCCAATGGTTATTCACGGTACGGCCTATACGATGTCTAAAGGCGATTTCCTCCTGAAAGACGGGCATGTAACAGTGAAATACCTGCCACGCATCACGCAGGACGACAAGAGTTGGGGAGATAACTACAGCGCCCGTACGAAGTCCATCAGCCGTTATTTTAAACAGGAATATGAAAATTTACGGCAGGAGATAGAAGTGCCTTCTTATTTCCGCGAACAGCTGAAATACAATTTCATCTATAAAGGGCCTGTGCTGGAATGGTACATGAAGGTGAAGACAAGCCTGGAGCGTAACTATGAGCTGTTCAACCGCTTGTTGCCGCAGGAAGGCCGTATCCTTGATATCGGCTGTGGATATGGCTTTATGAGCTATATGCTGGCTTATGTGTCGCCTGGCCGCGATATTACCGGCATTGACTACGATGAAGAAAAAATAGCTACTGCGGCCCATTGTTACGCTAAGCCGAAGAACCTGCAGTTTATCCACGGTGATATTGCGGATACGCCGTTCGAAAAATACGATGCTTTCATCCTGAGTGATGTGTTGCATTACCTGCAGCCGGAGGAGCAGGAGCAGTTGCTGCAGCAATGCATAGAACGGCTGACGCCTGATGGCGTAATTGTGGTGAGAGACGGTGATGCTGACAAAGCCAAACGTCACGAGGGTACAAGATTTACAGAGTTTTTATCAACCCGGGTTATAGGATTTAATAAAACGAAGAACAAGGAATTATCGTTCTTTTCGGCTGCGCACGTACGCGGCCTGGTAGGCAAATATGGCGCTATAGCAGAAGAAATTGACAACACCCGTTATACATCCAACGTAATATTTGTTATTAAAAAATCACCCCAAAAAAATTATGCAGAACTATGATGTGATCATTATCGGCAGTGGTCTTGGCGGACTGGTATGTGGAGCCATCCTCAGCCGGAATGGTTATAAAGTACGCATATACGAAAAGAACCGCCAACCCGGCGGTTGCCTCCAGACTTTTTCCCGTGACAAGGTGATCTTTGACTCCGGCGTGCATTATATCGGCGGGCTGGGAGAAGGGGAGAACCTTAACAAGGTATTTTCCTATGTGGGCATTATGGACAAGCTGAAGCTAAAACGGATGGATCCCGAAGGCTTTGATCATATTAACTTTGGTTTGGAGGATAAGATATACCGTATCGCAGAGGGCCGGGACCGTTTTATCCGCACACTGGCGGCCGATTTTCCCGGAGAAACAGATGCCCTGCATGCCTATTGTGATAAGATCAGCGAAGTATGCAGCAAGTTCCCGCTGTACAACCTGCGGCTCGGCGATTATGAAGAGAAGCGCAGCGTGCTGACCCTTAATGCCGCCAGCGTCATTGAAAGTTTTACCAATAACCCGCGTTTACAGCAGGTGCTGGCCGGTAATAACCTGTTATATGCCGGGGTGAAGGACAAAACGCCCTTCTACGTACATGCGTTGGTGTTAAACAGTTATATACAGAGCTCCTGGAAATGTGTGGATGGCGGCTCGCAGATTGCACGCCTGTTGTGCCGGCGCATCACGGAGAACGGCGGACAGATAATCCGCAACACTGAAGTAAAGAAGATCGTCGGCCAGGGCGACCGGGTAGATCACCTGGTGCTGGAGAACGGGGAGAAAGTGATGGCAGACCATTACATATCCAACCTGCATCCGGCGCAAACCACAGCTATCACGGAAAGCGATGCCATACGCGGCGCCTACCGCACGCGTATGCAAAACCTGGAGAACTCCGTTGGCGGCTTTGTATTGAACGTGGTACTGAAGCCCGGTACTTTCCCTTATATCAATCACAACTATTATCACCATGCCACAGACAATGCCTGGGCGGGCATTGACTATAGGCCGGACCAGTGGCCGCAGACCTATGCTATTTATGTGTCTGCCAGCTCCCGGCATGAAACTTATGCTGACAGCCTCTCCGTGATGACGTATATGCGTTACGATGAGTTGGCGCCATGGCAGCATACTTTTAACACAGAAAGGCACGAAGCCAGCCGGGGGGCAGACTATGAGGCGTTTAAGGTTCAGAAAGCCGAACAACTCATCGACGCCGTGGAGCAGAAATTTCCTGGTTTCCGTAGCTGTGTACAGTCGTATTACGTAGCCACGCCGCTTTCTTACCGGGATTATATCGGTACCGGCGACGGCAGCATGTACGGCATCATGAAAGATAGTACAGATCCGTTGCGGACCACGGTTTCGGCCCGGACGCGGTTGTCTAATTTGTATCTTACCGGGCAAAACCTGAACTTGCATGGAATTCTGGGGGTTACCATCAGTAGTGTGATCACCTCGGCGGAGCTGCTGGGAATGGAGTTCCTGGTAGAAGAAATTAATCAGTCAATACTTAAATAAAAGTGGAAAAGAAAAAAAGAAGCGGATGGCGGAGACTGGGACGGGTGCTGTTGTTTACGGTGGGCGCCTTCCTGTTGTTGTTTGTCGCGCTGGCGATATACCTGGTGTCTGTAAGCCGCATGACGCCGCCGGAGATTGCCGATAAATCGGCCTTACAGCTGCAGCGCAAAGCGCTGGACAGCAGCTCCTGGACGATTGGCAACAACTGGTTCCGCAAGAGCAACAGCGGGCTGTACGAAATGTATGTGGAAGGAGCGCCTTTTGAAAGAGGGGTGATCAACGGCAAGCTGTCCGGTGAACTGATCCGTCACCAGGAAGATGTTTTTGTGGAGCAGATCAAAAAGATGATCCCTTCTCCTTTCTACCTTCGTTTCCTACGGTATTTTACCGGGTGGTTCAACAGAAACCTGAGCGATCATGTGGACGAGGAGTTTAAGGAAGAGATCTATGGGGAGTCATTTTCCGCTGCCAGTGGTTACGACTGGGTGGGCAGCAACTATGAAAGGCTGATGAACTACCACGGCGCACATGATATTGGTCATGCCCTGCAAGGCATGATGCTGGTGGGCTGTACCTCTTTCGGTACCTGGAATGATAATTCCGCCGATAGTAATCTGATCATCGGCCGCAACTTCGACTTCTACATGGGCGATAAGTTTGCCGAAGATAAAATGGTAGTGTTTTATCACCCCGACAAAGGGCACAACTTTATGTTCGTTACCTGGGGTGGTTTCACCGGTGTGGTATCGGGTATGAATGACAAAGGGTTGACCGTTACCATCAATGCGGCCAAAACCAGCGTGCCTACCGGGGCAGCTACGCCTGTTTCGCTGGTAGCGAGGGAAATACTGCAATATGCCCGCAATATAAACGAGGCGTGGGCTATCGCGCAGAAGAGGAAGATGTTCGTGTCTGAATCTTTCCTGATCGGTTCAGCGGAAGATAATAAGGCTGTCGTGATTGAAAAGACCCCGGAAGGCATGGACCTCTACGATCCTAAGAAGAACTTTATCACCTGCACCAACCACTTCCAGGGCGACTCACTGGCCAGCCTGGAATCCAATAAATTACAGATCCAGGAGAGCGCTTCTGCCTACCGTTATGAGCGCCTCAACGAACTGCTGAAGGCGGGCGGTCCCAATACCGTACAGAAGACCATCAGCATCCTGCGCGACCGCAAAGGGCTGCATGGCGCTGATATCGGTTTGGGTAATGAGAAAGCGATCAACCAGTTCATTGCGCACCATGGTATTGTGTTTGAGCCGAAGAAGAAAATGGTATGGGTGTCTGCTGCGCCGTGGCAGCTGGGGCAGTTTGTGGCATACGACCTGAATAAAATCTTTAGTATGCATGGCCTGGATAGTGATCATGAGGTGTATGACAGTGTGCAGAACGTGCCTGCCGACAGTTTTCTGCTGACCAACGAATACACTTCATTCCAGGTGTACCGCCAGTTGAAAGCGCAGCTGATGGATGGCGGTGATATCGATACCAAAGCGTTGGTCGCTGCCAACCCGCAGTATTACCACACGTATGTGCTGGCAGGCGATTACGATTTTAAAAAGGGTAAATTTGCCGAAGCGAAACAATATTATGAAACAGCGCTCACCAAGGTGATAGCCACCAAAGGGGAGGAGCGGCATATCCGCCAGCAGCTGGAAAAATGTAATGCTAAACTGTCCGGGAAATGATTGTCGGTATAGGTACAGATATCACTGATGTAGCGCGTATCGCGACGAAGCTGGCCAAAGGCGCCGGTTTCCGCGACCTCGTGTTTACCCCGGGGGAGATCGCCTACTGCGAGCAGCAGGCATCGCCGCAGGAGAGTTATGCTGCGCGCTTTGCCGCCAAAGAAGCCTTTCTGAAAGCGTTGGGCACCGGCTGGGGCAACGGTGGCGTGAACTTCAACGAGATAGAGATACGCAACGATGCGGCCGGTAAGCCGGAACTGTTCCTGCTGACAGACAATCCCCGGTATACATCGCTGGGCGTTAAAAAAATATGGGTGTCATTGTCGCATGAAAAAAATGCTGCGGTGGCAATGGTAATTCTTGAAAGCTGAATATCGTAACATATGTACATTCCCGATATAGAACTACAGTCGAAGGCTGCCATCAGGGCCTTCCAGGAGAAAGAAGTCATGCGGCTGCTCGGTTATCTGCGTGAGTTCTCGCCCTTCTACAGGTCATGGTTCAAACAACACGATATACATCCGGAGAAAGTCCGCTCACTGGAAGATTTCAGCCAGATTCCGCCGGTGACCAAACAGGACCTGCAGGAGCATAACTGGGAGTTCCTGTGTGTAGATAAAAGCCATATCGCGGAATATACCACCACCTCCGGCACTTTAGGCCGTCCGGTGATCATTGCGCTGACAGAGAAAGACCTGCAGCGTCTCAGCTATAATGAATACATCTCTTTCTGCTGCGCCGACGGCACCGACAGTGATATCTTCCAGCTTATGCTGACACTGGACCGCCAGTTTATGGCCGGTATGGCGTATTACAACGGTATCCGTAAACTGGGGGCCGGCGTGCTGCGTGTAGGCCCGGGCGTGCCCAGCATGCAGTGGGAGAACATCCAGCGTATCAAACCGACCACGATCGTCGGCGTCCCTTCTTTCATCGTAAAGCTGATCGCCTACGCGAAAGAACATCATATCAACATCAATGAAACATCCGTCCGCAAAGCGGTTTGTATCGGTGAAAATATCCGCAACACCGATTTCTCGCTGAACGTACTGGGCAAAAAAATAACCGAACAGTGGAATATCCAGCTGTATTCCACCTACGCTTCCACCGAAATGCAGACAGCATTCACCGAATGCAAAGCCGGCAAGGGCGGGCACCATCATCCTGAATTGCTCTACGTGGAACTGCTGGACGAAAACAACCAGCCCGTCGCCCCGGGGCAGGAAGGAGAGGTGACCATCACCACGCTGGGCGTGGAAGGCATGCCGCTGCTGCGTTATAAAACCGGCGATATCTGCCAGTACCACGAAGAAACATGCAGCTGCGGAAGGCATACGCTGCGCCTGTCTCCCGTCATCGGCAGAAAAAAACAAATGATCAAATACAAGGGCACCACCCTTTACCCGCCCGCCCTCTTCGACCTGCTCAATGATATGGAGGAAGTGAGGGAGTTTGTGGTGGAAGTATACGCCAATGAACTCGGCACCGACGAGATAGTGCTGCACGTATGGCCTACCGAAGAATCAGAAGAGATGGACCGTAAGATCAAATCCTACCTGCAGGCTAAGCTGCGCGTGATACCACAGGTAAAATATTGCGGCCAGCAGGATATCATGCGGATGCAGTTTCCGGAGAATAGCCGGAAGCCGGTGAAGTTTGTGGATAATAGAGGTTAGAAAGCTTCTAAACCGTGCTTTGCCCGATATTTATCGAGCACCTGATTTTGATTCAGGGTATCAATTTCATCGTTAGTGAATTGTTGCCCGGTATCTTCACAAACATAATAGTGATAGATAATATCAAAAAGCTCCTTTCGGAATGCTAATGTCATCGGTTCTTTTTGGAGTTTGGCGTGGCCGCCCGTAAATGGGCTTTGCATGGTTGTCATTTTTGAGGTTTCAATAAATGTTGTCCCGTGTCCATGTTGGGTGGCATCAGAGAGCTGTTTTATGGTTCGTCGGTCACCCAAACGGAATGTGTCGCTTTTTCGGTCACATTGGGCTAGGCATAGTCTACAGCGGCTATGGAAAGCTAGGCCAGTTCAAAAATGTAATTGTACTGACTAATCAATCACTCGAAATCCGGCAACATCAATAGTCCTTTGTCTACCACTTGCTTTCAGGTTTCCACTTACCATTATATTTCTACCATTTTCGAACGCCCTCATTGCTTCAGTTAGTTCTCCTCCGGCTAATATGAATTTGGCCACTACTGCTTTATCCGCATCTCCAATGAACACGAAAGTTACCTCGCCGCTGGTTCTGTCTTTAATTTCCGGATGAGCCTTTATTTGATTTATTTTACCTACATATTCGCCAGCATTTTCCATTATTTCTGGACGAATTTTATCTATGATAGATTTAAGTGGCGCTATATAGTCATTTGTAATTTCAATTTTAGACTCAATATCCTTTGGCATTTTTATCATTGGAGCCCATGTTGTAGAAATGATTATTCGAGAATTATTAGTAAACTCATTCATTTCCACTATAGATTCAAGAAGATTGGCACTTACTATTTCTTGACTACTTTGAGGACGAACAATCGGAGAGTCATCCCCTGTTTCTATACAGCGTTTAACACGTTGTATTTTTTTCATGAGGCTGGATGTAACGTCTCTCGTGAAGGAGGAGTTCAGATCTTGTTCGGAAGAAAATAACGAAAGTTGAACCGGGGCTTCTACCTCTGTAACCTTTATAAAAGGACATACAATAGAAGTTATGTAACTTCCCCTTTCGCTCTGCCCTAAATAACACGAATCAATAAACTGTGCAGCCTCCTTATGTCCCATCCGTGGATGGAACGGCTCGGGTGAAACCAAATCACATGCCGCGGCCAAAAGGGACTTTCTTGCGCTTTCCAATAACTCAAATCCAGATTTCAATGGTATAATCCCATTTGTTGTGTCTTCATTATCAACCTGAAATCTGACTGTGTCTGCCGGTGGGACAATAAGATCATTAATAATGTGTATTATATCTCTTTGCTCATATTTAGATGCCTTATTGAGCGCTTCATAAATAAGCGCGTTATAATCAGCATATGATCTCGTTAATGGCAGTAAAATATCAAAGTTAGGATTGTCATTGGGCGATGTAATGACAACCACATCCTCTATATTAGTATTACGCTTATGCCATCCTCTCATTAGAAGATATTGTTGCACCGCAGTAAAACTTACCTTATTGGCTAGCTCTAATAATTTGGTTTTATATACAATCATAGCGGTATTTGCCTTGAAACCTTAATCATTAAATCGTTCAATGTGGGTGGCGAAAAAGTCTGTACATATGGCAAATATACAGTAACATTTGTTTGGTTTGTACTTTCTGGTTGTCCTTTTAAATTGACCCAGAAAGAGCAATTTCGGAGCACTAGATCATTTATTGAATGAGTAAGCCAATTTGCCCTATTCGCTGGTAGCGAAAGTACAACAAGGAGGCGCGGTGTCAAGGTATTGCCACGTAAATCATTATAATTTTTAATGGGTAGTGGAAACGGAAGCATGCCACTCCCATTGGGAGTTAAATTTTCCGTAGCTTTTAATTGAATTTGTATTTCAGGCGATCTAATAATGGAATTTGCCGCAAGATTTCCATTGCATCTAATGGTTACATCTATGCTATCCATATCGGTACCTGTAATATCACATGAAAAATTATTAACCGCGGCTATGGCCTTTACATATGCTATACTTAATTGTTCTTTAGCTTGATTATCTGTTAACACGTCAGTTTATTTATGTTAAAATAATTCACTTAATCCCTTCTTGTTTTCGGTAATCGGGCTTTTCTGTCTTCATGTTCACCTATACTTTGGGGTTTACGTTTGCCTCTCTATGAAAATTATTTACTGTATGTTCTAATTCTCTCAGCCGGGTATTTTTATCTCCAATAACTCCACTTTTTAATTTTCTTAAAGGCTTTCTATGTGTTTTCGTATAGTGCTTCTAATTCTATTGTCAGAAATTCCTGTGCAATAACATGATATAAGCATTGCAATCAATATTGTTATAAGCAACAACCCTGTTGCTGTATCTAACAGTATTCTTGTCATCTGGATCGTCCGAATGATCTATTGTACTGTATTAAGGTTCGCTTAATTGTTTTGAAATTTTGGGTGGAAACGACAAACATTATAATTCCTTTCACAGTGGAAATTTCGCCAGTATTTATAAATTAATAAGCTCAATTTTTCTTAATCTTTGGTACATAACAACTGCTTAACAACTACTTGATAGCTGTCTAATAAACGGCATGCGTACAAATCTGGTAGAAATTGTCATATCATGTTAAGAAACAATAGATCAAAAACCACTCTCTGTAATAGAGTTAATGCTGAAGGGGTATCTGTCTGATCAATTGGTGGAGCTCGGGTTAATTAGGAACCTATTACTTGAGTTATTTAACTAACGTGAGAACGTCGGGTTCTATTTTGGCAATGTATTATCATAGTGTATAAGTGGATTCTGTCAACCTCCTAAAGTGAAAAAAGCAGTCTATCACATAGAAGACAACAAATCCTTAGCAGGAACAATTTTCGCATTCCCGTCCTTGTCGCCAATAACAAGAGTTTTGTTGGTTGCTGCTCTGGTTTCAACCAGTTTTCTGACCGCTTTTTGCACACCTTTCTGAATTTTTTCAGAAAAAGTCAGCAAATCCTTTTGTTTACTAGTCATTTAATTGGCTTTGTTTTACAATGATGTCCCAAATTTCGGGAATAATTACCAATTTTTCGTCACCTCCAAAACCGCAGGCTGCTATCTTGGGATTGGTAGTCATGCTATTGATAACATTCCATTCATAGCATATTGGTGTATAGAGATGTAGAAGGTTTTGGATGCCCCTGTAATATCTTCGTGTGATTACATCGGTGGGAATATTATGGCCACCATTTTCGACTCTTTCATCTACCCGCTTTCTCGCCAGTTCCGGTGAACTCAGCCAGAAATATAACAGCGTCACCTGGTATCATGGTATAGCTGGCGGTGGTTTTACCGGCGCCATTGCAACCTGCTATGATATAAAGATTCGGCATAATTCATCATTTAAAACGCCATCACCGCATTCGCTTTTGGATTGTCCAGCTTAGTACTTTGTCTTTTTCCACCTACGATCACATGTATCATATTGATCTGCGAGGGATGTTGCTGGTATAACAGGTCATTCATCACGGCCACTTTTTTCGGTGCGGGGATATTATCGGCGGAGAGGAAGCTCCAAACGGCATCTTCTTCTATCTTGTAGCCCAGGAAGTGCAGCGGGATTTTTTTCCCGTCGAGGGTGAGCTGCAGGTGTTTGGAGAGATAGTCCGCCATCATTTTCTCTACCTGTTGACGGTTAGCGGGTTTGATGATGTCGAAAGAGGTGTTGTATTGGGCTTTCAGCGTATTTTCCAGGTCATCGGCGAAAATACGGCAGCTGATTTCCAGCTCCTTTTTGGCAGTGTTGTGCGTAATCTCTGTCACACTCACATAGAACGGGTGCAGAAGGGCCATCCAGGCCACTGTCCACCATTTACATAATAATAAACCCACTAGACTAATTTTATTGGGAAAATTAATTTTTACTTTCTATAATTACCAAATTTAGACAAAAGAAGGGCAATGGACCTGATGTATTTTGAGCTGGGATGGCAGCATATTCTCAACTGGGAAGGTTATGATCATATACTTTTTGTGATTGCCCTGAGCGCTATTTATGTGGTGAACGAATGGAAAAAGCTGCTGCTCCTGGTGACCGCCTTTACGATCGGGCATTCTATTACGCTGGCGTTGAGTGTTTTACATATTATCAAGGTGTCCAGCTCGCTGGTAGAGTTCCTGATCCCGGTAACGATCTGTATTACGGCGTTGTCCAACATTTTCAGAAGGAATGAAGCGCCGCAGCACCTGCAGCTTAACTATTTCTACGCATTATTTTTTGGGCTGATCCACGGACTGGGGTTCTCCAACTACCTCAAAAGTCTGCTGGGCAGCCAGGCCAACATCGTAAAACCATTGCTGGGATTCAATATCGGGCTGGAATTTGGCCAGCTCCTGATTGTAGGCGTGGTGATGCTGATATCTGCCATTATCGTTAATATAGGGCGGGTAAGCCGTCGTGACTGGAACATGTTTTTATCTTCTGCCACCTTTGGCGTCGCCTTCCTGATGGTGATCCAGGGCGTGCGAGAGCTGTTGAAATAAAATCTGAAATCTAAATCCTTTATGAGAAAAAATCTGTATCTCCTCGGTATCTTATGCAGCACAGCGATGGCGCTGCATGCACAGAACCCGGGGTCTAACCACGGTAACCGCTTTGAGCAGCTGGGCACTATGCTCCAGTCGCCCAATATGTACCGCTCCGCTTCCGGCGCGCCCGGACCCAAATACTGGCAGCAGCGGGCCGACTATGAGATCAGTGCAGAACTGGATGACAACAAGCAGCGGCTCACCGGCGCTGAAACAGTCACCTATTTCAATAATTCACCGGACCCGCTGACGTACATCTGGCTGCAGCTGGATGAGAACGAGCACGATCCGAAAAGCGACAACCGCAGCTTCGACGGCAGCAAAATATCCGATAAAATGAGCCTGCGGGATATCCGCGGTATCCTGCCGCCCACCGGAGACCTGGGCGTGAAAATCGTGAAAGTGACCGACGCGGACGGCAAACCGCTGCCCTATACCATCAATCAGACCATGATGCGCATCGACCTGCCTAAAACACTGATGCCTGGCGAGAAATACCGCTTCAAAGTGGAATGGTGGTACAACCTGTCCGACCGTATGGTGACCGGCGGCCGCGGTGGTTATGAATATTTCCCGGAAGATAAAAACTACCTGTATACCATCACCCAATGGTATCCCAGGCTGGCGGTGTATTCCGACTTCCAGGGATGGCAAAACAAACAGTTTACCGGCAGAGGTGAATTCGCCCTCACCTTCGGCAATTTCAAAGTACGGCTGACCGTGCCTTCTGATCATATCGTAGGCGCTACCGGCGAATGCCAGAACTATAAAGAAATGCTTTCTCCTGCTCAATACCAGCGCTGGCAACAGGCACAGAGCAGCAAAGAACCCATCGAAGTGGTAACGCTCGACGAAGCAAAGAAAGCCCTGCAAAACAAATCCGGCAGCCGTAAAACATGGGTGTATGAAGCACAGAACGTACGCGACTTCGCCCTCGTTTCCTCCCGCCGCCTCGTATGGGACGCTATGGCGGCCAACGTGGAAGGTAATAAGGTAATGGCCATGTCGTACTACGGTCCGGAAGCTTACCCGCTCTACCGCCGCTATTCCACCAAAGTGGTAGCGCATACCGTAAAATCCTACTCCAGCCATACCATCCCGTACCCTTACCCGGTGGCGATCTCCGTAGAGGCGGCCAACGGTATGGAATACCCGATGATCTGCTTCAACTACGGCCGCGCCGATAAAGATGGTACCTATTCTGAATCTACTAAAAACGGTATGATCGGCGTTATCATCCATGAAGTCGGACACAACTTCTTCCCGATGATCGTTAACTCCGACGAACGCCAGTGGTCCTGGATGGATGAAGGCCTCAATACTTTCTGCCAGTTCATGGCCGAACAGGAATGGGATAACAATTTCCCGTCTTCCCGTGGCCCCGCGCATAAGATCGTAGACTATATGAAGATGCCGAAAGATCAGCTGGAACCGATCATGATCAACTCGGAAAATATTATCCAGTTTGGACCGAACGCATACGCTAAACCTGCCACGGCACTCAATATCCTTCGGGAAACCGTGATGGGCCGCGAACTGTTCGACTTCGCTTTCCGTGAATACGCACGCCGCTGGGCCTTTAAACACCCTACCCCGGCCGATTTCTTCCGCACCATGGAAGACGCTTCTGCCGTTGACCTGGACTGGTTCTGGCGCGGATGGTTCTTCTCCATAGAACCAGTGGATATCTCCATCGATAACGTAAAATGGTACAACCTCAATACGAAGAATCCGGCCGCCAGCAGCCAGGAGGCAAAAGCAGCCTACGACCGCAACATGGACCATGTGGCCCGTCAACGCAATAAGGCTGCAGGCGTTAAATTTGTGGTAGACCAGGATACCAGCCTGCAGGATTTCTACAGCAAATGGAACCGATTCGAAGTATCGCCGGAAGACAAAGCGGCCTATGATCAGTTCTACAACAACCTGACGCCCGCGGAAAAGGAAATGTATGACAGCAAAAAGAACTTCTATGAAGTGACGCTTTCCAACGTAGGCGGACTGGTGATGCCGGTCATCCTCGAATGGACATTTGCCGACGGCACAAAAGAAACAGACCGTATCTCCGCCTACATCTGGCGCAAGAACGAAAACCAGGTGACCAAGGTGTTTGCCAAAGAAAAAAAAGTGGTAGCCCTTAAACTGGACCCGCTCCGTGAAACTGCCGATATTGACGAAAGCAACAATAGCTGGCCAAGAGAAGCGGCGCCCTCCCGGTTTGATATGTTCAGGGAAGGGGGTGCAGTGAGAGGCGCCTCCTCCGGCGATAACCCGATGAAAAAAGCCCTTAATAAATAACGTTGATGAAATACACGCTCACCCTCTTACTGTTATTTTGCTCCCTGCAGACGCTCCGCGCGGCTACTGCGGACACGGTCAGCATTCCCAGCACCGCTATGCACCGCAGCTACAAATGCGTGGTTGTAACGCCGGAGTCCTACAAGGAAGGTACCAGGCGCTACCCCGTGGTGTACCTGCTGCACGGTTACAGCGGCAACTATGCTAACTGGGTCACTAAAGTGCCGGCCATCAAAGAACTGGCGGACACCTACCAATGCATGATCGTATGCCCCGACGGCGCTTTCATGAGCTGGTACCTCGACAGTCCCCGCGACAGCGCCATGCGCTTTGAAACCTATGTAGGGAAAGAAATACCGGCCTATATTGACCAACACTATCAGACGTTGCCTGACCCGCGCCATCGCGCTATTACCGGGCTTAGCATGGGAGGCCACGGCGCCCTGTACCTGGCGATGCGACACCCGGAAGTGTTCGGCGCTGCAGGCAGTATGAGCGGAGGAGTGGATTTCAGACCGTTCCCCAAAAGCTGGGAAATCGTAAAACTGCTAGGAGAACCCGGTAAAGACGGCGCTAACTGGACCGCCTATACGGTAATGGCGCAGCTCGACAGACTGAAGCCTGGCACCCTGCCCATGATTATCGATTGCGGTGTGAAAGACTTTTTTATCGACGTAAACCGGGCCCTGCATCAGAAACTGCTGGAAAAAGGCATTGACCACGATTATACCGAACGGCCGGGCCAGCATGACTGGAACTACTGGGGTAATTCCATCCACTACCACCTGCTGTTCTTCCACCGTTTCTTCCAATAATCACCACAGAGGCATAAAAAAAATGAAGCCGTCCCGGGAACGGGGCGGCTTTTTTAACTTGCTAATATGTCCTGTTGATCTATGAAAATTTGATGGTGGTTTTTTTATTGAAAAAAGCGGCCGTAAGCAGGACTGCAAGCGGCCGGATTATTTTCATGTGACCTAAGTTGAATGCTAAGCGAAATCAGTTGCTTTGTACAGACCCAGATAGGTGCGGGCGACAATGACTTTGGCATAGGTCTGTTTGTTGTTGATGACGTAGTACGCCCTGTACACCGGATAGCAATGAATCGCAGCAGCTCAGTTATAGGTACCCATGTTTCATTACGTGTTATTATCAGAACTATTTTCGTTATTCGCCAGGAAGTCGTGCGTACATCAGAATAGTACCATCGGAAATGAAATTTTTTTAATGTGTAATGTGTACACATTGTAAAGCAGGGACAGCGGGCGCGCCCGTCAGAACTTGGGTAACGGCCTCCCATGACGACGGCCCTATACCCAGGCTCCTGACATCCTGGCCCGCGGTGTGAGCCCTGGGACAAAAAACAAAAAAAGCCGGTCCTCGATAGGACCGGCATTTTTTTTTATGCACGCGATTCAAAATAAGTATTTGACAGGCTCAGTGCGGTATGTCCCACCAGAGTCTTACACCGCCATTGTCTACTGCGCCGGGGCCCAGCAGCTTGATGGCTTTTTCTACTTCCGCTTTGTTGGAAGTATACTCTGTGGATGGGAACGGGATCCTTCTGATCTGTATATCGGTATTGATAGTACCATTGCTGTAGTTGGTAACTACCGGGAAGAGCTTAGGATAGCCGGTCCTGCGGTATTCGCTCCAGGCTTCCTGTCCTTCTGGGTAGATAGCGATCCATTTCTGGGTAATGATACGCTCCATTTTCGCTGCCTTGGTAGCGGCATCATCCCATTTGATGGTGATGTTGGTCATGGCAGCATGGTTATTGGCAGCATTACGCGGATCTACGTAGTCAATCGGTTTGGCAGTATTGTCCGCCACATAATTGTTAACAGCAACAGGGTCTGCATCCCACTGACTAAAGGAAGCACGCATACCTTTTTCGTACAGCTCACCCGGAGTGCCGCCGGCATTGCCCCAGCCATTGAGGGCTGCTTCTGCACGGAGGAACCATACTTCTGCTGCGGTCATCAGCTGAAGCGGGGTAGTGGCTTTGAAGGTCTTGGTTTCTGCGGTAGCCGGAACGGAATACCCGTTATAGGCCGGCTTGGCTTCCACCAGGCTGCCGATACGGATGCCTTTATATTTTCCGGGATAAGCGGTGGCATGATCGAAGTACTTCGGCAGGCGCGGATCATTATACCCCACCAGGAAAGACTCCATGGAAGCGTTCATGGCATTGTCGGTCCACGCTGTCACAATGGTGAACAACGGATTTTTCAGCCCGAAACCAGATACGTTCGCATTGTCTTTGGTGATCTCCATCACACCGCCGTTAGCCGGATTCAGGGCCTTTTCTGCTTCTTCCCGCGCTTTGGCAGCGGCGATACCGGAGATACGGATGGCAAGGCGCAAACGCAGTGAGTTGGCAAACTTGATCCACTGTTTGTAATCACCGCCGTACAACATGTCGAATTTAGCGAAGAGAGATACGCCGGGATGCTGGGTCACATAAGTGTTCAGCGTGGTAACGGCGGTATCCAGCTCTTTAAAGAAGCGGGTATATACATCCTCCTGCTTGTCATAGGAAGAAGTGGTACCACCGCTGCCATAGCTGCTGTAAGGAATAGGACCGTAGATGTCGGTCACCCGGTGCATCGCTTCTACTTTCAGGATCAGCGCGATCGCCCAGAACTCAGGTGCAGACACCGGCGCGCCTCTTCTCCTCACTTCATAAATAGGCGCCATCACGTTGTTGTACGCCAGGTTGAAAGGAGCAGCATTCCAGCCGTCTACCAGGGAATACGTCATGTTGTTAACGTTACCGCGGAAGTTGTTCGGCGGCATCATATAACCGGAATACACATCGCCCATCAGGTTCTGTTGCAGCTGATAGTCGGCTGTGGTATTGTTGAAGTTGAAGTAGATAGAGGACTGTATCTGCGGGAAGAAACCACCGATATAGTTGAAGTCGGCCTTCAGGTCTTCTTCGGTCAACCCGGTATTGTCCGTGTTGTATTCCTCGAAGTTCTTGGTACAGGCGTTAAGGCCCAGGATACCAGCCGCCAGCGCGATGATGGCCACCGGCTTATATAGTTTGAATCTTAATTTTTTCATCTGTGTTGAATTAAAGGTGAACATGATTAGAAACCAACATTCAGGTTAAAGCCAAAGCTGCGGGTGGCCGGTAAGCCGAACATATCCACACCGGAAAGACCGTTATTGGTAGCCATAGCGATTTCCGGATCATACGGTGCCTTTTTGGAGATGTACCAGAGGTTTCTGCCTACCAGGGACAGACGGATGTTCTTTACAAAACCATTGCCCAGTACCCTGGAAGGAATAGCATAACCGAGTGACAGTTCCCTTAACCGTACCACGCTGGCGTCGTACATATATTCACCGCTCACACCGTCACGACCACCGATAGTACCATACCATTTTTCAGCATCTACTTTGGTAACCGGTTGTTTGGTAGTTTCAGATACACCGTTAACGATTACACCACCTGCTTTACGGGCTTCGCCGGTACGGGCAGATACGCCGTATTTGTCCATTACGGCTTCTGTCATAGACATTACCTTGCCGCCAAACTTACCGTCAACCAGGAAGCTCAGGCTAAAGCTTTTGTAGGAGAAGCGGTTGCTCCAGCCAGCCTGCCATTTGGGATTAGGATTGCCAACGAACACGAGGTCGGAAGTTACCAGCGGCGTACCATCGGCACCGATGATCACACGGCCGCTTTCGTCTCTCTTCAGCGCTTTACCAAAGATGTCGCCATAAGAACCGCCTTTCTCGATAATAGACGCGAAAGTGTTGGAACCGGCAGGCGTCAGGATAAACTGGTCGATGTTATCTGCCAGCTCTACTACCTTGTTCTTATTCTGGGAATAGTTTACGGTAGTATTCCAGGTGAAGTCTTTAGACTGGAAAACGTTGTAACCCAATACTACTTCGAAACCACTGTTCTGGATATTACCGGCGTTGATGAAGCGGAAGCTGTAACCTGTTCCCGGAGGTACGGCGATCTGGAAGTACTGATTGGTGGTATTGGTTTTATAGTAGGTGAAGTCGAAGTTCAGCCTGTTGTTCAACAAACGCCATTCTGTACCGATCTCCAGGGATTTGGTCCTTTCCGGTTTCAGGTCGGTGAAAGGCGCCTGGTTGTTGAACAGGAAGGTACCGCCTACCTGTCCCAGCCTGTTGAGCGGGTTGGTTACATACAGGGGAACGGAGTTACCTACTACAGCGTAAGAGCCACGGAGTTTAGCATAGCTAACCGGCTCCGGCATGTTAAACAATTGATGGAGCATGAAGGAAAGGCCGGCAGAGGGATAAAAGTAGGAGCCATTGGGGGTGAACGCCAGGTTGGAAGACCAGTCATTACGTCCGCTGAGGTCGAGGAACACCAGGTCTTTGAAAGACAGGTTTACGTTCCCGAATACGGCCTGCAGCTGGCTGTGGTTCTCAGGTGCTGTCTGGATCAGGCTACCGGCGGTCATGTTCTGCAGCGTAAATTTATTCGCTACATAGAGGTCGCCGAGGTAGCTGTCGGCTGTCATACCTTTGGTACGGGTATCGTTAATGCTGGTACCTACCAGGGCATTCAGTTTAAAATTGGTACCGAGGTTGCGGTTCAGGTTCAGGATCAAATCACCGTAGAACTGGGTAGTGGTAAGATCGCTCATGATGTAACGACCGTTAGCGCCTGCCAGTACAGGGTTGGTACCTGCATAGAACTGACCGTCGTAAGTATCGTTGGTACGGTCCATGTTACCGCGGGCCTGCAGATACAACCAGTCATTGAAATCGTATTTGGCGCTAACATTGAAGAGCGTTCTGTTACGTACCGCCTGGCTGTTGTTTCTGTTAACGATCCAGTAAGGGTTCTGTTGTACGTCTTCGTTGAAAGGCCAGTTCTGCAAGTTGATCTGGCGAACAGGATCGAACTTGTTATAAGTTTTATAT
>NZ_CAMLHC010000019.1 GCF_946479755.1 uncultured Chitinophaga sp. | reverse complement strand
ACTGTGTTAAAGGTCTTGATTTTTTAGCCTTTGACACAGTTTATTTTACAGTCTCCGCTAGTCACGGGGTTTTGTTTTTTAGTTGAGTGTTTAGTTGAGTTTATTATGTATGGATTGACTAATTCCGGGAAAGCTTACACTCTTCTGCCAATCGGATTAACGGATACCGTTGTCTCGATCTTTGAAAAAAGTTGTAGCATATTTTGCAAAGCCTTTTATTTGTAAAAGCGTATCACGTAGAGAATTTATTTTTTGAAGATCTTTAGATTTTGTCAAGACACCAAATGCACAATGTCTGATGTTTTCATCTTCCTCTTCGTTTGCAACGGTGTCCATACAATAGTCAATAACATCAGGAAAGCTGCTAAAATTCCAAGTCAGGGCATTGAAACCATATTCTTTAACCATGTCATCTGTTTCCTCTTTTAATGCTTGTAAAATTCTGTTTTTTAT
This sequence comes from uncultured Chitinophaga sp., assembly GCF_946479755.1. The sequence continues at coordinate 156,241 of NZ_CAMLHC010000019.1, read as the reverse complement.
GTCCGTTGCTCTAATAATGTCATAAATACTGTGTCTTTAAAGTTGTAAACTAATGGCTGTGATTATTCCAATAACTTCGTAGGCGCATACCCGAAGTGCTTCTTAAACGCAAATGAAAAATGGGACAGATTCTCGAATCCTGCTTCGTAGCATACGTCTACCGGCTTCTTTTTCTTCTCGCTGAGATGGTAATGCGCCAGCTCCAGTCTCTTTTGCGTTAGCCAACGTTGCGGTGTGTTGTTGAACGTTTTGCTGAAATCCCGTTTGAAAGTAGTGAGGCTTCTGCCTGTCAGGTAACCAAATTTCTCAAGGGGCAGGTTGAACATGAAGTTCTTCTCCATGAAATCTGCGAGGTCGATCTTTCCAGGTTCTTCGAAATTGGCCAGCACATTGTCTACGCTTTTATCGATCGTCCGTAAAATGCTAATAGCTTCCGCGATTTTCAAAGACGCGATATCCTCCGGTAGGTCTTTCATATCGAAATAAGGAATAAGGGATGCCAGGCAGCTTTCCAGCAAGGGGTGATTACTGAAGCTGTAGATCTGCTGTGGTCGCATGGTTTGTGGTTTGGAGGGATGCGATGCATAAAAGCGCCGCAATCTCTCCACCGTTAAATGCATGACCACCGTTTTATGCGGCTGCCGGTCTTTAGGATAATTCATTATGGTTGCCAGTTGATTACGGGGTATGAGGAAAATGTCTCCCTTCCCGAAAAAGTAGGTGGCATCCGCCTGAACGATCTTGGTTTCGCCCGAAATGAACCAGACCAGCATGTGGTGCTCGAACATGATGTCAGATTTGAAGAACTTGTCTTCGTAGCATGACAATTTTATATCTTCTGTGATGTATTTTGCCTTGTATTCCATGTTTATGGGTTTTGCAGATCTGCTCATCTAAAAATAACAAGAATCGGTTGTTTTTTCGTCAGACCGATTGGCCACCGCCTACCAGGAAGATCATATCCGCCACCTCGCCGGGCTTTCCTAAGCGGGATAATGGGATGGAGCAGTTCCACCGCAGCATTCTCCACCGCTTCTTTTCTTCCGCCGGTGACAACGGCTATTTTTGATGTTGATGATTTCATTTTTATGGGATTGAAGGCTAGCAATTGAATTTGTGGCCGATCATTTCTTCGGTGAGCGTCCATAAGCGTTTGGCGCTGGATTCGTTGAGCGAGTAAGACTTCACGCCTCCGGAGGCGGATTCGCCGGTTGCCAGTGCGGCAACGTCGGCATCCTCACAATACACGCCGCCGGTTTGGTTGAGCAGAGGTGAGGTGGCGCACCAAACCGTGGTGGCGGCGCCCTGGGGAATGGTTTTCAGGGAGGCTAGCACTTCCGGAAGCATGTTCCCATCGGCATCGCAGAAACCCATTTTTTGAAAAAGCTCAAGGGGTGCTTCCCGGCCAAGCTCTGTGCCGCCGATGGATCCGGGGTGGAGGGAATAAGCTCTTACATTACTGGCTTTGGCCCGGTTGTCGAGTTCCATCGTGAAGAGGTTTACTGCGGTTTTCGATTGGCCGTAGCTTTGTAGTGTTTCATAGTTGCGGAATAGGAAGTTGGGATCTTCAAAATCGAACGGCGCAAACTGGTGGCCTTGCGACGAAACGTTGACCACCCGCGCGCCATTTGCCTTTTTGAGGGCAGGCCACAGCCTGGCTGTGAGCTGGAATTGCGCCAGGTAATTGGTAGCCAGTTGGGACTCGATGCCCCGGCTATCCCTACGCAGGGGCACCCACATAATACCGGCGTTGTTGATGAGCAGGTGCAGCGGCCGGCCCGATGCCAGGAAGCTGTCGGCGAATTTGTCGATGGAAGCGGGATCCATGAGGTCCATCGCCGCGATTTCCACATTCGGAATGCCCTGCAGATTCCGTTTCGCCTTTTCGACGTCTCTCGCCGGAACGATCACGGTAGCTCCGGCTGCCGCCAAAGTGTGTGTGGTTTCCAGCCCGATGCCGGTATTGCCGCCCGTTACGATGGCGATTTTTCCGGTAAGGTCGATGCCCTCAATAACGTCTGCCGTTGTGGATGCGGCATTGAAGCCTGAATGTAAAGGGGTTTGCAATGCGCCCTGGTAATTGTTTTGTTTCATGACATTGATTTTTTAATCGTTGATGATGAAACAAAATTACTTTGCTGTGGAACAAGCGGCTTTGTTCAAAAGTCCAAATATACTTTGTTTAAAAGTCCGGTTTTTGAGGAAGCAAATCAAAGGGTGATGATGCGCTCCAGGCTGGTGATGTCTTTTTTTGGACGCTTGGTGATGTTTAGGGTGTATGGTAATAGCGGTTGACGGCAGTTTCGCACAGGGCCTTGGAAGTTGATGCCAATCGCTGCTATATTTTATTTACGAGGTTTTTGCCCTATCTTAAGGCCTTACCCGTAAAAGTGAACATGTACATCACCCATATGAAAAACAGACTATCGTACCTCCTCCTACTGCCGCTGCTGTATTGCATGGCTTGCCGGCAAGCCACAAAAGAAAACAGTCCGCAATGGGTAAGCCTATTCAACGGCAAAGACATGAACGACTGGATCGTGAAAATCCACCATCACGATGTGGGCGATAATTTTGGCAATACCTTCCGGGTGGAGGATAGCATCATTAAGGTGCGTTATGATCAGTACGGCGATTTTAACGACCAGTTCGGACATCTCTATTATAAACAGCCGTTCTCGCATTATCACCTGAAATTTGAATATCGCTTTGTAGGGAAATGGTATCCTTCTGCGCCGGAGTATACGCTGCTAAACAGCGGTGTAATGTTTCACTCCCAGGACCCGCGCTCCATGCCAAAGGAGCAGGACTGGCCGATTTCCGTGGAAATGCAGCTGCTCGCAGGCTTGGGGGATGGCAATGCACGTCCTACCGGCAACATGTGCTCTCCGGGGACCAACGTGGTATATAAAGGAAAACTGGACCCGCAGCATTGTATTGAGTCTTCCTCCAAGACATATGAAGGCGAGCAATGGGTAAGAGGGGAGCTGATTGTATTGGGTGACTCACTCATTACGCATATCATTAATGGCGATACCGTGCTGCAATATTCACAACCCCAGATTGGCGGCGGTGTGGTAAATAACTATGACCCGGCAGTGAAAATAGACGGAAAGCTGCTGTCCGAAGGTTATATCGCTTTACAAAGTGAAGGGCAGCCGGTGGACTTCAGGAATATCCGGATACTGGATCTGCGTCCTGTTCGTAAATAGGAGGTCCGTATTTTATCTTAATCACGGCAGGGCGGCGGAAAGGCCGCCTTGCCGTTTAGGCTTTCCGGTGATAGCAGGCGATGCACGGACAGCCGCTATTTTATTTTCTTTTTCAGCTCCTGGCTCAACTCCTTAATAACCGCCGGTTTATCGCTCTTGATTCGTTTGCCCAGTTCTTTCCTCGGGCAATTTTTATTGTATTTGGCGCCCCAATCCATTATCTCAATGACAATCGGTAGTAAATCGGCTCCTTTCTGCGTGAGACTGTATACGAATTTCGACTTGTTTAAGGGCGAAACTTCTTTTACCAGGATCTTCTCCGATTCTAAAAGATGCAGCCTGTTGACGAGAATATTGGTCGCTATCTTTTCTTCTGACGCCAGAAATTCGCTGAAGGACACCTTTTCCCTTAACATGATATCGCGAATGATCAATAAAGACCATTTGTCGCCAAATACCTCCAGGGAACAACTGATGGGGCAATCGGACCTTTTGTTTTCCATAAATAAAGTAAGTTATTGCATTTTGCAATTTCTTTTTATATTTGTTATTGTATTTTGCAATAACAAATTTATCCATTTGAAACTAACTTATCATGGAAAATCCTTCTGAAGTAAAAAAACTATTGGCGGCCTATTATGACGGGTTCTCAAAGAAAAGGGATTGGGAGCATACCTTATCGGATGACTTCCGGTTCGTTGGTGGGGATATGACAAAGCCGGACCCTGTTGTGGGGAAGCAGGCCTATATTGACATTATCAGGCGTTTCTCACAACGTTTTGAAAGCATGAGGGTGCAGCAGGTGATCGTGGAAGGAGATAAGGCCAGCGTCATTGCCAATTACGATTTTGTTTTTCCGAATGGCGCCAGGATCAATGGGAATGTGGCCGAATACTGGACCATTGATCATGGCAAACTCAGCTCCCTGGCAATCTTTTTTGATACGCAGACTTTTATGAATAATTCAAAATAACGGCGGGCTTTAGGAAGCTCTTCTGTATGAGACCGTCTGTCACCCTATTATCATTTCATTTCTTTACATAGAAATATTTACATCTTTCTATATTTCCGCTTATCTTTGCTCCGGAATCAATTTATTTTCCGGATGGACAATAGGAAATTTGAGAAAATATCCCGTGCATTAAGTGACGCCAGCAGGATCACCATTCTGCAGGAGATCAGGAAGAAGCAGGGATGTTTGTACTGTGCAGAGATAACCGACATGCTTGACCTTACCCAACCTTCCGTTTCGCACCACCTGAAACAGCTGGTAGAGGCAGACCTGCTTATACCCGAAAAAGAAGGAAGGAATATCAAATACATTTTAAACCAGGAAGTGCTGGCCGATTATATCGCCAGCCTGAATTTGCTGAGAGGCTGATTTTCTTAAAACGCCGGACCATACTATCTCGTGTTCTCTATTATATAGATATATTTAAATGTTTCAAACAGACAACGTATGAAAAAGTCGATATACGCAATGGCTCTGGGAGCTTTCGGCATTATTACAACAGAATTCGGCGTTATAGGTGTATTGCCTAACCTGGCTCAGGTGTTTCATGTTTCCCTGGAAACAGCAGGTTGGCTCCTGAGTGCATTTGCACTGACGGTGGCGGTATCATCTCCGTTTATAACCGCACTGACTACCAATGTCAACCGCAAGCTGCTGATGTCTACGGTGTTGGCGGTATTTGTGGTCTCCAACATCCTTTCGGCATTTGCTCCCAATTTCACCGTATTGATGATTGCCCGGATTTTACCTGCCTTCCTGCACCCGCTATTCTGGAATATATCGCTGGCCGCAGCGTTTAAAGAGTCAGGCAGCAAGGCTGTTTCCATAGTGATGTCAGGCGTCAGCATTGCTACGGTGATGGGCGTACCGATCACCACTTATGCGGCTGAGTTTTTCAGCAATTGGCAGGCCTCCTTTTTCCTGGCGAGCTTTGTCAGCCTGATCGCATTCGTCGGACTGGTGCTGTATGTGCCATCCATGCCGGCCACCCGGAAGGCGGCAGGCGATAGCCAGTTGTACGTCCTGAAAAGCCCCCTGCTGTGGTTGAACCTCGTTTCCACCATCCTGATGCTGGCGGGAATGTTTTCCAGTTACGGTTACCTCGCAGCCTATATGGAAAAGATCACGCACATGAACGGCGTTCAGATCAGCGTTATGCTGCTCTTATTTGGCGGCATGGGTGTAGTGGGTAACTGGCTTACAGGTAAGGCCCTGAATAAAAACGTCATGCTTACGACCCGCGTATTCTTTACGGCGTTGATAGTCGTGCAGGTCCTGGCTTATGTTTTCGGCGGCCTCTTTGTTCCCATGGTTATCCTTCTTTCCCTGTGGGGCGCTATTCACACCGGCGGCTTCCTGATCGGGAATATCCGGACAACGCGCTCCGTTCCCCACAGTGCACTGGAATTTGTGAATAGCCTGCTGACGTCCTGTTACAATATCGGTATCTCCCTGGGTACTATGCTGGGAGGTCTGATCATCGCCCGGTACGGCGTACATTATGTTGTCTGGATGAGCGTGGGATTGCTGGCGGTAAACCTGGGCCTGAGCTTCGTTACATTCGGTAAAAAACACCAGCAGCCGGTTCCTGCTTCGGCAGCAGCGCAGGAGCAGATGGCCAGCATGATGCATGCATAAGCCCTTTGCGCCATAAACGGAAAATATCAGGTAATTAATTTCAGGACGCCTGCCATGGAGATAACCTCCCGGCAGGCGTCTGCATTTTATTTTACCGGGCCTCCCTTCGATCATACTTCACATATCCCTCTCCGTTAGCCTTTCAGTGGGCATTAAATAGCCGTCCCGGTTTGAATTTCTTAATTTTCCATTTCTTTTTCTTCACTGAATACCTTAAATTAAATTTAGTTTTGCTTCACTGTGCAATTCAACCTTATACTGCTCTGCTTTTTAAACGGAACATTATGGCTAAATATTCAATTCAGGTAAATGGCAAAAAGCACGAAGTGGATGTGCTGGAAGACATGCCGTTGTTATGGGTTCTCCGCGATATCATCGGCCTGAAAGGCACTAAGTTTGGCTGCGGCAAGGCCCTCTGTGGCGCCTGTACGGTACATCTTAACGATGATGCCATCCGGTCCTGCAGCTATCCCATTTCCGGTGTCGGCGATGCCAAAATAACCACGATAGAAGGGTTGTCGGAAGAGGGGGACCACCCTTTGCAGCAAGCCTGGGGAAAATTTGTGGTGCCCCAATGCGGCTATTGCCAGACCGGCCAGATCATGAATGCGGCGGCGTTGCTGAAAAGGAACGCACACCCTTCCGGCCAGGAGATCGAGCAGGCGATGCAGGGCAATCTGTGCAGATGCGGAACCTATAACAGGATCAAGGCGGCCATTTCAGCGGCAGCCGGCATCCCGCCTGCGACGTCCAAATAATTTCCTGATCCTTAACCAGCGTACAAATCATGAAAATATTTGCTCCTTTTCAAAAGAAGAAAAACGAGAAAATTGCTACTGAAATTTTCAGCGCTTCCAGGAGGGATTTCCTGAAAGTGGGCGGTCTGCTTACCGGTGGGCTCGTACTAGGCGTAAGTTTCTTTAGCTGTAATGAAAAAGGTAAGAAGATAGTGACCATTGCGCCCAACGTTTACCTGCAGATTGGTTCGGATGGTAAAGTGACGATTGTTGCACACCGTTCCGAGATGGGGCAGGGGATCCGGACTTCTCTGCCGCTGATTGTGGCGGACGAGCTGGGGGCCGACTGGAATAATGTCCGCATCGTTCAGGCGGAAGGAGATGAAAAGAAATATGGCAATCAGAATACCGATGGCTCATTTTCCATCAGGCAATTCTACAAACCCATGCGCGAAGCCGGCGCCATCGCCAGGCTGCTGCTGATCAGGGCCGCCGCACTGCAATGGAAAGTTCCCGCTGAAGAATGTGATACCGAAAAAGGACAGGTGGTCCACAAGGGCTCGGGCAAAAAGCTGGATTTCGGAGCGCTGGTAGAAGCGGCTCAATCATTGCCCGTTCCCGCGGTCAGCGAAATAAAACTAAAGGACAACAGCAGGTTCAACATGATAGGGAAGGAAACACCTATTGTGGACCTGCACGATATTGTGACCGGCAAAGCCGTTTTCGGCATCGATGCTGTGACTGACGGGATGAAGATAGCCGTTATTAAAAGATGTCCCGTTGTGGGAGGCGCCGTGAAGTCGTTCGATGATACCAAAGCCCGCGCCATCCCTGGTGTCATCAAAGTGATCGCTATCAAAGGCCCCGGCCTGCCGGCCACCCTGAGCAAGCCCCTGAGCGGAGTGGCCGTTATCGCGGAAAATACCTGGGCGGCCATCAAAGCCCGTGATCTGCTGGAAGTGGAATGGGACCTGGGTCCCAATGCCGTCTACGATTCGGCCCAACAGATCGAAGCACTAAGACAGGAGGTGACGAAAAACGGGACGGTGCGCAGAAAACGGGGCAACTTCCAGGCTGCAAAAGCCACTGCGAAAAAAATTATTGATCATACTTATGTGGCGCCCTATCTTGCACACGCAACCCTCGAGCCGCCTACAGCCCTCGCCGTTGTGAAAGATGGCAGCTGTGAAATTTGGGCCTGCACCCAAAATCCGCAGGGGGCGCGGGAAGCGGTAGCAGAAGCACTGGGATTCCAGGTAGACAAAATAAAGGTAAATGTCACTTTGCTGGGCGGTGCATTCGGCCGGAAGTCCAAGCCGGATTTTATCGTGGAAGCGGCCCTGCTGGCCAAAGAATCCGGGCTCCCCGTAAAGGTACAGTGGACCAGGGAAGACGACATTCATCACGATTATTTTCATGCGTTGAGTGTGCAACGGATTGTTGCCACCATCGATAATCAAAATAAGCTGAGCGGCTGGGAGCATCACATCGCCTATCCCTCCATTTCTGCGACGGAAGATATCGCCGTAGTGCAGCCCAGCGATGGCGAACTGGGGCTGGGCGCCACTGATTTCCCGTACGATGTTCCTGCTATCAACGTGGAAACGCACGATGCCAAAGCGCACCTGCGCATAGGCTGGCTGAGGTCTGTACGCAATATCCCACAGGCTTTTGCCGCCGCCACCATGATGGACGAGGTAGCGGAAGCCAGGGGCGTAGACCCCGTAGCCAATGCGCTGGAACTTCTTGGAGAAGACCGCAATATCACTTTCAACGGCGAATTGGTGAAAACAACCTACCCTAATTATGGGGAGGATATTGCTAACTATCCCTGGGAAATTGCCCGGATGAAAGCGGTCATCCGCCATGTGGCTAAGGAATCCGGCTGGGGGAAAGCCATGCCTGAAGGTTCCGGGCTCGGGTTTGCTGCGCACAGGAGCTTCCTTACCTACGTGGCTTGCGTAGTAGAAGTACAGGTAGATGCAAATAATAAAATTACCATTCCCAATGTGTACTATGCCGTGGATTGTGGCCTGGCAGTAAATGCGGACCGCATCAGGTCACAGTTTGAAGGTGGCGCCCAGTTCTCTGCGAGTCTCGCCCTCAAAAGCATGATCACCGTGAAAAACGGGCAGGTAGAGCAGAACAACTTCGATGGCTACCAGATCATCCGGATGCCGGAATCGCCCGGGCAGATCCATGTGCACATTGTAGAAAGCGCTGAAAAACCAACAGGCATAGGAGAACCGCCCGTGCCGCCCTTTACGCCGGCGCTGTGCAATGCGATTTATAAGGCAACGGGGAAACGCATTTACACGCTTCCTATAGATATGAAAGCCTGATCATTTTCCGGATATGTCTTCAAGCAATATTTACCGCCCTATGCGCTTAATAGTAGTCCTGTTACTTATGACATGGATGTTGACAGCAGTGGCTTACGGCCAATCAACCCAACAGCATCCTGCGGAAAAGGTATTTTATGAGTGGTTAAGCGCCATGAATTCGGGTAAGACTGAACAGCTGGAGGCTTATAAGGCTGCCTACCACAAGAAATGGGCGGTACAGCAGATGATCGATATTTGGGAACGAACAGGGGGATACCAGGTAGTCCGTGTAGAAAAAAATGATCCTCTGAACTTTATTGTATTGATACAGGAAAAGGAGTCGGACGCGCTGCACCGGGAAAGTGTAACTGTGGACACCACCGGAAACGATATCAATGTTAAGATGATGATCGAGGATATTGAACGGCCTGCAAACCTGGTCATCCGGAGACTCACACAAGGTGAAGCAGTCCAGGCCCTCATCAAACGCGCTGATTCGCTTACAGCCGCCGGGAAGTTCTCCGGCGCGGTATTAATTTCTTCCCGTAACAAAATACTGTTAAAGCGGGCCTGGGGAGAAAAGGACAAAGAAAAACATACACTGAATACTGCAGAGACCCAGTTCCGCAATGGATCTATGAACAAAATGTTCACCGCAGTGGCTGTTTTACAGCTGGTAGAAAAGGGTAAAGTCTCTTTGGATGGAAAAGTCAGCGACTATATCAACAACTACCCGAACAAAAATATGGGGCAGGTAACCGTCCGCAGATTGTTAAACCATACCGGTGGTACAGGTGATATATTTGGACCTGAGTTCGACGCTAACCGGCCCAATCTTAAAGATAATGCTGATTATCTTAAACTATATGGGGGCCGGGAACCAGACCCGGCTGACAAGTTCTCTTATTCCAACTACGGTTTTGTGCTGCTGGGCGAAATTGTCAGCGCTGTCAGCCACCTGTCTTACTACGATTACATCGACAAGTTCATCTTCGGGCCGGCTCATATGAACCATACCGGCGAGTTACCGGAAAACGTGGACCTTCCCGGGCGCGCTCCCGGCTATATGCGGGTAAAGGGACAATGGGAACGGAATGACAGCACATTGCCCTACAGAGGTATGGCTGCCGGTGGTGGCTATTCCACCGTAGATGACATGCTGAAATTTGTCCATGCACTGCAAACCGGAAAACTGATATCGAAAACCATGCTAAAGCTGGCTACGCAACCAAACTTCCGGGATATACCGTCGGGGTATGGATACGGGCTGGGCTTTGAACTATATGGCAGCCGGCAGCTGACCAGCTTTGGCCACGAGGGTGGCGCGGATGGCATGAATGGCGAATTACGCATTTTTCCGGAGCTTAACAGGGTCGTTGTCGTTTTGAGCAATTTAGATCCGCCTTCGGCACATCGCCTGGTAGATTACTATTCATTACGCATGCCGGCAAATTAGCAGGGAAACAGGTTCACATTGGAGAAGCTGTTTTATTTTATGGTAATCTGTCAATCAAACTAAAAGATGAGAATAGCAATAGTCGGCGCCCACCGCGTGGGTAAATCAACGCTGGCGGAAGAGCTCCTGCAGCATCTTCCGGGATATACGCTTGAAATGGAACCGTATTATCAACTGGAAACATCAGGATATGACTTCCCGGAGATGCCAACTGCAGAGGATTTTATTGAACAGTTTAATTATTCGGTCAGACTGGTTTCCCAATACGAAGACAATGTGATATTTGACAGATGCATCATTGATATTTTAGCTTATCTGCACGTTATCGACCCGGGCAGAAATATTCAATCGCTGTTTGAGACAGCGCAAACAGTCATGGCAGCAATCGACCTTCTCGTGTTTGTTCCAATAGAAAATCCGGATCTGATACCCGGCCATCAGGCAGATCAGCCAAAGCTCAGAGACGCGGTGAATGATTTACTGCATGACTGGATAGGAGATGGGGGTATAGAGGCGCTTGAAGTGAACGGCACCTTATCGGACCGCAGAGACCAGGTACTCGCTAAAATTTCCTGATAGGAGGTCCCCTGGTCTATCGCCGGTTCAGGATACCGGGTTAGCGGTTCGTTTTCATCTTCGTTACCAGGGTATTTCTCCTGTTTCAGGATTATTTTCCTCACTGAAAAATTTTCCTGTCGGGCCATCATTGCCAATCAGCGCATATTTTACGATGCGTTTCCCGGCATCTTTAACCGTTCCCGGCCCACGATGTCCGTTGAAATCTGTTTTCGTATATCCGGGGCAGACGGCATTTATTTTGAAGGGCGTGTTTTTTAACTCGTAGGCTAAAACCACCGTGTACATATTCAGGGCAGATTTGGAAGAAAGATATACAGCGCCTTTGTAGTCGTAGTATTTATACGTTGGGTCACTGTGGAGGGTAATGGAGCCCTGGCTTGAACTTACATTAACAATACGGGGTGCCGGTGACTTCTTCAATAAATCGATAAATGCCTGTGTAACCCGCACTGCCCCGTAGACATTTGCGTCATAAACTGCCTTAAACTGGTCAATCGTTGCATCCAGCGCCGTTTGCGGATGACCGCCAAAAATACCCGCATTATTAATAAGTATGTCCAGCACGTCTGTCTTTTTGCCTATTTCCTTACGGGCATTCGTTACGGATTCGTCGTTTGTAATGTCCAGCTGAATCACCTCTACGTTGTTTAACCCCAGTGCTTTTAGTTTATCAACGGCTGCAACGCCGCTTTCCGGATTACGGCTGCCCAGGTAAACATACATTCCTTTCTGTGCAAGCTGCTGTGCTACTTCAAAGCCAATGCTTTTGTTGGCTCCTGTTACTAATGCAAATTTCATGTAGTATGAATTTTATAAAGCAAAAGTAACCGGGCTGAAAATAGCGGGAATGGACAAATCTGTTTATTCTCCTGACAAATCCTGCCGGGATGAAAATTCACTGGCGCTTTTTCCTGTACTTTTTTTAAAGAGCCTTGAAAAATAATCGGGGTCGTTGAAGCCCAGTTCATAGGCCAGTTCTTTGACAGAAATATCGGAATAGCGCAATTTTCGCTGCGCTTCGGCCATCAGGCGGCTAATAAAGTAGTCCTTCGGCGATGTGCCGGCATATTCTTTTACGATCCGGTATAAACTGTTGGTAGATAAAGCCAGTTTTTCTGCAAGGGCATTGATAGAAGGTTGCTCTGTCAGGGAAGTTTCCACCGCTAATTTGAACTCAATAAACTTTGAAAGGTTTGCATTTAAGATATTAGCAGGTACTTTATTTTTGAAATAGGCGCTGTTTAGTTCCGTCAGCAGGGAGTTCAAATAAGCCAACATTATTTCGGTGTCGGTCTCACCCTGATCCAGGTACAATATCTGGTTTAAAACGCCAAAAACCTTTATCACTCTTTCTTTTGCGGCACTGTCAAGCGCTATGACCGGCGTATTTAATGGGTTGACTAAAAAAGGAAATTGCTGTGGCAGGAGGGCCAAAGTGTTTTCATCAAACAGCAGTTTAAAATATTTAAGATCGTCTGGTTTAGCTGGTGGGGTAAAAATCTGGTTGGGCATCGCAAAAAGCAGGTGTCCGTCAGTAAGTGTATAGTCTTGTGATTCTAAATTGTAGGTAACTGAACCACTTTCAATTAACATAATAAAATAAGAAGACGATCTGCGGGGTAGCAGCAAATTTTTTTGGGGATCAACCGGCACATAGGGATGGTCGTTTGAGCGGATCTTTATCCCCTGCTCATTATGCGGTAAATCTTCATGTTTCCCTTTTTGTTGTTGCATATTATTTGCTCAAAATTTTGTAAAGTGTTGCTATACAATGACCGGTAATCGGGTTAATACAAATTTCGCATTCTTTTTGAATATTTTATAACAGCCTCCAAATAGCGGGGCTGATGATGGATGTATTATGGGGTAAAAAAGACCGTAGCTGTCATTCGTCTTTCCAGTTGTACTGCGTCAACTGGTTGGTGAAGCGCTGGGACACCACTTCCAGCAGGCTGTCTCCATCGGGGCGATGATCCAGGATCAGCATACACCCCTCCGGCAGGATACCGCTGGGACCAAACTCCAGCTCACTGACCTTCACCGATTGTGTAATACCGTTGATATCTGTTTCCTGCCGGAAGGGTTCTCCCGTATGCCCGTAAAAGTGATAGCGCACAGGTACGTTGTCCAGCACATCGCGGATGGCCTTCATACCATAGCCGCGTTGACTGCTGTCGTCTTTATCATGGGTAATCAGTACATCGATGTAGCCGGTACTCCGGAGCAGCTTCCTTACTTCACGTTGTTCGTATTCCTGGATGAACCGCGGATCAGTTCTGCCTTTGGCATCGCCGATACGGCCTATGCCCGCCAGGTGTACGACCTCCTCGTCTTTTCGCAGTTCCTGTTTTATGCCGGAGCGGCACACGAATACGCGCTTATAAACATCTATCGGAAAACGGGGCAACATCGTATTGGCCTGCTCAAGCCGGTCCAGGAAGTCATGGTCCTCATGATTACCCCGCACACAGATCATGTCTATGTTGAGCCGGTCCAATAGTCGCCTGATATCTTTGTTTTCCTGTACAAAGTCATCGTGAAATCCCAACTCATCGCGGTTGTGCCGCGCATGTTTAACTGTGGCCTTGTCGAGCCGGTGTATATCCGGATAGGCGCCCATGTCGCCGCATTGCAGGATGAAGTCAATCGTTTGTCCGGTTTGTTGCTGGTAACGGTCTACCAGTTTGAAGGGTAACAACAGTTTGCCGTGAACGTCGGCGAATATGGCTAGTCTCATTGCAAAAATGAACAAAAAATAAGTAGTGAAAGTACGAAAATTACACGATTCACTACCGATAGTATCGGCGTCCTGGTTACCGGAGCAATCAGGACGCCGATTTTTTTTGTAGTACCCCAATTATTGCTAACTGGCGCTATTCGTCTTTTCTGGCCAGGCAAAACCTTTTCCTCCGGGCAGATACCTTTCGGTTTCCTGTACATAGAAGGTGTTTACTCCCTGGACACCAAGTCCAAAATAGTAGACGAATTTGTCTACATGCTCCTGGTATTCTCCAAACTCCCGGTACTCCCTGTGTATGGTAAGCAGCTCTTCAAGGTCCTCATTGTGGATGCGTAATGTTTCCTTGCAGGCATCCTCCAGTGACAGGCCGTATTGTCGCTGAAGCACAAAAACGACATTAAAAACTTCAGTCCCTTTGGCCAGCTCCTTGGGCAGGGAGTGGATATCGTTCTGCCATACTATAATTCTGACCATCAGTGTCATCATACGTTGAATGACGCAGTGGTCGACAATATGATCGGGCAGAACCAGGCCTGATTCAATCTCTCCCAAAACCAGGTATGGGTACATCAGGACAGCATATTCACGGATAGCCTTATATACCGCAAAAGAGGGCGGGGGCTGATTGGCAGCCTTGTAGGAGTGTTCTACCTCAATCCCGTATCTGAACGTCAGGTAAAAGTACCGGATGAAACGTTTCATCCATATTTCAGGCATAAATGCGCGGAATTCGTCCCTGATGAGCGCCAGGTGTTGATAGATGGCGTTTTCTTCCGGCAAGGGGGGAGCGCCGTTCAAAATTTCCATACAGCGGGCACGCTGTTGTTGTTTTTCTTCCAGCGATAAATCTTCCAGCTGATCGTCGAGCACAACATACTGAAGCATGAACCTGTTGCAGGGAATCGTTTGTTCATACGTTAAGTCAGGCCACATACAGGCAGTACACGCATGTAGCCGCATTTTTTTGTACTTCGCTATTTGTTCCGGTGTCAGGAAATGATAGTCATTATCGATCCACGACTCCATGTCCCTGCCCATTTGTTCAAGATGGGGATTGACAAGGTTGGGCCATGGATAGTAGTTTAACGGCAGATAGTCTCTTGGGTTAATTGCTTCCTGTATCATCATAGTTTTACAGTAATATTGGTGAATATACATGGTGGCTCTAGATGTGCCTGATTTCTATCCTGTCGGCCGTCTCGCCTTTCCCGTTAGGCGGTACCGCAAATCCATCAGGTGCATACCGTTTTGTCCCGCTTTTATAGTACCAGTCATTCAGACCGCTGATCATTTGTTTGATGTAGTAAATAAATTCCTCCGTCTCTTTTTGGTAAGGACTGAAATCCGGCAGGTGGTTCGATAGCGTTACAAATTCGTGTACAAACTCATCGTGAATTCGCATGCCTTCGGCACAGGCTTCATCAAAAGATAGTTTGTGGTGATGCTGCAGTAATGTGATGATATTGAAAATCTCTGATTCTATGGCCAGCTCTTTACCGATAGTAGCGAAATCGTTTTGAAGCGCCACGATGATGGACTGCAGCATGATGATACGCTGGATGACGGTATGCTTATAAATAGGATCGGGTAAGGCAAAACCCGTTGTGGGACAGACAAGGTCCACAAATGGGATCATACCGATGGAATTGGCGCGGATTAAGTGAAAGAGCGGTATGGGAGGAATGTCCTTGCTGATTTTATAGGGCGATTCTTCCATGATGCCGTCTGTAACAAAGCGATACTTATAGTTTTTAGCGATCCGCTCCAGCCAGAAGTCGGGCATGCCCAGTGCGATCCATTCTTTCCTGTTGGCTTGCATTTGCCGTAGTATTCCTTTTTCTTCCGGCCGGGGATCATCTCCCATCATGACTTCAAAAATCCGGTCTCTGAAGGCCGCTATTTCCTTTACCGGTAAAAGCTCCACATAGTCATCCGTTACTGTCATATAAATGGCGAAACGTGTAGCGTGGAGCACCCTGTTCTTTTCAGTGGCAGCTGGTACCATATAGGGGCCTACATCGATTAAACGCATTTTTTTATACCTGGCCATCGCGTCTTTTGACAGGAACTGGTAGTCCTGGTCGTACCAATTGGTTTCTTCTTCATTGAGGGTACCGGCGAAAGGGCTTTGGAGGGTTGTCCATGGATATACCGGCTTGGGCACATTAAATTCTTTATTCATATACGGTGTTGGGTTTGAAGTGATGGAAAGTTTTTATGGTAAGTAGTTCCGGTTTGCTGGAGGAATGACTGAATTTCCTCAGCCTAAAGACTGTTTTACTGTTTGCACATCGGGAAATCCCTGCAGGGAATTATATCTGTCGAGCGTAGAGGAAATGGACTTCCATCCGTTTAATGTCATACTGATATAATGGACCCTGTTTGTTACGGCGTCCTGCCAGGTGCCGAAATCCGGTAAAAAATCCTGCAGGTATTGAAACTCCCGCAGATATTCATTATGGATATGCAGCGCCTCTAAACAGGCGGCCTCCAGTGAGCAGTTCCGGCTGTGCTGAATGGCTTTTACTACATTGTAGTAAACAGCGCCGGTAGCTTCGTCTTTCAGCACTGACTGGACTTCGTTGAAACATATCATCATGCGGACGGCCAGCGCTTTCAGGCGTTTTATAGTATCGTGCTGATGGATGAATTCAGGAAGTATCACTTCCGTTTCAAGGTCCAGCAGTTCCAGGAAGGGGTAGAGACAAAGCGAATCTTCGCGGATCGCCAGGCATTCTTCTACAGAAGGAAACTCTTTTTGGGCTTTGTAGTAGAGCTCCTGCCGGAGGCCGTCAAAATACTTTTGAAGGCCGCCGATGAACCGCTGCATAGATGCTTCAGGGAGAAACTGCAGCAGTTCTTCTCTGAGCGTTAACAACAAGCCGGCGAGGGGGATGTCGGTATCGTTGAGAGTGGCTGTTCCTTTCAGGATGGCCAGCGACTGGTCCCGGACATGGTATAGTTCCTGTAGGTTACATTCCTCGCACCGGTCATCGTTATAAAGCGTCCATAGCATCAGTCTGCATACCGGCTTCAGTCGCTCTGCGCTGGCTGTCGGAAACCATTGGGAAGCGATATGCGCTGTCCGGGTCATTTTGTATTTTTTCCTGGTGTGCGGGTCGTTTTGATAAAGTGCCAGGTACTCGCCGTCTATCCAATGCTGTTCGGTCATCTCCTGCATTATGCCGGCAAATGGATTTTTAAGCATGGGAAAAGGGTAGTGGAACTGGGAAAGTACAGAAGTTATCACCGTATTCATAGAAATTCGGGTTACGTTGAGGGAATGATAATGTTCAATACACTAGTTGTGCTGATCGCGCCATGTCGAAAAATGAAAGTCAACCGTACCGGTCTGTTGTTTTCCTATCGTCTGTTTTTAAACTACTGTATCGGAATAATGTCGGGCATTGACGGGCGCCTATCAGCGGCCCAGGGTCAGTCTTTCAGGGTAGCCGGTTTTGGGGGCACGGGCCGGTTCATGACAGGGTTTCCTGTGAGGGATCGGTAGGGAGACTAGACCAATGAGGGAAATGATAGGGTGCTTCCTTAATGTTGGATTTGGAGGATCTGTTTACCTCGTTGTACAGCTAATCGGCGGTGATACATCTGTCTGATGCAAAATCGGGTTTGTAGTCATTTTGGTTACTTTTAAGGTTATTTTGATGATCTGTCCGGAGGGTTCGGATTAATATCAATTTTACAAAAAATTACAGATTATCAGTGCTTTTTTAAAGAAACTTTTTTTGTTTAGTACGCAAAGTAATCGGGCTCATCCTTTAAGCTGTAGTGACTTTGCAGGGATCCGCTGCGCCGCGCTTACGATTTATCCAGCATAGGATAGGTAAACAGTAAGAAATGGAGGAGGTTAAACCCAAAGTGCGTGAAAATAGCTGCCATAATACCTCCTTTGTGATACGCCACGCCATATCCCAGGCCCGCGATGAATGCCAGCACCATTAAAGGCCATCCGCCAGTAGTGTGGATGAGGGCGAATATCAATGCTGATAGCACCAGTGGCAGATAGTACTTTTGTTGCTTAAATACCGCATTGCCCACATAACCCTGCAGGTATCCCCTGAAAACTATTTCTTCTGTCACCGCCACTATCAACAGATTATGCAATGCCCATATCCACAGGTAGTTAAGCAGCAATTTAGGTTCCCATGCTACAAAATGTAATGCCCATGCCGTCAGTATGCAAATCGCGATGATCGCCGCCAGCGGTATCACGATCGCTTTGCCGATCTTCCTGACATCATATCTTTCTATGAAGCCCAGTTGCAGCAGGCAGGTAAAAATGGCGAAGCCGGCAAAGGGTTTGTCCAGGTTGAAGTGCATGGTAAAGGGAGCTGCGTCCGGGGTAAACCTCACCCGGTCAAAGATAAGGACATTGTCAAACCCCGGCAGCCGGTGCGTTAAAAGCAAAACGCTTAACAGGAAGAAGGCAATGTGGGTGATCACGCCTTTCCAGCCCGACGAATATTTGATAGCCAGCAGGAGAAGCGCGGCTTCCAATGCCAGCAGCGCGATACCGGTAATGTTGATGCTCCCGTTGACAAACGCCAGGATATAGGCAATGGCCAGGAGGACCCATCCAGTCTTTACTGCGCGGAAGAAGCAGACAGACAGACTAACGATAAATAAAAGATATCCGGGTAGTAGTTGTAAGTCAAACATATAGGGTCTCTGTTGATGCTTTTAGTTGTTTGCTACTTTATATTTCACCAATGTCACACCTGATGCATAATCCTGTGAACTTAATAAGGTCAGCCGCTTCTTGTGTTCGATGTCCTGAAACAGCGGTTTGCCTTTTCCCAGTATAACCGGATGTATAGCCAGTCTTATTTCGTCTACCAGGTCCAGGTTGAAGAAAGTGGTAGCGATTTTTGCGCCGCCGTAAAGCCAGATGTTCTTACCCGGCTGTTGTTTTATCTCCTGTACTTTTTCTTTGATACCTGCATTAATAACAATAGCGCCGGTGGGATCGTCCTTCATGGTGTGGGAGAACACATATTTGGTCTTACTGTTCAGCAGACGGAACGCTTCCTGTATTTTCGGGCTTGCCTGTTCATCGGCCTGCTGCTGGCCAAATTTTTTATACGCCACGCGCCCGTAAAAGATAATGTCTTTATCGCTCAATATTTCATTCAGTATATCGCCGAAGTCAGTTCCTTCCTCTTTTACAAGCCAGTCCAGTTCTCCGTTGGGTCCTTCTATCATGCCGTCAAATGATACGGCCAGGTTTAGAATGATACTTCGCATGGTGTAAAATTTTATGGATTAGAAAATTTATTGGCAATGAGACCAGAGAACGCCTTCCTGTTGTTATGCAACAGGAAGGTCATAGCTGCGCAACTGACCGTCGCCGGTTGTCAGTAACAGCTTTTCATGTACGATCATTACGCTGATAATATTGCTGCTGTAATCAAATATATAGTCCGGGTTGGTAGTAGGATTACCGTCGAGGTCATATGCCGTAAACTCAATACCTTCCGGCATTACTTCCGCTTTGCACCGGAGATCTTTCCTGTCCAGCAACAACAACCTTCCGAATTGAGACACTACGAGGATATTATTATCGTCTATAAAGAAAACGCTGTAGTTGATATTATCCGGTTCGGCGGCGGGGAAGTCTTTACTGCCGTCGAAAATAGCCTGCTGGTCCTGTGCGGCTATCTTCTCAACTTCGGGGAAGGCGTATATTTCCAGCGGCCCGTCATAATGAGGGGCCATGATAAACTCTTTTCCGGAAGGAGAGAAGTTGCCCATGATCACATTTTCACATTGGGTCAGTTCTGTCAGGGAGATGATACCGTTGGTCAGCTGTAGCTGCATCAGGATAGATTCTTCCTGGCCGGCTGCGGCTTCCAGCAAAATAATATCGTTGTCCGGTGTAGCATGAAAGGCATAGGCGTGCCGCTGGCTCTCCAGCAGGGGGTAGGAGGCGATGACTTCGAAAGTAGCGGCATCCATCACCTGTAGCTCGTCGGTTGCGTTTTCGTCACCCGGCAGCACGTACCAGATAGTTTTATTATCCCTGGCGAAAAAGCAGGCAGCACCCAGGAACCAGCCCCAGGAGCTGTGCTCTACCGTATGCAACACTTTTGTTCCTTCTGCGTCAAGAATACGCATGTCTACCATGCCTGCAATAGCCATCAGGCGGCCGTCAGACGAGGCGGACAGCTTGCTGCTGACATAGTTCGCATTCTGTCCCTGCATGATTTTTTCCCATACAATTTCCAGGTTGGCATTGAGCCTGGTGATCAACGGCTGACTGGCGAAGTTCATCAGTATCTCGCCATTCGGCAATGGCACTACGTTTACCGGGTTAGCAGTGAATGTCAGTTTACTCTTTAACGGCAGGTTTATATGCGGAAATTGACTCATGTTTTCTGTTTAGAAGTCGCAAAGGTAATAAACAAACTACTTTTCTGGCGGCCTGCACCGTCGTAATCATGTATTTTTAATAGACCGCTGTTATCCGGTCTTTGCCTTTGAACTCAAATTCGTCACCGGTTTTTTTCTGCATTAGCTGCTTTGCCAGCGGTGATATAGGCGAAAGAAAAATAACCGTTTCCCCGTTGACGAGCTGTTTGCCCAAACCTGCGCCGATGAAAAAACAGGCGGTAGTAGACTGTACAAATGCGCCTGCAGCAGGAGTTTCGTATATGGACTGGATATTAACCGCACGAAGTGCATGGAGATCTTGCTGGTGGGCGAGCAGCTGCCTGGCATGCATGTCTTTTTCCATATGGCTCATGGCTCTTGCGGTCTCATATTTATCGCCGACAGAACTTTTACTTTCCTGGTTGGCCGCAGCCTGCGCTTCCTCCATCGCTTGCTGCGTAGTGGTGATACGCTGCAGGAAGACCTGTTCTCCGTGTTGTTTCAGTAGTTGTTTGTGGGCGATCCTTTCATCCATATAGTATTGGTTAATCTCTGAAGTTCAAATATAGGGAATCCGGCGTTGGCGACAGGCTTGTTAAAATGATGTAAATTGCTGAAAACTCACCTATGGCCTTACCCACCATACAACACAGAAGACACCGCGTCGCCTACTCCGTGGCGGCGGTCATGGGTTTTCTGGCCGCCTTCCAGGGCGGGTACTGGCTGGCGACCGGAAGTGTCGCTTCTTTCTTTGGCTGGCTGTTTCTGATTGCCGGTTTGATAGCCTTTGTCAGCTGTAGCTGGACAGCCATCCGGAATTCCCTGGTACTGGAACTGAACCAGGAAGGCATTATGTACCGGAAAGATACTTATCCCTGGGGGGCTTTACGTAGTTATGCCATCCGGAGAGAAGTGGGTGAAAGCAGTTTGTGCGTTTACCTGATATTATCTTTTACGGATGGCAGATCGCCACTGGAGATACAGCTGGATTGGCTGGACGACAGCGAGTCCATACCGGAACAAATGGCGGCCTATGCGGAATCTTTCCGGGTTCCGTTTGAAGGGGTAGAAAGAAAAGAAGTATAGTTTACTCCGCGGTGGTGGGGTCTATAATAGTCGCGACCTCACTGACCGTGTTAGCGGGAAATCCTCCCTGCTTTGCATGTTCCCGGACCATGTCTTCATTGGGGGCTATATACACACAATAGATTTTGTCGGCGGTTACATAGCTGTGCACCCATTGAATTTGAGGCCCCATATTACTTAAGACGCCGCAGGAAGCCTGTGAAATTTCTTTTAGTTGTTCTCCTGATAATTTACCTGCACCTGGGATTTCGCGTTCGATAACATACTTAGGCATAAAATAAAGTTTTTAATTTTTACCTGTAAAAGTTTGCTTCGCAATCCGGTTTTTGTAGGCTCTGGTATGGGTAGGCAATGGAGGAGTGGGAAAAGAGGTATACCCAAAGATAGGTTATTTCTATGGGTCTTTTCAAAATATCGCTGTCCGGATGGTAACTGATTTAATTATTGCTATCCGCAAGTATTGCGATTAAATCTATCTCTAACGTTGCCTCGGGCTCATACAACCGGCTCACCTGCATCCAGGTGGCGGCAGGGTAGTCTCCCTTATAAAATTCCTTTCTTACCGTCGCGTTCTTTTTCACGGTTTCTATGTCGGTCGTATAGAGCGTTTCCTTCACCACGTTCCGGGCGGAGGCGCCAAACGCATTCAGGCATTTCTCCAGCGCTTTATACACCCGTGCAATGCCTTCGGGGCTTACATCTTTCGTTGGAATACCTGAAATGTAAAGGGTATTGCCAACTTTGACTACCTGGGCATACCCGGCAACTTCATCCTGTTTTTTGGGATTGTTCCAGTGCCATTTTTCTTTGATCAGCCCGGATTCTTTTATGGGGGCGTTTCCCGTGTTGTGACTGGTTTTACAGCTGGCATAGACAAATAAGCAGGTGATAAAACTAAACAGTACCACTATTTTAGGCATATGAGGTTGTTTCAGATGAATGTTGATAATGCCTTAAATATAGGTAACCAGGGCGATATTATTTAGAATTAACTGACCTGATAATTTTCGCGGGTATCCTGGCACTACATATTGCAATTTTTTACCGATCTTGACGCCCCAAATTATATACTTATGAAAAAGACATCATTCATTCTTTGTGTCCTGCTGACCACCCGTTTATTGGCAAATGCCCAAACACTTCAACAAGTAACGGATTCCGGAAATACCACCACTAAAAGTATCGTCATCCGGAACGCGCAAGGGCTTAATATCGGGGTCGATGCCGCTGTTGGTTATACCGTCAGCACCCATTTTTTGAAACCTTCTCCCAATGAATACAGAACAGTCCGGTTTGATTGTGCTACGACGGATGTCGCAGGCGGCTGGGAGTTTTATAATTCCAGTACCAACAAATCGCTGTTGTATGTGAGACAAGGAGGCAACGTCGGTATTGGTACCGTCAATCCGCAATCCCTGCTGGCGGTAAACGGCACCATTACCGCTACCAGGGTAAAAGTCACACAGACCGGCTGGGCAGATTTTGTATTCCAGCCAGCCTACCAATTACCATCGCTGGCCGAGGTGGAAACCTTCATTAAACATAACAAGCACCTGGCGGATATCCCGTCTGAAGCGGAAGTGAAGGCCAACGGCCTGGATATAGGCGATATGCAGGCAAAACTCTTGCAAAAGATAGAGGAGCTCACCCTGTATATGATAGATCTGAATAAAAAAGTGGAGACTCAACAACAGCTGATCGCTGTTCAGCAGCAGTTACTCGAAGCGCAGGCCAATGAATTAAAGCGAATGAAACAACATTCCCGGTAAAATTTTGTGCGAAGTACTATTAAAGCCGCATCATCATCCGATGATGCGGCTTTAATCTTTAACAGCCTTTTTATTACCTTTGCCCGCTTTTAATCACTTTAACATGAAGGCCTACCTGAACCTGTTCGACTTTTCGCAAAAAGTTAATTACAAGACCGAAGTCCTGGCAGGGCTTACCGTAGCCATGACCATGATCCCTGAGTCGTTGTCCTTTGCCATTTTAGCGGGACTGTCGCCTTTGACCGGCTTGTATGCGGCATTTTTGATGGGCCTGATCACGGCCGTGTTAGGTGGCCGGCCCGGGATGGTGTCCGGTGGCGCAGGCGCGACCGTCGTAGTTTTGATTGCCCTGATGCAGTCGCATGGCGTAGAGTACGTGTTTGCGGCCGTTGCGCTGGCAGGACTTATCCAGATAGCGGTCGGCATATTCAGGCTGGGTAAATTCATCCGCCTGGTTCCTCAACCGGTGATGTACGGATTTGTAAACGGACTGGCCATTATCATTTTCATGGCACAGGTGCAGCAGTTTAAGGTACCCGGCAGCAACGGTGCTGAATGGCTGAGCGGTTCGGCCCTTTGGATCATGGCGGGACTGGTAGCTTTGACCATATTGATTGTGATCACTTTTCCGCGGATCACCAAAGCGATACCGGCTTCACTGGTAGCGATCATCGTGGTTTTTCTGATTGTGCTGGGACTGGGCATAGACACCAAAACGGTCAAAGACATTGCTTCTGTAAGTGGGGGCTTTCCGCCGTTCCATGTACCGGCTGTTCCTTTCAGTATTGACACCATCAAAATAATTTTTCCTTATTCATTGGTGATGGCTGGTGTTGGACTTATAGAGAGCCTGCTTACCATGAACGTGGTAGATGAAATTACCGGTACCAAAGGAAGAGGTAACAAAGAAGCGGTGGCGCAGGGAACTGCCAACATCGTCAACGGGTTCTTTACCGGTATGGGCGGCTGTGCCATGATCGCGCAATCTTTCGTTAACCTGTCAGCGGGGTCCCGGGCGCGGTTGTCCGGCATCATTGCAGCTTTGACCATTCTGTTGATCATCCTCTTTGGCGCGCCTGTCATCGAGCGTGTGCCCATGGCGGCACTGGTAGGTGTGATGATGATGGTGGCGATCGGAACATTTGAGTGGACCAGCCTGCGCGTCATTAACAAAATGCCGCGCCATGATGTGGTGGTAGGCATTTTGGTCGCCGCTATTACAGTATGGTTGCACAACCTGGCCCTGGCGGTACTGATCGGCGTTATCATCTCTGCCCTGGTATTCGCCTGGGAGAGTGCCAAAAGAATACGCGCCCGGAAATATGTAGACGATAAAGGGGTGAAACACTATGAAATATACGGGCCGCTCTTTTTCGGTTCCGTGACTGCCTTTAACGAGAAATTCGACGTGAACAACGACCCGGCTGAAGTAGTCATCGACTTTAAAGACAGCAGGGTAGCAGATATGAGCGGCATCGATGCGCTTCATAAACTGACAGAACGTTACAAGCGCGCCGGAAAAACATTGCGTCTCCTGCATCTGAGCGAAGACTGCAAGCTGCTCCTCAAAAACGCTTCTTCCCTGATAGAGGTCAATGTACTGGAAGACCCCAGTTACCGCGTGGCTACGGACAAGGTTTAGCCGTCAGTGCCGGCTGATAAATTCGCCTTCTACATAACCACCCGGTACGTAGCGGGTGGTGTCGTGGGTGTGCCAGGCGTAGACGCCCGCCACCATGACGCCCAGGTCGCGCACATAGCTATAGGCCATTTCCTGCCAGCCGCCAAAAGAAGGAAGCTGCTGATGCAGCAGCATAAATTCTTTCAGGTAGCTGTCATGCACGGCCAGCGCCATGGTGTACGCCTCTTCCAGCGGTACCTTGTGTTCATGCTGCATTACCTTTACCAGGTTCATAACGTCTCCTTCCCGGCCCAGTTCTTTCGGCAGGGAAATAATATCATTGTGAATACCGATCATGCGGGAACAGAGCGTATGCAGCCGCAGGATGTGGGGATGTTCCAGGACATCGTCCGGTAACCGGCGATACGTTTTTTGCATGGCGGCATATTTACAAAAAGGCAGCCCCCCGGCTGTTTGTTCCCTGATGAGCGTATAGACTTCAAATGGAGGAGGGGTATCGGGCCTGTTATAGGGTCTTTCATCACGGTACCCTACCAGCATATCATGTATAGAAGCGATGAATTTACGATAGTGCCGTTCCGGCATGTCGCAGGCAAGGGCTTCCTGCCGCAGTGCCCACCACGGGCGGTAAATGTCATTACCCACGGGTTCGCGCGTATCCTCTCCGGTCAGCAACGCGGTAATGCGTTGTTGAATCTCCTCCATTTCCCCGAGGGAACAGCGGTCCAGGTAGTCGTCTATCATAGCACCGTTAGCTGTGAAATTGGCCACAGGACGCAGTTCTGCCAGCGAGTTCAAGAAAGGCAGGCCGCGGGCGGCGAGGTCAGTGAAATGATGCTGTTTGTGTTTTGTGCGTGCTGCTTCGCTGTGAAAAGTATATTCCCGGTCAATCATAGCGTAATATTCTTCCCTTTGTTGCTGATAGCCAGGATGGATAAAATCGGGAAAAGGGTAGTGTGGCTTCGGCAGATGCTGCCACCGCGCGTGCAGGTGGGCTACAGTGTTTTCCTTTGACATGGCAAAAAATTATTATGGTTATCCGGTGAGGCGTGGTTTTCCGCGATAAAACTAAAATGTGCCACTGCAATGATATGACAGTAGATTGCCGGTCGCAAATGATTATCGGTTGCATTTTGAGACCATAGCAGCGCAGTAGCCGCTGTGCTGCAGTTACGGGTATATTTTCAATATGTTGCCCACGGTGGGGGCTCTGCTATATGGTAGCAATGACGGGTTGTAGCTTGCCGGCCATTTTCCCACTCTTCAAATTTAGCTGGTTATGAAAATCCACCCTCTGATTACTACTGTAGTCCTATGCCTTTTATGCTGGTCGTATACTACCGCCAGCCACAAGGCCGCAAATCCCGGGAGCGCACCGTCTGTCGCTGACACCTCTGTTTCCACACTGATCAGCAGTGCCGAATGGGATGTGCTGTTCCCTCATCGTTTTAATCCGGATGACCGCACCGGCGCCGGAACTTTACCCACGAGCCCGGCGAAGGATTTTTATTCGTACGCCAACTTCGTGGAAGCGGTGCGGCGCATGTCCAACATCAAAGTACTGCTGGAAAGGCGCTGCGGTACTGATTATTACCGGATCACCCGTACCGACAAGACCACCGGCGTGAGCACCGTGATCAGGACCGATCCCGGCTTCAACGATCCCACCTGGAGCGGGCTCGCCATTATCACACAGGTGCTCGACTATGGCACCTTCGCTGCCGAAGGCGACATCAACGCCCGGAAAAGGGAGCTGGTCGCCTTCCTGGCCAACATCTCCCAGGAAACGACCGGTGGCTGGCCCACGGCGCCAGGCGGTCAATACGCCTGGGGATTATATTTCCGCGAGGAGCAGGGCTACGAAGGGACGAACAACATCGGTTACCGGGACGAGACCAATACCATATATCCTCCGGCACCGGGGAAGTCTTATCATGGCAGAGGCCCCATCCAACTCAGTTACAATTACAACTATGGCCAGGCCAGCGAACTGATCTTTGGTGATAAAAACATCTTGCTGGCCAACCCGGAAAAAGTGATACAGGACGGCGCTATCGCCTTCGAAACCGGTCTCTGGTTCTGGATGGCGCCCCAGTATCCCAAACCCTCCTGTCATGATGTGATGATCCCCGGCAAGTGGACGCCCACACCGGCGCAGCAGGCGGCCGGCATCAGGCCGGGATTTGGCGCCACCGTCAACATCATTAACGGTGGTATAGAATGCGGCAGCGGACAGGAAAATACCAAAGTGCTGAGCCGCATCGCGCACTATCAGCGTTATGCCACTATCAAACAGGTAAGCATCGAGCTAAACGGCGGCAACAATACCGCCAACTGCGGATGCGCCAATATGTCCCGGTTCACCGTCGACAACGGGGAGTGCGCCAGCCTTACATCCATTCGTTTCCTGCAACCCGCCAATGGCATCCTTTCTACCACCTCGCTGGGCCCTGTCACCCTGGCCGTCACCAAAAATGATCCCCGCCAGGAGATCAGCAAAATCCAGATCGTGGTCAACGGCCAGCTTTTCAATGACTCCGTGATACAATGGACACCGCCGGCATATAATAAATTCACCGCCACCGCACGGGGGATACGGACCGGGATGGACACCGTTTCCACCACCGTCAGTTTTGCCGTCTGGAACAGCCGTACCTTTGAAGGATGCGCCAATCTCCCCCAATGGCAGGCCTCCCAGAACTACACTACCGCCGGAAATATCGTTTTGTACAACAATAACATCTATCGTAACAAATGGTGGGCAGGCAGCGCCAGCGTGCCAGGCAGCAGCGATACCTGGGAACTGCTGGGCGCCTGTTCCAACGGGCCCCGGCCCGATACCGGTTGCGGAGGCATCGCCGAATGGATATCTTCCAAAGCTTATGCTGCGGGTGACCAGGCCGTCTATAAAAAGAAAATCTATAAGGCCAACTGGTGGACGCAAAATAATCCACCCGACCAGAACAGCGGCGCAGGAAAACCCTGGACCTACGTTCGGGATTGCGGTGGTGCAACCGCCAGTATGAAGACGGTCACCAGCGCCACAGTATATCCCAACCCGGCAACGGGCAACACCATCAATGTGCAGTTCTCCGCTCCGGCAGGAGGGAAGTGTTATCTGTCCATCCTTCATAGCACTACCTTACAGCGCATGAAGCAGGTGTATTATGAAGCGGCACATGATGGCGTTCATACCGTTCAACTGGATGTCAGCCGCCTGCCTGCAGGCACCTGGATACTTCAGATCAATGGAGACGGCAGCAATAGCCGCAGTGCCGTTACGTTTATAAAAAACTAAATCCTGCGAAGCCCTGACAGCCCTGCATTCCGCCAGTACCTTCCGGTACGGCGGACATGCAGGGCTGCCCGCTTTTACGTATTGCCCGCCTGTGAAAAAAAATACATGCGTTGTTGCCCGTTAACTCCTCTGAATGCCGTATTATTGCAGTAGTATCATATACCTACAACAAATACCCCGAAAACCAACCATATATCTATGGCGCAATCAGACTATTACCTTACCGCCAGAAAATTCTGGCAAACAGTTACTGACAGAGATGTACATGTTTCCGAATCGCAGCTGCAACTTCAACTGGAAGCACAAAAACGCTTGTTTAACATCTTCCAGGCCGGCAATTTTTATTACATCATATTCAACATGTATAAAAGCGAGCTGGATTTTGTTGACAGTAATATCACCCGTGTGCTCGGCTATTCTCCGGAGGAATTTAACATCGCTTTTCTTATGGAGAATATCCACCCGGAAGACAAACCGTACTTCCTGAACTTTGAATACCGGGTGGTAGAATTTTTCAAAGCGTTGCCCTTTGAAAAAGTAATAAAGTATAAAGTCCAGTACGATATCCGCATCAGGAATAAATCCAATAAATACCAAAGGCTGCTGCATCAGGCGGTGCAACTTGACTACGATGAAAAAAATTATTACCGCACGCTAAGCCTGCACACAGACATCACACATATCAAGCCGGAAGGCACTCCCAGCTTTTCACTCATCGGACTGGACGATGAGCCGTCTTACTACAATATCCAGGATGCCAATATCATCCACCAGTCGTTCGACCTTTTTACCAAAAGAGAACGGGAGATCCTGAAGTGCATTGTTGAAGGTAAAAGCAGCAAGGAAATTGCCGACCAGCTATATATCAGTCTGCATACCGTGAATGCGCACCGGAAGAACCTTCTTTCAAAAGCCGCTGTCAAAACACCCGTTGAACTGGTCAGAATGGCCTTAAGGGAAGGCTGGGTGTAGCGGGGGCGTTATTTGCTGTAAAAAAAATAGCTAGTCCTGGCTATTTTCCGGCATATCGTTACGTGATAACTTTGTACCGAAGCGAATCAACCTACAGTTCGGGAATGTATCAACCACGATCATATACTTATGGACAGACCATTTTCAGGCCCCAATGGGCAGGAGCTTTCCTGTAGCGACTAACGACAAAATTTCCAAAAATGATAAGATTTCTACTCATTGCAGCACTGCTTGCAATCAATACCTCCGTGTGCCATGGTCAGCTGAGCATATATTTTTGCTATGAAACGCGGCAGGTCGGCTGGTCGGCCGGATATGACAACTATGGCAATGTAAGGGACAATGAGGCCTATCAGCACTGCCTGCAACGGGGAGGTAAGTATCCGCGGCTGGAGTATAGCAGGAGCGTTTATGGCTGTTATGCAGTAGTGTCGGCAATAGACACCGGCGGTCACAGAACAGGGGGCTGGGCTTCCGGAGCAGCCAGCGAAGCAGAAGCGATCAACGGGGCGAAGAACGCTGCCAGAAGCAGAGCGGCCGTGGAGAACTCCTTCACTGTGCTGGCTGTCGGATGTATTCAGCCGCCGCCTAAAATAGAACCTCAATGGGGAGCGTGGCATTCGGAAGCCTGTTCCTACCTGGAATACAGGATCAAGACCCTGGAGGGGTACGATTGGAATTACCAGGTACACTCGTATTTCCAGGTACGCTCAAAGTTCAAAATGCCTGTCTCTTTTGTTTTTCAGCTGCTGGATAAAAACGGGAAGGTGCATTTTGGCGATCTGCACCAGGTACAGCCAGGGGAGACAATAGATTTCGTTCATAAAATGCAGGGAAAGATCATCAAAAGTATAAGGATAACAGAGCTGAAGAACGCCAAAAATAATAAAGCCATCAACTGTGATGATGCCGACGGCGGCAAAACTGCCGGCAATAATAACAACAAGGAAACCCTGCAGCAACTGATCGCTGAATTTGATAACCTGAACGCCCAGACCCCGAACAGTCCGGCTAAAACAACCATCTTCAACAATACGGCCACGGTACTGATGGGAAAAGAAGATGACAATTATAAGATCAATGTGCTGAAAGACGCCATCAACCGGTTAAAAAACCTGCCCCGCCAACAAGGCAGCCAGGCAGTCAATAAACCTGACCTGTCAGCGGATATCAACGACCTGTCGCAGAAAGAAGTCAATTTGATTAACGATATCCGCACGATAGAACCCAATGCCAGTGTGCGTGCATGGGAAAGTACCGGAAATGACAACGCCGAATTCATGCTGCAAAAGAAAAAGGAAAACGTGGCTTACCTGGAGAACTATCTTGGTAAACTGGAAACAAAAGCAGCGCAGGAAAAGGCGGTAAAAGAAAAACAAAAGACGGCTTTTAACAGCTTGATGCAAAAAGGCAATGAGGCCATGAGCACTAAGGATTATGCCCGTGCCATGAGCAACTATCAGGCGGCTGAGAGCAGCACCACCGACATTAACGACCAGAATGCCGCACGGGAAAGATACAACGCGGCCCTGGAGGCGAAGAAGACTGCGGACCGGGCGGTGAGGGTGGAGGAGTTTCACAAAACAGACAATGAGGAAAATGCGCTCTACACTACAGCAGCCGCATCTGCTGCCGGTTTCATGGCGTTGTTAAAAGACGGGTACAGTAGCCGGCCGTTTGCAGCCAAGTTCCTGCTGGGATTGGGATACGAACATTCGCCCATACTGAGCAACGGAACAGACAAGTCTTACATCGAAGAGCGGAACCTCTTCACGCTGCATACAGGTTTTAATCTTGGCTTTTTCAACAACCGGCCGGTATCATTTTATATAAAACCACAGGTCAATATAGGGATGAGCGCCTTCTCTGCCGGTATCAGCGGCGGCTATGCCAGTTACGGCGCCACCGCCGTACTGCAACTGGCTGCCAGGAAACATTCCAAATTCAATGTGTTTGCAGAAGGCGGCTGGTTTAAACACAGCGGGACCTTTAAATACGATGCCGATGCCCGTAACAATACCGCTACCGATGACGTAAGAGAAGGCAATATGAGTTTTTCCAGGTTGTTGTATGGCGGCGGCATGATGCTGAGGTGGATCGATAAATCGAACGGCAAAGAAACTTATCTGCGCCCGGCTGTTTATTATGAAAAACCGTCCTTTTTCACAGATGCTACCAAACCGGTGCTGAGCATGAACTTCCAGGTGTATATATACAGCGCCATCCTGCTGGATTTCACTTATACTCCCAATACGTATGTCGCCGGTGAGTTGCATCACCCGGTAACGCTGGAACGAAAAAACGTGAATGCCTATAGCTTTAAAATCATCAGGCAGGGCAGGTTGAATTAATCACATCCCATAAAACATAAAAAATGAAAAAGCTACTTTATATTTTCGCCGCCTTACCGGGGATGATGATCACGTCCTGCTCAAAAGAATCGCCTGTAGAAGGCCTTTCATCCACTGCGTCTTCCGTAGTCCCCATCAATGCAGAAATAGCGGCGGGCGGCAGCAAAACGATCACCCTAACGGTCAACAAGCGGACCCTGACCCTGGAAATTAATAACTCCAGCGTTACCGGTAACGGGTTTGAAACTAAGCATTGCACCGTGGCCATGATAAATGGTGAGGCGGTGTTCAATCTCAACCCCAATACGGCCAATATCCAGATCGCGGAAGCAGGTGTTGAAATTACGGCGGCAGCCTTCAGTAATCCCTCATCCGGCGGCTCCTTGTATTTTACTACCCGGCCTGTCAATGGTAATAGTTATAACTATGTCAATTCAAATGGAATACGTTTTGGCAACAGTTACTATTTGCCATTCAGGGTGAAGCCGGCTAATAACAAGGAAGTGCCCATCTACGCTTATTTGGAATGTACGGTCACCGCGGACAAACTAACCCTGCAAAAAATGGTGTACAACGCTGCCGGCAGATTGTTGGCCGGAGGGGAATAAACATTGGTTGTTTTTTATATCAGGATAATTGGAAGACTAACAGACCTCACGCTGAGCGTGGGGTTTGTTTTTTAGCGCTCCTCCGGCAGAACAGGGCGTCAGGGCTTTCTGAAATTATCATAAAATATTTCGTATATATATTATATTTTCGCCCCCGGCAGAATGATTTTAACCATTTTTCTGAAGACCCTGACCTGTACCAAACCAATTTACCTATGCATAGACATCAACCGCTATGCCTTTATAATCTCTTCACCAAATGAAGCTACTTTCTACGTTTGCATGCGCATTGAGGGCAATGCTATTGCTGACCTGTATGGTCTGTGCAGCAACCGCAAGGGCGCAGTCACCCTCCGTTACTTCCGTCGAGAAGCCTGTGACCGGCCTTTACAAGGCAGGTGACGGACTTGCCTTTACCGTATATTTCAGTGAACCTGTTACGGTGAATACCGCCGGAGGTGTTCCCTACCTTGAGCTCCTGGTGGGCTCACAAACCCGCCGGGCTGTTTATTCCGGTGGCAGCGGGACCAGGGCGTTGTCTTTCTCTTATAGGATAGTCGCGGGTGATGTCGATGCCGACGGGGTTACACTGGGCGCTTTATTGGAACGGAATGGAGGTACCATACAGGATGTGGACGGAAACAATGCAGATGTGGTGCTGGTAAACCTGAATTCCCAGATACCCTATGTAGATGCTGTTCTGCCAAAGGTGACCGCTGTTGCTGTTCCCGCACCAGGGTATTATAAAACGGGCGATGCACTGGAGTTTACCGTGAACTTTGATGAAAACGTGATATCCAGCGTTGTTACCGGAAGGGCCTATATACCTGTGAACATTGGGACCACCACCGTGAAGGCTAACCTAAACAGGCAAACGGCTAGATCCCTCACCTTCCTGTATCGGATTGTCAGCGGCGACAGGACGCTTACCGGCATTAGTATCGGCAACGCCATTGTACTCAATGGTACCGACATCAGGGATGTCGCTGGCAACCCCGCTACGACAGACCTGCGTAATGTGGGCAATACCAGCGGTATCAATGTTTTGTCCACACGCCCGGTAGTGACCCACGTGACGGTACCGCTCAACGGCACTTACAAAACCGGCGAACCACTGGTGTTTACTGTCCACCTGAGCGAAGCGGTACGGCTGACGCGCAGCCCTGCCCGGGTAACGCTGCCTGTGATGATTGGCAGTACGCCGGTGCAGGCAGCCTACGTTAGCGGCGACGGGTCTGACGCCCTGGTGTTCCGCTACGTCGTGCGAAGCGGGCAAATGGATACAGACGGCATCTACATAGGCGCGCCGCTGCAGCTGAACGGAGACATCCTTGCCGATCCTGCGGGCAACACCATCATTGCGGACCTTCATAATATAGCGCCTACCAGCAGCGTATTCGTCAATACCGGCACCCCGGCAGTGACGCTCAGTGCCAGCGCTCCGGCCCTCGTCAACGCGCCGTTTACAATCAGGCTAACATTCACGGAGCCGGTGACAGGCCTGGATGTGACTGAGATCAGCGCCGTCAACGCTGCGGTCACTAACCTGCAAACAGCCGACAACGTTACTTATACAGCGTTGGTGACGCCTGCCATGGACGGACCGGTAAACATATCCCTGCCTGCCGGCATGGCTGTCAACCCCGCCAATACGGGTAATACCGCTTCCAATACGCTGACGTTCACCTACGATAAAACGGCGCCGCAAGTGGCTGCTGTCGGGGTGCCCGCACCGGGGTTTTATAAAACGGGCGACGTGCTGGACTTTACCGTGACGTTTGACGAAAATATCGTTGTGAATACTGCTGGCGGTCAGGCCTACATAGACGTAACCATTGGATCTGACCTGGTGAAAGCTGCCTTCTTCCGGCAAACCACTAACACAGTCACTTTCCGGTATACGGTGGTAGACGGAAACAGGAGCCTGAACGGCATCAACCTGGGTAGCGCTATCGTGGCTAATGGAATGACTATCCTGGATATGGCAGGTAACTATGCAGTGCCCGGCCTGAAAAATATCGGGAACACCGG
Organism: uncultured Chitinophaga sp.; assembly: GCF_946479755.1. The sequence goes on along the minus strand of NZ_CAMLHC010000019.1, from coordinate 122,399 downwards.
TGCAGTGAATGTATTAACCACACCCCCCTCCCTGAAAATAACGGGCGCTATAACACAAAACTCGCCATGGACAGCTATATTGACCTTCAGTGATCCTGTCACCGGTTTCGATGTCACCGACATCGGTGGCACCAACGTTACCTTCAGCAACTTTCAGCCGGTCAATGACAGCACATTCAGCGTGCTGGTCACCCCGGCGGCCGACGGCCCTGTACAGGTAAAAGTGCCTGGGAATGTGGCCTTCAACGGCGCAGGTTATGGTAATCCGCCGGTGAGTATTAGCTATCAGTATGATGCCACGCCTCCGGTGGTTACCGCTGTAACAGTACCGCCCAACGGTACCTATAAGACCGGCGATGCGCTTGACTTCACGGTGCGCCTCAGCGAACGGGTGCGGCTGTTGCGTACGCCCGTCCACGTTACACTGCCGGTCATGATCGGTAGCAGCCAGGTGGAAGCGGCCTATGTGGGTGGCGACCAGTCGGACACCCTGGCGTTCCGGTATATCGTAAAGAATGGGGAGATGGACCTGAACGGGATTGGGCTGGGTACGGCATTGATGCTGAATGGGGATGTGCTCATCGATTACTTTAGGAATCCGCTTGCCCCAGTGTTAAACAATGTAGCGGCTACCGGAGGGGTATTCATCAATACCGGTGTTCCCCGGGTAACGCTCAGCACCAGTGCTGCGGCCGTGATCAATACACCCTTCACCATCAGCCTGATTTTCACAGAACCGGTCACCGGCCTGGAAGCCGGAGAACTGCATGTCGTCAATGCCACGGTTACGAACCTGCAAACGACAGACAATGTGACTTATACGGCGCTGGTCACGCCCGCGGGAGATGGACCGGTAAGCATTTCCCTGCCTGCCGGCATGGCCGTCAACCCCGCCAATACCGGCAATACGGCTTCCAATACGCTGACGGTGACGTATGATAAAACACCGCCGCAGATAGCCGCCGGTCAGCATTTCAATGTGCTGCAAACCGGCGCCGTTGGAAGTGTGGTGGGAACTGTACAGGCAACTCCTGCGCCGCTGTTGAACTGGAGCATCGCTGCCGATGGCGCCGCGGGCGCCTTTTCCATAGATGCCGCCGGTGTGGTGAAAGTGCTGAACACCGCCGCGCTGAACCGGCTGACGGGCAATACCACCACGCTGGGAATCACCGTCAGCGATGGATTGAATACCAGCGGTGTGGTACCGGTCACCATCACGGTGTTGCTGGTCAACAAAGCACCTGTGCTGGACCCTGTCGCCAATACTACCATCTGCGCCACGGTGGAGGCTCATCGTGTTCAACTGACAGGCGCTTCCGCCGTAGAGGCGGGGCAGACCTACACGATCACCGCCGCAGCAGATCAGCCTTTCTTTGACCTGCTGACGGTGGATGCCGCCGGCGTACTTCATTATAAACTCAAGCCGGACGTTAGCGATGGGCGTGTTGCCGTTACCGTTACCATACAGGATAACGGCGGTACCGCCAACGGAGGAGCCGACCTGCTGCGGCGCACCTTTACGGTCAACGTAAGCAGCCTGCCTGTTATCACCATCAGCAGCGACAAAGGCGCTATTGTCGCCAAAGGAGAGCTGGTACGGCTCACAGCTGCAGCTGGCGGCAACAATACATTCAAGTGGGATGAGACAGCCGGAGTGATCGGCGGCGTCGTTACGCCGGTATTACAGGTGAGGCCGGTGGCGGATGCAGCCTATAAGGTCACGGTCACCAACAGCGACGGCTGTACGAATACCGCTACCTTCGGGCTGAAGGTAGCCGGTATGATCAACATTACGGCCAATAATATTCTGACACCTAACGGCGACGGCTTCAACGACAGGTGGGTGGTGAAAGACCTGCACCTTTTCCCGGACAACGAACTGAAGATATTTGACCGCGCAGGGCGCATGGTGTATGTCCGCTGGAACTATAGCAACGATTGGGACGGAAAAGTAAATGGTCAGCCGCTGGCAGAGGGTACCTACTACTATGTGTTGACGATCAACCAGGGGGAAACAACGCTCAAAGGATTTATTACCATCGTTCACTAATAATATTTGCACGCCTTATCACTGAAGCCCCGCGCCGGTCGCGGGGTTTCTTTATTTGACAATACGGGAGGCTATTTTGGCGGCAAATTCATCGAGGCTGGCCGTGCCGGTATTACTCAGGATGATGATGGTGGACCCTTCCTCCAGTACATGGAACAGCATGGCCTGTGCGCCCATAATAGAACCCGGCCTTTTGATGATCGTATAGTGTTTGCCGTGAATGTCATAATCTTTGTACACCCATACACCGTAACCATATTCGTCTTTTCCGGAGGTGAACATCTGATCGAGTGTTGCCTGCTTTAACAGCTTTTTTCCAAACAGCGCATTGGAGAATTTCAGGATATCATCCACCGTGGAATACATCGCGCCGGCGGCATACCAATTCTCCGGGTACACGGGGAGGTCGTTGACCATCGCTTTGATGTCATCACGGTAGAAATAAGTATCGGCCAGGCGGGGAATAATCTCCTGCTGGTAGGCGATGCCTGTATTGGTCATCTTCAGCGGTTCCAGGATACGGGTGCGGAGATTTTGCTCGAAAGTTTTTCCCGTAGTACGTTCAATAATTTTTCCGAGGATAATATAATCGGCATTGTTATAATCCCATACTTTGCCGGGTTCATTGACCAGTTTGCCGCTGCAGAAAAGCGTCAGCATTTCATCGCTGGTATGCGGCGCCTGGTACTGCGGCATCCCGTTTTTTAATGCTGATTCAAGGGTTAGTCCAGCGTCCATGTTATGGATGCCCGATGTCATGTTCAGTAGCTGCGTTACCGTTACCTTATCGGCGCCTTCTCCTTTATAATCAGGCAAATAACTGCTAATGGGTTTGTTTAAATCAATTTTCCCCTGCTCGTAGAGCTGGAGTATCAACACCGCCGTAAAGGCTTTGGTAATGGAAGCAACTTTATACCGGGTGTCGGCGGTATTGGGCGTATTCAGCCGGAAGTTGGCTGTCCCGAAGCTCTTCTGGTACCAGGCTTTATCCTTTTTGGCTAAAAGAACGGTGCCATTAAAATTGTTTTTGATGACAAAAGAATCGATAAACAGGCCTGCCTTGGGTGATTGGCCGGAAGCCGGGCGGACAGCCAGCAGGAAGAGCATTGGAAATAATACCTTTCTCATGATATAAGGAATAGGTGAGTGAGAAAAAACCTTGTCACATGATACATATCCCAACCTTTCAAAAATACACAACCCTTCTTTATTGTCAAAATTGGGCTTAACGTACCTGCCCTTTGAACCGGGAAAAAGTTCAAAGGACAGGCACAGTATAGCCATCGGACCCCGCGCTATCGCTGATCAATAACCAGGAAGGATGCGGGGGCGTACTTATTCAGTCTGAAGGTAAATGATCCATTCCTTACCGCGATGGGAGCCCCTTTTTTGTTGCCGCGCAAATCGATCGGAACAACAGCTTTTACTTTTTTTTGACCATTAAAACTGACGGTACAGCTTCCCGAATGCCCGGCCTGTTCCCATAAACGTAAAATGGTGCCGCTGCCATCGGGGTTATCGCCAAAAGCTGTGACAAGCACGCCCGGCCGGGAAACAGCTAACCCCTGTTGTGTTGCCGGTAATGTTCCGGGGGCGCCTTCCGCTGTTGCTGTTAATAACGGCACGCGGGTTTCCCATGCATTTTTCACAAGGTTGTCTGTTATGGAAGAACCCCGGGTAACAGGCCATATACGGACACTTTCTGTCCAGGAGCCTTCCTGCCACAACGGGAAATTGGTGTTCCACATGTTGTTATAGAGATTAACAAAAAGAGCAGGTTTGGTGGGGACATAGTCCATCGAGTATTTCCAGAGTCCGGGTTCACCCGGACTAACTAACGGTGCATCTGCAGAGGATAGTACCATACCGGATTTATCCGGACCGGTAACGGCGACGCCGGAATTGATGGCCATCAGGTATTTGTTGCAACCGGGTATAATGTCTTTGGAGGGATCGACAGGCCCTCCCGGGCGCCCCATCGTGAAGGTGGGCTGCTGAACGTTGAAAGGAAAACAGAGCCATCCACCTTCCGGTTGTTTGTCCGGCGTTTTATCGGTAACAGACCAGGTAACATCTACATAAGCTGCATCGCGCGGAAAAGTAAATGTCAGCGTGTAGTTTTTTGCATGGCCTTCAGGGTCAGTAGCGGAGAGGGTGGCAATATCGGCAGCAGTGGAATGGGCGACATCAATGTCCCAGGTTTTGGGGGTAAACGCCAGGTAAGGCGCTTTCGTTGCATCGATCATTCCGGGCTTGCCCAGATCGTTCAATCCCCAGCCGTCTTTTATGCGGCTGTAGGCATCAAACCAGTTGTCCACTTCATGTGTACTGAATCGTTCGTGCAAAAACTGGCCAATGACATAGGCTGCTGTGGTATCGACCAGTTCCCGGCCGGTTGATTTTTCAATCAGCGAGGATATACCGCCTCTCTTCAGGTCAAACGTCACCTGGAAGGCAGGAGTATTGAATACGGGTTGCTTGTCGTGACGAACGTCCTGGTTTCCCGGTTCACCAGGTGAAACGGTCGTATAGCCGGATGGAGGAACGTCTTTAACAAAGTAATAGCTTCCTTTCTGCCATGGATTTTCAATCATACCGGACCTTTTCCAGGGCAGCGGATTGTAGACCACCATGCGTTTACCAGCTTTGTTTACAGCAGCGGCCAGCAGCTGAAGATGTTGGTCAAGCTTGCTGCGCACGATGTCACGGGTGTTGAGAATATACCGGTGCTTCTCATCGTAGGAATGAAGCCATTTCCGCTTGCTGCCGATGGAGGTGTTGTGTGCATCGCTGTTTTTCAACGGGGTGTAATCACCGTTGGGAGGAAGCGGTTCGGCTGCAGCAGCAGCCATCCATTTTTTCCAGTCGTCGCCATAACTGTAGCGGGGTCCGTACTCTGCGTTCATTCCCCAGGTATGCTCACCATATAACAGGCTTTGTTCATAAGCTTTTGCCAGTTCACCCGAAATAGGTGTGGTGGGTAGCCCCCAGCTGCTCATCTGTGTATGCAGACCGTCCAGCGCGGACTCGAGCGGGCGGATATTCCTGGCAGTTTTGGTTTCCTGCGGATTGGATTGTATGCCATGGATCCAGGTGTCAGGACAATCACCCTTAACCGTGGGTAACGTCGGACGTTCGGCGAGAACAGCTTTGGCAAAATCGTCCAGCGTACCAAAATGTATCCGGACGCCAGGCATCTCTTTTGCCGCGTAGGCGAGGAGTTTATCAATTTCCTGTGATGTGGGTGGCCCGTGATTGTCCCCGGTCATTTGCATCGCCAGGTAATTTTTGCAAGGCCAGTTTTTGGTGGGCCGGATGTCAGAGCCATAGAGCGCGGTGTAATTACAGAGCACCTTTGAGCCATCTGGTCCTTCCCACCAGAACAGTTCTGGAAACCGGGGATATTGGCTGGCGGGATTACAGCCCAGCTGCAGGAATTTAATCCCGGCATGATGCAGTAAGGTGGGCATTACCCAGGAATGCGCAGGTACGTCTGTCATCTTTGCACTGATCGTCAGGGGGAGCCCGTATTTCCGCGTAATCATGGAAGAATAGCTAAGGCCGCGTACCAAATCTTCATAGTCCAGTGATTCCGTATGAGTAGTAAAAGGAAGGCCGTGTACGACCAGCGCGCCGGTTTTTATCGCCTGCTCAATTTTCGCTTTTCGTTCAGGCGTCTGCAGCGGACCCAGTATTTGTGCTTGCAGGGGCCAGCCTGAAACCGTCCAGGCGAACCGCTTTTCTTTTGGCAGCAGCGCATTTTTTTCGATGACCGTCAATGCGTTGGTCATCATTTCCTCCCGGTACCGCCTGAACACGTTTTCCGGCAGGTCGGTAAAGCCAAGGTCAAAATGTGTTTTAAATACTACCCAGATATCAGTTACCCTAGGGTTGACAGCAGTTGTTTTTGGTTGCTGCGCTGTCGCTGTTGCTGTCGATATTACTATTAGCAGCAGTACAAGTTGAGTACGTTTCACCATGTATCAATTTTCATAACGGATGATATATTCCCGATGGTAGCATCTGGTTCATTGTTCGGCTGTTCTCCTACCGGGGGTGTCTGTTTTTATTAAATGTATATACATATGAACATATTTGCAATTTTTTTTCTGTCTTTTCGGATTAAAAAGACAAAGAGGTGACAGGTATGATACCAGTATAACGGAGTATGCCAGTGCGGCATTGTTTCGAAGCCTGGCGGTAAAAAGGGGCGCTGATAGTCTTGTTGGCAGCGGATATCCGCCATCTGAAAACCGGTTTTAACATTATTCTAACAATTGATCATTTAACTTTCGGTCATAACAACTGTCAGTAAATTTTAATCCTTTCAAACGTGGCGCTTACGCCCCGTTGGCAGGAGCAGTTATTTTCTATTTGAATTTGTTTTTAATCAATTCAATTTCATCTAGCATGACGAACATTTTAAAAGCCAAAACAGTACATTACAAGGTAAATCCAACGTTCACAAGAGACACTCTCGCTACCGGAACCATCACTGCTGATACCATCACTATTCAGTCCCTGCACGCCTCCAGGTCCCGTAAGGACGGCCCATATTGATTACCTGTTTATTATCTATCTGACCAGCTGACGGTGTTTACAACACGGTCTGTTATCCTGTTTAACTTCCCGCCGGCAGCGGGGGAAAGCATCGTATTTTATTTTCAACCATCAATTATATTAATCGTCAACATTCGTGGTATGTCAACGTTATCGAATTATCTGAGCGTATCCCTTTTTTGTTTTTCTTTTGCTGCACTTACAACACCGGCGCTGGCCCAGCAAAATGCCGGTAAAAGCAGATCAGCCTTTACGGTTAGACTGATGAATATTGAAGCTACCGCTAAAGAGACTTTTCGCTACAATGCCAGTCTGCATAACGGCAGCGGTCACACGCAGCTGTACGAACTTCGTGCTGACGCCCCGGAAGGCTGGAACACTACGTTCCGCACAGAAGGCAACCAGATTGCGGGATTGAGAATGGATTCCGGCAGAACACAGGATATTTCCGTGGAAATTACTGCTGCACCACTGGTAAAGCCAGGGAAATATACGATCCCGGTGGTAGCGATAACAGCAACGGATACACTCCGTACAGAACTGGAAGCCGTGGTGAAGGGCAACTATGGCCTTGAGCTCACGACGCCGTCAGGCCGGCTGAGCGACGAGATCACCGAAGGCCGGAGCAGGCAGATTCAACTGACCGTCAAAAACACGGGCACGCTGCCACTGGAAGGACTGGAGCTCTCTGCGCAGGCGCCGGTGGGATGGAATGCCACATTTGAACCGGCAAAGGTAGACCGGCTGGAACCTGATAAAGAACAAAATATTACTGCTACGCTGCAGGTCCCTGATAAAACGATCGCAGGCGATTATGTGACCAATTTTACGGCCCGGAATAATAACGTCAACAGTAACGCCACTTTTCGGATGACAGTGAAAACTTCCCTGCTGGCAGGATGGATAGGCATGCTTGTGATCCTGCTGTCTTTGGGTATTGTGTATTACCTGGTTCGTAAATACGGAAGGAGGTAAAGCGCTATGGAAAATCCCATAATTGAACTGGATGGACTGACAAAATACTATGGCACTAAAAAGGCGGTAGACCAGCTCTCCCTCAAAATCGGTAAAGGGGAGATATTTGGGCTGCTGGGCCCTAATGGCGCAGGCAAAACCACCACCATACTAATGATGCTGGGACTCGCAGAGCCGTCCGCCGGCCGGGCCATCGTATGCGGTACCGATGCAACCCGCCATCCCATCGCCGTCCGGCGCAAAGTCGGCTACCTGCCGGACAGCGCCGGGTTTTACGACAACATGACCGCGCTGGAAAACCTGGTGTACATTGGCCGGCTAAACGGCATTGCGGAACGGGAAATCGTTTCGCGCGCCCAAAGAACGATGGAAATGGTGGGGCTGGGAGCAGAGATGCATAAAAAGACCGCCGCATACTCACGCGGCATGAAACAACGGCTTGGCCTGGCTGACTTACTGATCCGCCAGCCTGCTGTGATGATACTGGATGAACCCACATTAGGCATAGACCCCGCAGGGGTCCGGGAGTTTCTTCATCTCATACGGCAGCTCAGCCGCGAACAGTCGCTTACCGTGATACTGTCCTCTCACCATCTGCACCAGATGCAGCAGATCTGCGACCGCGTGGGCATCTTCGTGGAAGGAAAACTACTGGCGGAAGGAGATATCGAAACCTTGTCGGGACATCTGTTTGGAAAAGATTCAGTAGTGGTGCAGGTTTCAGTGCGGGAGGCGGTACAGGTCCCCGAAGCACTGGAACGGCAGCTGCGGGACCTGGACGGTGTCAGCAACATTAGCATAACAGCCAACACCTGGGAACTGTCGTGCCATACAGACGTTACGCCTGATATTGTGCGGCGCTTCGTGCAATATGGCTCGAATGTAACCGGCGTTCATAAAAAAGAATATGGCCTGGATGAGATCTATCATCGTTTTTTTGAGAATAAGGTTAAAAAAGAAAGTTTCCAATGGGAAGTCCGTTAGTTTATTTTAATCGTCTTTGGTCGAAAGAACGCACCTACAGCTCTTTTGAGGTGATGGTACGCAAGGAAGTAGGTGATCATATCCGCAGCTGGCGTTTTATAGTAATGTTGCTGCTGGTCCTTTTTACTTTCGCAGGCGCTATGTATGTATCACTGACGAACCTGGCGAAAGCGGTGCAGAATGTCAACGATCCGGACCATGTGTTTGTGTATCTGAAATTACTGACGACATCGGATAACGCACTACCGGCTTTTCATGTCTTTATCAGTTTCCTCGGGCCGCTGCTGGGCATAGCCCTGGGCTTCGATGCTGTCAACTCAGAAAAAAATAATGGTACGCTGGTACGCCTCCTGGCACAACCGGTTTATCGCGATCATCTTTTGCTGGCGAAGTTTTATGCGGCTTTGCTGATGATCGGTGTGCTTTTTCTCAGCCTGGTATTGCTGATGGTCGGCGCGGGGCTGATGCTGACCGGCGTTCCGGTGGAAGCGGCAGAACTGTTCCGGATACTGGCGTTTGTAGCGCTAAGCGTTATATACGTGGGGTTCTGGCTGAGCCTTTCGATCGGTCTCTCCGTAGCGTTCCGGCATGCGGCCACTTCTGCGATCAGTGCGATCGGCATTTGGTTGTTTTTTACCGTCTTTTACCAGATTGTGGTGAACATGGTAGCGAGGGCTGTATTGCCCGATCCGGCATCTTTGCAGCCTGATCAGGTAATGGCCTATAACAACATCCTGTTGTCGTTTTTCAGGGTGGCGCCCAGCCAGCTGTATACGGATGCTGCCACCACTTTACTGATGCCTTCTGTCAGAAGCCTGGGGCCGTTGACCATGGAGCAGATGGCAGGCGCTATTCCGGCGCCCTTGCCCTTCAAAGAAAGCCTCATGATCGTATGGCCGCAGGTTACAGGCCTGGTGGCCGCGTCAACGGTCTGTTTTGCAGGGGCGTATTATCTTTTTATGCGGCGGGAGATCAGGACCTGATATCCCGTCTGCTATATGATTTCCTTCTCCACCATCTGGTGGAGAAGGATTTATTTTTGCTGATGAAGACTATTTGTCCAACACCTTCTCAAAGGCTTTACGTGCTGCGTCACGGAAGAAAACTTCGCCGCAGTATACATAGCCCAGTTTCTCAAAAATGCGCAGCATGCCGGCATTGTCAAAGTTGGTATCGGCCCGTACGCTGCTGATGTGATTGTCCCGCGCATAATCTTCTATATGCTGCAGCATCTTTTGCGCCAGTCCCTGACCTAAGAAATCATCTGAAATGGCTACGCGATGATACACCACAAAATCGCCGTCTGTCAGCCATTTTCCTTTGATATCAGTGTAGGCGGGTTCATCGTTGATGAGCAAAGCGACATATCCCGCTATTTTATCGCCGGCTGTCAGCACATAGCCGTGATCGTTAGCGATGTCGTGAGCTACCACAGCGGGATTCGGGTATCCGTCCTGCCATTGATCGCTTCCTTCCGCTTTTCTGCGGGCGATGGCTTTTTCCAGTATCTGCCAGATCTGATCTGCATCTGCTGTTGTTGCTTTTCTGAATTCCAATGTCATAATCCCGGTTTTATTGCCGGAGCAAAAATACGAAAAGGTTTTCTCCGCGGACACAAGGAAAGAAGTTTACTTCACGTACTCTTTGAATATCCTGTTCAGCCAGCGCAGCATCAGGAAGATGATCGCGGCAGCGCCGCCGAGCAGCAGGAAGTTGACAAGGAAATAATTCGCTTTGTTGTCGTAGGTGTCCCATAACGTGGCCAGGATACCGGAAAGCTTGTTTCCGATAGAAGTGGCGAGGAACCAGCCGCCCATCATCAGGGAGGTGATGCGCGCAGGGCTCAGTTTGGATACGAGCGACAAGCCCATTGGGCTCAGGAACAGCTCACCCACCGTAATAATGCCGTAACAGCCGATCAGCCACCACGGAGACGCTTTGATGGCGCCGTTGCTGCATACATAGACGGCTCCCACCATCATCAGGGTGGAAATGGCTGATATAAGTAGTCCCCAGGCTATTTTTGACGGGGTAGAAGGCTCTTTATCCCTTTTTCGCAGCATGGCGAAAAACAGGACGATCAGCGGTGTCAGCGTGATCACAAAGAACGGGTTGATGGACTGGAACAATTCAGTGTTGTAGAGACTGACGCTTTGTCCTTCGGCCGGCATTTTCTCCGGGGCCACATTTTTGAAATAGGGCACTTTGTCCCATACTTTCAATGGTTTACCGTCGGCGTCCCGCATCACCCTGAATTCGTCATCGTACGCGGTCACGGAATCGGCTTTGTTCACCACCGTCTCTGCCAGGTAGAGCCCCTGTGCAGGCTGCTGGATAGCTGCAGGGATTTCCCGGTCAGTATAATATTGCGCCCAGGTGGTGAGCGCGGTGCCGTTCTGTTTAAATACGGCCCAGAATACAATAGACACTGCGAATATGGCCAGCAGCGCGGACAGTGGCTTGCGGTCCCGGGCGTCAGCCTTCACCAGCAGCGACACGAAAAATAATAATATCGGGATGCAGGCAAAGATGAAAGCGTCGGTAGAGTCAGACCCGAAGACATTGCCCGGGATAAACCAGGCACCCAGTCCAACCACAATGGCCGGCAGGAATACGACAGAGAAAATTTTGCTCAGCGGCATATCACCTTCCTGCTCCGGTTTACGGACGTCGGCATGGCGGTAGTGCTTCATGCCGATGACGAAAATCAATACGCCGAGGAACATACCGATACCGGCGGCGATGAAGGCGGCTCCCCATCCGATGGTATTCCGAAGGAAGGCTGCGAAAAAGTTGCAGATAAAGGCGCCGATGTTGATCCCCATGTAGAAGATATTGTACCCGGTGTCTTTCCGGCTGCGGTACTTTTCATCGCTGTATACGTTCCCCAGTAAGGTGGAAATATTGGGTTTGAAAAATCCGTTGCCGATACAGATCAGGCCAAGGGACAGGTAAAAGACGGTGAGGTTATGCACAGCGAGCCCGATGTAACCAATACCCATGAGTATCCCGCCAATGATAATAGACTTGCTGTAACCCAGTTTACGGTCGGCTATCAGTCCGCCGAGGAACGGTGTCAGGTATACGAAAGCGATAAAAGTACCGAAGATATCCGCAGCAGTGGCACGGTCCATACCCCAGCCGCCTTTGGCAGTGTCGGTCAGGTACAGCTGGAAAATGCCCAGGATCAGATAAAAACCAAAACGCTCCCACATTTCGGAGAGGAACAGAAAAGGCAATGCTGCCGGATGATTACTTGTCTTTTTCATGTAGATTAGATGGTGTACGTGATATAGGTTCCTGCCTGGTGGCGAAGGACAAAGCCCTCCGCCACCGCCAAATCGCGAAAATAAGGGAAAGATGGGAATAAAAGCGCAGCCAGTACAGGAAAGATGGGCATATCAGCTCAACGGGAGCGTTGTTTCGCTGTATTTATTGCGGTATTCTATGGGTGTCAGCCCCGTCAGCCGTTTAAATACCTCCCGGAAACTCTGGGTATCGGTATAGCCGACTTCATACATCACTTCGCTGACATTTTTACGGGTGGTTTCCAGCCGGCGTTTGGCGGCTTCTACTTTTACCCGTTGTACGTATTCATTGACGGTATTGTTGGTGGATTTCTGAAACCGGCGTTCGAAGTTGCGCCGTCCGATAGCGAATTTATTCGCCAGGAAATCGATGGTGATTTTCTCCGGGTAATTTTGTTCGATGAACTCCTGCGCCATCCTGATCTCGGCGTCGTCATGCGCTTTCTGTCCCTCAAAAATAATAAAAGGTGACTGGCTCTTGCGGTCTATATCGATGAGGAATCCTTTGGCGATGTCAATGGCCATTTCCCGTCCTGCATATTTTTCGATCAGGTATACCAGCAGGTTGAGATAGGCGAAGGCGCCACCGCTGGTGTAGATGCCGTCTTCGTCTGTAATCAGCTGTGAGGGCACCATTTTGGCGTCGGGGTACATTTCGGAGAACTGGCCCGCCAGCTGCCAGTGGGTGGTACAGGGACGGTTATTGAGCAGGCCCGTCGCCGCCAGGAAAAAAGCGCCGATACAGAGGCAGGCGATTTCAGCGCCCTGCTGCCGTTGCTGCAATATCCACGGAATAAATTCCTGGTTCATTGCTGTCGCCCGCTGCTGGTCGCCTTGTAACGACGGTATAATGATCAGGTCTGTCTGATGTACCTCGCTGATCAGCGCATCAGGATTGATGGTAAACCTTCCGTTCCGCTGACTTGTATTAGGAGAGAGGCCTACCAGCTGGATGTTGAACAGGGGGGCTTCTCCCCGGGACGCCCGGATACCATTGACCTCAGAAAGGATTTGGAGGCTTCCTTCAATGTTTACCAGGCTGCTCTGGCCTCTGGGTATCAGAATAGAAATGTGTTTCATACGGCTAGCTGTTATCGTGTTTGACGATGTCGTATTCGCCATCCTCAAATGTCATTAAACCCTGCCGTTCGTTTTCCGGCGGCGGGGTAGTTTTGTGTTGTCATCAAAAATAGGAAAATGATACAAATTAGTGCTTACCTTACTTTCGCCGGCAACTGCAGAGAGGCCATGGGCTTCTACCGGGAATGCCTGGGAGGCCGTCTTTCTTTCCGGACCATCGGGGATACCACCGACGCGGAAGTATTGCCGGCGCGCCTGCGGAATGCAGTGCTGCAGGCTACGCTGGTAAGCGGCGGCCTGGTGCTGACAGGTTCGGATATGGTAGGCGAGGAGGGGCTGGTCACTGGCAATACCATCGCGCTGTTGCTGCAATGCAACAGCGAAACAGAGACGAGGAACTACTACCGCAAACTGGCCGCCGGCGGCGCAACATCCTTCCCCCTCCGCCCAACGGCCGAAGGAGGCCTGTTTGGAGGGGTGACGGACAAATACGGCCACCATTGGCTGCTAAGCTGTAATGACATCTATCAAAAAATTAAATAACCATAAAAACAGAAATAATGAGAAAAGTAGTTTTGCTGATGCACGTATCGCTGGATAACTATGTATGCGATGAAAAAGGCGGCCTGGACTGGATGGTCTACGACAAGGAAATGGAAGACTATGCGGATGAACTGATGCAGACAGTGGGCATGCCGCTCTACGGCCGCACCACCTACGGAATGATGGCCGGCTACTGGCCCACCGTGCTGGAAAGACCGGAAACTGCCAGTGAGCATAGCCTGAAACATGCCAGGTGGGTACAGGATATCCCTAAAGTGGTGTTCTCCACGACCATGGAAAAAGCCGAATGGAACAATACCAGGCTGATCAAAGGCAATATCGCAGAGGAAGTAGCAAAGCTGAAAGCTGAACCGGGAAAAGACCTGATGATATTCGGCAGCCCCGGACTGGTAAAGACTTTTATAGAACTGGACCTGATCGATGAATACCGGTTGACCATCCAGCCGATGGCCATTGGCGCCGGCACACTGCTCTTTAACGACCTGAAAAAACCGGTAAAGCTGAAGCTACTCAGCTCAAGACAACTGAAGTCCGGTGTGATTGCTGCACATTACGAAACCATCAGGAAGTAATAACGCGGGTTTTCTTACGGAGCGCCCGGCCGGATACGGCTTCCTTTGTCCATCTTCGCCGGAGGGGAAGCAGTCCCGCCCAGAGGGGAATATAGAAGCACATTGTGATGGCAAGGTACAGATAGGTCACGTCAAGTAAGAGGGCTAATGACGAGATCAGGGCCAGCCAAAGAACACCTATTACCAGGTTAAATCCTATGGCCCATTTTATTTCAAACAAGACCAGCAAGACCGGCGACAAGTACACAGCGGCAATGAAGGTAGCCGCGAGCATGGTGCCAGCCCAGAAACCTGCCGCATCTTCGGCATCGAGATTGCCAGCGGTGTCCGGGATCTGTAAGAAAATGAGGATGGTCATGAAGACGGAAAGTCCAAGCGTAATCCAGGTATATACTTTCAGCCAGGCCGGCAGGAGGTCGAGCCGCCGGAGCAGTTCCGGTTTGTCAAAGTTTTCATCGAAGATGCTATTTTGCTCCATGGTGTTAGGTATCAGGGAGCGGCAAGTTAACGAATCTCCATCAGAATTTGGTTATATTGGCCGCCTGAAATCCTCACAACGACGGCTATATGAATCTTAAAAGCTGGATATTCCTGTTAATGCTGCTGCCTGGAACAAATGCCGGGATGGCCCAATCCATGCTGTCCCGCCAGCAGGCGATAGCAGACATCGATTACTACACCCGTACCATGGAATCTTCGCATTATGCGCCTTTTACGTACATTTCCCGAAGAAATTATTACGCTGGCGTCGAAAGATTCAAACGCTCTCTCGCCGATTCGATCAGCACCCGCGACCTGACGTTGCTGTTTTACCCTATCACGGCGCTCCTGGGAGACGCGCACAGCGCACCGCAACTGGGACAGCCGTTTCTGAAAGAAGACATAAAGAAGGACCTGTTTTTCCCCTGTAAGCTGGTACAGGAGAACGGCAGGCTGTACTTCCCGGCCAGGCTGGCTACAGAGCTGGGTGTTCCTGCAGGCGCAGAGGTCACCGCGATCAATGGCCGTGACATGGCCGCGCTCTTTAAAGAGATAGCAGGGGGGATGGCTGGTTTACCTTCCTTCCGGCAGGAGGCGTCCACACGCCTGTTGAGCTACTTCCTTTTTCTGAAAGGAATACAACCGCCTTTTGTGCTGCATTATAAGGATGCGAAAGGCGTTGCCGGTAAAAAGACGCTGGCCGCCGGCGTCCCTTTCCGGCAGGCGCTGACGGCTACGCTGCCACACCTGGTACAGCCTTACGACTACCGGATCATTGATCAGAAATTAGGTTATATCAATGTCAGAAGCCTGAGCGGTAGTGTCAGTACCTTTCGTATTTACCTCGACAGCTGTTTCCATGCGCTGAAAGTCGCTGGTATTCATCACCTTGTCATCGACCTCCGACAGAACAGCGGCGGAAACACAGATTTAGGCGATCTGCTGTTCGGTTACATCACGACAAAAAAATATACCTGGGGACGTAAAAGCTGGAAGATCAGTCAGCCGTATAAAGACTTTCTTCGGACAACCGTCGGCGACAGTGCGGCCGCTTATCTCAAACATACCAACGGTACCGTCTGGGAAAGTGAAAACGAGTGTAATCCGCAGCGCAACCGCTTTGGCAGGGATACGGTATTTGACGGAAAAGTATATTTTATCACCGGCCCCTTTACTTTTTCCAGCGCCATGGCCGTCGCCGATGTCGTAAAAACCTATAGACTGGCGACTATTGTTGGCGAGCCTGCCGGTGAGAACGTACAGGATTTCGGAGAGGTGTTCGGGATAGTGCTGCCCAACAGTAAAATAAGAATTCAATCCACCACGTCTCTGAGTCACGGTGCTGATTGCAGTCGCACGCGAAACGGGCCGGTCACACCGGACATGTGGATTAAACCGGCGTTGGAGGATAAAGTGTGGGGGAAAGACCCGGTGGTGGAGTATTTGCTGAAAAAGATCCCTGTGCCGTTATCGGAACAGACCAGTAAAAGCCCGCACTGACGCGGGCCTTTACTGTTTATAATTTTGCCGCGGCACGCTGCTGCGCCTGTGCCGGCAGCTGCAGGTCGCCCTCCTGGCGTTGCAGGTTAAATTTGAAAAAAGTAAGCTGCCATTTGTCCCCATTGCGGGACAACCTGGTTTCATAGTTCCCTTCCACGGTCCAGGTAGCGGTGTCGATCACATGGGTGGCGTGACCGCTGAACTGTACCACCACGGTATTGTCTTCCTGGGTGAAGATAAAGTCGGATATACGGTGTTCCGTTTTGTCGAATCCCGGCAGAAACTGTTTCCACATGTCTGTAATGGCGGAGGGGGTGAGGGTGAGTGGCTGGCCGCCGGCCATAGAAGTGTAGTCATACACCACTTCCGGCGCAAATGACTGTTCTACCGTGTGCCAGTCCCGGGCATCGGCGCCTTTAAATACCGCCTGTATGACCGGGAGAATGTTAGCTGTTTCCATAGTGTGTCTTTAAAGTCGAGCAGTGAAAATAGAAATTTTTTGTTCCGTTTTGTACAATTCCCGCCGGTACAGGGAGATTATTTTTGCCCCGGACCGGATTTATTGTAACTTCCGGTACCTGCAAAGGATATGGAGTACAAAGAAATAAAGCCGGGCGACAGGCTGAAACAGTATGTAAAGTGTTATTACACTTATGAGTCAGATGCTGCAACGGCATTTGAGGATACTGTTTTCCCTAGCGGGAACATGGAAATCATCTTCAATTTGGGTGCCGGTTCCTGGCAAACAGACAGCGGTGCCGGGTTTATGACCACACCGCCGGTAGAGCTGTGGGGGCAGATCACCAAACCGTTGCCCGTGCGTTCTGTCGGCCGCAACACCATGCTGGGCGTTCGGTTCTTCCCACATGCGGCTGCTTACTTTTTCCCCGAAAAAGTAGACCTGTTCAATGACCAGGTAAATGATTTCCGCGATGTGTCCGGCAAGGCAGTGACCGCACTGCACGCACGATTGCAGGACACACCGTCCTGGACGGAGCGCCTGTCGCTGGTGGAAGACTTCCTCTGGCGTCAGCTCGTATGGTCTGAAAAAAGACATACGAAAGTCACTATGGTGGACCATGTCATGCATGAGATCCGTCAGCCGGGATTTTTCGATAACATCGAGAATGTAGCGGCCCGTTATGGCATCACTTCCCGTTACCTGCAGAAACTCTTTGTTCAGTATACCGGTCTCACCCCCAAACTATACAGCAAGATCCACCGCTTCCAGAACAGCCTGCAGCTGGTGATCCGCAACGAAGCGCCGCTGACGGCCATCGCCTATGACTGCGGCTACTTCGATCAGTCCCACTTTATCCGCGAATTCAAATCCTTCACCGGCATCACCCCGTCCGGTTATATGCCTGACCAGTCACCTGTTACCCTGGCAGCCTCCCATAGTTAAAACAGTTCCGATCTGTACAATTTCACGCTTTCCTGCTGCAGTAGTTTTGTGTTATCAAACAAACAACATTTACTCATTTTTAACTGAATGACCATGTCATCCGTATTTAACACATTTAAAGAACTGCATCAGGGACGCCAATTGTTTGTGCTGCCCAACGTATGGAACCCCGAAAGCGCCCGCCGTTTCCAGGAGAAGGGTTTTCCGGCGGTAGGCACCTCCAGCGCGGCAGTGGCTGCCAGCCTGGGATATGAAGACGGCGAAGGGATGCCTTTTGATGACTACCTGTTCCTCGTGCGTCGCATGACGGCGGTACTGCGTATACCCCTGTCCGTTGACATTGAAATGGGCTATGGCGATTCGCCGGAAGCCATCTACGCCAATATCTCCCGGTTGCTCGAAGCGGGTGTGGCAGGCATCAACATCGAAGATTCGATCATTGGCAGCGAAGGCCGCGTGTTACAGCCGGCAGCATCTTTTGCTGCCACGCTCGACGCTGTCCGCAACAGGCTGACAACCGCCGGGGGGGACCTCTTCGTGAATGTACGCAGTGACACCTACTTACTGAATGTACCGGATAAGGAAGCGGAAACGCTGCAACGGCTGCGGTTATACGAAGCAGCGGGTGCAGACGGTATCTTCCTGCCCTGCATCGCGGAAGAAAACGCCATTGCCGCCGCTGTCAGCGGCACCCGCCTGCCGCTCAACGTGATGTGCATACCCGGCCTTCCGGCATTGGGCACACTGGAGAAGCTCGGCGTGAAACGCGTCAGCATGGGACCTTTCCTGTACAATAATGTATACGACCGCATCGGGCAACTGTCAGATGCTATCACTACTGCAGGCAGTTTTGAACCTCTTTTTATCTAAATCCACAAAAAAGCGACATATGAACTTACCTACAAAAGCGGAAGAAGTACATGCCGCGCTGGCGGCAGCTTTCAACACCGGCAATATCGATTCGGTGTTTAATATCTACGATTATAACGGTATCATCGTGCCGGAGCCGGGCAAGATAGTTTCCGGTAAAGAGCAGTTTGAAGAAGCCGTTAAGTCCATCCTCGCCGTAAAAGGAACGATGGCCATCAAAACCGTGTACTGCCTGCAGACAGGCGACGTGGCCGTAGGCCGCTCTGAATGGAGCATCACCGACGGCGATGAGGTGAAGATCAGTGCCAAAGGGATAGAGGTGATGAAACGGCAGGCAGACGGCCACTGGAAGATCGTGATAGACCATGCTTTTGGTGCACTGGACTCGCTGAAGGCGTAATCACATCGCATAGCCGGCCCGGTCATCGTTGCCGGGCCGGCTTTTTGAACGAGGGAATCCCTACAAAAATACGCGCCGGCCGGTAAACTAATCGTACCTTGCTGTTCCTGGTATAAAAAGAACAGCATGGAAAATTATTTCGAAAGCCCTTTCAGGGGCAAGTTATTATCAGAACAGGTTACCAATCCTAATATTATCACAGGCGCCTATAGTTATTATTCGGGTTATTATCACGGGCATTCTTTTGATGATTGTGCCAAATACCTCATGCCCGACAGAACAGACGTGGACAAGCTGATCATCGGCAGTTATTGTTCTATCGGCAGCGGCGCCGCGTTTATCATGGCGGGCAATCAGGGTCATCGCCACGACTGGGTATCCAGTTTCCCGTTTTTTTATATGCCGGAAGTGGCGGCCTTTGAAGGCAGTATCGATGGGTTCCGGCCGGCCGGCGATACGGTCATCGGCAACGATGTGTGGATAGGAACTGAAGCGGTGATCATGCCGGGCGTGAAAGTAGGGCATGGCGCTATCATCGGCAGCAGGGCGCTGATCACCAAAGATGTGGCACCGTACAGCGTGATGGGCGGCAACCCAGGCAAAGAGATCCGGAAACGTTTCCCGGAAGATGACATTGCACGGCTACTGGAGATGGAATGGTGGAACTGGCCGGACGATATGCTGAAAGCCGCGATGCCGTTGCTCTGCAGCAGTGATATCAAAGCATTGTATGATTTTTATAAATCACAGTCACGATGAAAAGGACAGCATGGTTTGACCGGTCATTTCCGGTGATTACAGACAACGGCGTCATGCCCGATATCATTGAACGCCTGGCCGGCACACCGGCGAGACTGGAGGAACTGACCCGTGGTGCTGCGGAAGCTGCGCTGGTCCGGAAATCCGGCGATCAATGGTCGGCACAGGAAGAGGCAGGACATCTTTCGGATATGGAACCTTTATGGTCCGGGCGTTTCGATGATTTTGTCAACGGGCAGCAGGAGCTGCGCGTGGCTGACCTCACCAACCAACGCACGCACCAGGCGAACCACAACGCGGCCGCGCTCCCTGAACTGTTGCTGCGATTCCGGGAGCAACGGGCGTTGCTGGTGAAAAAGTTACAGGCGCTGGACGATACGCAGATGAACAACACCGCGTTGCATCCCCGTTTGAAAACGCCGATGCGCGTCATCGACCTGGCTTATTTCGTGGCGGAACATGATGATCATCACCTCGCGGGTATCCGGGAGAAGTTGTTATCAGCTTAACAGCTGCTCCACGGTGGCGTCGGTAAAGGTGAGCTTCAGCTCCGCTTCATCATCATAATAAACGCCGGTGGCTACAAAGCCCAGCTGCAGGTAGAACCCCAGCGGACCGCCTTCTCCTTCGCCACAGCTGGTATACAGCTCGTAAATCTTACGGGCGGCGAGGTTGCGCAGCACGAGGCCGATGGCTTTTCTGCCATATCCTTTGCCCTGGTCAGGACCGGCGATCATGAACCGCCAGAGGAACATACCGGGAAAATCGAGGCCGTCGCTCCAGTCAGCACCGGTATGCAGCATGATGAAACCCACGGGTTCTTCACCGGCATAGACGGCCCTGAACCAGGCGTCTTCGGAATAATGCGCTACGGCAATGGATTCGCCATTGTCGGCTACCTTGTTACGTTGTGCTGGACTAAGGGTTTTGCTTAAATCGCAGATGTCTTCTACGTTGTTTACAGTAATACGGCGGAGGGTTACTTCCAGTTGCATGGTTTTCTCGTTGTTAAAAAATGCTACGCCGCGAAGATAGGGAAGTTGCAGCAGAGCTGACCGGTGTGGCCAGCTCTGGATAATTTCAGATGGCCTGTGCAGCCTTGCTGATAAAGCCTGCTATTTCAGCGGGCCGGGTAGCCAGCGAAGCATGGCCCGCATCCAGGGTGATGGTCTCCGCCTTCATTCGTTCTGCCATAAACCGCTGGGCATCGGGTGGTATCATCCGGTCATCGGAAGATACCTGGTACCATACCGGGAAATTTTTCCAGCCTGCACTGGTTGGCTTGTCTTCAAAACAACGGCCTGCAATCGGACGTTGGGAAGAGGCCATCACCAGCGCCTCTTCGGCGGTAGCATCCTGGCAGAAACTTTCCCTGAACTTGTCCCGCCTGATCCACAGGAAACCATACTCGTCAGGGTAGATGTTGGCACCACCGGGCGCCGGTTGCCCTTTCTGTAGCAGCATGCCCAGGTTCTCTGTTTCATCAGGGGCGAAGGCGGCGATATACACCAGGCCTGCGGTACCCGGTATTTTGCCTGCGGCTTCGGTGATAATGGCGCCGCCATAGGAGTGGCCCGCCAGTAATGTTTTGCCTTCGAGCTGCCCGGCAGCACGACGTACCGCCTCGGCGTCATCTGCCAGCGACGTTAGCGGGCATTGGACCGCCACCACCGTATGGCCTTCCGCCGCCAGTAAAGGAATTACTTTGTTCCAATGCATACCTTCGCCCCATGCGCCATGTACGAGGACGATGTTCACTTTGTTAGCCATCTGTTACAATTTTTTAGGGTAATGAAAAATGATGGGAAAACGGGAAGAATAATCACATGACTTCCTAATGCCAGTCGGGGGAAATACCGGTACAATTTACAGCAATCCCACCAAATAACGTATCTTGGCTGCAAATAGTAAAACAACAATAACATGTCCGATTCAACAGCCCTGTCCGCGAAGGACCTGATCGCACAATATGGCGGTATAGCACTGGATAAACAGAATGATCTCTCCGCCCTTATCGGCGACAATAACTGGAATGCCGATCTCAATGAAGGCATCATCAGTTTCGGCGATCAGCTGACGTTCCCCATCCAGATACTGGGCACTTTCTCCCATTCGTCTGAAACCTTTCTCTGGGGTTGGGCCAATACCCAGTCCAACATCCCGGAAAACCTGTTGCAACAGGCCGCACAACTGAAAGCCTACGGTGAGGCGCACCAGCTGCCTTTATTCACCACCAGCCAGTTCGACGGTTCTGTAAACGATGTTCATTATATCGGACTGATAGCTTCCGGTATGTTTGGCGCCAGTGCTTATTACGTGGCCGACTATGGCAGCGGCGCTTTACTGGTGACCATCCAGAGCGACGTGATTGACAAAACGCGTACCGGCGCGCCACAACGGGTGCTGACCGTTTTTCCGCAACTGATCTCCCTGTTTGAAATGGACCATCAGCAGGCGCTGGCCAGCTACCTCAAGGCCAAAGCTTTCCAGGTGATAACGAAAGACAGGGAATTATCGGCCACCTATAACGGCAGTACGATCGTTGCCACGTTCGACGACCTAAACCGGCTTGCCAGCCTCAATGGCACCCTCGCTTAAAAAACGGGTCCGGGAAAATTTCCCGGATTTTTTTGCCCCTGCATAAGGGTATCGTTCCATCATCGTGTATTAGTGGCAGTTAGTTAACATTATTGGCCCCGCGCAGGCTGTATCACGAATATTTTATGATGATGGAACGTGCTTTTTATTATGCTATACTATGCTGGAAAGCTGCTGTCAGGCTCCTTTTCTTACCATGGTACCTGTTAGTGGTGACCATTAAATTTTTAGGGAGATGCCTGCCGTTTGTCAACAGAAATAGTGCTGAGAGAAAGTGATGATTCCGCTTAGCTATTTCCGCCATGACAGACAAAAAAACAGCGATTATTATCGGCGCAGGTCCGGCAGGACTGACAGCGGCCTACGAACTGCTTACCCGTACAGACATTAAACCTGTCATTCTTGAAATGTCCGGCGATATCGGCGGTATTTCAAAAACCGTCCGCTATAAAGGCAACCGCATCGATATCGGCGGCCATCGTTTCTTTTCCAAATCAGACCGGGTGATGGACTGGTGGCTACAGGTGATGCCGATCGGCGCCCCGGCCGAACAGGTACGCATCGCCTACCAGCAAAAAGAACGAACACTAAAGGTGGCGGCAAAACAACATTCCCCGCAACATCCTGACCTGGTGATGCTGATCCGGGACCGGCTCTCCAGGATCTATTACCAGCGGAAGCTGTTCCTGTACCCGCTCACCATGTCTATGAGCACCATCTCAAAACTGGGCCTGTTCCGGCTCTGCAGGATCATGCTTTCGTACGGGTATACCCGTATTTTCTACCGGAAAGCGGAAAAAACACTGGAGGATTTTTTTATCAAACGTTTCGGAAAAGTGCTGTATAAAACTTTCTTCAAAGACTATACAGAGAAAGTATGGGGAAAGCCCTGTCATGAAATAGATGCCGCATGGGGACATCAGCGGATCAAAAAGCTGTCGGTGTCCAAAACCATCCGGCACGCCTTGCAGAAGCTGACAGCGCCCAAAACACCGTCGGATATTCATCAGAAACAAACCGAAACAAGCCTGATAGAGCGTTTTCTGTATCCTAAATTCGGACCGGGACAGCTCTGGGAGGAGGTGGCGGAGCGGATTAAAGCAATGGGCGGGGAAATACACCTGCACCAGGAAGTGAAAGGTATCCGCATGAAAGAAGGCCGCGTAGCCGGCGTGGAAACCGCCGGGCAGCATTTTCAGGGCGACTACTTTTTCTCCACTATGCCTGTAAAAGACCTGGTGGCGGCCATGGACGGGCCGGTACCGCAACGGGTGCGCGATATCGCCGCCGGCCTGGAATACCGCGATTTTGTAACGGTAGGCCTGCTGCTGGATAAACTGGTCATCGAACAGGAACAGGGCCTTATAAAAGACAACTGGATCTATATACAGGAAAGCGATGTAAAAGTGGGCCGCTTGCAGATCTTCAACAACTGGAGCCCCTTTATGGTGAGCGACCCAAACCGCGTATGGATAGGACTGGAGTATTTCTGCAACGAGGGCGACGAACTTTGGCGTATGGATGATCAGCGCTTTATTAACTTTGGCATCGATGAAATGGAGAAAATCGGTATCATCCGGCGGGAGGATGTGCGCGACAGCACCCTCGTACGCATGAAAAAAACCTACCCGGCTTACTTTGGCACCTACCAGCAGTTCGATGAGCTGCGGGCTTATACAGATACCATCAGTAACCTGTTCCTCGTGGGCCGTAACGGCATGCATAAATACAACAACGCCGATCACTCCATGCTGACAGCTATGACGGCGGTAGACAACATCATCCGGGGGATCACTGACAGGGACAATATCTGGGACATCAATACAGAACAGGAATATCACGAAGAAAAACAGGCGGTATGAAAAAATGGCAACAATACGATTATCTGATCTGCGCGCTCGTGTTTGTGCTGGTCTCCCTGATTTGGTCGCAGTCGTCTAACTACACGTGGGACGACGATGCCATCAGCCGTTTCCTCAACGTGCAGGATGCCCGTTATCATCCGAAACAGTTTTTTTCTTCCTGGAACAGGCCCTTGTTTGTCGTACTGTTTTACCTGCCGGTACAGCTGTTTGGCAGGATGGGCGCGGTGGCAACTATGGTGTTGCTGACAGCGGCTTCAGGTATCCTGCTGTACAAAGCACTGAAATATAAGGGAGTGCCACATGCGATCGTGGTCATGGTTTTTCTGTTGTTCCAGACATTTTTGTTTGGTATTTCGAGAGATGCCATGACGGAGCCGTTAGCCTCTTTTTTAATTTGCCTGGGCATCTATTTTTTCTACCGTAAACAGTTTGGCTGGTTTGCACTGGTAGGAGGGCTGCTGCCGCTGGCCCGCCCGGAGGGTGTGTTGTTTATGCCTTTCTGGTTATTTCCGTTGGTGCAGCAACGTTTGTACCGGTATATCCCTTTGCTGGGGGCGGGACTGGCCGCATGGTGGCTTGGTCTGTATGCTTTTACCGGTCAGCCGCTGGCATTGGTGCAGGAAGTATTGGCCAGCGGGGAGAAGAAAAACCGCTATGACCGCGTCAGTCTCACGCACCACATCGGCAAGTACGTGTATGTACTGGGACCGGTGGCCTTTTTCTTTTTCGTGTGGGGATACCTGGAGCACTTAAAGAAGATGTTCACCGATTACTTTATCCTCCTGCAGTTCACCGTTGGATTTCTGATCTATGTCGGCTTTGCCGTGTTCATGGACCTTGGGCAATCCGGCGGGGCGCTGCGTAACCTGATCACCCTGGCGCCATTTGCCGCGGTGATCTGCGTATATGGCTTCAATTACTGGTGGGCGATGTTTGATGTGCCTGTTGCCAAAGGTAAAAAAGCGCCGAAGCCTCCCGGCCGCCAGGAACTGTGGATATACGTTGCTTTCATGGTGCTCATTGCGTGGCTGTGTTTTACGAATGAGCTGCATTTAAGGCAGACATACAATCCTGACAAGAAAGACTATACGATTTTTAACGCCTTGCTGGTTTGTTGCCTGCTGGCCGTTCTGCCGGTGTTTGCAAAGAAAAGCCGGCCGCCGTATGGCATGGCGGTGGCGTTGTTGATCTGGCAGGTGGCCTTCACGCTCTACTATGAAAACCCTGCGAGCCATGGAAACGAAGAGCGGTGGGGCATGAACGGCATGACCGCCTTTTTGGGCGAAGGGCCGCTACGTGACCATAAAGTGTATTGCAACCATCCGTGGTACTTCTGGGCAGCCCGCCGTCATTCTAATGATACGGTACTTACCGGGGAAATATCTGCCCGTAGCAAGCCGTTGATGCAGCCGGGGCAGCTGATCGTATGGGAGTCGCACTATACCGGGGAGAACTATACGAATATGCCGATCACCCACTTCCTGAACGACAGCACTTTTTCACCGGTATATGTCATCCAGAACCCTAAAAGAGAAGCGCTGGCGGTGTTGTTTGTAAAGCTCTGGCCACAGATGGGAGACAATGACCGTTTCTTTCAGACATTGGTACAGGTATACCCGAAAAATGAGCGGCTGCTGTATTTTAAGGGAGTGTACGAGCGTGACCGTAAGAAAAACCTGCAGCAATCCGTGATTGATTTTACGGCGGCGATGGCATTGAAGCCCTCTGAACCGGATCTGTACCTCGGCCGCGGGGTAAGCTGGCTGATGATGAATGACCGGGCCAAAGCCTGTCCGGACCTGCAGCAGGCGGCGGTACTGGGAGCGCAGCAGGCTGGGCAGTTGTTGAAGACATACTGTAAATAACGTAATCCGTTTATGGAAAAACAGCCGGTATTTATCTTACTGAGATAATACCGGCTCTATATGGTTTTTTATACGCTCACCTGTGGCAGTATTTTTTTGCTGTCTTTTTTACTGATGGTCCACCCGGGGCGGACGAACAGCGCGGGCAACCGCTGGCTGGCTGTTTTCCTCTTTTGTGTAGGGTCTGCGCTGCTGGCATTTATAGCGGAACATATGGGATTGGCAAAACAATATCCATGGTTGGTACCGGTATTGGAACTGAACCGGCTGTTGATGGCGCCGGCGTTGCTATTATCGGTAAGCTTCTTTTTATTCCCGGAGAGAAAACTTTCGGGGTATGACAGCCTCCATATGATACCGGCTTTGTTGTTTGCAGGTATGATGCTGCCTTATTTGCTGTCGCTGGTAGGCATCCGGTGGCCTTTGCCTCCGCTGGTGCCGCCGGGAACGGTGTTGTCGCGTTACCTGGGTCTGTTGGTGGGCATGTCGGTAAAAATACAGCTGCTGGTCTATTGGTTGCTATCTTACCGGCTGTTGATACGTTACAGGGGAACTGCTGACCTGCGATGGCTGAAGTACCTCCTCTGGGGAACGGCCGGCATGATACTGACCTGGTTTAATCACCTTTTTGAAAGTGTCAGCTACCTGGTGCCTTATACAGCGCAGGGCTATCTGTTAACCATATACATCATTGGTTATTGTGCTCTCTGTCAGCAGGAAGTAACGGGTAACAGTATCGGTATCCCGGTATTGTCGACCGTGATAGCAAAACCCCGTTTGTCAGCAGCACAGATACCGCCACTAATGAAACAGCTGGACAGGCTGATGGAGGAAGAGGCTTTATATACAGACGGGGAGCTGGGGCTTCAACAACTGGCGGACCGTCTGGGACTCACTACGCATGAGCTTTCTTTTCTGCTGAATCAGGGATATGGGAAAAGTTTCTTTCAGTACATCAACGGTTACCGGGTAGCCTGCGTAAAAAAATTATTGCTGTCACCCGGCCATGCGCACCTGAACATTTTGTCGATTGCCTACGAAGCGGGATTTAATTCAAAGACCACCTTCAACAGCGTTTTCCGGGAAACAACGGGCATGTCGCCCAGCGCATTCCGTCAGGCGGCTGGTATGTTACCCGCCACGTGAACGGCGGCTGGAATTCCGGAACTTGTAGTGCGGATGGATCCGTCCGGGCGCTGGAACCCGCTGTACTGCTTAGTATTACGGTTCATCAAATTTAATTAGGAAATGGACCGTATTGCATTTTCCCGGAAGTTGGTCGTTTGTCTGATCACGGGTTTAGTGGTGGGGGCGTCTTTCAGGAGACTGACTTCCCGATTTGTGGCGCACGGGGTGGCGTTGCCGGTAGTATCGTTATTAGCCTACCTGTTGCTGATGGTGTTTCTGTTAACAGCTGTAGTATGGCACTACCGGGAGCGACGGCATCCGGCGTTGTCATTGCATTGGCTGCCGGTGATACAGGGCATCCTGTTGTATACGTTGGCTATTGACCTGTGTACTTTTGGCTGGAATAAAATCTACCATTTGCAGATGGTCGTGCCTTTGGGGCAACTGGATATTCCTTTCAGTGCGCTGAGCGGGGAGGAGCTTACCTGGGCTTATTTCGGGTGGTCGTATCCGTATATGGTGGCCATTGCGATCATGCAAATGACCTGTGCGCTGTTGCTGTTGTGGCGGCGTACCCGTTTGCTGGGGCTTATCATGATCGTGCCGGTACTGCTGAACATCATCCTGATGGATACTTTCTACCGGATGCCACCGGGCGTATTATTACATGCACTGATATTGATGAGCGGTGTCGCCTATTTACTGGCGGTTTTGCGCCGGCCGCTGGTGGAATTTTTTCTCCGGCGCGACTGGCTGCCGATAGGAAGTGGTTGGGGCGCCCCGGTTAAGTGGTTGCTTCGTGCAGGCGTGGCAGTGATTCCGTTTATGTTAAATGCGACCTACGACTATCCCAACCATCATCCTGAGTTAACGGGCAAGTATATCGTAAGGCAGTTGACGGTCAATCATATTCCGTGTGGCCGGCCGGCGACGGGAGACAGCCTGCTGACAAAGGTGTTTATGGACCTGGAGAATGATTTTGTGCTGGAATTCAATGATTGGCGGAGACGATATATCGGCACCTACGAGTATCATCCGTGGGATGGCCGTATATCAGCCCGGTGGCGATACCCCGCCGGCGTCCATGAAGCGTTTGCCGGAACATTGAAGTCGGACGGGAAGAAAGGTACCTGGCGCTTTAAGGGCATACTGGGTAAAGATACCGTGGAAATGCAACTGGTAAAGGTGAAACGGTAGGGCAAACTGGACTACCACTCCGTTTTATACTGGACTACTACATACATTGGTGAGACTGTTATTTTTGTGGTCTTATCAAGACACATGGAACAAGACGAAAAACATATTATCGGGAACCTGTTTGAACACTGGGCGTACGTAGGGGAGCGGGCTGGCCTGCTCACTACGGCGCCTTTTTATAAGGCAGTCATGCCTGAAGGGTCTGACTGGCCCCGGCGTGTATTTGACATACAACAGCCGGAGGCGCTGGCCGAAATTGCCGCGCAGATCCATGAGGGATTGTTGCCCGATGCCCTCACTTTTACGGCGTCGGTGGCGGAAGCATTGGAAGCGCCGCTGGCGGCGGCTGGTTTCCAGCCTAAAATGAGTCTGCAGGGAATGATCATCTACCTGCGGGAGAATCCTCCGGGCGAATGTCCGGCGCATATCCGGTTCCGGTTGGCAGACAGTGAAGCGGATGCCTACACTTTCGCTACCATTGCGGCAGGCTCTTTTAATTATCGTGTAGACGGCGCCGTGGTAGCCCGCTTGCTCGGACAGGAAGACAAAATCAAGATTTTTACCGGTACAGTAGACGGCAAAGACGCCTGCTGCGGCCTGATATTTTATGATCAGGCAGGTAATGCCGGTCTGCATTTTATCGGCACGCTGCCGGATTTCAGAGGACAGGGGCTGGCAGCGGCCATGACCACCCGGTTGTTACAGGAATGTGTGGCAGATGGTAAACGGTATTGCGTACTGCATGCTTCCAAAGCAGGTCTGCCGATATATACCCGGCTGGGCTTTGAACCGGTGAAAGAGGTGATCACTTATGCACACACTCTATAAAACCAATAATAAAAAAGGCCTCCCCCGTCTGAGGGAGGCCAGTATGTTAGTGGGTTAGTACGTTCTTCATTATTTCGCGGAGGAACCGCCATCAATCACATATTGAGCCCCGGATATAAACTGGCTGTCATCTGATCCGAGGAACAGGACAAGTTTGGCTATTTCCAGCGGTTGGGCATAACGTCCCAGGGGAATGCCCGCAGCTAACTGTTTCTGTACATCTTCTCCTTTGCCGGGTTCGTAGCCTTCTTCGATAGAACGCATCATACGGTTGTCTACCGGTGATGGATGTATGCTGTTGACCCGTATCTTACGGGGAGCTGCTTCCAGTGCAGCTGTTTTCATAATACCCAGCGTAGCGTGTTTACTTGTCGTATAGGCTATGAAGTTAGCCGATCCGTGCAATCCCGCCACGGAAGAGGTGATGATCATGCTGGCGCCGTCGTTCATCCGGGGTAGTACGTATTTGCAGCCCAGGAACACGCCTTTTACGTTGACGGCCATCACCTTATCGAATACGTCTTCCGGGAATTCGGTAATGGGTTTTACCGCGCCTTCGATACCGGCATTGTTAAAGAAAATGTCGATCTTTCCGAATTGTTTAACGGCTTCTGTAGCATATCGTTCCACGTCAGCGGCCACTGTTACGTCAGCAGCCACATAAGCTGCCTGTGGGCCTAATTCTGCGGCGATCTTTTTCAGGGAGGACTCGTCGAGGTCTACGAGGATTACTTTAGCACCTTCTTCGATGAATAGCTTTGCGGTCGTCTGGCCGATGCTTCCTGCTCCGCCCGTGATCAGGGCTACTTTGTTCTCCAGTCTTTTCATGACAATATGTTTTTAAAGTAATACAATCTCAACAAAGCACAACAACAGGAGTAGCAGTATGTAGGAGGTAAACAAGCCCGCGGGTTATTTCGATGGCACAAAGATACAACTTAATGACAGTAGCGCCGGACCGGCCGCCGGAGTTTTAACGTTTTTGTAAGATATGTAATTAATAGTCCATTGTAATAGTAGATAGTTCTTTCTTATCTTAGTACAAAACCTATTTGACATGATGTACAAAGTAATGTTGTGCGCCCTGTTCATGACAGCCGGTTTGGCTGCCGTAGCGCAACCCCCCAAAGGTAAAGCTTCCCTCAATGCCACTTACGGCGCCGGCGCCACAGCAGCCGGAGCTGTCGATGCAGCAAAGCTGCCTGTCCTACTGAACAACGACAGTGGTAAAGTATCGGTGAAAATTAAAGCACAGGTGCTGGACGTATGTCCTAAAAAAGGATGCTGGATGAAATTGAAAGTCAACGATAGCACAACGGCGTTTGTGAAGATGAAAGACTACGCTTTCTTTGTGCCGTTGGATATTAAAGGAAAAACCATTGTGCTGGATGGCGTAGCCTACCAGCATACCACATCGGTAGATGAGCTGCAACACTATGCCAAAGATGCGGGGAAACCGCAGGACGCCATCGATGCCATCACACAACCCAAAAGGGAAATAAGGTACACTGCCAGTGGCATACGGGTAGTGGAATAAAAACAGACAGCCATATGCAGGATAAAGCCTCCGAAAGGGCCACCATGCCAAAAGGAACGTCCATCATCCTGGACGACAGAACATTACAAAACAGTTATGCGACACTGGTGCCATTGCTGAAACCAGGTATGCATGTACTGGACGTAGGATGTGGTACCGGCGCTATCACCGCCGGCATCGCCGGTTTCGTGGGAGCGCATGGCAGTGCCACCGGTATTGACAGCAGCGAACACCTGATCGCCAAAGGACTGGAAGATCAGCATGATGTGCCTCACCTGCAACTGATTACCGCCGATCTTTACACATGGCAACCAGACAGAAAATATGACCTGATTGTTTCAGCGCGGGTGTTACAATGGCTGAACGACCCGCTGGCGGCGTTGCGGCGCTTCCGTGAGTTGCTGGCGCCAGGCGGCCATGTGTCTATCCTGGATTACAACCATACCCGCCTGGAGTGGGACCCCGCCCCGCCGGCAAGTATGCTGCGCTTCTATGACGCATTCCTCCGCTGGCGCGCAGATGCCGGTATGGACAATGAAATAGCTGACCATCTGCCCGCGCTCTTCGAAAAGGCTGGGTATCGTAACATACAGTCTTTTAATGCGGACGAAAAATACAGCAGGGCAGAAGCCGGCTTTTCCAATAAAGCAGCTATCTGGTCAAAAGTAGCGGAGCTGAGAGGGCCACAGGTGGTAGCGCACGGGTTTATCACCGAAGCAGAAAGACTGCTGGCCATCGATGAATATGACGCATGGACGTTGCAAACGGCGCAGTCCATGACCATGAAACTGAATGACGTGCAGGCCAGTCTCTGAACTGGCTGATTACCAGTGATAACGGCTGCCGGGAAGACCGGCAGCCGTTATTATTTTTATCTACTGGTTTACCGGTATTTTTGTGGTGGCCCCTTCTTCATCTAAGGATATTGTAGCATTTTTACAGTAAACTGAAGTGCACATGCCGCTGATGAACGACAATATTGTCCTCGCCATTGTTGATGACCATCCTATCGTCATTGAAGGATTGAGAACGCTCCTGAAAGAAGAACCGCAAATCACTATAGCGGGCAGCTTTACGCGTGGTAAAGATTTTATGGACTTTTTACAGCACAATAAAGTAGACCTCGTGTTGCTGGACATCATGCTCCCCGATACCAGCGGGATGGACCTCTGCCGGGATATCAAAAAGATGTCGCCCGACACGGTTGTGCTGGCATTGAGCAATCACACCGAACGCAGCATCATCCTGCAGATATTGCAGAACGGCGCCAGCGGTTACCTCGTTAAAAACGTATCTTCCACAGAACTCCTGAACTGCCTAAAAGAGGCGCTGAAAGGAGAGATCGCCTTCAGCAAGGAAGTGAAGGAGATCATTACCCGCCCTGCGCAGCACGAATTTAAGCAGGTGCCTACGCTGACCAAGCGGGAAAAGCAGATACTGCAACTGGTATCACAAGGTAAAACCACGCCTATGATGGCCCAGGAGCTGAATGTAAGCCCGCTGACCATCGAAACCCACCGCCGTAACCTGCTACAGAAGTTCGACGTAAAAAATGTTGCTGAACTCATGATGGCCGCTGTACAGCACAAGATGATCACCGGCATCTGACCTTCTGCGTTGCCCGGCAGTATGCGTAACTGAAATTTTTTTCTACTTTGTATGCGCTGAATTAAACGTATGAAGAACTTTTCCTACCTGTCCCGGTATATAGCCGTGCTCGTGCTTTGTTGTGTTACCGCCACAGTGTTGGCGCAACGTTATGTATCGCTGGAAGGGGCGCCGCTGCCGAAAGGCAACCCTGTTGAAAAAGACGACCTGGTCCACCTTGTCAGACAGCCTTTATTGCAATTGTTTCCTGCCAGCCGCCAGCCGGCGAAAGGCACCGTTTTGCTGTTCCCCGGTGGTGGCTACGGTGTGCTGGCCGTTAAGTCGGAAGGCAGCATGACAGCCACCTTCCTCAATCAGCTCGGCTACGACGTGGCCATGCTGGAATACAGGATCGACGCCGGCCCCAACACCCGCGACCTGGCGCTGGCGGATGCCCTGGCAGCCTGGCAGCTGTTACGCAGTAAAGCCGACCAACTGGGTCTCCATACGAAAACACTGAGCATCATGGGATATTCCGCCGGCGGCCACCTGGCGGCCAGAGCACTGCAGCAGCTACCCTTGGCAGCGCAGCCGGACAACCTGATGCTCATATACCCGGCCTACCTCCACGAAATGCGCCCCGGCTCCGTATACCCGGCTGTATTGCCACCGCCGGTACTGCGCTCCCGGCTCTTCACCCTCATCGCAGCAGACGACGTGCCCGAGTGGGTAAGCAGCTGCACACAGTACGGTAAGGTCTGGAAAGGCTATGACGGTAAAGGCGACTACGTGCTGCTGCCGGATGGCGGCCACGGCTTCGGAATGCAAAAACAACTGCCCGGCGCCGCCGCAAAATGGCCGTCGCAGTTGCAGGCTTTCCTCGAAAAGACAGGCAAGGCAGCTGCTGATGTAAACACCGCCGCAGTGCCTACGGAAGGCGGCAACCGTAAACGCCATGAGCAGAAACTGAAGGAAGCCGCGGCGCAACAGTATGATCTGATCATGATCGGGAATTCTATCACGCATAATCTGGAAAAGCCGGCCTACCAGGCAGTGTGGGACCAGTTCTTCGCGCCCCGCAAAGCGCTGAACCTGGGCTTCAGCGGCTACCGTACAGAGAATATCCTCTGGAACATCGATCACGATGAACTAAAAGGCCAGTCTCCCAAAGTGATCACCCTGGAAATAGGGACCAACAACATCGACGAAAAAAACTACCCCGTGCGCCATACCGCGGGCCAGCTGGCAGGTGGTATCAAAGCGATCGTGCAACGGCTGCGCGGGAAACTGCCCGATACGAAGATCATCCTGCTCCGCTGTTTCCCCGGCAGCTACGACGGCCCTAATCCCACATCGCACCGGATGATACTCGACAGGGCATCGGAACTGGTGTCCCAATTGGCGGACAACCAGCATGTATTTTACTGTGACGTGAACCATGTGTTCCTGAACCTGGATGGCACGATCCGCCAGGACCAGATGCCTGACTGGCTGCATCCCAGTCCTGCCGGCGCGCTGGCCTGGGCCAAGGCCATGGAACCGCTGCTGTCTCAGCTGATGGAGGATCGTAGCCGCGACACTGCGCTGCCGGCCAATACCGCCATTGTCCCCGTGTCTAAACTGGAGAACGACAGCTATGATTGGTGGGCAAGGCACGCCGAAGTAATGCAGATAAAGGATTCCATCGATCCTGAAATTGTCATGATCGGTAATTCCATCACCCACTTCTTCGGCGGCTATCCGCAGGTAAGGTCGGCAGACGGACAGCTACGCAAACCCAACGGGCCCGAAGCCTGGGCTGCCTTATTCGGCAGCCGCCGGGTGCTGAATCTGGGATTCGGCTGGGACAGGACGCAGAACGTACTGTGGCGGCTGGACCACGGCGAACTGGATGGCCTGCATCCGCGGACAGTAGTGCTGCTGATCGGGACTAACAATACCAGCCAGACGAATAACGCCCGCGCTAACACGCCGGCGGAAATTGTAGAAGGAATTGCCGCCGTTTGTGGCCGTATCCGCTCGAAAGTACCACAGGCTAAAATTATACTGATGGCGGTCCTCCCACGGGAGCAACAGCCGGACCATCCCCGCAGGGCGGTCATCAATGAAACCAACCGGCTGCTGACAGTCTTTGCGGCAAAGGAAAATATCCGCCTGCTGGACATCGGCCCGAAACTGCTCACGCCGGAAGGAGTCCTGCTCAAAGACATCGCCAACGATTTTGTTCACCCTACAGAGAAAGGCTACCGCATCTGGGCGGAAGCGCTGAAACAGGAATTGTAATAGTGGCAGACACGACAACTTCGGGCACGTTAATTGTTGCGGGGATAACACCGCTAACATATTAAGAAATTGATTATGAAGAGAATAGTTGCTTTGATTGTTGTCCTGCTTTATGGTTACACCGGTTTTGCACAGTTTAGTGATTCCACTCACTACCTGGTCAAATATGCGTCTACCGGGTCCATCAACCGCACCAACGATGGCAACTCTTACCTGTTGAATAACAACCTGGGTTTTAAAGTCAGCAAGAAAAGGGTCACCCTCAATGCCGGGGCCAGTTATGTATATGGTAAGAACAATGCGTCGCTGACGAACGATGACGTATCGGCGGCAGTGGATTTTAACCTGTATACGGACACGGCACAGATCTATTACTGGGGGCTGGCCAACTATGACAAAAGTTATTCCCTGAAGATCAATAACCGCTTTCAGGGCGGCGCGGGGATCGGCTACGACCTGATACGCCGCCCCAATGCGTTACTTAATATTACAGACGGGCTGCTGTTTGAAAACAGTAACCTGTTCCTGCATGATACTATTCAGGACGTATACAGCACCGTGCGTAACTCCTTTCGTGTGCAGTACAAATGGACCATTCACAATATCGTAGTGCTGGAGGGAAACAACTATTTTCAGAATTCGCTGATACACGGAGACGACTATATGATCCGCTGTATCAACAGTATGTCGGTGAAGCTGCGCAGCTGGCTGAGCCTCACGGCTTCCATGACGTACAACAAGCTGAATCGCACCGACAGGGAGAATCTGCTCTTTAACTACGGCGTTACATTCGAAAAGTACTTCTAGTACGCTAAAATACCAGCATCCTTCAGCAATTTGCTATCAACAATTTACAGTCAACCGGGATATCTTGGTGTCAGTCAGTAAATACCCAGCTGTATGAAACACCTTATTTCCCTGTTATGTACCGGCCTCTGTGCCGTCACCCACCTGTACGCCTATACGGACCATAAAGACACTGCCACGGTCAATTATGCCGCCATTGCTGCCACCGCCGACCTGGACTATGATCGTCCGGTTACACGTCCGGAGGACGGTATGCCGGTCGGTAACGGCCGTATGGGTACCCTGATCTGGACCGTTCCGTCTTCTCTGAAGTTCCAGTTGAACCGGGTGGATGTATTCGGCAACAGCTCCGGTTCCAATAGTTTTTATGAAAGGAACACCGACTATTGTAACGGAACCGGCTATATGGACATAGACTTTGGGCAGGAGGTGTTTTCCACGCCGGCGTTTCATCAGCATCTGTCGGTTTACGACGGACTGTCCACTGTTTCGGGGAAGAAGGTATCGGCCCGCAGCCTGGTATGGGAAAAGGAAGATGTATTGGCCCTGGAGATCACGGATCAGCGGAAGGAAGCATTACCGGTGACGACGGTGCTGCGCATGTTGCGTATGCCTGTCACCCGCAAAGGAAGCCATACTGCTGTGTCTAAGTTGCGGCAGGAGGGCGACTATATCGTGCTCACGCAGGAGTTCCGCGAAGACGGATATTACTGCAGCAGCGCACTGGTGGCTGCCGTCAGCGGAAGGGCGGTGGAAGCGGAACAGAATAGCACGACCACTATCCGTTTGAGGACGTCGCCCGGCAGCGGGGTGTATAGTATATACGCCGCTACGGCGGCCAGCTTTGATCCGGCGGAAGATGTGGTGAAAGCGGCGATTGGCAAACTGGAAGCAGCCCGTAAGAAAGGGTTTCCCGCATTGCTCAATGATAACCGTGACTGGTGGCAGCAGTTCTGGCAACGATCCTATATACAGTTGCATAGTGCAGATGGACAGGCCGATTATGTTGCACAGCAATACGCCTGGTATCTCTATATCATGGGCAGCAGTTCGCAGGGCAGTTACCCTGTTAAATTCAACGGCATGTTATGGTCCACCAACGGAGACGAGCGTAAGTGGGGCCACCTGTATTGGGGCGCCAACCAGAGCTGCCTGTATAACGCGCTGTTCCAGACCAATCATCCGGAGCTGCTGGACCCGATGTTTGATATGTACAGCAAAGCTTATGATTCGTATGCGGTGGCTGCACAGCAGCAGTGGGGCAGCAGGGGCATCTATATCCCGGAAACGACCGGCTTCGATGATACGCCATCGTTGCCCGACAGTATCGCTGCCGAAATGCGGGACCTTTACCTGGTCAGAAAACCATGGGAGCAACGGTCGCAGGCCTTTAAAGATTATGCCTATACAAAAATGCCTTTTCTGAGCCGCTGGAACTGGAAAAAAGACGAAGGCTGGAAGCAGGGAATATGGCATTCCGGAACGAAAAGCAACAGCACTTTCGGACATGTCAGTCATATCTTTTCACGGGGCGCTAAGATCGCCTATCAGTACTGGTTGCGCTACGAATACACACAAGACACCGCCTGGCTGCGCCAGCGTGCCTATCCCATGTTGAAGGGCGTCGCGGAATTTTACCGGAATTTCCCCAATGTCCGTAAGGAAAAAGATGGTCGATATCATATCTACCATATCAACGACAACGAATCTATCTGGGATGGGCATAATACGGTAGAAGAGATGTCCGCTATGCGCGGTATATTGCCCGTGGCAATCAAAGCCGCGCAGCTGCTGCATGCCGACGCTGATATGGTCCCTGTATGGCAGGAGTTCCTGGAGCATTTGTCGCCTTTGCCACAGCACACTGCTGCCGGCAAAACTACGTGGAGCCGTTCACTGCTGCCGGTATTGCAGGGCAATCCGTCCGGGCATCCGGACGGTAATACCATGCCGGTGTGGTTCTTCGACCTGTGTACGCTGGAAAGCAGTGCTGACATACAGCAAACAGGGAACGACACCTACAACACTTATTTTGATAACGGTATCGACAGTACGGTGGGCATATATGTGCTCTCCAAACTGCCGGCCACCGGGGCGTTGCTGGGAAGACGGGAAGCCGTGCAGTACCTGGTGCCGAACCAGTTGCGCCGCCGTAAAAATGAAGAGGTATTACTGAATCGTATGGACCTCAGCGAAGGTTATCAAACCACCAACGTACAGCGGTTGGGAAGGGCGGCAGAAGCGTTGCAGCTCGCATTGTGCCAGAGTGTTCCGGCCGGCCCTGGCGGGGACAATGTGATTCGTGTATTTGCCGCCTGGCCTCCTTCGTGGGATGCGCAGTTCAGTTTATTATGCCGGGGCGGGTTTGTGGTGACTTCAGCGATGCAACAGGGAAGCATACCTTTTGTGAAGCTGGATGCTGTACAGGGAGGCATGTGCCGGATACGGAATCCATGGAAGGGTAGCGTGGCGCTGTACCGCAACGGTAAAAAGGCACAAGTGCTCAAAGGGGGCTTGCTCGCTTTTGCTACTGCCAAAGGAGAGCGGATCATGCTGCAGCAGGAACGGTAGCACGAAGGGGTTTATTCAATAGACATGTTGACAGGAGAGGAATCTTGCAGGGGTTGAAATTGGTCAAAGCACATGCCGGAGCTCTACAGAAGGGGCTCCGGCATGTGCTTTAGCGTTGAAAGAAACTATTTTGCTTTAAGGGCGCGCTTTACGGCCTCTGCGTACGGGAGATTCGAATTGTAGGTATAAATAAACATGCCTCCTTTTTTGCCTTGCACCGGGGTCCACCTTGCAGTTATTTCATCGTTAGCCTGATTGGTTCCATTTTCAGCCCAGGAGCCGAACACCACCCTGTTTGGGGCGATTTTATTGGAATCTACCAGGTATTTCATGGCATTGCGCAGGCTGGAAGTGTCTCTGTTGTAGGTTTGTAATCCTACATAGTCGAATTTGCTGCCATAATTTTTCATAATAGGGTCCCATGCAAATACGTTAATGCCTGATGCGATCTGCAGTTGTTTACCGGTACCCACACCGAAGTGCCTGGCAAGCGCGCCTATCACCGCCAGGAATTGAGCGTTGGCCGCCATGCTGGGATAGTACCAGCTATCATAACCTGTAATTTCAAACCCTGGGAAGGGTGGTATTGGATTGGGACGGGCGCCGGAATGCTCCACGTCCAGGCTGATACCATCGAGTTTCATACGGTCGATAAGCAGCGCTTTCAGGGTATCTGCGAAGGCGTTAGCAGAGGCAAAACCACCTGGATTGTTAGTCTGCCAGTTAGCGTCATCGTCGATGTTTTGTATCACCTTGATACCTCTTGCCTGAAGCTGTTTGATCTGGGAATACAGGTCCTGGTACGAAGTGAAGCTGCTCATCATATCGGAGCCGGCTTTCAGTTTGGTGGTGTCCAGCAGCGACCAGTATTTGAGGCCGAAGAGTACCACCATGTCCACGCTGTCAGGCATGTCTTTCAGCTTAAAATTGGGGTTTCTGCCATCCGTGATGAAATAGGCGATGCATACCTGCGATCCGTCGTTGATGCCGATGCCGGGTTTGTCCGGCGCAGGGAGTTCTGTGTAGGGTTTCTGGCAGGCGGCCACACTAAACAGAATGAAGGCTGCTGCACATAAAGGTGCCAATAGAGCGTTTTTCTTCATAGACGCGATTTTTAGTGCTTTGTAGATAGTTGAATGAAAAAAAATTAACCGTGGAATGTGGGGGCGACTCCCCCTGATAATAAAGACAGTAGAAAGTGATGACAGGTGCAGTCAGGAGTTTATTTTTTTTAAAATATTCCGGAAGGACGGTATGACGCTACCTGTTCCGGATATGACCACCACCGCTAAACTCTTCTAAATCACGTAACTTTAAGCCGGCTTATACCCAAGCCGGTTTTATTTTTGTCTGCAAAAAGCAAACTGTTACGCATGAAAAAGTTCCTTTATCCGACAGCTGCGGTGCTGTTACTATTAACAGCCGCCTTTACCTTTATTACCACCCAAAACTGGAAGATCAGCAGCGGATACTCCGTCAAATTCACCGGCAAATATGCCGATGGTGCATTTGAATCCATGAAAGGTATCGTTGTATTCGATGAACAGGACCCGGCCTCGGCGAAATTCGACGTGCAGGTGGACGTGTCATCCATCAACACCGGCAACGGCCTTAAAAACCGCCATGCCCGCGGGGAGAAATGGTTTGACGCTGAGAAATACCCCTACATTCATTTTGTCTCTTCCGAAGTGGTGAAAACAGCCACCGGTTACGATGCTAAAGGCACCCTTGAGATGCATGGTATCAAAAAACCTTTCACGATTCCTTTTACTTTTACCCGTAATGGTGATAAAGGGGTGTTTCATGGATCTTTTAAGGTCAACAGGGGAGACTTCGGTATTACCACGCCCCGTGGCGATGAATCCGACTATACCCATCTTACTGTAACCGTTCCCGTTACCGCCAGATAATGCGCCCCGCTCTTTTCTGGTGTGGCATCGCCACCGGGCTCACAGCAGCGGCATTGTCCGTGGGATACGCCGTTTTTTACCAGTCGGCGCTGGGCATGGATTTTTCCCGGGTAGCGCCGGTGCCGGCGATCATCAGCGCCCAAATAGGCGCGGCTATGCTGATCATGCTGGCCTCCTGGTTGACAGAACGCCGGAAGGGAGTGGTGTCCCGCAGTTTTAACACCTGGCTGGTATTGCTTTCAGTGCTTAGCGCCGGCCTCCCTTTTATGATAAATTTACCACTTGATATCTTCGCTCCGGAGCTCTTCCCTGGCATGATAGCGCCCATGCATCTGCTGCCGGCCCTGATCTGGCTGGCTTTACAGCCCCGGAGGGCGACTAAAAGCCGTGCTGATGGCCGTGGATAACTTTTTGCTATGCCGGGGGAATTATTGACAGGGTATCGTTATCTTCGCTACTGAACTTTGTTTGTATACCGAAAGACTTTAGAATGGACCTGATTATCAATGCCAGGCAAGCTGGCAGAAAACACGCGCTGATAGAGAAACGAAAGATTGTCATAGATGATTTACCTGTTAACCCGTCACTCCGCGAATTGCTGGCAGCTGTTGTCAAACAACAGGTGAACGCCTATAACGACAAGCCTTCAGAAAAAAACCTTTTGCCTTTTCTCTCCAAAGAGCAGGTGGCCGACCAGGCCGCCACCGGAAAGGTGGGCTTTGGCAGTATCTACAATGAAAACAAGGCAGATATGGCCAAAGCACAGGACACAGCCATGCAGGCTTTTGAAGATGGCCTGTTCGCTGTTTTTGCCGGTGAAGAGGAGTTACAGGGGCTCGATTGTACCTTTGTATTACATCCCGACACCGTTATTACCTTCATCCGGTTGACCTTCCTGGCCGGTAGTATCTGGTAAAAAACACTTATGCCGACATTCATTTTTTAACCCGATTACCATACCTTAATTCGTTTGACCATGGACGTTAAAGAATTCCTGAAGACCAGGATTAAACCCCATTACATCGAAAATCTGGCCGATGAGCTGATGACCATTTACAACGGTGAAGCCACCCATCCGCTGCTGACAAAAACGTCTGCTGAAATTGTGCTGATCATGCTGAACAAGCTGTTGGTGCGCGACAGGGACACCAGCTACTATCAGACCTTTGCCATTACCTATAAAGACGAAAAATATAACCGGATCGCGGAGCTGCTGCCGGCCGGCTACTGGAATACGACAGAAGGGGCTAACCTGCTGGAGTACCTCTTCGGTAAAGAAACAGGCGCCTATGTTAAACATGCCTGGGAGCAGATGCCTCACCAGATGTACCAGACAGGATATACCCGCCGCTCTTTCCGCGCGCCCAACGACCCGGAAGTGTATTTTGTGCTCCAGCTGGAATTCTTCCGGCAGGTTATTCCCATGACCTACCAGTTTGAATACTACCCTAAAACGAAGTATACCTGCTTTGACCTGAGCCTGGAGGAGCAGGTGCGTTACGAGGGGAATTTCTTCGGCGAAGTTTTGTACCGGCTGTGGTCAGCCGCGATCGACCTGGGCAACGCCTCGTTTTTTAAAGTATGTGAAGACATCATCTATAACAAAGATCCCCAGGGTAAAGTCAGCAGGGCGCTGGTCGAAGCACTGCTCAACAGCAGTAAGCCGGAAGCATGGCAGCTGGTAGAACAGCTGCTGCTGGCGGCGCAACGACAGGAAGGCCTGCGCCAGACTATTATGGAGGCGCTGGATGAAACTTCTGTAGGCGCCCTCAAATACATGCTGAAAGTGGTGCTGGACAATAAGCTGACCCGTTTCTCGTCCGTCGTCCGGGCACTCGACGTATGGGCCGGCCTCTTCTGGGAAGCGGAAAAAGAAAGCACCGTCCGCACTTTCCTGGAAAAAGGCCTGGAATACCTCGAAGCACCCAATACCATCCCCGCGGCGGTAAAAAGTAAAAATAACACCGACGTATATATGGCGCTGTGGGCGCTCGGCGTGCTGGACGTGATGGCTACCCGTCCGCTGGTATTTGAGCTGCTGAAAGACAAGAGCGCGGAAAAACGTTGCCTGGCCCTGAAGTTCGCGGTAGAAACCAACTACTACAACGTGGACATGCCGGCCGCCTATGAGGCGCTGAACGACCCCGACCTCGCCGTAAAAGCCCGGGCGCTGGTGATCGTCAACAATAAAATACATTTTAATACCGGCCATTACGATACGCACTACCCGGAACTGTTTGACAGGCTGCATGCCATCGTACAGCAGGTGGAGCTTAAAGAGAAAACATTTGAAGGAAACATTTTCTCCTGGATGACCGTCAAATATGAACGCAATAATGTATTCAGCGCCATGATCAACCTGGTCAACGGCCGCGAAGACCGTTTAGAGATCGTGCTGGGGTACTTCGACGAGATGAACGTGACCCTGCGCGAGCAGCTGTCCCGCTCCCTGCTGAAAGGCTACTCGCCTTATAGTTACCACCAGGAAGAAAAGGAAGGCCCGCTGACGCCTTTCCAGCGGAGCTTCGCGCTGCGCCTGTTGAAAGACAGGGGCGAGTATGTGGTTGCTATCGCCTTCAACGCCTTGCATGACCAGCAGTTCACGCTGGAGGAAATGGAAACGTTCACGGATATACTGAAACGTAAAGGCGCTTCGGTAAGAAGCAGGGCAATTGACATGGTGCTCAGTCAGCAGGATGATATTATCACAGCGGTTACAGATAAGCTCCTGAAAGGTGATACAGAACAACGCCTCGGCGGCCTGGACATCGCGCTGCGGTTGCAGAAAGGCAACCGGCTGGCAGCGCAGCGTACAGCGTGGGTTACGGCTTTCAGGCAAAGAAAAAGCATCTCCCAGAAAGAAGAAATATTATTATCGCAGCTGTCGGAAGAAAAGAATGTATTGTCTTTCTCCGCAGAGAATGGCTACGGACTGTATGATCCTGCCGCTATTCCGCCCGTGGTATTACCACCGGTAGATCCCAACGACTACTACAGCAAATCCATGGCGGAAGGCCCCTTCGGTTTCTCCATGCCGATGGCCAGGCTGCATGAGCGTTTCATCCAGTTGAATGATCTGTTTCAACAGCATGCAGCGCACGAATATGAAGTGGATAACTGGGATAACACCAGGTCTATGGTACTGCTGGGCAATACCTTCCAGAACAGTAAAGTATATACGCACAAATTCGC
The DNA here is from genome assembly GCF_946479755.1 of uncultured Chitinophaga sp. Next base: position 79,524 of record NZ_CAMLHC010000019.1, on the reverse strand, counting down.
TTCGAAAGAAGAGGAATATGCGCACTATCCGCTGCCGGACGTGTGGGACAAATGGTACCGGGAAAGCGGCCTTACCCCGGGGGACTTATTTATCATTAATGTCCTGATAAGAGACATGTACGACATTCAGGACGGCGTATTGGGAGGGAGCATAATGAAACAGCATCTTCCTTCCTATGATGAGGTTATCCCTGAAGTGCTGAGAGACAACCGTCGTTATAAGTACAACGATCCGGTACTGAAAATAACGAAGGCGCTGCAGATCATCCACCCGTTTGAACAGCAGCAGGAATTCCTGCTGGGCGGCTGTAAGTGGGTGTTCAATGCGCTGACGCCGGAGATGCTACAGTCCTCCGAGAAAACATACAATGGGGTAGCGGGCTGGCAAAGCAGCTCCACGTTAAGCACTTTCCTGACTTATCTCAACGGCGTACCGTCGGACAAACAGCTGTTGCAGGATTGCTGGAACCTGTACCACTGGCGGCAGTTTAGTGGCTTGCCGGAGATGGTCCGCGCTTATCTGCCCCCGCTGGAAGTCTTCATCAAAGCCTTCGAAGCCGGACTGATACCGGAAAGTGAGATGTACCGCGGACTGATCAGCGCGGAAAATATGCGCACATTGTCCCGCGCCAATAACCATCACGCCAGAAAACAGGAAAACTATTTCGAAGCGCATCCTTTCCTGGAAAAGATGTTCGTCAAAGTCAGGGAGCATCTCCTCGATATTGAACTGAAAAGAGGGGACTCCGGTACACCGGTCACCCATATGGTGCAGGCGCTGCAAAAGATTTATGGCGTGCACCGTTTCGGTGAGATATGGGCCGGCCTGGGGAAAACAACGCTCAACAGGGGCTACATCTACAGCTATAGCAACACGGAGATGAGCAAACAGAAAATATTCAGCCTGCTGCTGAAATGCTGTTTCCCGCTTCCGGAAGATACGCAGGCACTGTTTGACGAGACCGTTAAGAAGATCAAACTTACAGAAGCCCAACTGATAGAGGCCGCCGTATATGCGCCACAGTGGCAAAAGTTCGTGAGCCAGCACCTCGGCTGGAAGGGCCTGGACTCCGCTATCTGGTGGATGCACGCCCACACGAAAGCCGCCGGCAGTGAACAGAACGCCGAAGCGGAAAGTGAGATCGCGCGTTACTCCGCGGTGGACCTGCAGGACTTCAAAGACGGTGCAGTAGACAAAGACTGGTTCCTCGGTACTTATAAAGAACTGGGGAAACAGCGCTGGGCCATCGTTTACGAAGCGGCTAAATTTATCAGCGACGGAAACGCACATCGGCGTGCACGTTTATACGCCGACGTGATGACCGGCGATTTGAAGATCAAGGAAGTAACGCAGAAAGTAAAAGAGAAGCGTGACCAGGACTACCTGCGCCTCTACGGCCTTATCCCGCTGAGCAAGTCCAATGCAGAAAAAGACGTGCTGGCGCGCTATGAATATCTCCAGCAGTTTAAAAAGGAAAGCCGTCAGTTTGGCGCCCAGAAGCAGTCCAGCGAAGGGCTGGCGCTGCGCATCGCCATGGAGAACCTGGCCCGTAACGCCGGCTACGCCGATCCGCAACGCCTTTCGTGGGCCATGGAAACGCGGCAGGTACAGAACATCCTGTCTAAAGAAACACAGGTACAGTACGACGATGTGACGATCGGACTGGTGATCGATGAAGAGGGCCAGGCAGATGTGGTAGCTTTCAAAGGAGATAAACAACTGAAAGCCGTTCCGCCGAAATATAAAAAAGACAAGAAGATAGAGGAGCTCAACGAGCACAAAAAAACATTGCGGGAACAATTCCGCCGCTCCCGCAAAGGGCTGGAAGATGCCATGGTGCGTGGGGACGTGTTCTCATTGGAGGAGTTGACCACCCTGTTCGACCACCCGGTGATCTCCAGGCACCTGGAGAAACTGGTCTTTATGACCGATAAGGTATCCGGCTTCTATCACAACGGTAGCCTGGTAGACGCCAAAGGCAAACAGACTAAACTGGCCGGCAAAGACAACATCCGCATTGCCCATAGCAGCGACCTGTATCAGGCAGGCGTATGGAGTGATTACCAGCGTTATTGTTTCGAGAAATCCGTACAACAGCCTTTTAAACAGATATTCCGCGAGCTCTATGTGCCGCTGGAAGATGAACTGAAAGAGGTGTCTGTGTCCCGCCGTTATGCCGGTCACCAGGTGCAGCCCACCCAGACGACCGCCCTGCTTAAAACAAGAGGCTGGAAAGTGGACTATGAGGAGGGCCTGCAGAAAGTCTTCCACAAGGAAGGTTTCGTGGCAAAAATATATGCTATGGCCGACTGGTTTTCTCCCGCGGAAGTGGAAAGTCCTACACTGGAAACCATTAAATTCCATGATCTCAAAACCTATCAGCCGGTAGCGTTTAAAGACATCTCTCCGCTGATTTTCAGTGAGGTGATGCGGGACCTGGACCTGGTGGTAAGTGTGGCCCACGTAGGCGGGGTGGACCCGGAAGCCAGTCACTCTTCCATCGAAATGCGGAAGGTGCTGCTGGAAGAAACGCTGCGGCTCTTTAAACTGAGCAACGTAAAAGTAAGCGGCAGCCATGCTACGATCAAAGGCCAGCTGGGCGAGTACAGCGTACACCTCGGAAGTGCAGTGGTGCACCAGCTGCCGGGCCGGTACATTTCTATCCTGCCGGTACATTCGCAGCACCGGGGCCGGATCTTCCTCCCGTTTGTGGATGAAGACCCCAGGTCTGCTGAACTGATCTCCAAAGTGTTACTACTGGCCAGAGACCACGAGATACAAGACCCAACGGTATTATCGCAGCTTTCACAAAATTAAGATATACAAAAGGTAGCCCCGGGCTTCGGCCCGGGGTTTTTTATGATCGTTTTTTTATCACCAATATTCAGTATGTTTGGTTTTTACCACAAAGGACATAAGTCTAATATCGACTGCTATGCGGGGACTAGAGGATGTTTCCAATGAACTGATGACCCATTACTCCTGGATGCTGAATTACCTGGCCGGTTTAAAAAACGATCGCCCGGCCTCCCTGAGCCCTGTGCTGTTGCTGGTCAACGATAATTTCCAGCAGATGCTGGAGGCCCCTAATGATGCCACGGCAGACGATTGGTTCGATCAGTGTCTCCGGGAAAATGATCCCCGGTACGCGGTATATGTGAAAGACCTGCTGTTTACCGGCGATGGGTTACCGGTCACCGGAGATGCGTTGCTGTCTGTGCTGTATGATAAAAACTTTCTGCAGCGGATAATATTGGCCCAGCCTTATAGCTACCCACCGTTTCAACACGCAGGCCCCCCGGTGATGCTGGGATGCCTGTCCAATGAACCATTGTATACACAGTCACCCGCCTTGTCCCGCCCCGAGCGTCCTCCGGGAAAGCCTTTATGGAAATTCCGCTGAATTGTGCCTAATTTGCAGCCACATGGTGCACCGTTATTTTATTATCTATAAACCGTATAACATGGTTTCCCAGTTTATCAGTCCCGATCAGGGAAAGGTAAAACTGCTGGGCGACCTGGATTTTTCTTTTCCGGAAGGTACACATGCCATCGGCCGGCTGGACAATCATTCGGAAGGGTTGTTGTTGCTTACCACCAACCAGAAAGTGACCCGGCTGTTGTTTGAAGGAGAGCGGCCGCACCAGCGTACCTACCTGGTGCGCGTCAAAGGACACATGCTGCCTGAAACGCTGCAACGGTTGCAGAAGGGCGTTTCTATCCGTATTTCCCGGGACATGCATTATGTGGCGGTGCCACACAGCGTGACGATCGTGTCGAAGCCGGAAGGCATGCTGGCCCGCCCATCGGAGCCCCCGGAGAAAGCGCCCCATACCTGGCTGCTAATCACACTTACAGAAGGCAAATACCACCAGGTCCGTAAGATGGTGGGCGCGCTGAAGCACCGTTGCCAGCGCCTGGTACGAGTGTCCATCGAAGACATGGAACTGGGGGATATGCAGCCAGGGGAGGTGCGGGAACTGGAGGAATCCGTTTTTTTCGACCGCCTTAAAATAGTGGCCGACCTATAAAATAAAACCCGAAAAGGGGAATATCCCATTAGGAAGCGCTTTCTTTTCTTGTTAGGTTTGCTTGTTGGAAATCAATGCTATAACAAGAATTTTTATGAGAAGAGTTTTCGTTCTGACGCTGTCTCTGGCGTTGGGCATGGGGCTTCATACCGCCCGTGCCCAGGAAAAACGTTATCCGATTATTCCTTATCCGCAGCAGTTGGTCCCTATGGAGGGCGCCTTCACCATTACGGGCGGCACCCGGCTGGTATTGCCTGCCAATGCCCGTCCCTTTGCCAATGAGGTGGCTCAGCTGCAGGCGCTGGTAAAACAGGGCATCGGTACTACGTTAAAAACTGCCACCGCTGCTTCAGGCAATGCTATCGTGCTGAAACAGGACATGACCCTGTCCGGAGAAGAAGATTATACCCTGCAGGTAACACCGCAGCAGTTGCAGATTGGCGCTAAATCGCCCGCCGGTTTTTTCCGGGCTATCGTCACCCTGCGTCAGCTGATGCCGTCCACCATTGAAGGCCGTACTGCCGGCAGCCTCCGGTCCGTGGCCATTCCGGCGATGCAGCTGAAAGACAACCCGGTATACGGCTGGCGGGGTATGCACCTCGACGTGTCCCGGCACTTTTTTTCTGTCAGCTACCTGAAAAAATTCATCGACCTGCTGGCACTGTATAAAATGAATAAGCTGCACCTGCATCTGACGGATGACCAGGGCTGGCGCATCGAAATAAAAAAATACCCGCTGCTGACCACCGTCGGTGCCTGGAGAGAGCTGAACAACCAGGATTCTGTGTGCATGCAGAAAGCCAAAGAGAACCCGGATATGGAGATCGACCAGGAGCATATCATTCAGAAAGATGGTAAAACGCTCTATGGTGGCTTCTATACACAGGCGCAGATGAAAGATATCATTGCCTACGCGGCCGCCCGTCACGTGGAAATCATCCCGGAGATAGACATGCCCGGACATATGATGGCGGCCATCCGTGCCTATCCTTTCCTCACCTGTGACGGTAAATCCGGTTGGGGCAAGGATTTCTCCACGCCCATCTGCCCTTGCAATGAAAGCACCTTCCGTTTTGCAGAAGACGTATATACGGAGATCGCCGCACTTTTCCCTTCCAAATACATGCACCTCGGTGCTGATGAGGTGGAAAAGACCAGCTGGGCAGCTTCTCCGGCCTGTGCTGAAGTGATGAAAGCCAACAACCTGAAGAACGTTGAGGAGCTGCAGAGCTACTTCGTGAAAAGAATGGAGAAGTTCTTCCACGCCAAAGGGAAAGTATTGATCGGCTGGGACGAGATCCTGGAAGGAGGCATCAGCCCCACCGCTATTCTCATGTACTGGCGTGCCTGGGTACCCGATGCACCAGTGAAGGCAGCCCGTCACGGTAATAAAGTAATCATGACACCGGGCAACCCGCTGTACTTCGACGCGCAGCCTGACCGGAACTCCCTGGGCAATGTATACCACTTTGAACCGGTGCCCAAAGGACTGACGGCCGAAGAAGCCAAAACTATTATGGGCGCCCAGGCCAATATCTGGACGGAATATATCCCTTCAGAAAAAAGGGCCGATTATATGTTCATGCCCCGCATGACCGCCCTCGCGGAAGTGTTGTGGACGCATAAACAGGATTATAATAACTACCTGCAACGGCTCAACGAACAATATGCCCGCCTTGACCAGCTGGGCGTTCATTACCGTTTGCCCGATCTGGACGGTTTTACAGAAGATAATGTTTTTGTAGATAAAGGGATGCTGGAGGTGAAAGCGCCTTTAACCGGCATGACTATACGTTACACGACCGATGGTACCATCCCTGGTCCGAATTCACCGGTACTGCCTGCAGTGTTGCCGGTAACGGCACCGCAGACGTTTAAGCTGGCGGCTTTCAGCCCGATGGGCAACCGCGGGGATATCTATACCCTCCGCTACCGCCAGGAGGCCTATGCAAAAGCGACGACAGAAAAGCCCGCTGACACCGGCTTCCGGCTGGACTATTTCAAAGGAGCCTTCAAAACCACCGCCAGGATAAAATCCACGCCGGACAGCACTTTGCACACCGATAAAGTGATCATCCCGGAAGGACTGGGGCACGGCGAAGCCTTTGGCGCCCGCCTGCAGGGATATTTCTATGCACCGGAAACAGGCATCTATAGCTTCTACCTCACCTGCGATGACGGCGGTATGCTCTATATCGGCGACAAGGTAGTGGTGAATAATGACGGCTGGCACGCACCCTTGCAGAAGAGCGGCCAGATTGCTTTGGAAAAAGGCTGGCATCCCCTCAAAGTAGATTTTGTGGAAGGCGGCGGCGGATACACGCTGAAGCTGGAGTATAGCGTGAAAGGACAACCACTTCAAAAATTGTAATGCTGACGACCATGATGACAGCTGGCAGCGCCGGTAAGCGGAGATCTCTGCTTGTTTGTTTATATTGCAGGATGTATCTGTAAGAAAATGAATTGTATGAGTATTAGCTGTAGGCTCCGATCAGCAGTCATCATGGTCATCATTGTTATGTTAACCTGTTCTGCATACGCCCAAACAACCGATAATGACCTCGCCCGCACCTTGTCGGTGCTTTCTGTTACCCAAAAGAAATTACTCTATCAATATGGTACGTTGCAGTCGTACGCGGGGCAACCGGTGGCCGACAGCTTCTGGCGGCAGCACGCGCAGGAGCTGAAGGGGGTAACTCCTGAGCAGGCAACGATACTGGCCAGGGAGCTGCTGGACAATACGGAGCTGGTATATAAAGTCACTAAACCATCCCGCTTGCAGGCTTTACGTGGGGTATTTACTGCCTCCCGCATGCTGATCGGGCTGGCCGGACTTATTGCAGCGTATTCGCTGATCCACCTGTTGAGCCGTTACTGGAGCCGGATTTTCGGCTGGTTGTATGCCAAACTGTACCGGCTGTTCTACCGTCTTTTTTCACCGCGGATGCTTACCTGGGAGCTGCTGGCGCTCAGCGTGGCCGGTATCTGGTGGGGAGTGCTGATCGGCGATCAGACACTGCGGACTATCGTACTGCAGGTGTCCGTTTTTACCTTATGGGCACAGCTAACGGCCGTGGCTACACGACAGGACCTGATCAAACGGTATCTTGAGCAGGTGGTGGACCACCTGGAAAGGCGCGGCACAGTAAAAGAAGCCATCATAGAGGTGGGACTGCCGGCGCTGGGCGCTACACTGGCGCTGGTGTGGCTGATGTTCCGTGCGCCGGAGGACTGGTATGCCTATGAAGTCATAGTACCGGGCATCATCGCCCTGTTTACGCTGCCGCCGGTAGTTTATCTGCATAAGGTATTGAAAAAGGTGGTACTGCCTTTCCCGGCGGAATCCCGGCGGGCGGATAAGTTGCTGGGCGTGTATACTGCCGCCACACTGTTGTTGTGGACCGTATTGGTATGTCTGCCATCCGTACCGCCGCAGGTGCTGGTGGCCGTGTCGGTACTGCTGGCTTGTCTGTTGCTGCCGATGTCTGTCGAGGAGGTGACCCGTTGCGGCACGCCGAACTATATCTGGTTACAGGTACTCACCATAGGCTGGTTGTGCGCCTGTGTATTGGCGGGGGGCCAGCGGACCATCCCGATGCTCAACTGGACCGGTCTCGGCGGATTGTTGCTGTATGTGATCGTCAAATACTGGGAGGTACCGGTGCTGCTGGGCTACTCCTGGAAAAACCGCAAAGCGCTGGGCAGCCTGGGCATGGCCGCCATCATATGGGCTGTCGCCAGCCTGATACGTTGGCAGCCACAATGGTTTATCTGGTTTTAGTTGAAAATTTATTTTAATTGTTTATTTTTGCGCTCCGAAATAATCTGACTCAAGATACGCGCAGATCTGAATAACGTACTAAAAAGGCTTCTCAGGGCCTCCAAGGCGTTTGCAGGGTCTGCGTTTTTTGTTTCACCCACACCGTCAACAGCGCCTGCAATGCAGTTTAATGTCAACCCGGTATGCGCATCTTCGCGTTGATCTTCGTGAATCAGGGGAATCAGTCATTCTCATGGCTATCATGGTTACCGTTCGTCATATTTCTGCTTCTTTCCTGAAAAACGTTATTATTTTTCATAACTGTAAAAAATACGCTTAATATTCCCGTTATGAAGAAACTCCTGGTCCTGCTTTGTTTAGGTATCACCGGATACCACGTCCAAGCCCAGCAGAAAGCACCCGCTTATCCGCTGATCACCCATGATCCGTATTTCAGCGTCTGGTCTGCTACAGACACGCTTTATCAGTCTGCTACCGTCCATTGGACAGGGGCGCAACAGGCATTGTCCGGCCTGGTGAAAGTAGATGGGGTGACCTACCGGGTACTCGGTGCTGCGGCAGGGCCGGAAACCGGCATCGTGCCGGCACAACAGACGGATGTGGCCGTTCATGCCACGCAGACGGTTTACCAGTTCCGGTGTGGCCCCGTAGCGCTTACGCTGACGTTCACGTCGCCCTTGCTGGTGCGTGACCTGATGTTGATGTCCAGGCCGGTATCTTACATTTCCTACTGCGCGCATGCCACCGACAGCCGGAAGCATGCCGTGGAGGTGTATTTCGGCGCTTCCACCGATCTGGCGGTCAATGGGCCGTCGCAGCAGGTTACTACGCAGCAGTATGCCAACGGCCAGCTGTCGCTGCTGAAAGCCGGAACAGTGCTGCAACCGGTCTTACAAAAGAAAGGCGACGATCTGCGTATTGACTGGGGCTACCTGTACGTGGGGGTGCCACAATCAGCCCGCGCTGCCCAGTATGTCAGTTCACCGGCAGATGCTGAGCAGCGGTTTGCCGGCAAAAAAGTCGCACCGGCTAAAGGCGACCGGCAACAGATGCTGAGCACCAGCGTGTCTTTGGGCATGGTGGGCACGGAGCCTAAAGAACAGGTGTTCCTGCTGGGATATGACGATGGCTACGCTATTCAATATTTCCATACTAACCTGAAGGCGTGGTGGAAAGACAGTCCCGCAGCCACTATCGAAAATGCGCTTAATACCGCGTGGAAAGACTACGCGGCTATTCAGCAGCAGTGCGAAACATTTGACAGGGAGCTGCATCATGACGCAGTGGCTGCCGGCGGAGAACAGTATGCCGCCTTGTGCGAACTGGCTTACCGACAGAGCGTGGCCGCCCATAAGCTCGTGAGGGGACCTAAAGGTGAGCTCTTATTCCTCTCCAAAGAAAATTTCAGCAATGGCTGTATCAATACTGTTGATGTCACCTATCCATCGGCTCCTCTTTTCCTCCTGTATAACCCGGACCTGCTGAAAGGCATGATGACCGGCATCTTTGAGTATTCTGAAAGCGGCCGCTATACCAAACCGTTCGCTGCTCACGACCTGGGTACTTATCCATTGGCCAACGGCCAGGTGTACGGAGAAGATATGCCGGTGGAAGAATCCGGCAATATGCTGATCCTCGCCGGCGCCATAGCAGTAGCGGAAGGTAATGCCGACTACGCTAAAGCACACTGGAAAACACTGACCACCTGGGCCGGCTATCTGCTGAAGGCAGGGTTTGACCCGGCCAACCAGTTATGTACCGATGATTTTGCCGGCCACCTCGCACGCAACGCCAACCTCTCGCTGAAAGCGATTATGGGTATAAAGTCCTATGCAATGCTCGCAGGTATGCTGGGAGAAACGGTGACGGCTACACGCTATGATGATCAGGCCCGTGATATGGCGAAACGATGGCTGGAGCTGGCAGCTGACGGGGACCACTACACGCTGGCGTTCGGAAAGCCAGGTACCTGGAGCCAGAAGTATAATATGGTATGGGATAAAGTACTTGATTATCATCTCTTTCCAGAGGCTGTTTATAAAAAAGAAATAGACTATTATCTCGGAAAACAACAACTTTTCGGTTTGCCGCTCGACAGCCGGAAGACGTACACGAAATCGGACTGGATCATGTGGACAGCGGTGCTGGGAGATGATATCACACCTTTTGTACAGCCTTTGTACAGGTATATAACTGAAACGCCTACACGGGTTCCGCTGAGCGACTGGCACGAAACCCTGGATGGAAAAAAAGTGGGGTTCCAGGCAAGAAGTGTGGTGGGAGGATATTTTATGAAGATGCTGGAGCGAAAATTACACAGTGGTAAATAAATATTTAGCCCGACGAATAGAAAAGCGGCCCGGAATTTTCCGGGCCGCTTTTATTTATGAACACTGGTCTTATTTTCCTTTACGGTGTTCACCATGTTTCTTGGATGTGTCGATAGGATGTTCCCGGTTCTGCATGTTCTGCCCGGATGTCGGATGATTCATCCTTTCCTCCTGTTCATTGTGAGGACGGCCCCGGTTCATTTTAGCCGTTTTGTTTTGACGGTTGCGTTTCATAAAAAACGGATTTTCAAAAGTAACCGGGAAAAACATGCCGAAATAAAATCAGCTGAAAATGAATGTATTATAAAGATTAATGCCATTTAAACTGATGCGATTCATGCACAGTGCGCCGTCTACACTTCCCGGTTTTACACTGGTTGGGAGACACTCCGGTTTCCACCCAGGGAAGCGAGATAACCTGTCACCACGCAGATCACTACTGCTACAGCAGGATACAGGAAAAAGTTGATGGCCGTATACCGCTGCACAAAATACAGGCTTACGGCGCTGATGGCAAAACCGATCATGATACCCCGCGCATTTACTTTCGGGATAAATATTCCCGCGAGGAACATTCCTGCCAGGCAACCGCCAAAGAGCCCGATGATTTTCAGGTACTGGTCCCAGATGGAGGTGTTATGCAGCGATACCAGGTAGAGCGCAATGCCGCATCCGAGTGCGCCGAGTACCACGGTTGTCCGGCGGGCGAATACAAACCGTTGGCGGTCATCGGCCGAAGGCCTGAGCAACGGGTAGAAATCGGTGGTAATCACCGTAGCAATGGCGTTCATGCTGGAGCTGATGGTAGACATGGTAGCGGCAAAAAGGCCTGCTATCACCAGTCCGGCCAGCCCCGCCGGCAGCTGTTGGGAGATGTACCATGGAAAGACATCATCAGTGTTTCCATGTGGATTCAGATTTTCCGGATGATGCCGGAAATAGGCCCACAGCGCGGTACCCACGAGGAAAAAGATCAGCGACGCCGGTATCACCAGCAGCGCGTTGGTATAGATAGACTGCCGGGCTTCCTTTTCTGTAGAGGTGGTCAGGTAACGTTGCACCACCACCTGGTCAGAGGAATAGGTGACGAGCTGTGTGAGGAACCCGCCCACAAAAATTACCCACAATACCGGCTGCGTAATGTTCCAATCCAGGATGGCCAGCCGGAACTTGCCATGCGCGGCCGCTTCGGTGAATACCTGGCCAAAGCCGCCGTCCAGCGATTTGGAGATAAACACAAGACTGAGCAAGGCACCTCCCAGCAACACGCCCACCTGCATCACTTCCGTCCAGATAACGGCTTCAATACCACCGGAGGCGCTATACGCCGTGGTAATGGCGCTGGTGGCCACGATGCAGATGATAATGTTTACGCCGGTAACGGCGCTCAGTACCAGCGCCGGCAGGTATATCACAATACCCAGGCGGCTGACCTGGAACACCAGGAAGGTAAAACTGCCCAGCAGTTTCACACCGGGACTGAAGCGGATCGCCAGGTATTCGTATACGCTGGTCAGTTTCAGCTTGCGGAAATATGGCAGATAAAAATAAACGATGAGTGGTGCCACCACGACGATCATCATATTGTTGAGAAAATAAACCCAGTCGGTGGCGAAGGCTTTGGCCGGAATTGCGATAAAGGTAAGCGCGCTGAGCTTGGAGCCGAAGATGCTCAGACCGGCGGCCCACCAGGGTATTTTGCCACCACCCAGGAAAAAATCGCTGGTAGTGTTTTGCATGTTACGCGATACAGCCACGCTGATGCCCACTACCAGCAGGAAGTACAATCCCACCACGAGCCAGTCGGTCAGCCTGAAACCACTGGGTGGCTGTGTAGGCGTGGCCGTTAGTACCCGCGGTGTCCTGGTAGCTGGTCGTACTTCCCCGCTGGGGATGATCAGTTGTCCCTGCCATACCACCGTTGGCGTGGTGACCGGCGCCCACGTGCTGCCGTTGGGGTTAGTCACGCTGTCGCCCGCTTTCTGTACCGGCATCCGGCCGGTGACTGCCCAGCTGTCGGTGATGGTGTTGTAACCCAGTATATCATCGGAGAAGCCCGGATGTTTTTCTTTCAATGCGCCAGCCTGTTCAAAGTACTTACCGTCGTCGCCGCCGAAAAGCAACAGCTGTGACTGTCCGGCGCTGAAAGCCGGCGTAGGGGCTGCCGCCGCCGGGTGGGGCAGGGACGCTATTGTGCGCCAGCCTTTGCCCGGTTCATAGCAAAATGCATCTGCCAGGAAGGTACGCCGGATGGTGGCATCCCCGGGTAACGTAGACGTATGTACGCCGCTGAACAGGTAAAAATGATGCTGCTGCACGCCCGCTACTGCCAGCATACGCGCCGGACCGGGCCATGGGGGCAGCGTTTGCCATTGCCGGCTGGCGGCGGGCCGGGAAAGGTCTATCGACCAGAAGTATTGGATAGCGGTAGTATCGGCCGGCGCTTCGGTGCCACCGGCGATATACAGGATGTCGCCATCGAGCGCTCCGCAGGCATTGGCGCTGGCAGCGGGCAGGTCTGGCAATAGTTCCGTTTGTACCTGGCCGTTAGTATACCGCAACAGGAAAGCTTTGTTCGTGTGGCCGTCCTTGTTACTGCCGCCTACGCATACCAGCGCATCACGCCAGGAGGCGGAGACACCATAACCCAGTGGTGCAGGTAGCTTACCGGCGGGCTTCCACCGGCCGTCCGTTTTTTCCAGCACCCATATCTGATCGTGCCATTGTTTCACGCCGCCGTTCCAGGGGGCGCCGCCGTCAGGGAAATTGGCGCCGCCGGCTAACAGCAGTGCGTTGTTGGACACGCCGGCGAATGCGCCGGCAAAGCCAAAGGCATCCGGCAGGGAGGGGAGCTGTCCCCAGGAGAAATAGCCTGTCGGCGGCTCCTGGCCGCGACTGACGGTAGTTTGCAAAGACATACCCAATATCAGTAAGAAAGGAAGAATCAGTTTTTTCATCACGTGTGTTTTACGCCGGATCATTGTATCCAGCCGTTGGCCTGCATCCAGTGCAGGCATCGCTCAAACCAGTCGTCCTGCGTGGTTTTGTTATACAGCCCGAAACCATGCCCGCCATGCTGGTACAGGTGCATCTCTGCCTTTACGCCGGCGTTGACCAGCGCGTTATAGAAAAGCAGGCTGTTCTGGACCGGCACCACTTTATCGTCCTGTGCGTGCAGCAGGAAAGTGGGCGGCGTTTGTGCAGTCACCTGCAATTCGTTGCTGTACAGTTTGATGTGTGCACTGTCCGGGTTTTCACCGATCAGCGCTTTCCGTGAACCGGCATGCATATACGAAGTGAAGCTGATCACCGGGTAGACGAGTATCATGAAGTCCGGCCGGAGATTGAGCTGTGCGGAGTTATCGATGACCGGCTGCGCAAAATGGGTACCTACCGTAGATGCGAGGTGTCCTCCGGCGGAAAAGCCGATGATACCGGTTTTGCCGGGGGCCAGTCCCCATTCCGCCGCATGTTGCCGTACGATCTGCAAAGCGCGTTGCGCGTCCTGCAGCGGGCCTTTGGATTTATCAGGCATGATACGGTCGTCCGGCAGCCGGTATTTGACGATAAAAGCGGAGATGCCCGCCGCCTGGAACCGCCGGGCGATGGTGTAACCTTCGCGGCCTATCACCACGCTGCCATAACCGCCGCCCGGGCAGATCACGACCGCTGCGCCGGTAGCCTTTCCCGCAGGCGCCGGGAAAGGGATCAGTTCCGGTTGTGTTACCATCCGGGCACGGCTGCTGTCGATGTCTTCCTTATAACCGGTGGGCGCCGTTTTTGAATTAGGCACGCCTTCAGGATATAACGGCAGTGGTTTGCCCTGTTGGGCTTGTACGGCATATGCACCGGCGGTCAGCAGGCTGAGTAAAAAAAACTTTTTCATGAACGTGGATTTTATGGTTTAGCTACCCGGGTGCACCAGTCGAAGAAACCGATGGCACGCAGGTCTTTTTCCATTGAAATATACTCGTTCTCTTCAAAAGGTTGTAGTGGTAATCTCACATTGCCGCAGTCGAGGCCTATCATGCGCATCATCGCTTTCTGCGCCCGGAGCCCGCCATATTTAACGATGAGGCGTACCATTTCCACGGAGCGTAGCTGGCACTCCTGTGCCTTTTGCAGCTGTCCGTCGTTGAAAGCCTGTATCAGCTCCTGGTATAACGGGGTGGCGAAATTATAGGTGCTGCCGATGAAGCCATGGGAGCCGGTGGCGAGCGCACTCAGCAACATCTCGTCGGTACCGTAGAGCAGTTCGTAACGTCCTTCACTGGCATGCATACACGCCTGGAAGTCGTGCATGAACGGCGCGGTGTATTTGATGCCGGCGAGCGTGGGTAGTTTACCCGCTGCCTGTTCGAGGAAGGCTACCATGTCCAGCGAGATGCCGGTCAGCGCCGGGATATTGTAGTAGAACAGGGGCAGTTTGGGCGCACCTGCCGCTATGGTAGCCAGGCTGTCGATCAGTCCGGGGATGGTCTGTATCTTGAAGTAGGTGGGCAGCGTGGCGGAGATAAAATCAGCGCCATGCTCCTGTGCATGGGCAGCCAGCTGTTGCGCCTCCTGCAGGCTGTTATGCCCTACGTGTACAAATACCTTCAGTTTTTTATCGGCCGCGCGGATAAAGGCGGCAGCGGTTTCCATTCTTTCGGCGGTGGTCATGGACGGACCTTCACCGGTGCTGCCGCATACAAACATGCCTTTGATACCGTTGCTGATCAATGTTTGCACTATTTCGTGTATCCGTTCTGTATGGATGCTTCCGTCGGCGTGCATGGGAGTGAATGGTGCGGCCACCAGTCCCTGAATACGTGTTGCTGTCATGTCGTTCATGTGTTCGTTGTGCTTATTGTTGATGGATATGGCTTAGTACTTTTTTACTGATTTTTTGGAAGATGATATGGCTGTAGGCGCTTTTTTCGCCGGCCTCGTACAGGCAGGCGACGTCGCCGTTGGGCAGTACCGCCAGGGCGGAATAGGCTGCCGGCCCGGCGTGTAACACGCGCAACGGCTGCCAGCTGCGGCCATCGTCGGTGCTGGCCTTCAGCGTCATATTCATTCGTTTGCCGCTGTCCGGATTGAGGAACAGCAGGATGCCGCTGCGTTTGCGGGAAGGCCAGCGATAGCGGATAAGGCTGGCCTGGCAGATAGGATCAGCGAGGGAGGGCACGTCTGCGGGCGCGCTCCAGCTGTCGCCGCCATCGTGACTAACGGACTGTGTGCGCAGGCCACGGCCAAAATAGGAGCGGAGGCTCATCAGCAGCCCGCCTTTGCCGTCGGCCAGTTCGGTCAACTGGCATTCGTTGACTTTAGGACGGATATTGCCGCCCCGCTGCCAGGACTGCCCGTGGTCGTCGCTGTAGATAACGTGGGAGCCGTATTCATAAGGACCTTTGGCCACGCGGCCGCTGCTGTCGTCATAACTGTGGTCGCAGGGGATGACCAGCCGGCCTTTGTGCGGGCCGTGCTGCAGCTGTATCCCGATCCCGGGACCGGTGGCATACCATCCCCACTGCGGGTCTTTGGTGGTGGCAGTGATGTCTGCCGGGGCAGACCAGGTAGCGCCGTTGTCTTCACTTTTGGCGACCCATACGGTACGTGTATGCGTAGCCTTTTTATGGATGATATCATGTTCTTTGTCTTGTCCTTCGTTGCGGGTGAGCAGCAGCCAGATGGCGCCGGTGGTGGCGTCCACCACGGGGCAGGGGTTGCCGCAGGTATGGGGGCCATCGTCCCATACCACCTGCGTGGCCGACCATGTTTTGCCGCCGTCGGCAGAGCGTTTCAGCAGGATATCGATATCGCCGGCGTCGGAGGCGCTGGCTTTCCTGCCTTCGCAGAAGGCCAGCAGCTGGCCATTGGGAGCTGTCAGCAGCACGGGGATGCGGTAGCTGCTGTAGCCGTCGGCGCCGGCGCTGAACAGGGCCGTGCTATCGCGCTGCGCCAGCAGCAGCTGCGGAAAAAATACCATCCATAACAGGCAGGCATATACGGAAATCTTCATGTCTCTCTATTTAAAATCGGTGACAGGCACCACTTTATAAGCAATTCCTTCGTAAGGTTTTTTATAGCCGGCTTCGTAGAAGATGGCGATCTCGGTGTCTGACAGCATCACGATGTCGGAGTAGGCCGAGGGGCCGCTGTATATTTTACAGGACTTGCTCCAGTTGTTGCCGTCATCGGTGCTGAGGCGAATGGTCATGTTCTCCCGGGCGGTGCTGGCCGGATTGGAGAAGAACAACCATTGTTTCCAGGAGAGCAGGCTACCCTGACAGATGGGTTCTACCAGTGTATAGTCTGCTCTCACCGGCAACCAGGAGGCGCCGCCGTCAGTGCTGTTGGCCACGAGCCGCGCGCCGCCGGCGCTGTTACGGATATTGAGCATGAGCTGCCCGTCAGACAGTTCGGCGACCGTGCTTTCTGCGCCGCGGTCTTTATTGGCAATACCGCCCAGTTTCCAGCTCTGGCCGTGATCATCGGAGTAGATGACATGGGCGGAATCACGGGCAGGGCTATCCGCTGTTTTCACTGACATATAATCGGCGGGGATGACCAGCCTTCCTGCATGGGCGCCACGTTTGAGCTGTATGCCGTGACAGGGACCGGTGCCGTACCATCCCCATCCCGGCTTCTTGACGTCTTTCGTGATTTCTTTGGCGGTAGCCCAGGTGAGGCCTTCATCGTCGCTGCTGGTGACGTACACGCGGCGGGTGTCTTTGCTGGTACCGGCGTTGATGGCGCCGATATTGTCTTCGCCGAGGTTCCAGGTCATCAGCAGGTGGAGGCGGCCCGTCTGTTCGTCGAGCACCGGTACGGGGTTGCCGCAGGTGTTGGCGCCTTCGTTCCACACCATAATAGGATCGCTCCATGTTTTGCCGCCGTCGGAAGAGCGTTTGACCAGCAGGTCGATATCGCCTTCATCTTTACAGTTGTTTTTACGCGCTTCCGCAAAAGCCAGCAGCACGCCGGTTTTTGTTTTAACGATGGCGGGTATACGATAGCAGCTGTAGCCGCCGGTTTTTTCCCGGAAAATGAACGGGATGGTGTCGGTGTTACCGCCTCCGTTGTTACCGGGTGGCGGCGCCGGTGTAAGGTTTTCGCTGCCGCCGCCTTTACAGGAGGCGAGCAGGAAAAGGCCGGCGGTGAAAAGTAACAATGTTTTAGAGGTTGTCCGTTTCATGATGTGCTGTTTATTGGTAGCCGGCAGTTTGTTTCAGGTTTGGATTCAGATCGATTTGTGTTTTCGGAATGGGAAAATACAGCGGTACGTTTTTCCCGTTGAGATTAGGCACCTCCGTATATACGTTGATGGTACCTGCATAGTGAAAACGCAGCAGGTCGGGCCATCGTTTCTGTTCCAGCCACAGTTCGCGGAAACGTTCGTTCAGTATCTCTTTTTCCACGCTGGTTTTGTCCATGGGACCGGTATAGTTGCCAATGCCGGCCCGGGTGCGGGTACGGTTGAGCGCTGTAACGGCGTCGGATACACGGCCCAGTGCTGCCAGCGCTTCCGCTTTCAGCAGGAATATTTCTGCAAAGCGGTAGATGACGATGTCCGCATCGTAGAACCAGTCGGTGTCTTTGGTGCCTCTGAACTTATTGTCAAATACGCCGATCAGCTTATTGTTGGGGCCGATGGCTTTGATAAAAGAGGCGTTCTTCCGTTTGTCTGCCGCGTCGGTGAACATGGACTCGAACTTCGGACTGGGCATATACTGGCTGCGGGCGCCGTTTTTGGCCGCTGCGATGTCTCCCTTATTGATGGCGTCCTGTACAAAGATGTCCCGTGGCTTCAGCTGGCTGCCGTACATATCACTTCTTTCGTCTTTCTTAAAATAAACAGAAAAAATGATTTCTGCATTTGCCCTGTTGTTGGTGGCGAATACGGAAGCAAAATTATCCAGCAGGGTGAGGCCGGCGGTACTTTCTACCTGCTGCAGCGCTGTGAGGGCTTCCCGGAGGTCGGCGTCGCTGCCTTTGAGGGCTTTTGCCTTCCAGAGCAGGGCGTCTGCTTTCAGCGTGAAGGCGGCGGGTTTGGAAACCCTGCTTTTGCTGGTGAAAGTACCTTCAGGAAACAGCGCAATGGCCGCATCGATGTCTTTCAAGATCTGGGACATGATCTCTGTGGCGGCCGCCCGGGCGGGTTGTTGCTGGTTGCTGCTGGCCACCGGTTCCAGCATAAGCGGCACATCGCCCCAGGAGCGTACCAGCCAGAAATAGGCGTAGGCACGGATGAAATACGTCTCTGCCATGGCGCGGTCACGGTCGGTACTGTTGGGGAAATCGATGCCCGGCGCATTTTTCAGCAGCAGGTTGCAGTGATAGATGATATTGTAATAGTTGAGCCAGTTAGGCGCATTGGCGCTGTTGAGGTTTTGTTGCCACGCGGTGGACATACCGCCTTCCAGTCCGGCAATAAAAGCATCGCTGCGGTCTTCCATGTAATAGGTGGTATTAAAATAGTTTTTATCGTTGACGGTACCACGCAGGAGGGCATAGATGCCTGTCAGGTAGCCGGTCACATCGCCGGGGGATTTCCAGTAGCTGGCGTTGGTGATGTCTGACACGGTTTTTACCTCCAGCACTTTATTGCAGGCAAACGAAGGCAGTAAAGCGATCAGGCAGCTGTATATGAGAAAACGTTTATTCATGATCGTGGTATTGCAGTTAGAAATTGACTTTTACGCCGAGATTATATTGACGGGGGCGCGGGTACAGGCCGGGATCTACGCCGGTGAACACTTCGGGCGACAGGCCGTCGTATTTGGTGAAGTAGCAGATATTGTAGATACCTCCGAAAACATCTATGCTGCTGATACTGGCTTTCTGCAGCAGGGCGGCGCGGATGCTGTAGCTGAGGGATATTTCGCGGAGTGCGAGATAATCGCCTTTCTTATAATAGAGGGAGTTGTTGCTGGCGGTACCATCATTGCCTAATGCGTTGGAGGCGCGGTTATGGTTTTTGAAGTTGTAGTCATAATCGCTTTGTACGGTGTATTTCGGGATGCTGGCCTGGTCGCCCTGTTGTTTCCAGATATCGTCGCCGATGACGTCGGTGAGCGCCTGGTTGTTGTTTCGGGAGCTGCCGTTGGCTTTGCCTCTGAAACCGTTGTCTATCACATGGCCGAGGGCATAGTCTGCCACGATGCGGAGGCTGATGCCTTTGTAGGTGAGCGTATTTACGATAGCGCCCTGTTTATCCGGACGGATATAACCCATGAACGACATATCGCGGTAGTCGATGGTGTCGTTTTTATCGAAGTCGTGCCAGATGGCATCGCCGCCGGTCTTTTTACGGCCGTTGGCTTCCACATCGTAAGGTGCGGTGGCGGCGTCTTTATCGGTAGCATATACGCCGTCGAGCTGGTAGGCCCAGCGGCCGCCGAAACGTTCACCTTCTGCGAGGCCGCCTACTTTTACGTACTGACCGGAAGTTGGATTGAAGATGTAGTTGCCGCCGATCCTGTTCTTCGCTTCGCCGTTGCCGGGCAGGGATACGACGGTGCTGCGGTTAAAGGCAAAGGTGATGCCGGTGTTCCAGGTAAAGTTTTTTGATTTGATGGGCGTGGCGTTTAGTTCCACTTCGATGCCGCGGTTGCGGATGGTGCCGTAGTTGCTGCGGATTTTGCTGAAGCCGGTGGTGGCGTCCAGCGGTTTATCGAACAGCCGGTTGTCGGTGATTTTATTATAGAAGTCCAGCAGGATGGTGATGCGGTCTTTCAGCAAACCGATATCCAGACCGGCATCTACGGAGGTGGTGGTTTCCCATACCAGGTCGTTGTTGGGAAGAACGGTATTGAGAATGCCGGTATTGCCCATATAGCTGAGCAGGTTGCTGCTGAGGGAAGTGCTGTACTGGCCTTGTGAGTCGAAGATAGAGAGACTGTTGTTGCCAGCCTGGCCCCAGCTGCCCCTGATTTTGAAGAGGGACACGACGGACTGCAGTGGTTCCCAGAAATTTTCGCGGTGCAGGTTCCATCCGGCGGATACGCCGGGGAATGCGGCCCAGCGGTGATTGTCGGAGAAGCGGGAGGAGCCGTCGCTGCGGAGGCTGGCGGAGAACAGGTATTTGTTGTCGAAGTCGTAGTTCAGCCTGCCGAAGTAACTCATCAGTATTTCTGTTGACTCTGTCGTGGAGGTACGTTGTGTTTCCACCTTGGTAGCGTTGAGCGTGGGGATGTTATCGTTTGGTGCGCCGTAGCCGCTGCCGCTCATGTTATAGTCGTAGTCGTTGATGTAGCTGGTGCCGGCCATAACGTTGAAGTGATGGCGGCTGCCGATGGTCCTGTCGTAGTTGAGTACCGCATCCGCCTGCGTATGCCTGTTGAGGTTATGAGCGGCGGAAGCGTTCCTGTTGGGATTGGTTTCGTTGAATGCTTCAAATTTATTGTCTTTCCCTTCTGTGGTGAAGTAGGCGAAGGAAGGGGAGAAGCGCAGTCCCGGCAGGATGTCCCAGTCGGCGCCCAGCTGGAAGGTGGTGCGGTATACTTTAATGTCGGTATAACGTTCCTTGTAATAGATTTCGTGCAGGCGGCTGCGGAAGGACGAGATGCCTTCGCCGGGCGCCGGTTTACCGTCTTCATAATAGAGGCGGTAGGTGGGCGGCATGGTGACAGACCGGCTCAACACGTTGTTGTCGTTATTGGGTGCATTGGAGTAACGCACCTGGTAACTCATATTGGTGTTAAGCGTCCATTTGTCGCTCAGTTTGTAGGTGCCGTTAAACAGGCCATTGTAGTTTTTATAGAAGGTGCCGGCGATGATACCGTCCTGGTTGGTGTGGCCGAGGCCGAGGTAGTAGGTGCCTTTATCGCTGCCGCCGCTGACGCTGACGTCGTATTGTTTTTTGTTGCCGTTGTTGAAAGTGATGTCCTGGTAGTCGGTGCCCTTAAAGAGGAGTTGTTTTCCGGTGACCGGGTCGGGCATGGTTTCCCAGCCTTCTTCCTGCAGGAGATGGTCTACGTAGGCCTGACCGTAGTTTTGTATATAGGTGTCGAGAAATTCCAGCGTATTTTTTGAATTGCGCGGATTACCGGTAGACATGCCATAGCGGCCGCCGGTGAGGTAAAAGTCCGGGTTGGTTTTGTTGTAATCCATGGTGTTTTTGCGGCTTACATAGATGTAGTCGCGGGCACTGAGAAACTTGTATTGCTGCGCCTGTTGTTCCAGGCCATAGTTAAAACCGAAGCTGACACGTGGTTTGCCGGCTTTACCGGATTTTGTTTTGATGATGATGATACCGTTGGCTGCGCGTGCGCCGTAGATGGCGGTGGAGGCGGCGTCTTTGAGCACCTGTACGGATTCGATATCGTCGGTGTTGATATCGGAGATGCTGCGCATGCCCTGGGACACCATTCCGTCTATGATGAGGAGGGGAGCGTCTTTTTCCGGGGAGGTGGTGGTACCGCCGCGGAGGAATATCTGCGGATCTGCGCCTGGCTGGCCACTGTTGACCTGCAGGGTAAGGCCCGGAACTTTGCCTTGCATTTGCAGCAGCGGGTTTTGTCCGGGTGCGTGTTCAAACTCTTTGGAGTTGACGCGGGAGATGGCGGTGGTAAGGGTGGCGCGGGACTGTTTACCGTAACCGATGGCCACGACTTCGTTGAGCGACGTGGATTTTTCGCTCAGGGATACTGATAGCTGGGAGCGGCTGTTGACCGGCATTTCGCGGGTGTCCATGCCGATGATGCTGAATACGAGGGTGGCGTTTACGGGTACCTGCAGGCGGTAGCTGCCTGTTGCGTCGGTGATAACGCCGTTCTGCGTGCCTTTCTGGAGGACGGTCACCCCTGGCATGGGCCGGTTGGCAGCATCGGTGACCCTACCGGTGACGGATATATTTTTGTTGACAGGCGATTCCTGTGGCGGTTGTTGTCTTGCCGATACCGGTAAGAAAGAAAACCAGGTAAGGGCTACCAGTAACCAGCTCCCCGGCCAGTGTAAGCGTGGTAGATGTTGTTTTTTCATAACCGTGAATATTTATTAGATGTTGGTTGGCTGTTTTCCTTTAGGTATTACATATGCTGCAGCAGGAAAGCAAAAAGGCATTCTCTTATAATATGTAGTACTTAAAACTGGAAAACAAGCGATATGTTGGCTTTAATTCCCTCTAAAAGTATATAAATTAATTTATTTGTAGTACATATTAATTCGAATTTATACCTTTATTGGTAGAAAATTGTCTGTGAATCAGCAAAAAGATTATTTTTAGGATCAATTAAAAACAATAAATACTACTTAATCGATGCAAAAGGAACTCACCCTGGCAGAGCAGATCGAAAGGAAAATACTCAAGTATATCTCTGAGAAAGGCTATCAGCTGGGAGACGCGCTGCCGAAAGAAAATGAACTGGCGGAAATACTGGGCGTAAGCCGCGTGGTACTGCGAGAAGCGCTGAGTCGCCTGCGTATCCTGGGCTTCATCGAAACAAAGCGCAAAAGGGGCACGGTGCTTACTTCGCCGAATATATTCTACGGTTTTAAGACTATCCTTTCCTCCGGTACGCTGGACAAAGACTCGCTGAAAGACCTGTATGAAGTGCGCCTGATGCTGGAAATCGGTATGGCCGACTTCCTGTTCCTGCATAAAGAGGAACGATATCTCAACGATCTGCAACGGATCATAGAAGAAGAAAACATGACTGTGGACTCGGAGCAACTAACGAAACTGGATATACGTTTTCATAGTACGTTGTACAAGATGTCCGGCAATAAATCACTCTACGCTTTTCAGAACCTGTTAAATACCCTCTTTGCCACTTATGCGCCCCGGCGCAAGGACTGGAAAGTAAAGCAGATTATTTCGCACGAATCTTTGCTGGAGATCCTGAAATGCGGCACCGCAGACGCTTTCCGCACAGCCATGCGACTGCATCTGAACACGCGTTTTGAGAATATGGGAACATTGTTTCCGGAGAAAGCAGCGAAAGCGATGGAAGCGGAAGAAGAGGAAGTATAACGCTACAGGATAAATATTTTTAGTAAGTAGTTGTAAAATATCTGCTTACATATTTGGTTGGAATAAATAATTTTCTATCTTTGCACTCCCTTCGAAAAAGGGAATGATTCCGTAGCTCAGTTGGTAGAGCAATACACTTTTAATGTATGGGCCCTGGGTTCGAGTCCCAGCGGGATCACAGGCAAGTTTCAAACCTCGCGCTAGTCGCGGGGTTTTGTTTTTTAGTGGAGTGTTTAGTTGAGTTCCTTTGTATAACCCCGATTTTTCTGCCCCTATGGAAATGAAACGATGTCATTAGGGGCGCAATTCAATGCTTAATGAAATCATACCTGAAAGCCTCATCATTATTTACGCATCTTCAGTACACCATAAATATTAGTTAGAAGTCACTGTTATACTGTCACAGTGCCAGACAACAGGTGTTTGTTTTTTTGAATTGAAAGCAAGCACATGCTACTGCCAGAGAACGACGGCAGCGCTATCGTCTGATTTTGCCTGAAAACGGATCGTTGAAATAAAAGTTAAGCTAGACAAGTTTTGCCGCAGACAGCGGATTTAATTGAACATAACATAAACAACTTTTTCAGACTTGTGGGTGCGTATGAATAGCGGAAAATACTACGGCAATATCGGTGATGTTTGCATGCAAAAAAAACTGTCTAAAATATTACCGAACTATTGGAGATATGAATAATGAATTTTATTTTGTATTTTAGTTTGTGCGCATGAAAATGTTTTCATGAATAGTGCGCCCGTATGTGTCCTGAGATTCTATGCAAACTAGTCAACTTCAAAATACCGTAAACAGTGAAACTATGTCAGACGATTAACCTGGATGATAATGTCCTGTAGGCTGAGTTGTTTGTTAATCCGGAAACCTCTGGCAAGCATCTGGTGTGAAAAAGATTTTAATATGCCATTAATGCGTTAAGCATAACGATAAGTATTTTACCTGAACCCTAACTCTCAAGATTTAACTATTAGATTCACCAATCCATATCATAAAGATATGAACTGACATTAATTTATGTAAGTATGGAACCGAACTCAATTAACCTGGCCATATTGGATTGTAACCCACTATTCGGGAAGATACTCAAGAGCTACCTGTTAGAGCAGAAGTGTATTAATAAAGTAATTCAGGCTTCTGACATTTATGATCTTCTTGAAAAATGCAATGATATGCAGATAGACCTATTGATTGTGGATCCGCAGGCCCAAAATCCGAATACAGATAATATTATGGGAAAAATACGAGGCCGAAACCCGGAGATAAAATTATTGGTGTTATCGTCGGATGCAAATATGTATGTGTCCTGCTCGCCAAGGGAGAATAATATCTATGGATATATGTCCAAAGCCGATGAACCGGAAGAGCTGCTGGAGGCAATAAGAACAATCGCTGGTAATAAGATATATCGCAGCAGGATTTTTACAGAAGCATTATATTGGAGCAAAGAGCATAACATCCGGGCAAATATGAATAAAAACCTCATTAGTCTGAATGAAAGGGAAATAAAAATGCTACAGTTTATCTGGGAAGAAAAGAGCAGCAAGGAAATTGCAGACCTGCTTTATCTTGGTGTCAGATCGGTGGAAAAAATCAGGCAGGATCTTAAAGAGAAGCTGGGGGTAAGGTCAACAGTGGGGTTGTTGAAGTATGCCATAGACCAGGGAATCCTGGATATGAAAGTATAACCCATGTAGGCGGGAAGCCATGTGTAAGGAGAACATGCATTAGTCGCCGCTGAAAATAAATCATCATAAGTATAAAGATCGGCCCCGGTCAGTTACATGTCCTGTTTTTTTTGAAGCAGGATACAGATTTTGTCTTTTTATAGTTGGGGTGCTAATTTTTTATGTCTAAAAATAATGCGAGTAGCTGTATCACATTTTCGGAATACTGCAAAAGGTTTTGCGGTACCAAGACGATGGTGTGGCCCTGGTGTTTCTTTGTGGTATTGTGTTTTTCCGGGAGTTGCCGGTTGGAATGTTATCCTGAAGTTTTTATTTTTCGTAAAAACCGAATTAAAAATAGCGGGAATTGCTACTTACTTATTTATTTGAAGTTGGTAATTTGTACACACTAAGTATGGTCCTTTTATTGGAGGATCGCTAGCAAAAAATGAGTGATCAGATACTTGCTGTTACCGGCAATAGCGGTAGCTATTATCTGAATGCGTCCTGACGGATTGCTTGTGACCCGAGTGATTATTGTTTTACCCTATCACGAAAATTACCACAGGAAGATATTGTTTTATTACCCACGATAGTACCCGAAATTGTTAAAAAATTCTATGAGCAAGTTCCTCAGTGGCTGGTATTTGATTTACACGAAACCATGTCATGAAAAGAAAGTGTATGCCCGTTTGCTGCAGCGAAAAATAGATTCCTTTCTGCCAACAAGAAAAATGCTGAAAACCTGGCATGATCGAAAGAAATACATTGACGAACCATTGTTTCCTTCTTATGTTTTTATCTACCTGAAAGACCTGCAGAGCTACTATGAGGGTATGGATACTGATGGAGCATTGTACTATGTGAAGGCGGGAACGGAAATGGCGAGAGTAAGCGATGTTGTTGTAGACAGTATAAGGCTGGCCACTGACAAGTTGAACGAGGTAGAAGTGTCTGGTAATTATTTTCAACAGGGTCGCAGGTTGATTATCAGCCAGGGTGCATTTACAGGCCTTGTAGGAGAGCTGATAGAATATGAAAACAGGAAAAAGATCCTGATACGTGTAGAAATGTTGCAGCGGAATGTATTGATATCGTTGCCCGAAGAGTATCTGTTGCCGGAAGAATGCCTCCTGTAAATTTCAATCTGAAATTTTTTTCCTGAAAACGGAAATGGGCATTTGCGCTATTGCCAATGCGTGAGGAAAATATAATCCGGCTTTCCCCCTTTAAACTTTGAGATGTTATATCATGCTAATCCCTTCCTCTCCGATAGGCGGTGGATGAAGGTTATTGTTATGCTGACAGGACTGTTGTGTTCCGTTGCCTGCTCACAGCAGAAGGCAGCGGGACCGCTATTGGACCAGGCGGAGCGGGAAGTAAAGACCCTGATGAAAGCGGGAGGAATCCCCGGGCTCAGCATGGTAATTATTGACAGCGGCAGGCAAATAATAAAAACATATGGATACGCTGATATACAGCATGGTACAAAGGTGGGCGAGAATACCCTGTTCCAGCTGGGATCTTGCAGCAAAGCATTTACTGCTCTTGCGGCGATGAAACTAATAGCATCAGGACAGATTAATCCTGATACTGCTATTACCGCATACATTCCCTGGTTTCAGGCACGCTATAAGGAAAAGCCAGTGCCCATTACAGTAAGGCAGCTGGTACATCATACCAGTGGCATTCCGTGGCAAACCATTACCGCCATCCCCGTCAGCCATCGTGCGGATGCACTTACCCAAACCGTGGAAGCAATTGCTGGCATATCCTTGAAACGGCGGCCAGGCAGCGCCTACGAATATGCAACGGTGAATTATGATATACTGGCGCTGATTATTCAGCGTGTGACGGGGCAATCATTTGAAACGTACCTGGAAAACAATGTTTTCCGTCCTCTCCAGCTGAGCAGTACCACCATTGGAGTACCTGCAGACAGTAACCTGATGGCAACCGGTTACAAGCTTAGTTTTTTCCGGCCGGTGAGATATAATGCGCCCGTTTTCCGGGGCAACAATGCAGCCGGTTACGTAATTTCCAATGCTGTGGATATGGCTGCCTGGTTGCAGTTTCAAATGGGTACAGGCGATACTGCTTTATACCGGCTGGCGGCAGCTACCCATCAACGTGATGAAACGGTTCCACTGCATGATATGTCAGCCTACGCTATGGGCTGGGAAGTATCCCTCCGTGGTAATAATGAAATTTACCATAGCGGGGCTAATCCCAACTTTACCGCCTATGTGGCATTCCGGCCGGGAAGTAAAAGGGCCGTAGCGGTGATGACCAACTCGAATAGCGGATATACCGTCGTTATCGGTGAGGCTGTCATGAAAATACTGTCCGGTGAGAAAGTAAAGAAAACATTTGATCCTGGTGATGGGAATGACCGTGTTTATGCCATTGTCTCGTTTATCTTCGCATTTTATATACTGATAGCATCCGTCCTCTTTTTAAAGATGCTTACAGATATTTTCCGCAAACGTCGGCTGTTTGAAAAGCCGTCTGTTGCGGAGATGAAAAAAGTGCTGATGTCGTTGGTGGCCATACTTCCCTTCCTGTATGGACTGTATATTTTCCCGTTAGCCATGGCCGGTTCCACCTGGAATATTTTTTTCGTATGGAACGCCGGAAGTCTTCCGTGGATGGTAACCTTGTTGATCGCCGCCGTGGTGCTAAGCTATATTATATTTTATACCGGCCTGTGTTTCCCGGAGAGAAACGGGTTCAAAAAGATATTTCCGCAGATGCTCCTGATGAGTATTCTCTCCGGGGTGGCCAATATCCTGGTGATCATATTAATCACTTCGGCACTGGATGCCAATATCCGCCTCAGATACCAGGTGTTTTATTATTTGCTGGCACTTGCATTGTATCTCTGCGGAAGACGATTTGTACAGATAAATCTTATCAGGTTTTCCAGAAACCTGATCTATGAGCTGAGAATTAAGCTGATTAACAGAATATTTGCTACGTCCTATCAGAAGTTTGAGCAGGTAGATGCCGGCCGTGTATATACGACCATCAACGATGATATTGAAACAATAGGGGGGACTGCGGATCACTTTATTATTGTGATGACCAGCTTTTTTACGATCACAGGAGCCTTTCTGTATATGGCTTCCATCGCTTTCTGGACAACTATCCTGGCCGTGCTGCTTATTCTGGCGATCTCGCTGGTCTACTATTTTGTCAGCAAAAATACGAACCGCTATTTTGAGGAAGCCCGTGATACAAGAAATGTATTTGTTCAGTATATCCACGGTATGGTAGACGGGTTTAAGGAATTAAGCATGCATCAGCGGAAGAAGAACGAATATCAACAGGACATAGTGGTAACAGCAGGTAAATACCGTAACAGGATCATCACGGCCAACATCAGATTCGCCAATGCATTTATGATAGGGGAGTCTATGCTCATCCTTTTACTCGGATTGGTGGTTTTTGCGATGCCCCGGTTGTTTCCGGATGTACAACACGGTACTATCATGAATTTTGTGATTGTTATCCTTTATCTGATAGGGCCGATTGACAGCATGCTGAGTTCTGTTCCTGCCATTATGCAGCTGAAGGTAGCGTGGAGGCGCATACAACATTTTATTGCTGAAATTCCGGCCAATCTGGGGGCTGAACGCGGTCAGTATGCGGTGCCGCAGGCTGTAGACAGCATCCGCCTGGACCGGATACAGTTCCGGTATAAAGGCAGCGGGCAAGAAGGGCATTTTGAAGTCGGACCGGTTGATCTGGAAATCAGGCGGGGTGAAATATGTTTCGTTATAGGTGGGAATGGCAGTGGCAAAACGACATTGGCGAAACTGTTGACCGGTTTGTACGAACCTGACGCAGGAAGGATACTGATCAATAATAAAGAGGTTAGCAGCAGTGAATTAAGTGAGCATTTTTCCACGGT
Source organism: uncultured Chitinophaga sp. (assembly GCF_946479755.1). Next base: position 50,833 of record NZ_CAMLHC010000019.1, on the reverse strand, counting down.
ATTCAGTCCTGCTGTTCTCTTCAAAAAATTATATGCCATCGATGCGGCACAGAAGGGCGATCAGGTAGCTGAGTACCTGAAGTTACTTGGCCTGACCCAAAAAGTAACGATTTTGGATAACAGTTATTCTACCATCAGTTTATCCAGCGGACAGCGGAAGAGACTGGCCCTGCTGCAATGTTACCTGGAAGATGCTCCCGTTTACCTGTTTGATGAGTGGGCGTCTGACCAGGACCCTGAATATCGAAGCTTTTTTTACAGGACCCTGTTGCCGGCCATGAAAGCCGCGGGGAAAATAGTAATTGCCATCACACATGATGAACACTATTTTAATGCTGCTGATAAGATACTGAAGCTGGAGCAGGGTAAAGTGCTGGATGGTATGGGAGATTATTTCTTACAGCCGGTAGTTTCCGCCGGTAGCTGAGCGTATGCTCCCGGTTCTTCTGGTGAAATATTTAGTTGTCTGAAATCTATCTTTTTTTAACAATCATAAATTCCACATCCAATGAACAACGATTTAATTCTTGGCATGGCCATGAACTATAACTGGGGCACTCTTAAAAATTTTATTTGTTCGCTCCGGCAAACTGACTATGCAGGAGAGGTAATTCTGTTTGTAAGTCCCGATCTTGATGCAGAAACAAGAGCTGCCCTGACACGGCAATCCATACAGTATATTGAGCTGGAAGCGAATTCCCATTATTTCCGGGGATTGCCGGAGTGGACCAATTCCGATCCGGAAATGCTTTCCAGGCTTCCTCCTTCTGTTCACAGAATTTGGGTTTTCTACAACTTCCTGCTGGAAAACAAGGATAAGTACCGGCATATCCTGCTGACCGATGTACGGGACGTGATTTTTCAGAGAGACCCATTTGTGTTTGACTTCCAGGATAAGTTGTGTTTTTTTATTGAATCACGGGAAGCCATGCTCAAAGATTCCGATTGGGATGCCATCTGGATTATTGCGGCTTTTGGTGTACAGGCCCTGTATGAAATGGGAGATAGCCTGGTTTCCAACGTAGGGACCATTATTGGTCCTGTGGCCAAAGTGGTGGATTATCTTCGCAGGTTACTGACGTATCTGCATGATATCAGGGTGCATATGGTATTTGGAATTGAACAGGGTGTGCATAACTACGCATTGGTGAATAAAGCTGTGGATGATTTTCTTTTGTTTTATACGGAAGACGGTCCTGTTGCCACATTGTCAAAAATCAAGGATATCCGCCAGGATGAAAACGGTTACCTGCTGAACTTTAACAATGAAATTGCACATGTTGTACATCAATATGACAGGCATCCTTCATTGAAGTCTTACTTCGATGTGAAGTACAACTAATCTGTCAGCGTTTACAAACACCTAACCGCCATCCCATGAGAAAGAACTTAATATTAGGATTATCTGCAAATTATGACTGGCCGGTGCTCAGGAACTTTGTCTGTTCGCTCCGGCAGACGACCTATACAGGGGATCTTGTTTTATTTATGAGTCCTGCGCCGGATCAGTCAACGAAGGATATGTTAACACAACATGGCGTGACCTGTTTTGTGGTAGACAGCAGCTCTCCGTACCTGAAAGGTTTGCCGGCAGACGTCTACAATGACCCTTCATTTTTCCCGAAGCTGCCGCCTTCCGTGTACCGGATGTTGGTATTCTATAATTTCCTGCAGGAAAACCGGGCAGATTATCAACATGTACTCCTCACGGACGTCCGCGATGTAGTATTTCAGAATGACCCTTTCGCTTTTGATATCGCGGATAAAATGTGCTTCTTCATGGAGTCGAAAAGCCTGTTACTGAAAGAATCGGACTGGAATTCCCTTTGGATGATCGCTGCATTTGGCGTGAAAACGCTATACGATCTGGGGGAGAACCTGATTTCCTGCGTTGGTACTGTTATCGGCCCTGTGGCGAAGATGATAGTCTATTTGGAAAAAATGGTACATCACTTAAAAAATGCGGAAGTGTATTTGATGTTTGGCATTGAGCAGGCGGTGCATAATTATATGATCATGAACGGAGAAGTAGATGATTTTCATACTTTTTATACCGAAAACGGACCTGTTGCCACGCTCTCCTCTTACGGGGAAGTGCAGCAGGACGAAAACGGCAGCTACCTGAATGATGGTAATATGGTTTCTCTTGTTGTACATCAGTATGACCGGCATCCTGTGTTGAAATCACACTACGACCGCATATATAATTAATATGGTTGCATTCAACATTTTTCAAACCAGAATATACAGTTATGTCAAGATTAGGAAAAGTACCGGAAGTTATGGCTGTTAAGCAACAGCTGAGTGCCCTCCAGGAAAAAGGGCTGGTGAAAGAATGGGAACTGCCCAACGAGCATCTGCTGACCAGGTTGACAGCCGCGGTGTTTTTTTTAACGCCTGCAGCGTCAGCGCCATTGAACGAAGTATGGGACGAGTTAGCGGTACATAAAATGTTGAAGTACCGACAGAATGAAGAAAAGAAGCTTTCCAAACTGGAATGGAGAGTAGAGTTCAATAAAGATTTTGTTTTGTAAAAAACGTATTCGAAAAGCATTAGAAAAAATATCACTTAATTAACCGGAGGTCATGCAAGCCACTAATCTTATTGAAGTGCTGGAAGAGAAAGGATTGCTCTCTCATATTGGTATTACTTTTATCGAGAGCAGCCACCAGGAGGAATTTCTTTCCTACCGGGAGTTGTACCGTGCAGCATTACAAGCGCTGTCTTACTTGCAGGATGCCGGGATGGAGCCGGGAGACGAGCTGGTTTTCCAGCTGTCCACCAACAAAGTATTTGTGATCACTTTCTGGGCGTGTATATTGGGGGGAATCATTCCTGTCCCGTTGTCTGTTGGACTTAATGACGGGCATACCAGCAAACTTTTTAATGTATGGAGGCTATTGCGCCGCCCTTATCTGATCAGTGCTGTTGATACGCTGCATAAGATAGGCGGTTTTGCGGCGCGGCATGGCCTGTCGCAGGAGGTTGAGAAAATAAAGCATACATGGGTGGATGAAGCGGGCGTACTGGTGGCGGACCGCCAGGGAGTTACCTATGCTGTTGCTGAAGATGATATCGCCTTTGTGCAGTTTTCGTCCGGATCTACCGGAGCGCCTAAGGGGGTGGTGCTTACGCATCGTAACCTGATTGCCAATGTAGGGGCAATTGCCAAAGCAGCCGCTTATTCAACAGGGGATACTACGTTGAGCTGGATGCCGCTTACACATGATATGGGGCTGATAGGCTTTCATATCAACCCATTATTCAGCGAAATGAACCAGCTGCTGATGCCAACGCAGGTGTTTATCCGTCGGCCTGCCATATGGATGGAGAAAGCGTCGGTTCATAGCGTCAGTATTTTATGCTCCCCGAATTTTGGATTTGATTATTTCACCCGGCATTGTGACTTCGCCGGGAAAAAATACGAGTGGGATCTTTCCGCTATAAGATTGATATATAACGGTGCAGAGCCGGTCTCCGAAAAAATATGCCGGCATTTTACAGCGGCGTTGGCAAATTACGGCCTGTCTGCATTTGTTATGCGCCCCGTTTACGGGCTGGCAGAAGCCAGTTTGGCAGTATCCATATCCAGGCTGGGCGACGATGTGCAAAGCGTGTATGCCAACAGGCACCGGGTGAGTATAGGAGATAAAATAGCCATTGCGGAAAAGGAGGAAGATGCTGTTCCCATTGTAAATGTTGGTCAGCCGGTAGATCATTGTTCCGTCAGGATACAGGATAACGACGATCGCGCGGTAGTTGCAGGGGTAGTTGGGCATGTACAGATAAAAGGCCCGAATGTCACCTCGGCTTATTATAATAATGTGGGCGAAACGGAGAAATCGCGGACCGCTGATGGCTGGTGGAAAACGGGTGATCTGGGTTTTATGATGAACGGATGTTTGTATATCACCGGCAGGGCAAAGGACATTATTTTCAGAAATGGACAGAATTATTATCCGCATGATTTAGAAATAATAGCGGGTGAGCTGGAGGGAATAGAACTAAATAAAGTGGTCGTGACAGGATATTTTAATCCGGCCTCCGGCCGGGATGAAATCGTTGTATTCCTCCTTCACCGGGAGCATATTTCAAAATTTTCTGCCATTGCCGGCCGTCTGCGGGCGCATATCAGTGATAAAGCCGGACTGGACGCTGATCACATTGTTCCCGTAAAAGAGATACCCAGGACTACCAGCGGTAAGCTGCAACGTTTCAGGCTCCTGGAGCAGTACAGGGCAGGGGAGATTGGACTAGGTATGACTGACGTATCTTCTGTTGAAAAGCAGGAGGGGCCGGTTCCGGAGGATCCTGCCGCCAGGCAGTTGCTGAAGGTGGCGTCTGCCACCCTGCAGCACGCGGACATAAAATTGGACGATGATTTTTTCGCTGCGGGAGGTAACTCGCTGAAGGCGGCGGAACTTTCCATGAAAATAGAAAAGACTTTAGGGGTCAGTGTATCACTGGAAACCATTTATGAAGCGCGCAGTTTACGAAAGCTATTGGAGGTAATTATACATACTGACAGCGGAGCGTACTGCCCCATTCCTGCTGCACGGCAGATGGATGTTTATCCACTGACTGCGGCACAGAAACGTATTTATTATGCCTGGGAAATGAACCGTGCAGGCACCGCATATAATTTGCCGGTCGTGTTTTCGTGGAAGGGGAAACTGGACTTACAGCGGCTGGAAGACTGCCTGCATGCACTGATCCGCAGACATGATGTGTTGCGCAGTAATTTTTTTGTTGCGAAGGAAGTGACATACCGTATAGGGAGGGCATTTTCTTTTTCCCTGGATTGCAGGCCCTGCGTCCCGTTGGAAGTAAATGATGTATTGAAAAGCCTGGTAAAACCTTTTGACCTGAACGGGGATTTGTTATTTAGAAGCAGTGTGCTGACGGTGGGAGAAGAGGATTATGTCCTCTTTATGGACTTTCATCATATCATCGCAGATGGTGTGGCGGTATTTCATTTTATGCAGGAGCTGATACAGCTTTATAATGGTAAGGAATTGGCGGCATTGAAAGTGCAGTATACAGATTATACGGTATGGGAAAACACCTGGATGGCGTCTGATGCAATGAAGCAGCAGCGTATATTCTGGGAGCAACAGCTTCAGGGCGATCTGCCGGTGCTGGACCTGTTGACTGATTTTCAGCGTCCGGCGTTTTTTAATACCGAAGGGGCGAGATTTGTGTTTAATATACCTTTACCGGTTGCGGGTAAACTAAAATCGTTGGCGGACCGCCACCAGTGCAGTCTGCATGCCGTGTTTTTCGCCTTGTATAACCTGTTGCTTTCCCTTTATACTGGCAGGGATGAACAGCTTGTGGGCATTCCGGTGGCAGGCAGAAGGCATCCGGACCTACAGGAAATGCAGGGAATGTTTGTTAACAACCTGGCTATTATCAGCCGGGTCAATCACGAAGAGAGTTTCTCGCAGTTACTGCAACGCACCCAACAGCAGTTACTGACGGCTTTAACGAACCAGGATTATCCTTTCAATGAACTGGAGGTCCTGAACAGAAGGGGGGACGTCAGCAGGAACCTCGTATTCGACACAATGTTCCTGTATCATAATATGGGTTTACCGGTCAATGAGGCAGCGGAGTTTAGTATCTCCCGCCGGACTTTCGATCCTGGCTCGTCGAAGTTTGATTTGTCGATGGAGATATTTGAAGAAAATGGCATACTGGAAGGTGGCTTTGAATATGCCACAGCATTATTTGGACGGAGAACAATAGCAAGGCTGGCAGCCAGCTTTATTCATCTGATGGAGATGGTTCCTGATCACGAATCAGTGCCATTGTCCCGGTTGCAAATGATTTCCGATGAGACCTGGCATCAGTATATATATACCTTCAATGATACTAAAACACCGTATCCTGCTGATAAGGGACTACATATCTTATTCGAAGAGCAGGTAATGCGGAAGCCGTTACATCCGGCCATCGTGTCTTCTGCAGGAAGGATAACGTATGAAGGGGTTAATAACAAGGCTAACCGGCTTGCCATGCAGCTAAAGACCCAGGGGTTTCTGCCGGGGGATATTGCAGCGGTGTTCCTGGACAGGTCACCCGAACTGGTCATTGCTATGCTGGCTATTCTGAAAGCTGGTGGATGTTTCCTGCCGCTGGAGCCTGATTTTCCGAAAGAACGCATTCACACCCTCGTCCGTGACAGCGCGTGCAAATATATTGTTACCGGTGATTATCAGGATAAGTTGAAGGAGGTGGGCGCCATCATAACGGATATGAATGCCGGTGAACCGGATGACAGGACCTTTGCAAATCCTGCGCCGGTAATATCTGCGGATGCTCCGGCTTATGTGATCTATACTTCCGGTACGACCGGCGTCCCCAAAGGAGTAGTGATCAGCCATCGGTCTATCGTAAACTACATTTCCTGGGCTGCCGGGGTATATGTTAAAAACAGCAAGGCAGACTTTCCGTTTTACACTTCTGTAGCTTCGGATCTGACGCTTACTTCCATTTTCCTGCCGCTGGCAACCGGCAACAGTATTGTGATTTATCAGGATAACAGGGAGGCGCTGGCTATAGAACAGATTATCGCAGATAATACCCTGGATATTGTTAAGCTGACACCGGCGCATCTCAATATCCTTGTTAATAATAGGTTACCGGTATCCCGTACCGGTGACACAGGCGTCAGGGCGTTGATAGTTGGAGGTGAAAAGCTGGAAACCGCCCTGGCGGCCGGTGCCTATGAAATGTTTAGTGGCGGTATAACGATATATAACGAATATGGTCCTACGGAAGCAACAGTTGGCTGCATGATCCATACGGCAGATCCTGCTGCTGATACCGGTAGTTCTGTCCCTATTGGCATCCCTGCCGCCAATACGCAGATATATGTGTTGGACCGGTTGCTGAGACCTGTTCCTGCGGGCGTTAAAGGAGAATTGTACATTTCAGGAGAAGGATTGGCCATAGGTTACCTTTTCCGGGAAGAACTGACAGCGGAGCGTTTTATCCCGAACCCGTTTGTGCCTGGCGCCCGTATGTATAAAACCGGTGATCTTGCCAGGCACCTGCCGGAAGGGTATATTGAATATATAGGCCGTAATGACCAACAGGTGAAAATCAATGGCTACCGGGTGGAGCTTGCAGAAATAGAACACCAGCTGAGTGCCTTCGAACATATTCAGCAGGCTGTTGTAACGCTGTCTTCAGATTCATCATTACTGCACGCTTATTACGTGAGTGATATTCCCGCCGGGGATACAATAGCGCCGCAATTGCTGCGTAATTACCTAATTGAAAAGTTGCCCTATTACATGATCCCGGTATATTTTACCAGGATAGCAGCGTTGCCGCTCACCCGCAGCGGAAAAATGGACTACGCCGCCCTGGCCATGGCCGGAGATGACAGCCAGGAGAATACGACGCCACAGGTAGCCTCAGATCCTATGGAGGAGATGATTATCGCTGTATGTGGTAAAATATTGGGTACAGACGGGCTCCACAAGTATAGTAATTTCCTCGGACTGGGAGGAGATTCTATTAAAGCGGTACAGGTATCTTTCCGGCTGTCGGTATTGGGCATACTATTGAAACCGAGAGACATATTAATCTATCAGACGATAGAACAGATGGCTCTCCATGCAATATACCAGGAAACATCGCCTGTTTATGACCAGGGTATACAGGAAGGCGTCGTCGGATTATCTCCGGTGAAATCCTGGTTCTTCAACCGGAAGTATGTAAACGAAGGATTTTACAATCAGTCCGTTTTGCTGCATTTAAACCGAAAGGTTGACACGAACTTGCTTCGTGATGCATTTGACAGGCTGATAGCCCATCATGACGGGCTTCGTATCAACCGCCATCATCAGGCGGAAGAATTGTTTTACAATAATGACCACCTGAAATCTCCGTTTGAACTGCCGGTAGCCGTTGTTGATTCCCTGGTTGGTTTTCCTTTTTATACGTTCAAGAATAGTTTCAGTATCAATGCTGATCTGCTCATCAGGGCTGCGTTGATAAGGTTGCCGGGGGATGATGAATATTTGTTGATCACGGCTCATCATCTGATTATCGATGGTGTATCCTGGCGGGTATTGTTGGAAGACTTATATACAGGATATGTATTATCTGAAAAGGGAGAGGAGGTAAGGCTTCCTGCCAAAACGGCTTCCCTCGCAGATTGGCAGCAGGCCTTGTGCGCATATATTCCGGACGGTGCGGTGCTCGATTTTTGGCACGCCGCCAATAAGATAAAGTTTGTATTGCCCTTGGATATGCCCGCCAGCGATTGGTCATACGCACATCAGAGAAAGATAACTAATAGTATCGACAGGGAGCTGACCCTGTTTTTGCTCAAAGACGCGCATACTGTTTATAAAACGGATGTGCCTATCCTGTTGAATCTTTCACTCGCACTGGCGCTGAAGGAGTGGACAGGGCAAGCTGTTCTTGTGATAGAACAGGAAACGCACGGCAGGCACCTGGAAGCCGTAGATACTTCCCGGACTATCAGTTGGTTTACCAATATGTATCCGTTGGTACTGGAGCCGGGAGACGGCACGTTGAGTGATCAGATAAAAGCCGTAAAGGAGCAGGCCCGGAAAGTACCTGCTAACGGTATGGGATATGGGATAATGAAGTATGTCCATCGTTCGTTTACCGAAGAGGTACCAGGGCAACAGGAAGTCAGACTTAACTATCTTGGGCAGTTTAATGAGGAGATGAACAATGATTTATTTACCTATAGTCATGCCGACCATGGCCCTGAGTCAGATTTCAGGAATCAGATGAACGTTAAGCTGGAGTTTAACCTGATGGTAATCGGGGAACGGTTGCATATGGAAGTATGTTATAATTGCCTGGCGCATACAGCGGCTACGGTCAAAGGTGTCAGCGATGCAATGCTAAAGTACCTGCAGGATGTGCTGGCGCATGTCCGGCTGCAAGATGGCATACATTTTACGCCATCGGATTTTAATCTGACCGGACTTGACCAGGAGGAGTTTAATACATTATTTCATTGAAATAATGAACTTTTTTGTATCTTTTAGAGGATTTTAGGTGATTAAACCGTTGTAATTTCCTATTTTGTAAATGTTTGAAAATCCACGTTGTCCTATGTTCAAGCACAATCTGCGCATTATTTACAGAAATTTTAAGAAGGATAAACTTACGTTTGTAATTAACCTGCTGGGTCTGTCAGTGGGGCTTGCCTGTTCCTTGCTCATTTTTCTGTGGGTAAAGGATGAGCTGGAGTTCGATAAATACAATGACAATGACAGCCGTATTGTCAGAGTGATGTCGAACTATCATAATAGCGATAATATAGATACACAGGAAGGGACACCCGGCCTGCTGGCGGAATCGCTTGCAAGGGAGATTCCGGAGGTGCAGTATGCCGTCGCTTCTTTTTATGATGATGAAAAGAACCTGCTTACAGCGGGTGAGAATAATATTAAGGCGCCGGGGAGATATGTCGGGAAAGATTTTTTTAAGATTTTTTCTTATACCCTTCTTCAGGGAGATAAGAACCAGGTGTTGTCTAACAATAATTCCATCGTTTTGTCTGAAGGGCTGGCGAAGAAGTTGTTTAAAACAACGGAGAATGTTATCGGCAAGGTGGTGGAATTTCAGCGTAAAAAGCCTTTCGTGGTTTCAGGGATCTACAAAGATGTGCCTGTCAATTCCACTGATCAGTTTGAATTCCTTTTGCCGTATGAATGGTATAAAGCGGAGCATGACTGGACATTGCATTGGGGGAACACCGGGCCATCCACTATTGTGTTGCTGAAAGAGGGTGCCAGCCTGGATCAGTTTAATGCCAAAATCGAAAATTTTGTAAAGAATAAATTCAGTTATTCTCCGGTAACACTTTTTGCGACGCAGTTTTCAAGAGGGTATCTGTATAAAAATTATGTTAATGGTGTGCAGTCCGGCGGTAGAATTGAATATGTCAGGCTGTTTTCCCTTGTTGCTGTGTTTATTTTGTTGATTGCCTGTATCAATTTCATGAACCTGTCTACCGCAAAAGCATCGCTGAAGGCGAAGGAAATTGGTATCCGGAAGGTGATGGGAGCGGAGCGGAGAACGTTTATTATCCAATATCTCAGCGAATCGGTATTGATTGCTTTTTTATCGTTGCTGGTGGCCATTATCATAACAGTGCTGTTGTTGCCGTTATTCAATAGTGTTTCTGGAAAGCATATCGGGCTGCATTTTAACTGGAGCACGCTGGTAATTGTTCCTGGCATCGCGTTGTTTACCGGGCTTGTGTCAGGTATTTATCCTGCGTTGTACCTTCCCCGTTTTACCCCGATCGCTGCCCTGAAAGGTACTATCAGGTCTTCTGTTGGTGAGCTGTGGGCAAGAAAGGGGCTGGTATGTTTTCAGTTTGTAATTTCTATTGTATTGATTACCGGTGTGTGGATTATATATCGTCAGATTCAGTTTGTACAAACCCGGAACCTGGGATATGACCGGGCCAATGTGATATATTTTAGTGAAGAGGGAAGGGTGGAACAGCATCCTGAATCTTTCCTGTCATTGGTAAAAACTATCCCGGGTGTTGTGAATGCTTCCGTTGCGGGTTATGAGATTGGTTCTGTGCCTTGTACGTATGGTATTGAATGGCCCGGAAAAGACAAGCATGATGCTAATTGTTTTCAGCAGATCGCCGCAGGGTATGACCTGATTGAGACACTGGGTATCAAAATGAAAGAAGGGCGTAGCTTTTCCCGGAATTACGGGCAGGATACTTCCGCCGTTGTGCTCAATGAAGCTGCGGTGAAAATAATGGGCATCAAAGACCCTATCGGCAAACGGATCAGGTTATGGGAAAAGGAGGTGGAGATCATTGGGATAACTAAAAATTTTTACCTTGAATCCGTAAGACAGGACATCAAGCCTGTATTTTTCTGGCTGAAACCTTCCTCTACATGGTCTGTTATGCTTAAAATGCAGCCGGGAAAAGAGACGGCGGTACTTAGTGAGCTGACGCGTATGTACAAGGATTTTAACCCCGGGTTTGAGCTGGAATACAAGTTTCTTAACGAAGCATACAAAGCGCAGTACATAGGAGAGAGCCATGTTTCGGCATTGTCTAAATATTTTGCAGGGCTGGCAATTTTTATATCCTGCCTGGGATTGTTTGGTCTGGCTATTTTTACGACACAACGCCGGCGCAAGGAAATCGGGGTTAGGAAAACCCTTGGCGCAAGCAGCCTGAATGTAGTATATATTCTTACCAGCGAGTTTACCAAAATAGTACTGATTTCCATACTGATTGCATTACCGGTGAGCTTTTTGCTTGCCCGGCAATGGCTGAACGGCTTCTCGCTCCGAATAGACCTGAAGCTGTGGTACTTTGCCGGCGCCGGATTGCTCGCCTTATTTATATCGTGGTTAACTGTAGGCGTGCAGGCCATAAAAGCCGCCAGCCTTAACCCAAAAGATTGTTTGAAAGACCTGTAATCCCAGGCTCTGCATAGTTCGTTCTGTTGCTGCCAGCGCCAAATATGGCGCTGGCGTTTGTACCGTGTTTGTTATACACTGTTGTTCCCCTTTTGCCATACATTTTCTTTCAGAAATACAGGTCTTGTATTTCATCATTATCCTCCTAAATCAGATCAAGGTGAAATTAGAAAAGTCGAATGTCCAGGACATTCTGGAGCTTAATATGTTCCAGAAGGGAATCCTGTTTCATTACCAGAAGGATTATAACGAAAATCTATATAACGTTCAGGTATCTTTTTTAATCGAAGGAATGCTGAATCCTGATATACTGAACAAGGCTTTCCGGGTAGTGCAGTCGGGAAACGAGGTATTACGTTCCGTTTTCAGGTGGAAACAACTCAGCAAGCCGCTGCAGGTCATTCTCCGGGATGCGCCGCTGGAGATCCTGTACTCGGATCATGCAGGGGAAGACGCGGCCACTGCCGGAGCGCTGGCAGAGGGATATCTGGAGAAAGACCGTTGCGAACGTTTTGATCTTACCCTGCCGCCTATACGGTTACGCCTGATAAAAACAGCTTCCACTGCTTTTGTTTTTGCTGTTACGCATCAGCATATTCTGTATGATGGCTGGAGCACTGGTATTTTATTAAAGGAACTTTTTAATACCTATCATGAACTGGCAATGTCCGGAACATCGGTCGCCCGCTCAAAACCTTCGTACCAGGCGGTGGAACAAACTATCAGGCAACAAACCGAACCTGAAAAAACCGCTGCGTTCTGGAAAGGTTACCTGCAAGGATATACGCCGAAAAAACTGGTTCCTGTTGCCGCCGAAAAGACTGCTGAAGGCAGGGAAGTGTACCGTTATACAGCATCCGGTCCAATGGCTTTGCTGAACGCATTTGTCGCTGAATATAAAGTAACCCGTGCTGCTGTTATTTATGCTGCCTGCGCATTGCTGCTGCAGAAATACAATAACGTGGGGGATGTGGTGCTGGGGGCCACTGTTTCCAACAGAGACACCAGTATCAAAGGCGCGGAAAACGTGATGGGGAATTTTATCAATACCATCCCGTTCCGTTTGAATAGCACAGACGATCTGTCTTTATTGCAGATGGTAAAGAACGTAAACCTGGATCTGATACGTATTACCGAATTTGCCGGCGCCTCCTATTTTGAAATCAGGCAATGGGTTGACCTGAAAGCTGCTGACAGTTTGTTTGACGCAGTTGTTGTGATAGAAAATTATCCGCTTGATGAAAGCCTCATCAATGGATACAACGATTTCAGGGTACGGCTGCATACCGTCTATGAAAATACCGGCATACCACTGGGTATTTACGTTTTTTTCAGGGAGCAGCTGGAGATAGAATTTGTGTATTCGCCGGATAATATTAGCAATGCTATTGTGGAAGCGTTTGCAGCGCATCTGTTGTCAGTTGTCCGGAGCATTATTGAAACGCCGCAGCTGTTGTTGTCAGCGCTTAACCTCTTCAGCGACAATTACAGGCAATCTGTTTATGACCGGTTGCACGATGGTGCTGCGGCTGCTAAAGTGCTTGTCCCGGCTTCATGGCACCAGGAGCGTTTGTGGTTCATTGATCAGTTTGAGCGTGATTACCTGTACAAGGGCAATCCTGTATACCATAATATACCACTGCAGCTGTCGATATCCGGAGAGCCGGACGTAGCGTTGCTGGAGCGTGCGATAGCGGGAGAACTGGAGCAACACAGTATTCTGCGGACCCGCGTCTGCACCCTGGACGATCAGCCTTACCAGGTGGTGAGTGATGATATGGATTTTACCTTAGAGCGTATCAGTATAGACGAAGATGCGCTGGAGGGGGCATGTATGGCCACGGTGCGGCGTGCCTTTGAGCCGGAAGGTTTTTTGTGCCGTGGTGTGTTGTACCACTATGGTGTGGCCAGATACCGGCTGCTGCTCGTTCTGCATCATATGATCGTGGACCGCTATTCAGTGGTGCGTCTGGCAGAACATATACTGCAACGTTATGCGTCGCTGCAACGGGGAGAGGCCTGCTACCGGGCAACGGGGTTGTCCTATGCGGATTTTGCTGTCTGGCAGAAAGAAGTCCTGCAACAGCTGGACCCTTATTACCTGGGTTACTGGAAACGTCAGCTGGCGGGGCCGCTGCAGCCGCTGGAGCTGCCGCTGGACCGTCCCCGGGCAGCCATCCATACCTATACGGGCAGTCGCACGGCCGTGTGCCTGCCGGCGGATCTTACCGCCCTGGCAGACGCATATGCGGCCAGCCGGGGAATAACGCCTGAGTTGTTGCTGTTGTCGGGCTTTATCATCCTGTTGCATAAATACAGCGGGCATGAGGAAATAATGATTGGTACCAGTACCGACAACCGGGGCGATGCGCGTCTCAGGGATCTGATCGGCCCTGTCAGCAACCTGGTGGCGCTGCGTAGTTTTACAGACCCTGAGAAGAGTTATGATGAGTACCTGGTGCAATTACAGGAAGTATACACATCAGCGATGGCGTACGGCGATATGCCGTTCGATAAGCTGGTGAAGGAACTGTCGCCGGAAAAGGACATGAGCAGAACGGCGTTGTTCGATGTATTATACCAGTACAGCGACGTAAAAGCGGATGTTCCGGATATGGAAGGTCTTGAAGTAAGCATCGAAGCGCTGAACGAGGGTTATGGTAAATATGACCTGAACCTGTTGCTGTGGCGTGATGGCGCTGAGATAAAGGGTAGCTTGGTGTTTAACCTGGATTATATGGACGCCTCGCGCGCCTCGATGATGATGTTGCATTACAGTGAGTTGTTGCGTCGCCTGCTGACAGCTGGTGCGGTGGCGTTATCGGAGATCAGCGTGTTGCCGTTGGCGGAGCAGCAGTTACAGCTGCAATCGCTGGACCACACAGGTGTGGCATATCCGGAAGCGGCAACCGTGTTGTCCATGTTTGATGCACGGGTGATACAAGCACCGGCTGCTACCGCGGTACAGATGGGGGATGAGACGATCAGCTATGCGGTACTGGACCGTCGTTCCTCGGCGGTGGCGGCGCTGTTACGGCACCATGGCGCTGGCCGCAATAAACCGGTGGCCCTGCTGATGGACCGTTCCATAGACATGATTGTGGGCATGCTTGGTATCCTGAAGTCTGGGAGCGGTTATGTGCCCGTGGATGTGGATTATCCTGCGGACCGCCGGGAATATATTATATCTGACAGCGGAAGTGTACTTGTGCTGACAGACCGTACGGCCGCTGAATGCGGTAATTATGGTGTGCCAGTGCTGCATATCACTGAGGCGGAAAACGAATTATATCATGAACCATATGCTGATGATGCTCCAGCGGTGACACCGTCAGACCTGTGTTATATCATCTACACGTCCGGTACAACCGGGCGTCCCAAAGGCGTGATGATAGAGCACCGGCATGTGGTGCGCCTGTTCTTCAACGACTCCTTCCGTTTCCGTTTCAGCGATCAGGATGTGTGGACGATGTTCCACAGCCATTGTTTTGACTTCAGTGTGTGGGAGATTTATGGGGCATTGTTGTTCGGGGGGCGGTTGATCGTTATCCCGAAGCTGGTGGCGATGGATACACGGGCTTACCTGGATATCCTGATCAGGGAGAAGGTGACGGTGCTGAACCAGACACCGGGCTCCTTCTACCAGTTGGCAGAAGAGGAGGCGGGTTATGCCAGTGCCGCTCTTAAGCTCCGGTATGTCATATTCGGAGGGGAGGCTTTAACGCCTGCGAAGCTGGACAGATGGCACCGCCGTTACCCTTCGGCCGTGTTGGTGAATATGTTTGGCATTACGGAAACGACGGTGCATGTCACCTACAAGGAAATCGGGGAAACAGAGATTCAGCATAATATCTCCAATATTGGTCAGCCTATCCCTACCTTGTCGGTATACATATGGGACAGCCACCAGCGGGCAGTTCCGCGTGGGGTGACGGGAGAACTTTATATAGGAGGCGCCGGTGTGGCGCGTGGTTACGTGAACAATGCACGGTTAACAGCCGAAAAATTTATAGCCCATCCCTATCGCCCGGGAGAACGGGTGTACCGGTCCGGCGATCTCGGCCGCCAGCTGGCTTCCGGTGATATCGAATACCTGGGGCGTGCAGACAGCCAGGTGAAGATCAGGGGTTTCAGGATAGAATTGGGAGAGATAGAGGCGGCCTTGTCTGCCTACAGGGGCATCGCTGGCTGTGCAGTTGTGGTGAAAGAGAAGAAAGGAGAGAAGTTGTTGTCAGCCTATTATGTTTGTGATACAGAAACAGATGAGACGGGAATAAAACAGTACCTGTTACAACGGCTGCCAGATTATATGGTGCCGGCTTATTTTATACGGTTGAAGAAACTGCCGCTGACCGTCAATGGAAAGCTGGACAGGAATGTGTTGCCTGATCCGGACCTGCAAAGTACCGAAAATTACATAGCGCCTTCAGGAGCAGTGGCGCTGCGGCTGGCGGCTATCTGGTCAGAGATCCTGCAGGCAGACATTTCGCAGATTAGCGCAGACAGCAGCTTTTTCGACATCGGCGGTCATTCGCTGAAGGCATCAATATTGGTCAACCGTATCAATAAGGAGTTTGAGGTGGGCATCCAGCTGAAAGATATTTTCACCTGGCAGGATATTGCAGGACAGGCGGGGTTGATAGCAGGAATGACCCAACAACGTTTTGTAACGATTGGCCGGGCGGCGGAAAAGGAGTATTACCCATTGTCTTCTTCCCAGAAACGCCTTTATTTCCTGTATCAGCTGGATAAAAGCTCGCTGGCGTATAATATGTCGCAGGTTTTTAATGCAGATGGTGTTCCTGACAGGGAGCGGTTGAAACAAAGCTTTAGGACGCTGATAGACCGCCATGAAAGCCTGCGTACGGGTTTTGAGATGATTGACGATGTGCCGGTACAGCGCGTGTACGATAACGTTTCATTTGAAATAGAGGAGCTGGAAGTTGGTGATGCGGATCTGTTAGACATTACCGCTAAGTTCATACGCCCGTTTAATTTAAGTCATCCTCCGCTGATTCGCGTCGGTCTGCTGCACTACCCTGGAGATCAGAGTATTCTTATTATCGATATACATCATATTGTCAGTGATGGATTGTCTAACAGCATACTGATAAAAGATTTGGTGGACATTTATGAAGGCCGGGATCTGCAGGTAATGCCATTGCAGTATAAAGATTATGCGGTATGGGAACAGGGGGAGGTATACCGGCATGACATTGCCGTGCACCGGTCTTTTTGGATGGATGAATTTTCGGCGGGGCAACCTTTATTGGATCTGTCGACAGATTATCCCCGTCCAATCATTAAAAATGATGAGGGAGATGTACTGTCTTTTTATCTGGATGAACAGGAAGCTGCGGGTTTGAAGGCAATAGCAGCGCAGGAGGAGTGTACCCTGTTTATGGTGGTACTATCTCTGTATGCTATGCTGTTAAATAAACTGACCGGACAGGAAGACATCGTAACAGGGGTGGCAGTGGCCGGACGTGAGCATGCAGACCTGGAACAGGTAGCCGGTATGTTTGTGAACACGTTGCCGGTAAGGCTGCAGCCCGCCGGAGGGCATGCGTTCAGGGCATTCCTGCAAACAGTGAAGAAAAAGGTATTGCAATGTTTGGGGCATGCCTCTTTCCCATATGATGAATTGGTAGAGGCGTTGAAAATACAACGGGATGCCGGTCGTAACCCACTGTTTGACGTGGCTTTTGCATATGAAAATTTTGACGATATTACTTTTTCCTTATCGGGACTGATATTTACTCCCGTTGCCCACCAGGTGCACAAGTCCAAGTTTGATTTGACGCTTTCTGTTGTAGAGCAGCATCATGTGCCGGAAATTAAGTTTGACTATTCAACCGCATTGTACAAGCGGGAAACTATTGAACGGATAGCCGGATATTTTAGGAGACTGATCGCTGCAGTGATCGCTGAACCGGACAATACAATCGCGGAAATGTCGCTGTTGTCTGAAGGAGAAAAATATCAGCTTGTCCGGAAATTTAATAATACCGTCCGCACTTATCCGGTGCATGAAACCATACCGGGACTGTTTCACCAACAGGTGGCGAAAACACCGGATGCCACTGCGCTTATCAGCGAAGGAACAAAGATTACCTATTGCCAGTTATCTGAAGCCGTTGACAGGCTGGCTGCCAGGCTGCAAAAGAAAGGATTGAAACGCGGGGGGATAGTGGCGGTGTTGCTCAGGAGATCTCCTGAACTGGTAATCAGTATCCTGGCAATATTAAAAGCCGGAGGGACGTACCTGCCTGTTGATACCGGTTTGCCGGAAAAGCGGATCAGTTATATGTTGCAAGACAGCCAATGTGAGATCCTGCTTACCGCGGCAGACCAGGCAGATATCATTACGCGGTTGCAGGCTACTGAAAAAACGGTTGTGTATGTGAAAGATCCGGTATCAGACAATGATGCGTCACCTTTTGAGGCGCCTTTGGTTGCTTCATCAGACCTGGCATATATTATTTATACTTCAGGTACCACTGGCCGGCCTAAAGGGGTGATGGTAGCGCATAGGTCGTTGATTAACTATGTTTGCTGGGCGGCAGATAATTATTTGACGGGAGTACCTGCTGTTTTCCCACTATATACTTCTATCTCTTTTGATCTGACAATCACCTCTGTTTTTGTTCCTTTACTGACAGGTAACAGTATCGTTATTTATGATGGAACCAGTAAAGATTTGCTGATCGAACGCGTGGTGGCGGATAATGAGGCAACTATTATCAAGCTCACGCCCTCGCATCTTAAAGTGTTGGCAGATAGCCAGTGGAAACATACTATTGCGGGCAGCCGTATCAATACCCTGATTGTGGGAGGGGAGAACCTGGAAACATCCCTTGCCGCAGCTATCGATACAAAGTTCAGGGGCGATATCCGGATATTTAATGAATATGGCCCTACAGAGGCGACGATAGGGTGTATGATCCATTTGTTTAACACAAAGGATGCTACTTTCTCTGTGCCGTTGGGCATACCGGCGGCTAATACACAGATCTACCTGCTGGACCGCTATCAAAAGCCCGTACTTCCCTGTGTAGATGGCGAGGTATATATATCGGGTGATTGCCTGGCGGAAGGATACCTGTTCAGGGAGGACCTTACAAATTCGAAATTTATCCCCAATCCCTTCATTGAAGGGAAGAGTATGTATAAAACCGGTGACCTGGCCCGTTATCTGCCGGATGGAACGATTGTTTTTTCAGGCAGAACAGATGAGCAGGTTAAAATAAGAGGTCACAGGGTAGAACCGGCGGAAATTGCCCAAATGCTGACAGGCCATGCAGCTGTTAAGGATGCCGTCGTAATGGCTATAGGGAATTCTGAAGACCGCTCCCTGGTTGCCTGGTATGTACAGAAAACAGCAGTGGATGCCAGCGAGCTAAAGGATTACCTGGCTGCAATGCTTCCGGACTATATGGTACCCACGTGGCTGATGGTTGTGGAAGCAATACCACTCACCGGTAACGGGAAAGTCAATAAAGATGCATTGCCAAAGCCGGGCGCACATGCTGTTAAAGGGTATAAAGCTCCGGTTGGCAGTATAGAGATAAAATTAACTGAAATATGGAGTGAGATCCTGAAGCTGGATAAAAACCTTATTGGTGTTAACAGTAATTTCTTTGAGCTGGGCGGGCATTCGCTAAGGGCGGCCAGGCTGGTGAATTGTATCTTCCGGGAATTCAACGTGGATATCCCGCTGCGTGAAATTTTCAGGCATCAGCAGATTTCAGGTATCAGCCGGCTTGTTCAAAACGCCCGGAAAACCGTGCAGCAGCCCATAACAAAGAGCGAGGTGAAAATTGAATACCCGCTTTCTTCTGCGCAGAAGCGTCTCTTCTTTTTATATGAGCTCGATAGTTCTTCCCATGCCTACAATATTACGCAGGCGTACCGGGTAAGCGGGACATTGGACAGAGAACGGCTGAACGATAGCTTTTCCCGTCTGATAGACAGGCATGAAAGCCTGCGAACAGCTTTTATACATACAGAAGAAGGGCCTGTTCAACGTATCGCTGACAGCGTGCATTTTGAAACAGCAATAATAGCGGCCGACGACGCAGATATATTAACCACCATAGAAAATTTCATACGACCGTTTGACCTTGGCAAGCCGCCACTTATCCGGGCGGGATTATTACAGTTGCCCGGTGAAGAATGCCTGCTGGTGATAGATGTACATCATATCATTAGTGATGGATTGTCCAATAGTATCCTGATAAAGGATTTTATCAGCATATATGAAGGTAATGAGTTAGATCCCCTGCCATTGCAATACAGGGATTATTCAGAATGGGAGCGTGGAAAGGAACACCGGCAGGCGATAGCCGCCAGTAAGGCTTTCTGGATGGACGAATTCGAAGGGCATCGGCCCGGTGCCGGCCTGCCGACAGACTATCCAAGACCTGCCGTCAGAAAGGATGTTGGCGACAGCTTGTCTTTCTGCCTGGATGAAACTGAAACAGCGGGGTTAAAAGCGATAGCCGAACAGGAAGGATGTACCATGTTTATGGTGGTTTTATCTTTGTATGCCATTTTAATCAGCAAATTGTCCGGAAAGGAAGATATGGTGATCGGCGTACATTTTTCCGGAAGAGAGCATGCTGACCTGGAAGGGGTAGCTGGCATGTTTGTGAACCTGCTGCCTGTGAAGTTACAGGTACCGGACAATGCCACCTTCAGCACTTTGTTGGCGGCCATAAAGGAAAAGACACTGCGCGCCTTCGATCATGCATCTTATCCTTATGACGAACTGGTGGAAACGCTGAAGGTACAACGGGATACCAGCCGTAACCCGTTATTTGATATTGTTTTTGCATATGATAATTTTGATGACAATACATTGTCCCTTAAAGGGATAGACTTTACTCCCGTTGAACATCGCCAGCGCACTTCCAAATTTGATATTACTTTCAGCGCACTCATGCAGGGTAGTGTTATAAAACTTCATGCAGAATATGTTACCGCATTATACACGAGTGACACGATACAACGGTGGCTGACGGCCATAAAACATATCGCAACCGGGATTATCTCAAATGTAAACCGGCCGGTCGGCGATATTTCTCTTATTACCGCAGCTGCAAGAAAAGAAGTATTTGACAAGCTCCGGGAAAACGCCGCCGGACCTTTACCCGGGTTTAAAATGGCTTCATGGCACCAGGAGCGTTTGTGGTTCATTGATCAGTTTGAGCGTGATTACCTGTACAAGGGCAATCCTGTATACCATAATATACCACTGCAGCTGTCGATATCCGGAGAGCCGGACGTAGCGTTGCTGGAGCGTGCGATAGCGGGAGAACTGGAGCAACACAGTATTCTGCGGACCCGCGTCTGCACCCTGGACGATCAGCCTTACCAGGTGGTGAGTGATGATATGGATTTTACCTTAGAGCGTATCAGTATAGACGAAGATGCGCTGGAGGGGGCATGTATGGCCACGGTGCGGCGTGCCTTTGAGCCGGAAGGTTTTTTGTGCCGTGGTGTGTTGTACCACTATGGTGTGGCCAGATACCGGCTGCTGCTCGTTCTGCATCATATGATCGTGGACCGCTATTCAGTGGTGCGTCTGGCAGAACATATACTGCAACGTTATGCGTCGCTGCAACGGGGAGAGGCCTGCTACCGGGCAACGGGGTTGTCCTATGCGGATTTTGCTGTCTGGCAGAAAGAAGTCCTGCAACAGCTGGACCCTTATTACCTGGGTTACTGGAAACGTCAGCTGGCGGGGCCGCTGCAGCCGCTGGAGCTGCCGCTGGACCGTCCCCGGGCAGCCATCCATACCTATACGGGCAGTCGCACGGCCGTGTGCCTGCCGGCGGATCTTACCGCCCTGGCAGACGCATATGCGGCCAGCCGGGGAATAACGCCTGAGTTGTTGCTGTTGTCGGGCTTTATCATCCTGTTGCATAAATACAGCGGGCATGAGGAAATAATGATTGGTACCAGTACCGACAACCGGGGCGATGCGCGTCTCAGGGATCTGATCGGCCCTGTCAGCAACCTGGTGGCGCTGCGTAGTTTTACAGACCCTGAGAAGAGTTATGATGAGTACCTGGTGCAATTACAGGAAGTATACACATCAGCGATGGCGTACGGCGATATGCCGTTCGATAAGCTGGTGAAGGAACTGTCGCCGGAAAAGGACATGAGCAGAACGGCGTTGTTCGATGTATTATACCAGTACAGCGACGTAAAAGCGGATGTTCCGGATATGGAAGGTCTTGAAGTAAGCATCGAAGCGCTGAACGAGGGTTATGGTAAATATGACCTGAACCTGTTGCTGTGGCGTGATGGCGCTGAGATAAAGGGTAGCTTGGTGTTTAACCTGGATTATATGGACGCCTCGCGCGCCTCGATGATGATGTTGCATTACAGTGAGTTGTTGCGTCGCCTGCTGACAGCTGGTGCGGTGGCGTTATCGGAGATCAGCGTGTTGCCGTTGGCGGAGCAGCAGTTACAGCTGCAATCGCTGGACCACACAGGTGTGGCATATCCGGAAGCGGCAACCGTGTTGTCCATGTTTGATGCACGGGTGATACAAGCACCGGCTGCTACCGCGGTACAGATGGGGGATGAGACGATCAGCTATGCGGTACTGGACCGTCGTTCCTCGGCGGTGGCGGCGCTGTTACGGCACCATGGCGCTGGCCGCAATAAACCGGTGGCCCTGCTGATGGACCGTTCCATAGACATGATTGTGGGCATGCTTGGTATCCTGAAGTCTGGGAGCGGTTATGTGCCCGTGGATGTGGATTATCCTGCGGACCGCCGGGAATATATTATATCTGACAGCGGAAGTGTACTTGTGCTGACAGACCGTACGGCCGCTGAATGCGGTAATTATGGTGTGCCAGTGCTGCATATCACTGAGGCGGAAAACGAATTATATCATGAACCATATGCTGATGATGCTCCAGCGGTGACACCGTCAGACCTGTGTTATATCATCTACACGTCCGGTACAACCGGGCGTCCCAAAGGCGTGATGATAGAGCACCGGCATGTGGTGCGCCTGTTCTTCAACGACTCCTTCCGTTTCCGTTTCAGCGATCAGGATGTGTGGACGATGTTCCACAGCCATTGTTTTGACTTCAGTGTGTGGGAGATTTATGGGGCATTGTTGTTCGGGGGGCGGTTGATCGTTATCCCGAAGCTGGTGGCGATGGATACACGGGCTTACCTGGATATCCTGATCAGGGAGAAGGTGACGGTGCTGAACCAGACACCGGGCTCCTTCTACCAGTTGGCAGAAGAGGAGGCGGGTTATGCCAGTGCCGCTCTTAAGCTCCGGTATGTCATATTCGGAGGGGAGGCTTTAACGCCTGCGAAGCTGGACAGATGGCACCGCCGTTACCCTTCGGCCGTGTTGGTGAATATGTTTGGCATTACGGAAACGACGGTGCATGTCACCTACAAGGAAATCGGGGAAACAGAGATTCAGCATAATATCTCCAATATTGGT
The DNA here is from genome assembly GCF_946479755.1 of uncultured Chitinophaga sp. The sequence goes on along the minus strand of NZ_CAMLHC010000019.1, from coordinate 27,890 downwards.
CAGCCTATCCCTACCTTGTCGGTATACATATGGGACAGCCACCAGCGGGCAGTTCCGCGTGGGGTGACGGGAGAACTTTATATAGGAGGCGCCGGTGTGGCGCGTGGTTACGTGAACAATGCACGGTTAACAGCCGAAAAATTTATAGCCCATCCCTATCGCCCGGGAGAACGGGTGTACCGGTCCGGCGATCTCGGCCGCCAGCTGGCTTCCGGTGATATCGAATACCTGGGGCGTGCAGACAGCCAGGTGAAGATCAGGGGTTTCAGGATAGAATTGGGAGAGATAGAGGCGGCCTTGTCTGCCTACAGGGGCATCGCTGGCTGTGCAGTTGTGGTGAAAGAGAAGAAAGGAGAGAAGTTGTTGTCAGCCTATTATGTTTGTGATACAGAAACAGATGAGACGGGAATAAAACAGTACCTGTTACAACGGCTGCCAGATTATATGGTGCCGGCTTATTTTATACGGTTGAAGAAACTGCCGCTGACCGTCAATGGAAAGCTGGACAGGAATGTGTTGCCTGATCCGGACCTGCAAAGTACCGAAAATTACATAGCGCCTTCAGGAGCAGTGGCGCTGCGGCTGGCGGCTATCTGGTCAGAGATCCTGCAGGCAGACATTTCGCAGATTAGCGCAGACAGCAGCTTTTTCGACATCGGCGGTCATTCGCTGAAGGCATCAATATTGGTCAACCGTATCAATAAGGAGTTTGAGGTGGGCATCCAGCTGAAAGATATTTTCACCTGGCAGGATATTGCAGGACAGGCGGGGTTGATAGCAGGAATGACCCAACAACGTTTTGTAACGATTGGCCGGGCGGCGGAAAAGGAGTATTACCCATTGTCTTCTTCCCAGAAACGCCTTTATTTCCTGTATCAGCTGGATAGAAGCTCGCTGGCGTATAATATGTTCCGTGCTTTCCGGATGGAAGGTGAAATAAACCCTGAAAAAATAGCATGCGCCTTTAAAACACTGATCGAAAGACACGAAAGTTTACGTACCAGTTTTGACCTGGTGGATGATGAGCCTGTACAAAGAATTACCGGAAAAATAGATTGGAGCATAGAAATATTTCACGCACAGGAAGCAGATGTGTTAACTGTTGTTCGCCGGTTTGTCCGGCCTTTCGATCTTGGAAAGCCACATCTGTTGAGAGTTGGTATAATATGGACCGCGGCGCAGTCCGCCGTTCTGCTGATAGATACTCACCACATTATCAGCGATGGTATTTCAGAGCGGCTGCTAATACAGGATTTTGTAGCTATCTATCAACAGAAGGTATTGCCGGGTTTACGCCTGCATTATAAAGATTATGCGGAGTGGGAATTACAACGTAATCCGGATGAGGACGCGGCGCAGTGCCGGTTTTGGACGGATACTTTTAGAGAAGTAACTGCTCCGATTGAGTTACCGGTAGATTTTTCGAGGCCGCCGATAAAGTCACATGAAGGTGGTGTCGTGAAATTTACCATCGGACGGGAAGAAAGAGCGGCGTTGAAGCAGATCGCCACTTCAGAAGGCTGTACCATGTTTATGTTGTTGTTGGCAATTTATCATATACTTCTTTCACGGCTTAGCTGCCAGGAAGAAGTTGTGACCGGAGTGCCAGTGGCGGCAAGGGCCCATGCTGATCTGGAGAAGGTGATGGGCATGTTTGTGAATACGCTGGCAATAAAAAATGTGGTAATGGGGGATTTGACTGTGCGGGAATTTCTGGCAGCGGTCAAACAACGGGTGCTGTCCTGTTTTGAGAACCAGGCATATCCTTATGAGAAGTTAATTGAGGAATTAAAGATAACGCGGAATACCAGCCGCAATCCGTTGTTTGATGTGATGTTTTCGTTTGAAAACTTTGACAGCACGGTTTTGCGGATACCGGGTGCAGAAATAACCCCGTTTGACGCTGAATATGCTGCTGCGCAGTTTGATCTTGTTTTGTGGGCAACCGAAAGAGAAGATGATATCTTAATGAGGTTTGATTATGCTGCTAAGCTGTTCAAAAAGGATACCGTAGTAAGGTTCGCCGGTTATTTTAACAATGTGGTAAAGTCAGTTATTGCAGATGTTTCAGCAAAAATCGCGGATATCCGGTTGATCGGCGATACAGAGGAGAGGCGGCTGTTAGAAGATTTTAACCATACCGGTATGCCGTACCCGGTAAATAAAACAGTAGCTATGATGGTGGCTGAACAGGCTGCTGTCAGACCGGAGGATATAGCATTGGTGTTTGAGGGGACTTCTCTTACTTACCGGGAGTTGAATGAGCGGGCGAACCAGATGGGAAATTATCTCCGGCGTAAGGGAGTGGCAGAAGAAACCCTGGTAGCGGTTTGTATGGATCGTTCAGCCGGGATGGTTATTGCGCTGCTGGGGGTCATGAAGGCGGGGGGTATTTATATTCCGATAGAACCGGAGCATCCGGAAGAGAGGATCCGTTATATGTTGCGTGATACCGCTGCTGATATCGTGATCGCCAGTAGCGCCAGCCTGGCAAAGCTCTCCGGAGATTCCGCACTAACGGTCATTTGCCCGGATACTGACTGGCAGGATATTGCCGGGGAGCCTCAAACGGCTCCTGCGACAGCAACCATGCCGGATCATGTAGCTTATATTATCTACACGTCGGGGTCCACCGGTAATCCAAAGGGGGTAATGATTGAACATCACAGCCTGGTGAATTTCCTTGTCAGCATGAAGATGAATCTGGCATTTCAACCTGGCGACAGTTTATTATCACTGACCAGCTTCGGATTTGACATATTTTACCTGGAACTGTATCTGCCGCTGGTATGTGGCGGAAAGGTATTTTTAACCAGCAGGGAGACGGTAAAAGATACGGTTCAGCTATTGGCTGCCATTGCTTCTTTTAAGCCAGGGTTTATACAGGCAACGCCTTCGGTGTGGCAGCTGCTGCTCGCCGGGGGCTGGAAAAATGCCGGGCATGCCACGTTGCTGGCAGGAGGGGAGGCGGTAAGCGAGCGCCTGAAAGATGCTTTAACGGTCCTGGGTACTACCTGGAATATGTATGGTCCTACGGAAACCACTATATGGTCGTCTATGAAGTTACTGGATGGCGGACAACAGGTATCAATAGGAAAGCCGATCGGAAATACAACTGTTTACATCGTGGGCAGTGACGGAAGGCTGAGTCCTTTGGGGGTACCAGGGGAATTATGGATTGGCGGCGCCGGTGTGGCGCGGGGATATATGAACCAGCCGGAACTAACGGCGGAAAAATTTGTGCCGCATATTTCCGGCGGGGAGGCGCGGTTATACAAGACAGGAGACCTGGTAAGATGGCTTCCGGACGGAGACATTATATGTATGGGCCGTATTGATGACCAGGTAAAGATCCGCGGTCATCGTATTGAGCCTGGTGAAATTGCAGGAGTGCTGCAACAGGGAGGGTTGGTGAAAGAGGCTGTGGTGGCGGTAAAAGGAATCGCTGCTGACGCTATGCTGGTATGTTATTATGTGGCTGATAAACAGGTGCAGGATAAAGAACTTCGCTCCTGGCTGTCGGCACGCCTGCCAGACTATATGATTCCTGCCTGTTTCATGCAGCTCGAAGCAATACCATTGAATGCCAACGGTAAAACGGACCGTAAAGCCTTACCGGCGCCCGAAATAAAGAGGGATGATACGTATGTGGCCCCTGCCACCATGTTGGAGAAAAAACTGGCAGAGATATGGGCGGAGGTGCTCCAGCTGGACGCCGGTGTGATCAGTACCGGCAGTAACTTTTTCGACCTTGGTGGACATTCTGTCAAAGCCGGCGTATTGCTTGGCCGTATATCCCGGGAGTTTAATATTGAAATTCCACTACGTCAAATATTTGTTGCCAACACTATCGAGAAACTATGTGAGTACATTGAAGATGAAAGGTGGATCAGCACGGCCCGCCAAAATGATACCCATTCCATCGACGAGATCTTCATTTAGTATCACTTCCTCAGTGAATTTATGCTTAGTTGTCTATGAGTAAGCTCATTAATAAGTTAAGAAAATTACAGATCGACCTGACCCTGGTGGAAGGTGAGCTGAAAGTCAGCGCGCCTGCCGGAACTTTAACCAACGAAATTGTGGCCGAAATCAGGTGTGAAAAGGAATATCTGAAGCAATATATATCAGAGTCCGCCGCAAGAAAGCATTACCGGCCATTGGAGAAGGCGGAAGCCAAAGAAGCGTACCAGCTTTCGTCTGCGCAGCAACGGCTGTTTTTCCTTCATGAAATGGATCGCACGGCCCTGATTTATAATATGCCATTCGCCATCAGATTGAAAGGAAAGCACCATCCGGAGAAACTGAACGAGGCCTTTAACAAAATGATTGACCGGCATGAGAGCTTGCGGACTTCCTTTGTGTTGGCAGACCATGAGCCGGTACAGAAAATTGCGGCAGCCGTTCCGTTTACCATAGCGGATTTAGGGCATGCAGACGATACAGCTATACAAGGGATGGCCAAAGCATTTGTCAGGCCATTTAACCTGGGCGAGGCTCCCCTGATGAGGGCCGGTCTTATTCATTTGGCTACCGATGAGCATATCCTGTTAGTAGATATGCATCATATCATCTCTGACGGTATCTCACAGCTGCACTTTAAAGATGATTTTATTCATTTTTACAATAACGAAGCGCTGCCCGCCCTACCATTACAATACCGTGATTACGCCGTGTGGCAGCAAACGGACGCGCAGCAGGAGAATATGGCTCTTCAGCGAAATTTCTGGCTGCAGGAATATGCAGGTGAAATACCGGTGCTGGAATTGCCGGTGGATTTTGCCAGGCCCCGCATAATGGAGTATAAAGGTGACAGTGTCGTTTTCGAACTGGATGAGCGGGAAACCATAGGATTGAAGCTGTTGGCCGGAGCAGAAGGAGCTACGATGTACATGACGTTGCTGTCTGTATTTAACGTATTACTGGGCAGGTTAAGCGGCCAGGAAGACGTGGTGGTGGGGGCGCCTGCTGCCGGTCGTTTCGATCAGGACCTTCAGGGTGTTATTGGTATGTTCGTCAACACCCTCGCCTTGCGTAACTTTCCTGCAGGACATAAGACCTTCCGGGAATTTCTCGGTGAAGTGAAGGTGAAGACGCTTGATTGTCTCAGCCATCAGCTTTATCCGTATGAGATGCTGATAGATGCATTGAAGCCGGATAGGGATGTCAGCAGGAACCCGCTGTTCGATGTCATGTTTTCCTATAATGCCGCTGAACCGGTTAGCCGGGAAATGCCCGGCGTTACGATGGAACACTTCCCGCTGGAGCGTTCCGTAGCCATGTTCGATCTTACGCTTACTGCAACAGAAAGCAACAACCGCATTATCCTGGACCTGGAGTTTTGCAGTAGTTTGTTCAGAAAAGAGAAGGTGCAGAAAATCGCGGGGTATTTCCGTGAGTTGGTTGCTGCAGTGCTGGTAAATCCGGATGAAAAGATAAGCGCACTGGAGATGTTGCCGGCAGCGGAGCGTTATCAACTGTTGCATGAATTCAATAATACCAGCAGGCCGTATCGGAACGAGGATACTTTTGTCAGCGTATTTGAGGATTGTGTGAGACGTTTTTCCCAACATACCGCTGTTGTGCATAATAACGAAAGCTATAGCTATCATGAACTGAATGAACTGGCCAATAGGATCGCCTCTTTTCTGCAGGCGCGGGAAATGCCTGCCGGAAAAATAGTACCGTTGCTGGTACAGCGCAGTATATATCTTATTGCCTGCATGATCGGAATCCAGAAAGCAGGATATGCCTTTCTTGCGATTGATACCAGGAATCCGGCCAGCCGTGTGGAAAAGATACTTACCGATTGCCAGCCGATGGTGATTATTGCTGCGGCGGATCAAATACATCTTGTGCCTCAGCATGTGCAAACGGAGCTGGTATTACTGGACGCTGCAGATCCTGGTCAGCCGTTTTGGGGTTATGGCGCTGGGAATCTGTCCACCGCTCCTGCAGCGGCTGACCTGGCCTATTGCATTTATACTTCCGGATCCACAGGAGAACCCAAAGGCGTCTTGTTGCATCATCAGGGAATGGTCAACCATTTCAGGGGATTAATAGAGCTGCTTCACCTGGGTGAGGCGGACAGGTTTGCGCAAACCGCCGAATGTAGTTTTGATATCTACGTGGTGCAGGCGCTGATGTTGCTGATTACGGGCGGCTGTACCCACATTGTAGACCGGGAAGACGTGCTGGACCCGCAACGGCTGGCACTGTTACTGCAAACCGTTAATATTACCCTGCTGGAACTGGTGCCGTCGATGGTGAAATCGCTGGTTGCCGCCTTCGATGATACCATGGCAAAAGTAGCGCTGAGATGGTTCATTACCTGCGGAGAAAAAATCACAACGGACCAGGTAGCGGAATGGTACCGCGTATTCCCGGAGATACCCCTGGTGAATGCTTACGGACCAGCGGAGACTTCAGACGATGTGACGGCCTACATTATTCCGGTAGACCTTCCTGGTACGGATGTGACTAATATCCCTATTGGTAAGCCTTTACCCAATATCCACCTGCACATTCTGAACCAGGATCTGAAATTATGCCCGGTAGGTGTGAAGGGAGAGATCTGTATTGCGGGCATAGCGGTTGGAAAAGGCTATTGGAACAATAGCCAGGAAACAAAACGGAAATTTGTAGACAATCCATATAATGATAAAAACGAACCCGGATACAATGTTATCTATCGGACGGGGGATATAGGATATTGGCTGGAGGACGGCAATATTGCCTTTCTGGGAAGAAACGACTCCCTCGTTAAAGTAAGAGGCGCCAGGATTGAAACCGGTGAAGTGGAGAAAGCCCTGTTATCTGTTGCAGGTATGGAAAATGTGGTAGTACTGGTAGCTGGTAGTGAAAAGCTGCTGTGTGCCTGGTTTACAGCAACACAGGCATATGAAACAGCAATATTGCGCCAGCTGGTGGCGGAGCGGTTGCCGGATTACATGATTCCGCAATACTTTATCCGGTTGGAGAAATTTCCTTTAACGATCAATGGGAAAGTAGATAAGAAAGCGTTGCCTTTACCGGCACCGGATACCCTAAAGGAGCTCATTGCCCCGCAGACAGCCCGGGAGCAGATATTGCATCAGGTATGGCGTCAGGTGCTCAGAACGGAAAATATAGGCGTTACGGATAACTTCTTCCTGTTGGGTGGCGACTCCATTAAATCTATACAGATTAAATCCAGGTTACGTGCTGCCGGTTATGATATGTCCGTTAAAGATCTTTTTACCGATCAGACCATTCGCGGGCTGGCAAAGAAACTGAAGGAGATTAACGCTGTGTCTGACCAGTTGGCGGTTACCGGGAGATCTAAACTTACTCCCATACAGCAAAGGCACTTCGACGTTTCGGGAAATCATGCCGATCATTATAATCAATCTGTATTATTGAATTTCCCCATCGGTATTTCCGGGGATACGGTGCGCATTATTTTTCAAAAGCTACAGGAACATCATGATGCGCTGCGGATGATTTTTGTATATGAACAGGGAGAAGTTTGCCAGGAGAACCTTGCTCCGCAGATAGCTGTTTCCCTGGAAGAATACGATTGGAAAAAAGAGCCGGACGGCCATGGAAAGCTGGGCAGGCAGGCTGATAAAATACAGGCGGGTATGGATCTGGGATCAGCTCCGCTGGTGAAGCTGGGCCTTTTCCATCTTCCCGATGGAAGCCGGTTGTTAATCGTTGTTTCGCATCTGGTTATTGATGGTGTCTCCTGGCGTATCCTCTTTGAAGATATTGCTACCCTGTACAGGCAGGTAGAAGCGCAGCAGCCGTTGTCTCTCCCCTTAAAAACAGATGCTTTCCTGCACTGGCGGTCCTGCCTGCAAAAGCATGCGGACAGTGCGGAGTTCAGCACTACCTGCTGGAAGGATATTCTTGGCAGGCCATTCACGCCTTTGCCATGTGATTTCCCCGGTGGCTCACCGGAAAATAAGCACAGCGCCGCTTCGTTCCTGCTAAATACCCGGGAAACTGCCAGCCTGCTCACAGATGTTCATATGGCGTTCACCACGCGGATCAATGACCTGCTGTTAACCGCACTAATGATGAGCGTGAAGGAGTTGTACGGTATCAGCGAGCTGTTGATTGAACTGGAAACACACGGGAGGGATGAGATACAGGGCGCTAACGTAAGCCGTACTGTCGGCTGGTTTACCAGTCTGTATCCGGTACGGCTGTCTGTAAGCAATAACAACCTCACGGATATGATCAGGGGGGTAAAAGAAACGTTGAAAAGCATTCCTGATAATGGGAGGGACTATCTCATTTACAAATACCTGCATCCGGATTTTGCGAAGGATTTTCCCGGGGGGCTGCCGGCCGCACCGGTGAGTTTCAACTATCTCGGCCAGTTTGATGATGACGTGCAACATGATATTTATTCATTGGCACAGGAATCACGGGGAAGGGAAACAGATCCGGAGAGGGCGGCCGAATATGAATGGGATATTATTGGCCAGGTGGTAGCCGGACAGTTTTCGCTGCAACTGAATTACAACGCAGCCAGGTATAGGCCGGATACTATCAGTAAACTGATGACGCTTTATAAAAAAGCATTACAGGAATTAATTGCTCATTGCACCGGCTACGGAAAAGTGATGCTCAGTCCTTCGGATATCACCTGCAACAAGTTGCCGATGGCCATCCTGGATGTTTTGCAGCAGGAATATGCGTTGGTGGATGTATACACGCTTTCTCCCATGCAGGAAGGCATCCTGTTTCACTTTCTCCTGAATCCCGGTTCAGACGAATACTTCGAGCAAACGACACTCCATATTGAAGGGCAGCTGGATATTGGCCTGGTGCAGGAAAGTATGAACTGCCTGATGGATCGGTATGACGTGCTAAGGACCATATTTCTGCCTAATGTTTATGACCGGCCGCTGCAGGTTGTTTTAAAGGAAAGGAAAATAGATGTCGTTTTTCATGATATCCGCGGCCGGTGCGGAAGTGAAGATAAGGCAGCTGTTATAGCAGCCTGTCAGCAGGAAGACAGGATGCAGTCATTTGACCTGGCCAGCGATGTTTTAATGCGGCTAACAGTATTGCGTACGGATGTTACCAGATACACCTTTATCTGGAGCCATCATCATATTATTATGGATGGTTGGTGCATCGGTATTATCATGAAGGCATTCAGGGAAATTTATACGGCGAAAGCGGCAGGAAGGCCGGTCACCCTGGTGTCTGCGGGTGCATATGCTGTTTTTATCCGGTGGCTGGAAAAACGAAATAAGGAACTGGCCGCCAATTACTGGAAACAATACCTGGATGGGTATGAGCAGCCGGTGACATTGAACCGCAAAGAGGTGTTGCTGTCAGATGAATTACCCTGTGTAATTGCATCCGGGGAAATAGCTGTTCACTCGAAAAATGAACAGCTGTTGAACCATATTTCCGGCAGGTATGGTGTCACTTTGTATACCATACTGCAGGTGGCCTGGGGAATTGTATTGTCTAAATACAATAATACGGAGGATGTGGTATTTGGCTCCGTGGTATCGGGCCGTTCTCCGGAGATAGATAACGTGGAAGATATGGTGGGCCTGTTTATTAATACGGTACCGGTACGTATTGTCTGCCGCCAGGATGATATTGTTTGCCAGCTGCTGCAGGACACGCAGCGTGCGGTGTTGGAAGCGGCGCCACACCATCATCATCCGTTGTCCGCGATTCAGTCAGAATGTACACCGGGGAGGAATCTCTTCAATCATATCATGGTTTTTGAAAATTACCCCATAGCTGATGAAGTGCGGAACCAGATTTCGGGGGACGATGATTTCTTCCGGGTAGAAGGGGTAGAGATCTTCGCGAAAGATAACTATGACTTGTCGGTATCCCTTATTCCCGGAAAGGAATTGATCATCCGGTGCGATTTTAACAGCAACGTATATGACCCCGCAGTGATAAGCGGGGTATTGGACCACTACGCAAAAGTGCTGGAGCAGATAGCTATAGCGCCGGAAATGCGTGTGGGGGACATTGAAATGATAGCAGCAGCGCAGAAAGAAACCCTGCTGCATACTTTTAATGATACTGCCGTCCTATTTCCCGATGACCGTACAATAGTCGGCATGTTTGAGGAGCAAGCGGCCCGCATGCCATTAGCTACTGCTGTGGTGATGGGGGACGCGGCACTGGCGTACGGGGAACTGAACGGCAGGTCCAATCAGCTGGCTCATTTTATGAAGGAGGTGGGTGTGGCACAGAATGACCTGGTGATTGTGTTTATGGACAAGGCAGTATCTGTAATAGAGGCGGTTGTGGGAATATGGAAGGCCGGTGCTGCTTTTGTGCCGGTGGTGCCGTCTACTCCGGAAGGCCGGCTGGCATATATTATCCGTGATGTCCAACCACGGTTGGTCATTACGCAACAGTCCCTGTTGGCGCAAACGACGGAGCTGCTGCGGCGCGAAGGGATGAATGTGCCCTGTTTTTACTTTAATGACCTGTCTTCCCCAGGTGCCCCACAGGATTTCTGCTACAATGAAAAAGTGCTGGACCGTTTCCCTTTGGAGAATATGGTGCATCCTGCCTCGGGTGATGACCTGGCATACATGATATACACCTCCGGCTCTACGGGAATACCTAAAGCGGTGGCTATTCAGCATAAACAGTATGCCAATGCTGTTTATGCATGGCAGCATGCCTACAAGCTGCGGGAGTTTCCTGTGAACCTGTTGCAGATGGCTAGTATCGGGTTTGATGTTTTTATGGGGGATATAGGGAGGGTACTCCCGAATGGCGGGAAAATGGTGCTGTGTTCAGAAACTGTAAGGCTTGACTTCCCGGAATTGGCTAGCCTCCTGGGCAAGCACGCCATCACTGTTTTTGAGTCTACTCCGGCATTGATCGTTCCGTTGATGGAGTACCTCTACGACACCGGTGCAGACATGTCTTCTCTCCGGCTGCTGATTATCGGGTCCGATATATGCCGGGCGGGCGACTTCGGGCGGATTATGCGGCGACTTGGCAGCAATATAAGGGTGATAAACAGTTATGGCCTTACAGAAACAACGATAGATACCAGTTATTTTGAAGGTGATGTAACAGATATGCCGCCTTCCGCTGTTGTACCTATTGGTCGGCCAATGGCTAATATGACCATGTATGTGCTGGATAAGTGGAAGCAACTGCAACCTGTCGGCGTGCCGGGAGATATCTATATCGGCGGGAGTGGAGTGGGCAGGTATTACCAGCGGCCACAGTTAAACCGGGAGCGGTTTATAGATAATCCGTTTGCCGCCGGTGAAAAAATGTATAAAACCGGCGACCTGGGGAAATGGTTGCCCGACGGTAATTTGCAAATGATGGGCCGGCAGGATGACCAGGTGAAAATAAATGGCTACCGGATTGAGACCGGCGAGGTGGAAAAGGTGTTGTCAGCTATTCCCGAAATAGAGGAAGCACTTGTGATGGCCCGGAGAGAGGAGCGCCGCCTTTACGCATATTTTAAAAGCAGCCGGCGGCTCGATCCTGCGGAGATCCGGGACATTATGGCGGAGAAACTCCCGGACTATATGATTCCTCAATATTTTATCCAGCTGGCGACATTCCCTTTGACCGCCAATGGAAAGATAGATAAGAAAGCGCTGCCGGGGCCGGCGGCCGGGACGGTAAAAGAAGTCATCCTGCCGCAGTCAGCGGAGGAAAAGGTATTGCATGACGTATGGAAGCAGGTGTTGAGAACCGATCCTATCTGCGTGACAGATAATTTTTTCTCTCTTGGAGGAGATTCTATCAGGTCTATTCAGATACGCACCCGGTTACGCAGCACGGGATACGATATGGCCATAAAGGATATATTTGCCTATCCTTCTATCCGTCAGCTGGCACGCAGGCTAAGCATTACCAGGACGGTATCTGATCAGGCGCCGGTTACAGGTAAATCCGCTGTATTGTCACCAATACAAAGGCGTCACTTCCTTCTTTCCGGTGAGCACTTCGATCATAACAACCAATCTGTATTATTGAATTTTCCCCATGGTATTACAGCTGACGTTGTAAGGACAGTTTTCGGCAAGGTGCAGGAGCATCATGATGCGCTGAGAATGAAGTTTACCCGTGATGAAGATGGATTTACGGTCGAAAATCTCGATACCACACTTCCGGTTTCCCTACAGGAGTATGACTGGCGGAACAGCCAGCCTGCCGGCCATAATCTTTCTCTTATCGCCGCTGCCATACAATCCGGTATGAAGATATGCGACGCGCCGTTGATGAAGCTGGCCCTGTTTCACCTGCCGTCCGGCAGCAGGCTGCTGATTGTTATCTCCCATCTGGTGGTAGATGGCGTTTCATGGCGTATTCTGTTTGAAGATATGGCCACGCTTTACCATCAGGTGACAGAAGGAAAAAAACTGGCGCTGCCACCGAAAACAGATGCTTTTCTTTCGTGGCCCGCCGGTATGCAGCGGTACATTCATACCCCACAGTACCAGGCTGCTGCTGCATACTGGAAAAACGTGCTTCTTCAACCTTTTGCGCAGTTGAAAAGGGATTTCCCGGATGGAGAGGGCACGCTGCAAACGGGCCATACCGTTTCCTTTTTACTTGGCAGGGAGGCTACTACCCAATTACTGACAGACGCACATAAACCTTTTAATACCGGTATCAATGATTTGTTACTGGCTGCGCTCATGATCAGCGTGCATCGTTGTTTCGGCATGGATGAGCTGGTGATTGAGCTCGAAACGCACGGCAGGGACGAAATACTGCCGGAAGTAAACATCAGCCGTACGGTGGGGTGGTTCACCGGTATATACCCTGTTGTGTTGTCAGCAGAGAGGAACAGCACGGCGATTGCCACTATCCGCCATATAAAGGAAATATTAAGGGGTGTGCCCGATAACGGGAAAGACTATCCTGTGTACAGATACCTTGACCCCCGTTTCACAGCAGATTTTCCGGCGCCGCCACAGCAGGCAGCCGTCAGCTTTAATTACCTGGGGCAATTTGATAGTGATATCCCCCAGGACCTTTGTTCGCTGGCAGATGAGCCAAGGGGAGAAGAACTGGATCCACTCAGACCGATGGAGCATGACTGGGATATCAGTGGCCAGGTGGTGGGCGGGCAGCTGACAATGCAGCTGATCTACAGCACGGTACAGTTTAAGGAAGATACTATTAACGGATTGATGTCGGTTTACCGGGAAACGCTCGAATCATTAATCAGCTGCTGCCTGCAGCAGGAAAAGATATTGCTCAGCCCTTCGGATCTGTCCTTCAAAAAGTTGCCTGCCAGGCTGCTGGATGAATTGCAGCAGCGTTATGAGATGAGTGACGCGTATCTTCTCTCACCTATGCAGGAAGGCATGCTGCTACACGCGCTCATGCAACCGGAATCGGATCTTTATTTTGAGCAGATGACGTTGTCTGTTGCCGGTGAGCTGAATGTGAATGCAGTGGAAGAAAGTATGAACGCCCTGATTGACCGGTATGATATTCTCAGGACGCTCTTCCTGCATAACGAGTATGAGCGGCCGTTGCAGATTGTCCTGAAGGAAAGAAAAATAGACTTTCTGTTTAAAGACGTCAGGCAGGAATGCCGGGAGTCCGGAAAGGAAAAAATTGTATCCCGCTTCCAGGAGGAGGACAGGAAAAAGTCTTTTGATTTTGCCGGAGATGTGCTGATGCGGCTCACGGTACTTCATACAGGTGCCAATGAGTACTCCTTCATCTGGAGCCATCACCATATTATAATGGATGGCTGGTGCATGGGTATCATCATAAAGGAGTTCAGGGATATTTATGACAGTAAACTGAGTGGCCGCCAGGTAAAACTGCTGCCTGCAGGAAAATATGCCCGCTTTATTGAATGGCTGCATAAAAAAGACAGGATGTCGGCCATCACCTATTGGCAGGAGTACCTGGCAGGTTTCGAAGCCCTGACAACGTTGCCTCAGCGGGAAGCGCCATCCGGAGATCATCCCCCTTACCTGCAGCAGTCGCTGGAAATAGTGCCAGGTACGGAAATAGAAAGGTTATTGCATCAGATGTCCGTTACGCACGATGTAACCCTTTATACCATATTACAGGTAGCCTGGGGAGTGATGCTTTCCAGGTACAATAATACCGGTGATGTGGTATTTGGGTCTGTTGTGTCTGGCCGCTCTCCTGAGATTGAAGGCATCGAGGATTATATAGGGTTGTTTATTAATACGGTACCGGTACGTATTAATTATGAAGACACTGATACCATCAGTGATCTGCTGAAACGCGTGCAGGAAAATGCTGTCAAAGGAGAACAATATCATCACTGTCCGTTGTCTGAAGTGCAGGCTGCCAGTGGTTCCGGGAGGAACCTGCTGGATCATATCCTGATTTTTGAAAACTATCCGGTGGCCGATGAAATTCAGGGTCCTGCCGCGGAGGAAAACCGGCAGGGGACATCTTCTTTTATTATCAACGGGATTGAAGTTTTTGAAAAGGTAAATTACGACCTGTATGTCACTGTTTTTCCCGGTAAAGCCCTGACTATCCGTTGCAGTTTTAACGCCGGCGTATATGACCCCGCCGTTGTGGGTCAAGTGCTGCGCTGTTTTAAGGAGGTATTGAAGAACATGGCGGCAAATCCCGCCGCCTGCGTGTCTGACATAAATATGCTACCCCGTGAAGAAGAACAGGCGTTGCTGCATCACGTAAACAATAGTACCAATGCTGACTATCCGGCCACGGAAACACTGATTTCCCTGTTTGAAGCGCAGGTGGCGCGCACGCCTGATGCCAATGCCTTATTATATGGTACTACGGTGATCACCTATCGCCAGTTGGACCAGCAAAGCAATCAGATAGCGGCCTATCTGCTGGACGCGGGTATTGAGCCTGGCAGCCTGGCAGGCGTTATGCTGGAAAGAGAGGCATTGCTGATACCGGCTGTATTTGGGATACTGAAAGCTGGCGGTGCGTATGTGCCGATAGATCCGCATTACCCCGCTGAAAGGATCAATGCGATTGTAAAAGACGCCGGACTGGCTGTTGTTATTACCCGTGGCCGTTTCCTGGCAAGCCTCCCGGTAAACTATTCCGGCGGGATTGACCTGGACGGGGCGATGGCGGTCATAGACCATCTGCCTGTATCACGGCCACAAATCGGCCGGCCGCTGCGCGGCACTGATCCTGCCTATGTGATCTATACGTCAGGTTCAACCGGTATCCCAAAGGGGGTAACAGTAGAGCATCATGGAGTGATCAACAGGCTGAACTGGATACAGAAAAATTATCCGATAACGGCGGCAGATGTGCTGATCCAGAAAACACCCGTCATATTCGACGTTTCAGTTGGGGAGCTTTTCTGGTGGGCACATACCGGGGCTTCCCTGTATTTACCTCCGCCGGGCGCGGAAAAGGCGCCGGATGAGCTGATGGCATTGGTGAAACAATATGGTGTAACCGTTATACATTTTGTGCCTTCCATGCTTGGTTTGTTCCTGGGATATACGGAAACCAGCCAGGCATATGACAACCTGAAGCACCTTAAACTGGTGATGTGCAGCGGAGAAGAGCTGAAGGCGGAGCAGGTAGCATTGTTTGGGAGAACCCTATATAACAATTTCCGGACGAAGCTTATCAACCTCTACGGGCCCACGGAGGCCAGTATTGAAGTATCCTGTTTTGAATGCACGTTTACCGGTAATTACCGGAGAATTCCGATAGGGATGCCCATTGATAATATCAGACTGTATATACTGGATAGTAAAAAGCGACCTGTTCCTTATGGTGTTCCAGGGGAGCTACATATTGCCGGAAAGGGGCTGGCGCGCGGCTATCTGAATAATCCAGATTTAACGGCTGAAAAATTTACCTGTAATGCCTGTCTCCCCGGGGAACGGATGTATGCATCCGGTGACCTGGCCCGCTGGCTGCCGGATGGGAATATCGCCTATCTGGGCAGAATAGATAACCAGGTAAAAATTAGAGGCTACAGAATTGAGTCGGAGGAAATAGAGAACCGCCTGTTGCAGCATGAGGCTATCAGGGAGGCGGTGGTGACTGTCTTCGAAAATGATGGCGACAAGTACCTGGTGGCGTATTATGTTTCAGCGGTCACCTTAATGGTGAAAGCGTTGCAAGATTTTCTGATGGATAAAGTGCCGGCGTATATGGTCCCCGCCTATTTCGTCCATTTGCCGCAACTCCCGCTTACGTCAAGCGGAAAACTTGACAGGAAGGCATTGCCCGCACCATTATTTGGCATCGGGGATGCGTATACCGCGCCGGCCAATGAAACGGAGCGGAAACTGGCGGCTATATGGGCGGAAGTGTTGAAAAAAGATGCCGGAGCCATCAGCACGGATAAAAATTTCTTTGAGCTGGGAGGTCATTCTATAAAGGCATTTCACGTTGTGAATAATATCAGGACCGCATTCGCTGTTAATGTCGGGATAGGCCTGATTTTCGAACATCCTACCATTCGGCAGTTAGCTCGCCTCCTGTCTGGTGGTGTGCGGCAGCAGTTGCCGCCGGTTGAAAGGGCTGCGGATAAGGAGTACTATGTTACCTCCGCCGCACAGGAACGGCTTTTTTATCTCCAGTATCTGCATAAACAAAGTACGGTTCATAATGTCAACTCGGTGCTGCAGATAACCGGTGAAATGGATATAGGCAACATCCGCGCATCTTTCCGGAAGTTGATCGAAAGGCATGATAACCTGAAAACGAACTTTTTCCTCACAATGGAGGGGGTACGACAGCGGCTGAATGCTGATCCGTATTTTGAGCCGGAGCTGCTGGAGAATTTTTCGTCTGTAGAACAGGCTATGCAATATTTTATCCGCCCGTTCAATTTGTCGGCTGATTTGCTAATCCGCGTTGCGGTAGTTGTTTTGCCGGCAAATGACGCCTTTCTGTTGGTGGATATCCATCATATTGTATGTGATGCGCTGTCACTGGATATCCTGATTAGCGATTTTGTGAAAATATATCGCGGAGAGCAGCTGCCACCGGTAGCGCTGCGTTATCTCGACTATGCGGAATGGCAGCGGAGCCGGTATCCTTTTATGGAGAAACAGAAAGATTTCTGGACGAAGAAGTTGTCCGGTGAACTATGCCCGTTGAATATGTCCCTTATGCCTGCAAATGACCCTGCATACGGTAGTTATGCCTATAGTAAAACGCTGGATGTAGACCGCGAGAGATATCTTAAATTAAAAGATGCAGCTGCCACGCTGGAGGTGTCGCCCTTTATGTTCCTGGCCGCCGTATGTTATGTGCTGCTGTCCAGGATGTCAGGGCAATCGGACATTCTCCTGGGAACAGATGTGACAGGCAGAACGCATGAACAACTAAGTGGGATGGTGGGAACCTTCGTCAATGTGCTCCCCCTGAGGATGGCTGTCAGCCATGAACAGCCGTTCCGTGATCTGTTGCGGGAGGTCAGGGAGTGTGTACTGGAAGCGCTGGAGAACCAGGACTACCAGTTTAATGATATTGTTAACCTGGCAGAAAGAGGCAACCAGATAATCGAAGTCCACTTTGCATTTGAAAATATTATTGAGGCGGACCAGGAACTAAATGCAATGGGTTTCCCACCTGTCAGCTATGCAGCCCCGGTTACCCCGGAATACGGATTACATATTGCTGCCCGGGAAACCGATGGTGCCCTGGCAATATCCTTTATTACCAACAGCAGGATGTATGAAGCGGAGACGCTGGCGCTAATGATTTCCTACTACGATACCATTCTGCATGTTGTCCTGCATAAAATGGATATCCCCGTCGGAGAGATTGTTTTGCAGGGAGATGCTGAACGTACTACCATTCAACAGGAAGAGTCCTGATCCATGATGTCAGTCATAAAAAAAACACGATGATTTTTCAACACGAATTATTAAAGAGCCTGCATCTTAACAGCGATCGTATTGCTATTGAGTCGGGGAACGATAAAATTACCTATGCCGGTGTATTGGCGGCCGCCAATAATATTTCAGCATTTCTGTTGAACAGAAACATCGGTAAAGAGAGCCTCGTAGGGGTGATGATGGATGACAGGAGTCTGCTTATCCGGACTGCCATTGGTGTCATGAATGCAGGTTGCGTTTTTGTGCCAATAGACGGGTCATTGCCGCCGTACAGGCTAAAGCGTATACTGGACGACCTGCAACTGGAACATATTATTACGGATAGAAGCACGGAGATCGCCGGAGGTGCCGCTTCTTTGCAGAAATATATTGCGGAAGATATTCTTGGGAGTACTACCAGTACCATTACTTACCCGGTATATGATGGTGACGACAGTATCTACGTCTATTTTACATCGGGTACTACCGGTAAGCCTAAGGGGATTGTAGGGAAAAACAAGAGCCTGTTGCAGTTCCTGCAATGGGAGATACAGGAGTTCAGTCTTGACCATAATTTCCGTTACAGCCAGCTGATCAACCCCTGTTTTGATGCTTTCCTGCGGGAAGTATTTGTGCCCTTGCTGACAGGAGGTACCATATGTATCAGCCCGGGCGGCAAAGATTTTTTTACGGTCGATAAAATGACGCAATGGCTGGAAGTGTCGGATATTCATGTTGTTCATTGTGTGCCGAGTATATTCCGTATCATTAATCACCAGGCGTTATCAGTAAATGATTTTGCAGCGCTTCGTTATATACTGATGTCTGGTGAAAGGATTATCCCCGCAGAACTGATTAACTGGTACAATACTGTCGGTGACCGGGTTGGGCTGGTTAACTTATATGGCCCTACGGAAACAACAATGGTAAGATGTTGTTACAGAATTAGCCCTGCGGATGTGCACCAGAGCAGGATACCGATAGGATATCCCATCAGCGGCACGGAGATATTGATTTCCGATGATGGAATAATGCCCTGTAATCCGCTGATACCGGGAGAGTTGTATATTCTGTCTGACTATACCGCCAAGGGATATCTTAATGAACCGGCGCTGACGCACGAAAAATTCGTGCGGGTTGAACGTCCGGGAAAGAAACCTGTGATTGCATTCAGGACCGGAGATACTGCACGCGTCCTGCCAAATGGTAAAATCGATCTGCTGGGTAGAAATGACCGCCAGATTAAACTAAGGGGTATTCGTGTTGAGATAGATGAAATCGAACAGGAGATCATCCGGTATCCCGGAGTAAAAAATGTGCTGGTGACCAGTCGGCAGGGTGAGGGAGGAAACGATGTGTTGTGGGCCTTTGTCATCATGGATGATATACCGGCGGCTGCAGGCTTACGGGAAAAACAGCTGCAACAGTATCTGGCAGAGAGACTGCCGGAGTACATGATTCCGGCCAATATCTTCATTCGATCCTCTTTCCCGCTGTTGGAGAGTGGTAAAGCAGATCTGAAAAAGATGCTGGCGGAAATACAGCAGTCGCCTGTTGTTGCGCCGGCTGACGAAACGGAAGTGCGATTACTGCGAATATGGGAAACTATTCTGGGCCGAAGCGATATTTCCGTGGAAGATATCTTTCACAAAAGCGGCGGAAATTCCCTGAGCAGCCTGCGGCTGGTTACTATGATCTATAAAGAGTTTGGCGTTGTCGTGTCGCTTCTGGAATTGTTTAATCATCTCACGATCCGGAAACAGGCTTCGCTTATCAGGAAGGCAACACAACAGGATTATATGAACATTCCGCAGGCAGCCGCAAAAGACAGGTACCAGGTGGCATCTGCACAAGCCAGGATGTTTTATCTCCATGCCATGAACAAAGCCGGAACCGCCTATAATATGCCTATGGCCTGGGTAATGAAAGAACAACCTGATCTGATAAAAATAAAAGCAACAGTTTCGGCATTGGTTAACAGGCATGAAAGCCTGAGAACGATATTCTGCTACGAAGACGGCCAGATATTCCAGGTGGTAAAGGAGGCGGCTACTGTTGACATAGAGGTAATCAATTGTGAAGATCATCATGTTGACGCTGCTATTACCCGCTTCATCAGGCCTTTCGACCTGGAACAAGGGCCTCTTTTCAGGTGTGCAGTTATTAGCACAACAGCACAAAGGTACCTGCTCGTTATAGATATGCATCATATAATATGTGATGGTATTTCACAACAGACGTTGTATACAGAATTCAGAGAGCTTGAAAAAGGGATACACCCTGCCCACCCGGCTATCCGGTATAAGGATTATGCCGAATGGGAGTTTGCTTTCAGGAAATCCCCTGAATATCTTTCCCATAGGGAGTTCTGGCTTAATAGATTTGATATGCCGCCGCCGGAGTTGAAGTTACCGGTGGTTATTACAGGTAGCGGAGCGATTAATAGTGGTGGAGGGGAGATAGATTTCCAAATCAGTAAAACGTTATTGTCTCCTTTTTTATCTGCCTTGCAAGATGAGGGGATCACTGCCTTCTCCGCACTGTTCACTGTTTACCTGATGTACCTGTGCCGGATAACCGGACAGGATGATATCATCATCGGTGTGCCGGCGTCAGGAAGGCTGCAACATGAACTGGAAGGCGTTGTCGGAATGTTTGTTAAGACACTGCCGGTCAGATGTCATGTAAAGAGCGACTTGCCATTCGTTGTCTTTGCAGGGGAACTGCATGCCCTCCTGGTGGAGGCAAACAGCAGGCAGGTATATGACCTGGCAGATCTGTTGCAGGAGATAAATGCCAGGAGGGAACAACCCGTGACCCACCTTTTTAAAACCATGTTTGTATTCCAGAATTTTGAAGAAAACAGCCCCGCCTCCGGAGAGTCCCCCTTTGTTCCCTATGTGTTCAATAAAGGAACAGCCAAATATCCTGTTGCATTGATGGTGAATGAAGGTATTGATCATTACGACTTTCAGTTTGAATATGCTACCAGTTACTTTACTGCGGCTGATATTACAACGATCGTTCACGATTTTAAAAAATTGGTCAGTGATGTAATGGTTGATATTCACGCTAAAACAGGCGCTGTTATAGCACAATATACCGGCCCAGGGATGGAGGAAGAAGATATCTCTTTCAATCTATAGGAAAATTACGCCACCATGTTGAATAATCAGACACTGGATTTTCAGGCAATGGAATCCAACAGGAATATCATCGCCCGTAATTACTGGCAAAAAAGACTTGAAAACATTGAGCCGGTGGCATGTTTTGCCGATCCTGACGCCAGTATGGCGGGTGCAGGCGCCTCGCATGATGCTGACTATACTTTTACGGCGCCTGCCGCGGCCTCGGAGATGCTTGGAAAGGCGGCACCTACTGCCAAAGCACGGCACATATTACTCCTCACGGCGCTGGGTGCGTTGGCATACCGTTGTTATTCCCAGGATGATTTTGTGGTCTTATGTGCTTCCTATTCCGGTGGGAGGGATAAACAACTGATACCAGTGAGAATGGGGAACTATGCCGGTAACACTTTTGCTACATGTTTGCACACTGTAAAAGATAAACTGCTCAATGATTTTAGTCATGATAACTATCCGCTCGCCAAAATACTGGATGCAGCGAATGCCGGATGGAGGCATATCCCGTTCACGGGAATGTTATTGCAGGATATACAGGATGTAAGCGCTTTTGATACTGGAGTGTGCGATATACTGTTTGCTTTCAGGACAACAGAAGCATTGGTATTAAATATCAGGTATAATACGGCCCTATTCAGTGAGCCATTTATCCGGCGGATCGCCGCCTGTTATATGGATCTTCTTTGCAGGCTGATAGCAGAAAGTGACCAGGTGCTTGACCAGGTAGAAGTTGTCCCGGCAGATGAGCGGAACTGGTTGTTATATGCGTTGAACAATACCTCCGTTCCCTACCCGCAGGAGGAAACCATTATTTCCGTGTTCGAGGCACAGTGCCGTAAAACGCCTGGCAATATTGCGGTAAGGCTGGATGGAAAGACATATACCTACAGCGAGATAAAGGAAAGGTCGGACCAGATAGCGGCCTGGCTGCAGCAAAAAGGGATGCTGCCGGGTGATCTCGCAGGGGTGTTGCTGGACAGGGGGCATAACCTGATCCCTGCTATCCTTGGGATCATGAAAACCGGTGCCGCCTATGTGCCGATGGACGCCGCTTATCCTGCCGGAAGGGTACAAAGTATCATCAACGATTCCGGGATGAAAATCGTGCTGACAGAGGCGCGATACAACAATGTATTTTCGGCTTTTTCAGTGATGGCTGTAAATCCGGACACGGATGTTCCATATAGATGGAATCATGAGTTTGTACCGCCCCCGGCATTAAAGGGAGATATGCCTGCCTATGTGATATACACCTCCGGATCTACCGGACAGCCCAAAGGGGTGGTGATAGCGCATCATTCCGTCGTAAACAGGTTGATATGGATGCAGCAGGCCTATCCGTTGCAGGAACAGGATGTATTGATACAAAAGACCCCGGTGGTATTCGATGTTTCAGTATGGGAGCTTTTCTGGTGGGCTTTCGCCGGCGCCTCACTATATATGTTGCCGCCCGGCAAAGAGAAGGAGCCACCGGCGCTTATCGGCAGCATGCTCCTGCATGGTGTGACCTGCGTTCACTTTGTGCCTTCCATGCTCCGGTATTTCCTGGATCACCTGGAGCTGAACGCCGCCGCCCGGGATTTAAGTAAACTGAAAATCGTTTTCTGCAGCGGAGAAGAACTAAGGCCGGAACAGGTACTGCAGTTTGATAAGGTAGTGAGAAGTCATTACCCGGTTCGATTGGTGAACTTATATGGTCCTACCGAAGCAACAGTCGACATTTCTTATTATGAATGCCTTTTTGCTTCGGATAACAGCAGGGTACCCATCGGCAGGCCAATTGATAACACCCGTTTTTATATCCTTGATAGTAACGGGAAATTATGCCTGCCGGGATTCCCAGGCGAATTGTGCGTGGCAGGGGCCGGCCTGGCGAAAGGTTATCTGAATCAGGAAACACTGACAGTGGAAAAATTTGGGTATAACCAGTATATACCGGAAGAACGCATTTATAAGACGGGGGACCTTGCCCGGTGGCTGCCGGATGGGAATATGGCTTTTCTGGGCCGTATAGACGATCAGGTGAAGGTCCGTGGATTCAGGATTGAGCCGGGAGAGATTGAAAGCCTGCTGGTGGCATATGAAGGGATAAAAGAAGGCGTAGTGGCGTTGAAAGGAAAAGATAACGATAAGTATGTTGTAGCCTACTATGTGGCGGATACCCCTATTGATACGGCGCCGTTAAAGGCGTATCTGGCAGCATCGTTACCGGATTACATGTTGCCTGCGTTTTACGTCAGATGTGAAAAGATTCCGCTTACCATCAGCGGTAAGGCCAACAGGAAAGCGCTTCCGGAGCCTGTGTTGGCAAAGGAAGCGGAACATACACCTCCGTCAGGGGCAACAGAACAACAGCTCGCCGAAATCTGGGCGAAAGTGCTGAATGCAGATAAAGCCGTGTTGAGTGTGAATAAAAGTTTCTTCGAATTGGGAGGCAACTCTTTAAAAGTACTTGAACTGGTTAACCGCATTAAAGACAGCCTGAAGGCTGAGGTAACCATTCCGGATGTTTTTCAGTTTCCCACCATCCAGTCCCTGGCAAAATTCATAACAGACAGCAACAGTCCTGAAACAGAATACCAACAGGCATTGACCAAAGATGCGACAGACATGAAGAATATTGTTAACCTATTTGGAAACAGTGGATATTAAACGTTATGAGCAGCTACAACGGAATGGAGGTCGCCATTATCGGCATGTCGGGCAGATTCCCCGGTGCTCCTGATATACACCGTTTTTGGGAGAACCTCAAAAACGGAATAGAATCTATTGCAGCATTAACTGATGAAGAAATACTGGGGGAAGGAGAAGACAAATCTTTGCTGGAAGATCCCTTATATGTAAAGGCTAATGCTTACGTGACGGGTAAAGAATATTTTGATGCCGCCTTTTTCGGGTATCGCCCGGAAGAAGCAACGCTGATGGACCCCCAGCTGAGAATATTTCATGAACAATGCTGGCATGCCCTGGATGATGCCGGGTATAATGTCCGCAGGCCGGAAGAACAGGTTGGTCTTTTTGCGGGCGCTAATCCAAATGTCAACTGGGAAGTGTATTCCGTTTTAACGAACAGGGAGCAGCTGGTAGATGACTACACGGCCTCACAGTTGCGGGATATCACTTATCTGTGCTCCCGGGTGGCTTATCTGCTCGATCTGAAAGGACCGGCTGTATTTCAAAACACGGCCTGTTCCACATCGTTGGTAGCAGTACATCGCGCGGTAGTAAGCCTGCTTCTGAGGGAATGCACCATCGCGCTTGCTGGCGGTATCACTATCAATAACTACTCAAAACGCGGATACCTGTATCAGGAGGGAATGATTAGCTCCCGCGACGGGCATTGCAGGGCATTTGATGAGAAAGCCAGCGGTACTGTGGGGTCGGAAGGTGCCGGCGTGGTAGTCCTTAAACGACTCGGGGATGCTTTAAAAGACAAAGATCATATTTACGCTGTTATCCGGGGCTGCGCGGTTAACAATGACGGGCACCATAAAATGTCCTTTACGGCGCCCGGTGTGGAAGGACAGAGCCGCGTTATACTGAAGGCGATGAGTATGGCCGGCGTCAGCCCGGCTACCATCAGCTATGTCGAAACACATGGTACCGGTACCAGGTTGGGAGATCCCGTGGAAATAGGAGCGCTTAAAAAGGCATTCGGAAAAAGCGACGGGCAGTATTGTGCTGTCGGTTCGGTAAAGACAAACATCGGTCACGCGAATGCCGCTGCAGGTATCGCCGGCTTTATTAAAACGGTGTTGGCACTCAAGAACAGGCAAATCCCTCCAAGCCTCCATTTCGAGTCGGCCAACACCGGCATCGATTTTTCTGACAGTCCTTTTTATGTAAACACCACCTTGCGGGAATGGCACATGGCGGGTCATCCGTTGAGAGCCGGCGTCAGCTCTTTCGGAATTGGCGGAACAAATGCCCATGTGATATTGGAAGAAGCCCCACAGCACCCTGCTCCGCCAGACAATGGCGGATGCCGGCTGCTTACGGTATCGGCAAAGACAGCTACCGCCCTGAAAGCCAATATCAGTGCCCTGGCAGCCTGTTTGAGGGAAGATACGGATGCAACGCTGCCGGGTATTAGCTATACATTAAATCGTTTTCGCGCGCCCATGGCTTTTCGGAAAGCGTTTGTATGCCAAAACATAACAGATGCGCGGCAGCAGCTTGGTAATTTTTCGGAAGGTGATTTTTCCGGTACCGTGGTGCCGGAAAACAGCAGACCGCGTGTCATTTTTATGTTTCCAGGGCAGGGAACCCAATACAAACACATGTGCCGGGGATTGTACTTTACGGAGAAAGTATTCCGGCAAACGCTGGATGAATGTTTTGACATCGTTCAATCTGTCAATGGGGTTGATTTGCGTTCACTTGTTTTTTCAGATGATCATGAAGGCGGCGGATCTATCCATCGTACGGCGGTTACACAGCCTTTGTTGTTCTGTATGGAATATGCTCTGGCCCGGCTGATGATGCATTGGGGTATCACACCTGACAGTATGATAGGCCACAGTATCGGAGAATATGTGGCTGCCTGCATCAGTGGGGTGCTTTCTGCGGAAGACGCATTGCGGCTGGTGGTGAAGCGGGGCGAATTGATGCAGCAGGTAGCCGGAGGGGCTATGTTAAGCGTAGCGGTGGAAGAAAAACTTTTAATACCCTTGCTGGAAGCCCGGCCCGATATTTCCCTGGCAGCAGTTAACAGCACTGCATGGTGTGTGGTTTCAGGGCCTGCGGAATCCATTGATTCATTTATGGCGCTGCTGAACGAAAAGGGCTATAGCAACAGGATTATCCGCACCTCTCATGCCTTCCATTCCCACATGATGGATGAAATACTGACGACGTTTGGATCTTGTACCGGTGACGTAAAACGGAATCCTCACCAGATCCCCTATTTGTCTAATGTTACCGGCACCTGGATCACCGATGAGGACATCGCAATGCCGGAGTACTGGACCCGCCATCTGCGGGAGAAGGTGATGTTTGCTGCCGGGATCGAGACGCTGCTGACGGAAATACCGGCCGTTTTTGTCGAGGTAGGGCCAGGTAATACGCTTGCTACTTTTGTACGGTCAAATCAACTGCGCAGGAAACAGCATAAAGTTATTACCCTGGTAAAACACGCCAACGCCGGAGGCGAAGATGTCGAAGTACTCCTGTCCGCCGTCGGGGAGCTGTGGGAAAGTGGCATACAGCCTGACTGGAACCGGTTTTACGAAGATGAAGGCGGCCGTAAGGAGCCATTGCCACCTTATGCATTTGACCGTTCGGCTTTTCCCGTGCATGTGGATGCGTTCGAAATGCTCAATCAGCTGATAGCAGGGGGAGCACCGGGAAGGAAAAACCTTTCGCAGTGGTTTTATGTTCCCACCTGGAAAAAAGCGCCTTTTTCAGCGCGGGTAAAATCCACACCCGCCGGCTGCCAGATGATACTGGCAGATGACAGTAGCCAGGCCGACGCATTGATACAGGAATACCGTGCATCCGGTGCAACGACGGTAACGGTGAAGGCCGGTCAGTGTTTCCGCATACTGTCAGAGCATACATTTGAAATCAATGTTGGTGACTATACCGACTATACGAAATTGTATTCATTTTTGTCGGACCGCCAGCTGCTACCATATACCATCATTCACTGCCTGGGCATCGGTATGTCTTCAGCCGGGGAGGACAGCCTGTTTTTTGACAGCCTGCTGTATCTGGTGAAAGCGGGATTGATACAGGGAAATAACCTGAAAGTGGTCACTGCGGGTTTACACCCTGTTACAGATAATGCTGCTTTGCCAGCGATGAAAGCTTTGCTGCCGGCGCTTTCGACCGTATTGGCCCAGGAATTGCCTGGCGTTACCACAGGACATATTGATATAGGTGCAGCGGAGGAAATGTCCGGCCGGCTGCTGGCAGACATCTGCGGAGATCTTCAGCACACCGCGCCGGGAGAAAGCATTGCTTTCAGATGGGGAGCGAGGTGGAAACGTATATATGATAATATTACCGTCGAAAAGAACGGGGAAAACCAACGTATCAAAAATAAGGGCGTCTATCTTATTACCGGCGGGCTGGGCGATGTGGGATTTACCATCGCGCAGCACCTGGTACAGGAATTCGATGCTGCTGTCATCCTCACAGGCCGTTCCGTATTGCCGCCCCGCGAACAGTGGGACGCATACCTGTCTGATACGTCCGCGCCTGAAGATATCAAACAAAAAATAGCGCGGCTCCGGTCCCTCGCCGTTGATGGCGCCGCCGTACTTTATTATGATTGCGATGTGGCGGACGAGGCAGCCTTATCGGCTGTTTGGGAAGCCGCAGAAGCTGTCACCGGACCTCTAAACGGTGTATTTCATACGGCAGGCGTTCTCCCCGGTATGTTAACTACCGCGGACGCGCTCACGGTAACGGATATTCACCGGCAGTTTCTGCCGAAAGTGAAAGGCATCCAGGTACTGCAGCAGGTAGCCGGAAACAGGCCGCTGGATTTCTGTCTCGTTACTTCTTCCATTGCTGCCGTACTTGGTGGCATCGGCTTTGGCGCCTATGCGCCTGCCAATGCTTTCATGGACTATTTTATCCGGTCCGGGATGAACACCGGTGACCTGAAAAACTGGACCAGTGTTTGTTTCGATGCGCTGGACTTTACCCGCCGGATGCCGGACGCGATACAGGCAGCCGAAATATTTGAGGTGATCAGGAGGGTATTGGCCATGGAAGACATGCAGCCCAATATCATTGTTTCGGTAACGGAACTGCAAAACAGGCTGGACGCCTGGGTATATGGAAAGCCCGTCGCGGAACCGGTTGTAACGGCAGGGCAGGAGCCAGGCACGGACAATGCCGCGCAAAACACTACCGGGCTTGTGCCACTCACCTTCAAATTATTACAGCTCTGGAGGGATTTTTTCGGGAAAGAAGATATTACAGCAGATGATGACTTCTTTGAAAT
>NZ_CAMLHC010000018.1 GCF_946479755.1 uncultured Chitinophaga sp. | reverse complement strand
TAGCGCAGACAGTTGGATGGAGTAGTTGGGCAGTAGCGCGTTTGATCGGATGGTCCAGTTTAGCGCAGACAGTTGGATGGAGTAGTTGGGCAGTAGCGCGTTTGATCGGATGGTCGGGTTGGCAGTCAGTCGGATGGAGTAATTGGCTGCAGCGCTTTTGGGGAACCGGGGAGAAGCAAAAAGGGCTTCCCTTCCGGAAAGCCCCTCATAAATTTCAGCTCAGTACGGTTATCGCCGGTCCCGGGCGCCCATATATAATAAAATATACTGGAAGAGGGTGGCCAGAGAAGCCAGCGCCGCTACCACATAGGTCATAGCTGCCCACCAAAGCGCATTTTTAGCCTTATCATGCTCCTGCGGGCGCATCACCTGGCTGCGGTCCAGCCATGCCAGCGCACGGCGGGAAGCGTCAAACTCCACGGGGAGCGTAATCAGTGAGAAGATGGTGGTAATACCAAAAAGGACAATACCCGCCAGCAACAGCTGTGGAAATACATTGATCAGCAGGATGCCGCCCAGCAGCACCCACTGTACCAGCGTGGCGCTGAACTGCACCGCCGGCACCAGCCGGGAACGAAGGCCCAGCCAGGGGTAAGCCGCCGCATGCTGCACCGCGTGACCGCATTCGTGCGCCGCTACGGCCGCCGCCGCCACATTGGCCCCGGCATATACGTCGGGACTGAGGTTGACCGTCTTGTTCGCCGGATTATAGTGGTCCGATAAAAATCCGTCTACAGACAGTACCTGGACATCATAAATGTTGTTGTCCCTCAACATTTTCTCCGCGATCTGCTTGCCTGTAAGTCCGGATGAGGTCGGCACCTCACTGTAGGCCCGGAACTTACTCTTTAATACATAACTGACAAGAAAGCTGATCCCCACAAAAATCAGCGAAACAAACATGATTCCTGGTGTCATACTCATACATTTGATGCTTCTGCACGCACAAATTTCTGTCCAGATACATCGTTTTAAGTTTTATTTAAGAGTTTTCCTGCCAACCTCGCTGCTTACCTTTCATACAGAAATTTAACACTGTCATTTTGTCTTTTTTGAAGAAATTTACCTGAAAAAACGGCCGGTTTGGCAGAAGTCTGCGTCCAACTTATGTTAATTTTTTCATATGCAAAAATCCTCAACATCAATCCTATTTATCAACATTTTACGAGTTGCCAATGAAAGTAATATTGGACAATTTATGGCCTGAAACAGGCGTTGGCAGCCACTTTCTTACATTACGAAAATCAATCAAAAGTTATTCACATCAATCAAATAAACTTTTTTATTCTGAAGCCATTTTGTAATTTAGACCTGAATTTAATGGGTTAGTAAGTAGAAAGAGTCAACGGAATCTTCCGTTTGGCTCTTTTCTCTTTTAAGGACCCGGTAACCCCCTTTTTTAACGCTTCACTTTAACATTTCACCCCTGTTTTTTTTCAAAACCACTTACTTTGTAACATCCTGTTTCAAAAAATTATGAGTAAAATAAGAACCGCTTTTTTTTGCCAGCAATGCGGATACGAATCTGCAAAATGGAATGGTAAATGTCCGAGTTGCGGACAATGGAACACCTTCGTTGAAGAGAGAGTGCAGAAAGATGTTCCCGGCAAACAGCACGACTGGAAAAACAATGATGGCGGCAACAGCCGCACCCAGAAAATAGTCAATCTCTCTGAAGTAGTGACCAACGATGAGAAACGCCTGCTGACACCCGACAATGAACTGAATCGTGTGCTCGGCGGCGGTATCGTGGCCGGCTCACTGGTACTTGTAGGCGGAGAACCCGGCATCGGCAAATCCACGCTGTTCCTGCAAAACGCGCTGCAGCTGAAACAAATAAAAACACTTTATATCAGCGGCGAAGAAAGCGAACAACAAATAAAAATGCGGGCCGACCGCATCAAAAATACCAACGATCAGTTTTACCTGCTCACGGAAACATCTACGCAAACCATCTTCGCTGAAATAAAAAAATTACAGCCGCAGCTGGTGATCGTAGACTCCATCCAGACACTGCATACACCACTGATAGAATCAGCGCCGGGCAGCGTATCGCAAATCAGGGAAACGACTGCTGAATTACAACGCTTCGCCAAAGAAAGCAACACCCCCGTTTTCCTCATCGGCCATATCACCAAAGACGGCTCCATCGCAGGTCCTAAAGTACTGGAACATATGGTGGACACCGTACTGCAATTTGAAGGCGACCAGCACTATGCCTACCGCATACTGCGCACTATTAAAAACAGGTTCGGCTCGACTGCTGAATTGGGCATCTATGAGATGACCGGTACCGGTCTGCGCCAGGTGACCAACCCCTCTGAAATACTGATCTCCCAACGGGACGACCTGCTGAGCGGCGTCGCCATCGCCGCCACCATGGAAGGCCTTCGCCCCCTGCTGGTGGAAGTGCAGGCGCTCGTGACCCAGTCTGTTTACGGCACGCCGCAACGTACCGCTACCGGCTTCGATCTGCGCCGGTTACAGTTGTTGCTGGCCGTACTGGAAAAACGCGGCGGCTTCCACTTTGGTGTGAAAGACGTTTTCCTTAACATCGCCGGCGGTATCCGCGTGGAAGACCCGGCCATCGACCTCGCCGTACTCTGCGCACTGCTCTCCTCTTATGAAGACAACGCCATCGCCAATAAAATATGCTTCGCAGGAGAAGTAGGCCTGAGCGGAGAAATCAGGGCTGTTAACCGTATAGAGCAACGGATTGCAGAAGCGGAAAAACTCGGCTTTCATAAAATATTCATCTCCCGTTATAATAAGAAAGGAATCGATCTCAGTAAATTCAATATAGAAGTGGTGCCGGTAGGAAGAGTGGAAGAAGTATATCAACAGCTATTCTGACACACCTCATATTAACATATTAACCCGATGTTTACCCGTTTGTTATCCCCGCTGGTACAGCTGTTTTATCCGCACTGCTGCGAAATCTGCGGCGCGGAACTGACCGCCGCCCGCAACCTGTTGTGCCTGCATTGCCACGATAGCCTGCCACTGACAGGCTTTCAGCATCACCCAGCCAACCCGGTGGCGGATATCTTCCGCGGGCGTCTTCCGGTGGCGCATGCCGTGGCCATTTATTATTACAGTCAGCAATCAGGGCTGCAGCAGCTGGTTCACCAGTTCAAATATCATCAGCGAAAAGACATTGCCGGCTGGCTGGGAAAACAGGCCGGCTATCTGTTACGGTCCGGCCCCCTGGCCATGGCAGCCGACTGCCTGGTGCCGGTGCCGCTCTTTTCCCGGAAAGAAAAAGAACGGGGTTACAACCAGGCGGCGTTGCTGGCCGAAGGGATTGGCGCTGTTATTGACAAGCCGGTGGTTCCGCAGGCACTGCAACGCGTCCAGTACACCGGCACGCAAACCAGGAAAAGCAGGACCAGCCGCTGGGAAAACGTGAAAACGGTTTTTAAGGCAAATCCCGCGCTACTAACGGGCAGGCATGTACTGCTGGTAGATGACGTGATTACTACCGGCGCTACCACAGAAGCCGCCGGGCAGGCTTTGCTGGAGGCCGGCGCAACCGTTAGTATCTGTTGCCTGGCCTGGACCTCGGGCTAACAAAAAGTTAATTCTTTTTGTTCCTGCGGATGCGTATCTTTACACTGTAAAGTCCGCTACGCGCTGACTTACTACCACCGATCATTCCCTCTAAAAATATTATTTATGTTGAGACTGGCCATACTTTGGGTCCTTCTGTTATTTGTAGGTCCGCGTATCTACGAGTTTAAAGTAGATGCAGTTGACGGGGGCAAAATTGATTTCTCCCGTTTTAAGGGTAAAAAAATAATGATTGTCAACACTGCCTCCCTTTGTGGCAACACCCCGCAATATGCAGGTTTGGAGAAAATATATCAGAAATACCAGGATAAACTCGTGATCGTAGGTTTCCCGGCGAATAATTTCGGCTCACAGGAGCCTGGCACTAATGCAGAAATCAAGTCCTTCTGCACCAAAGAATATGCTGTCACCTTTCCCATGGCCGCCAAAATATCAGTAAAGGGGGACGACATCCACCCGCTGTATAAATGGCTGCTGGAAGAAAGCAAGGCCAAACACCTGGAACCGGCAGACGTTAAGTGGAATTTCCAGAAATATTTACTGGATGAAAAAGGGAATCTCATTGCTGTGTTTTCACCCAAAACACAACCGGATGCACCGGAAGTAATTGCTGCTATTGAAAAGTAGCATTACCTCCCCGCCTTTTGCCAACTTAGTGTAATAAAATGCCGCACGCCTGCGTATATACCTATACGTTAGCGTGCCTGAGAACATTACAACAAGTGGATACATAATACAGATGAAAAACCAACATTCCGTACACCGCAAAAAAACCATAGTCCTGGTTTCTATGGTGGTGATGTTGTGCATGGTCGCCTGCCAGCGCAACATTGACACGCCCATTCTTTCATGCCCCGAAATGACGATGACAGGCACCGTTCAGAACACCTCCCGTTCCATGAACCTTTCCACCAGCACCTTGTTCCGGCAACAGCTGGACAGCGGCGGCGTTAAGTTCCTGAGCATCGAGGCGGTAAGCGACAGCTTTAAACTCGTGCTGAACCTGATGGACGGCCCTTACGGCGATCATGCCATCGGCAACGACAGCCTGAAGCTGAAAACATACGTGTATTCCAAAGCCCGCCGGCTGCAGGGAGGCCTGGTGGTAGCGGCCATCAACAACTCCGCAGACTTTAATTACCTGCGTACCGACACCTCCAGCATCACCATTACTTTTATCAATACCAAACTGAAAAAAGTAAGCGGCACTTTTTATTTTGAGGCGGAAGACCGTAAGGTTACCGGCTCCGGCACGTTCCAGAATGCTTGTTATGTGACATTACCCTAACCGGTGATTAGCCCCTTTTCAGTATCTTGCGTCCATGCTTTTTTCGGAGATCATAGGACAGGCAGCGGCGCAACAGCAGCTGATACAATCCATACAACAGAACCGCCTCAGTCATGCGATGATATTACTGGCCCCCGAAGGAGCCGGCGGATTACCGCTGGGCCTGGCCTTCACCCAGTACCTGGTATGTGAAAACAAGCAGGCCCACGACGCCTGCGGCCAGTGTTCCTCCTGTCTGAAAGCGGCGCAGCATATACACCCCGATATTCACTACTCCTATCCGGTGATACCCCGAAAACCAGGTGACAAACCTGTCAGCACGGATTATATTTCCGAATGGCGGGAGTTTGTAACGACCAATCCGTATGGCAATGCCTATGACTGGCTACAGTTTATCGGGGCGGAAAACAAACAGGGGAATATTACGGCCAATGAGTGCCAGGATATTATCCGTAAGCTGAACCTGAAGAGTTTTGAAAGCGGTTATAAAATCCTGCTGATGTGGATGCCGGAATACCTCGGCAACGAGGGCAACAGGCTGCTCAAGCTGATAGAGGAACCACCGGCCAATACACTGTTTATCCTGATTGCGGAAAACCAGGAGCAGATCCTGGCTACCATCCTTTCCCGTACGCACCTGGTGAAAATAAACCCGCTGACCCGGGAGGATATGGAAAAAGCCCTGACTGAAAGGGCAAAAGTTCCGGCTGCCAAAGCCCGGCAGGTTGCTACCATCACGGCAGGCAACTACCGGGAGGCTATCTTTTTGCTGCAGCATTCCGATGACGACTACCACGAACTGCTGCGTAACTGGCTCAACTACCTGTTTACCGGCAACCGGGTAGCTCTCCAGGAATGGATTGAAGCGATCTCCAGCGCCAAAACAGGCCGCGAAAATCAAAAACAATTCCTGCGGTATTTCATCAACCTGCTGGAACATACCATCCGCCTGCAATATATCGACAAGGCCCAGCTTGCTTTTTCAGACGAAGAAGTGGATTTCGCCGGCAAGCTGGCGAAACTGGCCAACCTGGAACAAACCCGGCTGATTGCCGATGAGCTGGACAACGCGTATTATCATATCGAGCGAAACGCCAATGCGAAAATGTTATTTCATGCATTGTCTATCAAGCTACAATATATATTCAAAAAGAAACCTTTACCCGTTCTGTAATAACCGGAAAGCCGCTCTCCTCTTGTCATGGCATTTCCTTACCTTTGTCATCTCCCGTCCTTTTTGTTTTTCTGAAGGGAAAAACGTATTTTAAAGGATTGGAGTAACCTGAAATGCTTATTTATAAAATTTAAACTAATTACTAATATGGCTTGTGCCGGATGTGGTACGGGTGTGGAGGGAAAGCCGTCAGGATGCAAGAGTAATGGAGGATGCAGTACGGGAGGTTGTAACCGACTGAATGTATTTGACTGGCTGTCCAATATTCCGCTTGGCGATAGCTTAGCACCATTCGATATTATAGAAGTAAGTTTCAACAACGGCAGCCGTAAGGACTTCTTCCGCAATGTCACCAAACAACACCTGGATAAAGGTGAGATGGTGACCGTGGAAGGCGTTAGCGGCTTTGATGTTGGCACAGTGAGCCTCACCGGCGAACTGGTAAAGCTTCAAATGAAGAAAAGGCGCGCAGAAGACACCCCCGAGATCAAAAAAGTATTACGTCGTTCGAGCAACGACGACCTGCAAAGGATGGCCGATAACAAGGCCCGCGAAAAAGACGCCCTGATAAAATCCAGGGCCATCGCCCGCAACCTGGGCCTCGAAATGAAACTGGCAGAAGTGGAAATACAGGCCGATGGCCGAAAAGCCACCTTCTTCTACACCGCAGACGATCGTGTGGATTTCCGTGAACTGATCAAGGTATATGCCTCTGAATTCCGCGCCAAGGTGGAAATGCGCCAGATAGGCGCCCGCCAGGAAGCCGGAAAAGTAGGCGGTATCGGTAGTTGCGGCCGCGAACTCTGCTGTTCTACGTGGCTGTCTGACTTTAAAAGCGTCAACACCACTGCCGCCAGGTATCAGAACCTGTCCATCAACCAGGCGAAACTGTCCGGTCAGTGCGGCCGCCTGAAATGCTGCCTCAACTACGAGCTGGACACCTACCTCGACGCATTGAAAGAATTCCCTGAAGACGCAGACACCATCGAAACCTCCTCCGGTGTCGCCAATCTGCAGAAAAGGGATATCTTCAAAAGCCTCATGTGGTACTCCTACGAAGGCAGTAACAAACAGTATCCGCTGACCATTACCAGGGTAAAGGAAATCCGTCAGCTCAACCGTCAGGGCGTTAAACCTGAGGAACTGAAAGCGGTAGAAGTGGTGACTGCCAAACCGAAAGAAGCCGACCTCGGCTTCGCGGACGTGGTAGGCCAGATCAGCCTTAAATCACTGGAAAAAACAGTACAGAAGCGCAAACAAAAGGATAAAGACCGTCAGAAACAGCAGAAAGCTACCGATCAGCAGCAAAAGCAGGGCGGTCATCCTAAAAACGAGCCGAAACAGGAACAAAAATCTGCCCAGCAGCGCCATGAGCGTCACGAACGCCACCACCCTGACCGTAAAAACAAACCGGAAGGACGCGGCGGAGGAGGCAATCAGCAACGTCAGGGACAAGGCCAGCAAGGCGGACAACCCAAACAGGGCCGTGAACAACAACCACGGCAGGAACAGGGACCAAAGCCTCAGAATCAGGGAGCCCAGCAGGGACAAGGCGGACAACCCAAACAGGACCGCCGCCCCCCAAGGCACAAACCCAGACCCAAGCCTGATAATAACAACAAAGGATAAAAGAAAAAGACAACCGTAACTGGTTGTCTTTTTTGCTTAATTAAGTAGATATATAAAAAACTAAAAGGCCGCCCAGACGAGGCAGCCTTTGTTAACAATTGGTTTTTGCTTATGAGAAAAACTTAATAAACACTTTTGATTATCTCTTTCACCAATTCAACAACACGGCTACCTGTGGCCTACTGCGCCTACGACTCACTTTCAAACATCAACTTATAGTAGTTCAGATTGGTAGCTTCATCATACCCCCGCTCAATCATCTCGCGGTTACCATGAATATACACATGGAAATTGCGGTCCAGTTTCAGTATGCTCTTAAAAACTTTCTGTTGTTTTTTTACTGCCGGGGCCGAAATGTCAAATTCGTCAGGGATCTCCTGTTGATATGTTTGCTGGTACTCATTTCTGAACTCCTTGAAAGAAGCGATCGCGTCCGGATGGCCTAATACTTCCTGTGCAAAATCTTCCAGCTGAAACTGTTCTTTTTCTTTAAAGTAGGCAGCTGATTTGTTTAACAAATCCACCTGGTCTACACGGTCCATTTCATATTCGGTTGGCAGCTTGTTGTGAATAAACTGTTTGCACATATTCACCGCAGTCTCTGTCTGATGGTAGCTGTCTTCACGGCGCTGCACCTGTAAAAACGCGTCTTTCCAATAAACTGCTTCTGTTTGTTTGCTGATGCTGTCAACTATGCTGACCTTATAGCCGTTTTCTTCTTCTGTATTGAAGATCAGACAACCTTTGTCAAGTTTGTTAATATTGATGCCATCTTCATAGTCCACCTGATAATTCTCATCAGACAAAAACACTTTCAGATAGGTATCCCGGTTTTCCGATTTAAAAATGCCGATGGCCGCCACTTCTTCTCCATCCACCTGACATTTGCTAAAGTATGCTATATAAAGCTCTCCACCTTTGACTTTGGGATGGGTGGAATGTTTATATAGATGTTTGGCTATATTAACAGATTGCTCCTGAAATTCATTCTCGTCAGTAAATATACGTCGACAATATTGAAATATTTCATTCAATTGTAAATCTGCCTCATGATAAAAGCGGAAAAATTCCGCTGAATTTGCAAACGGCTGTATAAAATAGGTGACCAGCAGCTGGGCAATGGTCTCATCTTCCAGCTTCAACGGAGCCTTCGAAAACAGAAGCGGCTCGTCATTAGCGGCATTGCCTACCTTATGAATCGTAAGCTGAGCAAGGTCTTTGAACTCCGAAACATGAATCATGGGCGCAAAATTAAGAAATAAGTTGACAGTCCCGTTGGCCGATCCTGCAACACCCCGTTCCCCCTCCTTTCCTCCTTCGTTAAAAAATCGGTAATTCTTGAGTAACTTAACCCTTCAAATATTCTAGCTCATGAAAAGACACCTCTATCTGATGGCGCTGATGGCCTGCCATGGCCTTTCCACGTTAGCCCAGCAAACAGAACGCCCGCTCTATCAGGCCCAGGACCTCACCGCCGAGAACATGTTCTCCGTCAACATCGAAGGCCCTAATTTCGATAAAGCCGGTAATTTCTATGTGGTCAACTTCCAAAAAGATGGTACCGTGGGCAAGATCAACACCAAAACCGGCGCAGGGGACATCTTCATCACCCTCCCCGACAGCAGCGTAGGAAATAGTGTCAACTTCAACAGCAAAGGAGATATGTTTCTCCCCGATTTCAAAGGACATAACGTACTGCGGGTAGACATGAAAACCCGTAAAATCAATGTATACGTGCATTCCGGCCAGTTCAACCAGCCCAATGACCTCTGCATCAATAAAAAAGATCAGATCTTCGCTTCAGACCCCGCCTGGGGCACCAACGGCGGCCAGATCTGGCGCATAGACCCCAACCGCAAGGCTGTACTGCTCGAAACCGGCATGGGCACTACCAACGGCATTGAACTGAGCCCGGATGAAAAAACATTATACGTCAACGAAAGTGTCCAACGTAAAGTGTGGAAATATGATGTGGACAAAAACGGAAACGTGTCCAACAAAACCCTGTTCACCTCCTTCCCCGACTTCGGTCTCGACGGCATGAAATGCGATAAAGCCGGCAACCTGCACATCGCCCGCTGGGGTAAAGGCATAATCGCTGTATTCACTCCTAAAGGAGAACTGGTCCGCGAAGTGCCGCTCAAAGGAAAAAACTGCAGCAACCTTATCTTCGGCGATAAAGACGGCAAAACCGTGTATGTTACCCTGCAGGACCGTAAATGCGTGGAAACCTACCGCACAGATATCCCCGGCAAACGCTACTAATTATTGGGGATTTTTTGATGTATGATTTTTTGATTTTGCGAATAAAGGTCGAAGACCAAAGCGAACATTTATATAGTCGCTTTGGTCTTCGCTTTTTTTATTCGAAAAAATCCCTAAATCGCTGAGTCTATTTAATAATAAGGATCCAGCCTTTGTTTTTAGCCACTGGTATAGGCGCATCTTTCCCAAACGTGCGGCCATCCTGGAAATTACGTATAGCCGGCGCAGTGATCACCGCCCTCGCGGGGTCTATTCCCAGCGCTTTCCAGTCGATGTTCAGTTGCACGGTAGTATCCTCTTTTGCCCAGCTGGCAAGGGATACCAACACCGCTCCGTCTTTCCTGTAAATCGTGGCAGGCACCTGCGGGTTATTGGTTTTCACCGGGCTGTTCTCCACCCAGTAACCGATCATTTTAGCGCCCTGCATACCAAAATCGTCCCACACCTTCCAGATAGGCCGCGGATCGGCGTTGTCAGACCAGGGCATCCGGTTGGTCATGCCGTACACCATGCCTCTCCATGGATTGCCGCCGTCCTGCAACATTTCACCCATCAGGCCGAAAGGAATGCCGCTCACTTCTGTGAGGAAGAAATCGGGGCTGTTATTTTCATAGTCAAAATACTCCCCGAACCAAAGCCTGTTCAGATAAGGGAAATGCTCCATATAGAGCATAGCGCTGTTGATAAACCCGTCCGACTTATTGTATTGGTTGGCAGAGTGCAGATCGATGATACCCGGATGTCCCGCCTGCGTGAGCGTTCTTTTAATACGCTTCATCGTCACGCGGTCAAACGCTACATCATCAAGATAAATACCGTCGATACCAACGTTTTGCACCAGCCAGTTCATACCCTCTACATAGTAATTGTGCCACCGGTTCATACCACTGTTGATGATCGCAGCATCCTTAAACTCCGGTACAAACCACGCCGCAATGTAGTCGCTGTCCACATGTTCCTGCAGCCACGAGAAACCGCCGCCCTTGCCGGGGCTATACACTTCATGGCCCAGGCTGCGCAGCGGGAAGGTCTCCCATGCATGGTTGGACAGTTCACGCACTGTATTATATATTTTCACCTTCAGGCCTTTCCCGTGGGCCTCGTCAATATAGTCCTTCATCTTCTTCCATTCGATGAACGGATAGTTGATCCATGGATTGATATCGTTGCCATGGTGGATATTAACCACGGTAGCCCCGGTAGCTTTGATGCTGTCCAGGTTATTGTATTTGTGATAAAAGCGGGTACTCCACTGGAAATCGGTATTGATTGGGTGAAACGGTGTAATGATGAGGTGGAAATTAAAATACAGCGTATCACCTTTATGCAGGGTACGCTCACCACTATATGCATTTACCAGGATTGCTTTTCCTTTCTCCCCGATGGTGATACCACCTTTATCGCCATTGCCCCATGAAACGGGCAGCAGTAAAGGTTTCTGCAGATAGAAATTAGTATTGAGAGGCCGTACGTAGTGTTCGTCCCGGAGGGTAAACTGCAGGCCGGCATTGACATCGCCAAGCCAGGCGCCGTCCTGGTTCTTATGTTGTACATCCCATTTCCAGTCGGTTTTTTCCGGGCGGGCGCCCCCTTTCTGGTTAAGGCCCATCATGTATTTTGCTGCAGTTTTCTCAAGCGGCAGATGCAGCGTAATGTCTTTCAGCGCTACGTCTTCGAGGGCGGTCACTTTCACGGTGTAGTCCATATATCCGTCGAACTCAAGAGACGCGCGTACGTCCATCTGCAGGCCGGTAGTGGTATTGGTGGCCTTCCAGCTGATTTTGCCGGCTTCTTTGCCGGTTAACTGCCAGCCGTTATTCTTCCATTTCAGGTCTTTACCATCGGCAGCGGCGATGAAGTGGAAATGTACCGGTTCTGTGAATATATTTTTAGCCTGGTTGGACAGCGAAGTCATTTCCGGCGTGAAGAAGGTCTGTATCTGTGCAGGGAATCCGTCTTTATGGATACCTACTTTGCGGCCCAGCAGGCTGATAACGCTGTCTTTCATTTCCAGCGGCGTGTAAGGTGCTATCACGGCGTTATCCTGCGCCAGCGTGGAGTTGAGCCATTTCAGACGGGTTTGTTTCCAGGGTTCGTTGAACCCGCTGTTGACCGCTGTTTTGCCGGTCACGGTGAGTGTGATCCTCACCGGCATGGCAGGCTTGCCTTCAGGGTGAAGGGTGGCCACGCCTTTATATACGCCCGGGGCGGCATCGGCCGGCACATCTATGCCGCACCACATGGCCTGCACGGTCCCTTCGGGAACGTTGACAGTGGCGGTGAAGGGTTGTGCATCGTAAGTTGTGCCCTGTGTATTGATGCATTGCAACTGCGATGCCGGGATGGTTTTTCCATCGGTGGTCTTAAGATCGTTGAAATGGACCTGCACTTTCTTCAGGGGCCTGAGGGCGTAAACGCCCAGCTGGAAAGCGTAGTACTCTCCCTTGTCGGCCTGGCCCGTAAAGCTTTGTGAAGGCCCTTGCTGTATCCATCGCTGCGGCAGGTCGCGCGTCATGCGGATAGGAAAAGCGCGGTCTTCCGGGAACACGAGATAGCCTGCTCCGGGATGCTTTAGCAGCAGCTGTTTCACCTCTGCGGCAGTAGCAATTACTTCCATCGGGTAGAAGGAGTTAAACGTGTCGATGGCCTCCAGCTCTCTTACGATGGCGTTGGGCTTTGTCGGCACCGTGGTCGCCCAGTTGTTACTCCCGGCCGGTTCCGGTGCCAGGTAAGCGCTTTTCGGATAGTTGGGCCGTCCTTCGTTTTTATACGGGAGATAATAGATGTAATAGGTCCCTTTGCCGGACACGGGGTCAAAAACGATGTCGCCCTGCTCCCGGTTAATCGACACGGGAAACACGTGGCTGATGGGCTGTTTGGTTTGTGCATCCTGCACGATGATACGTTTCTGTTCAGGATGATGGTCGTGGCGGCGCCATGGAATAATGACGCGGGCGGGGCCGGAAGCGCCGCTGAAAGAAACCACTGCGCGGTGATTACCGAGCGAATCGGTATCCCAACTATTGTTGCCGGCGGT
Organism: uncultured Chitinophaga sp.; assembly: GCF_946479755.1. The sequence continues at coordinate 153,825 of NZ_CAMLHC010000018.1, read as the reverse complement.
GTACTTCACCTGTGCGTCAACGGCGCCAAGGGAAGCCAGGATAAAGCCTCCCAGCAGCACGCCTTTCCGCGCGAGGCGGTCATGATATTTCGTTTGATGCATCAACAATTATTTTATTTTTTTCATTTGGTCACTGCGGGGCTTAATTTACGCAGGATGGCGGTTTTTTTCACGGATAATTACATAAATGGGAAAGCCCCGCAGTGCGGGGCTTTCCGGGTGTCGGATATATTGTATTGGATTCTGTCCCTGGCTGGGGTCACCGGAATTTCATCCCCCTGCAGGTTAAGTTTCTATGAAAATTGACGCTTAGTAAGTTAACGGTTTTGTAAACATTTGTTAATATGCCCATAACAGTGGTGCTGTTGCTTTGCAGTCTGATTTTTTTTAAAAACCAGTCAAAGCATGAAGAAAAAATTTACGAAGTATCTGAAGCGACCACTGGGCCTTGCTACTGTACTGTTGCTCTCGGGACATTTGTATGCACAACAGCCTGTCCACGTAAAAGGACGCGTGGAATCATTCGACAAAGGTGAGCCCATCCCGGGCGCGGCCATCATGGCCGCTGGTAAGCTCCTTGCCATCACTGACGTAAACGGCGCCTTCGACATTAAAGCCATCCCTCCGGGCGCGGACGTCTACATCACCATGATGGGCTATGAAAAACAACAACTGGTTGTAAATGGAGAAGTACTGAACCTGCAGGTGCGTCTGAAAACCACCACGGGTAAACTCAATGAGGTAGTGGTGACCGCATTGGGTATCAAAAGAGCAGAGAAAGCACTGGGTTATGCACAACAGACCCTCAACGATGAAGCCATGACAGACGCCCGGCCCAACAACTGGTCCGACGCGCTGCGCGGGAAAGTAGCCGGCCTGAACATCGCCTCTCTCGGCGGCCCGCTCAATTCCCAGGAGATCAGGCTTCGTGGTACCAACTCCCTCACCACCAACGGCAACGCCGCACTGGTAGTGGTAGATGGTATTCCTGTAAATGGCGGTCTCACCACCTCCGGCGCTTCCAACGCCTATATGGGCGGCGCCGCTTCCATCGACGTACCGGTCGATTTCGGTAACGGTATCGCAGATATCAACCCCGACGACATCGCCAGCGTTACCATTCTGAAAGGCCCCGGCGCTACCGCGTTATATGGTAGCCGCGCTGCCAACGGCGCCGTGCTGATCACCACCAAATCAGGCGCTAAAGCCAAGAAAGGACTGGGTGTCTCTTTCAATTCCAACACCAGCTTCGATGTGATCACCCGCTGGCCCGACTGGCAATATGAATACGGTCAGGGCGACGGTAAAACCAACTATAACGCCAACGGCGAACTGTATTACTCCTACGGCGCCACCGAAGACGGTCGCAGCACCGGCGGCAGCAGCAGCGCCTTCGGTCCCAAATTCAACGGACAATACTACTATCAGTACGACCCTGTAAAAATGGGTACCGGCGCTGAAAGAACACTGTGGCAACCTTATAAAGACAACCGCAAATCTTTCTGGCAGACAGGCCGCACGGTCACCAATACCCTGTCACTCGAAAACTCCGGCCAGGACGGCTCCATCCGCGCTTCCGTAACGCACTCCAACAACAAATGGATCATGCCCACTACCGGATTTGAACGCATCACCGCCGCCGTGAACGCCAACTATAAAGTATCTAACAATATCCGGCTGTCATCGGCAGTGAACTATACCAATAAGTCCAGCGACAACCTGCCGGGACTGGGGTATAACAACCACTCCATCGCCTACTTCATGATTTTCCAGAATCCCAACGTAGACCTCGACTGGTACAGGGCCAAATGGAAACCAGGACAGGAAGGCATTAGCATGATACGCCCTTACAGCTCCTTCATCGATAACCCGTTCGTTATCTCGGAAGAGATCACCAACGGCCTGCGCGGCAACGCCATCACCGGCAACCTGAAAGCAGACGTGCAGCTGGCGCCCAAACTCACCCTCATGCTGCGTGGCGGTATCAACACCAACCACCAGAACAGGGACCAGCGCCGTCCTTACGACACCAACCGCTACGGACAAGGCCTGTATACCAAACAAACCGTATACACGCAGGAGATCAACACCGACTTCCTCCTGTCTTATAAAAATGCCTGGATGCAGGACAAGTTCACCCTGACCGCATCTGCCGGCGGCAACGCCATGAACAGCCGCTACGACAGGACAGACAATACCCTGATCGGACTGGTGGTACCGGGCGTCTATAAAATGACCAATGGTATCAGCAACCCGCTCGTAGCCACCTACGACTCCCGGAAAAAGGTAAACAGCCTGTATGGCTTTGTCAACCTGGGTTACAAGGACGTCGTATTCCTGGACCTCACCGGCAGAAACGACTGGTCCAGCACCCTGCCGGAAGCTAACTGGTCTTTCTTCTACCCTTCCGCCAACCTGAGCATGATCGTCAGCGATATGGTAAAACTGCCCAAGTCCATCAGCTACCTGAAATACCGCTTGTCACTGGCACAGGTAGGTAATGACACAGAGCCTGGCAGGACCGCCAAATACTACGGTCGCAGCAGCTTCCCCAGCTCCGCTGAAGCGCCCAGCGAACTGTATAACCTGCAATTCAAACCGGAAATATCTACCAGCCTGGAAACCGGTATCGAAGTGGCTTTCCTGAATAACCGCCTGAGACTGGACGCGTCAGTATATCGCACCCGTACCAAAAACCAGATCCTTTCCGTTCCCCTGGACTGGTCCAGCGGCTTCAATTCAGCGCTGCTGAATTCCGGTGAAGTGCGCAACCAGGGCCTGGAGCTGATCTTAAACGCTACGCCTGTCACCAATAAAAACTTCACCTGGAATACCATCATCACCTGGGCGGCTACACGCAGTAAAGTGCTGAGCCTCGATGCACGCCTTGGCGGTAAACTGAACATCATGAGCTCTTCCAGCGCCACACTGACGGCCGTGGAAGGAGAAACAGCTTCCGCGCTTTACGGGCTGAAGTTCCAGCGTGCCCCGGATGGCCAGATCATCTACGTGAACGGCATCCCCAGCGTAACACAGGTAGCCGAATATGTAGGCGATACCAATCCTGAATGGAGAGCCGGATGGACCAACAGTTTCACTTATAAAGGCTTCAGACTAAGCACCACCATCGACGGACAGCTGGGCGGCACCCTGTATTCCCATTCCCACCATAAAATGACAGAACAGGGTAAACTCAGACATACGCTGAAAGGCAGAGAAGAAGGATGGATCGTGGGCGAAGGCGTGGTACAGAATGCAGACGGCTCTTTCAGCCCTAACACCGTAAAAGTAAGGCCAGCCGATTACTATGCACAGTACTACCGTCTGAACAACACCGAAGCCAATTCCTTCGATGCTTCTTTCATCAAGCTGCGGGAAGTATCGCTGGAATACAATTTCCCTAAAGCATGGTTCAGCCGTACCAAAGTACAGAACCTGAGCCTCGCCATCTACGGCCGTAACCTGGCTACCCTCTCCGATTTCCCGATCTATGATCCGGAAGTGGCCACACAGGCCGGCGGAACAGGTATCCTCACCGGTGTGGAAGTAGGCCAGATGCCGACGCCATCAACTTTTGGCTTCAATCTGAAAGTGAAATTATAATCGATCTCTGTTACTGAAATCAGTATGACCATGATATTTCTGAACATAAGCAACCGCCTTAAAGCCTTATCTGCCGCAGTGCTGGCCACTGCGCTGCTTGGCAGTTGCACCAAAGACTTTGTGGAAACCAATAAGGACCCGAACCGCCTTGAAAGCATTACACCGGGCACCTTGCTGAATCCTACCATTTACAATGGCGCCTCTTACGGCATGAGCCGCAGCCGCTCCTTTACTTTTGAACTGATGCAGATCGCCGGCGGATACCCGAACGAGTCCGTAGAGGACCAGGCTTATCTGTACGACTTCCGCGAAGACATTGGCAACGGTATCTGGAATGCTTACTACCAGGGCCTCGCCAACGCCCGCGAAATGGAATTGTCTGCCATCAAGCTGGGCAACAATAACTACCTCGCGATATCCCTCACTCTGAAAGCCTGGTTCTATTCCATGCTGACAGACTGTTTCGGCGATATCCCGATGAGCAACGCGCTGAACGGCGAACAGGGTACTTTCTTCCCTGCGTTCGACAAACAGGAGGTGATCTACAAAACCATCCTGGCAGATCTGGAAAAAGCCAACACCTTATATGGCACCGGTCCGGCTACGATGTATGCACCGGATATCCTTTTCAACAACGACCTGACCAAGTGGAGAAAGTTCACCAACTCCCTTCGTCTCCGCCTGCTGCTGCGCACCCTGAAAAGGCTGCCCGGCAATGCTGAGATCATGTCCGCCATGTTGCAGGACGCTACGAAGTATCCCATTTTCCAGAGCAATACGGAAGCCGCCGTACTGAGCATTACCGGCACTACGCCGAACATCTCTCCCTGGAGCAGGCCCCAGGATTTCAGTACCGGCCGTGTGTATTTTGATTTCTTTATCAGCAACCTGAGTAACTTCAAGGATCCCCGCTTGGCGCTGTTTGCAGGCCAGGCAAAAGATAAGAACAACAAAAACATCGGCTACAAAGGTCTTCCGGTGAATTACATGGAATCGCCTACCAGTGTTAACTACAGCCCTTCCGGACTGTTACAGCGGCTGGTCATTGCACCGATGATAGCGCCGATCCTCAGTTACGCCGAAGTGGAACTGATACAGGCAGAGCTGGCGCAGCGCAATATTATTCCTGCGGCCACTGCAGAAGAGCATTATCAGAAAGGGGTGAAAGCTGCGATTGAGATGTGGGGAGGTGTGATGCCGGATAATTATTTCACACTGGAGAGCACCAAATACAACGGTACGCTGGAACGTATTATGCTGCAAAAGTACTATGCGCTTTTCTTCACGGACTACCAGCAATGGTTTGAGCATCGTCGTACTGGTCTGCCCGTATTGCCTACCACTACCTTCATGTATAATGACAGGAAGATGCCCACCCGGTTGTATTATCCGACTACTGCCAGGATTTACAATACCGACAATTATCTGAAAGCGGTAGAACAGATGGGAGGAGATAAGATCAATATCAAAGTATGGTGGGAACAATAACTGACAAGTCCTAAATAACCGATACAGGTTTTAGAGATTAAAAATACAATTTTAAGAGATCGCAAAAGGGGTGTTCCTTTTGCGATTTTTTTGTTTTTATACGTTTTTATAGAGATGGCTCTCTGTTGGTGCATTTTATCAGGAGTGTGCATGTAGCATGATAAATGTGGCCTTAGAGTATTATATATTTGGATACTTTGCTTTATGACTTTGTCCATCTGCGAGGTATCCAGAGCATATTCCTCTAATAAGAACTCATGTTTTAGAATGCCATTTACCCTCTCTGCTATTGCATTCGAGTAAGGATCATAATTTTCAGTCATACTACATCTAATACCTTTTCTGGTAAGGAGTTGCTGGTACTCGTCACTACAGTATTGTAGCCCTTTATCAGAATGATGTATCAATTCCTCATTTTGATATTTTCTGTTTTTTATGGCCATTTTTAGCGCCTTAACTGGTCCCTCTGTTTTCAGATTGTCAGAAAGATGATATCCCATTATTCGTTTAGAGTAAGCATCTGTCACCAGGGCCAGATATTGATGATTTTTCCGGCTTCCCAGGTAAGTAATGTCAGACACCCACACTTGTTCAGGTCTGGTTAAAGTAAGATCACAAACCAGGTCTTGATGTTTTTTAAATCGATGATGAGTGTTGGTGGTGGTTCTATAAGAGCGTTTAGGAGTGATTAACATCCTGTTAGCCTTCATTATGCAAAATAACTTATCACGGCCTACTTTGGCTATCCTAAGATGCTCATTTAGAATATGATATAACTTTCTTGTGCCAATCCGTGGCATCTGAAGCCGTATATCCTTCACGAGATCTGTTACGAGCCGGGCTACCTGCTGTTTACGCCGACCCGAACGTAGACTTCGGTAATAAACCTGTCTGCTGATCCCGAACAATTCACAGGCAGAAACTATCGTTTCTTGTTTTTCTTCCCGGTAACGGGCAATTGTTCGGGTAAGGAGTTTTTTCGAATATCTATTTGGTATTCCTGCTCTGCAATATCTATCATCATATCAAAGATGATCGCTTTTTTATCGGCTGTCTCCACTTGTTTTTCAAGCAACGCCTTTTGCTTCTCCAACAGCTTAACCTGTTGCTCCAGCTCCATTATTTTCTGTTCAGGTGTCTTGGACATACTCATTGAGATTTGATGGCTTCTATCAAATTTACCATATTTGTCTATCCATCTGAGAATGCTCGAATGGGACTGAATACCATACTTACGCAGGGCGGCCCTCACACCTATTTCCCCTCGCTCAACTTCCCCTACAACTTGCAATTTAAAAGACAGCGTATAATCACGCTGTGTACGCTTAACTGGTTCTAATTCAGGTAGTTTATCCATAGCTTAACTTTTTTGTATCGCTATTTCAGGACGGGTCAAACCACACAATAAAAAAACGCGGGTGTTGTCACCCGCGTTTTTTTTATCTCTTATAAAAAATTACATGCATAAACCGCCGCAGGCGCTGATCGTCTGACCGGTAACATAGCTGCTCATGTCAGAAGCCAGGAAGAGGCATACATTCGCGATATCGTCCGGCGTACCAAAGCGGGCCAGCGGAATTTGCTGAATGTAGCTGGTGGCTTGTTCGCCTTCTTTCAGGTAGCTGGTCATATCTGTTTCGATAAAGCCCGGTGCTACCGCGTTGCAGCGGATGTTACGGCTGCCCAGTTCCTGTGCGATGGATTTGGTGAACCCGATGATACCGGCTTTGGAAGCGGCGTAGCTGCTTTGGCCCGCGTTGCCCATGATACCGATAACAGAGCTCATGTTGATGATGCTGCCGGATTTAGCTTTCATCATCGGACGGATCACATGTTTGGTCATGTTGTACACGCTTTTCAGGTTGATGTTCATCACATCATCCCATTGGTCCGGGCTCATACGCAGCAGGAGGTTATCTTTGGAGATACCGGCGTTGTTCACGCAGATATCAATTTTTCCGAATTCTTTCAGCACTTCCGTTACCAACGTTTCTGTCTCTTCGTAAACACCGGCGTTTGACTTATAGGCTTTTGCCTGTACGCCCAGCGCACGGAGTTTCTCTTCGAGGATTCTCGCTTTTTCATCAGAACTTACATAAGTAAAAGCCACGTTAGCTCCCTGTTCTGCAAATTTTAAAGCAATCGCTTCTCCAATACCACGGCTGGCGCCAGTTACAATCGCTACTTTGTTCTCCAGTAATTTCATGTTATAGTTGATAGGTTTTAAGTGTTCATAGTTGCCGCAAACTTCAGGATTTCCTCGAGGTAATTGCGGTCGTTGTTCAGGCGGGGCACTTTGTGCTGGCCGCCCAGTTTGCCTTTGCTCTTCAGGAATTCGCAGAAGGTGCCTCTGGGCAGTACATGCACTACCGGCGGGCGCAGGGCGATATCCTTGTGTCTTTTGGCTTCGTAGTCTGAATTGATGGATTTCAGGGTGTTGTCCAGCACAGATACAAACGTATTGGTATCATTTGGCAACACTTCAAACTCGATGAGCCATTCGTGGCCACCGTTGCCTTCGTCACTGAAATATACAGGTGCTGCGGTATAGTCATTCACCACGGCGCCGGTCACTTCGCAGGCTTTTGCGATAGCGCTGTCGGCATTTTCCACGATCACTTCTTCACCGAAAGCATTGATAAACGATTTGGTGCGGCCGCTTACCTTGATGCGGTAAGGCAGCAGGGAGGTAAACTGGATCGTGTCGCCAACGAGGTAGCGCCATAATCCGCCGTTGGTGCTGATCACCAGGGCGTAGTTTTTCCCGGTCTCCACTTCCTGCAGTTGCAGGGTACGCGGATTTTCCTTACCCAGTTCCTCCATTGGCATAAACTCGTAGAAGATGCCATGGTTGAGGAACAGCAGCAATCCTTCTTCCCCGATAACGTCCTGGGCGGCAAAAAAACCTTCCGAAGCGTTATAGGTTTCCTGGTAGTGCATCAGCGGGTTGCGGATCAGTTTCGCAAACTGATCACGGTAAGGTGTAAAGCTTACGCCGCCGTGCATATACAGTTCGAGGTTGGGCCATACGTCTGCCAGGTTATCTTTGCCGGTAAGCTCAAATATCCGTTTGATCAGTACGATGGTCCAGGTGGGAACGCCGGCAATGGAGGTCACGTTTTCGTGAATCACCGCATTGGCCATACGTTCTATTTTTTCTTCCCATTCGTCCATCAGGGCTATCTCCAGGTCGGGCGTGCGGATCATGTTACCGTAGAAGGGCATGTTCTGCAGCATGACCGCGCTGAGGTCTCCACAGTAGGAGTCGCTGTCTTCCGACAGCTTGTTGACCTGGTGGCTGCCGCCGATGATCAGCGATTTTCCGGTAAATACGTCGGAGTCAGGGAAATTATTGTAATAAAGAGAGATCACATCGCGGCCGGAACGGTAATGGCATTCGTCCAGGCTTTCCACGGTTACGGGGATAAACTTGCTTTTGTCTGCGGTGGTGCCGCTGGATTTAGCGAACCATTTGATAGGCGTATTCCACAGAACGTTCTGTTGGCCTTCCATGGTACGCTGGATATAGGGTTTGATGGTATCGTACGTGTGTACCGGTACCCTTTCTTTATATTCCTCTATCTTATAAATTTTCGAAAAGCCGTGTTGTTTGCCGAATTCGGTGTACTGGGCGGCGCTGATAAGGTTTTGGAATACCTGCTGTTGCACCTGCACGGGATATTGCATAAAATAGGCGATGCGCCCCATGCGCAGACGTGCGAGTTGTGATATGGCAGGACTTAAAATCTTCATATATAGGATGCTGTAGCGTGTTTTTATTGTTTAGCTGCTTCGTCCAGGTAATTCTTCCTGCGAAGAACGAAATTCTGGCCAAGATACACTTTTCTTACCTGTTCATCTTCAGCCAGTTCTTCTGCCGACCCCGATTTCAGGATTTTTCCTTCAAACAATAAATAAGCCCTGTCGGTAATGGACAGTGTTTCCTGTACGTTGTGGTCCGTAATCAGGATACCAATGTTCTTATATTTCAGTTTAGCTACAATAGACTGGATATCTTCCACGGCAATAGGATCGATCCCTGCAAAGGGTTCATCCAGCAGGATGAATTTAGGGTCTACGGCCAGTGCGCGGGCAATTTCGGTACGGCGGCGTTCCCCACCGCTCAGTACGTCGCCGGGGCTCTTACGGACGTGTGTCAGGCGGAATTCGCTCAGGAGCGCCTCCAGCTTGTCTTTCTGCTCGGCCTTTTTGAGATCGGTCATTTCCAGCACGGCGGCGATATTGTCTTCCACACTGAGTTTGCGGAACACAGAGGCCTCCTGCGGCAGATAGCCGATACCCATTTTAGCCCTTTTATACATGGGTAGCTTGGTGATATTCACCTCATCGAGGTAAACATTCCCTTCATCCGGCTTAATAAGCCCTACTACCATGTAAAAGGAAGTGGTTTTACCCGCTCCGTTAGGGCCCAGCAGCCCTACGATCTCCCCCTGGGACACCTCAACAGACACGTGGTTTACCACCGTCCTGGCGCCATAGCGCTTTACCAGCTGGTCCGTATGTATTCTTAATGCCATATGATCAAACTTAGCAAAATTAAACAATTCATTCACTTGGCCTAGTGATAGTTGTGCCGGGAAGAAAAATCATAGAAGATTGATGAGGGGATATGTTATTTTTGCCCCCGTAAATTTTCAGTCGGAATAAGGTTTACCCAAACAGCCATTATTCCACAAATTCCATAACACATGAAAGTAACAGAACATATTGCCCAGGCGAAGGATACACTGATATCTTTCGAAATCCTTCCCCCGCTGAAAGGAAAGAGCATTGACTCCATCTACGACCATCTGGACCCGTTGATGGACTTCAAGCCGGCCTATATCAATGTAACCTACCACCGCAGTGAGCATATGTTCAAAAAGAAGGCCGACGGTGCCTTCGAGAAGGTGGAAATCCGGAAACGCCCCGGTACGGTAGGTATCTGCGCCGCCATTATGAACCACTATAATGTGGACGCAGTCCCTCACTTGATCTGTGGCGGCTTTAGCCGGGAGGAAACGGAAAACGCACTGATTGACCTGGCCTTTCTCGGAGTCGATAACGTATTGGTTCTCAGAGGCGATGCTCCCAAAAACGAAACGTTTTTCGAACCCGATCCTCACGGTCACGCCTATGCCAGCGAGCTGCTGGACCAGGTAGTGCACATGAACAACGGGGTATACCTGGAAGACGACCTGCAGGGCGGCGTAAAAACCAACTTCTGCATCGGGGTGGCCGGATACCCGGAAAAACACTTCGAAGCGCCCAATATGCAGACAGACATGGGCTACCTGAAGAAAAAAGTGGAAATGGGAGCGGATTATATCGTCACCCAAATGTTCTTCGACAACCAGAAATTCTTTGATTTTGTGGCCAAATGCCGCGAAATGGGTATCACCGTGCCGATTATCCCGGGCCTGAAGCCCCTCACCTCCAAAAAGCAGATGAACATCCTGCCACGGATTTTCCATGTAGATCTGCCTACGGAGCTGTCCAGCGAAATTATGCGCTGCAAAACAGATAAAGAGGTAGAACAGGTAGGTACCGAATGGCTGATCAACCAGTCCAGGGAGTTAAAAGCTTTTGGCGTACCGGTGCTCCACTACTACACGCTGGGCAAACCACAGGTAGTGCGCAAGGCGGTAGAAGCCATCATATAAGACGGACCGTCTTTTACATAAAAAGAAAAGGGAATGACGAAAGTCTTTCCCTTTTTTGCTTTTCTTTCATATTATAATGCCATTACGTAGAGACGTAGTGGCATATCCCTATAACTGTCACACATTTAAATTAACTGTCCAATGATCATCGCAACCCCTGAGGGAAGCAACTTTCTGTAAACAAGACGCACACAAACACGTTCACCCCTATTCCCCGGGCAAAAAAAAAGAGACCGCCTGTTACGGCGGCCTCCTGGTCCTATTAATGATTAACTGATAAGTATGTACGAAAATAAATGAACGGATACCTGTTATTGCCTGCCGCTCCTGCCATCAGACAACCAAAGCCCTTTTCCGTGACGCCTGTGCGGCAACCCGGGAAACGGTATCCATCGGGTAACAAATATAAAAAATAAATAAATTTAAAATATTAAAATATCTTCTACCAGTCTTCCCGGTTAAACAGTATACCGACATTGATACCGAAGTACCTGTTTTTGATATTTCCGTCAGACTTGTCCAGGTCCACCAGGCCGTGGCTATAATTAACACCGAGCGTCACATAGCAGTTAAACTCGATGGTGGCAACGGCATTTAAACCGGCATCCCAGCGTTGCAGGTTATACCCGGTGGTGAACACATTGGGATTTTTTCCGAAGTCCACCCGTTGATTGCTGGACTGCAGCAGCTTTCCTTCTTTGTAGATGGCCAGGTTATAGTCGCCGCGGGTACAATAAGCGCCGTAGCCACCGCCGCCAATCGCCAGTTTTCCGATGCCAATCGGTATTTTATAGACCAGGTTCACCGGCAGCTCCAGGTATTGCAACCTGATTTTGGTAGCACCGGGCAAGGCCACATTAACGCCTTCCTGGCCGTTAAATGACCGGTTGGCTCCCTTAACGATATAGTTTAGTCCCGGTTGCAGGGCGCCGTTGGGAAATACAGGAATATTCAGGTAAAAACCGGCCTGCCAGCTGTGCAGCGGCTGCGATCCGGGCTGTGTACCCCCGGAACTTCCGGAAGAGACATTCATTTCGGCATTCACATAACCCCCTTGCAAGCCTAAGCTTACCTGGGCATTAACAATTGTGGTGGTAGCGACCAGAGAGGCCAACACGCACAGGAATTTTAAACACTTCATGTAGAACTGTACTACGGGATTAATGATACTTGCTCAATATATCGTTATGAAACAGACAAGGTTCTTCAGGTTCATCCAACGGATACTAACGGCGAAGCTAAACAAAAGGTTTCGAATTTATATAAAAAAGGCTGCCTGGAACTTACCAGGCAGCCTGTTAATTAATTGTGATGTGGTGTTTTTGCGATGATTAACGACCGCTGAATTTATATCCTACGGACACACCGAAGGAGGTGTTTTTAAACTTCGCGTCGTTGCTGGTGTTGTCGAATGCGTTTACCATACCCAGGTCGGCATTCAGACCGAAATAAAGACCAGCCGGGATTTCATACCCGATCTGGATGTTACCGCCTGCGTCAAAACGTTTCAGTTTAGCAAGGCCGGCTTCATCGTCGAAAGCCTTTCTTTCACCGACGAGTGGCAAGTCCTTGTATTTACCGGTAACGCCATACGCAACGTAAGGGCCGATGGCCAGTACCAGGTTACCGCTACCGACTTCAGGTTTGAACATGAAGTTGATCGGCAGCTGCAGGTAGCCCAGGCTTACTTTTGCGTCTGAGTTCTTGAACTTACCGCCTTTGCCGGAATACAATAAGCCGGTGCCTACGTAAAATTCATCCCCTAAAGGAATGTCGACGGTTACGCCAGCTCTTAATCCTGTCAAAAGCTTGCTGGTTTCCTTGGAGGTAGTACCAAAAGCGGATCCTTTGGTGGTTACACTGGAAAACTGAGGGCCTGCTACAATGCCCCATTTTGTCTGACCGAATGTAACACCTGCGATCAATAATGCGACCGCAGCTAAGAGTACCTTTTTCATTTTAATGTGTATTTGGATGAGGTTAAAAGTGACGCCAACAGGCCGGTGACGTCACTTTTTGTCTTTTTCTGATTGCTAAATGATTATGAATCAGCCTGTACTTTTTGCTTGCTAGCTGTAATTACAAAACGCGTTAAAAATTGTTCGGAATTTTTTTTATCTGCCGCCAAAGAGATAACCTACGGAAACACTGAATACGCGGTTCTTGTCTTTGTTGTCCGTACTGTTGATTTCGCCTGAATAAACTTTGGCGAAGCCGATACCATACTGAGCGCTGATCAGGAAATTGCTGATTTCTGCACCTACCTGTATGTTACCGCCCCAGTCAAACCGCTTCCACTTGTCGCGGCCCTGGTTAAGGTCTCCATTGTTAAACGGCGTGTCGTCGTCCCACTTAATGCTGGAAGAACCACTGGTAGTACCGGCCACTGTAGTGGCTTCATACTTGTTCTTTCCTGCTACCCCAAATGCAAAATACGGGCCTACGCCTGCAAACAGACTGGCGTGCTCACCCACCGGCAGTTTTGCAACAAAGTTTAAAGGCACTTCGATGTAAGACGGATTCTGAGTGTACTTAGCGTAAGGATTAGCTACGGTCACATTGTTTTTGTCACCGACTTCGGATTTTGTACCCTTTGTGGTATAAAATACCCCAGGCTGGAATGACAAAATACGGGGTACCAGCGGCAAATCCGCTATCACGCCGACATTGAAGCCGGACAGACTTTTGGCATCTTTCGTACTGCCGTCATTGCTGGTGGTAATGTTGGAAAGGTTCCATCCACCTTTAATGCCTACACGGGCCTGAGCCATCGCTGCAAAGGACAAGGTCATCGCTGCAAAGGAGAGGAAAATCGTCTTCTTGGTCATAACCTGATTTTTTGGTCCGCCTCCCAAAATTCAAAGAGTATGCCAAAAGAATGTTAAATTATTTCAAGTAATTGATTATCAGTATAAAACGAGGTATATATTCCACGTTCTACACCCTGTTTTCTACAGCTTCGCTGCTGTGGTTTTTTGCCCCGAACGTTCCAGGAAATCGTTCAGTTGCTCTACAGCGAGACGTTTGGCAACAATTTTCTTACGTTCATCCAGCAGGTATACTACCGGGGTACTGTAAACGTCGTATAGCCGGCGGTAATTGGTAGTGTTGTCCGCATCAAGCGCGTGTACCCATCCGGTAAGGTGATGGTCCCTGATAAAAGATAACCACTCCTCCCGGGTACCCTCCGTCTTGATACCGATCATAGCCACCCCTTTATCCTTCCAGCTGGCTTTGAAGGCGGAATCGAGCCGGGGCAGCTCTGTCTTACAGTGCCCGCAGGTAGGGTCCCAGAATACCAGCACCGTGTATTTCGCTTTTGTTTTATAAAGAGAGACAGGCTTGGACGCGGTATCTTTTAGTTCCAGCGGCGCCGCCTGCTGGCCGATCAGGTTAGGCGCCAGCGTATAGGCGCGGTTGATGATCTTATTGAGTTGTTCATCATTCAGCCAGAAAGCATCTCCCGGAACATAGTATTTCTCCACCAGGTGCACAAATACAGCATCCATGCCCATATAAGGAGAGCTTTCGTAGTTGTAGGTCAGCCACCACAGCACATATTTAAAGGCTTCTTTGCTTTTGCGGGTGCGGGCAAGGAGCGCGTCACAGTCCGCAATAATAGAATCAGGCATATTCACCACCAGCTGGGAAAAATACTTTTTCAGCTTGGCCTCCAGTACGGGCGTTCTCACCAGCCGGTCGGTAGACAGCTCCACTTCATCCCAGTAATGCCCCTTAAAGTAGCGGTAGGCAAAAGAAGAGTCCTCCCCTTCCGGCTTCTGCGGTATTTCGGGCTCTTTCATCGCCCTGAATATGGCCGACAGGATAGCCTGGGGATGTTTGGATACCAGGTCGTGGCGGTATTCCTGTAGTTTTTTGCCCAGTTCCTGTTGCAACGGCGCCACCTTGGCGGAATCAGCAGCGGTACGGGCCGTTTTCAACTGGTCGGTGATACTGCGGGTCAGCGATTCCTGCTGGAACAGAAACCGGTTATACGCCAGGAAGAGCTCATTGTCCGGGGACCCTTTGTAGACGGTTTTACCCACCAGGTCAGCCGTATCAATCGTCACGGAGAAGAACTGCTGCTTATCGATCAGCGTTTCCACGTATTTCTGTTTACCGGGCAGTACGATCAGGTAAATGCCGGGATACAACGGGGTTTTTCCTTTCAGCACCACTTCCCCGGCGGGGTTTACCTCAGCCGAATCGGCCAGGTAGGTGGTCCGTCCCATATAGTTGGCCAGAAACAGTTTACCGCTGGTGTAGTTCTTCAGCCGGATAGATAGCTGATAGCCCTGCGCATGCAGGTGGAGCTGGATAGAGAGTGCTGTCAGAAGCAGGAGAAATATCTTACGCATAGGAATTGGTAACAATATGTAAAAATACAAGTAAAAAAGCTAACTGTGGTATCCTTTTACGGCCAACGATTCATGATTTCCTTTTACCTTTGCAGCCGTGAGGAAAAAAAACGTAGTAATAGAAAAAGTACCTGTATCCGGCTATGCCGCGGAAGGTAAGGCCCTGGCACGGCATGACGGTAAAGTTATCTTTATTGAAGGCGGCGTAATGCCCGGTGATATTGTGGACGTACGCCTGTCCAAAAATAAAAAAGACTGGGCGGAAGGCAAAGCCGTTCATATACATAGTTACTCCGACAAGCGTATTACTCCTTTCTGCCAGCATTTTGGCACCTGTGGCGGCTGTAAATGGCAGATGATGCCCTACAGCCTGCAGCTGGAATATAAGCAGCAGCAGGTGGCAGACCACCTGCAACGGATCGGTAAGCTGGAGCTTCCCGCCATGAGCCCCATCCTCGGCTCAGCCCATACGGAGCACTACCGCAACAAGCTGGAGTTTACCTTCAGCAACAAGGCCTACCTCACCAACGAGGAGGTGCGCGCCCTCAACGGCGAAATCCCCGTACGCCCGGCGCTGGGCTTCCATGTGCCCAAACTGTTCGATAAAGTGCTCGACATCAACACCTGCTACCTGATGCAGGAGCCGGTCAACCTTATCCGGAACACCATCCGGGAATATGCAGTGCAACACGAGCTGTCTTTTTACGATATCCGCCTGCAGGAAGGATGGCTGCGGAACCTCGTCGTACGTTTGTGTACTACCGGGGAGATCATGGTCAACCTGGTGATTCACCACGAAGACAAGGAAAACAGGGTGGCATTGCTGGACCATCTGCTGAAGACGGTGCCTGCCATCACCACGCTGCTGTATACCATCAACCCAAAGAAAAACGACTCGATCTTTGACCTGGACCCAAAGGTTTATTTCGGGAAAGGCTATGCAGAAGAGAAGCTGGAGGACTTTGTTTTTAAAATTGGTCCGAAATCTTTCTTTCAGACAAACACCTACCAGGGAGAAGTGTTATATAAAGTTACCCGCGACTTTGCCGGGCTGACTGGTTCGGAAATTGTGTACGACCTGTATTGTGGTACTGGTAGTATCGGTATTTTTGTATCCCGGCAGGCCCAAAAAGTGGTAGGCATCGAACTGATCAAAGAAGCGATTGACGATGCCCGCGAAAATGCTGCCAGGAACCAGGTCACTAACGCCGAATTTTTTGCCGGCGACGTGGTGGACATCTGTGACGACGCCTTTTTTGCGCATCACGGACAGCCGGATGTGATCATCACCGATCCTCCACGGGCAGGCATGCACGAAAAACTGGTCAACAAACTGCTGGAAATTGCTGCCCCCAAAATCGTATATGTAAGCTGTAACCCGGCTACACAGGCCAGAGACCTGGCATTGCTGGATGCACTGTACACGGTGGAAAAGGTACAACCCGTAGATATGTTTCCGCATACGCATCACATCGAAAATGTGGTGTTACTGAAGAAAAGAGAAAATAATCAGCAATAAATGAACGAGTACAGGCCCGGAAAATTTCAGTTTTTACCCCTTGTGATCAAAAATCTGTTGATCATTAACGGGTTGGTTTGGTTGGTACAGATCACCCTGCTCAAGCGGTATGGGTATGATATGAACGACCTTTTTGCCCTTCATTACTGGGGGTCACCGGGATTCCGGCCTCATCAGTTCATTACGCACCTGTTCATGCACTCTACCAGTGACTTCTGGCATTTGTTCATGAACATGTTCACCCTCTGGATGTTTGGTTCCACCCTGGAAAACCGGTGGGGTTCCAAACGTTTTCTGATTTTCTACATGATCTGCGGCCTGGGCGCATCGCTTTGTTACATGGGTGTGCTCACCTACGAGAACATGACGCTGACCAAATACGCCAATGCCTTCCTGGACAATCCTACCTTCGATAATTTCGTAGCGCTGGACCGCAAGTTCCACCTGGACAATGCCAATGTGAGCATGAATGACATGAAGGAGGCCATTGCGCAGGGCAACCAATTTGCCATCGACATGGCAAAAATCTATGTCAAACAATACACGCTTGCTTATAGCAACAGTATCGTAGTAGGCGCTTCGGGCGCTGTATACGGTATCCTGTTCGCTTTTGGTTACCTGTTTCCCAACGCTATCATCTTCCTGTATTTCTTCCCTGTAAAAGCCAAATACTTCGTGGCCTTTATGATCCTCACGGAAGTATGGGCCGGTGTACAAAACGCACCGGACGATAATGTAGCCCACTTTGCCCACCTGGGCGGCGCACTTTTTGCGTACCTGCTGCTCAGGGGTTGGAATAAAAGAAACCGAACGGATTTTTATTGACGCAAGACTTTATTAAGCCGTAATTTTGTATTGTAAATTACTTGTACCATGCATGCGTTGGAAAAAGAGAAAATGCCTCGTCTCTCCCTTGGGGAAGAACGGAATATGGTCACCCAGTTAGTGGTTGTTAATCTTACTGTTTTTATATTCCTGCTTTTCGCCAAGGTGATTTATACCATGGAAGTAGGGAAAGAAGGAGATGCCCTTTTCTATAAAAATATTATGAACTGGCTGCGGCTGCCGGCTGACCCTTCCCAGCTGCTGGCGCGCCCGTGGACATTGCTTACCTCCCTTTTCTCCCATATAGAAGTCTGGCAGGTATTCACCAACATGGTATGGCTGTGGTGTTTCGGCACTTTCCTGCAGCATATCGCCGGTCATCAGCGGATACTTCCCATGTACCTGTTTGGCGGCCTGGTGGGCAACCTCTTTTATATCCTGGGCATCCAGGCAATTCCCGGCCTGCATACCCTGCTGCCCAACGCAGCCACTATGGGGTCTTCTCCCAGCATAATGGCCATGGCTGCCGGTGCTACGCTGATATCTCCGCGCTACCGCATTTTCCCGCTGCTCGCCGGCGGCATCCCCCTTTGGATCATCACCATCGTATACGCAGGCCTGTCCATTGGTACCAGCGTGTCCAGCCCGGGCGGTATCGCCTACCTGGTGCAGCTGACCGGCGGCGCCATCGCCGGACTGCTGTTTATGTACAGCTGGAAAAAGGGACATGACTGGGGCGCAGGGTTCAACCATCTGCTGTTTAAGCTGACACACGTTTTCCATCCTGCCGCTCAGCAAATAGATCCCAACCATCCTAAAAGCGCCGCTAAAATCATTGCCAGACTGGAAAGTCAGCCTTACCGCAGGATCGGTCAGGTACCGGAACAGCGGCTCAATGAGATTCTCGATAAGATCAACGAAATGGGCCTCGACTCCCTATCGCCGGAAGAGCGGGAAACACTGCTGCGTGCGGGAGAGAACTAGGCATACAGGGATGTTGAATTTTACTATTTAGTTATTTAAGGGTTATTGATAAGCAACTTGCAGATGAATGTAATAACTTACCATTCCCAGGTACCTGGATAAAAAATGTCTAAATATCAATATCCCTCCATGAAGTTTGTTTGCTCTTTGCTCATCCTTATTTTACTGACAAGCGCCTGGTTGCCGCTGCTCAATCCCGGCACCTACTGGGTCTCCGGATTTGCCGCTCTTGTTTTTCCCATCGCTTTTCTCTTTTGCCTCCTGTCATTACCGCTCCTGTGGTTCCGGCGGCAGCAAAAAAGGTACTTCTTTACGCTCGGCATTGCCCTGCTGCTTTGCATACGCCCGGCTTTAAATACCTGGGGGCTCCATTTTTCCCCGAAGGCGGACCTCCGCATTGAAACCGGCAGTACGGACTTTACCCTGATGACTTACAACAGCAGCAGCATGGGGCTGCAGGGGTATAAAATCAACCAGTCGCTCCGCTCCGCCATTTTCCGGCAGATCGCCGACGCTTCGCCGGACATCCTCTGCCTGCAGGAGTTTTACACCAACGACGGACCGGACAAGTCGCACAATATCGATTCGCTGCGGCTGATAGGCCGATACCCTCATCATTATTTCGCCCCTGACCATACCAACTGGGACACGTGGCACTACGGTATAGCGCTGTTTTCCCGCTATCCTGTTGCAGCCGCCGCGATGATCCTCAGCGACAGCCTCGCTCCCCGCAGCGGCCGCAGTTTCCTGCAGGCGGACGTAGTGGTCCATGGTGATACGGTAAGGATTTTCAGCGTTCAGTTCACTTCGTATATGCTTGAACGTAGCGATCTGCAATTAACCGGTATACAGCGGCTGATGAGCCTTGGCAGTAAAATGAAAGCCACATTCCGGCGCCGGGCGGCGCAGGTGGAACAGCTAAAGGCGCTGATAGCTGCCAGTCCTTATCCTGTGATCGTGGCCGGAGATTTTAACGACACACCGGCATCTTACAGTTACCGCGTGGCCGCAGCCGGGCTACAGGACGCCTTCCTGGCCACCGGCATGGGGTGGGGCCGGACGCTCTCCTACCTGTCACCCACCCTGCGCATTGATTACATTCTGCCGGACCAGCGTTTCAGCATCAAAGGATGCCGGGTGCTGGAAATGCCGCAGTCAGAGCATTTCCCGGTTATATCCCGTCTGTCGTTGAAAAAACATTAACTTTATTCATTCAACAAACGTGGAAACGCGGTGCGATTCTTAAGACTATTTACGAAAGGCTTTTTTGTATTCATCAACGTTGGAGTGGTGGTGCTGTTTCTTGCCGCCTGCCTTGCACCGTATATTTCACCTGCCTGGTTCTGGCCTATCAGCTTCATCACGCTGGCGTTTCCCTTTTTACTGGGACTACTGGTGATTTTTCTGGCGGGGTGGTTGTTTTTCAACTACAAGTATGCTTTTTTATCGCTCACCGCCCTGTTCCTCGGCTGGAAGTCCATCAGCGCTTTTCTGGCGTTTAACCTGCCCTCCGGTAATAAACCGGCGCCGCCAGCGCAAAGCCTGACCGTGATGAGCTATAATGTCAGCCAGTTTGGCCTGTACCGTGAAAAAGACAGCAAATACAACCGGCAGGCCATGTTTGCGCTGATCAAAAAGCAGGAGCCGGACGTTGCCTGCTTCCAGGATTTTTATACGTCTGAGCGGAAGAATGATTTTAATAACCGGGAAGATATTTCCCGGGACATGAAAATGCCTTTCCGCTTCTTTTCGAGCGATTTTAACCGGAACGGGATGCAGCACTGGGGTTCCATCATCTTTTCAAAATACCCTATTATTGCATCAGACAAGGTGAAAATGAGCATGGGGCCTCTGAGTGAGAGCCTGATTTATGCAGATATTGTGAAGGACGGCGACACCATCCGCATTGTCAATATGCACCTGGAGTCGTACCGTTTCAACGAAAAGGACTACACCGATATCCGCAAGATCAGAAACCAGGAAGATACCGGCCTGGTGGCGACGAAGAACATCATTCAGAAAATGCGCGAGGCGTATATACGCCGCAGTCAGCAGGCCGATATTGTAGGTAATTTTATCCGGCAGAGCCCTTACCCGGTGATTGTATGCGGAGATTTTAACGACACCCCGGCGTCGTACACCTATTTCACGATCAAAGGCAACCTTCAGGACGCTTTCCTGAACAAGGGCTGGGGCGTAGGCCGCACGTTCAACGGGATAGCCCCCACCCTGCGTATCGACTATGTGTTTGCCAGCACTGATTTTAAGGTCAACAGTTTCCGGAGAATTATATCCGACCTGTCGGACCACTATCCGGTCATCGCCAACCTCAGCCTCGTCGGCAGCGGCGTGCAGGAAGTAGAAGTAAACAAATAAGTATAATTATGAAAATGTTTAATATTTTGAGATCTGACCGATGTTGTTTCCGGACTTTTCACTTACATCTGGAACAATATTTATCTTTGCCATCCACCACCGGAAAAAAGGCCTGTTGCCTGTAACAGGTCCCCGGAAATCTTAATTACAGCATATGTCAGAACTCAAAATATACAATTCAATACACCGCCAGAAAGAAGTATTCACCCCGTTGCATCCCGGCCACGCAGGCATGTACGTTTGCGGACCTACCGTATCCGGAGAATCCCATCTCGGCCATGCCCGCCCGTATATCACTTTTGACGTGGTATACCGCTACCTGCAGTTCCTTGGTTATAAAGTACGTTATGTACGTAATATCACCGACGCCGGTCACTTTGAAGAAGAAGGCCGCGCGGCGGAAGACAAAGTTTCCAAATCCGCCGTACTGGAGAAACTGGAGCCGATGGAACTGGTACAGAAATATACCAACCTGTTCCACTGGGCCATGCTGCAGTTCGGCAACCTGGAACCAAGCATCGAACCTACCGCTACCGGCCATATTATTGAGCAGATAGAGATGATCAAAACGATCATGGAAAAAGGCTACGCCTATGAGGTAGACGGCAGTGTTTATTTCGACGTTAAGAAATACGCCGCCGGCTATGACTATGGTATCCTCAGCGGCCGTGTACTGGAAGACATGCTTGAGACCACCCGCGAGCTCGAAGGCCAGGACGAAAAACGTAACAAAGCCGATTTTGCCCTGTGGAAAAAAGCGCCGCCGGAGCATATCATGCGCTGGCCGAGCCCCTGGGGCGAAGGCTTCCCCGGATGGCATATCGAGTGCTCCGCTATGAGCGCCAAATACCTGGGCCACCAGTTCGATATCCATGGCGGTGGCATGGACCTCCAGTTCCCGCACCACGAGTGCGAGATAGCACAGAGTGAGATCGCCCACGGCGAGATGATGGCGCGTTACTGGATGCACAACAATATGATCACCATCAACGGCCGTAAAATGGGCAAGGCTTATGGTAATACCATCAAGCTCACGGAAATGTTCACCGGCGAAAACCCGCAGCTGGACAAGGCCTACAGCCCCATGACCATCCGTTTCTTCGTATTACAGACGCACTACCGCAGCACGCTCGACTTCTCCAACGAAGCGCTGCAGGCTGCCGAAAAAGGATTACAACGCCTCTGGGCCGCCTACGAAACGCTGCAGAAGCTGAGCTATACCTCCGATGGCGCCGCCCTCAACGAAGAGCTGGATAAACAGGTGCGTACCTGGTGCCAGGAATGCGCCGAATTCATGAACGACGATTTCAACACCGCCAAGGTGCTGGCCAACCTGTTTGAGCTGACACCCGTTATCAACTCCCTGAAAGGCGGTCAGATCAAAATGCATGAAATCAGCGAAGACACTTTCCGGCTGCTGCAACAGACCTGGAAGACTTACCTGGTGGACATCCTCGGCGTACAACAGCCGCCGGCCAGCAGCGACGACCAGTTACTGGACGGCGTACTGCAGATGCTGATCTCCATGCGTAAGGAAGCCAAAGGCCGCAAGGACTACGCTACTTCCGACCGTATCCGCAACGAATTGCTGGGCATCGGTATACAGCTCAAGGATGAAAAAGACGGCAACGTCACTTATAGCGTTCAATAAGCAAATACCTACTGATAATAATGCGTAAAGTTCTTAGCATGTTGACAGCGCTGGCCCTCCTGGCCGGCGCTTGTCAGCAGCCATCCACAAAAACAGACAACACCGCTGACAGCACCGGCGCCAGCAAAGTGGCCAAACTGAGCGTGCCGGTACCGGCGTTCAACGCAGATTCTGCCTACGCCTACACGGCGAAGCAGGTGAGCTTCGGACCGAGGATACCCAATACCCCCGCACAGCAACATTGCGCCGACTGGATGATCAGCACCCTGAAACAATGGGCAGACACCGTGTATGTGCAACGTACCACGGTGGACGGTCCTAACAAAGAGAAACTACCCTGTATCAATATCATCGCCAGCTTCAACCCTGCCGCCAAACAGCGCGTGCTGCTGCTGGCACACTGGGATACCCGCCCCTGGGCCGATGAGGATGCCTTCAACAAAAAAGGCAAGCTGGACGGCGCTGACGACGGCGCCAGTGGTGTAGGCGTACTCATGGAGACCGCCCGCCAGTTCAGGACGCAGAAGCCCGAAGCCGGTGTGGACATCCTGCTGGTAGACGTAGAGGATTACGGCGTTAAAGACAACGAAAACTCTTTCTGCCTCGGTACCCAATACTGGGCTAAAAACCCGCATGTAAAGGGCTATAAGGCCAATTACGGCATCCTGCTGGACATGGTAGGCGGCCGCGGCTCCCAGTTTTACATGGAAGGCTCTTCCCAGCAATATGCTTACGGTCCTATGAAAATGTTCTGGGACGTGGCCAACCAGCTGGGCTATTCCGACTATTTCCGGTACGAGAAAAACGGGTCTTATATTACCGACGATCACATTTACGTGAATACCATGGCCAACATCCCGACTTTTGATATCATCGCCTGGCAGGCCAGCGGCAACTTTGCCCCGCACTGGCATACCCAGGGAGATAACATGAGCGTGATAGATACCAAAACGTTAAAAGCAGTAGGACAAACTATCCTGCAGGTGATCTACAATCAGCCGTTCACTTACTAACGGCCCCTTGCCGGAGTGCAGGATAGCGGATATAATCATTTAATCAATCGTTTATGCCCAGACCGTCAGGCACTCCGGTAACGGAGCATGCTTATATCTCCCATCTCAGCAAAGACAAAAAGCTGCAGAAGATCATCAGCGGGCCGCTGGCTGTGCGGGTAAAGCAGAAAAATTTCCCGCTGCGCCTCATCGGAGCTATTATGGCCCAGCAGCTGTCCACCAAAGTGGCCGATGTGATCTACGCCCGTTTCCTGGCCCTTTACGGCAATAAAGAACCAACGCCTCAGCAGGTAGCCGCCACCCCTCCGGAGAAGCTCCGTGCCATCGGACTATCCAACGCCAAAGTCTCGTATGTGCATAATGTGGCCAACTTCTTCATTACACAAAAGCTGACCGACGCCCGGCTGCATAAGATGGACGACGAAGCCGTGATGCTGTGCCTTACCCAAATCAAGGGAGTGGGCCGGTGGACCGTGGAAATGCTGCTCATGTTCCACCTGCACCGCGAAGATGTTTTCTCTATCGACGACCTGGGCATACAACAGGCCATGGCCCGTTTGTACAAGCTGGACATCAGCGACAAGAAAGCTTTTCGCGAGAAAATGAAGACTATCTCCGCCAGATGGTCGCCCTACCGGACCCATGCCTGCCGCTATCTCTGGCAATGGAAAGACCAATAAGCATGTAAATACATTGCGTACTGCCGTTGTAAATTTGTATCATGAGTTTGCAGGGAAGCCTTTTTGAAGAGCCCGACGCCGGGAATGCCATCCACCTGAAGAACGGAGAACTGGCTTATTATCCGCGCTTTTTTAAGCCCGCGGAAAGTGATGTTTATTATCAGACGTTACTGGATACGATCGACTGGAAACAGGAATCGATGAACATGTATGGCAAACAGGTGTTATTCCCGCGGTTGATGGCCTGGTATGGAGACGCTGCCACTTCCTATAGTTTTTCCGGCAATACGTTTGAACCTCGTCCATGGACGACGGCCCTACAGGAGATACGTGACCGTATTACCCATATCGCCCAAACAGATTTCAACAGTGTATTGCTCAACCTCTACCGCAGCGGCAGCGATTCTATGGGCTGGCATGCAGACGACGAACCGGAACTGGGGCCCCAGCCGGTGATCGCCTCTGTCAACTTCGGCGCCTCCCGCCGTTTTTTATTACGCTATAAAAATGATCATCACCTGAAACATGAAATTTTGCTGGAACACGGCTCCCTCCTGGTCATGAAAGGGACGCTGCAGCAATACTGGGAACACCAGGTACCCAAAACAAGCCGGCAGACCTCCGGAAGGATTAACCTCACCTTCCGCTTTATCCACTCCTAAAACCATATACACCTGCTATGAACAACCTTATTTTGTTAATCGGAAATGATATCAACAACATTTCCAGCGGACAAAGCTGGAAAGACCTGCTGCAGGATATCATCACCTTCTGTCATACAGGAGACTGCGTGGAACTGGACGACAAAAAACCATTCCCGCTGCTGTATGAAGAGATTTTTTTAACCGCCATCAAAAGAGAAAAACTCCGTGAAAGGGAACTGAAAGCTTTCATCGCCATCAAGGCCGCCGAAATTAAAGCCAATGGCATCCACGCCGCCATCAGGGCGCTGAAACCGGCGCATATCCTGACCACCAACTATGAGTTTACCCTTGAAGGCCGGACTCCTTATGAAAACACCAGTCTTATCAACGAAAAATTTTACAGCATCTTCCGCAGGTACACCATGGACGACATCCATTACTGGCATATCCATGGCGACTGCCTCAATCCCATGAGCATCAATCTTGGCTTTGAGCACTATGGCGGCCAGCTTCAGCTGATGCGTAACTACGTGGTAAGCGGCACCTTCTACTCCAGCAAAGAAGTGCCGAAGGAATCCTTACTGCGACGCATACACGCCAAACAGGTGTACTACCATTCGTGGATAGATTTTTTCTTTACACACGACATCCACATCTTCGGGCTGTCGCTCGATTTTGTGGAAACAGACCTCTGGTGGCTACTCACCTACAGGGCGCGTCAGAAATTTCATCATAAAAATGTACCGGTACACAACACCCTCTACTATTATATTCCGGAAGAGCTGGTGCCTGCCTCTAAATTCAAGCTGGACCTGCTTACCGCCAATGATGTACAGGTGATCAGCCTGCCGGGAAAAGATAAACTGGCTTATTATACCAGCATCATTCAGCGGATAGGAAAACGGAAATCCTCCTGAAAATTGTAACATTCTGCATGCTGGCAGCGTTTTTGCAAACAGAAGGTATGCTGACAAAAGTAAACCGTCAGGTACCTTTTGTTGTTAAAGATTAAAATCACAATTATGTTTCTTGAATTAGCATTGACGCTGGCTACGACATGGATGACGCCCGTGAAGACTGTACAAAAGCAGCAGTCCCCAAAAAATCAGACTATTTATGTGAAGGAATCCAAGGAGCCATGCACTGGTGTGGCACCCATGGAGTGCCTGCAGATCAAAGGCGTGAAGGATACCGAATGGTCTAACCTGTACACCAACATTGAAGGATTTAAGTATACGCCCGGCTATCGCTACAAACTGCTGGTAAGAGTGACGCCCGTTAAAAATCCACCGGCCGACGGCTCTTCTATCAGATACACCCTGCGGAAAGTACTGGAGAAGAAAAAAGTGAGCACCACCCCTGAAAAGGGCTCTCCATGGGCATTTATTGCCAGCAAAAGATGGAACCTTATCAAGCTCGGAGACAGCACGCTCACACAATCAGGCATCTGGGTAGAGTTTGATCCGGCAGCAAAACGCTTCCATGGTAAAGGCGGTTGCAATCGTATTTCCGGAGGTTACCAAACTAACGGAGAAAACATTACCTTTACAATGGCGATCAGCACAAGAATGGCTTGCATGGATGAAAATGTGATGCGCCGCGAAACAGAATTCCTGAAGAGGATCGGCGAACACACTTACCGCTATGATGTGGCAGACCAGACGCTGAACTTCTACGAAAACGATCAGCTGGTCATGATCTTCGGCATGCAGCCGAAAGACCTGAAATAGACTACTTAGTAACCCATTATAACAGAGGAGGTTGTCTTGTATAAGACAACCTCTTTTTTTCTCCCGCAAGCGGTATTAATTGATTATATTTAGATACCTGTAGCCGCCTGTACACCCCTGTTTTCGTATACCCTACCGTAGCTGAATTTTTATTATTAATCCCTTATTATCCACACCCATGAAACAGCTGTACTATTTGTGTCCGCTCACCTTTTTCCTGTTATTGTTTTTTAACGGCTATTCCCAGACCTGCACCAATCCCCTGAAGATCGTTGTGCTGGGATCTTCCACGGCCTGGGGCAACGGCGTGCCGGTACGCGACAGCGCCTGGACATTTCATTACCGCCGGTACCTCAAAGCCACACACCACCCGGCTGATACGGTGATCATCCTGGCTAAAGGCGGTAATACCACCCACACGCTCCAGGCAAATGGAACACCGCCGTATATCGTGTCCGGCACCACCTTCACGGTAGACACCACGTGTAACATCACCCGCGCCATTGCCCTGGCGCCCGACGCGATTATCGTGAACATCCCGAATGAAGACGAAGCGCGCAATTTCCCGATGACCGTGCAGGTAGCGAACCTGCAAGCCCTGGCCCGGCAGGCCGCTTTGTACAACATCCCCCTGTGGATCGCCACCACCCAGCCACGCGGCAACCTGGGCCTCGCTGCCGGTACCCGTCTCACACAAATGAAAGACAGCATTATCACTTATTTCGGCAGCAAAGCGATCGATTTCTGGACAGGGCTGGCAGACAACAGAGGATACATTCTGCCGTCCTATAACAGCGGCGATGACGCCCTGCTGAATTCCGCCGGACAACGTATCCTGTTCGACCGGGTAGTGGCAAAACAACTGCCGCAGGCACTGTGTACCACCGCTCCTGCCCCGCCCTTCCGGCTGTCAGCATTTACTGTGGCCACTGCCGGGCAACGGTTGCAGCTCTCCTGGAGCACCATCGAAGAAAACAGCACGGTAAAATTTATCATCGAGCGGAGCATCGATACCATTAGCTGGATGGCCGTCGGCAACGTCAACGCCGCAGGAAACGCATCCACGCCCCGCAATTACCAGTTCTCCGATACCACCATAGCGCTCAACCAGCAATACTATTACCGGTTGAATATGGAAGCTACGCTAAACCGCCACTACTACAGCAACGTTGCAGGCGGAAAGGTGGTATATGTGCCCGGTAGCTGCAACAAACCGCTGCGCATCGTGGTGCTGGGCTCTTCCACAGCATGGGGCAACGGCCTCCCGGACCGCGACAGCGCCTGGGTAATGCGGTATAACCGTTATCTCAAACAGCAACATAACAGTGCAGACTCTATCATCCTGATGGCGTTCGGCAGCAACACGACACAGGCGATCATGCCCACCGGCACACCGCCCTATACCGTGTCCGGCATTACATATTCCGTAGATACCGCGCATAACATCACAAAGGCGATCGCGCTGCAGGCTGATGCCATCATCATTAACATGCCCAGTAACGACGAAGCGCGGAACTTCCCCATATCCAAACAAACCGCCAATTACCTCGCCCTGAAACAGGAAGCAGCACTGCATAATGTTCCGCTGTGGGTGGCTACCACCCAACCAAGAGGTAACCTGGGCTATGCCGCCGCCCTGCGGCTGGCGCAGATGAAAGACACCATCAATCTCATCTTCGGGGAAAAGGCCATCGATTTCTGGAGCGGGCTGGCACAGGCCAACGGATACATCCTGCCTGAATATAACAGCGGGGATGATGTACATTTCAATGCAGCCGGTCACCGTATCCTGTTTCAACGGGTGGTGGATAAATACATCCCTGCCGCCGTATGCTCGGATACTACATCAGCAGCTCCGCTGCTGATGGCAGTCCCTCAGACAACCTATGCTACCACCGGACATATTTCTGCCAGCAACGGTCCGCTGACGGTGTTTCCCAATCCCGCTACCAGCTATGTGGTGATCCCGCCGGTAAACGATGCGCCCTTTGTGCTGGAAGTCTATAACGCCGCGGGCAACAGGATACTGAGTGAACGCCGCGCCGGAAGGACCACCCTGTCCGTCAATGGCTGGGCTCCCGGTATCTACATTATCCGGTTGATCAGTGGTACTGAACGGTATCAGCACCGGCTGATAAAAATCTAACAGGACATCTTCCTGAAAAAAAACAAAAAAAGGGCGCCTCTGTTGGAGACGCCCTCTTCATTTCTACTTTACAAATAAAGCTATGGTATAACAATTAAACGCTGCGTTATCAATAGGCCACGCTGGCGAACTCACGTGCGGATGCTACCAGCTTCCGTGCGGAGTTGTATTCAAACAACATAGCGTTGGAGGTGTTAGCTCCTACTGCTACTACCACTTGTACAGTGTCTGCCTTCTGCTCCGGTACCTGTACCAGCAGATAGTTGGCTTCTGCACGCAATATATGCGCGGCCACATCTCCAAAGATCACTTTGTTAGCAGCTTTCTCTTTGCTAAAACCATGACCTCTGATGATCAGAAAATTACCGGCATTACCGGTCACTGTAGCTGTTTCTTTTTCTTTTTTTTCCTGGTTTGGGGAACAGGCCGTCATTGCCGCTACCAGCAGCATAAGGGCCACCACAAACGTGTTGTAATGTTTCATCTTATTAATACTTCATTTTGGGGTAGGGTAACAAACCCTGTTACAAATAAAATCCGGGGTAACACTATTGCATGTAGCAACTCTTATTCGCAACAGTATATCTTCGGTATAAAAGCGGATGCAAATCTACACCTTTTTCTTCAAAAAAAATTCGTTTTAAGCAACAAAATTTTCAAATTACGTATAACTACGTACACGCCGGAACGTAATACTGCGCTATTTTTTCAGCAGTTGCGCCTTGTTGTATTCCCAGTTCATCCGCGCGATATGCAGCACCGAAATCTGCTGCGGACATTCTGCTTCACATGCCTCCGTATTGCTGCAATGACCGAAGCCTTCGGCGTCCATCTGGTCCACCATATGACGCACCCTTTCCTGCGCCTCCACCGCTCCCTGTGGCAATAATACCAGATGGGTGATCTTCGCGCTGGTAAACAACGCCGCACTGGAATTTTTGCACACCGCCACACAGGCGCCGCATCCGATACAGGCAGCGGCATCAAACGCCGCTTCCGCCACAGGATGCCCTACGGGAATACTATTGGCCTCCGGCGCCTGCCCGGTATTGACAGACACATAACCGCCGGCCTGTATTACCCTGTCAAACGCGCTGCGGTCTATTTTAAGATCACATTTCACGGGAAAGGCCGTCGCGCGGAAAGGCTCTATGTAAATAGTGTCCCCATCCCGGAAACTGCGCATATGCAGCTGGCAGGTGGTCGTGTTTTTCAAAGGCCCGTGGGCACGCCCGTTGATCATCACACCACACTGCCCGCAGATACCCTCCCGGCAATCATGATCAAACTCGACCACCCGCTGACCCTGCGACAGCAGCTGCTCATTCAGCATGTCCAGCATCTCCAGGAATGACATATCCGGATTCACATCCGACAATGCATAATCCTGCATTTTGCCGGCCTCGTGGCTGTTCTCCTGCCTCCATATTTTTAATCGTATATGCATACACGTTATTTATAGCTTCTTATGGTAGGGGTAACAAATTCAAATATCAGGGGCTCTTTATTCCATACCGGCGGCTGGCCCTCACCAGCCCATCCCCAGGCAGATATAAAAGCGAAATCTGTATCATTACGCATCGCCTCCCCTTCGGGCGTCTGGTACTCCAGCCGGAAATGCGCCCCACAGGATTCTTCCCGCGTGAGTGCATCGTAACACATCAGCTCTCCCAGCTCCAGGTAGTCCGCCACCCTGCCGGCTTTTTCCAGCTCGCTGTTGATAGCATATCCGCCCGGAATAAACAGGTCGGCATAAAACTGCTGCCGCAGCCCCCTGATCTCCCCGATCGCCGCTTCCAGCCCTTCTGCATCGCGCGACAGCCCACATTTATCGTACAGTATTTTACCGAGTGTTTTATGGAAATAATCCGCCGATAGTTTCCCGCCGATGCTTTTCAGTAAATGCAGCTGTTCCTCCACCTGCTTAACTGCCGCATCAAAAGCGGGATGATGCACGTCCGTGGCCGGTGTTTTAATTTCATCGGCCAGGTAATTGGCCAGCGTGTACGGCGCAATGAAATACCCGTCCACACAGGCCTGCAACAGCGAATTAGCGCCCAGCCGGTTGGCGCCATGGTCAGCGAAATTCGCTTCTCCCAACGCAAACAGTCCGGGTATGGTGGTCATCAGCTCATAGTCCACCCATAAGCCCCCCATAGAAAAATGCGCTGCCGGCGAAATCTTCATGGGCTCTTTATAGGCGTCTACCCCCGTGATTTTTTCGTACATGCGGAACAGGTTCCCATACTTCTCCCTGATCTTATCTATTCCCTGGTCTTTAATCGCTTTCGAGAAATCGAGATAAACGGCATTTTTCAGTGGCCCAACGCCATAACCCGCATCAATACGCTCTTTAGCCGCCCGGGAAGCGATGTCCCGCGGCGATAAATTACCAAACGCAGGATAACGGCGCTCCAGATAATAGTCCCGTTCTTCTTCCGGCACCTGGTTAGGCAGCCTGCTCTCCTCCTGCCTTTTAGGCACCCATATGCGGCCGTCGTTACGCAGGGATTCTGACATCAGCGTCAGCTTGGACTGGTATTCGCCGGATTGCGGCAGGCTGGTAGGATGGATCTGCGTCCAGCTGGGATTGGCAATCAGCGCGCCTTTTTTGTGCGCCCGCCAGATAGCGGAACCATTACAGCCCATGGCCAGGGTAGACAGGTAATAGATCTTCCCGAACCCGCCGGTGGCCAGTATCACGGCGTGTGCGCCATGCCGTTCTATTTCGCCGGTATCAAGGTTACGGACAATAACGCCTTTCGCCTTACCATCGATCGTTACCAGGTCCAGCATTTCATGCCGGGCATACATTTTCACAGTCCCCAGGTGCACCTGCCGCATCAGCGCCTGATAAGCGCCCAGCAACAACTGCTGACCGGTTTGCCCACGGGCGTAGAACGTTCTCGATACCTGCACGCCGCCGAAAGAGCGGTTGTTGAGGTAACCGCCGTACTCCCTGCCGAAAGGCACGCCCTGCGCCACTGCCTGATCTATCAGGTTAGCGCTGCATTCCGCCAGGCGGTATACATTAGCTTCGCGTGCCCTGAAATCGCCCCCTTTGATGGTATCGTAAAACATGCGGAAAACATTGTCCCCGTCGTTTTTATAATTCTTACAGGCGTTTACGCCTCCCTGTGCCGCGACTGAGTGCGCCCGGCGCGGCGTATCCTGGAAACAAAAGCTCTTCACCCGGTAGCCCATCTCCCCCAGGGAAGCAGCAATAGCACTGCCGGCCAGCCCGGTACCCACCACGATCACCTCCAGCTTCTTACGGTTAGCAGGGTTTACCAGCTTAGCATGTTCCTTGTAATGACGCCACTTGTCTTCCAGTGGCCCGTCCGGTATTTTAGCGTCCAGCATAACCCATTATTTTAAGAAGTGAACATAAATCGGTATCCACGCGAAAGCCGCGCAGATGCCCACGCTGTATATCCAACCGATCACCCTTACCCACTTCACATAACGCGGGTGATATACCCCCAGTGTTCTGGCGGCACTGAAGAAACCATGCAACAAATGATAACACAGCGCCACCATGCACAACACGTACACCAGCACATACCATGTTTCGCTGTATACGGCTACCACCAGCCGGTACAGGTCTTTATTACCCCTTTCGTCCAACGGCAGCGAACCAAACTTGTACACATACCAGAAATCGCGGAAATGAATCACCAGGAATACAAAAATGATAGTACCCAGCACACCCATATTACGGGTGTACCACTTACTCACCTCGCCCCGCCTGTCATAGTGATATTTGACATCACGGGAGCGTTTATTCGTCAACGTTATAACGATGGCGTATACCACATGCGCGATAATACTTGCATACAACACCCATGAAATAATCCTGATGAGGATATTGCCGGACAACAGGTGGGAATAGGCGTTGAATTGCAGATGCGCCCTTTCGTCGGGCAGCATCAGCTGCAGGTTTCCCAGCAGGTGAATAACGAGAAAGAAACACAGGAACAACCCTGTCAACGCCATCCAGTTTTTCCTGGTTAATGTTTTTTGTCGCCATTGACCCATAGCTTGATATTTAGATGTTTACCAGATGCCCAATACCTTCCACCAGCCGGCGCCAATGCCCATCCAGAGAATGATATACACGATGCTCAGCAGAAATCCGCATTTCCACCAGTCTTTCAGCTCCACGTAAGTGCTGCCGAAGAATACCGGCGCCGGGCCATGCCCGTAGTGGGTCAGCGTGCCGAAGATACCGCCGCAGAAACCCAGCACCAGGGCCAGCAGCGTGCCTGGTATGCCCACAGAAATACCCACCGCCAGGAAGGCCGAATACATGGCCGCCACATGCGCCGTAGCGCTCGCAAAGATGTAATGACTGTAGAAGTAAACCAGCACGATGATCGGGAAAGCCACCATCCACTGCATACCGCCCACCTGCTTTTTAATAAGGTCGCTGAACCAGGGAATGAAACCCAGCGAGTTCAGAAAACTGGCCATCATCACCAGGGCGGAAAACCATACGATCGTGTCCCAGGCGCCTTTTTCAGACTTCACATCTTCCCAGTCCAGCACCTGCGACAGCAGCAGGAACACCAATCCGATAAGCGCGGTAGTGGTAGCGTCTATCCCAAAAAGATCGCCGGTGATCCACAGCAACAGCAGGATCACAAAAGCCAATAGCATCAGCCACTCGTTTTTATGCACCGGCCCCATTTCCTTCAGTTTCTCCGCCGCCATCGCCGGCGCATCGCCGGTAGACTTCAGCTCTGGCGGATATACTTTATACAGCACAAACGGCACCACGATGACAGACAGCGCGGCCGGCACCAACGCGGCAGCAAACCACGACATCCATGTGATATCGATGCCCATATTTTTGGCGAATTTCTGACACATGGGATTACTGGCGGTGCCGGTGAGAAAAAGCGATGAAGTGATGAGGTTCATATTATAGCTGCTTAGCGTCAGAAAGCCGCCTAGTTTGCGATGGGTGGCAGGATCTTCCGGCAGTGAACCAAAGTTCATGGCCATGGATTTCATGATGGGATAAATGATGCCTCCTCCCCTTGCCGTGTTGCTGGGCACCGCCGGCGCCAGCACCAGGTCGGCCAGGCCCAGGCCGTAAGCCAGTCCCAGCGAGCTTTTACCGAAGATGCGGATAAAAATATAGGCGATACGTTTACCCAACCCGGTTTTAATAAACCCACGGGCGATAAAAAAAGAAATGCCGATCAGCCAAATTACCTTGTCCCCGAAACTACTGAGCGCCAGGGTAATAGACTTGCCGGGGTTTCCGGGCGCTAACACGCCGCTCAGTGCCACGAGGGTGATGGCCATTATGGACATCGTTCCCATGGAGGCCGCTTTGAGAATAATGCCGAGGATAGTGGACAGGAAAATAGCCAGCAGATGCCAGGCTTCCGGCGTTACGCCCGCCGGCGGCGGAATCAGCCAGATAATAACACCGAAAATAACCGTGACCAACAGCTGTAGATACTTGATTTCTTTCATGATAATGGCCTTTTATATTCTGCATTGTACCTGTACGATCATCAGGTTACTGTTGTGTGTTTTCGTTCCGGGAATATCCCGGTCGTAATTGTCGATCTGCATCCCCAGCTGAATACGGCCGCCGTAGTCCTTCAGGAAAGCCAGGCTGATCATGGGAATGTAGGTCCGGCGGGCGTTGCCGCTATGCCGGAAATCGTCGTTAAAATATTCATAGCGCATAGACACTTCGATGGAGGTGAGCTTGTGGTAGTTGATCTTGTAACGGAAGTTAGGCAACAGGTAAACACCGTGCATCGCGTATTGGCTCAGCGGGCCTTTACGGAGACTGTCTGCCATCCCGTAAAACAAGCGGGGGTTCGTTCCCTGCTTAAACTCTGACTGCAGCTGCAGATCAAATTTTTCCGCCAGCGGAATCACGCCGCTGAAGTCTACCCCGAACGCATATACGCTGTGTTTTTTTACTGTGCCTGCCCCGCCGTTCAGGCCGAGTGACAGCTTGTTCATATCGCCAAATTCCAGCCGGGCGGAAGCCAGTTTGCCGTTATCATCGTCAGCTACCTGGTTGCGATTGTTCCCATTGACCGCCGAAACGGCATATTTAATGGGCAGCGCCGTATTTTTCCGGAAGGTGCCGAACATGGACACGCCTACCTGGAAGCTTTGCCAGCCGTTATTCCCAAAGGCATAGTATTGATTGGAGAAATCCATGGACTGGATGATATCTACCGGATAGAGGTCTTCCAGGCCAAAGGAAGGCCTGAACTGGCCCACGGTGAAGTTAACGGCGTCATTCCACCGGTAGGAAATAAAAGCGTTTTCCAGCACTTTTCCTTTAGGGTCGCTGGCGAAGTCGGCGAGGTTGACCAGTACGCCCGCCTGGAACCGGTCGCTCACCTGCGCCTTCACCTGGAGGCGTGCCCGTTTGAGACTGAAGCTGTTACGCACCACTTCTTTCTCCGCGTCCGCCTGATGGGTGCCGTTTACATCCACATTGGAATTGAGGGAAACGGTATATCGCGCCTGGAATACGCCGCCCAGTGTTATTTTCTTCAGAAATCCCGGTTTGATGGCGGTAGTGTCTTTGGTGATGGTAGTATCGCTGACAGGTCTGTCCCCTGCATAGGCCAGGGGAATAGCCGTACAAAAGCACAGGAAAAAGGCGGCCAGTCGGATATTTCGTTTATGCATGCACGGTTGTTGAGTTTTCAGATCAGGCGGTTATTTACTGGGGATAACACCCTGCGGAAGGGAAATGTTTGGTGGCCGGGCATAAAAAAATCCCGTTCCGGTATTGCCGGAACGGGATGTATATTTTGAGCAGGCAAGGCTTATTTTACCAGCTTCAGCTCATTGATGATGTTTTTGGCACCACCCAGTTTTTCGATGCACCACAGCACATAGCGTACATCTACGCAGATAGTGCGGTTGTAGTCGGCGTCAAACTGGATTTTGTGGCTCAGCGCTTCGTAGTTGCCGTCGAAAGCGAGGCCGATCAGTTCACCGTTAGCGTTGATCACAGGGGAACCGGAGTTACCGCCGGTGATATCGTTGGTGGTGATGAAGCCCACTACTACGTCATTGCGTTTGGTGTCTTTATACTGACCGAAGTCTTTTTTGTTGTACAGGTCCATGTAGTTGGCCGGCAGGTCAAATTCATAGTCGCCCGGCACATATTTCTCGATCACACCTTTCATAGTGGTGGCGTAGTCGTAGTGTACGGCATCGCGCGGGGAGTATGCTTTCACCTGGCCATAAGAGAGGCGCATGGTGAAGTTGGCATCCGGGTATCTGTTACCGTTAGGCTGCATCTGCATCACGCCTTTCAGGTATTCGCGGCCCAGGTCATTGTTTTTCATCATGAACTGGCTGTAGATCGGCTGATATTTACCACCGTAGTTTTTGATGAAGGTGCTGGCGTAGTTGAATATCGGATCGTTCTGCAGGGTTACGGCGTCGGGGTTGGCGATAAACGCTTTCCATTTCGCGTCGTCGAAGATGATGGTGTTGTTCATCAGGGAGGCGGCCCAGAGTTTCCAGGTGTTGTCTTCTTCGAGGCTGCCGAATTTGCTTTTCAGCGTTTCGAAGTAACCGGTAGGCTGCTGATCTTTCGGTACGTCGTTGTAGAACATGCGGGCAGTAGCTGCCAGTATTTTCTGGTCGCTGGGTTTGTTTTCCCCTTCGAGGAAGCCGGTGCGTGCCTTATCAGCAGCGGCAGCCGCCTGTTGAACAGCGTCTTTAGGAGCGCCGGGTGTTACGAGGGCTTTTTCGAGCGCCATCAGGGTGGCGGCATAAGCAGCTACCGGAGAGCCGAGAACGCCTTCAGTGAGGTATACGCGGTGTTTCGCGTAGGGTGACCATGCTTTATAGGCTGCTGCGTAGTCGTTCATGATATTGGCAAATTCAGGTTTGTCCTGGGCCCATTTCGCGAAGGCAGCTTCATTTTTTTCTTTATCTTCCAGTACGTGGTGTTGTTTCAGCTGTTTGGTTTCGCCGTCAAAAAATTTCCAGTAGTTGGCGATACCGGCGTAAGAAGACGCCAGCTGCAGTTTCACCGCCGGGTCTTTCACCATTTGCTCCATCATGGCTTTGAGCCTGACGTCGCGCAGGTTTACGAGGGACGGGTTTTCCACTTCTGTTTTCAGTTTGAGACCGTAGGAAGTTTCGTAACGGTTGGTGCCGCCGGGGTATCCGAAGATCATGGCGTAATCGTTTTCTTTCACGCCTTTGATCGATACCGGCAGGAAGTGTTTAGGCTTCAGGGGCACGTTGTCTTTGGAGTAAGCGGCTGGTTTACCGTCTTTGGTGGCATACACCCGGAAAACGGAGAAGTCGCCGGTGTGGCGGGGCCATTCCCAGTTATCGGTGTCGCCGCCGAATTTACCCACGCTTTCCGGCGGAGTTCCTACCAGGCGGATATCTTTAAAGCGCTCGTACACGAACATCAGGTATTGGTTGCCTTTGAACATCGGCACTACTTTCGCTTCATATTCGGTACCGGTAGTGGCTTTGGTGATGATGCCGGCATAGGCTTCCTGTTCTTTTTTCATTCTGTCGGCACCGCTGAGCCCTTTCAGCTGGGATTCCACATCTTTGGTAACGTCTTCCACTTTCACCAGGAACTGGACAGACAGCATGGGGGAAGCAATCTCCTCCTGTTTATTTTTTGCGTAGAAACCGTTTTTGAGATAGTTATGTTCTACTGAGCTGGCTGCCGCGATGGCGCCGTAGCCGCAGTGATGGTTGGTGAAGATGAGGCCTTCATTGCTTACTATTTCACCGGTGCAACCGCCGCCGAAGATCACGATCGCATCTTTCAGGGACGCCTTGTTGATGCTGTACAGCTGTTCCTTGGTCAGTTTAAGACCTTTTTTGACCATGTCATTGTAGGTCTGCTGGCCCAGTAAATAAGGGAGCCACATGCCCTCGTCTGCTTTTGCCCATTTAATACTTACGCTAAGCAGCAAGAGCAAAACCAGTAGTTTTTTTCTCATATCAGTTTGGTTTTGTTATAAAAGGACCTCAAACCTAGCTATTTTTTTGTTAACGGACGCATGGATGGGGCATATTGAGTAGGATCTTCCCCGGTAGTTTGTCTTTTTAAATTATATTAATAATTCATACATGTTTTTTTTCTGTTGTAAATAATATGTCGGGGCAGTGAACAAAAAAACTGGAATATGTTTTGATAAAAGGGAGCAACGCAACAAGGCGTGCCAAAAATTTAAAAACCTATATTTTTTTAATTGTTTAAATCTGTTGATCATGAAAAAAATAATGTTAATAATGGGTGTAGCTGCGTTTTTGGCGTGCAATGAGAACAAACAGCAGGAAGAGAAGCGGGAGGAGATGAAGGAAGACGCGGCCAAGCTGAAGGAGGATGTAAAAAATGCCGCCAATAGCACGGGTGACTATCTCAACGAGCAGAAAAAACAGGCGGAAGACGCGATCCGGGAGCGGATCAAACAGATAGACCAGACCAGCGAGGAGTTGAAAAAAGAAGGTACGGAGAAAAGCAGGGAGGCGCGTAAAAAGCTGGAGGACCTGAAAGTGGAGATGAACAAAAAGATGAAAGATGTGCAGAACAGCAGCGCCGATGCGTGGGACAGCACCCGTAAGGCTGCTGATGAGCTGATGAAAAAATCTGATAAAGAGTGGACGGATTTCAAACAGGATTTCAAAGACCTGTTCAAACGTGATTCCCAGTAAGCTGTGTAAAATTCGGGATTCCTTGTTCCTTAACATTAATCTTGTAATTTTACCCGTCTTAAACAGAACCGGATTTGCTACTATCTCATTATCAGGACGAATTATTGGAGGCTGGCTGTGACGAAGCCGGCAGAGGGTGCCTTGCGGGCCCTGTGTTTGCTGCCGCCGTGATATTACCGGCAGGTTTCAGTCACCCGCTCCTCAATGATTCCAAACAACTGACAGCGGCAGACCGGGACCTGTTGCGGGGAGTGATAGAAAAAGAAGCATTGCATTATGCTGTAGCCAGTGTAGACAATGTGGAAATAGACAAGATAAACATACTGAAAGCCTCTTTCAGGGCGATGCACCTGGCACTGGAACAGTTGAGCCGGCAGCCGGAATTTATCATCATCGACGGTAACCGGTTTTATGCCTACGGCAAAGTACCTTTTGCCTGCATTGTCCAGGGAGATGGCAAATACGCATCCATTGCCGCAGCCTCCATTCTGGCCAAGACGTACCGTGACGAGTACATGCAGCAGCTGCACCAGGAGTATCCGCATTTTGGCTGGAATGAAAACAAAGGCTATCCGACGCGGCAACATCGCGACGCCCTGCGGGAGTTTGGTGACACACCTTACCATCGCAAGTCGTTCCGCCTGCTGCCGGAGCAATTGGAACTGGACCTATAGCCCCCGGAATTAGCTGCCACCGTTGCCGGTAATGACCGCTGACTGTGGACTGCTAAAGGCGGTAAGGCTATCGTTAACCTTATACTTATTAATTTTGCCCTGTAGGGAACGATTATTATGCTAAAGCAGACACAACAGCAAAAGTTATTACAAAAGCTTTCACCACAGCAGATTCAGCTCATGAAGTTGCTGCAGGTTCCTACTGTCAACCTGGAAGAAAGAATTAAAGAAGAACTGGAAGAAAACCCTGCCCTCGAATACGGTGAAGACACACATGAAGACGAGTTCAAAGAGCAGGAGGATTTTGACGCCAAAACAGACAGTGAGGGCGATGAAGAGGATGAATTTGAGCCGGATGGCAGCGAGAGCGAATACGACAATATAGATATTTCCGAATACGTAAGTGATGGAGATGATGATGTGGCGGATTATAAACTGCGGGACGACAACTATCCCGATCCGGATGAGAGCAACAAAACCATCCCTATCCGGGTGGAAACTTCTTTCCACGAACATCTCCTGAGCCAGCTGGGCATGCTGGAACTGGACGATCACCAGAACGCCATCGCCGAGCATATTATCGGCAGTATCGATGACGATGGTTACCTGCGTCGCGAAGTAAGCGCCATGGTAGATGACCTTTCTTTCTCCCAGAACATAGACACAACAGAAGAAGAGATCCGAGAGCTGATCAAAAAGATCCAGGAGTTTGACCCTGCCGGCGTATGTGCCACCGACCTGAAAGAATGCCTGCTGCTGCAGCTGAAGCGGAAACCACAGGATGATGAGGGGGTGAACACTGCCTACCAGATCCTCGAGAATTACTTCGACGAGTTTACCAAGAAACACTACGAAAAGATACAGAAAGCGCTGAGCCTCAGCGATGAAGGCCTGAAAGCCTCCATCAATCAGATTATCAAGCTGAACCCGAAGCCGGGCGGCAATTATGCCACGCTCAACAAAGCGGAGAGTTATGTGTTGCCGGACTTTTTCATCATGAACAATGCCGGTAAGCTGGAGCTGACGCTGAATTCCCGTAATGCGCCTGACCTCCGGATTTCCGGCGGGTACAGGGACATGCTGCGGGAGTATGACCGCGGCGACAAGAAAGACAAGCGCCAGAAGGAGGCCGTGTTGTTTATCAAGCAGAAAATTGATGCTGCCAAATGGTTCATCGACGCCATCAAACAGCGGCAGCACACGCTGCTGTCTACCATGGAGTCTATCATGGACTACCAGCGGGAGTTTTTCCTGACCGGTGATGAAACCACCATGAAACCGATGATCCTGAAGGACATTGCCGACCGTACCCAGCTGGATATCTCCACGGTGAGCCGTGTGGCCAACAGTAAGTATGTACAGACGGAATTCGGTACTTTCAAGCTGAAGTTCTTTTTCTCCGAATCCCTGTCCACCGACAGCGGCGAGGAAGTATCTACCCGGGAGGTGAAAAAGATCCTTTCCGATCTGATAGAGGCGGAGAACAAGCGGAAACCGCTAAGTGATGAGAATCTCACCAAGATGCTGCAGGACAAGGGATATAATATTGCCCGCCGTACGGTGGCCAAATACAGGGAGCAGCTGAACATACCGGTTGCCCGTTTACGTAAAGAATTATAAGAACAAGATGATGCACGAACAAGCGTTACCGGAAAGTAACATGCGTACCGGTGAAGGTCCGGTATTTCCATCTGCAGCCAGGTCGCTGGCGCAGGTGATTTCCTATATCACCCATCCGCTGTTTATCCCTACGCTGGTAACCTTTTTAATATTACAGTCCATTCCGGAGTACATGGTGGCTTTTAAGCCGATGAGCAAAAAGTTTGCTTTTGACATCCTGTATTTCCGCGTGGTGGCGATCACTATATTTTTCCCGTTGCTGACGGTGCTGCTGGGCAAGCAGCTGGGGTTTGTGTCTTCTGTGTATATGAAGACGCAGCGGGAGCGGATCATTCCGTATGTCGCTATCATTATTTATTACTTCTGGGCTTTCTACACCTTTTTGCAGGAAGGCCGGGCGCCACGGTTTTACACTGCTTTTTTTCTCGGTTCCTTTCTGGCCGTGTCTATCTCCTTTATTACCAATAGTTTTATGAAAACCAGCCTGCATAGTATCGGCTGGGGCGGTGTGATAGGGTTCCTGCTGGCACTCATGTGGGGCATGCATATGAACGTATCTTTACCGCTGGTGATCACTTTCCTGGTGACCGGGGTGGTGGCTACCGCGCGGATGGTGCTGAATGCCCATCAGCCATTCGAGATTTACACCGGTTTATTTATCGGGATTATTACCCAGCTGGCCGCCTGCTGGTTCCTGGTGATCTGATCCAACGGTAGCATACTCCCTGCCGGCTTTCTCTTTTCAGAGCGCCAGACAAGGAATATGCTATGTTTTGGATGGGGAAAAAACTTTTTGGGGTTTACCTTAACAGCCGGACTGCTTATTCCGGTAACATGGATGCAAGGCCGCAAGGCAGGTTAACAAACAATCTAACAAACATCTGGGGTACAATCATCAACAACTAAACTTGACAATACAAAAGTCCGATATTCTGCGTTGAACCTCAAGCGTATAACTACGCTTTTTAAAAATGCAGTATTTCCCCCCTGCCCCTGCCTCAGAAATTTTTTTTTCACGGAAGGATGATTACGCACATTCAATGCGTAATGGCTTCGGATCTTTGTTATGTCGTTAGGGCGAAGCGAAAAAAGTGAGTGCGAATACGATATGAATACTAGTTTTTTTAGCATTGAAAATAAAATGCTAAAAAATTTAGGAAAATCAAAAATTAGGTTATAATTTAGCATTCCAGTTGGAGATATGCTTTTCGATTAAATTTGTAAAAAACAACTACAGATATGTCTACAGCCAATACAGAAAAACTGAAGGCGTTACGCCTTACAATGGATAAGATTGAGAAAGATTTCGGTAAGGGATCTGTGATGATGATGGGCGAAAAAGCAGAAGCTCCGATGGAAGTGATTTCTTCCGGTTCTCTGGGGCTTGATATCGCACTGGGCATTGGCGGTTTTCCGAAAGGAAGGATCATCGAGATCTATGGTCCTGAGTCTTCCGGTAAAACAACCGTAGCCATCCACACTATTGCGGAAGCGCAGAAAAAAGGCGGTATTTGCGC
Organism: uncultured Chitinophaga sp.; assembly: GCF_946479755.1. The sequence continues at coordinate 111,641 of NZ_CAMLHC010000018.1, read as the reverse complement.
CATCGTGGATGCTGAGCACGCCTTTGACAGCAGCTATGCACGCAGACTGGGTGTGGATGTGGATTCTCTCCTGATTTCACAACCGGACCATGGTGAGCAGGCGCTGGAAATTGCGGACCGTCTGATTTTATCCGGTGCAGTAGACGTAGTTGTAGTGGACTCTGTAGCGGCGCTGGTACCGAAAAGCGAGCTGGAAGGTGAAATGGGTGAAAGCAAAATGGGCCTACAGGCACGTTTGATGTCCCAGGCACTGCGTAAGCTGACAGCCACGATCGCCAAAACCAACTGTTGCTGCATATTCATCAACCAGTTACGTGAAAAAATCGGTGTGATGTTCGGTAACCCGGAAACCACTACCGGTGGTAACGCCCTGAAGTTCTATGCATCTGTAAGGCTGGATATCCGCCGTATGAGCCAGATTAAAGATGGCGATGAAGCGGTAGGTAACCGTGTGAAAGTGAAAGTCGTGAAAAATAAAGTAGCGCCGCCGTTCCGTCAGGCTGAATTCGATATCATCTACGGTCAGGGTATCTCTAAAATGGGTGAGATCATCGACATGGGCGTAGAATATGGTATCATCCAGAAAAGCGGTAGCTGGTTCAGCTACGACTCCAACAAACTGGGTCAGGGCCGTGATGCGGTAAAACAATTACTGGGCGATAATCCGGAACTGTCCGCAGAAATCGAAGCAAAGATCAAACAGAAAATTGCGGAGAAACAAGAAGAGGCTTAATTATTATGTAAGCTGCAAAAATTAGATTTACCTCTTTACTATACATACATAGAAGTTAGTTTTAGTTTTAGTAAGCATTGGGTTAGTATGCACTCCCCGCCTTATCCTGGGCGGGGATTTTTTTTGCCCGGCACTTACGCCCGGGTCAGAATCTACGCCTCGGCCAGGGCGTTAGCGTTGTTTCCTTCCTTCCGGATGCCATCTTTCATCGTTGCCGGTATATTGTTGCTGTCAGATATCCCCACAGGGATGTTACTGACGCGAATCTCCGGTTTTTCAATACCTCTCCCGGAACCTGGGCGAAGACAATATCGGCGCCATTTCCAGATGAGAAATCATTACCCCCTATAGCAGAAAAGGCTGACCAAATGGTCAGCCTTTTCCTTTCAAACATTTTTCAAGTTAGTGTTATCCTTTATTATGAACCTGCCCTGAGGGGCGGGCCTTATAATCAGATTACGCTTCTGCTTTCATGCTTTTCGCATTTCTCTTACGTTCTTCTTCGTCCAGGATGGTTTTACGCATACGGATGAAGTTAGGCGTAACTTCGATGCACTCGTCATGCTGGATGTACTCCATGCATTCTTCCAGTGTCATCAGAATTTTAGGTGCGATATTAGCAGCGCCGTCGCTACCGCTGGCGCGCATGTTGGTCAGTTTCTTTCCTTCGTTCGGGTTTACCACCAGATCGCCGGGTTTGTTGTTTTCACCGATGATCATGCCTTTGTACACTTCTTCTCCCGGATCCACGAAGAAAGAACCTCTGTCCTGTAATTTATCGAGAGAGTAAGCGGTAGTGGAACCAGCTTCTTTGGCGATCAGCACACCGTTGTTACGGCCGGGGATCGCGCCTTTCCAGGCTTTGTAGTCATTGAAGCGGTGCGCCATTACGGCTTCGCCGGCAGTGGCGGTCAGCATCTGTGTACGCAGACCGATCAGACCACGGGAAGGAATTTCAAATTCCAGGTGTTGCATTTCACCTTTTGTTTCCATGATCAGCATCTCACCTTTACGGCGGGTTACCAGGTCGATCACTTTGCTGGCGAATTCCTGCGGAACGTCTACCACCAGTGTTTCGTATGGTTCACATTTTTTACCGTCGATGTTTTTAACGATAACCTGTGGTTGACCTACTGTCAGCTCGTAACCTTCACGACGCATGGTTTCGATCAATACGCCCAGGTGGAGGATACCGCGGCCATATACCAGGAAGCTATCCGCACTGTCTGTATCAACAACGCGCAGCGCCAGGTTCTTTTCGGTTTCTTTTACCAGGCGGTCACGCAGGTGACGGGAGGTAACGAACTTACCATCTTTACCAAAGAAAGGTGAGTTGTTGATACCGAACAGCATGTTCATGGTAGGCTCGTCTACGCTGATAACAGGCAGGGCCTCCGGCGCTTCACCATCAGCGATGGTGTCACCGATATTAAAATCTTCGATACCTACTACGGCGCAAATGTCGCCGGCCAGTACCTTGTTTACTTTTCTTTTACCTAAAGCTTCAAAGATGTACAGCTCACGAACCTTCTGTCTTTTAGCGGTACCGTCAGCCTGCATCAGGGTAATCCACTGGTTTTCTTCGATAGAACCACGGGTTACTTTACCTACAGCAATACGGCCGAGGAAAGAAGAATAATCCAGGGAAGTGATCTGCAGCTGCAGGTTACCATCAGGGATTTTAGGAGAAGGAACGTGCTCGATGATACCATCCATCAGCGGAGTGATGTCGTCACAAGGCGTGAGGGAAGAGTTGAACCAGCCATTTTTACCGGAACCGTAGAAGGTCGGGAAGTTCAGCTGCTCTTCTGTTGCATCGAGGTTGAAGAACAATTCGAATACAGCATCGTGTACTTCATCAGGACGGCAGTTAGCCTTGTCCACTTTGTTGATCACCACGATCGGTTTCAGGTTCAGCTGCAAAGCTTTCTGCAACACAAAGCGGGTCTGTGGCATCGGACCTTCGAAAGCGTCCACCAGCAGGATTACACCATCTGCCATTTTCAATACACGTTCCACTTCACCGCCAAAGTCGGCGTGGCCCGGGGTATCGATCACATTAATCTTGGTGCCTTTGTACTCAACAGAAGCATTCTTACTGAAGATGGTAATACCACGTTCTCTTTCAAGATCGTTACTGTCCATGATCAGCTCGCCGGATTCCTGGTTGGCCCGGAAAACGTTCGTCTGGTGAAGAATTTTGTCAACCAAAGTAGTTTTACCATGGTCTACGTGCGCGATAATTGCAATATTACGAATGTTCATATACTTAATTCTTTAGCTATAAGCAGCTTGTAACTTATTGGCTCATAGCTGCAAAAATGAGGCGCAAAGGTACGAAAACCTGACGAGAATGAAGGATTCATGCTTTAAATAAATGTAACCATTTAGTCACTTATACAAATCGCTCCATAACACACTATCTATCAATCAATTACAAGACCACACATTTCATTATGACGGAAACCATCCAACGCAGGCAGATCCCGCCATGTTTGTGGCGGGAGATTTGATTTGCCTCCTGGTAAAATCTATCTGCATGAAACGTACCTTTTTATTTTTACTAGTCGCCTGCTACTGCTGTTTCCTATCACCCGTTTATGCGCAAGACACTGCCACACAAGACATTATGCTATCATCCTACAAATACCCCTACTCTGTTCATTATTTCAAATTCCAAGCCCAGGGCCAACCGCTGACCATGGCTTACATGGACGTACAGCCTTCCCGCCCTAATGGCCAGACAGTCGTACTGCTCCATGGTAAAAACTTCTGCGGCGCATACTGGGACAGCACCGCCGCCAGCCTCACCAACAACGGCTATCGCGTGATCATCCCCGACCAGATCGGCTTCGGCAAATCCACCAAACCCGCACACCTGCAGTACAGCTTCCAGCTGCTCGCTCAAAACACCAAAGCCCTGCTGGATACCCTCGGCATCCCCAAAGCCGCCATCCTCGGGCATTCTATGGGAGGTATGATCGCTGCCCGCTTCGCCCTCATGTACCCCGAAACCACCACCAAACTGATACTGGAAAACCCTATCGGACTGGAAGACTGGAAAGTGGTGGTTCCGTACCAATCTGTGGATAAATGGTATCACTCTGAGCTAAAACAGACCTACGATAAAATCAAACAATATCAACTGGATAATTACTACGCAGGACAATGGAAACCGGAATATGAAAAATGGGCCCGCCTGCAGGCCAGCTGGATCCACAGCCCCGACTACGCCCAGGTAGCCTGGAACGCCGCCCTCACCTACGACATGATTTTCACCCAGCCCGTATACTACGAGTTTCCCAACGTCCAGGCGCCCACCCTGCTCATCATCGGGCAGCGCGACCGCACCGCTTTAGGCAAAGCCAACGTCCCACCGGACATCCGTAAAACACTGGGCAATTATCCTGAACTGGGGAAAGAAGCCGCCAAACGCATCCCGCACGCCACCCTCGTACCCATCGAAGGAGTAGGTCACCTGCCTCACATTGAAGCCTATACGAAATTTATTACGCCACTGCTGGATTTCCTGCAGCATTAAGCAAGCATCACCGGCAAAGGATAGCCGGCCGTCCTGTGAAAAAAAGGGATTGATTATTCCGTCATCAGTTTAACGACATAATCCAGTGCGCTTTGATTTGCCGGATTGTCAAGTGCATGCGCAATGTCCAGCTTCTCGCGCGAAGTGAGATGCCACGAGAGCGCCGCCCCCTTGTCTTGTTTCTGCGGCACATACTGGAAAATAATCCTGTGGAATTTATCGGGAAAATATCCCTCCATGTAATTGACCAGGTCATCCTGGTCAAAATCCTGCATAGCGCTCCAATGCTGCTGCATGGTAAACAAAGGCTCAAAAAGCAGATCGCTGAGGTCTTTGGTTTTCTTGATGGGGGAAATATCATTTTTGCGGGTGTCCCTGATCTGTATATACACGACCCCGCTGGTATTTTCATTGATCCATTTGCTGAAAGTATATAGGAAACGCAGGGTGGTCTGCTGGCCGAAATTATCCCTTATACCGGCATCCATCACGTCTACAATAGGGTTGCTCGGTAAAAACGTGTTGGGCAGCACATACGGGAAAGTTGCGCACATGCGGATAGCACTGGTAACCTTCAGTTCCATCGCGTCCTGGTTGGCATAATACTGCGCAAAGTCAACGCCATCAATATCCCTCACCTGCCTGGTGGGATACAGGTACTGCGGGCTGCACAGATAACTGATCGGTTGCGGCGAAATCATCAGCCGGCGGCCATCTGCATTAATGGTCGCATTCCAGATCAGCATCGGGATCTCGGCATTTTGCTCCGGCGCCTTATAATCCCGCAGGATTTTATTCAGCGCATTGTCGGTATTCTGGTTCAGCTGCATCTCAAAGGCGTAACCGCGGTCTTTTGCATACCGCTTGTTATCCATCTTAAAAGTGCGCCACGGCGTAATGAAGTCATTCACAGCCATAGCGCTGAACACGGAATTCAGCAGGTCCCTGGAAACACGTTCCGTATAAATACTGTCCGTGAGCCGGATCGGCTTCCCCATCAGCTGCTGGTAATACAGCTCCCGGAAATAGCTGGCGCCCAGCATGCCACCGGAAGCGCCGGTCATCAGCACCGAATGTTTCATCAATCGCCCCTGCAAAAGGCTGTCCAGCCGCTGTAATACATGCAGCGACCATGTAGCGGAACGGCTGCCGCCGCCGCTGAAATTCAGCACCACCAGCTGCGGCTTTTTATTCGCCGGAAACTTGCTGCGCCATTTCTTCAAAATATCCAGTGACTGTTTTCTGTCCGCCTCATACCGCTCGCGGGTAAAGAACCGCTGCAAAGCTTCCACACTATATTCCGGCCTCGCTTTTTTCTGTTGGTAATCAAGTCCGTATGCCTTATTGCGGTTATCCACCCAGTTATGCTCCACCATCCAGTTGAGCCCGAACAGCAATACCAGCACCACGGGGATAGACCAGGTCTGCAACAGGTAAGAGTAAGCGCCGGCCACGCCGATCAGGAAGGCGAAAAAGATCAGTACACTGGCGCCGGCAGGGATCCTGAAAACTTCATAGTCCATCATATACGCCAGTATCACCAGGAAAATCAGCGCACAGCCCACCGTGATCATCGCTGCAAAGTGGTGTTGTTTCAGGATACTGTCGAGATAATGTTTGTTATAGTGGTCCACATTCCGCGCCCGGCGTATCTTCCACGGCGTGGAAAAATAGTTGTGCACCGGCAGCGCGTTCTCATCCGGCTCCTGTGTGGGCTTGAGGATCACCCGGAGAAAATTACGCGGGTTACCAAATCGTTTCTCCAGCCGGCGGCCGATATTTTTATCCGCATTAAAAAAATAAAAGAACCCGAAAAAGACGACAAACAGGGCGCCGCAGATAAACCCCTCTCCCAGTAAAAGGATTTCGGGAATGGAGCTCAGCTGTTCATAGCGTTGGTATTGCCAGCCGCGGTAAATCAGGCAGATAAAAAACGCCAGCGGGATCAGGGAGTTATTGAGACAGTACCGGAAAAAAGGCTGTGAGGTGGTGGCCAGGAACTTAAACCGGCCGGTATGCAGGATGAAGGTGGTGATCTGCCAGCTCATGATAAACATGCCCGTGGCCAGCCCTAGAATTGCTGTACTGTAAAAATTTACTTTCCCCAGGTATTCCGGCGCCAGAAAGAGCGCATCGCCGCCAAACACCTTGGCAAATCCGCCATTGATCGTGCTAAAGAGAATTACCCAGAAGATGAGCAACACCTGATATTTCCTGAAATGCAGCAGGAGCAACTGAACAGGGAAAGAATAGTACGTTTTTATTAGGAAAAGCTTCACCTTCATCAGACCGATAATTACAATTAAACCTACGTAAAAAATCAGTAAAAACGAATAAGGGGCCCATGCGATGCATGAACCCCTTATGTATCATCGGTGGTTGTTATTATTGTCTTGCCCTGCTGAGATAGAGCGTCCATACCAGCGACAGCAGCAACAGCATCCCTACACACTGGTGCAGGATACCATAGCCGATAGGGATTTTTACCTGGCTGTTGAGCAGTGTGAGCACGCCCAGCAGCACCTGTAGCAATACCAGCAGCAGGGGCAGGTAACGGATACCATGCAGCAGGCTGTTGGCAGGCGTTTGTGCTGATTTCCACCACCATATGGCAATGAGGATGGTAATCAGGTAAGCCAGGCCGCGGTGAATAAACTGTATAGTAATCGTGTTATGTGCAATGTCAGTCCAGAAGCCGCCCTGGGAAAACATCCCGGCAGGTATCCAGGCTCCGTTGATATCCGGCCATGTATTGGCTACCAGCGCGGCATGCAGGCCCGCCATAAAAGCGCCGTATATCAGCTGTACCGTCACCAGCGCCAGCAACCAGATATTTAACCGCTTCAGCGAAGGCACTTTCAGGATTTCTTTCCCGGGAACGCTGATTTTCAACGCAAACCAGAAAAGATAACACAGCAGCACCAGCGCCGACATAAAATGTACCGCCAGCCGGATATGGCTCACGTAGAGGTTTTCATCGTTCAGGCCGCTCTTTACCATGATCCAGCCGATAAGCCCCTGCAGGCCTCCCAGCACAAACAGCACAATCATCGGGTTGATCATCTCTTTGCTGATCTTCTTCTTCACCACGAAATAAATAAACGGTATAATAAATACAATACCGATCAAACGCGCCCAGTCACGATGCAGCCACTCCCAGAAATAAATGAATTTAAAATCTGATAAGGTGAAATGATTGTTGACATATTTATACTGCGCAATCTGCTTATATCCGTCAAAAGCTTTTTGCCAGGCCGCTTCATTCATCGGCGGAAAAGCGCCCAACAACGGCTGCCACTCTGTAATCGACAGGCCGGAACCGGTTAAGCGGGTCAACCCTCCCAATAATACCTGGATCACCAGCATGCCCACTCCTATATACAGCCAGATGGCCACCGGGCGGTTATTCTTGATATTAACTGTTTCCATAAACGCTGCAAAAATAGTGAATTACGGCTCCCGAAATACTCACATTCTTTTAACAATCGCGTAATGTTCTGTTAACGCTGGCATCTGATCTTTGCGGTGAAAATTAAACGGCAACAAATTGTATTAGCTAATACTGCCCTTACAAGTAAAAAAGACAACACATTAAAAAAATAATGTCATGAAACACTTTTGTTTTGTTTTAGTTCCCAAAGCAACGATGATTGTATTAGCCACCATCCTCATTCCCTTTGTAACCATGCATGCACAGGAAAGATCTTTTGCTTACAACAACCGGTTTGTAGCAGAGCAGCCTTCATCTGGTATCAAAAAGGACCTGGAAGTGGAAATCAGCCAGCCTCAGAAAGAAACGCTGAACTTCACGCTGGCAGTGATCAATCCGGAAAACGAGAAATTGACGCTCTACATTAAAGATAGCTACAACAACACCCTTCACCGGGAAGTATTACCTGCAACTGTTAAATTTGAAGCACGCTACAACCTGCAATCACTCGAAGACGGCCAGTACATCTTCGAAATCAGAAGCGGAAAAAATAAAGTAGCGGAAAAAGCCATCGGTATCAAAACGCAGACGATGGTAAGCAGAACAGTTTCTGTAGAAAAATAATCCTGCAACACTATTTCTGATTTGGTTAATTGGTTATTTAAAATGCAAAGGAGATTATCGTCTGATAATCTCCTTCGTATTTTAATACATTTCAAAGTCCTGTAATGATCAGGGTTTCATCGCTTCATATACCACATCCATCATTTTACCCCTTGTGTTGAGGGCGGACAGCTTGCCATTGGAGCCCCCGTTCGGATATACCCTGTTGCTCAGGAAGATAAACACCATTTTGCTGTTGGGGTCTGCCCAGATGCAGGTGCCGGTGAAGCCGGTATGACCAAAAGTAGCGCCGGAGGTTAGTTTGGAAGGATAACTTTCCCGGCGGGTATTATTGTCTTTCTCCGGTTTGTCGAAACCCAGCCCGCGACGGCTGATACTGCTGTTATAAGCAGTAAACAGCCTCACCGTTTCCGGTTTAATATATTGTACGCCTCCGAAAGAGCCGTTATTCAGCAACATCTGCATAATCACCCCCAGGTCGTGCGCATTGGAATAAAGGCCGGCATGACCGGCCACGCCGCCCAGCATGGCAGCTCCGGGGTCATGTACAAAACCCCGCAGCAACTGCATCCGAAAAAAATTTTCCCGCTCCGTAGGTACCAGCAACGACAAAGGGAACCGCTCCCGTGGTAAAAAGCCGGTAGTGGCCAGTCCCAACGGTTTATAAAATGTTTCCCATACGTACTGGTCCAGTTTTTTGCCGGTCACCTGCTCTACTATTTTCCCGAGGAATAAAAAATCCAGGTCGCTGTAAACATAGCCCTGATGCGGATTTACTTTACTATCGAGGATTTTTTTCCAGATAGAGTCCACGTAGCGGTGGTCTATATACATATTTTCCGCCACCTGCACGGAATGGAGCTCGTCCGGGATAGCGTGATACAGCGCAGTATCCGGCCGGCCATCGGGGTATAAAGTTTCCTTATAAAACGGAATGAAAGCCACCAGCCCTGCCTGGTGCAGCAGGATGTCCCTTATTTTCAGTCCGGATTTGTCAGTGCCCTGTACGAAGGGCAGATACTCCCCCAGCGTTCCGTCGAGGCTCACTTTGCCTTCATCATACAGGCGCATGATGGAGATGGTGGTAGCGCATACTTTGGTAACGGAGGCCAGGTCGTAGATGGAGCCGGGGGATACCGGTTCCTGGCTGTTATATTCGTAGTGACCGAAGGTGCGGTTGTAAACAATTTTCCCGTCTTTCAGGGCCAGCACTTCGCAGCCGGGCGCAGCGCCACGGGCGATCATGTCATTGGCCAGGGCGTCGATGCCGGCCAGGCGGGCTTCGTTCATCCCTGCTTCCGCGGGGGTAACAGTGGGCAGGTCGGTATACAGGTCCACATCATAGGAGATGCCGGTCCCTTCCGGCAGGCCGGGGCATACCGTTACCGGCAGCTTCCCTTTGGGCCCCAGTTTACCGAACAGCAGATCTGCCGCCACTTTCTGGGTGATACTGTCATCTTCGTAGGCAGCCACGATATTTTTGGCGTCGCACCAGTGCTGGAGAGCGTATGGGTTACCGAATACCACGGTGGCGGAAGGCATTTCCGATTGCAGTTGTTTAACGATCAGGCGTTCTGCCAGTGTCAGGCCGAAGTTGTTGGCCGGGCGGCGGCTGAAGTTATGCACACTGATGATAACGGCTTTATAATCACGCTGGATACGGGATACGATCGGCGCTATCTGTTGCACGGTCTGGCGGGAGGTGAAGATAAAAGCGTCCGTACCGGGCTTATAGGCTCTGACAGCATCGAGGAATGCGTTGTTGCCATCGGCGCCGACAGCGATCACGGCCAGCTTCTGCTGGGTCATGGCCGGGGAGAACGGAATCAGCTTATCGTCATTTCTTACCAGTGTAATGGCTTTTTCTGCAATGCGGCGCGTCAGGGTGTCCGTTAGTGCGTTTAGATCATTAGTGAGATTATTTGTCTCAATGCGTTGTGGTTTCCAGAGACCTAAGTCATATTTGGCATGGAGAACCTTTTTAACGCGGGCGTCCACTTCCTGCTGGCTGATCTGTCCTTTTTTGATGGCCTTCATGATAGCGGATACGCTGCCGGAGGCGGTAGAAGGCAGGATCATGAGGTCGTTGCCGGCCAGTAATGACTGTAAGGATTCCTGGCCTTTGGAGTAAAATTTGGCGATGCCTTTCATTTCCAGCGCGTCGGTAACGATCAGGCCTTTGTAGCCCAGCTCGTTTTTCAGCAGTTTGGTCACTGCTTTATAGGAGATGGAAGTGGGGGTATTAGGTTTGTTATCGATCGCGGGAATAAAGAGGTGCCCTACCATGACGGAGCCTACGCCTGCGGCGATGGCTTCACGGAAAGGATACAGCTCGAGGGAATCGAGCGCCTGCCGGCTCTTGTTGATGGAAGGCAGGTCAAAGTGGGAGTCCACGTTGGTATCGCCATGACCGGGGAAATGTTTGGCGCAGGCCATTACGCCGGTGGACTGCATGCCTTTGATGGCAGCAACGCCGAGGCTGGCCACCAGGTATTTGTTTTCGCCGAAGGAGCGGTCATTGATAACCGGGTTGTTCGGGTTATTGTTGATATCCATATCGGGGGCGAAGTCGAGATGGATACCGATGCGTTTGCATTGTTCGCCCATGACACGACCGGCTTCGTAGGCCAGTGCTGTATCGCGGGTGGCGCCGATCATCATGTTGCGGGGAAGGGAGGTAACGCTGTCGAGGCGCATACCGAGGCCCCATTCGCCGTCAATGGATACCAGCAGCGGTACTTTGGAGATGGACTGGTAGTAGTTGGTGAGGTTGGCTTCCCGCACGGGGCCGCCCTGGAAGAAGATGACGCCGCCGACTTTGTTGTCGCGGATATCTCTGGCCACGGCGTTAATGTGGTCCTGCCCGAAGTTAGAGTGAGCCCTGATCACGATGAGTTGCGCCACGCGTTCTTCCGGTGTCAGGGATTGGAATACGCTGTCAACCCATTGTGAAGCCTTATCTTGTGGCTGTTTGGTGATGGTGTTGACTTTCTTGTTCTTCTTTTTGTTCATAACGCCGGGCGGCATAGGTATAGCGCTCCCGGTCATCAGCAAGCCTGTCAGTCCTGCAACCAGTAATTGTTTCCTCATGTCATAAACTTACAAATAATCGGGCAAGATTTCATTACCAGTGCCTGACTATCAAATAATTATTAAAAAACCGTATATGTTTTTGTCAAATCGCCAGATATTCGTTAAATTAGAATATTCTATTGAAGATATTTTACAGTTCCGCTATAAATATTAAAATATCTTTACTATTTTGTCTAAATCTTTTACATTTTTTAACCAATCGCAATTTTAGTTACCAATACATTCAATTGTTTGTTATATTTGCAACCTTGCGAGTAAAGTAGATTTTAATAAAACATGGTCAATCTCATTTTATTTGGCCCTCCCGGTAGCGGTAAGGGTACACAAAGTGCTAAGATAATAGATAAGTACGGGCTTATACATCTGTCTACCGGCGATTTGCTGCGTTCAGAGATAGCCAATAAAACTCCTTTGGGTATGGAAGCCACCAAGTTTATGGACCAGGGTTTACTGGTACCGGACGAAGTGGTGATCGGTATGATCAGCTCCAAGCTGGATGCCAATCCGGAAGCCCGGGGTTTCATTTTTGACGGTTTCCCCCGTACTACTGCCCAGGCGGAAGCGCTGGACAAACTGCTGGCCCTGAAAAAAACGGCTATTTCGGTGGTATTGTCTCTCGAAGTACCGGAAGATGAACTGATCAAGCGTCTGCTGAACCGTGGTAAGACTTCCGGCCGCAGCGACGATTCCTCCGAAGACGTGGTAAAAGCACGTATTGTGGAATATCATAATAAAACAGCGCCGGTAGCTGACCACTACGCAAAATTCGGCAAGTTCAGGAAAGTGAAGGGAGATGGCAGTGAAGCGGAAGTATTTGACCTGCTCTGCAAAGAACTGAATGAACTGGTAGCAGAGAAGGTATAAAGGGTTTATCCCGCCATTAGAAAGACATACAGACCTTATATAACACGCAAAGATTGTAAGTTAGGAGCTAAGGACACCGGAAAGTGTACCAAATTCGCTCAAACTTAACGATCTTTGCGTTTTATTTTCTGGCAGTAGCCATTTTGGTTTAAAATATTGATTAGTGGAAAAAGCGAACTTCGTAGATTATATCCGTGTATTTTGTAAGTCTGGTAAAGGCGGCGCAGGCAGTATGCATTTTATGCGTACCAAATTCAATGCGATGGCCGGCCCTGACGGTGGCGACGGTGGCAGAGGCGGACACGTGATCCTGAGAGGGAACGCTCAGTTATGGACCCTGCTGCACCTGCGCTGGCACAAGAACCTGCTGGCGGAAGACGGTGAAAATGGCAGCGGCGATAACTGTACCGGCCGCTTTGGAAAGGATATCATCATCGAAGTACCGCTGGGCACTACTGCCAAAGACGAAGAAACAGGCCGCGTGGAAGCGGAAATCCTCCACGATGGCCAGGAAGTAATCTGGATACCCGGTGGCCAGGGCGGCCGTGGCAACGCCTACTTTAAATCGGCTACCAACCAGACACCGGAATATGCTCAACCCGGTATGCCCGGACAGGAAGGCTGGAAAATCGTGGAACTGAAAGTGCTGGCCGACGTAGGGCTGGTAGGTTTCCCGAATGCCGGCAAATCCACCCTCCTTTCCGCTATCTCCGCCGCCAAACCCAAAGTGGCAGACTACGCCTTCACCACCCTCACCCCCCAGCTGGGGATGGTAGCGTACCGTGACAACCAATCCTTCTGCATGGCAGATCTTCCGGGCATCATCGAAGGCGCCCACGAAGGCAAAGGACTGGGTCACCGGTTTTTACGACACATTGAAAGAAACGCCGTATTATTATTTCTGATTCCTGCCGACAGCGCCGATCACCGTAAAGAGTTTGACGTGCTGGTAAACGAACTGGAACAGTATAATCCCGAGCTCCTGGATAAACAGTTTTTGCTGGCCATCAGTAAAAGCGATATGCTCGATGACGAACTGAAAGCCGCCATCGCAGCAGAATTGCCGGAAGATGTGCCGCATGTATTTATCTCCTCTGTCACCCAGCAGGGAATCACTGAGCTGAAAGATATCTTGTGGCAAGCCCTGACAGATAAAGACAACCAGATAAGTACAGCCGACACCGTTAGTGCCGAATAACTGACAGGGCAAGGGGCCTGTAATAAAACGCCAATGTTTCGTTACACGATCCCACTTACTATGAAAACACTGTTAAAGCTTGTTCTGCCGGCATCCCTGCTGATGACGGCCTGCCAACAAACAAAAACACCTGTTAAGGAGAAACCCGTCCAGATCGATACGATGCAGCTGATAGCCCTCCCGGCCCCGTCAGCTGAAAAAGTCGCGTCCAATGAAGTGTCTGTGGTAAGCCGCGACAGCACAACGTATGTGCGTTTCGGTGACTGCTACTTTTCGCTCGACTGGATTGCGGCAGACCAGCAACGCAATGACTTTGAAAAACACCCAGATACCCTCTACTTCTCACTTGCACCCAAACGCACCATCGAAGGCCAGATGCTGGCCATCACCACCGGCGAAGCCGAAAAAATAAAAGTATGGCAGCGCTTCGAAACCAGCGCACGCATAGGCCGGCAGGTACTCCGCCAATGGAAACACTACCGGAGCGACTGGGAACAGCTTCATCCCGAAGCCAGTAACTTTTTTATCTGCCGGAAATATACCGCCACACAAACCAACCTGCTGCCCGACGACGCCACCCTCGAAAGCCTGCAACAACACGTAAAGAAACACTACGGACAAACGCTTTTAAACCAGGTGGCCCTGCTGGAAGCCCTGCCCGAAGCAGTCATTACCACCTACTTCCTGAAGTTTAACGGCACCCTGCGCAACTCCCCCACCAAAATCAATAAACTGCTGGTCATCCAGGTAACGCCGTGAGGCACAGCCTAAAAAGAGAACCGGCAATGCAGACGCATCACCGGTTCGTTATCAATCGGCTGTACTTAACAGAACAGGGTTTTTCAGTTCCGGCGGGTAAAATAACATAGCGGTGCACAGGCAATTCGCAAATTGATGACCCTCCAGAACAGGATAGTTAATGCAGCTCTTACACCCTTCCCAGAAATGGGTGTCAGTAGTAATTTCAGAATAAGTAACCGGCAGGAAGCCCAGCCGGCTGTTTAACTTCATCACCGGCAAACCGGTAGTGATACTGAAAATTTTTGCAGATGGATATAAAAAACGACTTAACTCGAATATCTTCTTTTTGATGGCTGCCGCCACTTTCAGTCCCCTGAAAGCCGGCGCCACGATCAAACCGCTGTTCGATACAAAACGGTTGTTTTGCCAGGCCTGTATATAAGAAAAACCCGCCCAGAAGCCACTCTTCGTAAAAGCGATGACCGCATTTCCCTGCAGGATCTTCGTCTTGATATCCAATGGATTCCGTTTCGCGATACCAGTACCCCTGGCTTTGGCGGACGATTCCATTTCGGCCACAATGGGCAGCGCAAAATCCACGTCTTCCGGCGTCGCTACCCTGACAATTATCTCCTCATCTGTTTCCATTGTAAATGAGTTGTTGCTGTATGTAAAGACCATAAATCGCATCCGGTATCAGGCCATAAATCCTGATCCGGTTCACGGCATCGCCCAGCGGCACCTTGCTCAGCGCCGGCACAAATACCCGGGTGATAGCCCCTTTCACCACTTCATTGCCGCGTTCATATAGCTTCCCGGCCAGCTGCAGGCATCTGCCCGCCACCGGAAAATTCTGTTCCCGCAACTGCCGGTCGGTATATTCACTGAAACATCCTACGGTGTCGTATATGTGAAATATCGCCGGAAACTGATGTAAAGCTTTTTTAAGTGCCGGTATATGATCTTCTATATAAGCCGGCACTTCGTATTGGTTTATCATGGCTGATCGTTGTTACTATTCAGCTAGTGCCAAATGGTATTCCACAAACAGCAAGGGAACGTTAAAACACAACAGGGACAAGGACTTTTAACATTTTGCAGGAGAATGCCAAACGGAAAAAGCCTTCCGTTTCTGCATGGTGTTTTCCAAAACTGCAGACCCGGCACGGCTATAAACAGTAAAGCCTGGCACCTCTGCGGCGTCAGGCTTTACCGTAATTATGTATCAGTGAAAATCAGGCGGCAGCCAGTGGTGGCACCACGCTGCGTTTGTTCCTGGATGCTTTCTTTTTCTTCATGGTCCGGTTGATCCACAGGATGGTACCGGTAGTGGGGAAAGTAGCGCCGAGCAAAGCCAGCAGCAACGCAAAAATTTTAGACGGCAGCCCGAAGATGGAACCGGTATGCAGCGGCTTAATCATGCCGCGTACCTTCTGACCAAGGTTTCTTTCGCTGAAAGTCTGTGACTTCAATACCTTGCCGCTGAACTGGTCGAGATAGTAACTGGTGGTAGCCGCTTCGTTCAGCGCACCGGCGGGTAGCAGGGTCACCTGTATAGACGCTTCCTTGTCTTTCGGCATCGCCACCGCGTAATACTGTGCATCGGGCGCCTGCTGTTTTACCTGCGCCAAAGCCGCCTCGTAGGAGATATTACCGGTTGTTTCCGGCACTACTACCGATGCCGGCGACTCCATGGGTTTGGGAGATGCGCCCAGTACGGCAAACAGCCCTTTATTGAACCACTCGTATGACCAGGTAAGGCCGGTAAATACCGATACAAACAGGAAGATGCAGACATAAAAGCCCAGCACCACATGCATATCATGATTCAACCTTTTCCAGCCGCCATCCCATTTTACCTTAAGACGCTGTTGCAGGATCTTGCGCGTTTTAGGCCACCATAATACGATGCCGGTAATGAGAATAAACAGGAAAATCAGCGTGCTGGCGCCGGTAATCATCTTGCCGGTGTCTCCGGCCAGCAACCAGCGATGCAGGGAAAATACCTGGTAGTAGAAAGTTTTCTGGTAACTGTAAAGTTCTATCACTTTACCGGTGTAGGGGTTGACAAAGGCGGTGCGGCCTTTCGATTTCTTCTGCTCTTTACCGCCGGCCTTGGCTGCTTTACCCGCCGCAGGCGTCATTTCTTTGCCGGCTTCTTTCTTGCCTTCCCCGCGCACTTCTTTGTTCTTCCCGTCCTTTTTGCCTTCGTCCAGCTGCACTGCCAGCGAACGGGATGGATCTGCATACACCTGGATACGGGAAATACCCGCACCCGGTACCTGCTGCTTCACCATTTCGGCGATCTGGTCCAGCGGTAACCGTTCCTTTTCAGGCTGCACATAATAGCGGCTGTGATTAAACGCTTCCGTCAGCTCCTTTTCAAATACCAGCACGGCACCGGTCAGACAGCTGATGGTAATAACCAGGCCTGCCGCCAGCCCGAGGTATAAGTGAATACGGCGAAAAAAAACTTTCATATCAGATTGATCCAACCGCAAAAAAACGATCCGTTACGCGAAATATACCCGCGGAAAAGGAAAAAGATTTACGCAATCGGGAATTTTTTCACGCAAAGTTGTCAAAGGACTACCGTCGTTTATTAAGAACGCAAAGGAGCGGAGCCCATTTTTGTTCATTTATCATACTTACATATTTAACTATTGAGATTTTTTCAAATGGTTAAGTGTATGTATATATGCTAGTTAAATAAAAATGGTCTCCGCTCCTTTGCGTTCTTAATAATATCAATAATCACTGCGTGCTTTGCGGGAAAACTAGAGCAGACCGCCCAGCATACCGCCGGCAGCGCTCTTCATTTCCGCTTCCCACGTGTTTTCAGCATCTTTCAATGCACGGTTCAGCGCAGTCAGCAGCAGATCTTCCAGTTCTTCTTTATGCTCCGGCGCCATCAGCCGCTCCGCTACTTCAATACTTTTTACCTGGCGGTTGCCATCCACTGTTACTTTAATCGCACCATCGCCCGCTTCGCCTTCCAGTGTAACTTTAGCCAGACGCTCTTTCCCTTCTTTCATTTTCTGTTGGATCTGCGTCAGCTTGCCGAATAAATCACCAAACATATCTTGTGTATTTTTAGGGCCGTAAAGATAAGTTTTTACCACACCGTTTTAATATTCAATATTTTAAATATACGTTAGCCGCAACTAACAATTATGTATCTTACCATCAGGTATAAGTTATCAGCTTAAAAAAATGGAGACTAAAGTTTGTATTATTGGTGCCGGTCCGGGCGGGGCATGTGCAGCCCTTCAACTGGCACAGCTGGGCATCGAATGTATCGTAGTAGACAAAGCCGTTTTCCCACGGGATAAAGTCTGCGGTGATGGCCTCAGCGGAAAAGTTTTAACCATCCTTGAAAGAATAGACAAAGGTATCGGCGAGCGGTTACAACAGGCTGCTTTTAAAATGAACAGCTGGGGCGTTACCTTCGTGGCCCCCAACCGTATCGGCATGGACATCCCTTACAAGGCTGATTATCAGCAGGATAAAACCGATCCAAGAGGCTTCGTCTGCAAACGTATGGACTTCGACAACTTCCTCGTGGAAGAGCTGAAACGCCGACCGGAGATCCGCCTGTTCGAAGGCGTCAGCATCGATAAATATGAACTGCGGTCCGACGGTTATCACCTGTCAGACAAAGAGGGAACTTTCCAGGTGAAAGCCGACCTCATACTGGTGGCCAACGGCGCCCATTCCGCCTTCACCAAAGAGGTGGCAGGCATCAAAATGGAGCCGGACCACTACATCGCCGGCCTCCGCGCTTATTATAAAGGCGTGGCAGACCTCCACCAGGATGCTTTCATTGAACTGCACTTCCTGAAAAACATGCTGCCCGGTTACTTCTGGATATTCCCGCTTCCCAATGGCGAAGCCAACGTGGGCGTGGGTATGCTCAGCAGCACCGTGCGCAACAAAAAAGTGAACCTGAAAAAGCTGATGCTCGACACCCTTGCCACCGATCCGATCATGAAAGAGCGCTTTAAAAACGCTACGCTGGAAGGTACTATCGACGGTTACGGTCTCCCGCTGGGCAGCAAAAGACGGAAACTCCACGGCGAACGGTATATGCTGGTCGGCGATGCCGGCTTCCTGATCGACCCCTTCACCGGCGAAGGCATCGGCAACGCGTTGTATTCCGGCCAGATAGCCGCCAGACAAGCAGCAGCAGCCATTGCGGCCAACGACTATTCCGACAATTTCCTGACCGGCTATGATAAAGAGATCTACCGCATCCTGGGACCAGAAATGGAGGTCAGCACCAAACTGCAGAAACTGATCAAATACCCCTGGCTATTTAACCTGCTGATGAAAATGGGCTCGCGCAACAAACAGCTCAAGGAGCTGATGACGTGCATGTTCCACGAGGTAGACCTCCGTAAGCGACTGGGCAACCCCCTGTTTTATGTGAAGCTATTATTTAACCGCTAATCCGATCGTCCCTGTGAGATACATCATTCTGCTTGCCATCTGCTTTTCCACTGCCATCGCTCATGCTCAACAACAGACCATGACATCTGAACAACTGCCAAAGATGACGGTTAAAACCGCCAACCAGCTGGCCGCACTGCCGCTGAAATGCCTGGACCTTCCCTTCCCTTATAAGACAGGCGTGGTATTTCCGGACAGCTCCCTGCTGGGCACACCGGCCAGTTACCATCCGGCGTTCTACGGCTGTTTCGACTGGCACAGCAGCGTCCACGGTCACTGGATGCTGGTACGCCTGCTGAAAATGTTCCCCGATATGGACAGGGCGGTGGAGATCCGCACCAGGCTGGCGCAGCATCTCACCGCAGAAAATATACAGACAGAACTGCAACTGTTTAAAGGCAAAGAGAACAAAAGCTTTGAACGCATCTATGGCTGGAGCTGGCTGCTGCAGCTGCAACGGGAGCTCCTCACCTGGAACGACCCGCTGGGCAAAGAACTCAGCCGCAATGTACAACCGCTGGCCAGCCACTTTGCCACGGCATACGTTGATTTCCTCGGTAAACTGATGTATCCCATCCGCGTAGGCGAACATACCAACCTGGCTTTCGGCCTGTGCCTCGCCTGGGATTATGCGCAGACTACCGGCGACAAAGCCCTGCAAACCGCCATCCACGATGCAGCGATGCGCTTTTACGCCAAAGACAAAAATGCGCCGGTAGCATGGGAGCCCGGCGGATACGACTTCCTCTCTCCCAGCCTTGAAGAAGCAGACCTGATGCGCCGCATCATGCCGGAAAAGGAATACCGCCCATGGCTATACGCTTTTCTGCCTGGCCTCTTCCAGAACCCTATCACCATTCTGCAACCCGGACAGGTAAAAGACCGCACCGATGGTAAACTCGTGCATCTCGACGGGCTCAATCTCAGCCGCACCTGGTGCCTGGAAGCCATCGCCCGCCACGGCGGCAAAAACGAGCAGGCCATACAGGCCCTCGCCAACAAGCACCTGCTGACATCTTTCCCGCAGATCGCCAGCGGCGACTATGCCGGTGAACACTGGCTGGCCTCCTTTGCCGTATACCTGCTTACGGCAGAACAGCAATAGCTGTCCTGAACGTATTAATCCCCTGCTATGACCCGTACCTTGAAAACAATACTGCTGTTACTGCTGGCACTCATGCCGGCAGTAACACAAGCACAGCATAACGCTGTCAGCACCGGCCCCGTCCCCTCCTGGCTGGTTCCCTGGCAACCCAACCTCCAGCAAAAACCCAATGCCAAACATATCAGCGACGGCTTTTACCTGCTGCTGGCTGAAACACAATACCATGCAGAACTGAAAAGCGATTACCATCACTATGTCCGCCAGATCGTTTCCGAAGCCGGCATTCAAAACGGCTCCGAAATATCGGTAGACTATGATCCCCAATACGAAAAACTCACTTTCCACAGCATCGTCATCAAACGCGATGGCCGCGAAATCAACCGCCTGGCCGGCGCCTCCTTTAAAGTACTGCAACAGGAAGAAGAACTCTCCCGCTTTATCTATAGCGGCACCCACACCGCCTGGCTGATCCTGGAAGACGTCCGCAAAGGCGACCAGATAGCATACAGCTATTCCCTTACCGGCGCCAATCCCATCTTCGATAACAAAATCGATGAAGAATATTACCAGGTAGCGGCAGAGCCGGTGGTCAACTTCTACCGGAACATCATCGCCCGCCCCGGAAGGCAACTGCATTTCAAAGCGTTCAACCAGGCCGTACTGCCGCAACAACGCAGCTGGAACGGACTTACCGTCTACGAATGGCATAACATTAACCTGCAGGATACGGACAACTTCAGCAACCTCCCTTCGTGGTATAATCCCTTCGCCCGGCTGCAAGCCAGTGAATACAACAGCTGGCAGGAAATAGCGCAGTGGGCGCAGCGGATCAATACCATCGCACCACCGGGCAATGCGGTCAAAAATAAAATCGCTGCCCTGAAACAACAGACCGGCAACAACAAAGAAGCCTATCTTCAGGCCGCCCTCCGTTTTGTGCAGGATGATATCCGCTACATGGGCATCGAAATGGGCGAATACTCCCACCGCCCCAATACACCCGATAAAGTACTGGCACAACGCTTCGGCGACTGTAAAGACAAGTCCCTCCTGCTGTGCACCCTACTCAACGGAAACGGTATCAGCGCCCATATGGCCTATGTAAATACCGACCTGAAAGAGACTGTCAGCCAACGGCTTCCCTCTCCTACCAGCTTCAATCACGCGATTGTTTGCGCCACGCTGGAAGGCAACACTTACTGGCTGGACGCCACCCTCTCTTACCAACGAGGGCCGCTGGCCGATTTCTGTGAACCGGACTTTCAACAGGCGCTGGTGATCACGGATACCACCACCGGGCTAACACCCATCCGTAAAGCGAATAACGGGCATATCGTTATCCGCGAAACCCTCACCCTCCCGGAAGAGGAAGGACAAGACGGCTCTCTCCTGGCCAGCACCGCCTGGTACCGCGAAGATGCCGATGCACAGAGGGCCGCTATGGCATCCGCCAGCCTTAAAGACAAAGAAGCCACCTTCCTCGCTTTCTACCGGAAGTTTTATGGGGAAATGGCGCTGAAAGACTCCCTCCAGCTACGCGATGACCCCGACAGTAACATCTTCCGCATCCGGGAACACTACGTGATCCGTCATCTCTGGAAAAAAGACAGCGCCAGCCACAAGCTCCTCTTTTCCATTATCGCCCAGTCACCATCAGACATATTGCCTTATGTGACAGACGAAAACAGGAAAGTCCCCCTGGCCATTAAGTACCCTTTTAACCAGGACTACCAGATCATCGTTAACACGCCCATAGAATGGTCGCTGGATGAAAAACCACTGCATATCAAAAACGACTACTATCAGTTTGCCTTCACCGCCACCCGCACCGGCAAACAGATTGTGCTGGCTTATTCCCTGAAGACCTTCGGGGACCATGTGCCGCCGGCGTTTATGCAGCAGTATGCCCGGGACGTCAAAGAAATACAAAAGACCACTTCGCTGGACCTCACACTGAAGCCTGCTTTCCTGCAGCCTGCCGGTCAGCCAGCAGGCAACGGTAACTGGCTGGCCATCGTGCTGGCCATCGGCGCCACAGCGGTATTTACCTACCTGGGCGCACAGTATTACAAACACTCTGTACTGCCGGTACAGCATCCGCTGGAACCGCTGCCCATTGGGGGGTGGCTGTCGCTGCTGGCCATCGGGCTGGTATTCTCCCCGATGTCTGACGTGCTGTTCCTCTGTGAGGCAAAAGTGTTTAATTATGAAACGTGGGCTGGCATCTCCGCTCGCAGGGATATGGGGAATATCACACTGGCACAGCTGTTCCTGGTCGGAGACATGATCATACGGGTTTTTCTGCTGTGTTATTCCGTGTTACTGGCGGTGCTATTCTTCAACAAAAGAGACACTTTTCCTTTTGCGCTGGCCACCTACTACTTTATCAACACATTATACCTGTTCTTCTTCCACCGCATTCACGGCTATTATTTCGGAGAACGCACGCAGGGAAATCTTCTTGATCCGGACTCCATTGTGTGGCCGCTGCTGCGCATGGCCCTCTGGGTACCTTATTTGCTGATGTCCCCGCGCGCGAAAGCAACTTTTATTATGCCGCATCCGGCACTGCTGCGGGACCGTTAAATGGTTTCGGAATCGAAAACTACTACCCGGGCCCAGTACTGTTTGCACTGCTCTATGAAATTGGTATGCACAGGATGCACCTGGTAACGGTCGTGCGCCTCCAGGCTTTCAAATACACATAACATACAGTAGTCATAATCTTTGTCGATAGTAGGACTATCTACCACCGGCGCGGGTTTGCCTACATTAAAAATACTGATGTCATCGATCGTATGCAGACTGCTCACACCGGCTTCAAAGCGTCTTCTGTCGTCTTCAGACAATCCGGGCTTCAGGTAAAAATTCACCACATGTACGAGCTTTTTGTCTAATGCTTTCATGCTTAAATATTTTAGAGGAGAGTAATCAGGATTCTTTGTTGACGTAGCGGTTGACCGTCAGCAGGTTAACGATATATACCAGTCCGAGTACCAGTACCGTTCCGGCAAATACGCCGGGGCCGGGCCATATGCTGACCACCATGTCATGTTTGGCCAATACCGCAGCGGTCATATACTGCAATCCGGCCAGCAGCAGCAAACACACCACCCCGATGATAATATACAGCGGCACAAACTGTTTCAGCAGGTATCTTTTCAGCTGACGGGGAGCCGTTCCCAGCATGACCAGCAATTGTATTTCCCGCTTGCAGGAAGCGATGATCAGCTGGATGAACATACTGAATACAAGCATCGCAAACAACAGTAGTATCAGTCCGAAGAAGCCGATCACGGACACGATGGTCTGCACGATCAGGCGTGTTTTACTGAACTTCAGCTTGTCAAGGTTGGTCGTATAGCCGTTATCCTCCAGGAACTTCACCAGCGTTGGGTTAGACGGGTCCGGCGTTTTGATGATCACGCGAGATGTAGGCGCTTCGCGGGTAGTGCCGTATTTTTCATTGGCCCAGGTCATAAAGGATGCCGGCACCAGGAAAGATGAAATCCTGTCGGAGAAACCCACTACATGCCCGATAAACGGTTCCTGGGTGATGTTATTGGAGATAACCACCTGCAGGGGCAGCGCCTTAACTGTTTCCTGCGAAATCTGCGGCAGGTCCTGGCTGAGCGAGAACCCGAAGTTATACAGGTTGAGGAAGTCGCTGGGGAGGATAATGGGAATGGTACGGTCGCCGGTGTTCCATTTCCAGTCGTCGTTTTTTACATCCAGGAAACTGTCGGGCACCGATTCGAAGAACATGTCCGTTGCAAAATGCAGATCTCCGGGGGCCTGCACCACCACTTTAAACCGGCTGGAGGTGATTAACCCGAACGACTGCACGAAGGGCTGGGCTTTGATCCGGTCTATCTCTTCCGGGGTGAAGGCGCTTTTACCGCTTTGCCCCATGATGGCATTGGTGATTTTTTTGTTGATCACCAGGAAGTCGGCCGTCTCGTTCTGGTTTTTGGCGCTGTACAGCAGCTGGTTGAAGTTGGAGTGTACCTGTATGGCCACCAGTATCAGCAGCATGGCGATGCCGAGGCCCACGGAGGCCATCAGGAAGCGGCTTTTGCCAATGCCGGTATGGATAATCTTTTTTAGCAGTTCAAAAAACGGGCGCATGGAAAAACATTAAAGCTGGTAATGAACATCGTATGAAAAATGCTGGTCATCATCCAGGTCGGTTAAAATAAACCCGGCGTTGCGGGCTTTACATTCCTCCGCGATGAGGCTGGCAGCCCGGCGGGTGTTTTCCTCATCGAGGTGGCTGAAGGGTTCGTCCATCAACAGCCACTGAAAGGGTTGCGACAGCGCCCGGATGATGGCGATACGCTGCCGTTCGCCGTAAGACAATGTTTTGCTGCTCTGCTGCAACACATGCGTCACATTGAGCCGGGCGGCCATGTCCAGGATTTTCTCCGGGGAGCAGTACGGGTTGGGAAGCATCACCCTTTTCAGGTCGATGTTTTCCACGGCGGTGAGCTGTTCAAACAGGCGCAGGTCCTGGAAGATGATGCTGATCTGCTGCTGCCGCATAGCGGCCAGTTCATTTTTATTATAGGCGGGCCATGGCCGGTTGTTGACCAGCACCGTGCCCGTATAGTCGTAACGGATATGATAGAGGTAGTGCACGAGAGTTGTTTTCCCTGTGCCGGAGGGGGCTTTTATTTTAACAAAGCTGCCGGGGCTGAAGGTGACATCCTGGTTCCAGATGCCTGAGGTGCGCTGTAGCAGCTTGTCCTTCAGGGGGATGGGCAGCAGGTGTTGTATCTGAATTTGCATATGCCGAGCTGATTAACAGATCCCAATATAAATAAAAAGGGCCGGAGCAGCTTAATTGCTCCGGCCCTTGCAGATATTTTGAAAGAAAACGATCGCTGATTAGTGTGCTACAGCGCTGTCAACAGCAGGAGCTGCAATAGCGGCATCTGCTGCAGCATCTACAGCGCCCTCTGCCGGTTCGGCAAACAGGCTGTCTTCCATGGCTTTCTGTCTTGCTTTCTTAGCTTCCATTACTTTGGCAGCTTCTGTGCCGAAGTTAACCAGCTGCACCAGGCTGTTTTCATCCTTGTTTTTGAAATTGAGGATGATTTCAGATTTGGAAACGTTGCCGCTGGTGTTTTTAACGACCATGGTCACGTCTTTCAGCAGGCCTTTCAGTTTCACGAGGAGACCTTTTTCTTCATCGCTGTCCGCTTTATCTTCCGGGATAGCGCCGATTACTTTTTCCAGGTCGGCGTAGCCGCCCATCATGCTGCCTTTGATTTTGCTTTCGATGCCTTCCGGCAGTTTGATGCTGCCTTTACCCGCCAGGTATTCCTGCAGCAGTACACTGTCGGAGCCTACGGTGATGAATTTCTCGGTGATAGACACCGCAGGCATGCCCATAGCGGCCATACCCGGGTTGGCGTATACGTAGCGGTCACCTTCCTTGGTGAACATTTCTTTCAGCATCGGTGAAGTCATTACTTTATTGAATGCTTCTTTGTTGCCCACTTTCAGGTTGAAGATCCATTTGGAAGTGAGTTCGTCGTTGAACTCGCCGGGGAAGTATTTGGATTCTTTCTTCTGAACAGCCATGTCAGACACCACATAGGTGAACTGGCCTTCGAAGGCGTTCAGGACATCGTCCATAGACAGGCCGGATTTGGCCAGGAACATGTTAACGATGCCGTCCATGCCGGTAGATTTAACGATTTCGCCCACCATATGGAAGTCGAAAGCGTAGGAAGTAAAGCCGGTGATATTCTGGGAAGGGTACTTCTTCAGCATATCCAGGTCGATTTCCTTGTTACCGTATTTTTTGTAGATGCTGGCAATTTCTTTACCCATATAGTAGTTGCCGTTAGCAACGATCCTGCCTTTTTCGAAGGTGGAGGTACCGGTGTAATAGGTGCCTTCCATCAGTTTTTTGAAATTGGCCGGGATCATGGTGAGCATACCACTGTTGTAGATCGCTTCCGGGTTGATGAAGATGCTCATATCGGCATTTTCTTTCAGCATTTTGGCGAAAGGCTCGAGTACACCGGCGCTTTCGTCTTTTTTCAGGTGGAAGAGGTGATCTACTTCCGCTACCAGGACTTTAGTCTCTGCCTCTTCTTCCGCAGTCACCAGGGCTACCGGGGTAGCGGTGGCGGCGCTGTCTACCTGTACCGCTTCAGAATCGGAGTCAGCGCCGGGCAGACCGGGAGTGCCGGCTGGCGCATATTTATCGATACCGTCGGGGATAGCCGTCAGGAAAATGACAGTGCCTTTGTTCCAGGCAACTACTCCTTTGCTTTCTTCTTCCACGATATATTTGAAGTCGCTGCCGGATTTCAGGGAGAAGTTTTTCTCACTTTTTTTCAGGAAGGCCTCGAACTTGTCAGCGTCAGCAAGGCTGGCGGTGGCGCTGATGTAGGACTTGGTGCCACCTGCCTGGCCCGGGAAAACGAAGGACACAAAGAAGTGGCCTTTCAGGTCTACACCGGAATTTTCGGCATCTTTCCAGGCTTTCATGGCTTCGCTGGAGGTGTCTTTGGACTGCACGGCAGAAAACAGCTTGTCCATAGTAAGTCCGTTGGTGGCCAGTTTCTGGGTAATTTCTTTGGCGTTCAGGTCTATTACTACGCCGGCTGTTTTGGGGATGTGTTTACTTTCTTCCGGAACCTTGGTGGAGCAGGACGACAGCACTACCGCTGCAGTAACAGCGGTTAACAAAACTTTGGAAATTGTTCTTTTCATAAAAGATATAAGAGTTAATAATTGACTATGGTAGGGATACCGACCATCTGACCAGTACATTCCCACAATCGTGGTATTTCGGTGGTGCGAAAGTACGCATATTTTTGTAGCTTATATGTCTCAATTTTTTTGGGACCGCTATGCCACATACAATATTTTGGGATCATTATAGTTAATACCTTTGTTGCTTACTATGAAACAAACATCTAAAACCATCGAAAAACCTTTATGTTCCTGATTCTCCTACAGTACATCCGACCGGTAGCGGCGGTAGAGCACTTTATGGAAGCGCATACAGCGTTCCTGCAAAAATATTATGACAACGGCAAATTCATCCTGTCGGGGAGGCGGAAGCCCAAATCCGGCGCGCTGATCCTTTGTCAGGCTTCGAGCCGTAGAGAGGTAGAGCAGATCATGAGTGAAGATCCGCTGGAGAGAAACCAGCTGGCCATGTACGAGATCATAGAATTTGAACCTACCGCCTACGCCACCGCTTCCGCCAGATAGTCTTTCCGTTTTTTGCCGGCTTTTTCGTTTATTTCTTTCCGTTGGTGCTGATGC
Source organism: uncultured Chitinophaga sp. (assembly GCF_946479755.1). Next base: position 84,573 of record NZ_CAMLHC010000018.1, on the reverse strand, counting down.
TCACTGCATAAAGTAAATGACCTTCGTCAGCCATTTGCTACTATCCTTCTCTTTGCCCGGATCTGTCACATACATCTCCATGGTGGGCGGAATTACTTTTTTACCCTTTTTTTCTATGAACTGCTGGATCGCTACGTGGGCATTGGCGATTTTATCGTAGGGCCCGTAGTAGTCCACATAGGCGGCCTGGGCGGCTGGCAGCCTGATAATTTCGAAGCCAGGCCCCAGGGTGCTCCCTTCCGGTACCGGTATGGCCGCTGCCATGTCTGTTTCCCGTTTTCTTTCATCCCAGGTATAAAAGAGGCCACAGGGCACGCCCGGCTGAAGCTTTGCGGTTGTGGCCGCTTTATAAATCTGTTCGAGGTTGGCGCGGTAATAATTGGAGATGCCTTTAAAGGGTACTGTTTTCCGGACGGCAGCGTAGGTGGTGGCGGGATAATCCATTTCCCGCACGGTAACGTTGATCCCGTTGGGGGTTCCCGGGCCGTTCTTTTCCGCTTCCGCCATGCTTTTGAGGTTGCTGAGCCCTTTGGCGAAATCTTCTTCCAGCGCGCCTTTCATGAAAAGGGCCATCACGTTCTGCGGACGGTCGTAATGGGCGTCGAAGCCCCATACCACCTTGGTTTTACCGGCAGCCTCAGAGAGCTGGAAGAACACGTCCGACTCCGAATGGAACGGGGCTATGAACGTCAGTTTCTGTTGAACGGATTTATAGGGGTCTAACGAGAGGTGCTGGAGCTTACCCTCTCCTATTTTTTTGCCTTTCCAGGCGCTGACGGCGCCTACGGTGCCGTCGTCCCCGGTGATGGTGTACTCTGCGGTGGAGTCCATCATTTTCCAGGTATTCCACTGGTTGAACTTCTCGAAACGGACAATATCATTCCACACGACAGATGCCGGTGCATTGATTTCCACCGAACGTTCCACGTGCATTTGGGTTGGGGCAGCAAAAATGAGTATAATCAGTACAAGCAAGAGAATACCTACAATCCAGGCAAGTGCTTTTAAGACTTTCATAACTCCGGGAAATTGATTACAATAAAAATACGCTTTTTTATTGTGCTCCCGCCGGAGCCGTTGGCATCAGTGATAAACGGTTCGGGTTATTCTTTTTCCTTTCTTTTTTCTGAATATTGCTTGTCGGCTTCTGTGGCCTGTTCAAAGTCCAGAATCACAGAGTTGATACAGTAGCGGAGCCCTGTTGGCGGTGGCCCGTCGTCAAAAACATGCCCGAGGTGTGATCTGCAGCGGCCGCATAATACTTCGGTGCGGTGCATACCGTGACTGTTGTCGGGGGCATAGATAACGCTGGCTTTGGCTACCGGCTCAAAAAAGCTGGGCCAGCCACAGCTACTCTCAAATTTGGCATTGGATACAAAAAGCGGATGGCCACAGGCAGCACAGTAATAGGTTCCTTTTTCATTGCTATTCCAGTATTTACCGGTAAATGCCCATTCTGTTCCTTTCTCTCTGGCGATGTTGTAGACTTCCGGCGGTAAGATCTTTTTCCATTCGTCATCCGTTAAGTTAACCTTACTTGTATCCGAATGGGAGTAAACGTCTCCCTTCTTTTTTCCTTCTTCCATTGAATTCTTTTTATCGCTTTTAGCGAGGGTCTGTTCAGTTGGTGACTAATAAGATGCTCAAAATTATCAGATTCTGCAGGTTCATGCATAGCGTTTTGTTTCCGTTAACGGGTCATTAACACTATCATTGTATTTTTCTCTGTTGGCCTGATAGATATTTTTTCTCTTAATAAATTACGTATGAAGTGGCTTAATGGATTGTTATTTCCTGCAAATCAACCTGGTATTTCCCAAATCCCATGCTTAAATGTTTCAAACAGTCTGATAATCACCCGCGAGCAACTGCGTATAAATTATTAACTTTACGCCAAAAGGCTAGTTAAGTGGCGGACATCATCAATTTATTACCAGACAATATAGCGAACCAGATAGCTGCAGGCGAAGTGATACAAAGACCGGCATCGGCGGTAAAAGAATTACTGGAAAATGCCGTAGACGCAGGTGCGACGGAGATTCAGCTGATCATAAAAGACGCAGGCAAAGAACTGGTGCAGGTAATCGATAACGGTGGCGGTATGAGCGAAACAGATGCCCGTATGTGCTTTGAACGCCATGCCACCTCCAAGATACAATCCATAGATGACCTCTTCCAGATCCGTACCATGGGGTTCAGAGGAGAAGCCCTCGCTTCGATCGCAGCCGTTTCCCAGGTAGAGCTCAAAAGCCGGAAAAAAGGGACCGATGTTGGCTCCTATGTGGAGATAGACAACAGCGTGATCAAAAAGCAGGAACCCTGTCAGACCGCGGAAGGTACCAGCATCGCCATGAAAAACCTGTTTTTCAATGTGCCTGCCCGCCGCAACTTCCTCAAGAGTAACGCGGCAGAAATGCGACATATTGTGGACGAGTTTATCCGGGTGGCCATGGCCTTTCCCCAACTGCAGTTCTCGCTCACCAGCAACAACCAGCAACTGTTCCATCTCGATAAAGGCTCCCTGAAACAGCGCATCATCGCTATCCTGGGGCAACATTACAACGCCCGCCTGGTTAATGTGAAGGAAAGTACCGACTATATGAACGTATACGGTTTTGTCGGTAAACCGGAAACAGCCAAAAAAACCAGGGGCGACCAGTTCTTCTTCGTCAACAACCGGTATATCAAAAGCCCTTACCTGCACCACGCGGTGATGAACGCTTTCGCAGATATCATCCCGGCCGACAGCTACCCGCTGTACGTCCTGTTTATTGATGTCAACCCCGAACATGTGGACATCAACGTGCACCCCACCAAGCAGGAAATCAAGTTCGACGACGAAAAAGTAATGTACGCCTTCGTGCAGGCAACCGTGAAACACGCGCTGGCACAGTTCAACGTGACCGCCACGCTCGATTTCGACCTGGACCCCAGCATACAGGCCCTGGACGCCGTGAGCAAACCCTTCACCAAACAACAACAGGAGGAATACACCCATTCCCCCCTCTATAAATCCTTTACACAGGCCAACCAGGCCCATATGATTGACAAAAGCAGCAATAGCAGCAATCTGAAGCACTGGAAAGACCTGTACGAAAGCAATAAAAACACGCCGGAAACCGAAGGTTACACCATCAGCTCCTATACCGTGGAGCCGGAAACCCGCCCGGCCGTGACCTACGAAAGCCAGCCCCACGCTACGGCTTCCGTGATCGACGAACGCTGGCAGGACACCGCCACCGACCAGAAAGTACCGGTGCAGGTGCATCAGCAGTTCATCCTGTCACAGATAAAATCCGGCTTCATCCTGATAGACCAGCAGGCTGCCCACGAACGCATCCTGTTTGAGCGCTACCAGCGCGCCCTCGAAGAAACACCGATGGCCACCCAGCAAAGCCTCTTCCCCCAGACACTGCAGCTGCCTCCGGCAGACGCCGTGCTCATCGCTGAGATGCTGCCCGAACTACAGGCACTGGGCTATGAACTGGAACCTTTCGGCAACCATACCTTCATTGTAAGAGGTACCCCCGCCGATATGCAGTCCGGCAACGACCAGGCAACGATAGAAGGGCTGCTGGAACAGTTTAAAAACTTCAGCGAGCTTAAAATCAACCGCCGCGAACAACTGGTACGCTCCATGGCGCGCAACAACGCCATCCCGGCCGGCAAAATCCTGTCTGCCCGTGAAATGCAGAACATGATCGATGAACTCTTCGCCTGCAGCATGCCTAATGTGGCGCCCAGCGGGAAGTTCACCTTCATCTCATTCAAACTCACGGACCTGGCCCGGATGTTCGAAAGAGGCAACTAAATCATTTTGATATGATATGGGGTATTGGACACCTCCTTCACCGGGAGCGACCCAATACCCCATCTTTTTTCCACCCCCCGGCCACATCAGCTCTCCTTTACCGCCTCATACAGCCGCAGGAACCGCCCAAATTTTTGCTGATACCCCTCATATTTTTCTTTGTCGGGCGAGAAAACCGTCGCCCGCGCTCCCTCCCAGCTTCCAAACGGAAACTGTAATACATTGGCAGCCAACATGATAGCTCCCAGCGCCGAAGCGTCGTTCTGCTGGTCGAGCGTCATTTCCTGCCCGAAAATATCGGCCAGCAGCTGTATCCATCCCGGGGTGGCGGTAAATCCGCCGCTGACAGATATCCGGTGTACCGGTCCGGCAGTTTCCGTGAGCGCCTCACGGATACTCAGCAGGTTGAAGCAGATACCTTCCAGCATGGCCCGCATGAAATGCGCTGCGGTATGGCCGGGTTGTATACCCACAAAAGCCGCGGTAGCGTGGCTATTCCAGATGGGTGCCCGCTCTCCGAGCAGGTACGGCAGGCACAACAAAGGACCGGTGTCCGTTTGCAGCGCCTCTTCCACCAGCGGCTGCAGGGCGGTCAGCGGCATCCGCAGGAAATCGCGCACCAGCCATTGCAACAGCGCGCCGCCATTGTTGGTGGCGCCGCCGGTGATATACACATCGTCGGTCAGCAGGTAGGTGAACAGCCGGCCGCGGGCGTCAGTCTGCGGCCGGGAGGCCGCCATGCGTACCGCTCCGCTGGTACCGATGGTGATGGTGGCATGGCCGGGGTCCAGCGCGCGGCTGCCCAGCTGGGCCAGGCACCCGTCGCTCCCTCCGATGATAAAGGGTGTATCGGCCGGGAGGCCCAGTTCCGCCGCCACCGCGGGCAATAAGGGCGGCAGCCGGAAAGTGGCCGGTACCGGCTCCGGCAGCTGCGCGACCGTAATACCGGCGTAGTCCAGCGCCTCCCCGCTCCATTGCAGCCCCGCGATGTCAAACAGCCCGGTAGCGGAAGCAATACTATGATCACTGTAATATCTCCCGAAAAAGTGATGTATGATATATTCCTTGATACCCGGGAAGATGGCCGCCCGGGCAAAGAGTTCCGGTTGTTGCTCCCGCATCCAGCGCAACTTACAGAGGGGCGACATGGCATGTACCGGGGTGCCGGTTTGCCGGTACAGTCTTTTCCCTGCTTCGGTGTCCCGCAGGGCCAGCGCCTGCGGCTCGCTGCGGTTGTCGGCCCAGAGGACCAGCGGCGTAAGCGCCCGGCCATCGCCGTCTACCGCCATAATGCTGTGCATGGCGCTGCTGAAGGAGATGGCCGCCGGCGGATATCCCGCCAGGGACACCACTTCACGGATGCCTTTTTTCACCGCATCCAGCAACAGCAGCGGGTCTTGCTCCGCATATCCCGGCTGCGGATAACGGGTGGCATATGCCTGTTGAAATACGCCCACCACCGCTCCGTTTTGAAGCCTGAGCCCAATCGTTTTAGCACTACTGGTACCAATATCTGCGCCGATGATGTAGGGTGTCTGCTCACTCATAAAAAAAAGACAACTTTTTACGCATTTAATTTATAGATTTAAAACCGGTGTTCTTTAAATAAAGTCTAAAAATTTCCACGCAGATGGCTTTTGAAATTAAAAAACAGGCTAAGCTTTATGATGTTTGTATTGTTGGATCTGGCGCCGGCGGCGGCATGACAGCCAAAATATTATCAGAGGCCGGGCTTAAAGTAGCGCTCCTGGAAGCGGGGCCAAAATATGATCCGGCAGACCCGGAGCAGGCGACTCAACTGAAATGGCCCTATGAATCTCCCAGAAGAGGTGCCAGCACTACCCGCCCTTTCGGCGATTTTGATGCCGCCTACGGCGGATGGGAGATCGACGGTGAACCATATACGAAAAAGAACGGGACAGAATTCGACTGGTTCCGCTCCCGCATGCTGGGAGGCCGTACCAACCACTGGGGCCGTATTTCCCTTCGTTTTGGAGAACGCGATTTCAAACATAAAAGTTATGACGGACTGGGAGACGACTGGCCTATCAGTTACCAGGACGTATCCCCTTATTATGACAAAGTAGATAAGCTGATCGGTGTATTTGGCTCTAAAGAAAACCTGCCCAATGAACCGGACGGTTTCTTCCTGCCGCCTCCCAAACCCAGGCTGCACGAGCTGATGGTAAAACGTGCCGGCGAAAAAATGGGCCTTCCCGTGATTCCCGCCCGCCTGTCTATCCTCACCCGCTCGGTCAATAAAGACAGGAGCCCCTGCTTCTACTGCAGCCAGTGTAGCCGTGGCTGTACCGTATACGGCGACTTCTCTTCGTCTTCCGTACTGGTGAAACCCGCCATGAAAAGCGGTCATGTAGACCTCTACACCGGCGCCATGGTGCGGGAAGTGCTCACCGACGACAGCGGCAAAGCCACAGGGGTGGCGTATGTCGACAAATCCGACATGCAAGAATATTCTGTCAACGCCCGCGTAGTGGTCCTCGCGGCCAGCGCCTGCGAATCAGCCCGGTTGCTGCTCAATTCCAAATCCGCCAAACATCCGAACGGCCTCGCCAACTCCAGCGGCGTAGTCGGTAAATATCTCCATGACTCTACGGGCGCATCCCGCGGCGGCTTCGTACCCGCCCTGATGGACCGCAAGCGCTATAACGAAGATGGCGTAGGCGGCATGCACGTATACATCCCCTGGTGGGCCGACAATAAAAAACTGGATTTTGCCCGTGGCTACCATATTGAACTGGGCGGCGGCATGCACATGCCTTCCTACGGTTTCGGCTTTGGCCTCGAAAATATGAACGGCAAATATCCCGGCCGCGATGGCAAACCCAAAACAGCCGGCGGCTATGGTGCATCGCTGAAAGACGACTACCGTCGTTATTATGGCGCCTATATCGGCTTCGCCGGCAGAGGCGAATGTATTGCCCGGGAGGATAACTACTGCGAGATAGATCCGAACGTAGTGGATAAATACGGTATCCCCGTGCTGCGTTTCCACTATACCTGGAGCGACCATGAGATCAAACAGGCCAAACACATGCAGGACACGTTTGAACAGCTGATCGTTGAAATGGGCGGTATCCCTTCCGGTACCAAACCTGGCGCAGACACCATGTACGGACTGGAGAACCCTGGCCGTATCATCCACGAAGTGGGCACCACCCGTATGGGCGACAACCCGGCTACTTCCGTGCTCAACAAATTCAACCAGTCACACGAGGTGAAAAACCTGTTCGTGGTAGACGGCGGCGCCTTTGTGTCGCAGGCGGACAAAAACCCGACCTGGACCATCCTCGCCCTCGCCTGGCGCGCTTCAGACTACATCGTGGACCAATTGAAAAAACAAAACCTTTAATCATTATTGACAATGGATAGAAGAGAATCCCTTAAAGCCCTTGCGCTGGGAACTTTATCTGTAGGCACCATCTTATCCGCCACCGGCTGTGAAGACAAAAAAAACACCGGTGAGGCCAAAGCAGGCAACACCCCGGGCTATGGACGGACGCCGGACGAAGCCCTGCGGGACAAAAGCCTGACGGAAGAAAAATTCTTCACCGCGGAAGAAATGAAGACCATCACCATCCTGGCAGATATCATTATACCGGCAGATGAACATTCCGGCAGCGCCTCCGACGCCAAAGTGCCCGAGTTCATTGAGTTCATCGTAAAAGATATCCCTGAACATAAACTGCCCATGCGCGGCGGCCTTCGCTGGCTGGACGTTCAGTGCGCCAAACGTTATAATAAATCCTTTGCCGAATGCAGCCCGGAACAGCGGATAGCCGTGGTAGACCTGATCGCCTACCCCGAAAAGGCGGCTCCTGAAAACAGTCAGGGCGTAGCCTTCTTCAACCGTATGCGCAGCCTGACCGCCACCGGCTTCTTCACCAGCAAAATCGGTATCAAAGACCTCGGTTATGTGGGCAATACCCCCAACGAATGGGACGGCGTGCCGGCAGACGTACTGAAACAATATGGTTATGCTTACGACGAAAAAACCCTGGCCACCTGCCTCAAGATAGAAGACAGAGGCAAGATCATGACCTGGGATTAAATAAACGTTATGAATGATAAATCCGGAGCGTCAATTGATAAGCGGGCATAGAAAAACTGGTTTCGCCTTTTATCTTCGCTCCTGCGATCCGCGATTCATCATTATCAAGCGATTAATAAGTACCTAAAAACGAATATCACTCATGGTTCCAGAAAAAAAGAGCGGGAACAACCAGGTGTCCCGCAGATCATTCCTGAGGAACGGCGCCCTTGCCGCGGCGGGATTTATGATCGTTCCACGTCATGTACTGGGTAGAGGTTATACCGCCCCGAGCGACCGTCTGCGTGTTGCCGGCATCGGTGTTGGCGGTAAAGGCTACAGCGATCTTACCGGGTTTGCTGCAGGCCCTGCTGATATTGCCTACCTCTGCGATGTAGACACCCGTCGTGCGGCCGAAGCCGTTAAAAAATTCCCGAAAGCGAAGTTCTACGCCGACTTCCGGGAGATGTTCGATAAAGAGCACAAAAACTTCGATGCGGTTTCTGTGTCCACTCCGGACCACACGCACGCCGTAGCCGCCATGGGCGCTATGCAGCTGAAGAAACACGTATATGTGCAGAAACCACTGACACATGATATCTATGAAGCGCGAATGCTCACGCAGGGCGCCCAGAGACATAAGGTGGTAAGCCAGATGGGCAACCAGGGCGCTTCCGGCGACGGCGTTCGTCAGCTGATGGAATGGTACAACGCCGGCCTGATCGGCGACGTACATACCGTATACTGCTGGACAGACCGTCCCGTTTGGCCGCAGGGCATTGCATGGCCCACCGGCAAGGCAGAAGTTCCCAAAGAACTGAACTGGGACCTCTGGCTGGGCACCGCACCCAAAAAAGATTATGTGGATAACCTCGTGCCGTTCAACTGGCGCGGCTGGTGGGACTACGGTACCGGCGCCATCGGCGACATGGGCTGTCATATCATTGAACCGCCTTTCCGCGTACTGGGCCTTGGTTACCCCACTTCCGTAGAATGCAGCGTAGGCAGCGTTTACGTGGGTGAATTCACCCGCGGCTACTTCCCGGAAAGCTGCCCTCCTTCTTCTCATGTGATCATGAAATTCCCCGGTAAAAACGGCAAAGAAGTGACACTGCACTGGATGGACGGCGGTATTCAGCCGGAACGCCCGGAAGAACTGGGACCGAACGAAGTAATGGGCGACGGCGGCAACGGCGCCATCTTCATCGGCGATAAAGGCAAGATGATGTGCGGTACCTACGGTATGTACCCCAAACTGCTGCCTACTTCCCGCACCGCCGAAGCGAACGTGCCGCAAACTATTGCCCGCGTACCGGAAGGACACTACGTGCAATGGGTAAATGCAGCCATCGCCGGCTATAACAGCAAACAAGCCAAAACACTCAGCTCTCCGTTCGAAATTGCCGGCCCGCTGACAGAAACTGTGCTGATGGCCAACCTCGCTATCCGCAGCTTCGACATCCGTAAGGCTAAAGCTTCCGGTAAAGGTTACGACTACCCGGGCCGTTACATCAAACTGCTCTGGGATGGCGCAAACATGAAGATCACCAACTTCGACGAAGCCAACCAGTTCGTAAAACGCACCTATCGCGACGGCTGGTCCCTCGGCGTATAATCCTGGGATATTTGATCCAAATAAAAAGGGCGTCCAATGGGCGCCCTTTTACATTCCTGTTGCGGTTAACTTCAGCCTCAATGATGATGACCGTGATGATTATGATGACTATGGTCGCCGTGACCAGCTGCAACTTCTGCGGCTGCGTTGCTTACCTGTATCGTAAAGCTGGCCGTATGTAACACTCCCTCTGTTTTAAATTGTATCCACATACGGTAAATGTCTGCCTTGGGAAACACAGTATGACCGATGATGGGAAACTGACTGTCTGACATAGGATGGATATGCAGAAAATCCTTGTCTTCCCGGCCAATCAAAATAATATGCGCCACAGCACCCAGGTACGGGTTGATATCTGCAGCATGTAATGCCTTTCCATCCTTTGTAATAGTTACCGGAATATGGCTTTCTGCGCCTGCAACAAAAGGGGCTGCTGCTGCAATGGTAAGCTGCAATCCGTCGGTAACGGTGGAAAGTTTTTCGCCCGCTTCACCAGCGCCCGGTTGTTCCTGGCCTGCTACCTGTAGTGTAAGCCGGTCCGTTTGCGGTGCGTATCCTTCGGCCTGATAATCGGCATAAACGAGGTATTGGCCTGCGTGATTAAAAGTAACGTCTATAATGTAGTTACCGTCGGCATCGCGTTGCGGATGCAGGTGCTCAAAAGAAGTCAGTTGGCTGTTGACGATAATCAGGTGAAATGCTGCTTCGTGCTGTATGCTTAATGGAACAGCGTCCTCAGGATGATTGTTGTTCACCGGCCTGAATACCAGCCGGGTGTTTTCGCCGGCTGCAATAGCATCGGCGCCGGCTATCAGTTTCATTGTTACAGGTGACGGCTGTTCGTGATGTCCGTGGTGTCCGTGGTGGTGATGATTCATTTCCATAAGATTAAGATTAAAATGATGATGTAAAGTTCGCGGCATACGGCAACATAGCTGTTACATTATTCGGGGCTTCTTTTATGAGATTTACGGATGGGCAAAAAACACAAGAGGGCGTCTCTGTTATCAGAGACACCCTCTTCTTTCTTTATATAGGCAAATATCTCACTTATTTATACGGCACCTGCTGTTCCAGGTTGCTGTTCTTCCTGATTTCTGCTGCAGGAATCGGCAACAGGTAATCCTTCTCTTTGAAAGTACGGCTCTGAATACTGATAGGCCTGTATACAAAAGGATGATTGGCGATCTGCGAGCCCAGTACCTCAATGCCCTGCGCGCTGCCGTTGAAGTAAGTCATGGCGTCTGTCACCCAGCGGCGTGCATCGAAGAAGCGATGTTCTTCATAGGCCAGTTCATACCTTCTTTCGTATTTCAGTACCGCTTTCAGTGCATCGCCGGTAGCATTGGTGGCCGGCATGCCCGCCCTGGTACGTACTGCATTCAACACCGGCAGCGCGTCCGCATACTCGCCCAGCCATATGCTCGCCTCTGCGTAGTTCAGCAATACCTCGGCATAACGGATGAAGATCCAGTTCTGGTCGCCCCTGAAAAATTGTGCGTCCAGGTTTTTATCCATGAACTTACGCAGGTAATAACCGGAGAAAGTACCATTCCAGTTTTCGATGGTGCTGTTACGGGTATCCAGTCCCCATACGCTGTCCCGGCCGCCGTTTTTAGGCTCGTATTTGCCGGTCTGTATTACACCGACAGGGTCTACTTCCGCACCGTCTTTCGGACGGGGTTTCCATTTGGCGCCGTCATACAGGATGGTGGCGTAAAACCGCGGGTCCCGATTTACATACGGAGCTTTGGCCTGTGCCGCGTTGGCCCAGGAAAACGCAGAGCCGTCTCTCATCTGGTAACCGGTCACAAAATTTTCCAGTGGTACGTTACCGCCCCAGTTGTGGTAACCGTTAGGTCCGTTGTAAAGGTCATGGGAAGTGCCCAGCAGTGCCTTGTCATACTGTTTTATAAAAATCAGCTCTTTGTGGTCTTTATCCAGGAAGATACGGCTGTAGTTTTCCGCTGCAGAATCTGTAGGATGGTACAGTTCATAGATCCCCATGTCCATCACGGCTTTGGCGGCGTTTTTGGCAGCGCGCAAGCGATCTGTCTGACTGCCGGATGTGTATCCCATCAGCGGACTTTTCACGTTTTGATTAAAGTAATCGCTGGCGGCATACAGCAGCATTCTTGATTTCAGCGCCAGTGCGGCGCCTTTGGTCACGCGGCCTTTGTCTTTCGGTAACTCATACACAGCAGGCAGCATCTTCGCGGCACTGTCGCATTCGTCGGAGATAAATTTCACGCAGGCCTCATAAGTAGCCCGCTTGATGTTAAGGATCTCCTGTTCATCTCCCTTTACATTAAATGTCCTGGTGATCAGTGGCACGCCACCATAGTATTTTACCAGCATGTGATAATACCAGGCCCGCATAAAATGCACTTCGCCTTTCATGGTGTTGCGGGTGCTACCATCTATGGGCGCCTGATCAATTTTTTCAAAAAACATGTTACAGTTACGGATCTCTTTGTAGTGATTGTCCCAGCGGGCAAAATCACTGAGCCTGCCGATATCGTCGGGCGATACATTGCCCTGTACTACGCGGGAGGTGTTATAGTCATGGATAAACCGTGCCTCGTCTGTCATAGAGGCCAGCATCACTTCCAGGTACCCCGGGCGCATCTGCACATAAAGGTCGTTCACAAAAGCCTGCACCAGGCCCCGGTCTTTCCATACATCTGATTCCTCGTATTCTGTCAGCGGCTTCTTCTCAAGAAAGTCCTTTTTACACGCAGCGGTGGCCAACAGTAATCCCGCCACCAGCAGATATTGTATGATGTTTGATTTTTTCATGGCTTGTTGTTTAGAAAGTAACATTTAATCCCACATTGTAAATCTTCACCTGCGGATAAAACTGGCCGCTGCCCATGGGCGCTTCCGGATCAAATATTTTTACATTGTCGATGGTCACCAGGTTTTGACCGCTCACGTATACACGCAGTTTTTGCAGACCGATGTTTTTGATGGCCATACCCGGAATGGTGTAGCCCAGTTCCAGCGTTTTCAAACGGGCATAGTCTGTTTTCCAGAACCAGAATGTGTTCTGGCGGTTTACCCAGTATTCGCGGTCACGGTCGTTCACCCTTGGCCATGAAGCGTTGGTGTTCTCTGTCGTCCAGCGGTCTTTGATATAGGCTTCCGGGAAGTTGCCGATCAGGCCGGACTCCGTGTGCAGATACTGACTGGCGCCGGTAGCTCCCTGCCACAGCATGGTGAAATCGAAATTTTTGTACTTGGCACTCAGGGTAAGGCCGAAAATCCAGGTGGGGTTTTCGGTGCGGTTCACCCGGATACGGTCCAGGTCATCGATAACACCGTTGCCGTCAACATCTTCGAAGATGACGTCACCGGCGCGGGCGCCGCTGATGTGAGGCGACTTGTCTACTTCCTCCTGTGTTTTGTAGATGCCGATGGCTTTATAATACAGCGGCGCATCGATCATCCTGCCGGTAGATTTCTGCCATTCCGGAACATTGGGCACCTCATCCCAGAACAGGATTTTGTTTTGGGCATGGGTAACGGTACCGACTACTTCGTAATGGAATTTGTTGATGTCGTTTTTATGTTTGAGCACTACTTCAAAACCTTTGTTTTCCACTTTACCGATGTTTTCCTGTGGCAGGGTCATACCGGTATAGGCAGGCATGGACTGGCTGCGGCTCACGAGGATATTGGCGCGGCGGGTATAGAAATAGTCTGCTTCCAAAGACAGTTTTTCACCCAGCAGCGATGCTTCGATACCGATGTCATAGTTGTTAGCCATTTCCCAGGTAATGGCTTCGTTGGGAGAGCGCAACTGGTAAATACCTTTGTTCAGGTCGCCGCCGAACATCACGCCGCCGTCGCTGAAGCCATAAGTACTGAGGTATTGGAAAGACGGGATCTGGTCGTTCCCCATCTGCCCCCATGACGCGCGTATCTTGAAGTAATCCACTGCAGGCACGCCTCTTTTCCAGAAGTTTTCGTTGGACACCACCCAGCCCACAGATGCGCCGGGGAAGAAACCGAAGCGGCTGTTGCGCGGGAAATTCTGGGTACCGTCATAACGGGCATTGAAGTCGAACAGGTAAGTTTCTTTATAGTTGTAGGAGATACGGCCGAAATAGTTACGGCGGGCGAAGGAGAAGCCTGTACCGCCGTTGTTTTTCTCTTTATCGCCACCGGCAAACAGCTGATCGAGCTTGTCACTGATAAAATACCTGCGGTTGGCCAGCATGGTATCTCCGTCGAAAGTGGCCTGTTCAAAGGCGACGAACGTACTCAGGTTATGTTTTCCGAAAGAACGTACATAGTTCAGTTTCACGTTCACCGTTGTCATGCGGTTGCTGTTAAAGCTTTCGTTCAGCTCAGGAGCGCTCACCCCCCTGGAGGCCGGGTTTAGCTTGTGGTCCGGGCTATTGGGATCGAGCGTATACAGCGTCCAGGGTTTTACCCATGTTTTCAGGAAGGCGAAGTTCTGGTCATAGGCGAAGTTTCCGTCAACGGACAATCCCTGTACCCAGGGGATGTTGATGGTGGCGCCGAGGGTACCGTTGACTACATAGTTTTTATCGTTCGTATAACCGATAACGTCGGTACTGGTCACCACGGGATTATCCCCGTATTCGATGTCTGGTCCGGGAAGCCCGTTGGGCCAGATAGCATTTTCCGTGGGCCGTCCGCGCATCAGAGAGCGGAAGATAGAGCCTGCGGAGCGGGGCGGGAAATGCCTGTTCTCGAGTCTTCCTGCCAGGTCGAAGCGCAGGTGCACATATTCGTTCACGTTAGCATCGAGGTTGGCCCTGATATTCTGTTGTTTATAGTAGGTGGCGCTGGACTTGTAGATACCGTCCTGGAAGAGGCTTCCGAGCGATACGTAATACGTCATTTTTTCAGAGCCGCCGCTGAGCGACAGGTCGTGCCTGTTTTGCAGGGAGGTGTTTTTGATGACAGCATCGTACCAGTTGGTGTTGGGATACAGCCAGGGGTCTGAGCCGTCGCCGAACTTTTTGATCTGTTCTTCCGAAAAGCGGGGCGCATCGCCGCCATACTGTAGTATTTCATTGACCAGTCTGGCGTAGGTAGGCGCATCCGCCATTTTGGGCAGGCGGGTAGGCGACACGAAGGACTGGTTAAAGTTGTAGCTGATCGTAGGCTTACCGATCTTACCGCGTTTGGTGGTGACGAGGATAACGCCGTTGGCCGCACGGGAACCGTAGATGGCTGCAGCCGCATCTTTCAGTACGGATACGCTTTCGATGTCGCTGGGCGCCAGACGGGCAAACCCTTCACGGGGGATGCCATCAATCACATACAATGGTGTACTCACCCCGAGGGTGCTGCGGCCGCGGATAAAGATACGGGAGTTATCATTACCCGGCTCGCCGCTGTTGTTGACCGCAATGATGCCAGGGATACGTCCTACCAGTGAGTTGGAGATATTCACGTTGGGCGACTGTTGTAATTCAGCACCCTTTACAGTGGCCACAGCGCCGGTCTTGGTCACCTTCTTCTGGGTACCGTAACCCACCACTACGTATTCGTCGAGGGTTTTCTGGTTTTCTTTCAGGACAACGTTAATGGATGTACGTCCTTCTACTTTTACTTCTTGTGGATCATAGCCCACAAACTGAAATACCAGGACTCCATCCTTTTTTACATCTTTCAGGGTGAAGCTTCCTTTTGCGTCAGTGACGGCGCCGCGCTGGCTGTCTTTCAGGACCACCGTTACCCCAGGCAGGGGATTCCCGTTGACGTCTTTTACTTTACCTTCTATTGTTGGATTGGCCTGCTGCCATACCGCAGGCATTAAATCCCTGGCAGCAACCGGCCCCGAGGAGGTGGCGGAAAGGCATAGCAATAGCAATGCCTTCGCATAACGTGGATTCATAAATGAGATTTTTGGGTGATAAAAATGCTACGTTCTACTGTTTTTCAATAAATAGTGTGATCCATAACAAGTGGTAATCTTACCTTGTAGTAAGATATTCAGAAATAACTTGATTATTTTCTAAAAATAAGTGTGTTTTTTACGCCTTTTTTAAAAATGATCATGCATAAAAAGTATATTTTATATTTGCGTGTCTTTACCTCATTAATTATCAACCGAACTTTCATCCCTATGACCAAAAGATTTTTATGGCTATTAACTTGCTGCATCATGTTGCTCCAAGCCTGCGACAAAAGAATGGTGACAGTAGATAATCCTCCCGAAACCAACAATCCTTCTACCGGCACCCCTCCTATCTCCGATAAAAAGGTGCAGGCTGGCGTACAGGGTATTGTGACCGACGCCAATAACGATCCGCTGGCGGGCGCCCGCGTGCAATGCGGCGATCAGAACACTATTACCGATCAGTTCGGCGCTTTCCGCCTGCAGGATGTGAACATGACAGAAGCCGCAGCCGTGGTGACGGTGCAGAAAGCAGGATACTTTAACGGCATCCGTACTTTTCGTGTAACCGCCGCCGGTAGGGAACAGTTTGTACAGATACAACTGCTCACCAAAACGACCGCCGGTACTTTTGACGTTACCACCGGTGGCGTAGTGGCTGCATCCAACGCACAATTTATCTTTGTCCCTAACCAGGTACTGGATGCGGCCAACAAACCATACAAAGGCACAGCCACGCTGTCATATGCTTTTATTAACCCTGAAAGCAACGACTTCGCAGACATTATGCCCGGTGACTTACGCGCTGTCAATGATAAAAATGAACTGGTGGCCTTGCAGTCCTTCGGAATGATGGCCCTGGAGCTGCAGGGAGCATCCGGGGAAAAGCTGCATCTCGACGGCACCAACAACGTCACCTTCCGCATGGTCATACCCGCCACGCTGCGGAAAACAGCACCGGCGGTCATTCCGTTATGGCATTTCAATGAAAGCACCGGTTTGTGGGAACAGGAAGGCAGCGCAGAAAAAATGGGCGACAGCTATGTCGGTACCGTGAAACACTTTTCCTTCTGGAATTGTGACGCCCAGTTCCCGATGGTGAACTTCAAAGCCATTTTCAAAGACGATAAAAACAATCCGCTGGCCAACACCGCGATACAGATTACCCGTAGCAATAACAGCAGCAGCTACGGCTACACCGATGAAGCGGGTGAAGTAAGCGGCCTCGTTCCTGCCAATGAACAGGTAACGATCTCCGTGAAAGACAAATGCGGCAAAGTTATCTTCTCCAAAAATGCCGGCCCCTGGTCGACCGACGCCAACGCCGGCACCTTCAACGTGTCCATCGATCCTGACTCCAGGATAACCCTCAGCGGCAAAGTCACCACCTGCGACGGTGCTGCCGTTACCAAAGGGCTGGTCAACATACAGGTAAACGGCGTACACTACGAAACCGCTATTCAGAACGGTAATTATGCCACCTCCATTCTGCGCTGCGCCACCGGTGCGGCAACGGTGGTCCTGAACCCGGTAGACGAAACCGCCGGCAAAATGTCGACGTCCACCTTCCAACTGGCGCCGGGCGATTACACGCGCGATCTGCAGGCTTGTGACGTGATACAGGCCAGCACCGTTTCCGTGATGCTCGAAGGTCAGACAACCACGTTTATCACTCCGACGGACTCTATCCTGTATACATCTTACCGTTCAGATACATCCACCGTGAGCACGTATTCCATTTCTGCCGCGCAGAAAACATCCCCCTCCCGGCAGGTCAATATGGAATTGCCGAATATCCAGGTAGGTAACAGCATTTCCCGCTACTTCTCCGTCAGCATGAACAGCAGCACCTACTATGGCCAGTCTGTAAATATTACCATCACCCGCACCGGGGTAGCAGGTGAATATCTCGAAGGCACTTTCAACGGTAACCTTCAAAAAATACCGGGTAATACCATCGTCCCCACCAGTGGCTCATTTAAAGTAAGAATAGAATAACTTAAAATCGTTATACATGCAAAAAGGCCGATAGTCCAAAAAACTATCGGCCTTTTTGCATAAATTCATAGTAGTGAACGTTATACAGTAACCAGATCTATTGTTTATGAAGCACCTCCACGCATTCTTTTTGTTTCTGGCAGGCTGCGCATTGCTGATCGCCTGTAGTAAAGAAATGAGCCATGACGGGACAGGATTCCCCACCTGCGATTATGCCCCTTATACAACCGGCTCTTCCTTTTCCTATATTGATGTGAACCTCACCCAGGACACGATTGCATATACCCTGACCGTTTCCGGAGACACCACGATCAACGGCAATACCTATAAGATGGTGGGCGACGACAGCGTATTCTTCTGCTCCAGTTGTAAAGACGGCATTTACACACAAATAGCCAGCATCTTCACTTTTCAGGGATATAAGGCAGACAGCCTGCAACTTACTTACCTGAAGGAAACCGCCGCCATGGGCAGCAGCTGGTCAGACACTGTCACCATCAGCAATGGTACACTTACCACCAAAGCGGTGCTGCAGCATACCATCGTCCAAAAAGGCGTTACCAAAACTGTCAACGGGAAAAACTATCTCGACGTGATCGCCGTAAAACTGGATGCCGCTGCTATTGTACTTAACAACCCCGTAGCCATCGGCACCATCTCCACCAGTTACTACGCCAAAGGAATCGGCCTCATAGAGGCAGACCAGGCAGACGATACCATTAAACTGGTATCTTATATTCTCAAGCCCTGATCCGCTTAATATTCCTTCCAGATCATCGTCAGCAAGCGCTCTACCGCTCTTCGTACGTTCGTAGCCGTATCCTGATGATTATTTACCAGCACACTGAATATCAGCGTCTTATTCTTCTTTGTCACCAGGTAACCGCTCAGCCCCACTACCCCGTTCAACGTTCCTGTCTTGGCATGTACAAACTGTTGCTGGTAATAATTCCGCAGCGTGCCTTTACCACCGGTAGCGAAAATATCCCATAACCGCTGCTGCGGATATTGCGCATACATCTTGTTCAGCACGCTGACAAAGTCGCGCGGCGTGAAAAGGTTATAACGCGACAAGCCCGAGCCATCCACCCATTGCGGTGCATGCGGCAGGTCTTTCAGGTCTCCTTCCAGCAACCAGCTGATCATCTTTTTAGAACTGATGGTGTCCCAAAGGTTGGCGGATGCCATCATCAGTGTTTGCTCCGCGAAGAAGTTATCACTGCGGTGCATCATGGGCGTGAACAGCGAATCTGCCGGAATACTTTTCAGCAACTGAAACGAGGCGGACGGCGGTACAACGGCAAGGCCTATACGTTTATGCAGGGTGTCCTGTAACCGTTGCCGGAGCGCTTGTTCAGCCCCCGTGATAAAAGGCACTTCCGTAGTGGAGGCTTCTTTGTAAGCAGGGTTATATTTCAGGAAGAAGAGATTGTTTCGCTCATCCCTTTCGGTGCTCGTTTTGCTGATGGTCCTGTCTTCCGTTGTTTCCAGGTCATAAAAGGCCGGCATTATTCTGCTGGTATCGCCATGATGATAGATCCGGACCACATTACCATACATGGGCCACTCCGTCAGCTCCGGCTGGTAATCGTCGGCATAGTCCGCCCAGGACCATCCGGGGCCGTAACGTTTGTTGAGATTATTGGCCGGCACCAGGTATATCTGTTTAGCGGTTTGTTGCAGCAGCTGCAACAACGGCTGAAAAGTATAATCCGGATGCAGGAAGGAAGGGTCGGCCATGCCTTTTACAAAGAGGGCGGTATCGTTTTCATAGTATCGGGCAGCTGGCAGCGAATCGCCCAGCAGCTTCAGGCCGGCATACAGCGAAAATATTTTGGTGTTGGAAGCAGGTGTAAAAAACTTATCGTCCTGGTACTGGTACCAGTATTTTTGGGTGGCCGGCTCATAAATAGAGATGCCTACATGCGCCTGCTCCAATGGTTGCTGGTGTAAGAGGGAACGGTTGGCCCACTTACTGATGGCGGCCGTTTGGGCCGATGCCTGTAGAGACAGGCTGATGGCGGATAGCAGTAAAATCGATCTCATAGCAGTAAGTTAAAAATAAAATGGGAAGATGACGTTGGCATCTTCCCATTGTTTGAAAATCGTGTGCAGAAAAATATCAGGAGAAATATTTTGTCGTTCCTGGTTTTGCATACGCGTAATTGCCGGAAGCATCCGGCACTATCGGCGGCGGAGCGTCGAAAGCGTATTTCTGCGGCTGGAGGTTCAGCCCGGAGTTGAGCGCCGTATCCCAGTTGATGATCTGCCCGGAATAAGTGGCCAGACGGCCGATGATGGCGGAAAGGGTGGCCTCCGCACCACGCTGGGCGTCTGCAAATTTGTATTGTCCTTTTGCGATGGCAGCAAACAGCTCGTCGTGTTCTGTCTGATAAGGGTTGTTTTCCTTCGTTTTGTCAAACTGATAGAGCACTTTTCCCTTATGGTCCACGATCTGCGCTTTATCGCAGTAGATGCGGCCTTTGGTACCTACGATCTCTTCATCCACCTTGCTGGGCGCATCTTTCCAGTGGCGGCACTGGCTGTTCATCACCACGCCGTCGGCATAACGGTATTCCACGAAGTGGTGATCGAAGATTTCGCCGAATTCTTTACCGGTACGTACGGCACGGCCGCCCATACCGCCTGCAGTCAGCGGTGTGGCGTTTTTAAACCAGTTGCCTACGTCAATATTGTGGATATGCTGTTCTACGATATGATCCCCACAGAGCCAGTTGAAATAATACCAGTTACGCATCTGGTATTCCATCTCTGTGTATTCAGGTTTGCGGGGTTTTACCCAAAGGGCGCCCTGGTTCCACCATACCTGCATGGAGAGGATATCGCCGATCATACCATCCTGTGCGCGTTTGTAGAGCTCGCGGTAGGAATTCTGGTAACGGCGTTGCAGGCCCACTACCACGTTCAGTTTTTTGGATTTAGCCAGAGCTGCGGCCTCCAGCACTCTTTTGATACCGGCAGGGTCAGTAGCCACAGGCTTCTCCATGAACACGTGCTTATTCTGCCTGATAGCTTCTTCAAAGTGGATAGGCCGGAAACCCGGAGGGGTAGTGAGGATCACCACGTCCGCCAGCGCGATGGCTTGTTTATAAGCATCGAAGCCAGTGAATTTATTTTTTTCCGGTACGTTCACGCGGCTGGCTTTATCGCCTAAAGCTTCTTTGATGTTGTCGTAGCTTTCTTTCAGCCTGTCGGGGAAGGCATCGGCCATGGCCACCAGCTGAACGTTTTCTTTTGTGCTCAGCGCCTGCGTAGCAGCGCCGGTACCGCGGCCGCCACAACCGATGAGCGCCACTTTGATCACATCAGAAGAACCGGAGAAATAATTAGCTTTAGATAAAATGGGCATGGCCAGCAATCCGCCAGCAAGCATAGATGTCTGCTTAACGAAATCGCGGCGGCCTTTGTCGTGGAATTTTTGTTGTTCGCTTTCCATAAAATGCGTTGTGATTTATTGATTTTTTGGATGATGATTAGCGTGCGCCTTTGTATTTATCAACTACTTCTTCGAAAAATTTCTGTGCTTCTTCAGGGGTGGGTTGTTTCGCCGGTTTTACGATGCGGAAACCGATGAAAGGTGCGTCAGCATTCCACCAGGAGCTCTTGGGGATCTGCGGGTCCCTGCGGTTCCATATGGGGTCGGACTTCAGGCGGGCGGCACTGCGCAAGGCAGGGGCGCCATCCTTGTAGTTACCGCCTTTGATCACGCGGGGCATTTTGGAAGTGGGGGCTGTCCACGGATCAGTGGCCGTTACGGCAGCTACGCCATTTTCATCGTACTGGTCCAGCGTCCATTCGGCTACGTTGCCCAGCATATCGTAAAGCCCCCATGCATTGGGCTGCAGTTGCGCTACCTTATGATATTTGTCTTCGCTGTTGGCCTGGTACCAGGCGTATTTTTTCAGCTGCGACTCGTCAGTGCCGTATGGGTAGGGCGTTGTAGAACCCGCGCGGCAGGCGTACTCCCATTCTGCGGCGGTGGGCAGGCGATAAAACACGCCGGTTTTGGCATACAGCCATTTGCAGTACATCAGCGCAGCATACTGGCTCATACTGTTGGCCGGATAGCCGCCACCTTTGCCCATGCCCAGGGTAAGATCAATATATGGGGGGCTGGGACGTGTCATACCGTCCGGCGTAGGGGTTTTATCCTTTTCCGCATCGGCATACACGTCATATTCATCGAAAGTCACTTCTGTGGCTCCCATCCAGAAATCTCCGACGGTTACTTTTTTCGCAGGACCTTCATCTTTATTTCTTCCTTTTTCATTGTCCGGGCTTCCTAACGTGAAAGTGCCTCCTTTAATCGGCACCATTTTAAAACTTACCGTGGTTCCGGGGATCTGTTGTTCATACGGCGTAAAGGTCTCTTGCGCCTGAGTAGTCATAACCTGGCCGAGCAACCCGCCCAGCAGAAAGGTCACATAATATCTAGTCATCCAAACGATTTAAAAAAAATACAAGTGGGTGAATTTAAAAAATTACAAAGTGGAATGCAATATTTTTTTATGAATGCGAAAAAAGGAGGATGAATTGAATTTTTTTCAGCTTTATTAGCATTTCCTTATAAAAGCGATTAAATTTAGCCAATGTCCTTTTCTATGATCATTTTAAAATAACCTAACGTTATGGAAAGAAGAAAATTCCTGCAGCAGGGCGCTCTGGCCGGTATTTCGGCGCTGGCCCTGGGCGGTATCACCAGCAAAAGCCAGGCTGCTACTGCCGGCACAACAGCTGCTAAGGAAAAACCTTTTAAAATGGACTTCGCCCCACATGATGGCATGTTTAAAAACAGCGCCGGCGCCGATTTCCTCGATCAGATCAAATACATGTATGACCAGGGCTTCCGCTCTATAGAAGATAACGGCATGATGCACCGTCCTGTGGCCGAACAGGAAAAGATTGGCAACCTGCTCGCCAAACTGGGCATGACCATGGGCGTGTTTGTAGTGGATACGGGCAACAACTGGAAAACTTCACTGGCCTCCGGCAAACAGGAATTTACCGACGCTTTTGTAAAAACCTGTAAAGACAGTGTGGACGTGGCTAAACGCTGTAACGCCAAATGGGCGACCGTAGTGCCCGGTTTCTTCGACCGCAATCTGCCGATGGGCATACAAACGGCCAACGTTATTGCCGCACTCCGTTTAGGCGCCGCCATTTTCGAGCCCCAGAAACTTGTCATGGTGCTTGAACCGCTCAGCGATACGCCCGACCTCTTCCTCCGCACCGCAGAACAATCCTATGAAATCTGTAAAGCGGTTAACAGCCCCGCCTGCAAAATACTTTACGATATCTACCACATGCAGCGCAACACCGGCAACCTCATTCCTACCATCGATCAGTGCTGGGATGAAATCGCCTATGTCCAGATCGGTGACAACCCCGGCCGCAAAGAGCCCGGTACCGGAGAAATCAACTATAAAAATGTTTTCGCGCACCTGCACAAGAAAGGATATAAAGGCGTGCTGGGTATGGAACATGGCAATGCCGGTCAGGGTAAAGAAGGGGAAGCTGCACTGATAAAAGCCTACCGGAATGTTGATTTACAGGATTAACACTGACTCTCCTGATGTACGAAGATTAAAATAATCAGATAACTACCAGGTAGTTTAAAGCCCTGTCAGTCTTGGTTGACAGGGCTTTTTTATTTGATGACGCCGCTTTCACCGCGGTTATACGCTGATGCTGTTTTTTTCGTTATCTTACTGATACACTAAACACAATCATATGGGTTTCCTGGTCCGTATATTAGTAAGTGCACTGGCGGCTATGTTAACAACTTACCTGCTGAAGCCGGCAGTCAAAATCGATAGTTTTGTTACCGCTCTGATCCTGGCGCTGGTATTGGCATTACTCAACGCATTGGTAAAACCGCTGCTGGTATTGTTTACCTTCCCGGTAACCCTCCTCACGCTGGGGTTATTTTTATTTGTGATCAATGCCGTCATTATACTGCTGGCCGCTAAGATCGTCCCCGGATTTAAGGTGGACGGCTTCTGGTGGGCCATGTTATTCAGTATCGTGATGACCATTATCAACAGTCTTATGATCAATCTCGCCGGTGGCAGCAACGACTGACCTCCAGCCCTATTCACGTAGTAAACAGCCTATACATGTATTTTGACCGGTCTAATCTCAGTGACACGGAGTTACTGTCTTTTTACAGGGCGTTGTTATACCCCCGACTGATAGAGGAAAAAATGCTGCTGCTGCTGCGGCAGGGAAAAATCAGCAAATGGTTTTCCGGCATTGGCCAGGAGGCTATCGCCGTGGGCGCTACGCTGGCGCTGGAGCCGGATGAATGGATCATGCCGCTGCACCGTAACCTCGGCGTATTCACCACCCGCAATATGCCACTGCATCACCTGCTGCTGCAATGGCAGGGCAGCCAGGAAGGGTACAGCAAAGGGCGGGAACGCTCTTTCCACTTCGGCAGCCGGGCCTTTCATATCTGCGGGATGATCTCCCACCTCGGGCCGCAGCTTTCCATTGCCGACGGTATCGCGCTGGCCCATCAGCTAAAAAAGGAACATAAAGTATCGCTGGCTTTCTCCGGCGAAGGCGGCACCAGCGAAGGTGAATTTCATGAAGCGCTGAATGTGGCCGCCGTATGGGGGCTCCCCGTTATCTTCCTCGTGGAAAACAACGGCTACGGCCTCAGTACACCGGTCAGCGAACAATACCACTGCAAAAACCTGGTCGATAAAGCTATCGGCTACGGCATAGAAGGCGTACAGGTAGATGGAAACAACCTCCTCGAGGTATACCAGACCATCCGTACCGCCCGGGCTTATGCTATCAAAGAACAAAAACCTGTGCTCATAGAGGCGATGACCTTCCGCATGCGCGGCCACGAAGAAGCCAGCGGCGTAAAATATGTGCCTCCGGAGCTTTTTGAGCAATGGGGCAAAAAAGACCCGGTAGCACAATACGAAACGTTCCTGCGGGAAAGCCACCTGCTGGACACCGCCGCTATGGAGGCTGTCCGGCAGGAGCTGAAGCACCGGATCGATGAAGACGTGTCCAAAGGACTGGAACCACTCCCCTTCGCCGTCAATACCAGCACCGAACTGGATGACATCTATGCCCCGGCGCCACCCGCCATCCCCCCTTCGGGCACCGCTTCGGAAAAACGGTTTATAGACGCCATCTCCGAAGGGCTGCGGCAATCTATGGAGCAGTACCCCGAACTGGTATTGATGGGACAGGATATTGCGGGCTATGGCGGCGCCTTCAAGATCACGGAGGGATTGCTGGGCAGTTTCGGAAAAGAGCGGGTCCGTAACACCCCACTCTGTGAAAGCGCCATCGTAGGCACTGCGCTTGGCCTTTCTATCGCAGGATTTAAAAGTATGGTGGAGATGCAGTTCGCCGATTTCGTCAGCTGTGGCTTCAACCAGATTGTCAACAACCTCGCTAAAATACATTACCGCTGGGGACAAACGGCCGACGTGGTCATCAGGATGCCCACCGGTGGCGGCGTAGGGGCGGGACCGTTCCACTCCCAGAGCAACGAGGCCTGGTTTACCCATGTGCCGGGACTGAAAGTGGTATACCCCTCGTCTCCCGAAGATGCCAAAGGCCTGCTGAATGCAGCTATCGCAGACCCCAATCCGGTGATGTATTTCGAGCATAAGGCCCTCTACCGCAGCATCAGCGGCCTGGTGCCCGACGGCTATTACACCGTGGAAATAGGGAAGGCACGGCTCGTGCAGGCGGGTGACGATGTCAGCATCATCACCTACGGCAGCGGCGTGCACTGGGCCATGGAATATGCCGCCGCCCATCCGGCGCTCTCCATCGCCATCCTGGATCTCCGCACCCTGCTGCCGCTGGACTATAACGCCATCCGCGAAGCGGTAGCCCTTACCGGCAGAGTACTGGTGCTGCATGAAGACACGCTCACCGGCGGACTGGGAGGCGAGATAAGCGCCTGGATAGCCGAACACTGCTTCCACCTGCTGGATGCGCCCGTTATACGCTGCGCCAGCCTGGACACGCCGGTACCTTTCGCTGTGCCGCTGGAAAAAAATTTCCTCGCCAAAGCCCGGCTGGATCAGTGTATCCGGCAATTAACAGGCTGGTAACGGCAGACAGGATTGGGAATTTGCGACGAATGTTCTAATTTGCACCCAGAAATAAATAAAATCATTATACAATGTTGACGAATCTCTTAACAGTAGTACAGACCACCAACTTTTACAAGGTGGGTGATAGCATTGGTCATTTTCTGGCTCCTTGTGCCATCGTTATTTTTGCCCTGATGTTCATTTACGCCTGGGTGAAATACGCAAAACTCTAATCCCCTGTTTTTTACATCGCATTATAGTAGAAAAGGCTTCCTTCCGGAAGCCTTTTTCTTTTATCATCACTATTGGGCAGTTATCAGCCTTTACTCAATGTTTTTTCAATCAGCGCTTTCAGCTCCGGTGTGGAAGGCCGCGGCGCATCGATGGTCACAATCTTACCCTGCTGGTCAAACACCATGAAGCGGGGAATACCCTTGATATCATAAAATTTGGTGATGTCGCTCCAGCCGGCGCCAAAGAGCTGCACTCCTTTCATCTCCTTTTCTTTTACAAACGCCAGCCACTTTTCTTTATCCTTGGTTTCATCTACAGAGTATCCCAGGAAAGTGACGTTTCGGTCACGCATCTCTTCTTCCAGCTTTTGCAGGTGAGGCAGCTCCGCCTTGCACGGGCCGCACCAGGTAGCCCATACGTCCACCACCACTACTTTTCCTTTTAAATCATTGAAAGTCACTTTTTTACCATTGGTATCCTCACCGGCAAAGTTGAATCCCGGTTCGCCGGCGGAAAACTTACGCAGTCCTTTCTCTGCGGCAAGATAAAGCTGTTGCTGGTTTTCTGTGACCAGGTACTGCTTCACCGGCGCTATCGCTTCGGTGAGTTTATCGTATGCCCGGAACCCACCCAGACTTTCGGTGATCAGCAACCCTTTAATGGTATCGTTACAGAACAATCGGGTGTTTTCTTCGAGGGAAGAGGGCCCCTGCCGTTTCTCCGTGCTCATAATGTAGGTAAACGTTTCGTATAAACGAACAATGCGGCCGGCATCTCCGTTGGCCAGCAACCGGCCATCACAGTACTTTTTATCCTGTATGATCTGTCGGTAATAAGCCGGGTACTGGTTTTTCTCCGGATGTTTTGAGTGCGGTATAAGGAGGAACGACATCGCGGTATACTCCACGTCTACGTCCATGGTATACTTCAGCAGCTCATTAAATTTCCGGTTGGGCGTATTCACCGCCTTTTTCAGGACGGCTACTTTAGGAACCAGCGCTTCCAGCTTGGGGAAGAAAGACAGGTAGGTGGCGGTGTCTCCGAGGCTGGCATGCCGGGAGATAGCGCTCAGCTGTTCCTGCCATTGCCAGAGTTGTTTGTTTTCCGGCGATCCTGCCTGCAGGGTGTACGTGCCAATATCCAGTTTCAGTTTCAGCTGGTCTCCCGGCTTGATGTAGATACGGGTATCTCCGCGGTTGCCGGCAGAGAGGTAATAAAAACCTTCTTTGGGCGACGGGATGGCAAAAGCAAAGGCTTGCTGTTCATTCACCACTGTATTGGCGATTTCTGTTTTGCGGCCTTCCTGTACAGCGTACAGTGTGATTTTTTTGGCTTTTTCAGGCGCTTGTCCCTGGATAACAGCGAGTGCGGATGCCGGCGCCGGACCTGCAACGGTAGGGGCAGTCCACGCCATGCAGGCTACCAGTGGCAGCAGTCTGCTTACTTTGGTTGGTTTCATTTCTTAATGGTGGTTTGGTTGTCGATCATTAATCGTTGTGGTTTCAAATATAGACAAACAGTCTTATCTGTTACCCCCAAACCAACATTATTTATTCTTCGGGCCTTATGTACTGGTTGTAATAATGTTGTGCCAGCCGGTAGTTTTCGTCGTCAAAACAAACGAGTACTACTTCCTGCACCACCTCATCCTGCTCCAGGAAACGGACGATGGTTTCCATGGCGATACTGGCGGCGAGGTCTTTAGGGAAATGATAAATGCCGGTGCTGATATTAGGGAAAGCTACGGACGCAAGCTGGTGGCGGGATGCCAGCTGCAGTGAATGCAGGTAGCAGTTGGCCAGCAGCGTGGCCTCGTTATGGTTGCCGCCGTTCCATACCGGTCCTACGGTGTGAATTACATGCCTGGCGGGCAGGCGGCCGCCGGTGGTGATCACTGCCTCGCCTGTTTTGCAGCCGCCTTGTCGGGCTACGATGGCCCGGCAGTCTTCCAGGATAGCAGGACCGCCGGCGCGGTGAATAGCGCCATCCACGCCACCACCGCCCATCAGAGAAGAATTGGCTGCGTTCACGATGGCAGCGGTTTCCATTTTGGTAATATCGCCTTTGAGCACCTTTATTTTCCTATATGCCATAACGTTATACTGTTCTTACATACACCAGTTTACCGGTCTTCTTGCCGCTCTCCCGGATATCGATTTCAAAATGGGGGAAGTTTTTGATAAGCTGTACCAGCTTGTTAAAGCCATAGTTACGGGCGTCGAAGTCGGGCTGCTTCTTCAGTAAGAGATTGCCCAGTTCCCCGAGATAGGCCCACCCGTCTTCATCAGCGATATCATTGATACTGGTAGACAGGAGGTCTATCAGCTCCTTGTCGGCTTTACTGATACCTTTGGGTTTGTCTTTGGTGGATTTAGGCTTATCCCCTGCCTCGGTTTTCTTTTCCCTGATCTGTAATATCTCGATGTAGATGAACTTATCGCAGGCTGCGCGGAAGGCGCTGGGTGTTTTTTTCTCTCCCATGCCGATTACGCGCATACCGGCTTCTCTCAGCCTGGTGGCCAGCCTGGTGAAGTCGCTGTCGCTCGAAACGAGACAAAAGCCGTCCACCCTGCCGGTGTACAGGACGTCCATCGCATCGATGATCATGGCCGAATCGGTAGCATTTTTTCCGGAGGTATAGCTGTACTGCTGGATCGGGGTGATAGCGTTTTCCAGTAAAACGCCTTTCCATCCTGCAACGGTGGGTTTGGTCCAGTCTCCATAAATCCTTTTGAAAGTGGGGTTGCCGTATTTGGCTACTTCTTCCAGCATCCCTTTAATGTTGTGATAGGGTATATTGTCGGCATCTATGAGTACAGCGAGGCGGAGATCGTTTGAATTATCCATGTGGAATACATTGTACCGGCTTATTCCGTTATTTAGCAAATTGGCTATTTAGAGGGTTTCTAAATAGCCAATTTGCTAAATAACAAAATAGCGCGATCGTTATTATTTGAGGTAGGAACGGATCATCCATGCCAGTGACAGGTGTTTCTGCAGCAACTGTGTTGCGAAGTCGGCAGCACCCTTGTCTTTGTACTTTTCATCGAATTCATCGATCAGTCTGCGCAGGTTGCGGATAATGGTTTCGTGGTCATTCAGCAGTTCCTGAAGCTGTTTTTTCTGGTCGTTGGAATATTCGGATTCCAGCAGATTGGTGAGTTTCAGCACGTCTGCGTAACGGCCTTCTGCATAATGTCCGATTTTGCGGATGTACTCTGCCACTTCATCAGCAATTTCTTCCAGCTCCTCGTATTGTCCTTCATAGAACTTGTGCATTTCCATGAAGTTGGGGCCTTCGATATTCCAATGGCTGTTGCGCGTTTTCGCGTAAACCAGTAATTCATCAGCGAGCACTTTGTTCAACTCTAATGCTATTTTCTTCGCGTGTTCTGCAGAAATGCCAATATCGATTTTCATATTCTTTGAATTTTTTGGTTTTAATAAATTTACGAATTCTTTGGGAGGGCTATCCTGATGTTTATCATAAATTAACAATCGGTATAATAAACAGGTCCATCGCCGCTTTTGTTCAGGTTTTCAGGGCCAGGCCAACATATTTGCCAAAATTGTACCATAGTTACTAATTTTGCGGTATGGACCAGTCTTCCGGAAAAATCTACAGTCTGCATTTTATTCTTCTATGCCTGAGTAATGCTTTATTTTCTGCCAGTTTTAATATGATGATCCCGGAGTTGCCGGCCTATCTGAGCAATATGGGCGGGGCAGATTATAAAGGATATATTATCGGATTATTCACGCTGATGGCCGGTTTGTCGAGACCATTCAGCGGCAAGCTAACGGATACTATCGGCCGGGTGCCGGTGATGATTTTTGGTTCCCTGGTATGCGTGGTGTGTAGCCTGTTATACCCATTGGTCAGCTCCGTTGGGGCGTTTCTGCTACTCCGTTTTTTTCACGGTTTTTCCACCGGCTTCAAACCTACCGGCACGTCTGCCTATGTGTCAGATATCATTCCGTTTAACCGGCGGGGTGAGGCTATGGGCATGGTGGGCCTGGCCAGCACCATTGGTATGGCTCTCGGGCCGGCCATAGGCGGTTACATGGCGGTAAGATGGAATATCAACGTAATGTTTCAGCTGTCAGCCGTTTTTGCCTTGCTGTCAGTCGTGATTCTGATAGGCATGAAAGAAACGCTGGCCAACAAACAGCCTTTCCGTTTTTCCCTGCTCAAAATCAAAGGAGATGAAATATTTGAGCCACTGGTATGGTCTCCGGTGATCATCTGCTTCCTTACCTACTTCAGTTACGGCGCGATGCTTACGATCATCCCGGACTTCGGCGCTTTCCTCGGTGTAGCCAATAAGGGCGTGTTCTTCACCTACTTTACCATCAGCTCTATCGGTATCCGTTTGCTGGCCGGCAAAGTGTCTGACCGCTACGGCCGGGTACCGGTACTGAAAGTTTCTGCCATTCTGATGGCAGCCTCGATGTTGATGATGGGACTGGCCGGATCACCGGCGTTACTGATGGCTTCCGCTGTAGTGTATGGCATCTCCGTAGGCCTCAATGCGCCGGCAGTAACCGCATGGACCATTGACCTCGGGCAGCCCGAACACCGCGGCCGCGCGCTGGCCAGCATGTATATTGCTATGGAAGCCGGTATCGGGCTGGGCGCCTATTTCTCCGCATTTGTGTACAATAACAAATCCTCCAATTTCCCGCTAACGTTTTACCTGTTTGCCGGTATTACGTTACTGGCGACTGTCTATCTCACCTTCTTCTACAAAAAATCGGTGATGACAGCCAAAGAGTTCCGATAGCCATCTGCTACCGGCCCTGCATATCCTGTATTCCTTCTTCATCGTGAGAAGTGGGACGTTGTATTGTTATGCCCGGCGCAGGTGCCTTTTCAGTTCCGGCGGAAGGGACGTCCGCTTCCTCTTCCGGGGTCATGTCTACCTCTACGACCAGCTGACGGGGCAGGCTCTTTTTATTTTCCAGACCCAGCTTGCGCATCCGCTCTGCCCTTCCCACCAGGTTACCGTTACCGGTGCTAAGTTTGTTCATAGCGTTTTCATAAACCCCCTGGCTGCGTTTCAGATGCTCCCCGATCATCCCCATGTCCTCTGCAAAGCCCACGAACTTATCATACAGCGCGCTGCCCTGCCGCACAATTTCTTCCGCATTGCGGTTCTGGTTGTCCAGTCTCCACATGGCGTCAATGATCCGCAGCGTAGCCAGCAACGACGGAACGCTTACCAGTATCACTTTACGGCGGAAGGCGAAGTCGTACAGGTCTTCATCCTGCTGCATCACTGCCAGTCCGTATGCCGGTTCTATCGGGATGAACAGCATCACAAAATCGGTTGTATTCTTATACAGTGTATGGTAGGCTTTCCTGCTCAGTTCATTCACATGGTTCTTCACCGACTGCACGTGCAGCTTCAGTGCCTGCTGCCGTTCTGCCTCTTCGGTGGCGCTGCAATACTGTTCATACGCTTTCAGGGATACCTTGGAATCGATGACGATCTGCCTGCTTTCCGGCAGCTGCAGCACCAGATCGGGCAGGCGCAGCTGCCCCGTATCGTCGCGTTGCGCGTCCTGTGTGACGTAGTGAATGCCTTTCTCCAGCCCGGAAGCTTCCAGCACTTTTTCCAGGATCATCTCGCCCCAGTTGCCCTGCTTCTTGGTATCCGCCTTCAGCGCTTTGGTGAGGTTGTTCGCTTCTTTGGACAGGGTCTGGTTAAGTTGCAACAAACGCTGCAACTCGGCCTTCAACTCCGTGCGTTGCGATGTTTCCGCTACAAGCGACTGTTGCACACTGCTCCGGAAATTATCGATCTTCTCTGCCAGCGGCTTCAGCAGGTCGTCCATCTTGACCTGGTTCTGCTGCATAAAGTTGCCGGAAATCCGCTGCAGCAACTGCTGTGCGGTGTTTTCAAACTGGGCTTTAAAATCCTGGTGCATCTCATGCAGGCGCTCTTTCTCGCTCTGCAACTGCTGGTGCAGGTATTTATTCTGCTCGGCCAGGCGGCCCTGCTCGGCCATCAGCGAAGCAAACTCTTCATTGAGCCGCTCCAGCTGGTCCTGCTTTTCGCGGGCGAGCTGCTGCTTGTCGTCTACCAGGTGCTGTAAATAGCCCTGCTTCGCTTCCAGCTGGGCATAACGCTCCTGGTAAGCCGACACTTCCGCCTGTAGTGCCCGCTGGCGGCCCGTTGCCATGAAGTACAGATACCCCAGCACAAGGGCTACAATTCCCGTGACAATCAATAATATTAACATGATTAGTTCGTTAAAGGCAATATCGTTTATGACTACGCACTGGATTTGCGTGCAAAAAAAAATACGAATTGCAAACTACGCTGCAATCCGTATTTTTTAATATGGTTTCCCGGAAATATTATAATCTTTCGTACAGCTTACGCAGCCGCTCACGGGTCATGATCTCTTTCCAGTCCTTACCCAGCGCGTTTTCCCACAACGGCGCCATACCGAGCGACACATTGATCATGGTGTCAAACTGCTCATCGGTCAGCCCTTTCGTAATTCCCTGCGGAATATCGATGTTGTGTTTCTTCACCATCTCCTTGAACTTCTTCACGCCGTCGGGATAAAACTCTTCCAGCTTGTCAAACACGATACAGTTACCGATACCATGTTTGGTGCCCAGCAGATATGCCAGACCATAGCTCACCGCATGGGCTACGCCCACCTGGGAATAAGCGATGCTCATACCGCCGGCATAGGAAGCCATCATCAGCTTCTCGTCGGAATCATCGTCCCACACGTCTTTATCCAGGAAAATTTCCTCGCACAGCTCCTGTGCCTTTTCACCGTAAGATTTACTGAAAGCATTGAGATAAGTGCCGGTCAGCGATTCCACACAGTGGATAAAGCAGTCCATTGCGGTATAAAAACGCTGGTTAACCTCTACGGTACTGGTCAGCGCCGGGTCCAGCACGATCTGGTCGAACGGCGTATAGTCGGAGTTCATGCCCAGCTTGCGGGTAGGGCCGGTCAGCACGCAGGTGCGGCTCACTTCAGCACCGGTACCTGAAATAGTAGGGATACCCACTTTATACACGGCCGGGTACTTCACGAGGTCCCATCCCTGGTAATCTGCGGAAGAACCGGGGTTGGTCATCATCAGCGCCACGGCTTTGGCCATGTCCATCACGGAACCACCGCCGATACCAATAATACCGGACACTTCGCCGAATTCGGCTTTGAGCTCATCGCGGATTTTATCTACTGTCACGGTCTTGGGTTCGTACGTCACGTCGATCACCACTATCTTATCCTTACCCAGCAAAGGAATGCGGGACAGAAACGCCTGTTTGTCCTGGAAATACTCATCCACGAAAAAAATCATGGGAGCATCGCCTTTACGACGGGGAGCCAGTATTTCGCCCAGCTGATCAAAACATCCGCTGCCGTAAACTACGTAGTCCACCATTTTGAAATTCCTGAATTTCATATATCCGTTTTAGTTAGATGTTATAAATATTTGGCTGCCTTTTCCAGGTCTTCCGGCGTATCGATTTCCACGCCCATGTACGACGTTACGACCATCTTCATAGGAATACCGTTTTCGAGATAACGCAGGCATTCGATCTTCTCTGCCAGCTCCAGCGGCGTAGGCGCCAGCTGCGTGAAATCGAGCAGGGTCTGTTTGCGGAAAGCGTAAATACCGATATGCTCGTAATAAACGCTTTTAATGTCTTTGTTACGGGGATACGGGATCACGGAACGCGAAAAGAACAGGGCGTTGAACTGCTTGTCTACCGCCACTTTCACATAGTTGGGATCAGCGATGGACGCTTCATCATGCAGCTCCTGCATCAGCGATGCCACCTGCACCTGCTTCCCTGCTTCCCCTTCAAACACCCGGAGCAACTTCTCCAGCGGTTCCTTCTGGGTAAAGGGCTCATCTCCCTGAACATTCACCACAATGTCCACGTCCATGTCAACAACGGCTTCGGCTATACGGTCGGTGCCGCATTCATGTTCTTTCCGGCTCATCACAGCCTTACCGCCATAACTTACAATCTCGTTGTATATCACATCACTGTCGGTCACCACCATCACATCGTCAAACACGCCGGTGTTAACGGTGGACTCGTAAGTGCGCAGGATCACGGATTTGCCGCCCAGCTGGGCCATCATTTTCCCGGGGAAACGGGTAGCGCCATAACGGGCAGGTATCAAAGCTACTTTCTTCATATTGGTTCTTTTTCACGCAAAGATTTATAAGAGGACAAAGAAGCGAAGGATGTCTTATGTGTCTTTGCGCTCTTATAAATCTTTGCGTGCGGAAATTATAAAGCGCTTTTTACAGCATTCACCAGCTTCTCAGCCCGCTCCTGTACTTCGGCATCGCTCCAGGACAGGTTGATCGGGGTAGAGATGTTCCGGCCGATGATCGCATCGGAAGCGGGGAACTGTTTGGTTTTATAGATTTCCATCGCCTGTTGCAGACCGGGAGCAAACGGTGTTAATACGTCACCGTTCTTGAAATGGTTCCACTGGCGGATGTAATGCCAGTTATTATCGTAGTAGTAGAAGGCAGGCAGACCGGCAGCTTTCATGGCAGCAGTGGCTTTTCTGGCCTGTTCCGCTTCCGGCAGGAAGAACGACAGGAAAGTGGCGCTGTCGCCGGCTTCATCCGGCAAACGGCGGAAAGTTACGCCCGGCACCGTTGCCAGTGCATCCTTGAAGATTTTTTTGGTCTTACGCTGGATGGCCAGGAAGGTGTCCAGTTTACGTACCTGTGCCAGGCCCACAGCAGCGTGCAGCTCGGAGATACGGTAGTTGTACCCGATAAACGGATGCAGGTCGGCCCCGCGGTCCACGCCAAGATGGTCATGACCGTGGTCGGTATATCCGTCACATTTGATATAAACGTCTTTGTTATTGGTAATGATGGCGCCGCCTTCTGCGCAGGTAATCGTCTTCACGAAGTCGAAGGAGAAAGTACCGGCATCGCCGATAGACCCCAGCGCTTTGCCTTTATAGGTAGCTCCGAAAGACTGACAGGCGTCTTCCAGCAGCAACAGGTTATGTTTTTTACAGATGGCCTGCAGCGCGTCCAGATCGGCCATAGCGCCGCACATGTGTACCGGCATCACCGCTTTGGTACGGGGCGTGATGGCTGCCTCCACCGCTTTCGGGTCCAGTGTCAGGGTGTCATCAACATCTACCAGCACCGGCGTGGCGCCAACGGAGAATACAGATTCAAAGCTGGCAACGAAAGTAAAGGTGGGCATGATAATCTCATCGCCGGCACCCAATCCGAGGGCTGCCATGGCCGTGGTCAGTGCGGCTGTACCGCTGGAGGCAAGCTGTGTGTACTGTACGTTCAGTTTGTCGCAAATAGCCTGTTCCAGCTCCTTTGCTTTCCAGATGCCTTTACGCGGACCGTCAAATCCGTAACGCATCATGATCCCTGTTTCCAGTACGTCATTTACTTCTTTCCTTTCTTCGGCGCCAAATAGTTCATATCCGGGCATAAGCTGTTGATTTTTAAAATATAATTGAAAGAGATGTCAAAATAGTGCTGCAAAGTTACTATAATCAGTGTTGCGTTACATCGCAAATTCTGTTTATCTTTTGCTAAAAATTCACCATGCGTTTTATACTGTTCCTGATCATGATAGCCAGCTTCTCCGCCTTACCTGCCCGCCACGCCAACGCCCGGCAGGACGACCGCCGGCAGATCGAGGGCCTGATGGCGGCCCAGACCAGCGCCTGGAACCGCGGCGATATCGACGGTTTTATGCAGACCTACTGGCGCTCCGACTCCCTCCTGTTCATCGGTAAGAACGGTGTCACCTATGGCTGGCAGGCTACGCTGGACCGCTATAAAAAGACCTACCCCGACAGCACCGCCATGGGCAAGCTGGACTTTAAACTGCTGGAGTTCAAGCCTCTCGGGCGCGACGTGTATTTTGTGGTAGGCAGATGGCACCTGCAACGCAGCATCGGCGACCTCCAGGGACATTTCAGCCTCACCCTCCGCCGCATCCATGGCGCCTGGAAAATTATCGCAGACCATAGCAGCTAAATAAAAAAAACCATCCTAAGAGTAGGATGGCCGCTATACACCACAACATTAAAGAAGAAACTAAAAAGTAAGCTGTTATCTTCTTTTAATAAAAAACGTTCGGGTTTTCTCCGGATATGGTAATTATTTGTCTTTATTTCAGTTTCTTGTTTTTCTCGCTGTCCCGCACCGCCTTATTTTCCTCTTCCGGTGATTCGGATAAATCCCCATGAAGCGGATTGCGGCTCACAGACCCTTTGTCGGTGGTCAGCACCTCCGCCGGTCTTTTCTTGTTTTGTGAAAAACCTGTCGACTTCTCTTCACTTAGTTTCTTTTTCTTCATAACACCGGTTTTGAACAATAGTATGAAACAACTTCTCTATAGTTCCGGCAAACACTATTCCAGATGAAAAACCGCTGTTTTAGCCCAGGTAGCGGACTGGAGACGGGGCAAACCCTCCCCATCTGCCGGCCTCTTGTGGGAAAAGTTCACTACAATACTGAGTAGCAAAAGGTTGCGTTCATTAACATTCAGTTTGCAAAAACACCGTTTCTTTTTTCAGTGCTATCCCCTATTTTCGTGGCCGCTGAACACGCATTTGTACTGCGGCTGCGTCCTAACCCATAACCTCTGAACTGCCACTGAGTAGTTTTAATCTTATCCCTGAACCTCCTATAGTTTTAATCCTTATCCTGTTTAGACCTGTATCTGTTTATTTATTCATTTTTTAATTTTTAACTGGTTATGACAGGGAAATTTATTTGTGCGATTTTAGGTGTATGTGTGGCAGTAGCAGTATTTACAAGCTGTTCCAAAGATTCGGGCCTGCTCCCTGTAAATCCAAAAGACACGGCGACCACGACGCCGGGAAAACCTTCCGGAGACACGTCCAAACCGGGAACCGGCACCAAACCTGGAACGGACACCACCAAACCAGGAACTACCGCTCCCAGTACCGGCACAGGCGTAGCCGGCAACAACATCGACCGCGAAGCGTTGCTTAAACTGGTCAACGGCCTTCGCGCCAAAGGCTGTAACTGCGGAGGCGTACAAATGCCCCCTGTAGGGCCTGTTACCTGGAACGGCCTGCTGGAAAAAGCGGCTTATGATTTCAGCGTAGAAATGAAGACCAAAAATTTCTTCAGCCATACCTCTCCCAGCGGCTCCACACCGGGCTCCCGCCTCGATGCCGTGGGCTACAACTGGAACACTTACGGAGAAAATATTGCGCAGGGCTATATGGATGAGCAGAGCGTCATCCTGGGGTGGATCAACAGTCCGGGGCACTGTAAAAACATCATGAACGGGAACTTCAGGGACATGGGCATCGGCAAAGCCGGCAACTACTGGACCATGGACCTGGGCAGACGGAGCGGCAACTAATCGGGCCTGTCCATTTTTTTACGCCAGAAGCGCCATATCATATAGAGGTAGGCCGCCAGCGATAATACAAACCATGAGTAAAAGAATATCATCCGGCCGGGGGTTGACTCCTCCGGCACGGCAAATCCCAGGAACAGGCCCAGAAATACGTTAAATACCATCCAGAAGAAACCGACAAAAATGGTACGCATGATCTTGATAAGAAACCAGAAAAGGTCTCTGTCCAGCTTGTCTATCTTCCTGGGTTCCCGCTGTGGATTTTCTGTTTCTTCCGCCATATGATCAGTTTCTGTTCGCCGGGATGCACAGCCTTGCCAGGGCTGCACTGTCACCTCTGAATACGTTAAAGTCTACTGTTGTTCTGATGCCGTTCACCCTGCCGATGTCGCTGTGCTGCCAGAAAAGCCAGGCTCTTTTGGACGCCGGCCGCTCTTTCTGGTAATAATGCGCGATCCATAAGGGATAATCATCAAACTCACTGCCAAGATACGTTTCGTAGAAGTGGATATTGGTATAGATAATCGGCTTCACTTTATACGCTTTCTCCATTTCTTCCAGCCATATTTTGGCGGTACTGCGGATCACCGCCGCCGGCTGGTTGTTGCTGGTTTCGATATCCAGTACCGGGGGCAGGTCGCCCGGCTGGAGGTCCGCCACATTGCGGAAATTGATGGCCTGCTTCAGCGGGTCGCGGGTACTGTAAAAAAAGTGGTAAGCGCCCCTGACCAGTCCCGCGCGGCCTGCCCGCTCCCAGTTTTGCCGGAAGGTGGCGTCCTGGCGGGTGATGCCTTCCGTCGCTTTTATAAAGGCGAAGGATATACGAATTTTATCGACCTGCATCTGCTTCACGGCATGCCAGTTAATCTCCTTCTGGAATTTGGACACATCGATACCATGTATCTTATAATTGACCGGTATATCAATCCCAAACTCGTCGTACCGTACAAAAGAGATGCGCTCCTCCCGGGAATACCACCATTTCCAGGCGACAAATGCCAGCAGGATCGTTAATACCGTCAGTAAAATAATGCGGGTCCAGTTACGTTTCACTTTGTTTCAGTTAGTTGCAGGGATTCGGGTAATATGCTGCTGTTTAATGCCGGCAGACCTTTTTTTACGGCAAGTATAGGTTATAATTTGTTTAAAGACGCTACTTTTACATAGGTCAAGTGAATTTTATATGCCTGATTTTAACCTGAACGATACCCTGAACCTCGCTTCCAAATTCACTTTCCGTCGTGCATGGAACGCCGGAAAAGTGCTTGGCAGCTATTTCATGAGCAAGTGGACCAATAAGCCGGTGCAATGGGGCTACCCCATTTCCATGTCTTTTGAGCCCACCACCTCCTGTAACCTGCGCTGCCCGGAATGCCCGAGCGGCCTGCGGGCTTTTACCCGTCCCACGGGGATGCTGGAACAGGATTTTTTCCGGAAAACCATCGACGAAATCTCGAAGGAGCTGTTATACCTCATCTTCTATTTCCAGGGAGAGCCTTACCTCAATCCCGGCTTCCTGGACATGGTGAAATATGCTTCGTCCAAAGGGATTTATACCGCCACCTCCACCAACGCGCATTACCTGACGGACGCCAATGCCAAAAAAACCGTGGAAAGTGGGCTGGACAGGCTGATCATCTCTATAGACGGCACTACCCAGGACGTATATACGCAGTACCGGGTAGGCGGCAAGCTGGATAAAGTGATAGAAGGGGCTAAAAATATCGTGAAGTGGAAAAAAGAACTGAAGTCCACCAAACCTTTTGTGTTCTTCCAGTTCCTCGTGGTGAAGCCTAATGAGCACCAGATTGAAGACATTAAAAGGCTCGCGAAAGAAATCGGGGTAGATCAGGTGCGGTTCAAAACGGCACAGGTATACGATTACGAAGAAGGCAACCGCCTTATCCCTACTATTGACAAATACTCCCGTTACCACCGTAACGAAGACGGTACTTACGCCATCAAAAACAAGCTGGGCAACCATTGCTGGCGTCTGTGGCATTCGCCGGTTGTTACCTGGGATGGCCTGGTAGTGCCCTGCTGCTTTGATAAAGATGCGCAGCACCGGCTGGGTGACCTCAAAAAGGAATCATTCAAGGCGTTGTGGCACAACAAAGAGTATATACGTTTCCGTAGCCAGATCCTGGAAACCCGGAAAAACATCGATATCTGCGCCAATTGCAGTGAGGGTACGAAAGTCTGGGGGTAACTATTCTTCCTCAGCGCTGGCCTGCGCTGCTTTTTTCTTCTTACGGCGGTTGGTCACCTTATTGAAAATATTGATGCCCAGCTGCACGCCTATAAACTCCAGTGCCGTCATGAGGGCGCCGGTGGCGAAGTTCTTGAATTTACCGCTGCCCCAGGCCATCTTGGCCACATTGGCGGCAATATTCAGTACGCCGCTATGCCTGGCGCTGCCGGGTATAACGGCATTCAGCGCCATCTTCTTATAGTTGTCTTTGAAGTAGTCTACCCGCCGGCCCAGATCATTTTCCAGTTGCCGGGAGCGCATTTTCAAACGGGCAATTTCCAGGTCAAGGGTCTCCTGACTGTTTACTTTTACCTTACGCATGTGTAAACATTTTTCATGTTATCCTTTTGAAGTGTTTTCTGTAGCCTCTTCATCGGGCACATGTCCATATGTATCCTGATCATGTCCAGACGGGTTGTGTCCTGACGGGTTATATCCGGGTTGGTTATGAATATGACCGGACTGCTCGTCTGCTTCTGCGATCTCCTCTACCAATTCAGTCAGCAACAACCTGGTGAGGGGCCGCTGTATCAACTGCCGGCGGAACAGCAGGATCACCACGAATAACAACACAAACAGGCCTGCCGCGCACGAAAAACCAATCGTGAAGCTGCCGGTCATTTCGCCGATCCAGAA
The DNA here is from genome assembly GCF_946479755.1 of uncultured Chitinophaga sp. The sequence goes on along the minus strand of NZ_CAMLHC010000018.1, from coordinate 44,622 downwards.
TCCTACTACCATTCCGAGGAAAACGATCACGAAAAAGAACAGCAGGAAAGCCATCGTCAGGGAAAAGAACAGTCCCAACGCCTTCGACAGCTTTCCTGCCGCCTGGAGCTTCAGCAGGTCCAGCCTGGTTTCCAGATATTCTCTGGCTACCTTGCCCGTTTGGTTAAAATAGTTGCCGAAATTTTCTTCCATGCAATGTTTTTTAAACAGCTTAGGGGTTATGCCAACTCATTTTCCAATTCATCCTGGAACTGGTCCTTTCTTTTTCTCCATTTGTCTTTCAGCCTGTCTGTCTGGTCTTTCAGTTTTTCCACCAGTTCATCTTTTTTGTCGGAGTTCAGGAAATACCCTACTGCTACGCCTACGGCCGCACCAACAATAAAAGAAACAACAGCTTTGGAACTTGTACTCATAAAATAGGTTTTTAAGGTGAGAGAATAAGTTTTCATTTTTTGGTACCTAAAGGTTCACAAACACCATTCCATAAATGAATAATGTATAAAACTTTCCACTAAAATTCCGCATTAAGAACAAGCTTTGCGGTTTTTTGTTTAGCTATCATGGCCGGAAGCGCTGGTTCGTTTTTTGCCTGTACCGATAAATTATCCGATATTATTGTACTATGAGCTACCTGGACAACGACCGCCTCAAACAAATTGGGTTTCTTCTATTGATCCTTTTCCTGGCTATCCTGCTGTTTAAGGAATTATATGTGTTCTTCCCCGGCTTCCTGGGAGCCGTTACCCTGTACGTGGCCTGCCGCAAATGGATGTTCCGGCTGGTGGAAGTACGGAAATGGAAGAAGAGCCCTGCCGCCGCCCTTCTCATGACGGCCTCTTTTCTCATCATCCTGTTGCCGATCGGCGCACTGGTCAACATGCTGTCATCCCGCGTGGCTTATGCCGCCAATCATTCCGGTGAAATCATCAACAAAGCCCGGGAATTCAATGAAAGGCTGCACCAGCAAATGGGGATAGACCTGTTGTCCACCCAGCAGCTGCAGAAGCTGCAGGACGGCCTCACGGCCTTCCTGCCCGGTTTCCTCGGCGCTACGTTCAACACGCTGACCGCCATCGCCATTATGTACTTCATCCTGTATTTTATGCTGGTCAACGGCCGGAAGATGGAGGAAAATCTCTACGAGTACATCCCCCTGCGGGATGAAAACGTGGAAAGACTGGGCAGAGAATTCAACACACTGGTATTTGCCAATGCGCTGGGGATACCGCTGATTGCTTTTATACAGGGTATTGTATCACTGATCGGGTATCTTATTTTCGGCGTTCCGCAACCGTTTTTCTGGTTTGTGGTCACCTGCTTTACGGCCATGTTGCCGGTAATCGGCGCCGCGGCGGTGTATGTGCCGATGGGTGTATATCTGCTGGCTGCGGGCAATACCTGGCAGGGTATTGCAGTACTGGTATATGGGTTTGGGGTGGTAGGCACTTCCGATAATATCTCCCGTTTCCTGCTGGCTAAAAAAATAGCGGACGTTCATCCACTGATCACCATCTTTGGGGTCATCATCGGTGTTAACCTCTTTGGTTTTATTGGTCTGATATTCGGTCCCCTGCTCATTTCCATGTTCATCCTGCTGCTGGAAATCTATTCCAACGAATACCTGGTGAAAAGAAGGGACCGCAAGAAACGGCAGGAAACAGCGGCGCAGGGAAACCGCCCCGCTGCTGACTAGCGGAAGTAGTTGTTCTCCTGGATATAATTGATCACCCCATCCGGTACCATATACCGTACGGACTTGCCCTCTTTGATCCATTTCCGGATATCTGTCGCGGAAATATCGAGCATGGGCGCGTCCAGTATTTCCACCCGGGCGCCGTAGGTATCGGTGATATCATGCCCCGGACGGCGGTATACATATATCGGGTAGTGCTGTACGATGTGCATATAATTCTTCCAGCGCGGCAGGTTCTGAAAACTGTCGCTCCCCATAATAATCGCAAATTCCTGTGTGGGGAACTTCTCCCCCATATAGGCCAGCGTATCCACGGTAAAGGAAGGCCGCGGCAGGGAAAACTCAATATTGCTGGCGCGTAGGCGCGGCTCATCTTTGATGGCCAGTTCCACCAGATGAAAACGGTCATGCTCATTCAGCAAAGTAGAGGAAGTCTTCAGTGGGTTCTGCGGCGAAACCACAAACCATACTTTGTCCAGGTCAGTATTGTATGCTACATAATTGGCAATGATCAAATGCCCTGTGTGTATAGGATTAAAAGACCCGAAATACAAACCTATTCTCATGTTTCATCGTATAATTTGCCAATGGCCAATAATAATACGTGTAAAAATAGGCATTTCCTGCGATAGCCATGGTGGAAACATAGAAACAACGCTTATTCCAGCGGCTTGAACTGCTCAAACACCTGGCCGCATGACTTACAGTAATGAATGGCGCGGCACAACGTGGACCCGAACGGTGAACGGAGATAAGTATGTTCGCTGCCACAATGCGGGCAAGGCGTGTTCAGCATGATCTCCGGACGCACATCGCCTTCCAGCACCGGCGGCGGCGCAATCCCGAAGTTCTTCAGTTTCTCTTTGGCGGCTGCCGTCATCCGGTTGCTTTCCCAATGCACCTGTTTATCGATTTCTACGGTCACGGCTATCCCAAGGGCCTTTTCCACCACCGTCCTGATATTGTCTTTAATATAACTGACGGCCGGACATGCGGCGAACGTGGGTATCATGCGGATCAATACCGGCTGCCCTTCCCTGATGTCCACCCCGGTGATCATACCGAGGTCTATCACGCTGAGCACCGGTATTTCAGGGTCCATCACCTGTTCCAGCGCCTGATATACTTCTTCCTGTGAAATAGTGGCTGACATCATATTACCAGCTGGCCTCCGCGTCCAGGTTAAATACTTCGCCCATCTCTTTCAGCAACGGCGCCAGGTGCGTGGTATGAAACCCCTGCCTGCCGCCATACACCGGCGTAATGGTTTCCATATCCGGGAGATTGAGGGATGCTTTCACCAGCACGGGATAAATACGGTCCAGCCAACGGTGGTACAGCTCTTTCTCCCCTGGATATACCTTCGCTGCGATCAACGCCTCCTCATGGGCGACAGAAGGCTCAAAGATACCCGCCGCGAGGGCGATGGTATCATGCAGCGCAGTCTGCATCCGGGCATATCCTTCTTCACTGGCTTTGCTGAGCTGCATGATAAATGCATTGGCATGCAGCGTATGATATTTCAATTCCCCTTTTACTTTTTTACTGAGCAGCTGAAACGGTTCGAAGCTGCTGTCCTGCAGGCTTTCATAACGCACCGTTTCGGCATGGTCGAACAGGAAATGCCGCATCAGGCTGAAATCATAGCCGCCGTTGGGCATCTCCGTGAGATGAGCGCATTTAAACGCACTTTCCGGGCGCATGAAGGCAAAACGGTCCGGGTCTTCGCCGCCCAGGTTTTCCTGCAGGATGCGGTACAATGCCCAGGCGTGGCCGATCTTGTCCTGCGCCATGGAGGAAAAGGCAATGTCTTCTTCCATAACGGGACCGAGGCCGGTCCATTCGGAATTGCGGTGGCCCTGAATCAGTTCATCATCGGCCATCTTTATAATAAGGTCTGTTAACGCTTCGTTGCTGATCATTTCGATTGTTTGAATTTGTTGATCTTCTCCATTACCTTGAAACCACTGGCGTCGCGGTAGTTCTTTTCCAGGTTGTTGGCGAACATATCCTCATCTTCCACATCAAAAGCCAGAATGTCGGCACTTCTGACTACCCAGAGGTTCACACATTTTTTGCGGCGGGCAAATTGTTCTTTGGCAAAAACCAGCGCCAGCTGCGGGTCCGGTGCATGCACACAGCCCACGTGCTCATGATGGGCGCCTCTTTTCTCCTGGTGAAACACCTCATACACATTCCAGTTCTCCCCCTCTTCCACTTTGATGACCGCGCTGGCATCACCCAGTTTCAACCTGTTGACACGCGGATCTAAAGACTCGTTAGACATGAATTTACTGATTGCTTTTTTTAAACGAAAATCTGCCTGTCGACCGGGATCGCAGGCTATAACGTGCAGGTATATACGATTTATGCCACCGGCAGGGAGCGTCGCTCCGTCGGGTTCATTAAAGCCTTGCGCACCCAGCGTCCTTCTTCTTCCGCCCACTTACGCACCTGCAGCCGCTCTGCGTTGCAGGGACCGCCGCCATTGATCACCCGGAAAAACTCGTCCCAGTCGGGATCGGTATATTCCCAGCGGCCGGTATCGGCATTTTTGCGGAGCAACGGGTCCGGCAGGGTCAGTCCCAACTCCCATATTTTAGGCACATAGCTGTCGAGGAACTGGTTCCGCATTTCATCATTGCTGGCCATCTTCACTTTCCATTGCATCAGCTTTTCGCTGTGCTGGGAAGTTTTGTCGGGAGGACCGAAGAAATGCATGATCGGCTGCCACCAGCGGTTCAGCGCATCCTGCAGCATAGCTTTCTGCTCCGGTGTACCGGTAGCCAGCTCAATAAAAGCATCGTGCCCTTGTTTCAGGTGGAAGCTCTCTTCGTAACAGATGCGCTCCAGCGCCCGGCAATAAGGGCCATAGGACCCTTTGGCATTAGCCACCTGGTTCACGATAGCGGCCGCATCGATCAGAAAACCGATCACGGTCACATCCGCCCATGTTTTGGCCGGATAGTTAAACACATTGGAGTATTTGGATTTGCCGCTGAGCAGGTCGTTGATCATGGCTTCCCTTGACTTGCCAAGGGTTTCCGCTGCATTGTACAGCAGTTGGCCGTGACCGATCTCATCCTGCACCTTGGCGATCAGGGCCAGTTTACGTTTGAATCCGGGAGCGCGGGTGATCCACGTTCCTTCCGGCAATGCGCCGATGATTTCTGAATGCGCGTGCTGTTCAATTAAACGAATGAGTTGCCTGCGATATTCCGCCGGCATCCAGTCGCCCGGCTCAATTTTTTCCCCTCTGGCGATCCTTTCCTCAAAAGCCGCCAGCTTTCCGGGATCATCATGCTGTTGTTCTTCCCGCAGCTGTTTACCGTTTGGTTCGTCGAAAATATATCCGCCGCCGTACATAGTGCGATTGTTTTGGTTGGAAGTAAATTACGGAAAAAAGCCCGTTTCCGGCAGAAAATGATTGTTAAAACACCCGGGCAAATGTTATAGAATTTACAAATTTTAGCGCCCGGGAACAGGCAGTCCCGCATTTTCCTAATTTTAGTCCAGTTGTCCACAGGTATGCCACCCTTATTACATATATTTTGTATGTTTTTTTTGCCCTTCGGGCAGACGAAAACGCATATCCCGCCCGCTCCTCCGCCTAAAATCATCCATATCCAGCTGGAATTCGAGGACCGGGAAGATGCGGACGACCCGGGCTCAGACACGCTTTTTTATTCCAACGCCCGTAGGCTCCGCTGGGAAGATTTCCGGGGCAGGCCTTCCCCTGCCGGACCCAGCGCTGCCGTATCCTACACCAGCTTTTCCTACGAAGGGGCCAGCACCCTTTCTCACGACACGCTGAAAATCAAGCTTATCATGCAGGTGTTCTTTATCAAAAGCGCCTCCTGGGTAAGGAACGACGCTCGCGACAACTACGCGCTGGCGCATGAACAGCTGCATTTCGACATCACCCGGCTGGTGGTGGAACGCTTCAAGCAAAAGCTGCGGCAAACAGCATTGAACCGCGACGATTATGACAGTGTTATACAATATCAGTACCTCCAGTCTTTCCAGGAAATGAACCGCATGCAGTACGCCTTCGACCGCGACACCCATCACGGTACCAATATGGCTGCGCAGATCCGATGGCGGGATAAAGTCAACCTGGGCCTTAAAAACAAAGGGGTGATGCCGGAAGAACTTGGATATGATCTCTTTGGTAACTTTGGTCCACAATAGTGTTATGCTATTGTTCGTTTAATCATTCGGGTTATCCTAAATTTGCTGCTATGCAACCAAACCGACGCAACTGGCTGATCGCCGGCCTCCTGTTCTCCGTCCTGTTTTCTGCCTGTAAAAAAAAGGACACGGCAGGCCCGCAACGGCAACAGGGCAATATCAACGATAGTATCTTCTCCGTATTTAAAGATATTTACCTGTGGACAGATGTTATCCCCGATTCCGCCACCTTTAAACCGGAGAGCTATTCCTCCCCGGTGAGCATGTTCCGCTCACTCATCGGCATCAAAAAAAACAATACAAGCGGCCAGCCGCTCGATAAATACAGCTTCCTGGACGACGGCAGCACTTCCCGCGCCATCCAGGACGGCATTGTGGGCGATATGGGCTTTGAAGTAGGCTATCAGACAGACAACACACTCTATGTGGTGTACGTTTACGCCGGCTCCCCGGCTGATAAAGCCGGCATCAAACGCGGATGGCAGCTCACCAGCGTCAACGGCACCACCAGCTTCCAGGTAGGGCAGGCGACAGACAACCTGCTCAACGCCGCCTTTGCCAGCAAAAGCGCCACCTGGATATTCCGCAAACCGGATAATAATTCTCAGACCATCACGCTGTCACCCGCCATCTATAAACTTAATCCTGTCCTCTACGCCAACACGTACAATTTCAACGGTACCAAAGTGGGCTACGTGGTGTTCAACAGCTTCGTTGCCCTCGCCGATGTGAAACCAACGTTCGACTCGCTGTTCAACGTGTGGTCGCAGGGCGGCGTTACCCGACTGATCATGGACCTCCGCTACAACGGCGGCGGCCTCCTCGAAACAGCGGAATACCTGGCCAATAACCTCGCACCGGCCAGCGCCAATAATGCCGTGATGTATACGCAGCAGTTCAACAGCAACGTCAATAACAACAACTACAGCTACATATTCCGGAACATGAAAGCCCTCCCTTACAATCCCAATATGTATTGGACGGAGATTTTCAGAAACGAAGCCACCATCTATAAAACTGCCAAATTCCGGAAAGAAGGTAGCCTTGCACTGACCAACCTGAGCTTCCTCGTTACCCATGGCACCGTATCTGCCAGCGAACTGCTGTACAATGTGCTGAAACCCTCCATGAAACCGCACCTGATCGGCAGCACCACTTATGGTAAACCGGTAGGTTTCATTAACATTCCCTTTGGCCAGTATGATATGTATGCCGTTTCTTTCCAGACATTCAACTCCGCAGGGGAAGGGGATTATTTTAACGGTATCGCCCCTACGCTTACTGTAACAGATGACTATACCCACAACTGGGGCAGCCTCAGCGATCCGCTGCTGCGTTCTGCGCTGACGGACATGGGTATACCGGCATCGGCGCTGGGCAGAATGGCCACCACAGAGCTTAGCACCGGCAGGCTCGGAACACTGCGGCAGAGCAATCGCTTCCAGGGCATGATACAGACCTTGAGAAATTAAACCGCTATTGATATAAAGCAAGAAGGCCTGAGATTCCTCTCAGGCCTTCTTGCTTTATAAGGTACAAGTATTAATTCATGTTGTTATCTATCTCCTTCGCCACTTCCAGGATGGTTTTCACCGCCTGGTAATAAAAGCGATGGTGGATGTGGTCATATTCATCTCCCAGCTGGTGGTAGTCGGGATGGTCTTCTACACCAAAATACAGGAAAGGAATCTTCTTTGCGTGAAACGGTCCCTGATCGCTCTGGTTGGTCCAGTTGTCAGAACCGGTACCGGAAACATCGTGGCCAGCCAGCAGTTTTATGCTGCTTCTGGCAGCGGCAGCGTCGGTATATTTTTTCAGCTGCGGATAAGGCGTGGTGCCAGCCACGTACAGTTCTCCCTTATCATTGCGCGACACCATGTCCATATTGATGTTGAGCCGGATGGAACCCAGCGGCACCGGCGGTTGCTGTACAAAGGCCCGGGAGCCCTGCAGCCCCTCTTCTTCCCCGTCGAAGGCAACGAACAGCAGGGTGTATTTGGGTGGATTCTTTTTAAAGTAGGCGGCCAGCGCCAGCAGGGTGCCTACGCCGGACGCGTTGTCGTCTGCACCATTGTAGATACTGTCTTTTGTGGCGTTGGGCCGGCCGGTGCCCAGGTGGTCGTAGTGCGCGGAGATGACGATCACCTCGTTGCTTTTACCCGGAATATAGCCGTAGAGGTTAGTCCCCATGATTTTTTTATCTCCTTCCTGGAAATAAAACGGGTACTCGTACGTATCGTGATAAGGGGTGATACCGATCTGTTTAAAACGGTCGATGATATAAAACTGGGCCAGGCGGCTGCCGCGGCTGCCGGTTTTACGGCCTTCAAACTTATCGGCGGAAAGGGTCCGCACATCTTTCATTAGCTGAGCGGAATCAACAGACTGCGCCATCAGCGGCCCTGCAAAAAGCAGGCATAAGGTGTAACAAAGCACTTTCATAGTAATGCAATTTCGTGAGCATTACTGCAATGTACAAGATATTATCTGAAGATGTTAAAGATGATCAGACTGCAGACGTAGGCCAGGGCGGTCATGTACCCCAGCTGTATAAAGGGTATTTTCCATGATTTGGTTTCCCTTTTTACGATGGCCATGGTGCTCATGCACTGCATAGCAAATGCATAAAACAGCATCAGGGAAAGTCCTGCGGCGAGGGTATATACCGGTCTGCCGTCCGGCCATTTGGCGGACGCCATTTTTTCGCGGAGGGTGGCGTTGTTATCGTCGGGGTTCTCACCCACGCTGTAGAGGGTGGCCATGGTACCCACGAATACTTCACGGGCGGCGAAAGATGTAATCAGCGCGATGCCTATTTTCCAGTCAAAACCCAGCGGGCGGATAGCCGGTTCAATGGCATGGCCGAGGATGCCGGCATAGGAATGCGACAGTTTTTCGGAGCGGAATTCGCGGTCCAGCTCTTCTGCTTCGGGAGAGCCTTCCGGCACCGCAGCGATCATTTTTTCGTATTTGGCATGCAGTGGCTCCATCCTGGAGGATGGTCCGTAGGAGGCCAGGAACCAGAGGATCACGGAGATGACCACGATTACTTTACCGGCGTCGGTGATAAAAATTTTCGCTTTTTCCACCATGGTAGTACCTACGTTCTTCCAGCGGGGAGCGCGGTACACCGGCAGTTCCATAATGAAATAGCTTTTCTCCTGGATCTTCACAAACAACTTCATCACGGCGGCAATCAGGATGGCCATAAAGAAACCGAGCAGGTAAAGGCCCATCATCACAAGGCCCTGCAGGCCCAGGAAGCCGAATATTCTTTTGTCGGGAATCACCAGCGCGATCATCATGGTATAGATGGGCAACCGCGCGGAGCAACTCATAAGCGGTGTGACCAGTATGGTGATAAGCCGTTCTTTTTTGTTTTCGATGGTGCGGGTGGCCATGATGGCAGGCACTGCACAGGCTACGCCGCTGATCAGTGGCATCACGGATTTTCCGTTGAGGCCCACCTGCCGCATGAGGCGGTCAGTAAGGAAGCTGATACGCGCCATATAACCGGTGTCTTCCAGTACGGTAATCAGGCCGAACAGGATCATGATCTGCGGTACGAATACCGCAAAACCGCTGATACCGGCCAGGATACCGTTGACGAAGACGTCGGTGATCTTATTGTCGGGCAATACTTTGGTCAGCCAGCCGCTCAACTCGCCGAAACCGGCCTCTATGGCGTCCATCGGGTAGGATGCCAGCCAGAAGATACTCTGGAACAGCAGGAACATCACTACCAGCAGGATCACATATCCCCAGAAGCGGTGCAGCAGCAGGTCGTCGATTTTTTCGGAGCGCAGTTGTTTCTGCAGCGGGTCCGCTTCCACAACGGAACCTTTCATGATATGCTTGATACGGTTGTACCGTTGCATGATCTCTTCCGCCTGTACTTTTGTTTTATTGAACTGATTATTTTGAAGCGATTGCCGTATGGCCTGTTTCTGGCCGGCATTGAGGAAAGTCAGCTCCTCTGTGTTAACGGCGATGTGCAGGGCGCCATAATCGCTGCAGGAGGGCACTACTCTTTTCACATCCGCTATCACGTTTTCGGCTAACGCGGCATTGGAGATAAAATCGCGGGGAGCGGCATTATAGTTGCCGCGGGCGGTAAGCTCGATGATCTTTTTCAGTTCAGCCACCCCTTTGTTTTTACGGGGGTTGATGGCTACCACCGGCACGCCCAGCTCTCTTTCCAGCCCGTCGATGTCTATTTCCACCCCTTTTTTGCGGGCGATGTCCATCATGGTGAGGGCGATGATCACCGGGAACTTGAGGTCGATGATCTGGGAACAGAAGAGGAGGTTACGTTTCAGGTTGGAGGCGTCGGCTACAATGATCACCATGTCGGGGGTGTCTTCATTTGCCGGGTTGATCAGCACATCGTAAGTCACGTATTCATCCGCACTTTTAGGGTACAGGCTGTAGGTCCCCGGAAGGTCGATAATGTTGGCCGAAAGTCCCGAAACAATGTTGGCCGTTCCGGTTTTCTTATCTACCGTCACCCCGGGAAAGTTGCTGACTTTCTGATTTAACCCGGTGAGTGCGTTAAAAAGGGAGCTTTTTCCACTATTAGGATTTCCTACCAGCGCGATGTTTATTGGTGCCTGCATTCCTTATCTTATCCTCTTTTTTAATGTTATGTGCCGAATACACAAAGTTAATCATTAATCTTCCCGGGTAATGATCGGATCGGGAAAAAAGAAGCGGGGCAGACCAGAAAGGCCTGCCCCGCTTCCATTAAAATGGCGGAAAATATATAACTATCTGTGTGTAGTATCGTTACCCTTGTAGTGGTAGGTGGCTTCCGTGGAATCCCTTTCCGCTTTCGCCGTATTGGATTCTTCAGTAACACCATCGGGCGTCATTTTCAGACGGGTGTGGTTTCGATCGTTGTCGTTATCCACATCGATATACCAGTCATCATCGTTGTAGCGGCGGCCGTACTTGTCGAAGGAGAAGTGGCGGTAGATATCGTCATCCACTTCGAGGTTTTTGCCTACGGGCACTTTCACCACCATTACCAGGCGCTGGCCACGGAAGGTGGAATGAGGCGGCAGGGAAAACCCTTGCGGGAGATACAGCACGGAGTCTTCCTGTTTGAAGCTGAAGCGGATATCGCTGGCCAGCTTGTTGGCCTGTGACAAGGTGCGGCCCTGTGAGTAGCGGAACAGTTCCACGCCGAAGCTGTCGTTGGCACTTTTTTCCACTCTCAGTTTCACGATATTGATCATGGTAGTGTCATCTGCTACGATCAGGTTGTCATCGAACCAGGTGAAGTCGTCGTTGGTAAAGATATTTGGCGCTACGCGCAGTATCAGCTTGTTATGGGAAGGCTGTTGAATAGCCAGCTTTTCTGCGGGCAGGTTACTGCGCCTTCTGAAGTCTTTCGCCAGGGAGGCGCCCACGATACCGGCAAACACGAGGCCCAGCAGCCAGAGGAAACTCAGGGAGTAGCCGGCGTAGCGATTGCCCTGTTTCATGCCGGTCAGTTTACGGACGAGGAAGATCACCAGCGCCACCACGGGGATACCGATCAGGAGTACCAGCGCAGGCCAGAACAGGATGCTCTGCACGGAGTGGGCGGTGAGCAGGAAATTCTTCAGGGGGAAGAGGGCCGCAGAAGAAATGGCGATCGCTATCCCGGTTGCGATCAGGCAGATCAGTATCACTACTGCCAGGAAGTAAAAGAATCCTTTGGTGACGAACACCAGTACTTTTCCCAACCCATTGACGAGGTTTATAAAAAAGCGTTCCAGATCATTACCCACCTGCTTTCCGCGGCCCTGCGAAAAATTTTGGAAATCTTTACCTACGTTTTTTCCAACATTTTTCATCTGGTCCTTCATATTGTTCAGCTCTTCCTGAATAGTGGTTTTAATATTATTCAGGTCCACCTTTTCACCGCGCATTTCCAGTTTCTCTGCCGCAGTATCGGCAGACGGGGTGGCTACCCACAGGATGAAGTATACCAGTACACCGGTACCGAAGCCGCCGATGGCCAGCAGTACGAAGATGACACGGAAGATCACGGGGTCTACGTTGAAGTAAGCGCCCAGGCCGCCGCACACGCCGCTCAGCACCTTGTTGTCGGGGTCACGGTAAAACCGTTTGCGGGGGCGTGGCATATAAAAAGCTTCATCGTTGGATGCCTGGGATTGCGCACCGCTGCCGGCCGGGGTGTCGTCAAACTGCTCCGGTGTGCCCATGGATACTTTTACCGCAGCCACGTCTTCGTCGGTAATGCAGTGAGCGCCTTTTTTCAGCTTATCCTGGAACAGCTCCGCAATGCGGCTTTCAATGTCGGCCACAATTTCGTCGCCCCCCTCTTCTTTGGAGAAGTAGCTCTTGAGGCTGTCCAGGTACTGGCGCAACAGCTCGTAGGCGCTATCCTCGATGGGAATCAGCCGACTCGACAGGTTTATGTTGATAATCTTTTTCATTTGTTGGTTCTTTTAGATTTTAGGTTTAGGTATATAAGCTACAGCGGTGCGCTGTTTTGTTGTGTTAACTGATGGACCGCGTTGGCCAGTTCGTTCCAGGTACTTTCCAGTTCGCGGTAAAAGGTTTCCCCTTTATCGGTCATGGAAAAGTATTTCCGCGGGGGGCCTGAGCTGCTTTCCACCCATCTGTAGGTGAGCAGCTCTGCGTTTTTCAGCCGTGTCAGTAAGGGATATAAGGTACCCTCCAGGATGTCCAGCTTTGCCTCTTTCATCTTTTCTATGATGTCTGACGGGTAAGCTTCTCCTTGCTTGATCACGGACAGAATGCAAAATTCCAGCACCCCCTTCCGCATCTGTGACTGTGTGTTATCAATGTTCATGGCAAGTGAGCTTTAATTAGTATAAATGGTGGTTTTTGATTGGTTTCAGTTGATGGCTTGTACACCTTCCTTCAACTTTACGATACAAAAATAGGAATTATTTACTACTATGCAATACACAATACCATAGAAAGCAAAATAACTTGTTTTGAACATTACCGGGAAAACGCACCAAACTCAGTACAGTAGGGCATCTCCCGAAAAAAAGAGAAAAAACGGAGAACAAAACAATGTGACAAGCGGTAATTATAAAGGATAAGTGGAAAATCAGGTTTTAGGGCCTTTTTTCCGCTGCCAGTCATCACTAAATTCCTTTAACATTTTTTTAATTACCGTAACTTAGTATATATGGTTTCGCTCATTTACTTTTGTATCAGCAGTTAATACGCATGAAGAAAATTATCGGCATATTCCTTTTGGGTCTTATGATCTCCCAATTCCTCCCGATCAAGGAGGTAGGAAAGCTGCTGTTTAATAATCAGATTGTAGAAGAGCATCCTGTTGACGCAGCAGGAGACCATGTAAAAATTGCCAAGGAATTAAAGTTCTGTAAGCAATTTGACGCACTGCAGTTCAACCCAATATTATTGATCGGCGTTTTGCACCCTCTTTTAATGGAGGATATACCCAGCAACCCGGCCCAGGAAATCCACGCCCCCCCTCCTAACGCATTGATGGCGTAAACACCTTTAGCTACTGTGAACACAGTCAGCTTGATATTTCTATTTATTTACTACAAGCATTTATTTCTCAGGCCTTCCAGGGACATCGTGTGTCGTGTATCCAATAACGTGATACCCGCGGTGGAACCCCAAAGGGAGTGTCATCTGTAATTATTTCCGCGGTGGTGGCGCAGGCTGCTGTCCGGTATTGCGATCCTTGAACGGAAAAAGCATTTTTTATGAACAAGCAAACATCGTTATTCTCCAATATTAAGGGGGACTTTTCTGCAGGTCTCGTTGTTTTCCTCATTGCTGTGCCGTTGTGTCTGGGCATTGCCCTGGCCTCCGGCGCTCCGCTCTTCTCCGGTATGATTGCCGGTATTATCGGCGGATTGGTAATTGGATTTTTCAGCGGCTCCCAGTTGAGCGTGAGCGGCCCGGCGGCAGGCCTTACTGCCATTGTGCTGACGGCCATCACCAAACTGGGCGCATTCGACATCTTCCTGCTGGCGGTAGTGATCGGCGGCGGTCTGCAACTGATCCTCGGCCTCATCAAAGCGGGAACAGTGGCCAACTATTTCCCCTCTAACGTGATCACCGGTATGCTCGCAGCGATTGGTATCATTATCATCCTGAAACAACTTCCACATGCCTTCGGGTATGACGCCGAAAGTGAAGGCAGCATCGCTTTCTTCCAGGCCGACGGGGAAAATACTTTCAGCGCGCTGTTGTCTACCCTTAATCACATCAGCATCGGTGCAACTATTATCACCCTCATATCCATTCTTATTATTCTGTACTGGAGCAAGATCCCAAAAGTAAGCGTGGTACCAGCACCCCTCGTTGCCGTAATAGCCGGTATTCTGCTGAACCGCGCCTTTGCCGGCAGCGAAGTGCTGGCCCTGGGTGCCAACCACCTGGTAAACCTGCCCGTGCCGCAGTCATTCGACGACTTCCTCGGACAGTTCACCTTCCCGCGCTTCAGCGCCATCACCAGCAAAGAGGTATGGATCACCGGTCTTACCATTGCGATTGTGGCTTCTGTGGAAACACTGCTCAACGTAGAAGCGACCGATAAGCTGGACCCCCTGAAACGCCACACCTCTCCTAACCGGGAGCTGAAGGCACAGGGCATCGGCAACATCGTGAGCGGTCTTATCGGCGGTCTGCCCATTACCTCCGTGATCGTACGTTCCAGCGCCAACATTAACGCCGGCGGCCGTACGAAAATGTCGACCATGATACACGGCTCCCTGCTGCTGATCTGCGCAGCCCTGATTCCCATGCTGCTCAACATGATCCCGCTGGCCACCCTGGCGGCAGTGCTGCTGGTGACCGGCTATAAACTGTGTAAACTGAAGGTCTTCAAAGAGATGTTCAAGAACGGCAAATACCAGTGGGTCCCGTTTGTGGCCACCGTTGTTGCCATCGTGTTCACCGACCTGCTGATCGGTATTGGTATCGGTATGGCCGTGAGCGTACTGGCCATCCTCCGGGGTAATATGAAAAGCTCCTATTACTTCCGTAAAGAGAAATACCAGACCGGCGACAGCATCCGCCTGGAACTGGCGCAGGAAGTATCTTTCCTCAACAAAGCCAGCATCCTGCTCACACTGGACCATCTGCCCGCAGACACCACCGTGGTAATAGACGCCCAGAAAACAGCGTATATCGACTTCGACGTACTGCAGACCATCCGGGAATTTAAAGACATCAAGGCGCCACAGAAAAATATTACTGTCATCCTCACCGGGTTTAAGGACGTATACAAAATTCCTAACACCCCCGGGAGCCTGGTAGAAGAGCATGCCCGTAAAGCCAACGGACATGTACACACTATTGCAGCTGGTAATCACAAGGAGTTACTGAAAGAATTACAGTTGAACTAGCATGGCTTATAGCGTAAATAAGAGGCAAGAGAAACCGGAAACCATGCTCTCTTCCTCGTTCATTCACCCAACAACAAAACGAACAATCATGAAAACATTGAATAAAGTATCACAGAGTGAAATTACACCAGGACAAGCTTTGGAATTATTGAAATCAGGCAATCTCCGTTTTGTGGATAACCTCCGCATCAACCGTAACCTGTTGCAGATGGTTAACGATACCCGTGACGGTCAGTGGCCGATGGCCGCTATCGTGAGCTGTATGGACTCCCGTACTTCAGCGGAACTGATCTTCGATCAGGGGCTGGGCGACATTTTCAGCATCCGCCTGGCGGGCGCCGTTATCTCCGACAACGTGCTCGGAAGCCTGGAGTACGCCTGTAAAGCTGCCGGCTCCAAGTTCATCGTGGTGCTGGGGCATACTAAATGCGGCGCTATCTGCGGCGCCTGCGACGCAGTGGAAATGGGTAACCTCACCGGTCTGCTCAATAAAATCACGCCGTCAGTATTTGCAGAAAAAACCGTTACCGAAAACCGGACCTCTAAAAATCCGGAGTTTGTACACGCGGTGACCAATATTCACATCGAGCGCTCCGTGCAGGCGATCATGGAACAAAGCCATATCCTGCGCGACATGATCCTGAAAGGCGATGTGGGCATCATCGGCGCCATGTACAATGTGGAAACCGGTATTGTCGACTTTATGGAACATACGCTGATCCTGAATAACGACAAAAAAGCGGCTCCAGCCATGGCCGTTTAATAAAAAGTCTCCTCAGGAGGAGACGTATGTTTGCTTGTGATATTAATGGGGCGGAGATAACCAAGCCAGGCCGGTTTTTATAGGGGTACCTGTCTGGCGGTTATCGAAGCTCCATTATATTTTTTTCAGACGTGCTGCCGCCTGTTCCAGCGTGGTTTCTTTTTTGGCAAAACAGAAACGGACTACATGATCATCTTTTCCATCATGATAGAACGCGGAAACAGGAATAGCCGCCACCCCAAATTCTTTCGTCAGCCGGATGGCAAATTCTTTGTCCCCTTCTCCGGAGATCCCGTCGTACCGCATCAGCTGAAAGTAACTCCCCTCACTGGCCAGCGGCGTAAACCGCGATCCGTTCATCAACTCCAGGAAATAATCCCGCTTCTGCTGATAAAATGCCGGCAGTTCCAGGTAGTGGGCCGGTGTTTCCAGAAACTCCGCCAGGCCGTACTGCATCGGCGTGTTCACTGAAAAACAAAGGTACTGGTGTACTTTACGGTATTCTTTCATCAGGTGTTCGGGCGCCACACAGTAGCCCATTTTCCAGCCGGTGTTATGAAATACTTTTCCGAAAGAAAATACGACAAAACTGTTTTTGTAAATCGCCGGATAACGTAGTACGCTGAGATGACGGGCGCCGTCGAATACCAGGTGCTCGTACACTTCGTCAGATAATACCAGCAGGTTATGTTCCGCCACCAACTTTTCCAGTTCGGCCATATCATCTTCGCGGAGGATGCTGCCGGTAGGGTTATGGGGGGTGTTGACCATGATCATGCGGGTGCGTGGTGTTATTTTCCGGCGCACTTCCTGCCAGTCGATCCGGTAGTCGGGGAAAGAAAGCGGTATCAGTACCGGCTTGCCGCCGTTGACCAGCACATTGGGGATGTAGCTGTCGTATGCCGGTTCAAAGATGATCACTTCATCCCCCGGATGAATATACGTGGCGATCGCCGTATAGATGGCGTAGGTGCCGCCGGGGGTGATGGTGATGTCCGTATCCGGGTTGACGGACTGCTGGTAAAGTCCCCTGATTTTGGCGGCGATGGCGGTGCGGAGCTGCATCAGGCCCGGCATGGGCGCATATTGGTTATGTCCCTGCTGCATGGCCTGGTTGACCATTTCCTTTAGTTCATCGCTGCAATCGTAGTCTGGGAAGCCCTGTGAGAGGTTGATCGCTTTATGTTCCGCTGCCAGGGCAGACATTACGGAAAAAATGGTGGTTCCTGTGTGAGGTAATTTGGACATAAAAAATTACGGATTACGCTTTACAAATTACGGAGTTTACCCCTGTAATTGTAATTCGTAATCCGTAATTCGTGATGATATTGATTACAAATATTTCTCGCCTTTGTTACGCTTGATTTCCGCCACGTATTCCTTGATCTGTTGTTCGTTGTCTTTCTTGCAGATCATAAGGACATCCTGGGTGTCGATCACGATAAACTCATCGAGGCCCTGCAGCAGCACCAGTTTTTCGTTTGGCACTTTCACCATGCATTTGGTAGCGTCGATCACTACTACGTTTTTACCTTGTACTGCGTTGCCGAGATAATCTTTTTCCAGGTTTTCGTATGCGGAAGCCCAGGTCCCCAGGTCGCTCCAGCCGAAGTTGGAAGGGATGACGTACACGTTGTCCGCTTTTTCCATGATACCGTAATCGATGGAGATATTGGTGCACTGGGGATATACTCTTTCGATAGACTCTTTTTCTTCCGGCGTGTTCAGTGCGGCGACGCTTTGTTCAAACAGTTCGTTTATTTCAGGCAGGTAATCACGGAAGGCGGCGACGATGGTTTTCACGTTCCAGACGAAGATGCCGGCGTTCCAGAGGAAGTCGCCGCTTTGCAGGAATGTTTTAGCCAGCTCGAGGTTCGGCTTTTCAGTGAATGTTTTGACTTTATAAACGTTGTCAGATACCTGTTGCGGTTCGTACTGGATATAACCGTAGCCGGTGTCGGGGCGGGTGGGTTTGATACCGAGGGTTACCAGGGCGCTGTGTTTCTGCACAAACAGGAGTGCATTGAGGCAGGCGGAGGTAAACGCCGGTCCGTCCATGATCAGGTGGTCCGCCGGGGCGCAGATAATATTGGCCAGCGGGTCTTGTTTGTGTATTTTATGGGAAATATAGGCGACACAGGGGGCCGTATTTTTACGGGAAGGTTCGCTGACAATATTCGCTTCGCTTACATCCGGCAGTTGTTCCGCCACTTTACTGGTGTATTGCTGATGCGTGACCACGAAAATATTCTCCTTTGGAATAAAGGTGGCGAACCGCTCGTATGTCCATTGGAGCAATGTTTTCCCTGTGTTCAGGATGTCCAGGAACTGTTTGGGATTGTCTGTCCGGCTATGAGGCCAAAAGCGGCTGCCAATACCTCCGGCCATGATGGCCACATAAAAATGGCTGTTCAGTTGTGTCATTATATAATTCCTTCTCTGATTAAATCATGTAAGTGGATCACTCCGCAGTAGCGTTCTCCGTCCATCGCCAGCAGTTGTGTGATGTCGTGCTGGCGCATCATCTCCAATGCGTTGATCGCCAGTTCGTTTTGCTGGATATTTTTCGGGTGGACCGACATGATGTCTTTGGCGGTCACGCCGGCGGTAGCGACATTCTTTTCCAGCATACGACGCAGGTCACCATCCGTGATGATGCCCTGTAGCGCGCCGTTTTCGTCCAGTACAGCGGTCACCCCCAGCATTTTGGAGGATATTTCCACAATTACTTCCCTTAATGTGCTGGTTAACAATACACTAGGGGCCTGGTGTAATTTGCAGAGGTCTGCTACTTTGAGATATAATTTTTTGCCTAAGGCGCCACCGGGGTGGAACTTGGCAAAGTCAGATGCCGTAAATCCGTGCCATTCGATCAGGCATACCGCCAGGGCGTCGCCCATGGCCAGTTGGGCAGTCGTGCTGGTAGTGGGTGCGAGGTTATTGGGGCAGGCTTCAACGCTTACCGTGGTATTCAGCACATAGTCTGCTTCCTGCGCCAGGAATGAGCTCATATTCCCCACCATGGCCACTAAAGTGTTGCCAAAATTCTTCACCAGCGGAACCAGCACCTTAATTTCGGCAGATGTACCGCTTTTGGAGATACACATCACGATATCTTCCGGCGTTATCATGCCCAGGTCCCCATGGATGGCGTCTGCAGCGTGCATAAACAGCGCCGGGGTGCCTGTCGAGTTTAAGGTGGCTACAATTTTCTGTGCGATGATCGCGCTTTTTCCGATGCCAGTCACCACCAGCCTCCCTTTGCATTGGGCGACCAGTTCTACCACTTTCTCAAAATCTGCATCTATAAACTGTTGCAAATCATTAATAGCCGCTGCTTCCAATGCAATTGTGCGTTTGGCTACTGTTCCGATGTTAATGGTTCCATTCCTTTTCATGACGAATTACAAATTTATCATTTTTTAGTCAGCAGCAGTGCGATCATGTAATTTATATTGATACTACGCGCTTTTTTAAGTAACTTCGTGTCCCCTAAAAAACATATAGAACTATTTCATCATTTGTTGATTCTTTAGAGTTTGAGTTTACCATTCTTTTTAAATTTTGAATGCAATGGCTGTTGTAAAGGTAAGTTTGATGGATGCATTACGCGAACATTTCGGGTTCGATTCCTTTAAAGGAAATCAGGAAATCATTATAAAAAGCATCCTATCGGGAAAAGATACCTTCGTTATCATGCCAACCGGCGGAGGCAAATCCCTGTGCTATCAGTTACCGGCACTGATGAGTCCGGGTTGTGCGCTGATTGTGTCTCCCCTGATAGCACTGATGAAAAACCAGGTAGACCTGGTACGGGGTTATAGCAGTAAAGACAACGTGGCGCATTTTCTGAACTCCACCCTCTCCAAGGCGCAGATCAAAAAAGTACGTACCGACCTGCAAACCGGCAAAACGAAACTGTTGTATGTGGCGCCGGAAACACTGACGAAACAGGAAAACCTGGATTTTTTCCGGGAACTGGAAATATCGTTCATCGCGGTGGACGAAGCACACTGTATCTCCGAATGGGGGCACGACTTCCGGCCGGAATACCGCCGGCTCAAGGAAATGATCGACCAGATCAGCGATAAGCTGCCGATCATTGCGCTGACCGCCACGGCTACGCCTAAAGTACAGAGCGACATCGTAAAGAACCTGGGATTAAACAATCCCAATATCTATATCTCTTCTTTCAACCGTTCCAACCTGTACTACGAAATCAGGCCCAAACGCAAGAAAGACCAGACCATCAAGGATATCGTTAAATATATCCATCAGCACAAAGGCAAAAGCGGCATTATCTACACGCTCAACCGGAAAACCACCGAGGAGCTGGCCGATATGCTGTCTGCCAACAATATCAAGGCCGTAGCTTATCATGCCGGCCTGGACCCCACTACCCGCGCCCAACGGCAGGATATGTTCCTGCATGAAGACGTGGAAGTGATCGTGGCCACCATCGCCTTCGGGATGGGTATCGATAAACCGGATGTACGGTTTGTGATCCACTACAACATTCCCAAAAGCCTGGAAAACTACTACCAGGAAACCGGCCGCGCCGGCCGTGACGGCCTGGAAGGCAACTGTATCTGCTACTATTCCCATAAAGACGTACAGAAACTGGAACACCTGATGCGCGACAAGCCCCTCAGCGAAAGGGAAATGGGCGCACAGCTGATCAACGAAACCGTGGCCTACGCCGAGAGCGCCGTATGCCGCCGTAAAGTTATCCTGCACTACTTCGGAGAAAAATACGAAACGGAAGATTGCGGACAGTGCGACAACTGCCGCAACCCGAAAGAAAAAATAGAAGTGAAAAACAGGGTGGTGATCGTGCTCAAAGCTATCAAGGCCCTGGAAGAGCGCTTCGGCAGCGAATATGTGGTGAACGTGATCACCGGCAAAACCAGCCCGCAGATCTCCACTTACCGCCACGACCAGCTGGACATCTTCGGCGAAGGCAAAGAATTCGATGCCCATTTCTGGAACTCCCTCATCCGGCAGATGATGCTGGAAGGCCTGATCGAAAAAGACATCGAAGAATACGGCCTGCTGAAGGTAACGGACAAAGGCAAAAAATTCCTCAAAAAGCCCTACTCTATCATGGTGGCGCTCAACCACCAGTTCGACGAAGACGGCATCGAAGACGAAGAGGAAGCCAACGCTGAGGCTAATGCTTCTGCCGATCCGGTGCTGTTTGAAATGCTGAAAGAGCTGCGTAAAAAAGTTTCCAAAGAGAAAAACCTGCCTCCTTTCGTGATCTTCCTGGAAACATCCCTCGAAGACATGGCCACCCAATACCCCACGACGGTACAGGAACTGGAAAAAATCCAGGGTGTCAGCAAAGGAAAGGCTGTCCGCTACGGCAAACAATTCATCGACGTTATCGCCAGGTACGTGGAAGAAAACAACATCACCAAGCCGGACGACTTTGTGATGAAGAGCGTTGTCAACAAAAGCGGTATGAAGGTGTTCATCATTCAGAACATCGACAAAAAAATTCCGCTGGAAACCATCGCCAAAAGCAAGGAGCTCACCATCTCCCAGCTGCTGGATGAAATGGAAACCATCGTGGCCAGCGGCACTAAACTCAACCTGGATTATTGCATCGACGAAGAACTGGACGATTACGCCCAGGATGAAATCATGGAATACTTCAAAGGCTGTGAAACCTCCAGCCTGGCACTGGCCCGGGAAGAGCTGATCGAAAACGATTACACGCTCGAACAACTTAAGCTGGTCCGCATTAAGTTCCTGGTAGAATACGGCAACTAGTGAAGTGATCAGTCATGTGAAACCAGTGAACCAAAAGTCATAGAATGAACATCGAGAAAATACAGGAAACCATTTCCGCCAACAGGGGAAAAGTTATTTCCCATCCTTTATACGCTTCCCTCGAAACCCTTGACGATATCCGTCTTTTCATGGAATACCATGTGTATGCCGTGTGGGATTTCATGTCGCTGCTGAAAGGCCTGCAGCAACAGCTCACCTGCGTGCAGGTGCCCTGGGTGCCTGTAGGCAACGCCGCTACCCGCTATCTCATCAACGAAATCGTCACCGGCGAAGAAAGTGATATAGACATGAACGGCCAGCGTTGCAGTCACTTCGAATTATACGAAAGAGCAATGGAACAGGCCGGCGCCAATACCGGGCATATAAAGGCCCTTATTGCCGCCATCAATGCCGGCACGCCTGTACATACCTTTTTGGCTGCATCGTCGCTTCCTGAGGCTGTAAAAGGCTTTCTCGGTTTTACCTTTGAGGTGATCGCCACCGGCAAAGCGCATGTAATGGCGGCGGTCTTCACCTTCGGCCGTGAAGATCTCATCCCAGACATGTTCCACGAACTGGTAAAAGACCTCGACCGTAAGTTCCCCGGCAAACTGGATACTTTCATCTACTACCTCGAAAGACACATTGAGGTAGACGGTGATCATCACAGCCAGCTGGCCATGCAGATGGTACAGGAACTCTGTGGCAACGATCCGCTGAAATGGGAAGAAGCCGCTGAATATGCCGCCAGGTCGCTGTTCTGGCGCGCTCAACTGTGGAGCGGCATCGTTCAGGAAAAAGTTTTTTAAAAAATCCTGAAGAAAAATTTTGCAATTATAATTTTTGTCTTACTTTTGCAATCCCTTCACGAGAGGGACACACAAAAAAAGACATGGTGCGGTAGCTCAGTCGGTAGAGCAAAGGACTGAAAATCCTTGTGTCGGCGGTTCGATCCCGCCCCACACCACCCAAAAAAGATCATCATTCACTGATGATCTTTTTTTATTTTTAACCCTTTTGTATACCTATACCAATATGTTTTCTACGCTACCCTACCGGTTGCTTCGGCTATTCGTTTCGTTGTGTTGCTTCTTCACTTTATTTAGTTGCCATCCACCGCAGAGAAAACCGCTCTTCGAGAAAAAAGATCTTCCTGCCATTGTGAAAGCCAGAACGATGATATTTATTGTGCCTGAAAAGGAATTACCCTACCTGGAAGATTATAAACAACTGCTGCCACAAGCGTGGACCATCTCTCCTGTTAAAGTAATTACCTGGAAAGAAGCCGCACAGTATCCGGAAGCGTCAGAACAATACACCTATTTTGTCCTGCACCTCTGGGAAAAGCTGGAAAGCAGAGGCGGTTATTCGGAATACGTGTACATGGGTCTTGACGTTCCCTTCAAAGTACCCGGCAACAACAAGAATCGGGTAAAAACCCAGACCATTGGCTGGATAGATATGAATCATGAGTGGAACCCCTCCAGGGGCGTACCACTGAAAGAGCGGTTATATACCCAATGTGTACTCCGCAATTTCAGCCTTCCCTATATGCTGGCTTACGCGCGGTTTATACAAGAGGAAACACTCGGTAAAAAAACACACCTGGCAGATCACCTGGAAGATAAAACACTGCTGGCCCAGTTAAGGAAAAGTACGCTTTACGTAACCGACAGTTCCTTCTACCATGTTAAAATCTTCTCTGCAGGTCGCTCTGCTGTAAAACAGACTGTTGACGATATGTTTTCGGAATATCCCGGCAAATATGCATTGACGTCGTCCGCTGATCTGATTCGTCTTCTTAAGGAAAAAAAGAATGATCCTGTTTTTCTCTTTGAATTTGTGAAGGTCGCCGGTTCTAAATTTATGCGCGTGCTGGAGCTTCGCTCCCTTCAAACCGCTTATAGGGCAAACGCACCGATGAGCCAGAATCTCAAACCCAAAGACCTTAAACTTATCCTGCGATAAAAACCGGGGCTTACCAGTACTAAATTATCCGATAGCCGGGAAGTCGCACTCCACACAAAAAAGATCATCATTCACTGGTGATCTTTTTTTATTTTTACCCCTTTTGAACTTATACCCACCCTGAATGGCAACCATTGTTCCGGAAAAAATCATCACCGAAAAACAAGAGCTCATAACCCGGATGTATACCGACCTGGAGAACACACCCCCTGCGGACAGGTTTTATACCACCCGCAATATCGAAGACTGCTCCGCCGATTTGGACACCTACATCAAAAAACTGTCGCAAAGCCCGGACAGCAAAGGCATTGCAAAAAGTATTAAATGGATATTCCAGTCACTGTCTACTTTCAAACAGGAAGACGAGGCGCCTGAATTCCTATGGGGCTTTATCTACAACGGATATACGAATGAACTGACCGACTTTATTCTCAATACCGCTTTTGCCTTTGGCCTGGAGAAAGGAAAACCGAAGACGATCAAATCGAAGATTATCCACCTTACACATCATCCGCATTCGATGGACCTGTTCAGAATTTACATCGGCTCCACGTCGAAAAGCGGCATCATCCTGAACTATAATCAAAAAAACTCGCTGTTTGAATACCTGGAAAACCCATACGGGGAAAGCTATGCCCTCCCGGTTTTCGACCTGGTGATCAACGAGGACCATACAGCACTCTCTTTTGACGTACTGGCTTCCGGCGCCTACAAGACCATCACGCTGAAAGCCCGGCAGCCCACCGACAGCGTCCTGTTTAAAGCCATCCACGATCTTCATAAAAGTGAACTGCTGAAAAACACACCCGTGCCGGATTATTGCAAACTGGAGCTGGAGCTGACCGAAGGTGTGCTAACAAGACTTGCCACCCTGAACTACGACGCCAATAACCGCATCATCAATATGTTCACGGAAGGTTCGGGGATGAAGATTTTTGTGCAGGAACTCGACGCCAACAATTGCTTTCAGAACAGCGATAACATGGCTCCCCATCCGGAGATCGTGGATGAGAAGTTTGTGATCGTGGATGCTGTACCGCATTGGAAATATTATGAAATTGAGGCTTTAGACATGCAGCAGGAAGTTGTTTCCGTGCGTACAAAGCCGCTGCGCTTCGAATACGAGAATGAGGAACGAAGGAATGTGATCGCCCATCAGGCAGAAAGCAGAACGATCCGTTACTCCATCAAATCGTATGCTTTTATAAAAGCGCTGCTCCATGAGCTGCTGGCTTTAAGACGGCCTTTTACATCCCGTTTTTAGTGCGCTCCCGGTAAAATGATCCTCTGGCGTTTTTATGGCTCCGCCGGAAGCTCCGGCTCCGGTAACTTTTGCACCACATCGTAGGAATGCAGGATGTCATATCCGAAAAAGCCCCTGCTATAGTCTATCACTACATACTCAGCTGCTATCACCTGTGGATACCGTGCAAAATCAAACACCAGTTCCTTGTCCACCCCCTGGTGGTGAATAATGATGGAAGGCTTTTCCAGTTTAGTGATACGCCCGGTACTGTCTATCGCCAGGTGTTTGCGCTTTATTGGTACCACCAGCCCTTCGTCTACCGTACTGGCGCCGTAATAATTGATCAGCAAAAAGAGGAACGCCACCATCCCGCCATAAGCCAGCAGGCTGTTGGACAACGCATAAAAGAATCCCCTGATACCATACACCCGGTTATAGTGCTTACGGACCGCCACAAACGCGAGCATCCCTGCGACCAGGACAACACCTGCCGGTATCAGCAGGGAGATAAAAGTATGGCGGTAAAGCAGATACGCAAATACCATCAGTATGATCCCCGTTACTAACAGGAATATATATACGTTCTGATAAAAACCTTTTCCGGAAAAACGTGGTGTCATGTGAAATAGTATTTCATGATGGATAGGTACCTGTAATTTACAACTCCCTGCGATTAAATGGTGCATCTACTGCAAACCTGTGACAGCAGCGGTTTCTGTACCTTTTTATTACGCATATCCAGTACGCAGCCCCCTCCTACCTTTGACCTGTTAGCCCGAAAATTTCTTTTTCACCCATTTATCTCTTTTCGTTATGAATGAAGCCAACTTCTGGCAGCTGATAGAAACTGCCTGGTCATCATCCCCCGAACTCAATGCAGCCCGCCGGCTTGCTTTAAGGACCAACGATCCCTTTCTCCTCGAATCCCTTAGTTACGAACTAACCGACGTTATCGGCGAATGCCTCCGCCAGCTGCTGGAAACACTGGATAAGCCCGCGCTGACAGCCTTCATTCTCCTGATGGAGGAAAAACTGTATCACATTGACAGACACGAAGTTCAGCAATACACCGACGGCTCGGACGATGGCTTTCTCTACTGCCGCTGCTTTATCGTGGGCATGGGCGAAGCCTACTACAATGGTATAGACAGCAACCCGGCACTGGCCACGATGGACGTGGAAGCGGAAAGCATCGGTTTTATCGGATACGAGGTTTACCTCGAAAAGTTCAACGAATCTTTTTCCCGCAACAGCCAGTATTGTATCGAAAGCGGCTCCAACAAAAAAGGCTGGTGAGCCCGTCATTTTTCATAGATGATCCGGATCATATTGTTCCGTTTCATGTCCGTGCTCAGGTCCACCCGGCGGCTGATTTTGTCGAACAGCAGCCGTAACGCGGCGGTATTGGGTGGTATGCGCCCCAGGTTGTCTGCCATGAACTGCAGCCTGTTTTCACCCGGTTGCAGTGTGATCTTCAACTCCTGTATCTGTTTTTTCACAGGAAAGCCGCTCACGATCCATTGTTCGTTGAGCCGCAGGGAAATACTGTCTCCGTCTTCCGTCTGGGCGTCCCAGAGTTCCAGCGTAATTTCCTGCTGTTTCACTTTGATGGTGGTCACCCATTGGTCCTTCCGGCTGATGGCGGTGCGGGTGAGCGCTGCGGTGTCCTTTGCCGGCGGCAGTGCTACCAGGGGTATCGCCGGCGATGCCGTGTCTGCTGACGGTTTGCCTGCTGCCGGTCTGCGGTACAGCTGTGCCACCAGGAAGGTAGCATAGGCATTGGAGCGGTCACTGAAGTCAAAGCTGTATTTTTTACCGTCTATTTCCACGCGCATGTCGCCTGTATTGGGTGGCAGGCGGCCGTAGTTGTCCGCAAAGAAAGCCAACAGGTTCATACCGGTATCCAGCCGTATCCGCTGTGACTGCGTCTGTTCGTTGATTTCCTGCGACCGGAGCAGTGTGCGGCCATTGTGGATCAGCGTTACCGTGTCTTTATCCAGCTGATCTTCATCTACGATGGTCAGCTGTCCTGTACTATCGTACACGTCTATACGATCATATAACCCCAGATAGATGGAGTCCCTGTCGGGATCTATCATTTTCTGCGCTGCGGGCGCCGCCCATGGCTGATGGCTGATCTTTTTCAGCTGAATGGGATTGCGGTACAGCATATCCCGCAGCGTGACCTTCGTGCTGACAAAAATTTCATCATCGTCATAAAGGCCTTTCATGAATATGCCGAAGTCCTTTATCCACATACGCTCTATATCCATCACCGGCATATCATTGCCTTTCCGGGAGTAATTAAATGTGCCGTTGAGGTACAGCATCCAGATGCCCAGCTTAAAAGGTGTTTCCTGTACCGGGTACTTTCCCCTGCCGATGCCCAGTTGCTGCTCATTTTTCCGGACCAGCAACAGGTAGTACGACCCGTGGAACGATCCGTAATCGAGGGATAACAGGGCTGGATACAGCATGTTTTGCCTCGGCAGGCCTATCTGCAGTTGCATGGTCACCGCCGGGATATGCGGCCAGGGTTTGTAATCCACTTTCCAGGTGCCCGCCCACTGGTCCGGGGCCGCTGCGACTGTGCTGCCGGTGCGATGGGATGGTACGCCGGTATTTGTCCCTATCGCCACACGGCGCTGCGTACCACTGTTTCTTCCCGTGGCTCCTGCGGATCGCTGCGTGGCAGTATCCGTCCGCTGGCGCGTTTGTGCCAAAGCGTACTGTACAGTCAGGCAAAAAAGGAATATAATAAGGCTTCTCATATATGGCTCATTCGTTAACAACAACTTAGTGCAACATACATGATCCTCTCCGATTCATCCCTGTTTTTTTTTAATTTTCAGGGTGATATTTTCGCGATTTTCGACACTACTCTGTAAACGAAGATTGTATGACTATGCATAACGATCCCATTTTTGAGTCTGTATACCGGGATACCCTTCCCAAAGTGGCGAGGATGGTACACCGTATGGGTGGCGACCTGGATACCGCCAAAGATATTTTTCATGATGCGGTGATCATCTACCTGGAGAAAAAACAACAAAACACCTCTTTCTTCGCTTCAGACCAGGCTTATATCATGGGCATCGCCCGGATACTTTGCCTGCGCCGGCTGAAAGACGATCGTCAATATATAGCCATCCATTCGTCAGAAGATGACTATGGAATTCCGGCCGACTTTTACGATCCTCCACCAGTGGCCCACCCGGTGATCACCTACCTGAAAAACGCCGGCAGAAAATGCCTGCAGCTGCTACAGGCGTTTTATTACGACAGGCTGCCGATGTCTGAGATAGCCCGGACGCTGCAATACAAAACGCAACATGTGGCTACCGTGCAGAAATACAAATGCCTCGAAAAAATCAGGGAACAGGTAAAACAAACGCAACATGAGGAAGCAGCTTTCTGAAATCAGGGATATCGAACAATACCTCGAACAACAGCAGGACACCGCCGACCAACGGGTGTTTGAGGCCAGAACACTGACATCTCCTGAACTGGCCGCAAAGGTCAGTTATCAGCAGAAAATAGTTCAGCTCGTACGCTGGCTGGCACGCCGCAACAGGCGCCAGCAGCTGGATGACCTGTACCAGCAGCTGATGACAGACGAAACATACCGTCAAAAAATCACTTCCATCTTCCAATAATCCTTTTTACATATGGCTTTTTTGATTCCTACCGTCATTGACGGCGATGGCCGCAATGCCTTTGACATATACAGCCTGCTGCTGAAAGAGCGCATCATTTTCCTCGGCACCGCGATCGACGACCAGGTGGCCAACCTGATCGTGGCACAGCTGCTGTATCTCGACAGTACCGGGCACCAGCCTATCAGCATGTACATCAACAGTCCCGGCGGCGCCATCTATTCAGGACTCGCCATCTACGACACCATGAAAATGCTGAAATCGCCCGTATCCACCATGTCCATGGGCTTCACCGGCAGCATGTCTACCGCCATCCTCACCGCCGGTGCGAAAGGCCAACGGTATGCCCTCCCCCATGCTACAATACACATGCATCCTGCCGCCGGCGGCGCCAAAGGTTACACCGAAGATGTACGCATTGCCTACCGCGAACAGGAACGCCTGCAAAGCCAGCTCTTCTACCTGCTGGCACAACATGCGGGCAGAAGCACCGAAGAGATAGCAGCCGCCTTCGAAAACGACCACTTCATGAATGCCGTCGAAGCACAGGCTTTTGGCCTGATAGACCAGGTACTCGGCAGCACGGAAGACCTCATCGCACTCGAACATTCTCCGTTCCGGGTGGCGCTCATGCAACCGCTGTTAACTGCCGGAAAAGCACTCACCGGTGGCTCCCGGCCAGCACATTCCTGATCACTGCTGTTACTTCTTCCGTTCGCTGCTGAAACCGCAGTGGCGAACGGGTCACCAACCGATCAAAGTAATGTATACGCCCGTGTACAATGGCTGCCCTTAAAGGTTCCAGCGCCTCCTCCGTCAGTACCCGCTTGTCTTCCCAGCTGCCGGCCAGCACCAGGTAATGCACCCGGCACCCGGAAGCTTCCAGGTACTGCACCACCTGCCGCGCATCGCGCCGGCCTCCATCCAGGATAAAGCTGAGCATCAGCATAAAAGCTGCAGAAGAAAAGGTGTGCCGGCGCATTACCTGGCTGAGGTGCGTACAAAACGTATCAGATGCACCGTGATGATTGGTCCTGTTGATTACCACAAACTTATTTTCCGGAAACACTACCGGCACAAAAGGATCTTTCAGCGGAAAAAAATGCTTTCGGGTAAAGAGCTCCTGTAATACCTTTCGCTTACCGGAGTTAGGATAACCAACAATAACAAAGATTGGTTGGGGGTTAAAAAACATGTTTCAAAAAAAAGCATTTTTTTTCATTGAAATGTTAATCAGTTCTTAACGCTCAAAGAAAAAAATCACACGTATTCCGCTAGTTTTGCTATCAGCATAGCACCCGGCAACAGCAACAGCTGCGCCAGCAAAGTGCCGGCCACACGGGCTATCACCATATAGGTAATATACTGCCGGAAATAACTGACACTCACCTTTCCCAATACCACATCATCCGTCAGCACCGAAGAGTGCGGATCGATAAACAGTACCATCAGCAACGTTGCCACGCCGTTGATAACACCGGATAAATTACTGGCAGTAGTCCGGTAGTCGGGATTCAGATATGCAGCATACACACAGCAAAGCACACTGATGGTCATAATAGCTGTGGCGACCAGGTTAAACAAAAACATCTTCCTCGGAAAGCCCTTCACAGGATGTAATCCTGTAATACTCTCCCTGGAAGGCATCTTCAGGTTCTCTTTGATAAACTGCATCCCCGACCCGGAAAATCCAAGATAGAGCAGCCGGGGAACGGAACGGTGCACACTAAAGTGTTCTACCGCCTTTGATAACATCCGCTGAAAAGAAGGTATCAGCGCCGCACCAATAACAGAGCCAATGGTACAGGATAAAATAATAAGCCGGAAAAGCCCTTCGTTGCCCGTCACCTGGCGCTGTAGTTCATTCTCCACCGTTTTGGCCAGCAACGGCGCCTGAAATGTATTGGCGGTACGGGATACCAGCACCAGAATATTAAAGAGCGAGAAAGTGATCGCTATCCTGCCGGTCGTTACCCCAACGATCCTTACAGCAAAAGATAAGGTAGTTACCAGGTTGATAACGACTGTCAGTACCAGTACAATGATGATCTGCGGCGTCATGGAGCATCGTTTTAAATCGAACCCCAAGCTACGGATTATTCTGTTTTTAAACTTTTGACCGGCGCCATGACCGCCAGTTTGCGCGTCATCCCCAACACAATTATACATACCAGCACCACCATAGCTACCGCCACCAGCGTCAGCGGCTGCGCGTCCATGCTGATCCTGTAGGCATAATTTGCCAGCCAGCGGTGCAATACCAGCCACGCTACCGGCCACGCTATCAGATTGGCAATCAGCATGATCCCCGAAAACTCCTGCGCAAACAATCGTGTAATATGTAAAGGAGAAGCCCCTAAGATCTTGCGGATACCCATTTCCTTGGTCCTTCTGGCCATACTGAGGGTAACAATGCCAAGTACGCCCAACAGCATAATCAGCAAGGATACGACCGTAGCCCACTGCGCTGCTTTTTTCATCTGCTGTTCCTGTTCATACAGCGCTGCTACCGTATCATCCATAAAACGGTATTCAAAAGGAGCGCCCGGAAACACCTGCTGCCACTTCTTCTGTATGGCGGCAATTGCCGGGGCCGGGTTGCCAGGCTGTAAGCGGAACGACAGATAGCGGAACATCAGCCTTGCCCGGGCATGCAATACCAACACGGGCGATATCGGCGTATGCAAACTGCTGAAATGAAAATCCCTGATCACGCCGGCTACATACAATACCTTCGGATAGTTGTGCAACTTCACCGGCTGCCCCACAGCCGCCTGCGCATTCTTCCATCCCAACGCCTTTACCGCAGATTCATTCAGCACAATCCGCGCGGAGTCTTCACTGGCACTACCTTCCTGCCGGAAGAACGACCCTGCGTTTACTTTAATATCGTAGGTAGCGGCAAACTGCTCGTCTGTAATCAGCGAAAGGGCCGTAATCGCCTGCGTAGAATCCATTTGAGGACGGTACAGCATAGCAGCACCACTGTTATTGCCGTTCGGGATTTCATACGAATAACTCACGCCCGCCACGGTGCTTATCCCGGCAAAGTCGTTCCGTACCGTTTCCAGATGCCTGACACCTTCCTCTGTCCAGTCACGCGGCACCGGCAATGTGATCACATGGTCTTTGTTGTACCCCAGGTTTTTGTGTGAGAAATAGGATAACTGCCTGTTGATGACCACCGCACCCGTGAACACCACAATAGCCGTTACAAATTGCACCACCAGTAGTCCTTTCCTGAACAGTATCTTGTCTTGTGCGTTCTGCATCTTCCCTTTCAAAGCAGTAACAGATGACTGTGCAGACAGGATAAACGCGGGATAAACACCCGCAGCCAGCCCTGTCAGTAGCACCAGTACAACAGGCAGACCAATAAACCAACGCGGGAACTCCGACAGCCCGGGAATATCCTTTCCCAGTACCTGCCCGAACAACGGCCGCAATATCACGAACAGCAATAACGCTGCGAGAAAAGCAACAGCAGCCACCAGCACAGACTCTGAAATAAACTGCAGCACCAGTTGCCGCTTTCTCCCTCCCATCGCTTTTCTGACGCCGATCTCTTTCAGCCGCGTCAGTGAATTTCCCATAGAGATATTCACAAAATTGATGATGGCCATCAGTAAAATAAACCCTGCCACCAATACCAGCGCCATGACCATCTTTTCCGCGGAGCCATTGTTCATGCCCAGGTAATGCTGCTTTAACGGTACCGGATCTACGGTCAGATGCTGATAGAAAGATGACGGCGTATTTATTTTTAACAACGTGGTGGCCGCTGCCTGTATCTGCGCGGCCGTTACACCGGGTTTGGCCATCACATAGGCTATGGTATAGGGCACCTGCCAGTTATTCATAACATCCTGACGCCCGAAGAATTCAAAGCTGCCGGGAGCCAAAAATATTTCATTCCTTAACGTTCTCGTATACCCGGAAACGGTATTAAACGGCGGATCTTTTAACACCGCTTTTATTTCAAAATCCCTTTTTTTCCCGTTAAAAGACTGGATCGTCAAGGTTTTGCCTATTACATCGGCCTTTCCGAAAAACTGCCGGGCCTTTGCCGCCGTCAGCGCTACCGCATTCGGCTGTTGCAACGCTGTATGGGCATCGCCATACAATAGCGGGAAACTGAACACCTGCAGCAATGTTGAATCTCCCGGTTGTAACATCTCCCGGAAATGCCGGTCTCCCACGCTCACAATCGAAGTGATACCATCCGCCCTGTATACAGCACTTACGAGAGATGGATAATTTTCCTGTAGCGCCCTGGCCAGCGGGCCAACAGTGGTTCCT
This sequence comes from uncultured Chitinophaga sp., assembly GCF_946479755.1. The sequence goes on along the minus strand of NZ_CAMLHC010000018.1, from coordinate 11,654 downwards.
TCATACCCCATGTCCTGGTTGGACCATTTGCTTTTTAATACCATGATCCGCTCATTGTCGCGGAAGATGGCATTTACCTGCCACTCACCCCATGCATAGGCGCCGATCAACAATATAAAGGCCAATCCGATGGAAAGCCCGGTAACATTCACTACCGTAAAGAAACGATGCTTGTATAAATTGCGCCAGGCGACGAGAAAGTAGTTTTTTACCATCATACGATCATGCATAAGTGAATCTCTGCGAGGCACCAAAAAAATGCCATCATCTAACTTGTTGATTTTCAATTCTAAATACTTCTTTTCTTGTCCATATCCGCACGTATTTCGTTCGCAACTGCACAATACAATTGCTTTCCGGTAAATTATCATCAGCTTTTCTGATCGATATTTGTATTTTGTACGCTTATTCCTCCGCGTTAAAAATAACTCATGAAAAAATTGCTCTGCATAGGTTTACTACTGCTCTCCTACAGCGTTTTTGCGCAGCGTCAACAGATCCGGCTTTCTACCCGGAATATCAGCCTGGTTTATCATGTCAATCCCGAGGGACGGCTAATACAGCAATACTTCGGGCGGGCATTGCAGCCGGCTGAAGCTGATACCGCCTCCCGGAGCACACAGGAAGCTTATATTACCGCCGGCATGGAAAGCCTGCTGGACCCCGCCATACGGATAGTGCATAACGACGGAAATCCGTCGCTGGAGCTCAAATATGTCTCTTCCCGGTCTGATAAAAAGGATAACAATGTCTCCACTACGGATATCACCCTTAAAGATCCCGTATACCCGGTAACCGTTACCCTTCATTTTGAGACCTATTTTCAGGAAGATGTGATCAAGGCGTGGACAGAAATCAGGCATACGGAAAAACAACCCGTGTTAATGACCGCCTACGCTTCCTCTATGTTGCATTTTAATGCTCCCCGTTACTGGCTGACCCAGTTCCATGGCGACTGGGCCAAGGAGGCCAACATGGTGGAAGAAAAACTGACCAAAGGCAATAAAATACTGGACAGCAAACTGGGCGTACGTGCCAATATGTACCAGTCGCCCATGTTCCTGCTTTCCCTCAACAGCGCCGCCGATGAAAACACCGGCGAAGTGATGGCCGGCACGCTGGCCTGGACCGGCAATTTCCGCTTCGGCTTTGAAGTGGACGAAAAAAATGCGCTGCACGTGAGCGCCGGTATTAACCCTTACGCCAGCGACTATACGCTGCAGCCCAATGAAGTATTTACCACCCCGGCTTTTCTCTTCACCTGGTCGGACCATGGCAAGGGTCAAACCAGCCGCAACTTCCAGCATTGGGCAGTGAACTACGGTATCCTCGACGGGCACACGCCACGGCTCACCCTGCTGAACAACTGGGAAGCCACCGGTATGTACTTTGACGAGGCTAAACTCACCAGCCTTTTCGGCGGCGCGGCCAAACTGGGCACAGACCTCTTCCTGCTGGACGATGGATGGTTTGCCAACAAATATCCCCGCGATGCAGACAACGCCGGTCTGGGCGATTGGGATACCAATAAAGATAAACTCCCCCATGGCCTGGGTTACCTGGTGAAAGAAGCCGCGAAACAGGGTGTGAAATTCGGAATATGGCTGGAACCGGAGATGGTGAACCCAAAAAGTGAGCTGTACACCAAACATCCTGACTGGATACTGCGCCTGCCCAACCGCGGAGAAAACTACTATCGCAATCAACTGGTACTGGACCTGGTAAACCCCGCCGTGCAGGATTTCGTTTTCGATATCGTGGATAAAACAATGCGTGAAAACCCCGGTATCGCCTATATCAAATGGGACTGTAACCGGATGATGACCAACACCTACTCCCCTTATCTGAAGGGAAAACAATCCCATCTGTTTATTGATTATACCCGCAGCCTGTATAAAGTGCTGGAAAGGGTGCGCGCCAAATACCCGCATCTTCCCATTATGCTGTGCTCCGGTGGCGGCGGCCGTACGGATTATGGCGCTATGAAATACTTTACGGAATTCTGGCCCAGTGATAACACCGATCCACTCGACAGGATCTACATTCAATACGGTTATTCCCATTTCTTCCCTGCCAATACCATGGCGGCACACGTGACCAACATGGGCAAACAATCTCTGAAGTTCCGCACAGATGTGGCCATGATGGGTAAACTGGGTTACGATATCAAAGTAGACGATTTCACACCGCAGGAACTGCAATTCAGTCATGATGCGGTGGCTACGTATAACCGTTTACGTGATATTATATGGTATGGGGACCTCTATCGTCTGGTTTCGCCTTACGGACAGCCCCGTGCAGTATTCCAGTACACCAGCGCCGATAAACAAAAAGCGGTCGTGTTTCATTATCTCATGAACACCCGCCGGGTAGATATTTTCCCGGTAGTGAAGCTTCAGGGACTGGACCCGAAAAAGAATTACCGCGTCAGTGAAACCAACCTGTTTCCCGGAACAAAATCAGCTTTTGGCAACCAGGTATACAGCGGAGATTTTCTGATGAATACCGGTATCAGTCTAACTCCCGGAAGAGTAAAACCGCTGAGCAGTAATATACTGGAAGTAGTAGCAGAATAAAACAAAACGGCCGGATAGTTCCGGCCGTTTTTTATTTCAGTACAATGGGCAACGTTGCACCGTCATTTATCGTATATACTTTGCCGTTAGCAATCACTAATAACCTCTTTTGGTCTTTTCTTTTTACTTCGACATCAAATATTTTACCGAAGGCGTGAATATTGCGTAATGCCATATGGTCCCAGCCTTCGGGCAGCCGTGGCGTACAGTCGAAACTGTTAAATCCTGTTGGTCTCATACCAAACATGCCCTCCGTGAAAATACGGCAATACAGTCCACTTTCAGCAGAGAGGTGCCGCTGGTTGCCTTCAGGGTACGCTTCCACCGGGTAAGGCACGTGTTCTCCCAGCAACCGCCGGCGGGAGTAGTATTCCAGTTTATCCATCGCCCTGGCTGTTTCGCCGGCGGCAAACACACCCCGTAGTGCATACAACGTAGAACGGTCCCAGAAGGTGCGGTCACCGGACTGGGAGGCAAGCCCGTCTTCTGTCCACAGCCTGGGGGAAAACAGGGCGGCAATCGTGCCTTCCTTCCGTTCGAACAGGCCGGTTGTCAGCGGTGTTGCGATCCAGGCACGCAATACTTTATTTTCCTCGTAATAGCGGTAGGTATCAAATCCTTCCACGGTAGCACCGAAGAAGCCGTCAATATTTTTCCGCAGCGTCTCTGCCCGTTGCGCGTAATCCTTCGCCGGTACTTTTAACTGCTTCGCCAGCAGCACGGCGGAGCGCAGGGCATCATAGTACAGGGCGCTGGTATTCAGGTTGGCTTTTCCGGCCGGGAAACGGCCTTCCAGTTCATCGCTGTCGGAATGTACTACGCCATTTTCATTCACCTGCCGGCGCAGGTATTCGAGGCTCCATTCTATCAGGGGCCACAGCACCCGGGCAGAATCGGCATTGCCGGCAGCGAGGGCGTAGCGGCTGGCGCCATAGGCGATCATGGCCATGTCCCCGCGGTCTTTGGCGCCATGCCAGGTACCGTCGCCTTCCGCTACGATGGAGCTGGGAATGGGCTTATAATCCGGATTCATATACTTCGCAAACCAGCGATAGCTGTTCATGGCGGAATTAAGCGCTATACTGTCGCCCAGGAAGCCGAAGAAGGGGTTAACATATTCCGCCTGGTCATTGGCCCAGATAGCGGCATAATAACGCAATCCGCCGGGGCCATGCAGGTACCCTCCCTTCGTGAGGTAAATGCTTTCGGTGGCCCTGATTTTCGCAAAGGCAAAAGCGGTGTTCAGCAGCGTGTCCGGTGTTTCCAGCTGCAACAGGGACAGGATACCGGCTATCCGTTGCTGACGGCCCGCCAGTTCCGCGGTGGCGTTAATCTGCGGCCGGGGCTCTGCACCACGGCGGGCACTATATCCCACCACAAAACGAACAGAATCTCCGGCAGCTACCTGCTGCCTGCCCGCTCCGGCCGTTTCCACGGAAAAATAAAGCGGGCCGTTAGCACTGCGGCTTTCCGCCGGCATGCGCTCCAACTGCATGGATTCCATCTCAATTGTCACCGGCTGCTGCCCATGGTTGATGAACACAAACTGCTCCAGTGCCAGCGGCAGGTTATCAGACGGGAAGAACGTTCTTTTCAGTTCTATCTGACGATCGTTGCCCAACACACTGTTGATGGTGGTGATCCCCCTGTGCCGGATGCTGTGCACCTTTTCCGGCAGCGCCTTTACCGGGCCTCCGTTATAGACGTCCGGCTTCCACAGCTTGTTGTCTATAAAAAAGCGGGGCAGCATGTTGTCGGCAATAGTATACATCATGGCAGTAGCCGTCTTGTTGGGAATCAGGCGGAACGTAGGAAATACAATCGTCCGTGTGATGTCACTGGCGCCGCTGCTGTCTACCCCATATTGCAGCCAGAGGGCCACCTTTTTACCAGCCATTTCTATATGGTCCGCATGGGGGATACGGCCGTTAATATTCCATATAATGCTGCCGTCGGGCGCAATCTGCCAGCGGTCGGGCGTTTGAGCGTAACCGTCATACGGGCATAAACATGCCGCAGCCAGCACCCCTTTGATCAGTATCGTTTTCATAAATGCGTGGGATATCTGTCTAACAAATTAGACCATCGTCCGCGCAATTCATAGCGGTAATATCATACCGGACAGTATCCGGTTAGTATCGGATAAAATAATATAATAGCGGTTTTGTTATCTTCATGCTGTAAACGGGTTTAACTTTTTAACAGGCCCGGCGTTAAATACTAAAACCGTATCAAGAGAGTGCATACGCTCATCAACTATCTCACAGGCTCCGACTGGCATCTGTATGTTAAAATAAGCAGCACGGTGCTGTTAATCTTAACATTTGCCGGCGTCATCTTCTCCATACTCCTGGAAAACAGGAACCCGGTAAAGGCCATGGCCTACATCATGTTGCTGGTATTTATCCCGATCGTGGGCCTGATCGTGTACTATTACCTCGGGCGGGACCTGCGTAAAAAAAGGCGGTTCACGTTGAAAGGCAGTAAGGATGAAGTGTTGTTTGCCAAATACTGGCAATCCCAGCGGTCGGAAATAGAACAGATGCAGCTGGAATTACGGCATACGGTGGGCACCAAGCAGGAACTGTCGGCCATGCTGCTCAATACACGGCAGTCTATTCTCACGAAAAACAACCGGGTCAAACTGCTGATCAACGGAGAAGAGAAATTCCCGGAGGTAATGGCCGCGCTGCGGGCTGCCAAACACCATATCCATATTGAATACTACATGATCGCTGCAGACGATGTGGGCAATGAAGTAACACAGATCCTGGTGGAGAAACTGAACCAGGGCGTGCAGGTCCGCTTTGTTTACGATGATATGGGCAGCGACCGGATCAAAAAGATACCTAAAATACTGAAGGAGAACGGCGCCAGCGTATATACTTTCTCTCCTGTGCTGGTAGGCCTGTACCGCAATGCCAACTACCGGAATCACCGGAAAATTATCGTGATAGACGGCACAGTGGGATTTGTGGGAGGCATCAACCTGGACGACCGTTATATCAACAATGGTAAGCACGATCTCTTCTGGCGCGATACACATCTTAAAATAGAGGGAGATGCCGTCAACCTGCTACAGTTGCAGTTTCTCATGAGTTACCGCTATTGCAGTAAAGAGGTGTTCCCTTTCGAAGCGCCTTTCTTCGGCCGTTCCGCCCCGCTCACCGGCACCTGTTTTACCGATATTGTCGCCAGCGGACCGGACTCTGAATGGCCTATGACCATGAGTTCTATTCTCATGGCCATCAATGTGGCCAAAAGACGGATCAGGATCACCAACCCTTATTTTGTACCTACGGAAGAATTGCTGACGGCCTTACAGATAGCAGCTTTGGCAGGGAAAGACGTACAGTTGCTGCTGCCGCTGAAAGGCGATTCCTTTATTGTGCAGCACGCGGCCCTCTCCTATATGAAACCCTTACTGGCGGCCGGTGTGAAGGTATTTTTTTACACAAGGGGATTTATTCACGCCAAAACCATGGTCATAGATGATAACCTGGCGTGGGTGAGCTCTGTCAATTTTGACAACCGCAGTTTTTTTCTGAATTGTGAGATCGGTGTGTTGGTATATGATAAGGAAGTAACTGCCAGGCTGGACCGTGCATTTGATGAAGATCTGCTATATTCTTTGCCTGTACAGGAAACCCGCTGGAATAAAAGAAATATTTTTAAACGGTTTATGGATTCTGTCTGCAGGCTGCTGACGCCTTTACTGTAACCACTTAATATTTATCGTCCTCATCCGCGTCGAGGAACTCGCCATTGTCTTCTTCCAGGTCCTGGTGGCGGTCGCCGCCGAGGCTGTACAGGTTGTTTTCTTCATCCTCTTCCCCGATCGCTTCTTCGTCGTCATCCAGTTCTGCCCCTGGCACATCGAGATCGTCGCCTGTTTTGTCCTGGCGCCAGGTTTCTTCCTGTTCATCGCTGCGTTTAGGGCTTTTTTGTTTTTCTTCGGGCAGCTCACTGTTATGCCGGAACGACCGGGTCACATCGTCCATATTCAGGTCCACTTCATTACCACGGTTTTCCCTGTTCATGATATCTTCGCTGGCCGGATACTCCGGGTATCCCGGGAATTCCTGTTCTTCTTCCCTCGTTTTTTTCTTCTTTTTATCATCATTGTTTGCCATAAAAAAAGATTTTTTGGTACGGTAACACGCAGAAAATGACGTGCCATCTACCATGATAACAAAGGAAGAAACCGATTGTTTTAGCCGGTTATATCGAACAGGAGCAGCTTTGCCGTTATTACGGCTTTTTGCCGGTGAAAGTCAGGTGTACGGTTATCCCGGCGGAATACAGTTTTACCTGTCCATATCCCACCCCATTCAGCGGAATTTTGACATAGGGTTGTACGCCGAGGAGCAGGCCACGGCCCGCCGGTCGTTGATAGAGGATGCCGGCATTAATAATAGAGAGGTAATGCTGGTTTTCGTTGGTGACCGTTCTTTCCTTCGGCGGACCGTATTCATACAGGTACCTATATTTTTCCTTCAGCATAAAGTAGTTGGAAAAACCAAGCGTAGCGCTGATTTTATTCCTCTTTACCGAGAGAAAAGTATAATTCATATTAATGGGCACGTCCAGTACGTCACAGTCGGCGTTTACTTTCTCAAGGGTGCCATAGGGCGTACTCGTGTTGCCGGTACGATAGTCTTCCGGTGCGGCGCCGTATATTTTTTTGCTATATACAGCTCCCGTTGTCACGAAGAGGTTTTTATTGAAATAATAATGTGCCAGCACGCCCGCATTAAAGCCGATGTTGCCGTACTTAAAAGAAGGCGCCACTGTCAGGTCGGGCCCCAGTACAAGGCCTATGTACCATTTTTTTGTTTTACGTTTTACGGCCGTCAGTGTGCTGTCTTTTAAAGCGACTGATACCGTTTTATAATCATCCTTAATATCTGAAGTATCCAGTTTCGTATAGTCGTTAGTGTTATCAATATTTATTTTCGTGTAGTCGTTATAGTTACTATCTTTTTTCGTTTCGGATAAGGATAGTACCGGTGGTTGCAGCTCCTTTGCAGGCGGGGTAGTTCCTATATCCGACGGGCGTTGAGTTTCGTTGTTTCGGTCCGCAGCATCGGGGTATGAAGCAGCAGCCGGCGTTTCTTTTTTTGCAGTGTTGGTTTGCCGGCGGGTGGTAGCAGGCGATATTGCCGGTGGTTGTTGTTCCGGTGTTTTCCCTACGTTTTCTTTCTTTCCAGGGAGATGACCGGTATTTTTTCCGGGAAGGTTTTCTCCCGGCAGATGATCGGCGCTTGTTATTGATTGTTGCTGTTTTATGCTGCCTGTATCCGGCATAAGCCACCATACGCCTAGCGCCAGCAACAACACGGCAGCAGCGGCCCACCACCAGATGAATACAGGCTTGCGGCCTTTATCTCCATCCAGCAGCGCTTCCATTTTGTCCCACGCCTGTGGATCAAACGGATGGTCAGCTTCGTTTAGCTTGTTGCGGATACTATTTTCAAAATCTTCACTCATTTTTATGCACAACAAAGTTAACAGCGGTATTGGCGTTAGTTCCTTTACCTGCAGCGATAAGAATTCTTTCCTGTAGTATTTTTTTTGCTTTAAACAGATTGGATTTGGAGGTACCCTGAGAAATCCCCAGCAGCACAGCAATTTCATGATGCTGATAACCTTCCATAACATAGAGATTGAATACAGTCCGATAGGCTGGTGACAGGGATTGCACATGCATCAGCAGTTCATCATATGACAGTTTTTCCACCACATTATCTTCCTTTCCCAATTCATGATAGTGTTCTGCCTGATCGGTAAATACCAGTTTCTTTTTACTGCGTAGAAAATCGATGGCGGTGTTAACCATAATTTTGCTCAGCCACGCTTTAAACGGGCGATTGCTGTCAAAGGTAGAGATACGCTGAAAAACTTTCAGAAAACCATCATTCATTATTTCGATCGCTTCTTCCCTGTTCGGTGCATAACGCATACAAATACTCAACGCATACCCAAAAAATTTACGGTACAACAATTCCTGGCTGCTGCGATTCTTATCACAGCAACCTGATATGATTGTATGAATTTGGTTCAGGTCTTCCACAAATGATCGTTACCTGTCTTTAGCTAAAAAAAACAAACCGTGGTCGTGTCCCTGATTTTTTGGGCACGTTCCCCGAAAAACAGCTGGTTGATGTCCTATGCATACGAAGATGATGCAAAATTGGTTGCTTTTCCTTCAAAAAAACTTCCTCTCCCTTTTTTAGGCATTTTTAAGCCCATTTTTAAACCCTTCTTCTTTTTGAATAAATGGTATCACCCCTGATGCGATTTGCCAAATTTACCCCATTTCTGAAGGTCGATTTTTCGGTTTTTTATCCAAAAAATCTATTTTTTGTGTAAACAAAGCGACGATTTAAGTAGCCTTTAATTTTTTGAGCAGGAGCTTCCCCGGATGTTTAATACCGGTTCAAATTGCTTCCGCTGTTTTTTTGGAGATAACTATGCTGACTTTTTCCTTTCGATATTTTCCGGCTGGCAATTTTTCTACGATTATAACGGAACATTCTTCGCTGAAATTTTGGGCGGGATATTTTTCGGCCTGTTCCGGTTCAAAATATTTCTCCTTATAAAAAGCAAAAAGGAGCATCTGAATGATACCCCTTTTTTATTTTTTATAAGTTTTGACGGAATTATCTTCCCATGTATACCATCAGGATTTGTACATCGCTGGGATTAACGCCGCTGATTCTGCTTGCTTGTCCCAATGTATGCGGACGGATTTTGGTAAACTTTTGTTTGGCCTCGGCGGAGAGGGAAACCAGTTTACTGTAATCGAAGTTCTCCGGGATGATCAGGTCTTCGAGCTGGCTCATTTTTTTCACCAGTTCATTTTCCTTCTCTATGTATACATCGTATTTGATCTGAATTTCTGCCTGTTCCAGTACTTCTCTGCCGAAGCCAGCCAGTGCCTGTTCTATTTTAGGAACGGCTGTTTTCATGGAGAAGATATCCAGGTTCGGGCGGAGTAATATCTGGTGGGCCCGTTGTTTTTGGGTGAGGCCGGCGGAAGATTTGGATTCCAGCAGGGCTCCGATTTCTTCCGGTTCGATAGACAGTTCTTTCAGGATGTTCTTCACTTTTTCCACCTGTTCTTTTTTCTGCTGCACTTTAGCCATTCTGTCTTCTTTCGCGAGGCCCAGTTTATAGCTTCTTTCTGTAAGGCGCAGGTCGGCATTATCCTGGCGGAGCAGGGTCCGGAATTCGGCCCGGGATGTAAACATGCGGTAAGGTTCTTCCGTTCCTTTATTGATCAGATCGTCGATCAGTACACCGATGTAGGCTTCGCTTCTTTTCAGGATAAACGGATCCTGTTCGGTGGCTTTCAGGTGGGCGTTGATACCGGCCATGAGTCCCTGACAAGCTGCTTCTTCGTACCCGGTGGTGCCATTGATCTGGCCGGCAAAGAAGAGGTTTTGCACTTGTTTTGTTTCCAGGGAGAACTGTAGCTGTGTAGGCGGGAAGAAGTCATATTCGATGGCGTAGCCCGGGCGGAACATACGGCAGTTTTCAAACCCTGGTACCAGGCGGAGCGCTTTCATTTGCACATCTTCCGGCAGGGAGGTGGAGAATCCGTTCACGTATATTTCCACGGTATCGAAGCCTTCTGGCTCCACGAACAGCTGATGTCTTTCCCTTTCTGCAAAGCGGTTGATTTTGTCTTCGATGCTGGGGCAGTAACGGGGGCCGGTACCCTGGATACGACCCTGGAACATGGGAGATCTGTCAAATCCGGTGCGCAGCATTTCATGCACTGCATCGCTGGTATAGGTGATCCAGCAACTTCTTTGTTGCGCTGGTTTTATTTTTTCAACGTCGAGATAAGAGAACCCTACGATGTCTTCGTCACCCAGTTGTTCTTCCATTTTGGAGTAGTCCAGGCTTCTGCCATCGATACGGGGAGGTGTTCCTGTTTTCAGGCGATCGCTTTCGAAGCCGAGGGAAACGAGTTGTTCTGTGATCCCTGTCGCCGCTTTTTCAGCCACGCGGCCTCCGCCAAATTGTTTATCGCCGATATGAATTACGCCGTTGAGGAAGGTACCGTTAGTGAGGACAACTGCTTTCGCTTTGATTTCATGTCCCAGTCCGGTTACCACACCATAGCAGCGGCCATCTTTTACGAGGAGGCCTTTTACCATATCCTGGTAGAAATCCACGTTCGGTGTTTTTTCCAGGGCTTCCCGCCATTTTGCGGCAAAAAGCATACGGTCGCTCTGGGCACGGGGGCTCCACATAGCTGGTCCTTTAGAGCGGTTGAGCATCCTGAACTGGATCAGGGATTGGTCTGTCACAATCCCGGAGAATCCACCGAGTGCATCTATTTCTCTTACAATCTGTCCTTTGGCAATTCCCCCCATAGCAGGGTTGCAACTCATCTGCGCGATGGTTTGCATGTTCATGGTCACCAGTAAAACTTTGGAGCCCATATTGGCAGCAGCAGCGGCAGCTTCACACCCCGCATGGCCGGCGCCTACCACAATGATATCGTATGATGGAAACATAGTCATTTAAAGAAAGTGCAAAATTACGGAGAAGACAGCACATTGCGGAGATAAAGTGGAATGTTCCACGTGGAACATTGGGTGATTTACTCCCGATTGACAAAACCCATGGAAGCGTGTCTGGAGCTGGAGGACATGGGGTGGCCGGCAGTCGCTGGTATATTAAGCAGATAGAAATTACTTCTTTTAGGAAGGCGGGTTGTCCCGGGCTCTTTTATAAAGTTAGTGATGCTGTCCTTGTGTTGAGAAGTGAATGGCCTATTGTTTTTGAGAGAGAAAAGCTAATTCATTAAACACCGTTTACAAAGTTTAGCCTGGTGGCATTATCAAAAAGCGGGTGGCATTATCACCACTTCGGGAAAGAAGGCGATGCTTAAAGTGCCATTTACCAAGTTTAGTATTCCGATGTACCTATCAGAAAGCGGATGACATTATCATCGATTCGGGGAAGAAGGCCGGAGCTTGAAGTGCCATTTACGAAGTTTAGTATTCTGATTTACCTATCAAAAAGCAGGTGGCATTATCACCACTCCGGAGAAGAAGGCCG
>NZ_CAMLHC010000017.1 GCF_946479755.1 uncultured Chitinophaga sp. | reverse complement strand
CATTCAATTTTTTGCTCATCAATAAGCAACTGATCATCAATTTATCAAAACTATATCGGGCAAAATCGTCTTTAACCTCTCCATTTCTTTTTTGTGTACCTCATCCATATCTCTATCAATTAACTGTTGATCATATATATCAATCAGATCATTCAACTGTGGATTGCGATTTAGTTTCGCGGCTATGAGCCCTTTGGTAATTCTAAAAATGTCATTAGCGGCATTCACCTTATATTCATTCGGCATAAAATTAAGTAGTTCATCCACGCGGGAAACAGAGGTATTTGCCTGACAATAGGGAAGCGCAACCTCCTTAAACTGTTGCAACAGTCCGGCCACAACCACTTCTATCTGACTATCATCTGTAATCAATAAATTCAAACTCTCATTCCGTTTTTTATACAATCCATCAGGGTTACTCAACAACGACGCTATACTATTACCAATAGTTACAAAATCGGTTTCTTTTTTCAGCTCAGTATTCAAAGTTATTTTTTTATAATACTGTTCAATTTCATTAATCCCAACCCAGATAAACGGCTCTATAAGAAAACCCTTCGTTCCGTTTTTAATAAACGTTCTGTCATAAACAAGAAACTGGTATACACAAATTGATCCTTTTTCTTTTCTGACAAATCCTTGTTCTTTTAAACTAGGATTAAATCCATATACTTTCAGATCATTTGAAAGCATTTCTATAACTATTTTGATAATTTCTTTCTTAGTCTTTTTCATTTCTATTCAATTAAAAACGTTCCTTTTTTAGAACTCCAACGATAAACACCTGTTTGTGTTTTTGCAGGATCTACGGTTACTCCCGAGAATCTTTGCGAATTGGTTCCTGTTAATACGCCTTTATCTCCATCTTTAAAAAATAATTTCTGTCCATTAGTTAACTTACTGCCATTAGCCTTTGATTCAAAAACACCAGCAACTTTTGAATCCTGAACAACAACAAAATCAGCAAAATCCTCCGCAGTTTGACGCTGGCTGCCTCATACTGGTAAGAAATCGTTTCTTTGCAAGCAATATACTCGATGTACTACTTAAAAGCTTTAAACTTAAACGCTGTAGGTTCAATTAATCAATTGCCATTACCCATTTTAATAGGTCCTAACACTGAGGGCAAACAGACATTACCGATTATTAGCAATTTAAGGGTATCCTTTGATAGAATACACCTAAGGCCTTTTAGCCCACAATCGTTCGGCAAAGGGGATGATACGGTCAATATGATAGTATCGTTTTTATTTACCCAGGTACCTAAAAACTCCGATTCCGTTTTTCTCTTATAACGAGTATCCTCTTTATTAAACCTCAGGCTAAATGTACCATACTCTTTCAAATGCAGATCCCATTTCTTTTTTATTGTGTACCATACAGAACATTCGACTTCCGTGTGAGTATATAATTTATCCTGAGTCAAAGGCATGGATTGCATCATAAAATATAAAAGCAGAATATTCATAATATTTGATTACAGACAGCTGACATCGTACACAAAACGGATGTTTCCAATGGGTATCAACTCTGACAGGTTTAGGTAGTTGTGGCCGATGGAGGCGATTTGTTTATTTACATCTCCTGCGGCACTGATGCCAGATAGGTTGTTTCAAAGCAGACAAAATGAAACAATAAATGCTTTCAGCTATTCTATTTAATTTAATTTCAGGTAATCCTATTCCTGCACATGCAACATAGAACCACCCGGATAATCCAGGTCAAAAGTGTAATCTTTTCCCTCTAAAGGATATAATTTCCTTTTCTTCTTATCGATGTTATATATTTTTAAAATAATATACGCCTGGTCGAACCAATTTTTCCCTACCTCTATTTCGTAGTTATGTAGCTTTTGCGCCCCTTTTTTAGAAGATTCATAATGATCAAATTTTAAAAATAACCTTACTCCTTTGTCCAACGACAATAAACTGTCAAAGTCGCCATGACTGAAAGACAACCTTCCTGGATAATAAGACACATTTATAACTTTCCTATTAAGATTATCATCTTTTACAATAATCCGCGGATTATACAATGTTTTAGGTAGCTCCCGGTCTATGCTTACAATAAAGTCAAATTCTTTTCTGCCTTCTTGCGCCACTAACGCCTGACAAAAAAAATACATACGACTATTAATAATATTCTTCGCATAATGACTATTTTAATATTTTCTCAATGGCTTTTTTTGTAAGCTCGACCCCGAACTATCGTACCATCTTTCAATACTATAGACGCCTCCTCTTTTAAGCCACCATTAGTTATCGTTCTATCTAAAACATTTATACTTTCTCTTAATGCCACATCAGGTGGTAACTGAACAGCAGATGACACAGTACTTACCTGGGTTGTGCCACCTTTTTTATCTACCTTCTCAATAGCTTTAACCTCCTGTTTATCCGTCACTACATACTTTTTACCGTCATTTATGCCATCTGTGCCAATTTTATTACCTTTCTCTGAATAAAAATCACCTGGCCACATCCCATCCGGATCTATGAATCTCATTGGGCTATCAAATGCATAATTATAGGGAGACCATCTCCCCATTTTCTCAGAAAGAGGATCAACAACATGCCATCTCCCTATCTGCACATCATACATCCTCGCCCCATAATCATACCACTCTAACCCGCTTCCATCCCCAAACTCCCCACGCTGCAATTCTTTACCATTATACCTCTTCCGGTTCTCCGCATAATTCGTCCCTTTCAACGCATTCGAACTGATCCCCGCCATCGTCAGCCCAAATGGATAATAATGAGTTTCCTCCAATAATGGACCATTACTAAAATCCAAGACTACATTATCAAAGAACACATCCTGTTCACTCTCATTACCGGTATACACATATAGGAAGCCACTCCTACTAATCGCCATCTCATCCACAGCCAAATTTTGCAATTCGTCCGGAGAAGCCTTTACCTGACGTACACCACTATTACCCTCAACTAATTTAAACTGCTCACCGAATAATACAAAACTCAAATAGCTCTCGAACGATCTGTAGCACTTAAATTAGATTTCAGTTTTCAATCAAATTGCATATGTAGGCTATACTTTATTACCAAAGTAACGTAGTATCTATTTTTCCTTGTTCTATTAGATATTCAAAAGACGACAAGATCTTTCCCTTCGCACCTACAAAGGATTTGTCCTCTTCCATATTCATAGCGCTATTTAATGGATAATAGAACTTTGCATATCTCAACGCATTTGCCGGGTTAGCAGGATAATATTTACCATCGTAGCTTAACCACCTCGTGCCCGATTGTCTTGGGATGCCATTCTCATAAACCTCAATTTTATATCTTTTATTAAAAAGCTGAGGCGATATATAAACTATTCCATCGTCATTGGGTGTAATGTCTAAACCATCTGCTTTCATGTTTTTTGCCTCAACAATATAAATCCATCCATGGTACTGCTTATTAACATTCAATCTTACTTTTTTTTCGCATGATAATAAGAGAATAGTTAAAGAAACTATTATTAATGTTCTTGTCATATCGAAGTATTATTTTGTCAATCCTACACCTGCATTATACCCGGCAAACCGAACCCAATTTTTGTTAATATTTTTTGCGCTATGATCATTCATCCATGTCTGATAGTTACTCATCAAGTTTGCTTTCGTCTGACTACCTGCGCCTATCCCAATTGGGCTTGTAACATGCGATTGCATAAATGATGCTTGTTGATAATTATAGATCTGTTCACTTTTAAGTCCCGAAGGAGTATTATAATTTACAAAAGCGCCAACGCTCGGGAATGTGCCATGTTCAAGAATAAGCTTCAATTTACCATCTCTATTAATATTAAATATTGCATTTACATTCACATCTACAACATTACCAGCAACGCCCCATAATCCTGGTTTTTCCATCAAATTAACTTCTGTGTGCTGCTCAAATCCTCCTGTTGAAGTACCGAAAAGGTTTACCATCGGCTTATATCCGTTCCTTTTATCTCCTACACTCGCAGCTCCCTCCAAACCGATGCCCGGCATTATGTTAGTCTTTCCTGTAGTCCTTTCAAAAGTTGAGCTGAATCCTGAAAAGTTGCCATCTTCATCATAATTACCTGTTATAGTAAAGGTGTTAGTTAACTTATTACCAGGAAAGCCATCTCCTATAGGTATATCATTTGGTGATCTTATTGCACTTACAAAGGTAAACTGAAGCGACGTGCCAATATTGGTATATTTCACATCATTAAAAGTAGCAGGGCTTCCTATCTTTCCCTGTTGATTGTTCCAAATGATATTGCCATCCTTATCCTTGTACCAGTCTTTTCCATCAGGATCCATTAATTCTATAGGATTATTCGCAACATAATTATAAGGGGTCCAAGCAATATAAGTTTCAGCATGAGGATCTATGGTATGCCACCTTCCAATTTGTTGATCATACATCCTCGCTCCATAATCATACCACTCCAACCCACTTCCATCACCAAACTCTCCACGCTGCAATTCTTTACCATTATACTTCTTCCGGTTCTCCGCATAATTCGTCCCTTTCAACGCATTCGAACTAATCCCCGCCATCGTCAATCCAAACGGATAATAATGCGTCACTTCCAGCAGCGGACCGGTCGCCTGCGTCACGACAAGGTTATCAAAGAACACGTCCTGCGGGGTTTCATTGCTGGTGTACACATACAGGAAACCGCTTTGGGATACTGGCATTTTATCCGTCGCCAGTGTCTGCAGCTGATCTGGCTCCTTCTTCACCTGCTTCACCCCGCTGTTATTGTCAACTAAGTTAAACTGTTCATCAAACAATACAAAATTGAGATACGCCCGCGGATTGTCCGGCTTTTGCTGGTCCTCGTCTTTGGCTTTCAGCCGCTGATATTCGTGATTATAAAAATCAGCCGTGAACGGTATATTGTTGTTCCCGGCATCAAAGCCGTGCTGCCCTTGCCCGGCAGCGGTGCCCTGAAAGGCCAGGGCCAGACTGGCGAGCATATCCTCCACCGGTGGCGGGGCATTCTTATCCGCAGGCGCCTGGGATTTATAAAACGCTTTGACGCCTATCTGAATAGTGTCCCCAGCCATCACCTTCAGCACCAGCGACGGTCCTATTTTATGACCGCCGGTTTTGGCGTTTAGTTTAGCAACAGCGGCATTCTCGCCGGTACTTTCATCGGGCGGGTAACCGGCAGGCTTGGCGGCACGGGTTTCGGTGACATTGCTGAACAAGGCCGTCTCCTGCGGTGCACGGGCGCTTTCCATGGTAGCAGTGTATATCGACAGGTCCGTTTGTTCTGTCAGCACGATCCTGACGTTGCCCAGATGGTCTTTTTCAAAATAATCATAGACGTAGGCTACCGGCTGATTCACTTTCAGCACCGTACGGATACGTCCTTCTTCATGACCGAGGAACTGCAGCGTATCGTTTTTAAACTCCCCGGCAACGGCATAGTCGGTCACAGTGGTCTGTGAAGGCGCCTGGGTATTATCTACAACCGTCTTCCGTAGTTTAATACCGGCCGCATCATACTGATAGGAAATCGTTCCTTTCCCGGCAATAGTGATCTGCTGTGGCAGGTTCAGGTGGTTATATTGTATACCGGTAATCCCTTTGTTATTGTCCTGTGTGAGGTTACCATTGGCGTCGTAGCTATAGTCCTGTGTTTCATTGGACACCGGCTCCTTAAAGTCACCTAATGTACTGTTAGGGTTGTTCGCCCGGTCGGTCACAAAACGAAGTTTGTTGCTGTTAGCCACATAACCGTATTTGAGGTCGTCCACGGTCACCCGCGCACTACCGGACAAACCCTGCTGCTTCATAAAAAGGATATTCCCGTTTTCGTCATACTGCAGGGTATTCACAGAAAAATCCACCAGGTTGCGCGTCCAGCTTGTGCTCCCGGCATTCTGCTGGTTAAAATCAGCCAGTGTCAACCGGTTGACAGCATCATAACCAAAATCATATTTCCGGGAGATGCCATCGTTCCTGCTCCGCCATATCGTTCCGGAGATGTTGCCGTTAAACGCGGGTGTGGCATAAGCAGTACCATCAATCACGGATGCCGGCTGATCATACCCCAGCTCGTAACCAAAATAACTACCTGTGTT
This sequence comes from uncultured Chitinophaga sp., assembly GCF_946479755.1. Next base: position 182,928 of record NZ_CAMLHC010000017.1, on the reverse strand, counting down.
ATTTTTCACGTAACTTCTGTTAGCGCCCAGCTGCCATCCGCGGATGTTATAGTCATAGTGGATATTATCAAGATTATTTCCCAGCGTTTTATCTGTCAGCTGTCCGATAGCATTATAACGGTTAGCGGCAATCACTTTCAGGGTGCCTGCATCATTGAGCTGTTTGGCAACCGTCAGCAGGCGGCCGGCATGGTCGTAAGTATGGACGGTACGTATGCGGACATCAGGCGTGGTACCGCTTCGCGGGTTTCGTTGCCTCACATAAGCCCCCAGCACCTTACCGGAGAAATCGTACAACGTACTGGACACATCACGACCGTTATTGTTGTTTTCAGACACTACCTGTATGATACGTCCTTTCTCATCATAATAATTGGTCGTGGTAAGATATTGATCTGTTCCGAGTATCAGCTTCTTTATTCCTGTCACCTTGCCCGTCACCACCGCCGCAGGCGCCGTCGCCGGGTCTGCATTGGCGCCGCCACCGGCATTCACCCGGGACAAATCACCGGTTTCAGCGGCTAAAGCACCAGTGTAACTGTAATCATCATAAAAGGTATATATCAACGGCTGCAGCGATGCTGCGGGGATACCCGGCAATGGGTTGTTCACCGCTATGGTCTGTGTCCCCAATGTCAGGGCAGGATCGGTTTCCGCCACCATGTCCGCGCCGGTACCGGTATCAAAACCGTCTTCCAGCGTCACGCTGCTGCGGGCCCTATAGGCGTCGCGGTTATCGTAAGAAGCCACTACCAGGTTGTCCGGCCCGGGAAAAGAGCGGGTAATACTGCTTTGTGTCCCGGAGACGGTATTCATGGACGCCTGCAAGGTGGCCCGGGTAGCGGCCGAGGTATACAACGCCGTCATCACAGGCCTGTTCTGACCATCGTAAAAGGTGACCATCCATTTTCCCTGTGCCGTCAGATTGCCGTCACGGGTAAAGACCAGCCGGTCGCGCACATCGTAGACCATCTCCGTCACAGCGGCGCCGGGTACTTTTTTAGTGATCATCCGCCGCCGCTCGTCGTATTCGTAGATAAAACAGAGCTCAGCAGCGATATCCGGATGACCGGCGAAGGTCCAGCCTCCCGCCGCCAACGCTGTTACCGCCTTCGGCGGGATGACATAACGCTGGTTGTTATAATCATCATATACATAGTAGGTACACAACCAGTCGGTATGCGGATTCACGGGATTCACAGCCAGCTGTGTTCTTTTCAGTACTACCTTCCCTTCCCTGTCGGTAAAAGTAATCGCCTGTTTTCCCTGCTCGTCAATTGTGATATTTTTAAAGAGGTCGCCGGCCGGATAGCTGCCTGCGACCGGATCGCCGCCGGCGCTGGGCCCGATCGTCCAGCGTTTGACATCGTCAGCGACGGTATTGACGGCATACGCTTGTTGCTGCGTATGTCCCCCGCCAGGCTGCCAGCTGCGTCCCGGTGCTCCCTGCTGCAGCGGCCGGCTCAACGGCGAAAGCTCTGGTACCTGCTGTCCAAAAGGGCGGTCGTCTTTGGCAATATCCGGCAGCGCTGTATTCGCCGGACTATAGAAATTGAGCTGATCGGCAAAAGCGCCTGTCCGGAAACTGCCCGACCCTGCGCCCGTCATATCGGTATACGGCAGGACGGTTTTCACTGTCCGCCCGTAATTATCATATTCTGTCGGCGTGATAATATCCTTTTTATCCGGACTGCCCTGCAGAACGATCGCCTGTACCTGCCGGCCAAGACCATCGAAATAGGTAACGCTCCTGTTCCCGCTTTCAGCCGGCAACGCGTTCAGCTGCGCCTGCGTGTTCACACCAGGCACGTTAACCGCCGTCTTGCTGATGAAGTTATGCCCGGTACTCAGCTGCGCCGCCGCACTACGGGTCAACAGCAATAAAAACAATACCTGTGTGATCGTATATATGCGCTTCATGGTATCAGGGATTAACACAGTTAGTGGGTGATAATTTGGTATAAGGTCCGCTGGTAGTCCCGTCACTGAACTGATACTGGTACGTACAGCGGTATTGCCCGTTTTCCGGCACGCTCGACAGGTAGTACAACGTCCCCGTCTCGCACACACCGTTGATAAACTTCTTCCCCTCGCCCGAGCAGGCGCAGGAACCGTATTTATTGGCGGCGGCCTGTCCGTTGGCATCAATATCATCCTGTGCCAGCTGATCAGCCGCAGCCTGGCTCACAGGGCTGGACCACTTGCGGGCAGGGACTTCATACTTGTAGATTTTACCGATGTCCGGCGCACAGTCATTTTTAAAGAAATTCTGATAACGGTACACGTTATAAAACAAACATTGCCCCTGCGCATTAGCGTAAGCCTGCCCTTTGGCATTGATTTCAGCTGTGGCTTTTGCATCAGCATCAGCCTGACTTACAGCCGATACATAACTTCCATATTTCACCTTATACGTCACCGTGGTGGGTTCTCCCTGTGTACAGTCATTCTTCAGGATCGCCCTGGACGCCTCAGCGTTGTAAAACAGTGTGGGGGCTGCCGCCGTCATGGGAGTACCCGGCCCGTAGTTGTACACAAAATTCTGAAGGATATTGCCCTTGTCGTCCCGGATGTTCATCAACCGGTTCAACCCATCGTATTCATACAAAGAGGTGATATTATCCGGAGTGGTAGTACTGGTAATGCCAACGCCCGGCTCGTAGCTGTAGGACGTCACCTGCGCATCAGCGGGGTATATCCGTACGTCGTCCACCCAAACATTGGCGCCGGCCAGCCGTACCACCGATGTCGTGCCGGAAAGACGATGCTGGTAAAGTGTCCAGCCGTTACGGGTAATACCCGTTGCCGACAGTGGAACACTGGTGACGCCGTTCTGCGTAACCGTCAACACTCCCCCTCTGGACCAGTAACTGACGATCATCGGTTTGGCCACTGCGCTTCCAGGTGTACACTGAACAGAGGCAGACGCAGGAAATTTCAGCGACCGCTTTCCGGTGTGGGCCAGGGTAGCATCGAACTGGCCACCGGTATTTACCCAGTTCCCGCCATACAGCCCGTCTGTTTCAAATCCGGTATAGGCAATTTCATTAATGCCCGCATTCATGGCCGCCATCGTCGGATAGCGATCAGGATAATCCCTGACAAAGGATTGCACAGCATCTTTGTCTTTACTTTGCTCTACCACCTGCCCAAAGGAATATTTGAAGGTCGCCAAAGGCTTGTACCGGCTATCCACCACAAGGTTGTTACCGCTCCAGGAAGAAGCAGTCCACGTACCGGGCGCGTTGGCAGCTTCCAGCCGGAATGTCTGCACCGGCAGGTAATTGTCATAGTACGTCAACAGTCCGCTGATGAGTTTTTTATTGGCACCGCCCGCGCTCTGGCGATACTGGATACTTTCAATCTCCGTTCCGGGCATTCCGGCATTAACCAGCGCCGAAATACCGGCCGCGGGGCCATTAACGCCCGTGTAATCACCGGCATATTTCTTCACGGTCACCACCTCTTCGTTATTGGTGGTTTGATCTGTAATCTGCGTAGGAAAAGTATGTTTATCACTGCCGTAGACCATCTTCCGCACACTGGTGAGATAAGCGCCGGTCAGTTGATCATACGTCTTCTCCTGCTGCTGTACCAGTTGCTTCTGCTGCGCCCAGATGGTGTAGCCATCCGCATACAGGATTTTGTAGTAGGTGCGGGTATCTATACAGTCGCTCATAGACTTCCACGTCCCCCTTCCTTCATAGGTGAACAGTCCGTTGACATCCTGTTTCTTACACCACTGGATAAGATTACCCTGCGCATCCTTCACCTTCACCCTTGTCTGCGGGACATTTCCAATGATCTGATAAACATACGTATTGGTCAGCTCACTGAGCAGATTTCCTTTATTGTCATATACCGATTTCTTTTCCAAATCTCCGTTACCCACGTGATCATCAAACTGGTTGATATTCTCTATATGGTATTGGTAGACGGTCTTTCCCAACGGCTGGGAATTATTGAAATCGAACTGGTATTCTGTAACGCGGCTGTAACCGATGGGAGAGCCCTGTACAGATCCCATCCCATATACAGCATTCGCAGACACGGTGTAATTCGCGGTGCGCTGATCTTCCGTGCCGGGGTTAATAATCGGGGGCGGCCAACGGTGCATGGAAGTGGTAATATCATAACGGGGAAAATTATTGTCGCTCCGGCCGCTTGTTTTGCCGTTTTCCTGCAGGTATTCATATCGCTTCACAGTCCCTTTTTTGTTGGCATAAGAATAATCCGTGATCTCACTGATCCGGATACCACCGACCTTCCGTGATGACGAATCATCATTCAACAATGCCTCATGGTCCTCATAGGTAAAAGTGGTATATCCTCCGGTCGGATAAGTGATCTTCGACAAGACGCCCTGAATGGCCCCCTCGAAATGTGGCTCCCTGTCCGCCCCGTTCCCTACTACCCGGCCATTCGGGAACGTTACATTCGGCACCAGGCTGGAATTTCCACTCGCGTTATAGTATCCCCAATGGTCCAGCGAAGCGGTAAACCTTTCAGGCATATTGCCAGCCATTTCGTAGTAGGCAAACAGATAAGGCGGAGGCGCCGCTATGCCGGCCACTGGCGCCACTTCTGCCAGTGTATCCAGGTGAATCCTTTTCTTCGAATAAGTATTCCCCGGGTTTTGGAAGAAACCATAACCAAGACTATATTGTCTTACCAGTTTATCAACGCCGTTCAGCGTTGCATAAATACTGATCTTTTTCAGCAGCCTGTCATGTGGAAAATTCGAATCCGGGCGGTCTTCCACCGACTCCAGCTGAATACTTCCTACCTGGATGCCATTTCTTCGATAGCTGATAGCCGTCAAGAATTTACGCTGTACCCAAACAAAAGGCGGAGAAGCGGTAAAGCTGCTCAACTGTTCCTCATATCCCGATTGTGGCGGCTGTACCTGTGTACGGATAATACTCAGCGTCACCGATTTGTTCCTGGATATTTCTTCCGTGATGGCCCCTTCCGCTGTTGTCTGATAGGAAAAATCAAGGCTCTCCATACTATTTGATGCCACCATACTGGTAAGGTACCAGCTGGAATTATACTGATAGTACCGGCGTGGTGGCGCTTCCGGTTCAGCATCATCCATCAGCTGCATCGTCGTCTTCTCAGGATCCGCAAACCGATACACAGTACCGTTTTCATCAGTGATGACAAACTCATCGGGATAATTAAAACGGATGGTGAGATTGTCCCGCTCTTTTTTTACGATGCTTTTATCCGGCAACACCATAAACTTCCCGGCTTTGCCGGCGAAATTGTAATAGTAAACATCCGGTTGCAGGTCACGCACCTCCATCTTCATCTGCCGCAGGAAATCCTGGTACGCAAATACATCGGAACTGGACGGCACTACCAGCGGGCCGTTATTGTAATAGTTCTCCGGGATGTCAGGATTGCCCATGACCCCTCGCGTGATCACGCCGCCAGCATTCAGCGACCAGCCCATCCCCACCCAGGTGGCTACTTCCCCCGGCTTAAATCCACTGTTATTATAACTGAGGCTGACCGGCAAATCCAGCTGCTGTCCTTTGAAGGCATACAGGGGAATACTGATCTGCGGCGTACCGGTAAATAAACTCACCGGCACGTTGCCGTATTTCCCTAGCTGCGCCGCCTCCGGCGCCACCGGCAATGACTGCCGCGCTTTGAACTCCAGCCGCGCCACATCTACCGGCAACGACGCCTGTTGTGCTGCAAGACGGCCAACACTCCAAAAAACAACAATGAAAACGAATACTGCTTTCTTCATAGATATACGATCAGGGTAAACTTCCATAGCACCAGCGAAAGCACAGCGGCAAACACATGCGGCAGGCCTTAAACAACAGGTTAATCTACCAGCGATAATATCAGCGATACAATCAAAGGCATAGCAGGAAAGTGTGGTTAATAAATGGTTACCAAATGGCTACACTGCATCCGAAAAAGTTAACACAACTAACCAAATATAATCATTTTTCTCACGCGTTATTATTCTTTCTTCTGAGAAAAAGAACCACAAAAATGAATAAAATGAATAACCTTCATATCCCCCATCCGCCGTACCTTCGGTTACTGAAAAAACCCGTCCTATATTCATGAATAACCCGACCCTCTTCACCTGGATCACCCTCTGCAGCTGGACCGTATTCATCTGCTGCTGGCTCACGCTCCGGAACCGCACCAAAGAAAATATACAGTTCAGGACCAACCGTCAACGCTGGATGGCTGCCACCGGCTACGTCCTCATTTTTACGGCATTATACCTGCCGCTGTTGACAGGCACCCGTCTGCTGCCGGCATCGTGGCCGTTGCAGACCGCAGGCGTTGTATTGTGCATGGCCGGCATCGGGCTGTGTATCTGGTCACGGCTGTTGCTTGGCGCCAACTGGAGCGGCGGTGTGGCCGCCAAAAGAGATCACGAGCTGGTCATCAGAGGGCCATACCGCGTGGTAAGGCATCCCATCTATACCGGCTTCCTCATGGCGCTGACAGGCACCAGTATCGTTACCGGCGGAGGAGCGGCCATCGTTGTCACCCTCGTTTGTTCGCTGGCGTTATACCTTAAAATAGCCCGGGAAGAAACGCTGCTCAACGAACTTTTTCCAGGCACCTACGCCGCCTACTGTCAACGGACACGCAAGCTGATCCCCTTCCTCCTCTAACACCGGAAACGAAAAGTTGTATCTTCGTAGCTCGTTCAACGAACTATCTATGCTACAACTCATCAGAACAGACTCCGGTCATCCTGACTTCATATCCCTGGTACAGTTACTGGACCAGGACCTGGCGGTCCGCGACGGCAGTGACCACGCCTTCTACGCCCAATTCAATAAAATTGATCTTATCAAACAGGTGGTGGTAGGCTACCTCGACGGGCAACCGGTGGCCTGTGGCGCCATCAAACCTTTTTCAGCAGCACAGGCGGAAGTAAAGCGGATGTTTGTACATCCCGGTTTCCGCGGCCGTGGCCTCGCCGGCGAAGTACTGCGGGAACTGGAGAAATGGGCGCGGGAACTTGGCTACAACGCCTGCGTGCTGGAAACAGGCAAAAAACAGCCCGAAGCTATCGCGCTCTATCAGAAAAGCGGATACGCCGTCACGGAAAACTACGGCCAGTACATCGGTGTAGACAACAGCGTGTGTATGCGGAAAGACCTGCCGGCATAAAAAACGGGCGCCTTTAAGACGCCCGTTCAATAAGCAAAGCCGGCTGCAATCAGGGTAAGGTGTTCAGGTTCACTGTAGGCGCTACCCCTGTGGCGGTGCGCGTAAAAGTAGTATTGTAGTTTACATAATCGGCGAAGAAACCGCCGTTTTTCAGGAAGAACCGGCCGGTGGTATTATCCACACCGCCGGCATAATCCCTGCGCTGATCGCTGGTAGCGGTGGCGTCAGCCGTAAATTTGGCGCTGGTAATCTCCGTCCACACGCCGGCAGTGGAACGTATCCACTGGTTGTTATACTGCCCGTTTCTGCCGAGGTAACCGTTTTTATCGCTGAAATTTTCCAGGAAAGAATACAACCCTGCGTGATAGGTGGTGGTGTTGGGCCGCTTCCAGGTGGCAATAAAACGCCATGCGCCAGTTTCCGGCGTGTATACCCACGCAGAGAAATTGGCAGCCCCTCCGGTATCCGGAAGGATGCGCGTCAGGAACTTGTAGGTGGTGCCTGCCGCCCAGTTAAATACGAGGTAACTTTGTCCGCCGGTACCTTCGCCCCCGAAAGCATTGTCCACCACGCCCGGCCCTTTCCGTACCAGCTTCGTCTTGCCTGTGGCAGGGTCCCAGATGGAAAACAATACCCTTCTTTCCGTAGCGCTGTTCACCTGTATACCGAAATAACCACCGTTAAAACCATTGCTCATAAAGTAAGAGCCGATCTTGTCTTCGCCTGCCGGCACGGTCACTTCATTATAAAACCATTCGGCGTTCACCCCGGAAGGGATGGGATAGTTCAGATGCACGGAAGGGCCGCGCCTGGACCAGTAATAGTTCGTAGAGTCGTTGGCGTACACCACGTTGCTGGTTGTGGCACTGCCACTGATGATGATATGCGACACGTCCCCAAAGTAACTGCCGGTTTTACTGACGCCCTGCAGATCGACCTTCACATATCCCACGCCGGTAACGTTTACCGTACCAATCGTAAAGTCCGTATAGGCGGTACCGGTAACTGTCTTGTTGAAAGCAGTGCCGTTGACCGTTACTTTGATGGTGCTGCTGCCGGAAGGTACTTTCATCCGCACCGCTACGTTGAGCTGACCGGTTTGTCCCAACCGGAAATAAGCGCTGGTAATACTGTTGGCATTGGTCCAGTTACCCAGGCCGTTGTCTGTGATCACTTCCGCGCCACCTGCCGGTAGCGTGGTCACAAAACCGTTGCCAGCCAGGGCTACGGCATAACTGGAAGCAGGAGGAACAAGCGATGCCTTTTTATCGTTACCGGACGCGGCATCAGCGGGAAGGGCGTCCTGCATATTTTTAGCGCAGGACGAAATGGTCATGGCAGCCATGAACATAAAGATAAGGTGTGCTTTTTTCATTGGATCGCAATTTGATGGTTGCAGACTAACAGCTTTGCTTATACGATTTTTCAAGGCACAAAATTTCCTGCAGCCTGCGTACAGGCCTGTCAGTATTAGTGCTGATGGTGATACTCAATAAGGTTAACAGCCACTATTACCCTTTCCATTGTTCACGCCGGTAATGTTTGCACGGGAATATGATTCACTGTTGGTAGTAAAGGTTCAGCTATTTTGGTTGTATTGATGATCCTGTAATTTAAGACAGGATCATCAAATAAAATAATTTATTTACGGTCAGCTATCAGTGCGGCTTTCCGGCAGGTAATACAACATGACAGCCACTATCAGCAGGCATACCATACCTGCTCCCAGCCCATATTGCAGCGCCTGCGTCCAGGCGTTGGAGAGCATGCCCGAAGCCAGCGCAGTGAAAAACACACCGCCGATAATACTGATACCCAGTGCCGATGCTGTTTGCTGAAAAGTAGAGAAAATACCGGAAGCAGCGCCGGCATCTTCCACCGGCACCTTGTCCAACACGATATTCAGCAGAAAAGGCAATACCATGCCGTTGCCCAGCCCGTACAACGCTATCAGCGAGATGGTACCCACCGCATCGCTGACACCCCAACATTGGATGACAAAAGACATAAAGATCATCAGCAGTCCTGCCAGTAATACCTTCCTTCCATATCTCACCAGCAAACGGGAAGCCACCACAGATGACAGCATAAACAACAACGCATGCGGGATAAAAGCCGCACCGCAAGCCAGCGCCGACAGCCCCAGGCCACTTTGCAGGTATACCGCCATCATCAGCAGGTAAGCTGTATGCAACATAAAATGAAACAACACCGCCAGCAGCCCGATGTTAAACGCAGGCTGCTTAAACAACCGGAGATTGATCAGCGCACTTTTATCTTCCTGCTTCGCCTGCTGTATCCGCACAAACACCAGCGACAACACCATGAACAACGCCAGCAGCACAAAACTCCATGCCGGCCAGTGCTGCTCCCGCCCTTCTGTAATAGCATAAATAAGGCACCCCAGTGCGCCGGTCAGCACCGCTGCCCCGGCATAGTCGAATTTCACGCCGGATGTCCGCTCCGTTTCGGGCAGGTAACGATGGATAGCCCACATCGCCGCAACGCCCACCGGCAGGTTAATAAAGAAGGTCAGCCGCCACCCTTCAATGACGCCATGCGCCTCCGCCAGGTAACCGCCCAGCATCTGCCCGATAATAGCCGCAATGCTCAGCGTAATGCCATACCAGCCGATGGCCTTAGCCCGCTCTGCTGCCACTGGAAACAACACCTGTATCAGCGCTATGGACTGCGTTACCATAAACGCGGAACTTACCCCCTGAAAAAAACGGGCGATATTCAGCTGCAACGGCGTCTGCGCCAGTCCGCAGATACAGGAGGTAAACGTAAACCAGCCCATGCCGAGGAAGAATACTTTTTTCTTGCCGAGATAATCGCCTGCCCTGCCGCCGGTAATGAGAAAACAGGCGCTGCCCAGCAGGTAGGCGGCTATCACCAGCTGCACCTCACCATCGGTGGCATGCAGACTGCCCTTTATAACAGGAATGGCAATGTTGATGATAAAAATGTCGATAACGTACAACAGGGGCGCGGTCAGGACAATAAGCAGCGCGTACCACCTGTTGACGGTGGAAGTAGTGATAATCATAAAATAAAAAGGAAAAAGTTAGCGGGCGTTGTTCTTCTCAAATTCCAGCAGCCATTGTTTGCGCCAGATACCGCCACCATAGCCGGTCATGGAGCCGTCGGCACCGATGATACGATGACAGGGAACGAGGATGGAGATTTTATTCATGCCGTTGGCATTGGCGACCGCGCGGGTAGCTTCTGGTTTTCCCAGCGCTACCGCCTGATCTTTATAGGAGCGGGTAACGCCATAAGGCACCTCCTGCAATACCTGCCATACGGATTGCTGAAAGGCAGACCCCGGCATATACAAGGGCACGGTAAAGGTTTTCAGCTGTCCGGCGAAATACGCTTTCAGCTGGGCTTCCAGTGTGGTAAAGTGGGGATTGTCGCCCTGTACGATAGTCGCGTTCAGCACGCGGGACAAATAAAGAAATTCCGTTTCCAGCATTTTGCGGTCTGTGAACTCCAGCAGGCAAACACCTTCTTCCACGGCGCACGCATACATAGTACCCAGCGGCGTTTCCAGCCGTTTCAGGTCAATAACCCGCTGTGCCCTGCTTTTTTTGGGAGACACCCCGAAGATGCTCTTGAAAGAGTCCCCGAAACCACTCAGGGATTCGAAACCCGCGTCAAAGGCGGCGCCGCTGACGGACTCCCCCTGCTGTATCTTCTTAAACGCTGAATTGATCCGGAACATTCGCTGGTAAGCATGAAAAGTAATACCGTGGTTCTTCAGGAACCAACGCCGTACCTGGTGCGGCTCTATGCCCCGCTGCAGCAGGTCCGCGTCCTTTATTTTCAGTCCCGGTTCATCGGCCAGGTCCTGCAGCAGCTGCCGGATATTGTCCGGCGTCTGGTCCAGCTGTTCTAGCGGCCGGCATACCTTGCAGGGCCGGTATCCTTTCAGGATGCATTCTTTGGAAGTAGGAAAGAATTCAATATTCTCCGGCTTCGGCTTCCGCGCACGGCAGGATGGCCGGCAGAAAATGCCGGTCGTTTTGACGGCCGTAAAAAATACGCCCTCAAAAGCCACATCTTTCTCCAGCGAAGCCTGGTACATCCTGTCAAAGCTCAATTGCATGGTGTATTGTATTGATTTCCCGACAAAAGTAGGACTACGCCCTCCGCCGGACAACCGGAAAATTGACAACTATTTTTTTCCATACAATTTTACGGAATAAAAGCGGCATCGCGCCTACGGAGATGCTCAGCAGGCCGCTGGCGATGGGCACATGTTCTTGTTACGACGCTGCAAGGCCGTTATCTTTGTATCTTATGCATGATTTTACCGATATCGCTTATCTGCAAAACGGCCCTGCCTTCCATCAGCAGGTGTACGATCTGCTCACCCGCCGGCAGCTGCTCTCCGGCCTGAACGCGTTCTCCCCCGTCTTCGCCGGCAGCATCCCCATAGCCGTGCACACCGCCGGCAGCGACATCGATATCATTTGCTGTTTTGATAACAAGGACTTATTTATCTCCTGCGTAAGAGAATTATTCCAACAATACCCCGGCTTTGCCCTCCGGGAGATAACCATCCGGGAGATACCTGCCGTTGTGGCTAACTTTACGGTAGACGGACAGCCGGTCGAGGTATTTGGCCAGGCCATCCCGGTAAAAGAACAGATGGCCTACCGCCATTTGCTGATCGAAGCAGCTATCCTGCAACAACGAGGGGAAGATTTCAGACGGCAGGTCATCTCCCTGAAAGAACAGGGATACAATACGGAAGCGGCTTTCTGTCACCTGCTGGGCATCCCCGGTGATCCGTTCCTGGAATTGCTGAAATGGGCGCATTAACAGGCAAAGGCCCCCTGCCGGGAGCCTCCGTTAAAAAATTATCTACGGCACCTGCACTGCGCTTCCTCCAGCCGGAAGCGGCCATCCGTCACCGGTGAAAACCTGCCGTTCACCGACAATACGCTGCCTCCCACACGGGTGCTCTTCTCTATCCTCCCTGGATGGTATTGTTTTGCAAAACAAATTAAAAGACATGAACATCCGGGAACTGGCAGCAATGTTAATGAACCCATATAACCATCAGTCATTACACCCTGTGGGAGAACAGCACCTGGAAGATGTTTCGGGCAACCGCATCCCTGTGGTCAACGGCATTCCTGATTTCCTGGCACTGGAAAAGATTGGTGGCATGAATAAAAAACATCAACGCCTATACGATAATCTCAGTCCCTTCAATGATATTGCTGAACGGGTGGTTTCGCTTTTTGTAGATATGGACAAGCTCCGGCGGGAATGGCTGGCAGACGTAGAGGTGAAACCAGGCGATAAAATATTGGAGACCTCCGTAGGCAGTGGCTGGAATATCAAAGCCCTCCCCGATTTTGGTGACTATTACGGGCTGGACATCTCCGGCGGTATGCTGCGGCAGGCCGCCCGCAACATGACCAAATGGAACCGCACCGTGCAGCTTTTCAGGGGCAACGCGGAATATCTCCCCTTCAAAGACAACACCTTTGACTGTGTATTCCATGCAGGCGGACTGCATTTCTTCGACAACCGCGTGCGGGCCATCCGGGAAATGATCCGTGTAGCCCGCCGCGGTAGCCGTATTGTCATCATCGATGAAACGGCCCCGCATATACGAAAACAATACAGGCGCCTCCCATCCGTAAAAGGTTATCTTAACGACAGTACCAACGATGCCATGAGGGTGCTGGCCCCACTGGAACTGATACCGGGCAATATGCGGGAGCTGGAAGTGAAGCTACTGGACCATGGCAGGATGTACCAGCTCAGCTTCAGGACGGCATAACATCTTTATTGTTCAAGCACGCCTACCACATAGTCCAGCCACTGTACGGGAGGAATACTGCTGTCGATGTAGTAATCGGGCATAATTCCTTTTCCGTCGATGGCCAGATCGGGTATCCGCAGGCTTTTGGACAGCGAGTACCCCAGTTTGAATTGTTTGTCCGGCGATTCCACCAGGTAGGTATTGGAGATATCCAGCACGCCGGCCGTAGTAACGCCGAAGAGCTTTACTTTTTTGCTTTGCCTGGCCGCCAGCAGGAACTCTTCCGACGTACTGCCGTCACCGTTATCCACGATGATCGCCACATTTTTGGGCAGCGGGAAAATAGTATCCAGTTTTCCTACATCTACCGTCTGTCCCTTGTTCAGGTTGACGAACCTGCCCGGATTGGCCTTCAGCGTCTTCAACGCCTCGGTCAACTGCTGCTTTTCCGCATCGGAGAGGCCTGGCGTAGCCAGATAACCCTCCGTCCTGCTGTTGTTCAGCGGCGTGGAAAGAAAGGTGGTGTTGACGGAACGGATAGGATTGGTATACAACAGCGGGATGATCTCGTAGTAGCTGACATCAGAACCGCCGCCGTTGCCCCTGATATCGATGACAAGGTTCGGTGTACGTTTGAGCAGCTGATCGTTGGCTTTCAGTACGCTGTCGATGGCCGGTTTCGCATAGTCCTCGAAAGTGGGAATACGGAGGAGGATAGTTTTATCGGACAACGGTTGCAGAAATGGTTCCGTAGTCTCCATCTCCCTGGCATACAGCGCAGCCGCGCCATCGTCCTGGAATACAGGATATACCCTTTTTAAAAACACGTTCCCCAGCTTCAAAACCGTTTTTCCGATGAGTGTTGCCTTGGAGAAGGTTTGCGGGGAGAAATCGCCCATGAAAAAAGTTCCGGAGCTGTCCTTGGCGATGTTGAGCTTCACGCTGCCGGGCTCCCATGCCTTGTTGCCGGAAGCCAGAATAATACCTTTATAGACATCCCCTTTTTTTACAATACCTATTTTATAGGAGCTGGTCGTCCAGATGCCTTCCAATACGGAAGCGGCGTTATCGGGGACCGCCTGTTTTACGGCTTCTTCAGAAAGGAGCATTTTCTCCGGCTGGCGGTAGGCGGTATTCATGGTAGCGGAACCGGTATAGACGGGAACGATAGCATGATGCGCTTTTCTGAAGAACTGCAGCCATTCCCGCATCACTATAGCACATTGCTCTTTGTCTTTCGTCTGCTTAATTTTAACCAGGATAGCTTTGTTATGCGCCTCATAGGCGGCTATTCCTTTCTGTTGAACGGAATAGTCGAAACCGGCATCGTTCTTTTCAAAAGTAGTCTTTACCCATTGGAAATTCCCTTCGCAGTTGCAGTCTTTTTGTGCCTTCAGACAGGCGGGGCTCAGCAGCGTAAGCAGGATAAACAATAAACATTTGTTGACAATCATAGGTTACACTATTTTATTCAGGATGATTCTGGCCGCCCAAATGTATGTTTTTCGGGTAACAATTTCGGTTTTAAATCACCGGTAGCCTATGAAACGGTGGGCATCCCTGTGTTCCGGATGCCCGCCGGCATGCTTTTATTTTCTGAGCAGTAACACTTTGGTTTCCATGCCATCCATTTTCTGATTGGCGGCATCGGCGGTAACAGCATTGTTGCAGGCCCATTCCAGCAGGGCGTTATCATGTTTGGCGGCCGCCAGCTGCGCGATACGGTAATAGGTATAGGCCAGCAGGTCTGTGGAGCGGTTCGCACTTTGCAGCGCATGCAGGTACCAGCTGATCGCTTCATCCGGCTTGTTTTGGATGGCAGTGATTCGGCCCATCATGTAGTACAAGCCGAATTCCACACCGTACTGATCGTTGGGGATGCCTTCGGCGAGATAGGATTTGGCCAGCGCCATCGCTTCGTCCGGCTGCTGTTGTATGCGCAGGTTGTATACACGCGCCACTTTCGACTGTGCCATAGCGATAGGTGTCAGTGCTTCGTCCCAATGCAGCACTTTAAAGTAAGGATCTATCTGAACGGAATCCACGATACCGTTCACCGGCAATTGCAGCTGGTTGTTACGCGCTTCCACGGTGATCTTTTGTAAGGAAGTAGCGCCATTACGGTATACTACCAGCACTTCCAGCGGCAACCGGTACAGGCTGTCCTTCTGGGTGACCGTAAGCTGCAGGGTATTGCCCTGCTGTTTCCAGCTGCTTTCCCAGGCCGGCGCACCGGTACGGTAAAACCACTGGCGGTAAAACCAATCGAGACTGCTGCCATGTGCTGCGGACACCTCCTGTAAAAAATCCTGCCAGGTGACGCCATCGTGGCTGTACTTGTCCCCGATGTTGCGCAGCGCTTTGTGAAACACCGGCTTTCCTACCACGGAGGCCAGCAGTTCCAGCGCCATAAAACCTTTGCTGTCGCCGAGAATATGACCGTTTTTGCTGCTGAGAGTAGCCAGCGGCTCATCGTTGCCGGCGGCCGCATTTTTAAGGTATCCCAAGCCGCTCTGATCAGACAGGTAACCGGGGTAACCTTTTTTACGGTAAAGGATGGCGCGTGCGCTGTCAAAATACTCCACCACCTGCAGCGAGCCGTACTGCGCCATCGCTTCGGACATCATTTCGGCGCCCATGCTACCTTTGGACAGGACCTTGTTGCCCCACCACTGATGGCCTATCTCATGGCCGAACAACGCATAATTGAATTCCCGCAACGCCCCGGTAGGCATTACCACGCCGCCGAGAATACTGGCACCGCCGATGCCGGTCAGTTCCGCCACCGCTTCAGGAAATTCGATCACAGAAAAATTGGGGATCGTCAGCGGCCCGAATTCACCCGTCAGGAATGTCAGCACAGAGGCGGCTTTGCGGGATATCTCTTCCCCGTTGATCGCTTTACTCAGGCTGTAGGTGTAAAATGGTATTTTACCGGAAGACTCCTGCCGGGTATATTTCCCGATATACAGGGAGAATATATCAGGCTGTGCGTAATGAAACTCGTAAGTCTGTGTACCGGCGCCTTTCGTGACTTTGACGGTAGCAGCCGCCATAACGGCCATCAACGGCTGCGGCACTGTTACCCGCAGGGTACCGGTACCCCGCATATAATCATCCGTTCCGTCGTTGGCGCGGACCATCACCTGCGGATACCATGCGGAGCCATAACCGCCGGCCATACAAAAGCTGCTGTCGACATAATATTGAAAAGTAGGGGCATCGCCGCGCTCGTAGGCGTAGGTGTACTGCAGGCGGGTGCCGGCAGGTACTGGCCTTTTAAAATGCCAGTGATAGAGAATATCACCGGAGGTGCTGAGACTTGTATCCATTGTGGCGGCAACGCCCCCCTGTAGTTGCAGTTTGGCAGGGCCTCTCCCCCTGCTGATCATTATCTTCACAGAATCGGCAGTCGCCGCAGTCGTTTCAAAAGAAAGGCTACCCTGAACGGCGAAAGTCTTTTTCCCCAGGTCAGCCTGTACCTGCAACTGGTAATCTACCTTTTGCTGGGCAGCAAGCCATAACGGAGAAAATAAATATAAAAGGGCGAAAAGTCGGCGCATGTTCTTTTTTATGCAAAGAAACGCCGGGGAGAAGACAAAAAATAGTATCAGATTAACCATTCAGTTGCCGCCGGAACTGATGAGGCGTGCAACGGTAAAAAGAGCGGAACACCCTTATCAGGTGCGAAGTATCGGAGAACCCGGCGGAAAAGGCGATGTCCGTTACGGGCAGCCGGGTGGTAAAAAGCAACTCCATCGCTTTCTCGGCCCGCATTTTTAACTGGTACGCTCCTATCGTCATTCCTTCCTTCTCGCGGAAGGCCCGCGCCAAATATACCGGATGGACAAACACCCTGCCGGCGATAGATTGAATGGTATGGTGCGTATCAAATTCATTTTGCAGGATCTCTTTGGCTTGCGTAAACCACGGCAGCCTGCTGGCGATCTTCACGTCCGTCACGGCAGACAGCCAGTTGACGATATACTCTTCCGGCAAACAGTCGGCAGGCTTCTTCAGAAAAGCATATAACAACTGGTACAGTTCATGGAAAACGCCCGGCTTGTAAATCATCAGTTGCTGCGGCAGGGAGCCCTTCAGCGTAAGTGCTTCTATGCCCGACGGTTTAAACTCTATATTCAGGCAGCGGCCCGGCATCTCCCGGAAATGGTTGGCATGTGTATACCCTGCAGGCCTGAACAGCAACTGCCCCGGCAACACCTCGTCGGTACGGCGGCTTACCTCGTGATAACCACCCGCCACCAACAGGCTCAGGTAAGCATTCTCATGGTAATGCGCGCCAATATGCGTATCCGGCTGATAAGCCGTGATATTCAGTTTGAAGAAAGCGTTTTCGTTGAACTGCTGCTCCTTGCCAAAGTAACGCCCGGGTGAAAGAATGATACTCATAAGCCTGGCCTGTGTAAACCGATAGTAAATATACGGCATATAACGGCACGATCAACGAAAGACCGGATGACCAAAAAAATATATCTTGCAGCTTTCGATAACCCGATAATCCAATAACAAAAGATGAACCTAATCAAACCTTCCCGGCTGGCGGCCGGCGATAAAGTCGCCACTATCTCCCTCTCCTGGGGCGGAGCGGGAGAACTGCCGCACCGGTACCGGAAAGGCAAGGAACAATTGCAGCAACAGTTTGGCCTTACCGTTACCGAAACAAAAAATGCCCTCAGGCCCGCACAATGGATCTACGACAACCCGCAGGCAAGAGCGGAAGATCTCATGGAGGCTTTCGCCGACAAATCTGTTAAAGCCATTATTTCCAATATCGGCGGGGAAGATAGCATCCGGACACTGAAGTATGTAGACATGGATGTTATCCGTAACAATCCTAAGATATTCCTTGGTTTCTCCGATAGTACCATCACACACCTGCTCTGCCTGAAGGCGGGACTCACCTCCTTTTATGGCACCTCCCTGCTGGTAGGCTTTGCAGAGAACGGCGGCATGCATCCCTACCAGGCAGAGGATTTCAGGCAGACATTCTTCTCCGGCGCACCTGTGCGCCCCGTCCTGCCTACCGGCGGCTGGACCTCCGAACGGCTGGAATGGTTCGACCCCTCTTTGCAGGACGTTAAAAGAAAGCTGCAGCCCCACACCGGATGGAAGTTCCTGCAAGGCGAAGGCGTGGTACAGGGACGGCTCATCGGCGGCTGCCTCGACGTGCTGGAGTTTCTGAAGGGCACGGCCTGGTGGCCCGAAGACGATCACTGGAATGACAGCATCCTGTTTTTTGAAACGTCCGAAGAAATGGCCCGCCCGGAACTCATCCGCTACTGGATGCGCAATTATGCCGCGCTGGGCATTCTCCGGAAGGCGAAGGCCATCCTGCTGGGCCGTCCTTACGACAACCAATATGCTGCGGAATATGAAACCACCATCTTGCAGGTGCTGCGGGAAGAAGATTTAACTGACATGGTGGTGGTCACCCAAATGGACTTTGGCCATACCTGCCCTACGTTCACCCTCCCCTATGGGGTGCTGGCGGAGGTAGACTGTACCGGAAAAAAATTCACCCTGCTGGAGTCAGGCGTGCAGTAAAGGTTTGTAAGCGCTCCGCTTACAAACCTTCCGCTTGCCATTCATCCATCATTTCCCTTTTTCGCAAATCTTTCTCCGCTTTACATAAACGTTCCGTTTCCTTCCCTGCTGATCTTTGCAGCTGACCAATTTATGTTACTGTAGCATGTTTAGGAAACCATTAGGATATCTTCTGTGGATAGTTATCCCTTTTACACCCGGCGCTTTTGCGCAGACTAACCCCGGCGCCTACACGGTTCGCGGCGTAGTGGCCGATTCCGCCTCCCGGCAGGTCATCCCCTATGTCACCATCGGCATTACCGACGGGCAGCAGACGCCTCTCGCCTCCGCCTACAGCGGCGAAAACGGCGCCTTTAAACTGTCGCTGCCCCAGGCCGGCCGTTACCAGCTGGTACTCTCCTCCGTAGGATACCGCCCCCTCAGCCGGCCACTGCTGATCGACAAAGGCAAAACCACCCATCAGCTGGACACTGTTTTCCTGGGCGGCAGCACCGTTCAGCTGAGCGGCATACAGGTGATCTCCCAACGGCAACTGATAGAACAGAAGCCGGGGATGCTGGTCTATAACGCCGAGAGCGACATCAGCAACCGCGGCGGCACCGCAGCCGATGTGCTCCGCAAAGCACCGGCGCTGAACGTAGACCCGCAAGGCAACGTGACCATGCGCGGCAGCGGCACGCTCAAGATACTGATCGACGGAAAATACTCCGGACAGATCGCCCGCAGCCCGGCCGACGCCCTCAATATGATGCCGGCCAATATCATCCGTTCGGTAGAAATCATTACCTCCCCCTCCGCCCGGTACGACGCCGAAGGCGCCGCCGGCGTGATCAACATCATCACCCAAAAAGGCAATAAAAGCTTCAGTGGCAACCTGGAAGCGATGGCCAGCAACTGGGAACAGGCCTTCAACCCCCGCATCTCCATGTCGAGGAACAAATGGAACATGAGCCTGCACGGACACCTCCACCGCCTGCAGGACAAATCCTCCGCCGAAATGGAAAGGACCGTGCTGGATAATGGTCAGCCTACGATGATCATCCGCCAGGAAACACGCCGCAACAATATTATGCCGCACAGCTCCGGGGAACTGGCGCTCGGCTTCCTGCCAGATTCACTCAGCGAAATCTCCCTGTCCATCAATGGCTGGCTGGGCAACTGGCCGGACAACAGCCGCCAGCATACGCTCATCACCCTGCCCAACGGCGCTATCACCGATCAATACCAGCAGCAGGCAACATCAAAAGAGAAATTTACCGGCGCTGATATCGCACTCGGCTATACGCGCAGACTGAAAAGAGACGGACAGGAAATTACCCTGCTGGCGCAGTTCTCCCCCTCCAAAGAAAATACTGCTTATAACAGTGCGCAGAACAGCGACGATAAAATCCGCTACCGGGAAGATAACGTTAACCGCACTACGAACCGGGAATGGACCTTCCAGGCGGACTACACGCACCCGCTCACCACAGATGGCAGGTACACGCTGCAAAGCGGACTGAAATCCATCTTCCGGCACGCCGACAAACAATACCAGGTGTGGGCGGCGGATGGACCGCCGCCGGCGGCCAGGGTACCGCAGCAGGACCGCTCCGACAATTTCATCTACTCACAGGATGTCCTCGCCGGTTACCTGCTGCTGAAAATGAAACTACCCCGCGGATGGAACGCAGAAGCCGGCTCCCGGCTGGAAAACACGCACATCAAAGGCAGATTCAACGCCCCCGGCTCCGCTTTCTCGAATGACTTCCTCAACTTCATCCCCACAGCCAACATCAGCAAAAAACTGAATGAAGCACAGACCATCACCCTCAGCTATACCCAGCGCCTCACCCGGCCGTATATCTGGGACCTGAACCCCAACGCCAATGCCAGCGACCCGCGTAACATCATCGTCGGCAATCCTCAACTGCGGCCGGAAACGATGCACCAGGGAGAACTGTCCTACGGCTGGACTTCCCCCTCCGGAACGTTTATCAATGCCGCAGCATTCCTGAAGAAAA
The DNA here is from genome assembly GCF_946479755.1 of uncultured Chitinophaga sp. The sequence goes on along the minus strand of NZ_CAMLHC010000017.1, from coordinate 162,414 downwards.
CAGACAATACCATCATTGACCTGACCACCACCAATGCAGCCGGGATCGCCACCACCCGCAAAGAAAACCTGGCAGGCAATACCCAATACGGACTGAATCTGAGCGGCTCTGTGAGCCCCGCCCCCAACTGGAGCTTCAACAGTAATGTCAACATCAACCATCTCAACTTTGAAAGTGATGCGCTGATGATCGTCAACACCGGATGGGCAGCCGACTTTAATCTTAACGCACTGTACAAACTACCGGGCGCTGTCAGCCTGCAGGCCTTCGGCGAATATGATACCCGCATTGTGACCCTGCAGGGACATAAAACACCACGGTTCTACTACAGCTTCTCCGCCAAGAAGGAAATTAAAGTCACCCGGATGACCGTTACCCTGGCAGCAATCAATCCGTTTAACCAGACCATCCGGCAGAAGGAATACATACACGCGGCATCTTTCCGCTCAGGGGTACTGAACAGGTACTATAACCAGGCGCTGAAGATTACCCTCAACTGGGAATTCGGATCGATGTTCGAACAGCGGGAGAAAAAGAAAATCAGTAATGACGACGTGAGAGAGCAAGGGAAGGGTTAATCATAACAACAGCTGTTTGGCGGGAGCGTATCCCGCCAAACAGTCATAACATCAGGCGGTTTGTTGCTGCCTGTTCAGGGCTGGCTTCTTTTTCTTCCTTTTCTTTCCCCACCAGATATAAAAACCGGTGACCGGCAAACTGGCTGCTACCAATGAGCCAAAGAAGAACAGTACTTTACTCGGAATACCCCAGATAGACCCTACGTGCAACGAATAATTTAATCTTCGTAACTTATCGCCCCCGTTGGCCTCACTGAAAGGCATTACATCTACGCCACCACCCTGCAGTTTTTTACCGGAATACTGATCAAAGTAGTGCGCCTGGTAGTAAGCACCCTCCATGTTCGTATAGGCATATACGGATGCGTCTTTCCCCGGAGGCGTGCCAATCAGCACAGCAGGGCTCTTTTTGTCGGCCAGTTCGTTCACGCATTGCCGCCAGATACCGTCCAGTACCGCCCACCTGGAACCGGCAGCCGCCATCGTGGTGTCAGAAGGCGGCTCGTAGTAAGCCGGCATGGACTTTCCACCGGAAGCCACCGTATACACGGAACGTGACAGCCAGCCGAAGCCCATATATAAACCTGAATAAGCGATGATCAGCGCTACCGGAAGGGTGTAAAAGCCCAGCACGTTATGCAGGTCGTAGTTGACTCTTTTGAATTTTCCCTTCCATAAAATAGTGAAGGCGTTGCGGATATTGTGCCGGTTCCATTTTTTGGGCCACCACAACACCATGCCTGTGATCAACAAAATGGTGAAGATAAGGGTGGCATACGTCACAATGCGGGTGCCGATTTTGCGGGGCAGCCACAGATTGACGTGCCCCTCTTCCACTTCATGAAAAAAGTCTTCATGGTCGACAACTGCTGCCACTTCCGCCGTATAGGGGTTCACGTAAACAATGGAATCAGACTGGAAGTTGACCTGGGTAGTTTTACCCGGCAGGCGGTATTCGATGGACCTTGCAGGCATCCCGCCCATGGCTTTTTCTGCTGCGGAGATCAGTGCGGAAGGGGGCAGCATAGCGCCGTTATTGGTGATAGCTGCCTTCCTGTAAGGATACAGCAGGTCTTTGAGGTCATGTTCAAACACCAGTATACAACCGGTGATGGAAACGATAAAAACGATGATCCCGGATATAAGTCCCAGCCAGAGGTGTAGCCATGCGTTGATTTTAGAAAATTTCATGATACAGTATAAAAGACAATACTTTCCCGGCAGGCGGGAAAGTATTGTGGTTAACGGTTGGTAGTTATTTCAGTTTGTCTATGCGCAGCAGATAATCGTAACCGCCTGCTATTTCCAGTCCGGTGTTGATTGTGCCATTGGCGATGTCATATATCCAAACATAATCTTTTCCGGTTTCGGCGTTGACCATGATATAGGCATTGTTGCCATCCACCATTACGGTTTGCAGCGACTCACCTTTGTCCAGCGGCAGCTCCGTAAGTTTACGCACTACCGTGGCGCGTACCAGGTCTACAATGGCGTAGCCGTAGATATGGCCTTCATCCGTGTTGGATTCTCCTGCGGCTTTGTATTTTACAATGGCGCGCCCATTACCGATGCCGTACATCGAAAAAGCGGAACCGCCCAGCGCCTGGTTCATATTAAAGAAGTAAGCGGCATCGTATTTCAGTTGACCAGCAGCGATCCTGTACACTGCCGAGGGCAGCGAAGGAGACAGCCAGCCCGGCGACGCCAGCAGGTAATAATCACCATTGTTGTCCAGTACCGTGCCGGACATCCACATATTAGCCTGTCCCATACCAACGGAGCGGCCGTCTTCCAGCTGGGCTACCAGTTTCATGGACGGATAATCGAAAATGGCCACAATAGCTTTGGGGTAAGCCGGTGCGGGCCAGTCGGCCGTATACACCAGACCAACGTAGAGCTTACCATTGATGTAGTCCAGGCTGCGGGACATCATCCCTGCATAACCGGCCGGGACAGGGTTTACCGGTAGCTCCATATTTTTTACGGCGAGGGTGTTGGCGTCCACCACGGAACAAAGCAGCTTGTTGCCCCGGCCGTTGGTGCCCATCAGTACCAGCGTGGCATCGTCTACCCAGGTATAACTGCTCACCCCTGTCTGATAGGTAAAGGGTACTTCTTTGATGGTAGTGAGCTGATTGTCTTTCAGCGAGTATTTTGATAAACGGCCGTTGGTAGAGTTGGTGCTCGGGTAGTAGTAATATCCTTTATGCGGGATAATGCCATAGTCGGCTTTGGACGTTACTTCCACACCATTGCCTTTCAGGCTGACAGCGCCGGAGGTGAGTGCCGAAGCGCCTACCACGTATTGGGTGGTATTGGGCCAGGAGCCCAGCTGCATCCATATGGCATAGTCGTCGGAACCGTTGCCGGGGTTGCCGGAAACGATGTCGTCGTCATATTTCTCGCAGGCACTGAAGCCTGTCAGCATAGCTAACAACGCGGCCGCACTAAATAATTTTCTGGTAAGAATAGACATGATATAATAAGCTGATGATTATTTAATGAAGTACCGCAGTTTCACATAATAGGCCCTGCCAGGCTTCTGCAGGCGGAAATTGTCATACGCCCGCTGATCGGTGAAATTCCTGCATTCGGCGGAGATATTGTATTTCCCGTTTTGCAGGGAGTACGTAAGGCCGAGGTTCTGAATGTACTGGTTGGGCACCTTGTTTTTCGTAGCGGCGGCGCCGTAAGCTTCCCAGGTCAGGTAAAACCAATGTACGTACTGCATGTCCCAGTTGAGCTGCAGCCGGGTGTCTTTGCCCAGCAGGTTATTCTTGCCGAGGCTGGCCAGCGCGTTCCCAAACAGCCAGGGCTGGTTGGGGATCTTGTTGCGATACGTGGCTTCTACCGTACCACCGTTCGTACCGGGGGCATACTTCGTATTATTCAGTGCCTGCTGGTAGCTAACGTTGACGGTAGTATGAAAAATGTCGCGGAAGTCGTATTGTATTTCTCCTTCAACGCCGTTGATCTGTACTTTAGATGTATTTTCATAGCGGCTCACCCGGGAATTGGATTGGTACACCACCGCGTAGATGAAGTCAGCCGCATCGCGGAAGTACCAGCTACCCTCTGCGTAAAAGCGATGCTGTCCTTTTTTCAGCGTCACAAAAGCGCCGGCGTTCACGTTATTGCTGGATTCCGGTTTCAGGTTGGCGTTGCCGATCTGATCATAGCCATTGCCGAACAGCTCCCCTACTTCCTGTAAACGGTATGCTTTTTCGTAGGAGGCCTTTACACCCAGCACCGGCAGGATATTGAAACGGCTGGCCAGTCCATATCCGAAGTAGGATTTGAAACCGGAGGCGGAAATATAGGTACCGTTGCCGGCAAGCATTTCCGGCTGCTGTAACTGCATGCCGTACCATTTACCGAAAAGGGTGTTGGTAAGCCGGCTGTTCAACAAGGTTTGCTGATAACCCAGCCCCACAATGTGTTTGCCGATCTTACCCGGGTTATGGTCCTTATCGGTCAGCAGTTCGTTGTGGTTTTTATTGGTTACCTGGTCGAAAGTATAGTTGAGGTTGAAGCCGTGCATGGGGTTCAGCGTGTAACTGAAATTGGCGCGGGCGAAGTTCCTGGGGCGGTTGATATGCGTTCTTTGTTTGATAGGTCCCATTTCAGCCTGGTTGCCGGGCACGCGGGAGCCGTCCCAGAAATAGCGGTAGGCGGTGGTATCGGTGATGGTATACTTATCTTCTGTATGTGCTGCAAACACGCTCAGGTTGAGGCCTTCGGCGAAGAGATGGTCTTTGCGGTAACGCAGCGTGGTATTGAAGGCGTGGCCGTTCTGCGTGGCGGCGCCGTACACATTGTCCTGGTTGCTGCCGGTCTGTAATTCGCGGTCGGTGGCAGAGAAGCCAGCACCAACAAAAAAGGCGTCTGCCCATTTTTTATTCATCACCCCTACTTCTGCCTGGGTCATATAAGAGCGGTACTGGTCGTGGAAACGGCGCACATCTCTTTTTACATAGAGCTGTTTGTCTTCATCCCATAGCTCCATCGCTTTCATGAGGTAGTTGTTGTCAGAATAGTTGAGGAAAGCGCTGACGCGGGCCACGATGCCGGATTTGCCGGTCACCTGTCCCGTTACGGCTGCCCTGTGCGTGTTGAAGGAGCCGAAGCTGTAGCTGGCGTCGAGATAGTTTTTGATGTTTTGATTGGTCACCAGGTTAACGGCGCCACCCAGCGCATCAGCTCCGAGGGATACCGGCAATACGCCTTTATAGATCTCTACCCGTTCTGCGAGGTTGACCGGAATATTATTGAGCGTCATAGACGAACCCATGACTTCCATGGGGATACCGTCGATGAAGAACCGCACCGCCTTGCCGGAAAGGCCGTTGATGGAAAAGTTAAACTCCGATCCCATGCCGCCCTGTTCGCGGACTTTCACGCCAGTGGTCCTGTTCAGCACACTGTTGATATCCGAAGTGGTATTGGCAAAACGTTTGGTGTCGATGGCGTTTACCGCATAACCGCTTTCTTTCAGCTGGCGGCTCTGTGTTTTACCGGTCACGGTCACGCCTTCGCGGGAAAGGCTTTCTTCTGCCAGGGTAAAACGAAAAGTGATTGTTTTTCCGGCAGTGACGGTGACAGCCTGTTCCTGGCGGGTATATCCCAACATACTGGCTACGATAGTATAGGAGCCGGCTGGTATTTGATCTACAAGATAACTTCCGTCTTTTTTCGTATAGGCGCCCTTGTTGGTACCCTTCAAAGTAACGGCAACATCGCTCAGCGGTTGACCCGTAGCCGAATGTACAGCACCTGCGATACTGCCCGTCTGTTGGGCGTTTGCTGACATAGCCATCAGCATAAAAAATACAGTAAAAACAAAATGGTTGGATAGATGACGCATGATAATCGCTGCTACATGATTTGAGCGGCAAAGGTCGCTCATTGCAGATAGACAATCAGATCCGATGCGGAAAAAGTTTTATCAAATCCGAAAAAGAGGCCGCATGTCCTATCTCGGATTTTACAAATGCAACATGATGGACATCATCCGCAACAACCGGCTAGAGGACGCAGCCGCATCAAAGGTTCGGTATCAAATCAACGCCGGACAGCAGACTCACCGCAACGACTGTCTGAAGGCCATCGGAGAAAGATTGGTTTTCGCCTTGAAAAGTTTACTGAAAGACTGTGAATGCTCAAACCCAAGCTCATAGGCAATTTCACTGACGGTCAACGTAGTCCCGATCAGTTTGTCCTTTGCTTTCTCGATCAGTTTTTCATGGATGTGTTGCTGGGTATTCAGTCCTGTGGCTACTTTCAGCAGTGAGCTGAGATAATCGGGGGTCAGGTTCAACTGCCCGGCGAGGTAATTGACTGTGGGCAGTCCTTCTTTATGTGTATGCTCAAAATAGTCGTCCAGCAATGTCTCCAGCTTCTCCAGCACCTGATGGTTGGCGACTTCGCGGGTAAGAAACTGCCGCTGGTAGAACCGCTCTGCATAACTGAGCAGGGCTTCAATCTGGGAAATAATAATCTGCTGGCTGAATTTATCGATGTTGCCCCGGTATTCCTGCTGGATATTCTGAACAATGCCGGTGAGCACTGCTTCTTCCTTTTCAGAAAGAAACAGCGCTTCCCGGACAGAATATCCGAAGTATTTATATTTTTTGATGTCTTGCGCCAACGGCCGGTTGCGGAAGAAGTCCGGATGTATCAGCAGCATCCAGCCGGATTTACCGGGTGCATCCTGCACGACTTCTATCTGAAATACCTGTCCGGGTGCAATAAAGAACATAGTGCCCTCATCAAAATCGTATTGCAGCTGGCCATATTTCAATTTAGCATCCAGCCCTTTTTTCATGGCGATCATGTAAAAGTCATATACCCACGCGACGTCGTTAAACTCCCGGGTGTGCCTGATCTGACGATAGTCTATCAGGCTTATCAGCGGGTGCTCCGGGGCCGGGAGGCCGCGGGTCCTATGATATTCGCTGAGCGATTTTAACCGCCGGATATTATTGTTTGTCATGTACCAATGTTTTTAATAACGGTTACCAAAGCACCTCTCCGCCGTCCTGGAAGAACTTACCGGTGATCGTTCTGTCTGTTGACAGGGCCAGTTGTACAATGGGCCTGGCCCCCTCCTCCACCGTTTTAAAGCCGCTGAACGCATTCAGATCGGTAGCTGTATAGCCGGGCGTGACACTGTTGACCGTAATATTCTGTACGCGCAGCTCATTGGCCAGCATCACCGTAAACGCATTCAGTGCGGTCTTGGTGGCGCCGTAGGCCGAATAGTTGTTCCAGTTGGCACGTCTGTCGGGCGCGGAGTGCATCGCTAAAGAACCCACTTCGCTGGACACGTTGATGATAGCCGGCGCTGCGGATAACTTCAGCAACGGTAACAGCTCCTGCGTGGTCTGTACTGCGCCAAAAAAGTTGGTCTCAAACAGGTTACGCAGGTTTTCCATGCTGCCGTCTGCCAGCTGCTGCGGCTGCTCTCCGGCGATACCGCTGTTATTGATCAGCACATCCAGTACGCCACTTTGCGCACTGAGCGTTTCTTTGGCGTTCCTGATGGAACCGGTATCGGTCACGTCTATCTGAATAGCCGCTACGTTGGTAATGCCCGCATCCTTCAGCACGGCTACCACCTTTTGGCCGTTAGCCATGTCCCTGCTGCCGATATACACAAAATTGCCCTGCTGCGCCAGCTGCCTGGCAGTTTCAAAGCCGATGCCCTTATTGGCGCCGGTGATCAGAACCGTTTTCATACAATTCAGTATTAAAATTAAAAAATCCACAGCAAATATCAGGAGGCGCAGCAAGGCGGCTGTAGTCTAATCCTGATAGTTTGTAGCCAAATGCGGGAATACTGAATGCAGCAAGACGGATGTTACTTCTTTTGAAATTTTGGCGCCAGCGCTGTTCCGGGTTTAATTTCGTCGGTAGCCCTCACCAGCAGGGCATCTCCGGTAGCGAGGCCGCCGAAGATCTCCATTTTATCGCCCGGATTGAAGGGCGCGATCCTGATCGACTTGCCCGACTCATTTTTATCTTTTATCTGCAGTTTGGTCACCATATGCGTTGAATTGGATCTTCCCGCTGGCTGGCGGAAGACCCAATTTACTACGTTTTGACGATTCTCCTGCTACAAACCAGCTACCGGCTGATGCTGTTCATACCACTTTTTGAGTAACCAATATGTATCCCATCCTACCCGGTAGGCGATATCGTTTGTATATCCGTCCGGGTTAGGACGGTCGTCATCTATGTCAGTGACAGCAAACGAAGAATGGTAAAAACCAATGAAATGCATATATTCATGGCAAAGGTTCACAGCGAGGGCGTACGACAGCGGTAGCTTAGGCATATTGCCCTGTATATTCTTCAGACAGGCGGTTGTTTTATATTTATTGTAACCCGTTTTGCCCAGTTTTTTCCTGCAGCGCCGCTTCAATCTTATAGCCATAGATACCTCCGGCCTCTTAAACAGACTATCCAGCACTTCTTTATCGCTTATTGCCGCGCTGTCCTGATGGCACCTGGCTCCATACCTGTTAACACATGGAAAATGCGCCTTTGCTATAGCGGTCTGAAAGTCAGGGGAATTAAAAACAGCGTTCATGATGATAAAGGCGCTATCGATATTTTTCCGGTACCGGCTCGTTTCGTAATGCTTCTTGTCAAAGCAGGTTGAATTAACCGTATCCACCATAATTTTTAAACGCTGTCCCTGCGTAGCGCTTACAAGGCTGCAGAAGAGGACTGTTAAGATGACTCTCATCATTTCTATTTTGTCAAAATGGGTTTTAACCTTCGAAAACACCGGTATAACTCCTGTTATCCTGGTCGAGCATTACTCCGTGAGCATTGGACGAGTAGGTGTTGCCATCGTCGAAAGTCAGGGCCACCTGGTAGTCAAAAATCCATCTATCGTTGCCATTAGGCTGAATTTGAATTTCCACAATGGGCAACGTCAGTTCTGATTGCCGGATATTTTCTGAAGCCAGCGGAAGATTAAAAGTATGGGTGGAAGGGTCGTTGAACTCGGTATTATGCCCCAACTCCTCCCGCCGGGTAAGGTCCTTGCTCAGGAACAAACTTACTTTGGTTTTAAGCTGAACGAACAACAGGGTATCATCATCCTTGTTATCGTTATGCGTTGCAAATGTAATAGTTGCTTTCGTCAGGCGGGGCTCGTTGTCTGCCAACTGCCTTAAGCCGGGAAAATTATCCGAATATAATAATTGCGCCTGTAATTCAAGGCTTGGCTGGTTGTTTTTAATGACGGGTAACTGCATCGTTTTGAGTTTTAATGCGCCTACTCTGTAAACCTCTTTTCGGCTTCCGAGGATTTTGCTTATCAGGGATTAACCATCCTTTTTGTTTTTGATTTCCGGGGAAAACAATTCAAAAATTTTAAATCCTATACCGAGACCAAAATACCATTGCATGTCGTTGGTGGCCCTCGTAAAGCCGCTCTGCGCACCAAGGGCGATAACAGCATTTACGCCCTGCGTACCTGCGATAAGATTAATCCCACCGTTCACGCCAAACTCTTTCCTGTCCGTCTTGTCAGGGTTCGTGATCGCGGTAAGCCCCAGATAAGGTCCAAAAGCCCAATACCTTGGCCGGGGAGCCACCAGGTCGCTCTCATAAATCCTCAGGGATCCTTTGACCAAAACATAAGAAACGTTAGCATTCAAAAATTCCGATTCTACGTTTCCCGGTTTACTGCCACCGATAAACACCCTGAAAGGAATATTGGTGGCAATGAGTTGACTGAACCTGTAGGGTACATCAAAATGGCGTCTTTTGCCCTTCCAGCCGTCTTTCACCAGGAAATAAAACTTCTTTTTGTTGTCCGTGGAGTCAACTATCCTGATGCCTTGTACCGTTTGCCCAAGCCCTTCGTCATCTATCAACGGCCAAAAGACAATTGAAAGGGTATCTTCATTTCTTTCTTTGACAACGCCAATCAGCTTGTTTTTTATCACCCGCTGCCGACTGGTATCTATTTTACCATTTTCTTTTACGCCATAAAGCTTGTTGAACCTGTCTTTTCTGAAGACGAAACCACTTTTGAATACGCCGGTCTGCGCATATGCCCAATGGACAACCACACAGAGGAGGAGGGTAAATAGTATTTTTTTCTTCATGGTTATTTGATTTTATAGGGGTATTTTTATCTGACCTATACAAAAGTAATCTGTCAGATGAACTGAAAACAATACCTACCGGTAGGTACAAGACAAACCCTCTTTTAAGTATAATTTACAGGAGTATGAGCCCCCTTTATTTTCATATCCGGTTTATCGTGGTATTATGCAGCTGTCTGTGGTCCCCGCATATAAACGCTCAATCGCCCTATAAGGACACCTTGTATTTGAAGGGGGACAACGACGAACAGCTTTCTGAATACCTCTACTGCTATGAAGACAAGGGGCGGAACACCCATCTTTCCCAGGCAGTTTTTCTCCAGGAGAGCGGAAAGTTCCAGCGTACCGCCTGGCATAAACCTTTCAGTACCGGCATCACCACCTCCAACTACTGGTTGTACATAAGGGTACAAAACAGTGCCGACCGCCCGCTGCAGTACCTTTACAGCCTGTATGCATCTATAGACACAGCGGTATTCTACCTCCGCACCAACGATGGCAACTTTGCAGTCCCCGTCACGGTGTCCAATCTTACGCCGCTGCGGGAGCGGCCCTATCCGGTGCGGTCACTCTCTTTTCCCTTTTGGTTATCACCCCATGCGGGAGGCGATCTATATATTTATATTATTAATCGCCACTCCGGCGTATTTATGCCGATGGATATCACGACCACGGACGGGTACCTGCTCTGGGAAAACCGGTTCTTCTGGACCTGGGGATGGTACATGGGCTTCTTTCTGTTCGCCGCTGTGCTGGGCCTGTTGGTATACGTGGCCCTCAGAGACCAGATATACCTGTGGTACGGGCTTTATGTGCTGAGCAATATGATTTTTCTCTGCCGGGAAGACCTGCTGGACATTGCTGCTTTCCCATATCCGGTATACCATGTATTACAGGCCACAGACCTTTATGCGTTCGCCTTGTTTAGCATGCTCAGTGGCCTGCGCATCATGCAGCTTTTCACCAGGCAGAAAAAGGTGGGTGTCTTCTTTTATACGCCGGCAACCTGGTTATTCAGAGCAGGACTGGGTTATTTTGTGCTGCTGATGTTCACCCACCTCCTGCCCTCCGCTCACGATACAGTAACGGGGAGGCTTTGGACGGATTACACCACTAAAGCACTTGTTTCTCTTTGTTGTCTGCTGATTCTCGTCAGTCTTATTGAAATGATGTTTAAAAAAAATAAACTGGCTACTTATTATTTCTTCAGTATAGTGTCACTCTATCTGGGGTATATCAATATCTTTTTAAACGGGTTGGATATTACCAGCTTCAACCCGGTAAGGCCCAACCTGGTAACCGTCGGTTTGGCCATAGAACTGGTCATCCTAAGTTTACTTTTGGTGTACCGGTACAAAGCGATGGCGCGCAAAAACGTGCTGCTGTTAAAAAAACAGGCAGAAATGGAACAGACCAATTTAAAAAACATTATTGAAACACAGGAAGAAGAGCGCTCCCGTATTGCCTCTGACCTGCACGACGGGCTGGGAGCTACCCTTGGAGCGCTGAAATTACTAATCAGCAATTCCGATGCGACGAATAAAGAACAATTACTGACCATCGTCAGCAATGCCAGTGCGGAAACACGTAATATAGCACACAACCTGTTGCCCGATAGTTTTCTGGAAACAGGTCTGTATGAAAGCCTGTTGAAACTTAAAGTATTGCTCAGTCAACAGTCGGGCACCGGGTTTAGCTTCGTCCTTCTCGGTCAGGACCAGGCCCTGCCGCCCACCGTTTCTATACAAGCATTTCGTATCATTCACGAAGCTATCAACAATATCCTGAAACACGCCATTGCTTCAAGAGCCGGCGTGCAGGTCATCACGGAATCCAATAACATACAGATTATTGTAGAAGACAATGGCATTGGTATATCGGAAAAAGCCAAAGACACGGGAATGGGACTTAAGAATATCCGCACCCGTGTCAGCTATTTACAAGGGCAGCTGCATATTGACAGTACTCCTAAAGGGACCACCCTGATTATTGAATTACCGCTTTCCAAAACACAACACCTATGAAGCAGGAAAAAATCAAAATTATCATTGCCGATGATCATTTTTTGTTTTCCGATGGGCTGGAACAGGTGCTCCTGAGTGCGGAGCTGCCCTTTGATATTTGCGCTAAAGTAACCAATGGAAAACAACTGATGCAGGTGCTCAACAGCACTATACCTGACCTGATCCTGCTGGATATTCATATGCCTTTGATGGACGGCATCACCACGGCCGCTATGGTCCGGAAACAATTCCCCTCCATCAGGATCATCGTGGTATCTATGCTGCAGAATAAGAAGATCAGGAAACAGCTCAAAGACATAGGCATACATGGGTATATCGGAAAAGACATACAGAGTACAGACCTCCTGGATGCTATCAGCAATGTTTTAGCCGGGAAAACAGTTTTCGCCGAAGACACGGCTCCGTCTCCAATGGAATCATCGCTCCCACCCGATGCCGCGCTGGCCTCCTATCATCTTACGTACCGGGAAAAAGAAATACTGCAACTGATAGGCCTTGGATATACCACCAAAAGGATTGCAGCCACACTTGACATCACAGAGTTCACCGTTGAAACACACCGCAAAAATATCGCCCGCAAAGCGGGCATAACGGGGCTGACAGAGTTGATCCTTTTTGCACAACGGTTCCTTACGCAATAATACCGCGATCATCCTTTTAAATCGGATACGCGGTATCGCTTTTCGCTTCCGACAACACAAAAAAGCTTTGAATCGTTGTGATCGTGGAAATGGCTGCCAGCTTACGGTAAAAAGTATGGTACTCTTCCATGTCGGCCGTAGCGATGCGTAAAATGAAATCAAAAGTACCCGTCATCTGAACACATTCCATCACCTCCGGGAACTGTACCACGGCCTCTTCAAAGGAGCTCAGGGTGTGAGCGGAATGGTCTTTCAGTAATACGTGGCTGAAAGCGATCAGGCCTTTGCCGATCATTCTTCTGTCCAGGATGGCCACCACCCGTTTAATATAACCTTCCTGTTTCAGGCGGCGTATCCTTTCATGGATCGTTGCCACGGATTTATGCAGTTTAACAGAGATTTCCTTGTTGGTCAGCTCTGCATCGACCTGCAAAAGACGTAAAATTTCGATATCGGTAGAATCCAGTGCCATATGTCAATTGTGAGAAAATTCGGATTTGGTGATGACCACCAGCATTTCGCACCCGAAAAATATCAGTTTTCCACCATAAAACCGAATTTTTTCTGGTTTTTTGACCAACTATTATTTATATCACAAATTTTTTTGAATTTCACTGTAATAATTACAGCGATTCAAAAACCAGTCGTCGTACAAATTTCAGAAGCAAAAACCGATAGATTTCAAAAACCAACCAGATGCATTACGGGCCCCCGTAACAGGGGGTCCTTATGCTTTATTCAGAAAAAAACACTTCAAATACAATGGAACATACCGTTTACCTTGATAATGCTGCGACCACTTGCCTGGACAAAGAAGTACTCGAAGCTATGATGCCTTATCTGACGGAGTTATACGGCAACCCTTCTTCTACTTATTCTTATGGACGTACCGCCCGCCTCGCAATAGAAACAGCCCGCAAGTCAGTGGCGGCTTCCCTGGGCGCAAAACCCAAAAGCATTCTTTTCACCAGTTGCGGTACGGAGAGCAACAATATGGCCATTGCCGCTGCTATCCGTGATCTCGGCTGTACCCACATCATCACCTCTCCTATTGAGCACCATGCGGTGCTGCACGCAGTGGAACATTTCACGGCGATACACCAGGTGTCTTCTTCTTTCGTGGCATTGAAAGAAGAAGGATTGGTAGATTATGCAGACCTGGAAGCCCAGCTGCAGCAATACGCGAAAGAAGGAAAGAAATGTCTTGTATCACTGATGCATGCCAATAACGAAATCGGCAACCTGCTGGACATGCAGCGGGTGAGTGAACTGTGCGCTAAGTTTGGAGCTATCTTTCATGCCGACTGTGTACAAACCGTAGGGCACTATCCCCTTGCACTCGACAATCTCGGCGTTCACTTTGCCTCCGGTTCCGGCCATAAATTCCATGGCCCTAAAGGAACAGGCATTTTATATATCGCTCCATCCCTGGAAGTCCGGCCTTTTATACAGGGCGGTGGCCAGGAGCGCAACCTGCGTGCAGGCACAGAGAATGTTGCCGGCATAGTAGGATTTGCAAAGGCGCTGGCACTCGCCACAGCCAACTTCGACAAAGAGCAGGCTGCCATTGGCGCGTTGAAATCCTATATGAAACAACAATTACAGAACACCTTACCGCAGGTTTCTTTCAATGGTATTGAAGACACTTTGTATACTGTTCTGAGCGTATGTTTCCCGAAATCAGCAGAAAGCGATGCGCTCCTGTTGCAGCTCGACATGGAAGGTATCTGCGTGTCTGGCGGAAGCGCCTGCAGCAGCGGCGGTGGCGGCTCCCACGTAATGCGCGCGCTGAACAAAGGAACAGGCTGCAACACCATCCGGTTTTCTTTCAGCAAGTATAATACGCAGCAGGATGTAGACCGCACCATCGAAGTACTGGAACGGGTCATGACAACGAACCCTGTAGCTGCAGTATAAAAGAAACCCCATACACCAAAACAGTCCCACCGGGCATTTCCTGTTACCGCAATATCACATACAAGCAGTCGCCGTTAACGATGTTAACGGCGACTGCTTTTTGAAAAGACCAGTTTATTTACGAAGCGATTTAAACGCTGCCCGCAACTCTGCGGCGTACAACTCCGGCTCTTCCCAGGAGGCAAAATGGCCTCCTTTATTCACTTCATTGAAGTAAACAAGTTTCGGATAAGCGCGCTCCGCCCAGGTTTTAGGCGCCTGATAAATTTCTCCCGGAAATACGGTGATGGCAACGGGCACTTTAATATCAGCTGTTTTTTGTTCTACCGCATTAAAGTTGTTGTTGTTATTTTCCCAGTACAGCTGTGCGCTGGACACGGCGGTATTGGTCAGCCAGTACAGGGTGATGTCATCCAGTATTTCATCTTTGGTCAGCGATTTCTCTGCATTCCCGCCACTGTAGGTCCATTCATTCATCTTATCGAGGAAGAAAGCGGCGAGGCCCGCCGGCGAATCCGTCAACCCATAGCCCAGCGTCTGCGGGCGCGTCACCATCATGCCGGCATAACCGCCACCTTTTGTATAAAGTTTGTTCAGCGATTCGAAGGCCGCTTTTTCTTTGGGAGATAACCCCGCAGGTGCGGTGCCTCCTTCTTTGAGGACTTTCGCTACCTCCGCCGGTACGGTAGCCGGCATATTCACATGGATGCCCAGCAGTCCTTCCGGCGCCTGTCTGCCCATGGCATCAGCGATCACCGCGCCCCAGTCACCCCCTTGCGCCACATAATGATGATAGCCTAAACGTTTCATCAGCACGTCCCATGCGGCGCCGATCTTTTCCGGGCCCCAGCCGGTGGCAGCCGGCTTTTCAGAGAAGCCATAGCCCGGCATGGAAGGAATCACCACATCAAAGGCGTCTTCCGCTTTTCCGCCGTATTTAGTCGGGTTGGTCAGCGGATCGATGGCTTTCAGCATTTCAAAGACAGACCCCGGCCAGCCATGGGTGATGATCAGCGGCATCGCGTTTTTATGTTTGGAACGCACATGAATAAAATGAATATCCAGCCCGTCGATCTTCGTCATAAACTGGGGTAAAGCGTTTAACCGGTGCTCCGCCTTGCGCCAGTCGTAGCCATTCCCCCAGTATGTAACGAGTCCCTGAAGCTGGTCCAGCTTCACGCCCTGTGACTGGTCGGTCACTGTTTCCTGTTGTGGCCACCTGGTGATGCTGATACGATGACGCAGGTCTTTCACCTGTGCATCGGCGATGGCTACCTGGTAAGGACGCACGGTTTCTGTAGCCGTTTGAGCAAAGCCTGTCGTTGCAGCCAGTAACAATAATCCGGTGGCTATTTTGTTTTTCAGGTAGATGTTTTTGTTCTTCATGATGTCTGTTATTTTATTGGGTGTAATGATTTACTGACCCAAAATAACAGCAGCCCGACCGGCCTGGCAATCAGCAGGTAGGCGGACTGGACGAAAACGGGGTTGAAATAGTCATTTCGTGGGGTCATAAGACTGTGTCCATTGAAAAACACGAAACTGAGTCCGTCTTCTTCCTTATTCCCTGTTATTTTTGTGAAGTCATTCTTAAACTGTATTCAATGAGCGTCAGTATTTCAAAGGAAAATGCCGGGGGCGGATGGTTGAATGGTTTTATGGGGGTATTATTGTTCAGCGGTTCGTTGCCCGCCACAAGGGTAGCCGTTTTATCCTTCAGTCCTGTTTTCGTGACAGCGGCCAGGGCATCCATCGCGGGCATACTTGCCACGACGGCTCTGCTGGTCTTCCGGGAGAAACGTCCTGCCCGGGAACATGTTTTACCGCTGCTGACCGTCGCCCTGGGCGTGGTGATCGGGTTTCCGTTACTGACCGCTATGGCTTTGCGATACATTACATCGGCGCATTCTATTGTCTTCCTGGGCTTACTGCCGCTGGCGACGGCCGTTTTTGGCATTATCCGGGGTGGCGAGCGTCCCAAGCCTGTGTTCTGGGCTTTTTCGGTGACCGGTAGTTTGCTGGTGATGGGTTATGCGGTGGCGCAGGGGTTGTCGGCTTCACCGACAGGCGATGTCCTGATGGTAGCTGCCATCATTCTCTGCGGACTGGGGTATGCAGAAGGCGCCAAGCTCACCAAAATACTGGGTGGCTGGCAGGTGATCTCCTGGGCGCTGGTGCTGGCACTACCGGTGATGCTGCCGATATCGCTGATCGTGATGCCTTCCTCTTTTAATGGGATTCCTGCAGACGCGTGGGTGAGCCTCGCGTATGTGTCGCTGTTCAGTATGTTTATTGGTTTCATCTTTTGGTATCGCGGCCTGGCGCAAGGCGGTACTGCCACAGTGGGACAGCTACAGCTGTTGCAGCCTTTTTTCGGGCTCGCGTTAGCGGCTTCCCTCCTGCACGAAAAAGTAAGCATGGGTATGCTGGCGGTGACAGTGGGCGTTATTTTGTGTGTAGCAGGAACAAAGAAATTTGCCAGGTAAACTGTTGGCGAATAAAGTAAAACGGCTTGTAAGTAATGCCTACAAGCCGTTTTTTAATGCGTTCGTGTGCCGTTGTCACGGGTCTATCCTGGTCTCCAGGCTGTCCTGTAAAGAAGGCCGGAGGCTGGACAGTAAATTATATCCTGTCGCGCTTTCGATATCGCGGACCGTTGTTTTGTATTGGGTCCAGTCGGTATCAATATCGTTGCGGTTGGGCGTATTGACAGCGATCACGCGGGTGTTGCCGCTGATCCTGTTCAGGTCGTTGCTGCCGTCTGGGATGATCACCACTACTTTCCAGATATTGGCAGGCACGGTCACACGGCCGTTATCGATGGTAGTAGTAACACCGCCCAGTGAACCGGTGCCGCCTTGTCCGTAAGAACCGCAGATAACATATACTTCGTTGCCGGCCCTTACGAGGTCGCGGGTGTAGTTCTCCAGGTTGGCCCAGGTTTGCTGGTTATTGTTTGGCGCCTGCGGCATCATGTTGGTCATCAGGAAAGTGGCGGAATTGGCTGTAGCGGTTGCCGTCCTGTCTGCCGACGGGCAGTTATGACCGCGGTCGAAGCCGGAGCCGGAATAGCTGCTGTTCTGCACCTGGTACCAGCCGGCAGGCAGTTCGGTGTCTGCGCGGAAGTCGTTGGTGCGGGATACGGAGCCCAGGTCCGCCGACTGTATGTGCCAGCTCACCCAGTTGGGTGTGCCGCGGCCACGGCTATACGATAATGCAAAATACGGTTTTACCATAAGGTAGTTGTTCTCGGCAGAGACATCCGCCAGTGCGTTACTGGGATTGCCCAGCAGCAGGTTGCTGTCATCACCGGGCGTGGTACCGCCGCCACCGCCGCTGCCGGCAGTCACGGTCACATCGTCGATATTGATCCTGTTAGTGCCGCCGGAAGTTTTACGGATAGCGATACGCAGGCTGCCGGTGGCAGAGAGGCTGAACGTAGCGCTTTGCAGGCTGTTGGACGTAGTGATGGTGTTACCCAGCTGGGCCCAGGTTTGTCCGTTGTCGGCTGAAGTCCACAGCTGCCAGCTGCTGTTCCCGTCAGAACCGTAGGTGCCGTGCTTCACGGTAATGGTGACCGTGCCGCTGGCGTTACTGATGCTGAAATTAGTTGTGATGGTACCGGTATTCCTTACGCGGACAGACTTAGACCCGTTTTTCAGGTCGGCGGAGAGATTGCCGGTCAACGCATCGTCCAGTGCCCAGGAGCCGCTGCCCAGCGATACATTGCCGGCGGCGTAGGCAGTCTTACTGCCTGATTCAAAGTCTTCATTCAGGAGAACAACGGATTCTGTGATAGCGGTACGTGGTTTGTCCATTTCCAGGGGGCGGAGGTCTGCTTCTTTTTTACAGGCAGAGAATAGCAATACGCCCAGGCAAATGACAATACAATGCCTGATGAATAGTTTCATGATGCAGGTTTTTTAAGGGTTTCTGTAATCTGTGCTGATGGGTTACGATTCTATCGCCGTGGTAGCCAGCGCAATGCAGGTCCCATCCGGTTGATGGCAAACGATGTACACCGGAATACGGGTACCGTTCTCCACCCGGACCACCTGGAGGCTGGTAAAATGTTCCTTCAGAAATTGATGCAGGGCTTTAAACTTTTGTGCGTTGGCAGCGATGGGAGCGTCAGCAGGATCAGCTATCCGCTCTACCTCGTGGAAAAAAGCTGCTGTATCCATGGGTTTTACAACGTTGGCATCCACCCCGTGCAGGGCGGCGATCTTCGCCGGAACTGCCGCCGCAGGAAGCACGCCCCATTGTTCGATGGTCAACGGATACTCCGATTCGCTGTAGTATAAGATACCGCTGATATTGCCGGCCAGGTTTTCCAATAAAGTTGTCAGTTGCATGTAATGAAATTAGTCATTCCCGTTAAGGAATTTTATCAGGATAAGAATGATAACAATAGGTTAATGCTACAACACGCAGTCTTTTTTATTGGCTAACAAATATTTTTCCGGCACTGCACCTATCCTCCTTTTTTAGTGTCTTAAGCATAGAAAGACAATAAAGCCCCACTTGTTGTAGCAATGGTTATATAGGATAACAGCAGAGATATCAGCGGTATGATATCTTTAATATCTGAAAGCATTGCCGCCGGATAACTATTACAGCCTGCCACAGAACAAGCTTCTGTATTAAGACAGCAAAAAAAGACAACAGGTGCAGTGACAGGATGGGTAAATCCCGCAACGGGTATCTGACCGCCGGATATTTTTTTTCTGCTGTCACTGCACCTGTTGTCTTTTTTTGCTGTCTTATATAACAGAGGATACTTTGTGTTATACCGGCGCCCGGGGAGTTCCCCGGGCATAACCGGTATACATTACAGGCAGGTCACGCTCCCGGAAACAGGTGTCCTCCCCCTTCAGGGCATACAATGCCCCCGGATTTGGTTGATTAGCATAACAGCAGAGATATCGATCTCTGGCTGGAGGTTTGTTTTATGATACAAGGAACCCGGATGATGGCCGTCACTATTATCCCGGGTTCCATTCCTGCTATCGGGCAGTTACCGCCAAATACCCTATCTTTAACGTCCAATCGCAAAAAAATGTCAGCTTCTCTTCCGGTTCAGCTTGCAGCAGGCACTTACGTAGGCACTAAGGTGAAAGAGCGTGTATCCGGCGCTGTTATCACCAGTGAAACCACGTTTGCACCTCATATGGCGTCCGACTGGCATTTTCATGTAAACCCCCACTTTTCCCATATCCTGGAAGGGGGCAGCAAAGAAGCCCGGAAAGGCGGAACAGACAGGCAATATGCCGGCACCGGCCTTTACTATCATCCCGGCGTAGCCCACCAGAACGCAGACTACCTCCCCGGCACCCGTATTTTTAATATAGAACTGACCAGCGATTTCTTTCAGACTTTTGACCTGGCCTGCCCTCCTCCGTCGCTGATGCAGGGAGACAAAGCCCAGCTCAATACCGGCGGACTGGTGCGGATCATGAAAGAACACTACCTCAATGATACTGCCTCGGGGATCGCTATGGACCAGCTGTGCATTGAACTCATAGCACCCTGCCAGCAGGACTTCCGCTGCTTCCCCGAGTGGACGGAGAAAATCAGGGACATCATGCACGACCACTGGGACACGCCGTTGTCCCTCCCCTTTCTCGCCACCCAGCTGGGACTGCACCCGGTGACCATCTCCCGTTACTTCTCCCGTTATTTCGGGTGCTCCGCCGGAGAATATCTCCGTAAAATAAAAATCGAGCGGGCCATCTCCCTGATAAAAAAAGAACAGACATCGCTCACCGATATCGCCTATGAATGCGGCTTTACCGACCAGGCACATTTCACCCGCACTTTCCGGCGCATTACCGGTATGCTGCCCAACCAATACAGAAAGATCTGACCTCCACTACACAAGAAGGTTAATCCCGTACAATTTTAGCTGCCAACGGCTGACTAGCTTTGTGCCATGACGACCACCACTAAAATACGACCACTGCAGGAAAGCGATAACCAGCAACTGGGCACTATCATTCAACAGGTGCTGGAAGAATTCAAAGCCAACAAACCAGGCACTGCCTATTTTGATAAAAATCTCTACGAGCTGTACAGCGCATTCACCATCCCCAACGCCGCCTACTGGATTGCAGAAGCAAACGGCCGTGTGGTGGGGGGCGCCGGCATATTTCCCGTACCCGGACTGCCGCCGGCGCACTGCGAGCTGGTGAAACTCTACCTGTTGCCCGAAGCGCGGGGACTGGGGCTGGGTAAACAACTGATTGCCCAATGCCTGCAATCAGCCGGAGCACTGGGTTACAGCCATGTATACCTCGAAACCATGCCGGAACTGGAACAGGCCATACCCCTGTATGAGAAAATGGGATTTAATTATTTACCCGCACCACTGGGTGCTGCCGTCCATTTCGGCTGCACTATCTGGATGATCAAAGCAATATAACGACGATGAGAAGTGTAATCACCGGCCTGCTGATGTTGGCCGTTACCACTGCCTGTGCGCAGCAAAACAACCCGCAGCTTCACCGGCTGTTTGACAATTATTACAAAGAGCGGATGCAGCTGTTCCCAACAGATGCCACTGCAGCCGGTTTTCACCAATACGACGACCGGCTGGCTATTGAAGGGTCCGCACCTTACATCGCCGCAACGGAAACCTTCTACCGGAAATATCTCGGGGAACTGAAAAAATTCGACACTGCAACATTAAACACCGGTGACAGGCTCTCGCTTGAAACACTCTCCTATACGCTGCAATCCGACCTGGAGGCCCAGTCGCTTCACCTCGAGTACCTCCCGATGAACCAGTTCATTTCCACCCCGCTGGTGCTGGCTTCTTTTGGCTCGGGTGACGGCGACCAGCCGTTCCTCACCGTGAAGGATTACGAGAACTGGGCCAGGCGGATGACCGCCTTTACGGAGTGGACAGACACCTGCATCGCCAACTTCAACAAAGGCATACAGGCCGGTGTGGTATTACCAAAAGCACTGGTGAAACTGATGATACCGCAGATGGAAGCACTGGCGGAAAAAGACATGGCGAAAAACATCTTCTATAAGCCATTGTCGAAGTTCCCGGCCTCCTTTAGCACGGCCGAAAGACAGCGCATCACCCGGCAGTACCATACGGTGATCGGCACCAAAATGCGTCCCGCCTACGCCAGGCTGGCCGCTTATCTGAAAGAGCAATATCTTCCCGCAGCGCAGGACAAGGCGGGCCTTTTCGCCCTGCCGGGCGGAGACCGCATTTACCGCTATTATGTCAACTACTTTACTACCGCGCCCGACCTGACACCGGAACAAATATACCAGACCGGGTTAACCGAAGTAGCGAGGATACGCGCAGCGATGGAACAAATAAAAACACAAACCGGCTTTACAGGCGATTTACCGGCATTTTTCTCCTACCTGAAGACCAACCCCGCCCTCATACCTTTTAAAAAGCCGGAAGAGGTGCTGGAAGCTTACAGGGCTATCTACCGGAAAGTGCTGCCTTATATTCCACAGCTATTTGGCCATCAGCCAAAGACTCCCATGGAAGTACGCCGTGTGGAAGCCTACCGCGAAGCTGCCAGCGCAGGCCCCTTCTACATCAAAGGAAATATCGCAGAGAAAAGAGCGGCCATCCTGTACGTACCGGTGCCGGACGCCACCAAAGTCAACGTTACCTTTTATGGGATGGAAGCCACCTTCCTGCATGAGGGAATACCGGGGCATCACTTCCAGATAGCGCTGCAGCAGGAAAATACAGCGATTCCCGCTTTCCGGCGGCAGCCCTCCTTCAGCGCCTACTTTGAAGGCTGGGCGTTGTACGTGGAATCGCTGGGCGAAAAACTCGGCTGCTACCAGGAGCCCTATCAGAAAATGGGCGCGCTGAACAACGAGATCCACCGCGCCATCCGCCTGGTGCTGGACGTGGCCATCCACACCGGTAAAATGACCCGCGAAGAAGCCATTGACTACATGATGGCCAACGAAGCTGTCAGTAAAGCCATCGCTACTGCGGAAGTGGAACGTTATATGGCCATGCCCGGACAAGCCCTGTCCTACAAAACGGGCGAGATACGCTTAAAAGCGCTGCGGGACAAACTGGCCGCACAGCTGGGCGACCGCTTCAGCCTGCGCGACTTCCACGATACCCTGCTGGCATACGGCGACATGCCGCTGCAAGTGCTGGAAAAATATATGAACGAGTGGGCAGCCCATTACGGGCAACACTAAATCAGTATATCAGTGTCATTTTCTTTTCCAGGAACCCATTGCCATAAGCAACATCAATGCGGTCCCCTTTTTTGACTGCTACGCTTTCCTGTCCCAGTAACAAAGATGAAGGGGCTGCTTTCAGGATACCTTTAAAGGCTGCTCCGTTTTCCTTCAGCAAGATCTCTCCTCTCCGCTCACCGTTGACAAACACGGTGAGCGGCAGCGTTCCGGTCACCGGCGCCTCCCACAAAATCTGCAGCCCCTCTCCCGTACGCGTGAACGATACCGGGTGATTATCATACCAGTTCAGCACAGCAAGACTCATATTCCACGCCGTATTATGGGCAATCCACCCTTCCAGGTGGCGGTCTTTGCCCTGCGGGTTAAAAGGATACATTTCAGATCCGGGCAAACAACTCAGCGCCCCACGGCACAACTCCAGCCGCGCCGTCACATCGTCAAAATAACCTTTGGGATAACCTTTGGAGATCCCCGGGAAGCCTTTTTCCGGATGATGGGCGGCATGTGCGTTAAGCGGATTACGGCCATACAGGTTATCAAAATGTGCAAAAGCTATCTGCTCCAGCCGTTGTTTTTTCGCAGCATCTTTTTCGATAGCCGCCGCCAGCAGCACAGACGCCGGGAACCCGGCCACATTGCCCACCTCGTTGTATACCGGCACCGTCCAGCTGGTATCTTTATCGTCGTACTTGCGGAAGTCCCACGCATTGTCAGACCGGCGGACCACCACCGCTGCCCACTGCGCTATCTTCTGCTGCAACCCCGCAGGCGCCTGGTCTTTATAGCGCAGCAGGTAAACGGCCATGCCGGACATCAGCATATGCTCGCTCATGCGCTGCCCTTTCGTGACGATCGGGTCTTCCATGTTCAGCGAATCTGTCATCCACGCAACCTGCCTGTAGGCCGCCTGCAGGTACGCGGCCGTATCGGACAGGCCCTCCCGCCTGGCCACCTCATACATCAGCAGGTTAGGCAGCACAGAAAAACCCGGCGCGTGGCGCCCTTTGGAAGTGCCTACCTCCCGCCGGATATCCAGCAGACCCACCTTCGCCCAATGATCACGGGTGAACTGTAACGCCTGCTGATAGAACTTCCGGGAAAACCACTTACCAACATACGGGTACGCATACAGGAAATAAGCAAACTGCGCGAGTGTTTGCGGATGCAGCTGCCGTGGCAGCGAATCGCCGCTGGGGTCTTGCGTTTCAGGGTTCATGAGATAATATCCGATGCCCCAGTGCACGTTCATCAGCACATCCGGGATATCGTTACGCAACGGTTTATCTACTGCTGTAAAATATTTCCGGGTGGACCGCAGCGCTGTTGAATCCAACAGCCCCGGTACCAATCTGAAACCCGGGTCCATCACCATCGCCTTCA
Organism: uncultured Chitinophaga sp.; assembly: GCF_946479755.1. The sequence continues at coordinate 138,547 of NZ_CAMLHC010000017.1, read as the reverse complement.
GGCTGTCGTAGGAAATAGTGGCCGGCATCGCATTATACGCCGACGGGTTGGAAAGATACATCCAGATCATGGACGGCACTTCGTAGGAGTAATAGGTACCATCGCGCCAGGGACAGCCACCATAGGCGGAATGATGTACGCCCGTCACGCTGCGGCAGTCATTCATAAACCATACGGAAGGCGCCAGCCCTTCTTTCTCTATCAGGAAAGGCGCTATACGAAAAGGATAGGAACTACCTTCCGGCAGATGTCCCCCTTTCACATGGACCACGTAAGACAGCTGAGGGTCCGCCGGCCTGAAGCCGGTGAAATCACCGGTCCCCCGGTGGGTTTTTCCCTTATACAACGGCTTGTTATCGCCAGCCCCGGTAATATAAAAATCGATGCTGCCCTGCGGTGCGGTGGGCACCGTAAAGCGTTTGGGCGCTCCGGTGTTGTAGCCGGCCTGGTTAACACACACCCAGTGCGCGGCAGGATGGAAAGCGCTATCCTGCGCATCAGCCTGTAATACGGCGGATAATAACGTGGAAACAGCCAGCACTACTGACCGGAATTTTTGTATCATGTTAACGGATTAAAGAACAATTTTTTGCCGCACTCAGGTGGTGACGATCTGCCCGTCTGCCGACAGGCGGGCGCTCAGCAGCGCATAAGGCACATCCTGTACAGCGGTATTCTTTTCTATGGCAAGGCTCGCCGCAGTAGCGGCGGACTGCCCCAGCACCATAAAAACAGGCTCCATCCTGACAGACCCGTACGCCGCATGGGTAACAGAAGCACAGACAGGCACCAGCAGGTTGCTGCATTCGCCCCGCTTCGGAACGATCGCACGATAACTGATGCCAAAAGGCGCGGGAATGTGCACGAACATACCCCCCTCGCTGGTAACGTAACCATTGGGTGCCACAAAAAGTTTTATCGCATGGGAATCCATATGGTAGGAACCCAGCGCTACAGGATCAGGCGCTACCTCCCTCCCCAGGGCGGTATGCTCCGTAATAACAACATCCCCCACCATGCGCCGCGCCTCCCGGATATACAGCTGAAACGGCCAGTGATTGTTATCGGTAAACTCATCTTTCGCCAGTCCCCAGGGCGCATAACGGCTACGCACCTCCGCAGGGATACGCGGATGATGCTGTAACGTCCAGATAAAGCCCCGCTGCCACTGCTCATGCATCCTGGCGATGCGTGCGCGGGCAGCGTAGTCCGCCTCCGGGTAATCCCAGTTCATGCCCACAAAATCCGTAGAGATATAACCGTTATTGTTGGTATCCGTCTTCCTGTTAGGCAACGGGTCCGGCTTAAGAAAACTTCCGCCCAGCGCCTTCCTGAAAAAGTCGCTGTTCATGCCGCCGGCTGCGATAAAGCGGAACAACAGTTCATATTGTTCATCCCGGTAACCAGCAGGCTTTTCAAAAGGCACCCGGTTTTCGGGCAGGTCTGTGAGGCATAACCGGTAGTTGTAAGCCTGCACCCCTTTATCGCCCTCGCCGGGCTTGCCTCCCCAACCGGGATACACACGGGGTAAAAGACCACTCTTAGGATCTCCCTGTACCCGGTAAGGATCGAGGCCATCAGGGAAACGGCCTGCCGCCGGCAAAGGCCGGATACCGTTATTGACTTCCTGGTACCGGCTGTTGGGCTCACGGCCAACAACATAGGAGACATTGGCCACCGCCATCAGGTCGCCTTCGTAGGTAGCATCTATGAACATTTTAGCCCGAAAGGCGCGCCCCGACTCCATCGTGATGCCCGTGATTTTTCCGTTCTTCATGTGCACTCCGCTCCGGCGGTCTAGCCTTTCGTTCTTTACGACTGTCACCCGGGCTTCTTCCGCCATCCGGTCAAACAGCTGTTCGGCTACAGACGGTTCTACGATCCACATGGTTTGATCATCAGCTGCCAGCAGCGCATGTTGCTCCGCCATTTTGTGCTTTTTCTCCCATTTCCACGCAGCATCATCCTGGTAGTGTTTCCAGACACGGTGAAAATACTCGCGTGCCAGTCCGCCGATGGTTTTCGGATCACCCACGTCCACCCAGCCAAGGCCGCCGCTGGTGAGGCCTCCCAGGTGTTTGCCCGGCTCAATCAACACCACGCTCCTGCCCATCTGTGCCGCCTGTATCGCAGCCATCACGCCGCCGCTCGTTCCGCCGTAAACAACAATATCGTGCTCCGCACTTTCTTCCGGAAAGCACTGCGAAAAAGACTTCCATGGAATAGCTGCGCCCAGCGCCAGCATTCCGGTGGTTCGTATAAAATGACGTCTGTTGAACGGGTCCATCTGTTAATCAAAAGAAGAAACAAACACACTATCGATTCTAATTTTGACAAAGTATTTGATGGAACAAAATATTTAGGGAGATATTTTTCATGGGAACGCTCCCATTATACTGGGAGTGTTCCCAAAAAGGGGCGTTCTTAAAAGCCATTTTCGGTCAACCAGCTCTTGAACAATCGGAACCAGTTGTCGCGGCTGTTCAGGTCCGTCAGGGCAAAACCATGGCCGCCGGATTGCAGGATATGCATTTCGGCCTTTACCTGCGCTTGTAACAGGGCGTTGAAAAAGTACAGCGTGTTTTTAACGGGGATCACGTCGTCATCGGCGGCATGCACCATAAAAGCGGGAGGTGTGGCGGTAGTCACATGTTTGTCGGTACTGTACAGGTGCTGTTGTTCCGGAGAAGGCTGCTGGCCGATCAGTTTTTCCCGGGTACGGGGTACAGCCGTGTCGTAGAGGGTCACAGGGTATAACAACGCTATAAAATCCGGCCGGAGGTTGATCTTTTCTTTGTTGCCGATCACCACCCTTTGTTGTTGCGTTGCTTCCATCGACACCACATGTCCGCCCGCAGAAAGGCCCATCATTCCCACTTTCTGCGGATCGATGCCCCATTCCGCCGCGCGGCTGCGTACCAGCCTGAGGGCCGCCTGTGCGTCCTGCAGGGGTCCGATGGACTTATCGATCATGATTGTATCGTTGGGCAGCCGGTATTTGACAATAAAGGCGGTGATGCCTTCTTCACTCAGTGCTTTGGCTATTTCTTCACAGGCCGGCAATGACAGCAACCGGTAACCTCCACCCGGGAAAATCAGTATAGCCGTACCCGTTGCATTGTTTTTCCGGGCAAAATAAGGGAGGAGCGCCGGTTGGGAGACGCGGGTCACGCGCCCGTCGGCATCCGTTTCTTCTTTATAGTCTGCCGGTACCCTGCGGGCATTCGGGACCTCGTTTTCATATAGCGGTACCGGCATCTGTTGCGCTGTGGCCTGCTGCCAGCCAACAATGCTGATAAATGCGGCGATAAAACTTCCGGATTTCAGGAATGGGATCATCATACTTCTGGTCAATAACCAGGCAAAAGTACAGGCATCGGCTCGCCGTCGCTGTGCTGAAATACTCAAATTATCTGTCCGCCCGGAAACGGGTGGGCTGCACGCCATAGGCTGACTTAAACGCCCGGCTGAAAGCGCCGGCATTTTCAAAGCCACAGGTCCAGGCAATGTCCTGCACCGCCTCCTCCGTATGCTGTAGCAGACCGGCCGCCTGTTGCAGCCGTACACCGGTGAGATAGCGGTAAGGCGTGGTATGAAAAACAGCTTTGAACTGCCGTACCAGCTGCGGCACAGACAGCCCCGCAGCAGCGCCGATTTTCCTTAAGTCGATGTTTTCGCCGTGGGCGGTATGCAACACATCCCTTGCGATGCATAACCGTTTGTAGATCTCTTTCCGGGTACCGGCTTTCACCGCTTTCACCAGGCCGGCGCGTTTTACATCCGACCGGTGTACCCCGATCAGGTTGCGCAGCAGGAAGACAAGATATTCGTCGGTCATCGCCTCGTTGTACCCTTCGGTCTCCAGCAGGTGGACCAGCCCCGAAAGCTGCCGGTCCATCTCCGGAGTAACCGGGCGGAGGGTCTGAAAGAACTCCGGCACAGGACCCTCTGCCATGTCCGGGTTATCCAGTAAATAAGTCTCGCTGTGGAGGGCATCAAACAACACAGCCGAAGCAAATTCGTTTTTAAAGAATACAGACAACGTCCGTGCCTTCTCCCTGCTGCTGATACGGCAGGAGTAGCGCTGCTCATTATTCAACACCAGGAACTCTCCCCGCCGGACGGGCAACTGCCGCCCGTCAACGCCGTAGGTCTCCTCCCCGCGCAGCACTGTCTTTATTGAAAGACAGCCTACATGGTCATCACAATAGCTGTTACCGCTCTCTGCGTGAAAGATGATATTGTGCTTTTTGAATTGACTAAAATGCAGCGCTTCATCGAAGCCGGGTTGGGTATGGTCTGGCAAACGGGTAAAATACATGGTGATGGGCAAGCCGGGTTTGTGTGGTACAAGTTACCACTTTAGTTTGACTTTTACCGGTACCGGAAATTTGAGCATTTAGGCACAGTCTCACCGCACCGGCCGGTCGTATTTTACACCCTATGAAACGCCTGACTTCTTTTATATTAATGACCTGCGTGTCAGTAAACGCGGCACTCGCACAGGAAACCTGGATCACAAACGCCAGCCTTGTAGATCCTGCTAAACAGACCATACAACGGGGAATGACAGTCGTCCTGAAAGAGGGGGTTGTTACCGCCGTACACAAAAAGAAAGCACCTCCGCAAGCGACCATCATCGATGCGGCAGGAAAATACCTCATGCCCGGGCTAACGGATGCGCATGTACATTTTTTCCAAAGCGGCGGGCTGTACACACGGCCGGACATCATCGATCTCCGTAAAATCCGGCCTTATGCCGATGAAATAAAGGCAGTACATGCCGGTTTTGAACAACAATTGCGGCGGTACATACAAAACGGCATCACCACTGTGTTTGACGTGGGCACTACCCGGCGCTTCCTGGCACGAAGAAAAGCCATCGAAGGATGGGCGGCCGCACCGCAGGTGTACATGGCCGGCCCTATTATCACCACAGGCCTGATACCCCGCTACGACAGCCTGCAGGACGACACCCCGTTTATACTGGCCACCGACGCCGCGGCAGGCCGCAGGCTGGTACAGGAGCAGCGGCCCTGGCAGCCGGACCTGATCAAACTGCTGATATTATCCGGTAGTAATGCGCCGAAGAACTACCTGCCTGTTGTGCAGGCTGTCATAGACGAGGCACATCTCCACGGCCTGCGGGTGGCGGTACATGCCACCTCGCTGGAGACCGCCCGGCAGGCGGCAGAGGCAGGCGCTGACTACCTCGTGCACAACGTGGAAGCCGACGCCATAGACGACGCTTTTGTGGCACTGCTCAAAAAGAAAAAGATCGTGCTCTGTCCCGCCCTCTCTGTTCAGAACAACTACCTCTATACGTTCGACCAGTCCCGCGCATTCACTACCCGCGAGCTGAATTATGCAGAACCTTTTGCACTGGGCAGCGTGTACGATCTGAAACAACTGCCCGATACCGCCATCGCCCGCCTGTACAAAATGAAAGCCCAAGAGCGCCGGGGACGGACAGAAGCGGCAGTACGCACCAACCAGCAAAACCTGAAAAAGTTAAGCGATGCCGGTGTACGTATCGTCAGCGGATCGGATGCGGGCAACATCGGCACGCTGCACGCCGTCAGCCTCCTGCCGGAGCTGCAGCTCATGCAGCAAAGCGGCATGAGCAACTGGCAGGTGCTACAGGCTGCCACCATCAACGCCGCCGGTATCCTGGACCGTCCCGGTTACACCGGCAACATCACGGTGGGACAACCCGCCAACATGCTGCTGCTGGAAGGCGATCCCACCGCCGATCTCGGACAACTGGAGCATATCCGCCTCGTTGTCCGGAAAGGACAGGTAATCGCCCCCGACACGCTCATTCGCCATAACGCCTTGTCATTGGTACAGCAACAACTCAACGCCTACAATACCCGTAATATGGACGCTTTCCTGGAACCCTACGCAGACGACGTAGAACTGTTCGTGTTTCCCGACAAACTGGTGTGCCGCGGGAAAGAACAAATGCGGAAAGTATATCACTTTTTTAACCTGGCCAGCTTACTGCACTGCCGCATTGAAAAACGGATCATCGAGGGAAGCTATGTGATCGACGAAGAACTGATTCTCGACGACCGCGGCAGGAAAAGAGGCACCGCCGTTTACCAGGTACTAAACGGGAAAATCAGGAAAGTGTTTTTTATCAATTAAATGGTCATTAGTAGTAAATAACAAAAGGGATGCTTCTGCATCCCTTTTCGTTTATAAGCCCTGTTGGTCAATATACAATTTGTCCTTTGCTGATCAGCGATCTGACCGGCGATATCCGGGATACCGCTTCGGCAGAACAGCTGGCGTCTATCAGCACCATATCCGCTGCATCGCCGGCTTTGGGCCATTGCTGTACGCCTTTATCATCCAACGGCAGCACGTTACCGGTAGCCAGCTTCAGGCTCCTGGATAACAGAAACTCCGTGGAATAGCCGTATAGCTGCGCCATGGTATTGGCTTTCTCCAATACGCTGCCGGAGCCGAAGGTATTCCAGTGGTCAATGATACTGTCGTTGCCGGTCATCACATTCACGTTGTGCTTATAGAGCGTCGGTATGGGCATGATCAATCCACCAAAAGGAATGGTGGACACAATACCGATGCCCGCAGCGCCCAGCAGCTCCGCTATCTGCTCCTGCTTCACCTTATCGATCCGCCCCAGCACAAAGCAGTGGCTCAGGAATGTTTTATGCTGAAGGGCCGGATTCTCGTTCACTTTCTTTATCAGGTATTCCACTGTCTTTAGCCCCGATTCTCCTGATTCATGCAGGTGGATATCGATGCCTTTTTTATGGTCCAGCGCCAGTTGCACCGTAAAATCGATCGTTTTTTCGATGGCGCCGTCAATGGAATAGGGATCTACCCCGCCGATGAAATCAATATCCATCTTCGCCGATTCCTTCAGCCAGGGCACGGAGTCCGTATAAAAAACGCCATGCTGCGGGAATGCCACCAGCTCGGCACCGAAGGAGCTCTTTTTGTTCTCCAGCGCTTTGAAAAGGTTATTGAGCGATTGCAGTTTGGACGTAGGTTCTATGTTCACATGACTTCTGGCGAAGCTGGTCCCTTTGGACTGCAGCAGTTCTATCAGTTTTTCCGCCCTGTAGGTAGATGTTTTCAGCATCTCCGGGAGGATCTTCTGTTCAAGGGCAATCATCCCTTTTACGCCACCCGGACCTCTCCTCGTGGCTTGCCATGGCCCGCCATAGAACGTTTTATCCAGGTGGATATGCATATCCCTGAAGGCAGGCAGCATGAGCCAGCCTTTCGCATCAATAGCGTTGGCCGCGCCCGGTTTATTGGCGGAAATACGGCTGATTTTTCCATCTTTGACCTCGACGCAAAATAATCCGGTCTTCGTGTGGACCACCTCCCCTTCTTCATATTCAAATCCTGTCTCCAGCCGCACGTTCTTTAACAGGTAGCTTTTTCCGCCGTTGTTTCCTGCCTCGCCGGCAAATGCCTCCGCACTGCCCAGCAAACCGGAGGCAAAGGCCACTCCCGCCAGCCCCAGGCCGGACATTCTGATAAATTCCTTGCGGGAAATTTCCGTTTTCTTCATAGTCCCAGTCATTTTTTTACAAAAATAACTATCCCTTGCTCCCCTTCCGTGTAGGATTCATGACAGGACTTGAAAGATTTATCAATAATCCGCTGCCAATTATAAATCTTTCAAGCATCTGTATAGATCCTGCAAAACTTCCGGGATATTTACCGCTTACTTTGCCATAGTAATCACAGCATAAAAAATCGAACCAATGGATAAAATAACAAACGACAGTCGCCACACATTTAAAAATGTGTTGCTGGAAACGGGCTTTGAGTATGACGGGGAAGAGGTCGTAAAGACGAAGACCGCGCTTTTCTGTGTTGAAACTGAAGGCGGAAAGATAAAGGCTGTTACGCCCAATGATCCCCATAAAAATGCCATTGATGCAAAAGGCTGGCTCATGCTGCCTGCATTTAAAGATATGCACGCCCATCTGGACAAGATGCTCTATGGTCTGCCCTGGCAGGCGGTTTCACCCAAAAGAAAAACCGTAAAAGACCAGATCGCCTACGAGCAGAAAATGATCCCTGAATGGCTGAAGACGTCCGTGGAGCGGGCGGAAAAGCTGATCGACTTCCTGCAGTCGAACGGCACGCACTATATCCGTTCCCATTTTAACGTAGACCCTACTTCCGGTTTCGATTCATTAAAACATCTCGAAACAGCGCTGAAACACAAGGAAAAAACGGTGGGCGCCGAACTGGTGGCTTTTCCCCAGCATGGCGTGTTTTATACCGACACCGCTCCCCTGCTGAAAGAAGTGGTAAAAATGAACATCGATTTCATCGGCGGCGTAGACCCGTACTCCATTGACGGGAGCATAGAAAAACCGATGGACCTGATCACGCAACTGGCCATCGACCACAATAAGGGCATCGACATTCACCTGCATGAAGTGGGTGAAACCGGCGTAAAGACGATCGAATACCTGATCAACAAAGCCAACGAGTACCCCGGTCTTCGTGGTAAAACCTTTGTGAGCCACGCCTTTGTCCTTGGCCATCTTTCTGCTTTGGAAACGGAACGCATAGCCGCCCGCCTGGCGGAAGCCGGCGTAGGCATCGTCTCTTCCGTGCCTTTCGGCGGTACGATCATGCCGATCCCGCTGTTGAGAAAACATGGCGTAGAAGTGCTGGTGGGCAACGATAATATCCAGGACCACTGGAATACTTTCGGCCCGGGCCATATGCTGCAAAAGGCAAAGCTGATCGCGGGCCTGTATGGCTACAGCTCCGAATGGGCGCTGTCCAGGACGCTGGCCTTTGCAACGCGGTATGTACTTCCGCTGGATGACAAAGGCAACCAGCAATGGCCGAAAGCCGGTCAGGATGCTGATCTCGTATTCCTCGATGCTTCCTGCTCCGCTGAAGTGGTAGCAAGGGTTTCACCGGTCAGATCGCTGGTACATAAAGGGAATATCGTGCTCTTATAAATATACGGTCCACCGCCCCGTGATAAATTTTCCAAGCTTTGGGATGAAAAACGCAAAGCTTCCTTATACGGGGCGGATACCTTTGTAATGCTTAAAATTTCATTGATATGAAGCATGTAAAAAAAGTAACCGCCGTTCTTTTGCTGGCGATATGCAGCGTCTTTTTCTTTAGCTGTAACAAGGATAACGACAGCGAACCGGAACCTAAACCGCTTACACCCGGTGAAACACTTGCCGGCACACCCTGGGAAACCACCAATGCCAAAAACAACAAAGGTGAAAATGTAGCGCTGAACGACGCGAACGTGTCCAACTTCGTAGGCTTCGCCTATTTCAAAGCAGATGGCACCTTCACCATGTTCAACCTGGACGACTCCCCTAAAATGCATGGCGACTGGAGCGTTTCCGCCGACGGCAAAACCCGTACTATCATCGCAAAAAACGATGCCGGCGCAGTACTTTTCACGCGCGTAGTAGACATCACCGTACTGACAAAACAGGAGTTCACCTACCGTATTTATCCTAATGCCGACAACAAAACGGTCTACTTCGATATTATCCATACACCGACAACGCATCCGGAACCTAAAAAATAACCTGGTATTTGCTTATGAAGAATGGATTGGCCCACGTGCTTTCAGGGCCAATCCATTTTTTTTGTCCTAAATTTCCATATTTTAGAAGCTGAACGCCCACCTTAATTTGCTGATATGAAGATTTATGACGACACCGGCTACATCCCTGTCTTAGGGATCCAGGAGTTCAGGAAAGGCCAGCTGGCCGGCAGGGAAGACCTGCTCTTCAATGAACTGCATGGAGAACGGCACATTGACCGGCCGCATAAGCATGATTTTTTTATCATCAACCTGTTTGAATCGGCCAAAGGCGTGCATACTATCGACTTCCACGATTATCCTATCGCCAATCAACAGGTACATGTGCTGTTTCCCGGACAGGTACATACCTGGAGCATCAAGCCCGACACCACCGGCTACCAGCTGATGATACAACCGAATTTTTTCGAACGTTTCGCGCCCTTCTTCCGTTTCTCTTTTTCAAATTATATGAACCACCCTGTGATCCCGCTGACCAGCGATAATTTCAAATTGCTGAAGTATGAGTTTGATGCCATCAGGGATGAGCTGAGCGCCTCCAACTCCGTACAGGAGATCATCAGCGCCAGGGCCGCAGTTATCGCGGCGATTGTGAGCAAAGAAGCGGAAAACATTTTCACGGACCTGAAGGTGTTTCAGTCCAACCCCAGGCTGGCGAACTTCAATATGCTGATCAATAAATTTTACAAGCAGGAAAAAGGGGTGGGATTTTACGCTGCCAGGCTGAACATCTCTGCCAACTACCTGAATATCCTTTGTAAGACCAACCTTCATGTATCCGCTACCAGGCTGATACAACAGCGCGTACTGCTGGAAGCCAAACGGCTGTTACAAACCACGGACCTCTCCATCAAAGAAATCGCGTTTGAACTGGGCTTTGTGGACCACGCGTATTTCTCCAATTTCTTTAAAGCACAGGCGGGCATCACCCCTACCCGGTTCAGGGAAGGTTAGCCGCCAGCGGCCCTTTGCCGGCAATACGTATGCAGCGGCACAACGCCAAAATTGCAACATTGTTATTATAATAGTTCTTTATCCATATGTAAAATGTGTTATTTTTGTTCACGTGAGATTTTTTGCAGTCATATTGAGTATTGTCCTGTTGGCGCTTGGCACAATTTCGTGCAGCGACGAGCTGCCACTGTCCGGTACGGCAAGCAGCAGCTACCAGGCGGATAATGCCACCCATCAGCATGAGCACAAAGATTTCTGTTCCCCGTTTTGTGCCTGCAGTTGTTGCGCTGCGCCCGTGATCATCTCCCTTGTATATTTCGCACCGGTTCCGGCCTCCCATACCATTTTTAGTTACTCCGAAATGCCCGCCGGCATTATTTCAGACCTTCCACAGCCTGTCTGGCAGCCTCCCCGGGCCTGATCATCACTTTCCATACTGAATGTCTTTTGCCTGCTGATGCGGCAAACAGCTTTCCCATAACCTTCCATGTCATTGTTGTCTATGGCAGAAAGCAGCGTCGTGCCTGTCCGTATAACGGCAGGTCCCTGGCTGCAAACGCCCGGCAATGGCGAAGATGATGGTCGTTTTCCGGCGATCATCGGGCTATCCGTTTTATACAATTTTCCATTAAGTATGCTTAACAGAATTATTCATTTTAGTATAAAGAACAAGCTGATCATCGGCCTGTTCACGCTGGCGCTGATCGTCTGGGGCGTGTGGAGCGCCCTGCGTTTGCCGGTGGACGCCGTACCGGACATTACCAACAACCAGGTACAGATCATCACGCAAACGCCTACACTGGCGGCGCAGGAAACAGAGCAACTGGTGACCTATCCGATTGAGCAGAGCCTGGCCAACCTGCCCGACCTCGTGGAGATGCGCTCCATTTCCAGGTTTGGCCTGTCTGTCATCACCGTAGTGTTTGAAGACGATGTAGACATCTATTTCGCCCGTCAGCTGATCGGCGAGAAACTGAAAGAGGCGGAACAGAAAATACCCAAAGGCATCGGCACGCCCGAGCTGGCGCCGGTAAGCACCGGGCTGGGCGAAGTGTATCAATATATCCTTCACCCCAAAAAAGGGTCGGAAAACAAATATACGGCCATGGACCTGCGCACTATGCAGGACTGGATCGTAGCCCGCCAGCTGTATGGCACCAAGGGCATCGCAGAAGTGAACAGCTTCGGCGGACTGCTCAAGCAGTACGAGGTGGCGGTCAATCCCGCCAAACTCAAAGGCATGAACATCACCATGCCGGAGATTTTTAATGCGCTGACCAAAAACAATGAAAATACCGGCGGCGCCTATATTGATAAAAAGCCCAATGCCTATTTCATCAGGGGCATCGGCCTTGTCGGCAATATGGAAGACATCCGCAATATCTCGGTTAAATCGGTGAACGGTATTCCGGTGCTGGTAAGAGATGTGGCGGAAGTCAGGCTGGGAAGCGCTATCCGCTACGGCTCCGTCACCTATAACGGGGAAAAGGAAGTCGTAGGCGGCATTGTGATGATGCTGAAAGGCGCTAACAGCGCCGCCGTTGTTACCCGCGTAAAAGAAAAACTCAAAACCATCCAAAAATCATTACCGGAAGATGTTGTGATCGAGGCATACCTCGACAGGACAGACCTGGTGGACAGGGCCATCAATACCGTAAAAACCAACCTCATAGAAGGCGCCCTGATCGTTATTTTCGTACTGGTGCTGTTCCTCGGCAATTTCCGCGCAGGGCTGATCGTGGCGTCTGCCATTCCCCTGTCGATGCTTTTTGCGCTGGGGATGATGAACGCATTCGGCGTCAGCGCCAACCTGATGAGCCTTGGCGCAATAGACTTCGGGCTGATTGTGGACGGTGCCGTGATCATCGTGGAAGCCACGCTGCACCACCTGGGGCTGCGGACGTCGACCCGGAAACTTACCCAGGCGGAGATGGACGAGGAAGTCTATCTTTCCGCTTCCAAGATCCGTAACAGCGCCGCTTTCGGGGAGATCATCATCATGATCGTTTATATCCCCATCCTGACGCTGGTAGGCATCGAAGGCAAGATGTTCAAACCGATGGCGCAGACAGTGGCTTTCGCCATCCTGGGAGCGCTGATACTGTCGCTGACCTACATCCCTATGGTCAGCGCGCTGATACTACCCAAAAAGGTGACCCATAAAAAGAACTTCTCCGACAGGATCATGGATTTCTTCCACCGGCTGTATGCGCCGGTGCTGGCCTGGGCCATCCGCTTTAAAGTAGCGGTGGTAGCCGTTACCATTGCCATCTTCGGCATAGCGGTAGTGCTCTTCAGCCGCATGGGCGGCGAGTTTATCCCGCAGCTGGAAGAAGGGGATTTTGCTTTCCACTGTATCCTGCCGCAGGGCACCTCCCTGTCGCAGAGCATTGAAACGTCCATGCAGGCCAGCCGGATCATCCGCACTTTTCCTGAAGTGAAAATGGTGGTGGGCAAAACCGGCAGCGCGGAAGTGCCTACCGATCCCATGCCGCCGGAAGCGACCGACCTCATGGTGCTGCTGAAACCTAAGTCTGAATGGACCACCGTAAAGACGTACAACCAACTGGCCGACTCTATCATGGAGAAACTGGAGGTCATACCTGGTGTGTTCTTTGAGGCCAACCAGCCCATACAGATGCGTTTCAATGAACTGATGACCGGTGTAAGGCAGGATGTGGCCATCAAGATCTTTGGCGAAAATATAGATACGCTGGCCGCCCTGGCCCCCAGGGTAGCCGCTATCGTGCAATCAGTGAAAGGCGCCACAGAGCCGCAGATTGAAAGGACCACCGGCCTGCCGCAGATCACGGTACAATATGACCGCGCCAAAATAGCGGCTTACGGTATGAACGTAGAAGACATCAACCGTACCGTACGTACCGCTTTTGCCGGTGAAGCTGCGGGCGTCGTTTTTGAGAACGAGCGCAAGTTCGACATGGTGGTAAGGCTGGACAGCGCCAGCCGGTCCTCCATTGACGATGTGCGCGACCTGTTTGTGGCGCTGCCTGACGGCAACCAGATCCCGCTTTCCCAGCTGGCAAGCATTGCCTTTAAAGAGGGCCCTGCCCAGATCAGCCGGGAAGACGGCAGGCGTCGTATTGTGGTGGGCTTCAACGTTAAAAACAGGGACGTACAAAGCGTTGTGAAAGATATACAACAGAAGCTGGGCGCAGCCAACCTGCTGCCTTCCGGTTATTATTATACCTATGGCGGCACTTTTGAAAACCTGCAGGAAGCGTCATCGCGACTGATGATCGCCGTACCGGTAGCATTGGCCCTGATATTTATGCTGCTGTATTTCACCTTCCGTTCTGTTAAAGAGTCAGTACTGATCTTTACCGCCATCCCTATGAGCGCTATCGGCGGCGTGTTTGCGCTGCTGCTGAGAGGCATGCCTTTCAGTATATCCGCCGGCGTAGGCTTCATCGCCTTGTTTGGCGTGGCCGTACTGAACGGGATCGTGCTGATCAGCACCTTTAATAATCTTGAGAAAGAAGGTTACACCGACGTGATCAAACGGGTGATCGAAGGCACGAAGATCAGGCTGCGTCCCGTGCTGATGACCGCCACCGTAGCCTCTTTCGGCTTCCTGCCCATGGCCTTGTCCAGGGGCGCAGGCGCAGAAGTGCAACGGCCGCTGGCCACCGTCGTGATCGGCGGACTGGTGACCGCCACTTTCCTGACGCTGGTCGTGCTGCCATTGTTATACCTTCTTTTCAGCGAAGGGTTTAAAAAGAAATTACCGCCGGCAGCTGCCGCAGTAGCACTGCTTGGGTTACTGGTCCTTCCCGGCGCAGTATCCGCACAGGAAGTGCCGGGCAAACGGTTAGGCGTAAACGAAGTATTGTCGATGGCGCAGCAGAACCTGCAATACAACATCAACGCAGCGCAGGTCAACAGGACCAGGGTGCAGGTGCATTCAGCAGGTATGTTACCTAAAACCGGCGTCTTTGCGGAGAACGAAGACCTGCGGCCCAGTGACCATACGGGCATCCTGAAAGTCGGTGTATCACAGGCGGTGGCCTGGCCGGGGCTGTACAAGGCGCAGAAGAAACTGTATTCAGAACAGGCGAAATATTATGAAGTGAATGGCGCGGTGCTAAATGTATCGGTAAAGAGAGACATCCGGCAGGTATACTATCAGCTGTGGTACCTGAATGAGAAATCAAACCTCTATCTGCAACTGGACAGCATCTACCAATCCCTGTCCGACGCGGCGGTGCTGCGGGTGAGAGCCGGAGAGAATCCCGGCCTGGACAGCATTTCCGCGCAGGCAAAACAACGAGAGCTCAGGGCACAGTTGGAGCAGCTGCACGACGACATGAGTATCCAGCAGCAATCCCTGAAACAGTTGCTGAATACCGAAGATGCTATTCTCCCGGTAGCGCAGCCACTGGAAAAAATCGGGTTTACTTTCGCCGGTCCGGCTACCGATACCGTACACCCTACCCTGGCGCTGCAACAGCAGAACGTGAATATCGCCGCTGCCGGTGTAGCGGTGGCGAAGAACGAAAACCGTCCTGAGTTTTCCGGCAGGTTCTTCAGTCAGCGGCTCTATGGCGTGAAAGATCCTTTCAGCGGTTTTTCCGTGACGGCCTCCGTTCCGTTGTTTGGCCTCGGTGCTTACCGTAACAAGGTAAGGGCCGCGCAGGCAGAGGCAGACGTGCAGCAACAACAGCTGGCCTATAACAAACAGGTGTTCAGTACCCAACAGTCACAGATGACGAAGGAAGTAGAGAAGAACAACCGCATGCTGGTGTTTTATGAAAGCTCCGGCCTCCAACAGGCGCGGGAGATCATCAAAGCAGCAGCGCTGGCTTACCGTTCAGGCGAAATCAGTTTTGCCGAGCTGTCTCAGTTCCTCACCCAGGCGATTACGATCAGGCAGAATTACCTCGACGTACTGAACGCCTATAACCAGGCTGTTATTCAACATAACTATTTCAACAATCTGTAAATAATTTAAGCATTGTATACAATGAGCAGGAAAATTATCATCACCACCTTATGTGCAGGCGCCCTCTGGCTGACCGCGTGCTCCGGTTCCGGTAACGGCGGAGCGGAAAAAGAAGCGCAGGCCAACGGTGAAGCAGGACATAAAGAAGAACATGAAAACCCCAATACGGTCACGTTTTCCCAAAACCAGATCAACAGCATCGGCATCCGTATTGGCGGCATAGAAACCAAACAGCTGACATCGTCGCTTAAAACCAATGGTACCCTCCGTGTTCCCAATCAGAACAAGGCCACGGTGAACTCGCTCTACAGCGGGGTGATTAAGACCTTGCTGGTGCAGCCGGGCAACACCGTTAAAAAGGGACAGGTGATCGCTACCATCAGCAATCCCTCCTTTGTACAGTCGCAAAGCGAATACCTCGCCGTAATGACGAGACTGAAACTGGCAGAGCAGGAAGTGGTCCGTCAGCGGGAGCTGACGGCCGGCAATGCGGGCGCTCTGAAGAACCTGCAGGCGGCAGAAACAGCCTTCAAAACCTTACAGACCGAAAAGTCTACCCTGGGCCAGCAAATCCGGATGATGGGCATCAACCCCGAACAGCTGTCAAACGGCAGGCTGATCTCCAGTCTTTCTGTGCTCAGTCCTATCAGCGGCGTTGTCAGCGATGTAAAGGTACAGATCGGCAGCTACGTGGACCTCACCTCCACTATCGCCGATATCGTGGACAACAGCCAGCTTCACCTGGATTTGTTTGTGTATGAAAAGGACCTTTCCAAACTGAAAGACGGGCAAACGATCCACTTCACGCTGACCAACAATCCCGGCAAGGAATACGACGCGGAGATTTTTTCGCTGGGGTCTACTTTTGAAGGGGAGTCAAAGGCGGTAACGGTGCACGCCAAAGTTAAAGGCGATAAGTCCGGCCTGATAGACGGGATGAACATCACCGCTATCATCAGCCTGGAAAAAGCCACCGTGCAGGCGATACCGACAGATGCCATCGTCAATTACCAGGGACAGGATTATATCTTCTTTGTCACCGACGAACATGCGGAAGACGAGCATCATCAGGGTGCTGAAAGTGGCCATGACCACAGCTCCGGAGAGGCCCATGACCATAAGGAAGAAGGTGGCAAAAAAGCGGAAAGCAATCATGGTACGGGCATGACGTTTGAGAAAATACCGGTCGTGAAGGGCACTACCGATATCGGTTATACGGAGATTACGTTGCTGAAGGAAATCCCTGCCGGTTCGAAGATCGTGGTGAAAGGAGCATTTTTTGTGTTGGCGAAGATGACGAATGCCGGAGAGGGGCATGAACATTAAGCAGGAAAATAAGATAAAAGATAAAAAGGCCGCCCCCTGTTGCCGGGAGCGGCCTTTTTATCTTTACGGGATTCATGTCGTTTTTTTGCTATTTTTATGATTAGACTTTTTCTGAAAGTTTTAGTAGTGATGAGATTTAACATAATTTGAAATGAAAATAATTGTTGAGAAGCTTCCACTTTCTGACAATACCTCGTTTGTCGCACGCACTTATAGTACCCCCAATTTCGAAGTGCCCTGGCACCGGCACATCGAACTGGAATTAATTTTAATAAAAGAAGGTGCCGGAATTAGTTTTATCGGTAACCATGTTGGAAGATTTGAAACAGGTGACATCTTCTTCATTGGATCAAATGTTCCTCATACTTTCCAGAGAGATCCCGACCAGGCTACAAGCGCTGTGGTAGTCCAATTTAAAGAAGACTTTTTAGGAGATGTCTTTTTGAAACTACCGGAAAGCAAAGACCTTTTGAAGTTGTTTGAGATATCTTTGCATGGGCTCGCCATTGAGGGCAAAACCAAGCGGACGCTGACTTCGCTGATCCTTTCGCTGGAAAATCAAACAGGGCTAAAGCGTATCATATTATTATGTGAATGCCTTGATCTCATTACGAGAAGCAAAGACTACACTTTACTTTCCACGCAAATGGAGGTAGGATTGAATGCAGAAAAACAGGAACGCATTGATCAGATCTTCCAGTTTACATTGGAGCACTTCAAACGCCCCATTCAAATTTCGGAAATTGCAAAAACGGTTGGATTAAGCGTTCCCACTTTTTGTAATTATTTCAAAAAGTGTACAAAGAAAAAATACATTGACTTTTTGAACGAAATAAGGATAGGATATGCCTGTAAACTATTGATAGACACCCAGAAAAGCATCTCCGACATCTGTTACGAAAGCGGCTTCAACACGTTGGCCCATTTCAATAGCCAGTTCCGTAAATTTCATAACACAACCCCTTCAGGTTACAGGAAAGCCTTTCTCAGTGCGGAAGGTATGGAAAAGATATCCCTTATCGACAGGGAAGTATATGAAACAGGGAATGAGTAATCCCGCCCCTGATTAAAATACTTTATATTTTCAATAAAATACCATTTGTCGGGACCTTTGTTTGACGCTAATTTTAGCCAGGAATTAGATGATAACTTATGTTATTGCCATCTATTCCATTTTAGAATCCACGATATGAAAACGGAATCTCCTGATAGCAGTAGCTTATCACGCCGTTTTATTACTCAATTTGAAAATTCGACTCTTGTTCCGGAGTCTGGAGGTTTTGTCTATGTCCGATAATAGCTATGACGCCATTGTTGTTGGTTCAGGTATCAGTGGCGGATGGGCCGCAAAAGAACTGACCGAAAAAGGATTGAAAGTGTTGATGCTGGAACGGGGTAAAGATGTAAAGCACATACAGGATTATGTAAATGCCACCAAGGGGCCATGGGAGTTTCCACACCATGGAAATCTTACATTGGCGCAGAGGAACGCGAACCCTAACCGCATCAGGGGTTTCGGACCGAGTGAAATAAATCCCGACTGGTGGGCAAACGACGCAGAAACCCCCTATTCTGAAATAAAACAATTTAACTGGTTTCGCGGGTACCAGGTAGGAGGACGGTCCCTGTTATGGGGAAAACAAACCTACCGCTGGAGCGATATTGACTTTGAAGCCAATAGCAAGGATGGGCTGGCAGTTGACTGGCCTGTCCGGTATAAAGAGATCGCTCCCTGGTACGATCATGTCGAAAAGTTCATAGGCGTCAGTGGCAGTATCGAAAACCTGCCGCAGCTACCCGATGGCCAGTTTTTACCTCCTATGGAAATGAACGTTGTAGAAAAGGATATTGCAGCGCGTGTGAAAGAAGCCTATAAAGATATTGATCAACGCAGAATTATCATCGGCAGGTGTGCACATCTCACAGAGGCGCTGCCCGGCCGTAACAAATGCCAGTATCGAAATAAATGCCACCTGGGCTGTCCCTTTGGCGCCTATTTCAGCACACAGTCTTCCACCTTGCCCGCAGCGATGAAAACAGGAAATCTAACACTCAGACCCTGGAGCATTGTGACGAAAGTATTATATGATAAAGATAAAAAGCGGGCAACGGGTGTAGAGGTATTAGATGCGGAGACGAATAAGACGTATGAATTCAAAGCGAAAATCATATTCCTGAATGCGTCTACACTTAACAGCACATGGATATTGCTCAATTCAGCCACTGATGTATGGCCCGGTGGCCTCGGCAGTAGCAGCGGCGAACTTGGGCACAATCTGATGGACCATCATCTGGGCTCGGGTGCTGCCGGCAGTGTTGAGGGGTATGAAGATAAAATCGTCTATGGCCGCCGGCCCAACGGGATTTATATCCCACGCTACAGAAATTTAAATCATGAAAAAAGAGACTATATCCGTGGATTCGGATACCAGGGAGGGGCAGGCAGAGGAAGAGGCACAAAGGCCGCAGAGGAAATTGCGGTAGGTGCAGGTTTAAAACAGGCATTGACAGCGTTTGACGGATGGAGCATATCGATCGGCGGCTTTGGAGAAGTACTGCCTTACCATGAAAATAGGGTAACGCTTGACAAGAACAATAAGGACAAGTGGGGATTGAACATTTTAGCTATTGATGCAGAATTGAAGGAGAATGAATTGAATATGCGTAAGGAGATCGTCAACGACGGGAAAGAGATGTTGGAGAAAGCCGGGGTGAAAAATGTATATGGATTCGATAGTAATGGCATCATGGGACAGGGTATTCACGAAATGGGAACAGCGCGCATGGGACATGATCCCAAAACATCAGTATTGAATAAGTGGAACCAGCTATGGGACGCTCCTAATGTATTTGTAACAGACGGTGCGTTCATGACCTCCGCCGGCTGTGTAAATCCTTCATTGACCTATATGGCATTTACCGCACGTGCAGTGGATTACGCGATAAGCGAGCTAAAGAAACAGAATATGTGATCTTCAGCGTATCGAATAACTATAGATTAAAATCTTCAATCATGAATAGAAGAGAAGCGTTGTCATATGTGGGTATTTTGCTTGGTGGAACTATTATAGGCGCTAATGCCTTTCTTGCCGGATGTAAGCCATCCGTAAAAAAGGAAGGGTTATTCAATCCGGAAGACATGGCGTTGCTGGATGAAATTGCTGAAACCATTATTCCCGCGACCCCTGATTCAGGAGGTGGAAAAGCCGCTGATCTGGCGAAGTTTATGAGCCTTATTATTACGGATTGTTATACTGAAAATGAACGAAACGTTGTTCTAAAGGGTATTGACAAACTGAAAAAAGACTGCCTTGCAAAGCATAAAACGGATTTTATAACCCTCACCAACGCAGAAAAAGAAACCTTTCTTACCCAGTTACATGAGGAAGCTGTCAGCTATGTTAAAACGGAAGCCTACATTAAGGCAAAAGAGGATTTTGATAGACAACAGGACAATTGGATCCAATCTGAAAAGGAGAAAAAGAACTTTGGCGCATCCTATTTAAGAGAGAATTTCCCACCCCATTATTTTACAATGATAAGGCAGTTAACACTTTGGGGATATTTCAGCTCTGAAGTCGGTATGACAAAAGCACTGCGATACATTGATACGCCGGGCCGTTATGATGGCGCCTATCCTTATAAAAAAGGAGACAAGGCATGGGCCATCTAATGGGAAAGCGGCGCTAACAGCTTGATCTGTTCGATAACTATTAGGTTAAATCACTTTTTGTTTAGCCCTTACCAGATAGCCTTAAATAAAAAATACCAACCCACTGCACCTGTCGGCGATTTCTGCTGTCTTTATAGAAGACGCTTAAACTCCCTTTCTATGGCACAGCTGCTCAACCGACTCAGAAACTCCATCAAACACTGGTATTTACCACTCATCTCCGGCATCATCCTTTTGCTGTGTGGCGCCTTCGCGCTCACTACGCCAGGAGAAACCTATCTCTTGCTGACCATGGTTTTCAGCCTGTCATTTGTGACTTCAGGCCTGCTGGAGATTTTCTTTTACCGGCAAAACGCGAAGCATATCCGCGGCTGGGGCTGGTACATCATCAGCGGACTGATTTCCCTGGCAACAGGTATTTACCTGATGGCCTACCCGGATATAGCCGCGATAACATTGCCTTTTGTGGTGGGATTCACCATGCTGCTCCGGGCAACACAGTTTCTCGGTATTTCTTTAAACCTGAAAGACGCGGGACTGCGTGGCTGGGGGAATCTGACCATTACCAGTGTGATTGGCATCGTTCTGTCGCTCCTGTTGATTGCCAACCCGATTTTTACCGGCTTTTCGCTCGTGGCCATCACCGGCACGTTGTGCATTTTTGCCGGTATTGCAGCTGTTATGCTGGCATTCAAGCTCCGGCATGTAAAGAACCTTGCGGCCACCGTCAGCGACAGGCGGGAAAGGGAAAAAAGACCACTGAATAGCCAATAGTGATATCATCAACAATTAATCGAGCGGGGGACCATTTTTGGTCGCCCGATTTATTATTCTTTTTACACGACCCGGTCCCTGATACCGTCTACATTTTTTATTGTTTAGCGCACCTGTATGAGCAAAAATGTCTTGAGCCAGTTCTCGCTGGAATATCTGTTTACCGAGCATTACGAAGTGTTATGCCAAATGTCAGCCACTATTGTTAAAAACAACGATGTTGCAAAGGATATCGTACAGGATTTCTTTGTAAAATACTGGGAGAAATATACACACCAGCCGCCACCAGCTAATTTTTCAGCTTATGCCTATATAGCAGTCAAAAACAGGAGCCTTAACTATTTAGCCAGCGAACAGGTAAAACAACGGCATGCTCCGCGTATTGAAAGCCTGCTGTACACCGGTCACCAGCTACACCCGGTTTATGTTGATGAGGAAAATTACAAGGAGCGGTTGCAGGAAGCCATCAGCCGGTTACCGTTGCAACGGAAAAAAATATTTACGATGAGCGCAGTGGAAGGCTTCAAATATACAGAAATATCCACCCTGATGAACATCTCTGTCAACACGGTAAAGACACAGGTCCGGAAAGCCTATATGGCTGTAAAAAAGAGTTGTTCCTGTTAAAAAAACAGCAGTAAGAATACTGCCATTATTTCATTCCTGTGCTTTACTTATCAGTTGTTTACTGACGGACAAATGTTTCTTCCGTAACACGGTCTGAACCTGCAGCATTTGTGTAAAATGTTTTCAGGTAAATACGGCCTGTCGCCGGGTTATAGGATTTTTCCAGTATTTTAAAAGATCCCTGTTTAATCTGGCTCTTCATCACCGGATTGATGTCCACCACTATTGCTGTATCCATCCGGTCTTTCAGCGTAAAGTAGTATTTCCAGCCGGAACTGCCCAGATCACTGTAATCTACGCTTACCATGTTATCATATTTCAGGGGCGTCATCACTTTCTCGCCCTCTGCCTGGAACGTATTGGCCACTATGCCTGCAGATTGGGCACCAGCGTACAGCGTACGTTTTGACTTATAGCTGAAATTACCCGACAGGGCATATCCTGGTAGGATAATGCTGCCCGCCGTGTCTTTAGCGGCGGCTTTCACCAGTTTCGCTTCAGCCCCGTTGTATTTTCCCTTCAAAACGAAACTGTCTGTTGTCCCGGACAGGATCTCAAATTCGAAATCAGATGCCAGCCCTCTTCCCTTCTGCGCCCCCGGCACCTTTCCTTCTGCATCAGCGAGCAGGTGAAGATAAGTGTAGGTATCAAATATCAACTCCGGTTGCTGCAGTGCTTTAAGCCGGTAACTGCTACCCGCCACCGGTTCGCTTTTCCACCTGGATAACACCCGGTTACTATCATTGAACTTAAACCAGAAAGCATACACCTCTTCTCCCAGAGCGGGCGTCACCTTCGCGGTCCATCCATAGGGAGCAGCCACCAGGTCAGATTGATATTTTGCCAGTATGGCATTCAGCCGCTGATCAGCAGACGCATCAAATACAGAGGAGTGCAGGTCCTTTTTGCAGGAACAAATAATAGATACGGCCGGCAATATATATATCAGGTATTTTTTCATCTCCGTTAATTTAAATAGCAATTTGTACTGTTACTGATGCAACACGTTATGTATTTGTTGCTGTACGTTTGTCTGCAGTTCATAAAAATCTATATTGTAAGATTCCCTGAAGTAGTCCACGACTATCTTCTCCTTTGCTCTCAGCAGCCGTACGGCCTCCTCGTTGTTCCAGGCCTGCGGATCATTAGCGAAGGGGTGATAGAGGGTAGAATCATAGCGTGTACGTCCCATCACCAGCATAGCAGACACCAACTCCGCGATGTCTTCTCCGGGTTCTTTCCTTGAATAGTTACTAACAAAACCCAATGTCCAGGGGTTTTCGGTGGCTACTGTCCAGTTACCGGTATACCCGTCCGGCGTTACCTGGTTGTAGGCAATCGGGTAATTTTTCTTCTGGTTAAGAATATGGGTATATTCATGATGTATGAGGTGTGCCATATCTGCTACCCGGAAGCTGTCTTTGCTATTGTAGGAATTGATGCCGAAGAGAAGTATTTTCAGGCCACCTTCCGCCAGCCCCTGTACCGCATTACCATTGGGTTGCAATGCGATTCCACCGGACAGCATAATCTGCTTGGGCGTATTCATTTTCATGAAGGCGCTGTCGCGGGCGGATTGATTATAAGGTCTGATCCAAAGACTGATAATATCCCGTGTCGCCGGTACTACAGCATTTTCGTAGGGAGGTACCAATATCAGGTTCATATTGAACTCCGACTGGTCCCATTTATACTTCATTTCTATATTGTACGGTTTGATCATGGAGTCATACAACCATTTGTCGATCGCTGTAGGCGTCCAGGAGTCGCCACCCAGCCCGGTTATAGCTGCGTCCAGCTTTTCTTTCTTATTACAGGAAATAATACCGGTGACAATGATGACTGATAGCAGTAGTCCTTTCAGGTATTGCATGCTTAAAAAATTAATTCGGTTTGAACAAAATATCAGCGTGGATTCGCAGGAAGCCCATAAGCTTGTGCCGTCTGTGGAATCTGTAACTGCCGCCTCGGGTCATCGGGCCCGATGGTGACAGATGTTCCGTCATTCTCTTTATGCGTTACCGGCAATTTATTTCGCAGCATATCCATCCAGCGCATTCCTTCCTGTACAAACTCTGCCCTCCTTGCATCCAGTATGGCCTTGATAACAGCCCCCTGCGGGTCAGCGGGCATACTGTAAAAACCGGTGATCCTGTCAAGGGTAATAGTATGCCGTGCCGGATTATACCGGGTCACCCTTGTCTGATAGTAAGCATTCAGATCTGCAATGGCCTCCTCCAACCTCATCAGCCTGGCATTGGCTTCCGCACGGTTAAACAACACCTCTTCTGCGGTAAAGAGTGGAACATAGATATAGGCATTACCAATATCTGCGCTGACATACACAAAATTCTCTTTCCATTTTTCAATGCCCTGATCATTGTTATCAGTTCCGTAATAAAAAACATTGTAGGCGCATGAGCCTCCTGAAACATTACCGGAGAAAAAGATGCCTCCGGACACGTCAGCATTTAATCCAAACTGGTAGCCAAGCCAGGCCCTGGCCCAGATAGAGTTGGCCGTTGCCAGCAACAGGTTTGCTTTGGTATCCGGGCTGGTAAATGCGGCCGCTCTTTCACTACGGGTAGCGGTGCTCATCGTTGTATTCAACGGGCGGAGATAGTCCTTTACATTGCCTCCCGGGAAAACCTGCCCTGCATACGTAGCGGCCTTCGCATAATCTTTTTTAAACAGATAGAACCTGGCTGCAAAAGCGGTGGCGGCTGCCTTGTTGAAATGAAAAGACGGGACTTTATAGGCGCTGTTGCTGATCAGCGGTAAACCTTCTGTCAGGTCTTTTTCGATCATCTCGTACACATACTTTACCGTTTTCCTTTCATACTTTGGGTTGAGGGTTGTTTCCGGTTTCAACACATAGGGTATGCCCGGGTCGTTGGCGGAAGCAGTGGAATCATAGGGTTTGGCGAAAAAGGTGACCAGCATAAAATGAGCGTAGGCACGGGCCAGCAAGCCTTCTCCTTTATAAGGAGCATATCCCGCTGCGGCACCGGCCTTGTCAATAGCTTCCAGCGCCTGATTGGCAGCCGCGATGGCTTTATAACATCCCTGCCAGTAAACGTCAGGGGAACCCTGCGCTGTACTGGCATAATCAGTAAAGCGATAAGCGTTTATGTTCACACGCAGGTCGCCGCTGTATTGATCACCCGAATGGATTCTGTCACCTGCATTATCTGACATAGACTCGCTGAAACAGATATAATCCTGGTCCGGATAGGCAGAGGTCAGCATTTGGGCTATTTTATCTTTTGAATCCAGCGATGTTCTGTTATCCGGATCAACTTCCAGGTACTTATTGCAGGCCGCCAGTAATAGCAACCCTGTGACTATAAAAACATTGATCTTAATAGTATGCTTCATCATATCATGCTTATTAATACACTTACAAACCAACTTTTAAGGACATCACCACCTGGCGCTGCAGTGGCTGCGCCACGCCTCCCGCATTAAAAAATTCAGGGTCCTGTCCCCGCAGCTTTTTATCGGCATACAGCAACCACAGGTTGGTGGCTGAAGCCGTAAGTGATACATTATTCAGGCCGATGTGCTGTATCATTTTCGGAGGCATCTGATAAGAGAGCGCCACATACTTTAATCGTACAAACCCACCGTCTGCCACCCTCGCGGAGGAATAATTGTAATTATTATAAGGATAGGCATCTGTCATGCGGTAATTCGTAAGCGCATCAATAACAGAAGGCGTTGCCGTTGTTTTCTCATCTCCGGCCAGGGTCCATCTGTCAAGGAATTCACGGGGAAATGCATCGAGGTCGGAATAAGTGGATTTGAATACCGGGTTCAGTCTGATCTTGTTACCAGCCTGGTAAGTCAGCAATACATTCAGGGACAGATTCTTATATCTGAAGGTGTTGGAAAAACCTCCTGCCACGGGTGGATCTACCGGGCCCTCGTATACGAGGTATTTGGTTTCAATATCCTGCAAACTTACTTTACGGGACACCTGTCCTTTCTCGTCCACGAACAAGGGAATACCGGTGTTGTTTTCCAGCCCTTTGTAGTCCAGTGAAAACAAGCCGCTTACCGGATAGCCCTGTTTATTGCCGCCCTCCGGCACTACCAGGTCGAATATGATCGGTACGTTTTTCGCGTTGGTGATTTTGTTCTTATTGTAGCCCAGTGTCAGATTCGTTTTCCAGCCCAGGTCTTTACTGCGGATAATCTCGCCGCCGATCGTGAGTTCGACGCCATTTGAACTCAGGTCGGCATAGTTGGCGAATCTTATATCCTGTCCGCCAATGCCGGATGTTTTAATCCCTGCAATCAGATCGAAGCTGTTTCTTTTGTACAGGTCGATGGTTGTGGTCAGACGGCTGTTAAAAAACGCTGCATCTATTCCTGCATTGAAGGAGTATTGTTTTTCCCAGGTGAGATCGGCGTTTTCGAGGTCGATGATATTGATACCGGATTCAATGACCCGCGCATACTGGCGGTAGGTGTTCTGTGCCTTTAACACCACGCTTGAATTGGTGGCAACTCCCATAGACGCCACCAGCCCATAGCTGGCTCGCAGTTTCAGCATATCGATACCGGGCGCTCCCTTCATAAAATTTTCCTGATCGATGTTCCAGGCGCCACTGAGGGTCCAGGTGGGCAGCCAGCGTGCACTTGGCGATTTACCTAACCTGTTGGAGCCTTCGGTACGAATGGTGCCTGTAAAATTGTAACGGCCATTGTAGGTGTAGCCGGCAGTGGCATAAAATGCTGCATAGCGGTCGTAGGTGCGTTGCATGCCAAAGTAGGGCAGATTAGCTTCGAACGCCTGTTTGAAAATCATGTAATAAGGAAGCACGCTGCCACCATAATCATACTGGTAGCCGTATCCCGTATTCAGCGCATTTTGTCTGTCTGCATACTTTACCTCCTGCCCTGCCAGCACATTCAGGTCATGCAGGCCAAATGTCTGCGTATAGTTCAGGCTGTTTCTAAAGTTATAATTGGTCAATGTATTTTCGTTCCGGTTGTACAAACCGCCTGATGGCAGCACTACGATGGGGAAAGCATTGGGGTTATCCGGATCCCTGTACAGAAAACGATTATTATTCGCGATCGTAGCGTTGTAGTTAGCCCTGTATGCCTGCGCCTTGTTGGAATTTTCCCGTACCATGTCTTCCTGGCTCGTTTTGGCATAACGGATGGCGCCAATAAAGTCGTACCGGAGATGTTTGTTGATCTTATAAGACAAATTGGCCTGCAACTTCAGGTCTATAACAGAGAGATGCAAGGTATTTGTATTCAATTCATTCAGGATATTGAAAGGTGCGTAGTTCCGGGTAAAATACTCGAGGTTTCCGCCCTCGTCATAGGCGGTCATCGCCCGGCTGGTGTTCAGCGCATACTGATAGGGATTGATATCAAAATCCCGGCTCATCTTTCCGTAGAAAGCGTCGGTGGTCCGCGCCACTGTACCCGGCGCTTCCTGCTGCCTTACGGAGCCAGTGGCGATGAGCCCACCAGACAGCCTATCAGAAAAAGTATAGTTGGTTTGTGAGTTAAATGTAAAACGCTTCACTTTATCGGCCACTGTCCAGCCGTTATCGTTATAAAAACCGGCGGAAAAATAGGACTGTAGTTTTTCAGAACCACCTGAAAGGCTGAGCGTATGTTCCTGTATCAGGGAATTACGGAATAAAATATGAAACCAATCCGTATTCGCCAGTGCATAACGTTCCAAAAATCGCTTTCTTCCTTCCGGCGTATTCTCCAGCAGGAATCTGCCGGTAGCGGGATCATAGGTCTGCAGCTGATCATACATTTTTCCATATACGCCTTTGTCAGCACTGTTCCCTATTCCAGCCAGATTCAACAGGCCTTTCCTGGCAATTTCAGCATCGACCGACAGTTGCTCGGCGGAGTTCATGATATTGAAATTATTGTAGCTGGGCCTTAACTGCGTACTGAAGTTGCCGGTATAATTGGTCATCATTTTCCCGGACCGTCCCTTCTTCGTATTGATCACGACGACGCCGTTCATCGCTCTGGCGCCATACAGGGATGTTGCCGCCGCATCTTTCAATATATAGATGTCTTCCACATCGTTCATATTCAATCCGGCTACGGAAGATGCCAACAACGTGGAAGGATCGCCGCTCGACAGCTGGTCATTACTCACGTTAATTACATCCTCCAGCACAATACCATCCACTACCCACAGCGGCTTGTTTTCTCCGGTCAGCGAGGTTACTCCCCTGATACGCACTTTGGGCGCCGAGCCGAAAGTAGCAGATACACTCTGAATAGTTACCCCTGCTGCTTTACCTTCCAATGCGCGGCTGATGTCTGTCGTACCATCCATCCGGATGTCTTCCGCTTTCAGCCTTGTGGACGCGCCGGCAAATTTTTTCCTGTCTATTTCCTGAAATCCCGTTACTACCACCTCATTCAGGCCTTTAGAGCCAGGCTTCATCACTACGTCTATCCGCTGGCTCTTTCCTGTATTCTTTATAACCGCATCATATCCTATGAATGTAAAGGCCAGTTTATCGTCGGGTTTTACTGTGATGTTATATTCACCGGCGTTACCAGTCACGGCTGCTTTTCCGCTTTTGGTGGCCCGCACGACCACTCCGGGCAATGCGTTACCTTTGTCATCTGTCACTTTTCCTGCAACCACGGTTGACGAGTCGGTGCCTTTGACGACTGATTGTTGCGCTGTAGCCCTATTGACAGCGGCTATCATCAAAAGCCCCGAAAAGATAACCACAAGTACCCCCAGCGTAACACAGGGTTGCGTGACCTGCAGCAATAGTGGTTTGGCGGGATGGCGCACAGTTCCTCTACGGAACGTACTGATAGCGTCCATATTCATACAGTTATTAATTAATAAATTATCCTCCTGCGTGTAAGAGCTGTTTAGTCTTGGTTGTATTGATTCCCCGGGAACGGCGGGTTACGTTACCGGGTTTTATGATACCCCTCAGCAATTTTGGTCTCTTTTAACAAACCTGTTAGTGTTTATATGACAGGCAGGAACTGAAAAAGGGTGATCGGAGAAAAAAAAAATTTAAGCGCAGGTACTCCGGCGCGGCCCCATAGGCACAATCCATAAAAACGAAGCCCTGCAGGTATTCCCTGCAAGGCTTTTATCGCCCGTTACCGTTTCGGGTACTTTTCAATAATAGATGTCTACGATACCGTTGGGCGTACCGTTAGAGACCACGGTAGAATGCTGCCCGCAGTCCGTTACCGGATTGGCCACGGACCATGACAGGGGCGCCGGTGCGCCGCCCACTCTCAGGTCAATCCCACTGAGTCTCGTTTTGGCGGTGTTAGGATAGTTGGAGCAGGTCACTACTCCATATGCCTCCATGGATTCCGCCGCCCAGTACAGGGTAGGGATATTGTTTACCGTCAGGTTAATAGAAGGATAGCCGGTAAAGACGGACGAGTAGCTGCGGGTGCTGCCGCTGCCGCCGATAAGGCTCATAATGCCCTGCAGGTTGGTGCCTGGGTTTACGCGTATCAGGCTGCTGTACACGGTATTGCCACCCACATACCAGTTGGCGATGGCCCAGTAGTTGCCTCCGCCGGCTGCGGAAGGTCCCCACTGCAATACCGGTTGCAGGATATTGCCGGAATTCTGCAGGCCGTTGAACAGGAAGATGGTCTGGCCCGAGTTTACCGCCGGTGCAGGCGGAACGGTCCAGCTGGTAGCAAAATAAGAGATTGCCGAAGCAGCAGTGTTGGTCCAGTGTGTGTAGGTGATCCAGCCGGAGCCCAGCGGGAATATGTCTTTGCCCGGCCGTTGGGTATTGCCGGGGTAGAACGGTGTTTTCCGGGCGTCCTGCTCAATGACGCCGTAATCCGCCAGTACTTTTCCGCTGCGGTCATATTTACGGAGCCGGTTGCCCTCTCCGCTGAGATATTCACCTGTTTCAACGTGATGTACTTTGGATTTAGAGACCCAGCCTACTGGTGTCAGTACTTCGTCCTGGTGGTTGTTTGTCTGCACTTTTTCAGCAGGTGCCACTGCGTTATCAGCTGAAGTGCTGTGCTGCTCTTTCTTACAGGCAGCCAATATCATAGCACTCAACAGCAACAAGGAGATGATGTGTTTGCTCATAAATAGGGGTTTGGGTTAAGAAATGTGAGAATTGGAGAAACGGATAGTTCGGGCTGCCACTAAAGTAGGACAAGTTACTGCGAATGGGCAGTAGGGCTCCGCACGCAGCCGGGGAGGCTGCGCGGATAAAGGAAAAGAGATACCGTTACCCCTTTTCAGGAGCTGGCCGGCACCTGTTTCCCGGGGAAACGGGTGATTCTTTTATGCAGGAAGAAGCTGCGCAGCATTACTGCTGACAAGCACCTTCGATACATAACTGCTTATTTTGCTTTCGCCTGCCGGGTGATTTTCTGCAGGCTTACGTTCTCGCTGACAGCATATACTGCGTAGAAGAACATCAGCATAAAGATGGTGTATTTGCTGGTATTAGCCCTGTTGGCCACTGCATAGATGGTGATACCTGCCAGGCAAAGCATCATTCTGCTGATCATGGCGCCGTAAACACGGAGCATAAATACACTGTTGCTTTCAGCTTCAACGCCCTTGCGGCTCATGTTGTAGGTAAATGCTGAAAGTAAGGCTAAGGCAAGGTTCCCGAAGAGTAATACGTTGTGATGTACTCCATTGTCCAACATCCAGTCTTTGAATAAAAATAACGCGCCGTTCAATAAAATAAAAACGCTAATGACTCTAAAGTAAAATCTATCCCACATTTCTGTTCTATAACATTTGGTAATGAGGGCGCAAAGGTACGATCAAAACAATTAACTGCAAAATGTCCGCAGTGAAAACATCGTAAATTTTGCAGCAGGCCGCTGCAAAAATCACCCAAAACAACACTAAATTACAGCCGTATCAAGCATCAGCTATATGAAATGGATCACCCGCGAACGCCCTACAATAGACCGGCTGGCATCCCCCTGGCTCATTAAGCGGTTTGTAGACGCCGATGCCGGGTTTATGTATGTTCCGTTTGAGGACGTCATCTCTAAAGCCGCGGCCGAAAACGCTATCCCCTTTGATATTGTTGGTGTGGAGTACACGCATTACAATGACCAATGCACCTTCGATTATATTATCAAAAAACACAATATAGAAGATCCCGCCATCCTTCTCATGGCGCCTATTGTCCGCGGAGCCGATACCGACCGGCATGACCTGGCCCCCCAGGCATCCGGCCTGTGGGCATTGTCTGCCGGACTGGCCTACAATGAATCCGACGACCAGGCTTTGCTGGAAAAGGGGATGATGCTGTACGATGCGCTTTACAGCTGGGCCAAATACCTTCAGCACGTCAAACACACGCAACAGCCGGTTGAAAACCAGCTGATCGCCATTTTCAGGCAGTTCCTTCAGCAGGAAAAAGACAGCAGGAAAATACCCGGTTGGGCGAAGGAATTAAAAGAAATCATCCAGGACCAGATAGACACTAACCTCAACCTGAGCCTGAAAGGGCTGTCAGAAACGCTTCAGGTACACCCGGCATACTTATCGCGGGAGTTTTCAAAGTATTTCGATGATCTGTCATTTGGCGAATATATCCGCAAACTCCGGATCGACAAGGCGGTTCAATTGCTCAGCACTACAGATCACTCGCTGACGGAGATCGCCTATCTCACCGGCTTTTCAGACCAAAGCCATTTTACCCGGATCTTTAAAAAGTTCACCGGCAAAAGTCCTTCCGCCTATAAAAAAGACCTGAAAAAGTAAAAAACAGGCCAAACCTTACTATTCGTTCTATTTTTTGGCTATCAGTAAGCTGAACTTGCAAGCCTGACTCAACGCCTATTTAAGAATGAACAGTAACCAAACTACCGCTCCGTACAGCTTACGCGAACTCATTATCTATTTTCTGAAGCTGGGCACATGGGGCTTCGGTGGCCCTGTGGCTTTAGCGGGCTATATGCACCGCGATCTCGTTGAAAACAAACGCTGGATCAGTGAAGAAGATTATAAAGAAGGTTTAGCCCTGGCACAACTCGCTCCCGGACCGTTGGCCGCTCAATTGGGGATTTACATGGGATATGTCCATTATCGCCTTGCCGGGGCCACCCTTGCGGGGCTGGCATTCGTACTTCCCTCCTTCCTGATGGTGCTCGGACTTGGATTTATGTATGTCCGTCTGCAGGGCATTCCCTGGATGCAGGCTGTCTTCTATGGCGTAGGTGCTGCCGTCATTGGTATTATCAGTACCAGCGCATGGAAACTCACCCGCAAATCCATCGGTGGCAGTAATGTGCTGATCGTCATCTATGTGATGGTTGCAGCTTATACTGTATGGCAGGAAAACGAAAACATCTGGCTGTTTCTCGGTGCAGGGGTACTTTACTGGCTGATAAAAGCGCCACCCGCTAATTTATCCTTCCTCCGTAAAGCATCTGCGATACCCAAATTATTGATTCATCCGGTAATGTTGAATATTACCACCGCCACATCCCAAAAAACATTATGGCAAATACTCTTGTATTTTACCAAAGCAGGCGCTTTTGTGTTTGGCAGCGGCCTTGCCATTGTTCCGTTTCTGTACGGCGGTGTAGTGAAAGAATATGGCTGGTTAAATGAACAACAGTTCCTGGACGCAGTGGCCGTGGCCATGATTACGCCAGGCCCGGTAGTCATCACTGTAGGGTTTATCGGCTTTCTGACAGCCGGTTTCCCCGGCGCCTGCGCAGCGGCGTTTGCCACGTTTTTCCCTTGCTACCTATTCACCGTACTGCCCGCGCCCTATTTCAGGAAATATGGTAAACATCCCGGTATTAAAGCCTTCGTTGATGGCGTAACGGCCGCCGCGATCGGCGCCATCTCCGGCGCGGTGATCGTGTTGGCAAAACGATCCCTCACAGATGTATATACGATCGGCATCGCGCTAACAACTGTTGTTATTCTCTGGCGATTCAAAAAAATACCGGAGCCGGTCATTATCCTGGCGGGCGCTGTAGCAGGTTTGTTGCTGAAGGGCATTCTAAACATATAATATGCCTGTCGCCAATTGGTAACAATGTGTCGCGTATTGGTAACTCATGGCTTCGAATAAGCCCTAGCTTTGCATAAAAAACAATGGAAACGATCGTAAGCGCCTTTTTTAAAGCCATGGCAGAAAGAAACCTGGACGATATCCTGTCCCTGATCGCAGAAAATGTGGACTGGTATATTCCCGGCAATGAAACACTCGTACCCTGGTTGGGCAAGCGCTCCACCAAAGCCGAAGTGGGACAGGTTTACACGCTGCTATGGCAAAATACAACGCCCATCTCCGCAGAAATTTTCCATTCCATGACTCAAGGCAATGCCAATTTAACTTCCGGCCGGTTTAAGGTGAAGATGCTGCCTAGCGACCAAATATATGAATCCTTGTTTTTTACGGAGATTACCGTGGAGAACAACCTGATTGTGAAATACCGTTTGCTGGAAGAAGGATATGGACTGGTGGTAGCGTTACGGGATATGAAAACTAAAATTACGCTTCAATAGCATTTTACAGGTCGGTACTGTATGGCAACTTGTGCGATGCTGCGCCCCTCCAGTTTAGTATATCCGTTACCGTACCCGCTATTCATAGAGCCGTTCTTCCAGCACTACGTTTATTTTGTCACCCACATTTTTTTTGAGCGCTTCCCGGAGGTCTGCCTTCACCGGTAATTTATGGGTGCCGTTGCCCAGCGCCATGAACGAGCTACGAAAAGGTTTACCGTCCATGGTGCCGCGTACCTTTACGAGGCCTCTTGTGCCAAAGAAGGCAACAGAATCCGGCCATACCAGGTAGGTCCAGCCTCCTTTATTGGGGCTTTGCTGTAATACGGCGCTGAACTTTTTATGGAGCAGCCCATTTGCCGGTGCATTGCCAATGTGGGTTTGTGTTCGTGCCATTTTACATGTTTTTAATGGTGAAACATATTATTAACGCACTACTAAGGTAGACTGAATCCGGAAAAGAGAGGATGGGGAAAGGCGACTTTCGCAAGGGTTGTTTGCGACATGTTCAGTACCGGTATTTGTCCGTCCCGCCTGGAGCGTCGGGTCATTTCGGTTGTCCGGTATGGATGATCACAGATATAGATTGATTCACCAGGTATTTTTCTAAAAACCTGTTACTGCACTACATACCCGTTTACCGGCGCATAGAGCGGCATATAACTATTATAGGAGCCGCGGCTGACACTCACGCTCCCCGAAATGGAAAAGGTTCTTTCGCTGTTGGTATACATAACGCCAACGCGGGCGGCTGGGTTGATCCCATAATTATTTGGGCGTATTGTATTATACCCCTTACCTGCCACCGGCTGAAAGGGTACATTGTTGTAGTTCATCAGGTAAGGTGTTACTGACACACCGCCGAAAGCAAAGATATTATGCGATAATTGCCGGTTCAGCTGCCAGGCCATGGGAGCCATCAGAAAGTTACTGCTGCCCCCTTTAAACCCGATAAAGCCCGCCGATATACCGGCATATTTCGTTACAAACCATTTCTTCCCGGGATGACTGGTATCCGTCATCCGGTTAAAGCTCCCGGGGCCTGACGGCGGCAGAAAAGGTCCTCCTGGCACCTGGGCCATTGCAGGCACGGCAAACATTAAAATAACTGCAAAAGTGATGGCACGTATCATAGGATGAAGGTAATCATCCTTCCCGGTTTTTATGTTAAAAAAAACATAATGTATATTTTCTGTTCACTTCCTTCACCGACAAAGCATGGTTAATGGCAATACTGCAATCAGCACCCGGCTCAGGCTCCTGGTATACTGCAAAAGACCGCAATGGTTGCGGTCTTTTTTATTTTCCTCAACGTACACTTACCCTACCACCAGATGAATAGTTGCCCCATGTTGGATATTATAATCTGATAAGGTTCTGCCATCTTCTAATTGTTTACCGGCAAATATCAGCCTTTGCCACCCCGGAGGAATATCGGTTTTGTCGGCCACTAATTCCCTTATTTTTTCAACAGTGTCCGTTTTTTCTACCTCAAGCGTGATGGTTCCACCACCTTTAACTGACTTAATGTAAATCTGCATGGCAAACGTAGGCAGTGCTGCCAACAGCAGAAAGCAGGTCAGCCCAAGGGCGAATAACTTCTTTTTCATGGAAATGGATTTAAAAACAAAATAATAGGATTGCATGCCCGGGTGTCACAAGTTAACAGTATATTCTACGCTCCAGCGACGATACAATAGTATTTACAAATACTGTATTATTACTGCAGTGGTTAGTGCCGCAATAATTTTATATTCATACAACCGGTAAAACAAAAAATGATAAGCGTTAATCGGAAGTTAATGTCGTGAGAGAATAATTCAATTGTAAAAGGAGGTGTAGTTCGATTTTCCCGAAAAGCTCATTTTTGATGGAATTAATTATCGAACTGCCCGACTTAATGAAGCCGCTAAGCTAACATATGCGCTGGACGCGAGTTTTACTGAAAAAAAAATGGACAAACCGAGATGAGTTTCGATTTGTCCACTTTCGTGCCCAGAACTGGATTCGAACCAGCACACCCTTGCAGGCGCTGCGACCTGAACACAGTGCGTCTACCAATTTCGCCATCTGGGCAACTGATATTGTGATCAGGGAGCGCAAAGATAAGCACTCATTTTAATTCACCAAATAAAAAGTAAAGTTTTTTTCACACTAACGGGAAAGTATATACTAATAATTATGGATAAAACTAAAGGAGGTCACGCTGAAAGCCACGCCCCCTTTGGCTACAATGTACAGGTCGTGTACACCTTCCGCATGCCGCAGATTGCCGGTCAACTTGAGAGCGTAAGTGCTGTCGCCGGTGTAGGGAATATCCAGGGAGCCGATCATTTTGCCTTTGGGCTTGTCAATGCGGAACTCCAGCTTTGAGCCGCTCTTTTTATGCTCACACGCTACCTCCACCTGGAACCCGATCTCCCCCATGCTGAGGTTCACCTGCGCAAAAGCCAGGTAGGTCCCCTCTTTCATTTGGAATTCCGTGGCCCTGTTCCCCTTTTTAGCCGTCGGCTTCGCCGTCTGTCCGTAGACAGTCAGCTGCACGAAGGCAAAAACCAGGAACAACAACAGCCTCATAGGTTAGGATAGGTTTATCGTTTAACACAACGGGATCATCTCCCGCCCTGAAAAATAATGAAAAAATTAAAATTAAGGAATTATGTAATATTATATCAACATGAAGGCATAAAATATGTGTCAGGAGAAAAAATAGTACATTTGTACTAATGGTAGACACAAAGGGAAAAATACGGAACGCCGCCCTCAAACTGTTCAACGAGCAGGGCATCGACGTCATCACAATACGGCATATCGCCAAAGAACTGGACATCAGCCATGGCAACCTCCAGTACCACTATAAAAACACCAACGATATCATCCTGGTGCTCTTCAATGAGCTCAACGATGGCTTTTCCCGCGTTTTTATGCAACGCGAAAACATCCGGCACATCACCCTGGAACACTTCCGGCAATGGATCGAAGCGCTGTTTGAACTCATATGGCAGTACCGCTTTATCTTCCTTCACTTCGTGGAAGTGACCCGCCGCGTACCGGAAATCAAAACTATCTACAACAGCTGGGACAAAGCCCGCGAGGAACAGTTCCTCCTCCTCTTCAACACGCTCATAGAAGAAGGCATCTTCCGCGATGACATCCCCGCCTACATCTGGAAAAACCTCATCACCCAACAATATATCATGGCCGACTTCGCCCTGTCGCACAATGAAATCAAAGTGCATCTCAAAGGCAAAAAAGCCGTCCAGTACTACAGCCAGGTGCTGTTCAACCAGTTCTACCCCTACCTCACCGCAAAAGGACGCAAGCAGGCTGACGAACATCAGTCCGCCAACTGACCCTTATCATTTTTCAGGCCCCCTTTTTCACGCACTTTTGTATCGTCACCGCGATAAACATTCCCCCTTGGGAAGCGGGGCATTACTTTGGTTACAAACTTTTAATCATACGACAACGACAACAACAGGGAAAGCCGCACTGGTGTTTACCAGCGCGGCCTATTTTTACATTTGATCATTAAATTATTTTACAACAGCCAGCCGGGCATAAATCTCTATCATACCGGCCTGCCCCAGCAACTCCTTCTCCGGACGCTTACCCAGCATATTCGAGCCGGCGTCCCGGTCATCTTCCCATACCTTATCGGCGTAAGCCTGCATAGCGTCTACGTACCGCCGGTCCTTGTCCTCCCGGTACAACGCCAGATACCCACGCAGCAGCACGGCATTGAACCAGTACGACGAGTGAAAACGGCCGTCCCTGTAAAAACGTTGCAGCGTACCGGCGGCGATCTGCTGCGCCTCCTTCAGGTACTGCGACTGCTTCGTAATACGGTACAGCTTCACATTAGCTTCCAGCATGGTACCACTGTTATAGGTATACGTAGCGGAATCAATCCGGTTGTTCTCCTGCGGCTTGATCGCATCCCAGAACACGCCGTTGGCATTCCGCAGATGTTTGTTCGTCCAGTGGTACAACAACAAAGCCGTATCCAGGTAACTTTTCCGGTGCGTGGCCTCATACAGCTGCAGCGCCAGCAGGATACCCGGCCCGTTGGAGCAGGTGTTTTTAGTGGTCTTGTCCCCTTCTTTCCAGTATAGCCCTCCCCCACTCACGGTATCGTAGCCGGTCATCATAAAACGATAGATCTCCGCTCCTTTCTCCAGGTACTGCTGCTGCCTGGTGCGCGCAAAAGCATCGAGATAGGCGATACCAATCCATTGGTTATCGTCATAATAACGGTCCTCCCGCCGCTCCTTCACCACATACGATGCATACCCCGGAGCCGGCGGTATCGGGTCGTAGTACTGGTCGATAGCACGCACCACCGGTTTCAGGTAAGCTTTCCCGGGATGCAGCCGCTCCATCTCGTTGGCAGCCTGCACCAGGGCACAAAGCCCCCACAGATCGGCATGCGGGTTATGGTTTTTGGCAGGGTCGCTGGTCTGGATGTAAAGGCCGGTGCGCGGCTCATACAGATGTTTGTCAACCGCCGCCTGTAACAGGCCGGCGCGCTGCGCATTGCGCTGGGCAAACGAGGTGGTGGCAAACAGTATATACGCCACCGTTAGCCATACGGAACGGTACATAAGCATTATTTTATAAGCCCCATCGCTTTCAGCTTTGCGGCGGCCTCCATCAGCATGGCCCCGCTCAGCTGCGTGGTCAGGTCACTGGCTGCATTGGTGGTCTGCCAGTTACTGTTAAACAATATTTGCGGCCTGAAAGTGCCCTTCAGCCACAATGTTTCTGCATTCTGTTGCAGGAAGCCGGCAAACCGCGCGGCATCGCTGCTGTTGATGCTGCCATCGGTGATCAGCAGCATCAGGTAACGTACCAGCACCCCCTTGAACAACCCGCCGTCACCGCCACCCTCATCTTTGAGAATGTTGTTTTGGGTAAAAGATCCCAACGCATTATTGGCGGTACGCAACGCATCGTTGAGATAGGACTGCTCTCCGGTGAGCTTATACAGCTCCACCCCCGCCCCGATAAACACGCCCTGGTTGTAGGTAAACAACCAGGTTTTATTCACCGTGCCGCTGCCGTCCTGGTTGATACCATCCCATACCATGCCCGATGCCGGATCTACCAGCGTGGCCTTCTGCCACTGGTAGATCTTCCGCGCCCAGGCAAGATCATCAGGGTTGCGGGTCACACCATACATCCGGCAGGCGATCATACAGGCCGGCGCATTGGCCGGCGTATTCTTGTAGTTCCTGCTTCTGTCTTTGTTCCAGTGGAAACCGCCGCCCCATACGTCATCCCAGCCTCCCTTGATGTCATTCCATATCAACTGGGCGGCATCTTTATAACGGGTATCCCCCGTGGCTTCAAAAGCACGCAGACAGGCCAGCGTCATCCACTCCATATCATCGTAAAAAAAGTTGATGTAGCTGTTGCCGTTCTTCGTTTTCACCCCTTCCAGCAACGTGGCCATCCTGTTTTTCAACGCAGCATCGTTGGTGCGCACATAACCGTCTGTCAGCACATCCAGCGCATGCGCGCTGGGCCAGTAGTGGAACGTGGCGTTCCCCGCACTGTTCTGGTTAAAATATCCCGCCTGGTTCCAGAAGTTACTGATCAGCGAGGTCTGTGACGAATCGGCAATCTTACGCCAATCAAACATATACCGCGCCTTGCCGGGATTAGGGCCCGGTCCGTCATCTACCGGCTCTTTCAGACAGGCGGCGCTGCTCAACAGCGTCATTAAAACTAAACAATATCGTATACACTTCATAGTTATCTTATTTAACGATCACTTCGTGGGTGTAATTTTTATCAGGCGCGAAATACACTTTCACGTCGCAGTTCCTGTTATCCGCTTCTGTAGCAAACTTGTAACAGTAATTCCACTGGTCGTTGTTGCTGATAGGCTTCAGCTCCCAATAGGACAACGGCGAAGAACCGGTAGGCCGGTTGTTGTCGGCATTACTGCTGCCGATCCATTCGTCAGCCGCAGTACCGTCACTACCGGTCACGGCCATACGGAATTTGTAACGCTCGTCACGGCCCCAGGACTCCTGCTTGAACACGATCTGCTGGCCCAGCGCCGCCCAGGTACTATTACCCTGGTAGCTCAGCTCAAACAAAAACTTGTTCAGCGGCGCAAACCACAGCCCGATGCTGTTGATCTGGGTCACGGTAATCGCCGCGTTGTTGAAATCCAGGCGCAGGCGGTATACTTTGGTACCGGCCGTCTGCTCCGTTTCGCCGCCTTCTTTCAGCGCACTGCCGCTCCAGGAGTAGGTAGCAGGCGTGCCACTGTTACGCGCGGCAAAATGGTACTTACCGTTTTTCAGGGACGTATATATCTCAAACACACCAGGAGCAGTCGCTTTCATTTTCATCGCCTTACCCAGGTCCGCGCCGGCTTCGGTAGCTTCGCCGGTCAGGAACATATCCGCCGGCACCTCTGCAAAACCCGCCGGCCGCTCCACTTCTATCAGCTTCGTCTCCGCCGCCTGCTGGATATTATAGCCCTTGGCAGCCAGCACGGTCCATTTCAGTTTACCCACGCCCAACGAAGGGATGCCTGCCTTACCGGCAATGCTGTTCAGGTCTTTGTGAGACAATGTAAGCCTGTTTTGTACGCCGCCGCCGTCGGAGGTATACCGCGCTACCGGAGAAGAGAAATCGCCGTTTGGTTTATCAAAGGCCACCTCATATTGTACCAGGGAACCATCTTCCGCCCGGGCCTGGTCCCACTCAAACGTAACACTGGCGCTGGTGGTAGGCTGCAGCTTCACATACTTGTTATCTGCCGGCGCGGTCAGGCGCGGCACCGGCTGCATATTGGTATTAAGCCGGTAGTCGTCTTTTTTACAGGCAGTCAGCAGCAGACCGAGGATACAAGAGAGATAGATAATATATGATTTCATGTGATGACTTTTTTTGGTGAGATGGATTTACCAGTCCTGGTTTTGTGAGAGATTTTTGTTCTGGTCGCGCTCAAAGGTGGGCACCGGCCACAGGTAGTGTTTAGGATTGACAAACACCCGGTTTTCCACGATGATATACCCCTGCGGATCTTTGTTGAAAGAGCCGCTGGTGACTTTAATACCTCTCACCGGCCGGCTCAGTACCTGGTCGGCGATCTTCCAGCGGCGGATATCGAAAATACGTTGCCCTTCGAACGCCAGTTCAGCACGACGCTCCCGGCGGATAATGGTCCGCTGCTCCGACTGCGACCAGCCACCGTCAAAAGTGAGCGCCGCCCCGTCAGTGAAACCGGCGCGGGCACGCAAGGCGCGGACGGTCTGGTCCCACACCCCTGCCGTCAGCTGCCCCTGCTCCATCTTCGCTTCTGCATACATCAGCAACACATCGGCGTAACGGATCAGGATAAGGTTGAGGCCCGACTGGTACACGGTAGCGGTACGGTCATAGTACTTATAGAAATAATACCCGGTAGGAGAAGCACCCTGATCGTCTACCGTATTGGTAGCAGGCACAGACCCGGGCTGTGTGAGTATGGTCTGTTCCACGCCGCTGAAGTCAATGATCTTAGAGCCATGATGCAGTATGGTGGCCTCAAAGCGGGGATCACGGCCTGTATAGGGATTATTCTCGTTGTAACCGGAACCGGCTTCGCGGATACCTTTTCCGTTAAGCATCACATAATCGTCTACCAGGTCCTGCGTAGGCACCAGCACACTTCTCAGCGCGGCCACCGTCTGCGGCAGGAACTGCCTTTGTTTGTCGTATGTACGCCCTCCTCCGTATTGCAGGTCCAGTATCACTTCAGGATTGTATTCATTGGCAACGGTAAACTGGCTGCTGTAGCCGGCGAACAGCTGGTAAGCACCATTGTCTGTTTTGCCGATCAGCTTTTCACAGTCGGTCACCACAGCGGCCCATTCGCTGCGGAACAGATGCACCCGGGCACTCAGCGCAATCGCCGCGCCACGGGACACCCTGCCCCTGTCTTTCTCCGCGACCTGCGTGTTCAACGGCAGATCAGGCTGTATCGCCGCCAGCTCCTGCAGCACAAACTGCTGGATGGTGTTTTTATCCGTGCGGGAGATGGTCCTCGACTCATCGATAGACAACACCTTGGTGGTGAAAGGCACATCACCGTACCAGGCGGTGAGCTGAAAATAAGCGTAGGCGCGGATAAAGCGGGCCTCCGCCACAATCCGTTTTTTCAGGTTGGCATCCATGGCCGGCACCCGGTCTATATTCTCCACTACAATATTGCAACGGCGGATAGTGGTAAAATAATAGCCCCACGTATCCCGGTCGCGGGCATTGGAAGCGTCATAGCTGCCGTTGGCGATCCTCGTTACCGCCAGCATCCCGTCGCCGCTCACATAAGCGTTGTCGCTCAGCGCTTCGTCCCCGAAAAAATAATCGTCTTTGGCCAGGTGTTCATAACAGGCGGTAAGCGCATCCAGCGCGTCCTGTGCATTACGCCAGTAGGCGGTCTCTGTAAACTCGCTGGTGATGGGCTGGTCCAGCTTACGACAGCTGACAACCATTCCGGCGAGTAATATCATGATGGTTAATTTCTTCATACAATAACACATTTAAGCATCAAAACTTAACATCCAGCCCCACCGCAAAAGTCCGTGCATTGGGATAGTTACGGCCTGCTACCGGGTTATAGTTGGACATGGACATGTGGTCGTCAAACTGGGTAAACTCAGGATCTACCCCCAGCTCGCGGAACCGTACCGGCATGATCGTGATCAGGTTCTGCGCACTTACGTACAGGCGTACCTGTTGTATCTTCGCCCGGTTGGTCCAGGCGGTGGGCAGGTTATAGCCCAGCTGCACATTCTTCAGTCGCAGGTATTTGGTATCAAACAACCAGTAGTCGGAATACGCGAAGTTGTTGGCGTTGGCGGCTCCGATGGTCAGCCTGGGGTAACTGGCGCCGGGATTAAGGGGCGTCCAGCGGTCCAGGTGCTGCAGCATGGCGTGGTCTTCGTTGTTATGGAATGCTTCCACGATATCGCCGCGCAGGAACTGTGACCGTTTACCCACGCCCTGCCAGAACATGGAGAAATCAAAGTTCTTCCAGCTTACGTTGTAATTGAATCCGAAAGTGTAACGGGGGAAAGGATTTCCGAACACGTAACGGTCGTTTTCATCGATCACGCCATCACCGTTGCGGTCAATGTACTTCACATCGCCGGGCATTACCTGCTGGTTGTAGGCGAAAGGCACTTTCGGCGCGTTCTTGATGTCGTCGAGGTTCTGATACAGGCCGCCGGACTTGTAGCCATAATAGGAAGCGATCGGGAAACCCTCTTTGATAATAAACTGTACATCGGAGCCGCGGATGGATTCCTGGCCGAAGCGGATCACCTTGTTCAGGTTGTCGGCGATGTTAAAACCAAACGCATGGCGGAAAGCGCCGGTATTCACGCGGTAAGTGAGCGCCAGCTCCCATCCTTTGTTGTCCACCTTGCCTACGTTCTCCAGCGGAGCATCGATACCGGCAGTGCCGGGTACGGTCTGAAACAGGTAGATGCCGGTGGTCATCTTATCAAAATAATCAAAAGAGGCGGTCAGCTTTCCGTTGAAGAAATCAGCATCGATACCGTAGTTGCTCATCGTGGAAATCTCCCATTGCAACAGGTCGTTGTAGGTAGAAAAAGTAGCACCGGTGGCCGGGGTATTATTAAACGAATAGTTGCCTCTTCTGAAATCGCCGTCTCCATCGGTGAGGCGTACCCTTGCGAGGTAGTTAAATCCGCCGATGTTGGAGTTACCCACACGCCCCCACGAATAACGCAGCTTCACATTACCGATATGCTCCTTCACATACTCCATAAAGGCTTCGTCTGTAACGCGCCATCCCAGCGAGAAAGCAGGGAAGAACTGCCAGCGGTGACCGGGCGCCAGTTTGGAAGAACCGTCATAACGCCAGGTAAACTCTGCCAGGTAACGGTCTTTGAAAGCGTAGTTCAGCCTGCCGAAAAGAGAGTTCAGCGCATACAGGTTGGGATTGGAGAAATCGTTGTAGTCGTTGATATTACCATAGTTAAAAGTGCCGTCCGGATTGGGTTTGTAACCACCGCCGATGGACCAGTCGCCGTCCAGGTTAGTAGTGCCGAAGCGGTCCATGCGGAAGCCGTAGTGTTCGTCCACCGCATCGCTGCGCACCCCTACCTGTCCTTTGACATAGTGCTGCCCGAAAGTATTTTCATATTCCGTAGTAGCGTATACGTTAGTATAAAGGTCTTTGTATTCCGACTTGTGCAGTTCATTGAACTGCGGCGCGGTGGCGGTAGTATAATACGGCGCATAGCTGTATTTATTGATGCGCCGTGTTTCGGCGTTGATATTATAGTTCCCCGATGCGTTCAGGTTTATTTTCAGGTGCGGTACCGGTGTGATCACCACGTCCAGTCCGCCCATGAGGTTGTCGATAATATTCTGTTTGTAGCCGCCTTCTCCCAGCTGGGCAAACACGCTGTTGCTGGTGAGCGCGGGCACCACCCAGTTACCCAGCGAGTCTTTTACGGGGTAGATGCGGGGTACGCGCATGGCATCACGCATGAGCAGGCCCATGTC
This sequence comes from uncultured Chitinophaga sp., assembly GCF_946479755.1. The sequence goes on along the minus strand of NZ_CAMLHC010000017.1, from coordinate 94,599 downwards.
AAACGCCTGCGTGCGGATGTTGGAGCGGGTATACGCCACGTTGCCGGACACTTTCACGTATTTACCAATATCGACGGACACGTTAAGGCGGGCGTTATACCGTTTATAGTAGAAGTCCTGCCCCGAAGGCAACCAGCGGTTCTGCAGCATATTCCCCTGGTCGAGGAAGCCCAGCGACAGCAGGTAGCTGCTGGTTTTACCGCCGCCGGTGACGCTGAGGCTATGGTTTTGCTGTGGTGTATACTGGCGGACCATCTCGCGCAGCATGGCCGGCTGCGAGCCACGGTTATGCCAGTACGCTATTTCCGAAGGAGCAAACTGCGGTGTTTTACCCGAGTTCACCAGCGCTTCATTTTTAAGCGACATGTATTCCCACGCTTCCACCTGCCGGGGCAGCGTGGTAGGCGTTTGCCAGCCATACAGGCCGTTGTATTGTACGGTGGGACGTTCGTCTTTTTTCCCTCTTTTGGTGGTGATGTAGATAACGCCGTTGGCCGCCTGCGAGCCATAGATAGCTGCCGACGCTGCGTCTTTGAGCACGGAGATGCTTTCCACATCGTAGGGGTTGAGGTTTTGCAAGGCGGTAGTGCCGCCCTGTACACCGTCAACGATCACCAGGGGCGCATTGCCGGTGAGACTGCCCACCCCGCGGATGTTCAGGTTGATGGCCGCTCCGGGTTCCGCCACATTTTGCTGGATGATCAGGTTGGGCGCCAGTCCCTGTAAAGCCTGGAACATATTGGTGGTGGGGCGGCTGGTAATGTCCTTATTGGAGATGGTGCTGATGGCGGCGGTTACCTGCGTCTTTTTCTGCTGGCCGTAGGCGGTGACAACGATCTCACTCAGGTCTTTGGCATCGGCGGTGAGCATGGCCACGATGCTGGTGCGGCCGTTGATATTGATTTCAGACGGCACATATCCTACCGACGAAAAGACCAGGGTACTGTTGGCCTGTGCCGGCGGTACTTTCAGGGTCCAGTTACCGCGTGTATCCGTCACCGTGCCGATGTTCTGTCCCTGCAGCCGTACGTTGACATTGGCTATGCCTTCGCCTTTGTTGTTGACCACCCGCCCGGTGATCACCAGCTCCTGTTGCTGCCGGCTAAGGTCCACGGCGGTGGCATCTTTCAGGATGATTTTGTTGCTGATGAACTCATACCGGATGTTCAACGGCAGCAGCAACATCTGCAGCACGTCGTCCAGTTTGTTGTTTTTTACGTTGAGCGTGATTTTGCGGGAGGCTTTGATGTCTTCGTTGGCATATACGAAGACAAGGGCCGTTTGTTGTTCTATTTTCTCCAGTACAGCAGCCAGCGGCAGGTCTTCTACCTGGAGGCTGACGGCATAATCGGGAACACGGGCAGACGCCTGTCCCTGTGTTCCTGTCAACTGGCGGCGGGTGGCGGAGGCATAGGCAACCTGGGCATCCAGGTCCAATACGCTCAGCAGAACAGCGCACAGCACCAGTGAAAAGAAGGGAGGCCGGACCGTACGCCCGTAAAGCGCTTTGATCAGTTCTTTTCTCATAACGTAGTGGTCAATTAATAAATCGGTGAATGAATGGCATTTATTCGGATATCACCAGCGTACTGTCGGTGATGGTATAATGGAATGGTTTGGAACGGCTCAGGTAATACATGATGTCCTGCAGGGAATTGTTTCTGAAGGCGCCTGTCAGCCGGTATTGCCGCGGGGCGTCGGCCTCAAACACCACCCGTTTGCCGAAATTACGCTCAAGGCTGGCGCAGATGTCTTCCAGCGTGTTGTTACGGAACACGAGGCGTCCTTCCGTCCAGGCTTTGTCATCCAGGCTGGTGGTGGTATCTTTGACAAGGGTGCCGGTGCGGGAGGTGTAAGACACTTTCACGTCGGGCGTGATCAGGATGGTATCCCGCGTTTGTTTGGCGTCGTTGTATTTGGGAATGAATGCTACCTTCCCGCTGACCACGGCTGTTTGCACCGGTTCGTTGTGATAAGCGCGGATGTTAAAGGCGGTGCCCAGCACTTTGACGGTACCTTCCCGCAGGTGTACGATGAACGGACGTTTCACGTCGTCTGCCACTTCGAGGAAGGCCTCCCCTTCCAGGTATACTTCCCGGCTGTTGCCGAACTGCCGCGGGTATTTCAGCTCACTTTCCGCATTCAGCCAGATGCGGGTGCCGTCGGCCAGTGTCAGAAAAGATTTAATGCCTTTGGGGTTGGCCTGCTGCTGCCATTGCAGGGAGTTGCCGGCCAGCGGCGAGGTAGCGGAGTGCGGCCGGAACAGCAGGAATACCCCCACGGCCAGTCCGGATACCACCGCCGCTGCTGCCGCCCATTGCCAGCGGAAGGTTTTTCTTTTTTCTTTTTCGGGAGATAAGGGGGCTGCCTTTATTTTAGACAGCGTGCGTTGCAGCACCAGTTCCGCATTGCTGGCCTCCCGGTGAGGAGCCTCCGCAAAATAGCGCGACAGCTGATGGTAGCGGGTCTTCAGCTCCGGGTGTTGCTCCAGCAGGGCATCCAGCTCCTTTATATCTTCGGGAGTGGCCACCCCGGCCAGTTTACGCGTGAGCAGTTGTATAAATGTATCGTTTGGCATGATAAAATGGAATCCAGTACGATACAAGGACAGGTAAACCGGTCCCGATTACTTACAGGTGAAAAAAATATTTTTTTGAGAAGGCGTTTCAGAGGAGCTGGGCGGATATACAAAAGAGGACCAGGAGGGGCGGCAGGATATTATTGTCTTTATGGAGCTGCGACAGGCCATCCTGCAGCCGGCGCATGGCCCGGAAGAGTTGTGTTTCCACGGTACGCGGGGAGATGTTCAGTATTTCGGCCACCTCCTTATATTTAAGACCGTCTTCCTTGATCAGTTTAAAGATCCGCCGGCATTGCTCCGGCAGGGCGGCCACGATCTGGTCCATCTTAAACCGCAGCTCCTTCCATTCGAGGTCCTGCTCCGGGTCTGTACTATGCCGGAGATCGGCCATACCGGTATCTTCAATAGGGACGATGCGCAGTTTGGAATACTGTTCGAGGTAATTCAGCGAATGGTTTTTGACCGCCACAAAAAGGTATACCTGCAGGTTGACTACTTTTTCGAGCTCACCGCGCCGATGCCATAGCTTCACAAACACGTCCGACACAATCTCTTCCGCCACTTCCCGCGCGTGCACATATTGCTCGCAGAAGTGCAGCAGCCGGTCATAAAAATGCCGGAACAAACAGGCGAAGGCCTGCTCATCATCATAACGGGAAATGCTCGTTTGCCATTCACCAACGCTGGACATACGGAAGCGGTTGTATTTACAGGACAATAATAACCAATAGGATCTATAATTGCAACAACGCCTTAACCTGTTTCACCTGTGGGGTGGTGACCTTCGTTTTGTCATAAGCCAGGTAGAGGGTTTGACAGGGAGCCTTGGCGTCTGTCCACAGTTGTTTCAGTTCTTTTTTACGCAGCAGGTCTTTTACCAGGTAGTCTGCCACGATGGTCAGGCCATTGCCGGCAGCCAGCGCTTTTAATATGCCGTCGTAGTCCGGTATCACGAAGCGGGGCTTCAGCTGCGGACGTTTGTTGAAATTCTCCTGCCAGAAGCGGCGTGCAGCGATAACATCGCTGCTGTAGGCATACCATGTCTGTTCATTCAGCCACGCTTCCGCTGCCGCGAGATCGTTTTTCCGGATGGCTTTGCGGAAGATGGTATCATCCAGCCCGGCGTTGCCGACCAGCACCTGCCTTTCTTCCAGCACCGGTTCATACAGGATGTTTTTCTCGTGGCCACAGACCGTCGTCAGCGTAAAATACATGTCTCCCCGGATGACTTTCTCCAGCATAAGCTTCTGCTCTCCGAACTCAAAGATGAAGTTGGCGGCCGACTGGCTGATGCGCGGGGATATCACGGACTGAAAAAATTCTTTCGGCGCGCCTACGCAGGTAAGGGGCACTTCACGGGCGGAGGTGTTCCGGAAGTCTGTCTCCGCCTTCTCCAGCTTTTCCACGGCATCGATGATCTCCGTGTATAACAGTTTGCCGTAATCGGTAGGCACCATGCGGCGCGGCTGCCGCTCAAACAGCGGATGACGGATATAGGCTTCCAGCGACGCCAGGTGCTGGCTTACATTGGGCTGGGAAATCAGCAGCTCATGCGCTGCGCCTGTCAGCGTGCCTGTCTGGTAAATCGCTTTAAAAGTTCGGAACCATTCAAAATTGATCATACCCAAATATATAAATTATTTTATGGTTTGGTATAATTCAACCTATTTTAATTATATCAAAATGCGGCGCATTTTTGTGCTGTCAAATAAAAAATACCAATTACATCATGAAAAAGTATATGACTACTGTCATTACCACGCTGGTAGTGACCCTTACTTCCTATGCCCAGTCCGGCCTGGACGCACAGCGGACCTCCCGTATCGACGACGTGATCAATCGCCATATAGCCGAAGGGCATATCCCCGGCGCCACCGCCCTGGTTATCCGCCATGGACAGGTGGTGTACAACAAAGCTTTCGGCCACGCTGATGTGGCGGCCCGCAAGCCTATGCAAACGGATAATATCTTCCGCATCGCTTCGCAGACGAAAGCCATTACCAGTCTGGGTGTGATGCTACTCTGGGAGGAAGGTAAATTCCAGCTGGACGATCCGGTGTCCAGGTTCATTCCGGCTTTTAAAAACCCACGGGTAAAAGTGTCTTTTAATCCGGAGGACAGCAGCTACACCACGCGTCCGGCGAGCCGGGAGATCACGGTGCGCGACCTGCTTCGTCACACCTCCGGCATCGCCTATGCCGCCGTATTCAGCGATCCGCAGATGCAGGCGATTTATGCTAAAGCAGGGGTAGTCAGCGGTATCGGCACCATGGCGTCTGACCTGAAAACAAAAATCAACCTGCTGGCACAGCAGCCGCTGATGCATGATCCCGGACAGGCGTTTACGTACGGCCTCAATACTGACGTGCTGGGATACCTTATCGAAATATGGAGCGGCCAGCGGCTGGACGTATTCCTGCAACAGCGCGTATTTGCGCCACTGGACATGCAGGACACCTATTTTCATCTGCCGGCAGGCAAACAACAAAAACTGGTCACCCTTTATGAAGAAGTGAACGGTAAAATGGTGACTGTCAACCATCCGCTCTACGAAGGGGTAGACCCGCTGTTTCCTAACCGTCAGGGCACCTACCTCTCCGGCGGCGCAGGGCTGGTATCCACCACAGGAGATTATGCCAAATTTCTGACGCTCCTCCTGCAAAAAGGAAAGTATAATAACAAGACTATTGTCAGTCCCGCTACGGTGGCGCTGATGCTCACCAACCAGCTTGAAACCGGCGTACGCCCGTCTCCCCTGCCGGCGCAACCCGAACCTTTCAGCTTTGGGTTTGGTTTCTCCCTGGAGACAAGAGAAAACGACCACCTCATGCCTTACAACATTGGTACCTTCAGCTGGGGCGGCGCTTTCAACTCCCACTACTGGGTGGATCCGAAAGAAGAACTGATCGGACTGGTCTTTACGCAGGAGTATCTATCACCTTACTGGCGCATCGGCGATGAGTTTAAAGTGGCAGTGTACCAGGCATTGGAAGATTAGCGACGTATCTCCTGGAACAGCGCACGCATTTCCAATGCACGGCCGGTCCTTCTTAACCAACACATTTTTTCCCGGGGCATGCACCCCGGGATTTATGCGCTGAGGACCCCGGCTTTTTGCATGGCGGTCATCTGCCCGGGATGACGCGACCATCCGATGGCCCGGAATTTTTTCGTACCTTTGCCACCGTCATGTTACAGTTTTTATCATATAACACAAAGCAACACCGCGCGCTTTCCGCTCCTGTAGCGGATATAGCAGCCACTATCTCCTTCTGTTGCTTCTGTAAAAAGCTGTACTTCATTTCCAATTTCAAAGACTTCCATACACAAGCCCCGGGCTGTTAACCTTCTACAGCCGCATATCGGGGGCTCCGTATTTCATCGTATTATTTCTATTCGTTTCATTTCCGGCAGGAAGTGAGGCGGTTTCTTTTTTTCACCCAACCGTGAAGCATTATGTATATCGACATTTGCAAAAAAGAGATCAGGCAGGTAAACAAGACGGCTATTTTACAGCAGACCGCCTACTGGTCGGAGGTAAAAAGCCGGCAGGGCTGGGAAACCAGCGCGTTTGATTTTAAAGTGCGGCACCGGGATTTGTTTGCAGGTACGGCCAACCAGGATTATGCCGTTAGTGACGTGCTGGTGATCCTGCGGCAGATCAGTGATGAGCATTATATAGCCTATGTGCCTTATGGCCCGGAGATAGAGCCGGACACCGACTGCCAGGGCGTTTTCCTGGAGGAGCTGTCGGAGAGCCTGCGGCCGCTCCTGCCGGAGAAATGTATTATGATCCGGTATGACCTGGCGTGGCAATCGCACTGGTCGGGCGAGGAACAGTACTTCGACGAAAACGGCAGCTGGCTGGGGCCACCGGCCAAACAAATGCAGGAGCTGCGTTTTAATTACAGTACCCGTAGCCATAACCTGAAGAAGTCCAATACCGACATCCTGCCGTCCAACACTATTTTTATGGACCTTCAGCAAGACGACCAGCTGCTGCTGGACCGGATGAAGGCCAAAACCCGCTACAATATTCAGCTGGCGGGTCGCAAAGGCGTGCAGGTAAAGGCCGCCGGACTGGAAAATATTGACACGTGGTATAACCTCTACGCACAAACGTGCGCGCGCAATGGTATTGTACAGGAAGATATCAGCTATTTCAGGACCATTCTTACCGCCCGGGCTAATAACAGCACCTCTCCTGCTGAGGTGGAGATGCTGCTGGCGGAGGCAGATGGTATTCCGCTGGCAGCCATGTTCCTCGTGGTGGCAGGCCACCGCGGCACCTACCTCTACGGCGCATCTTCCAATACGCACCGCAACTATATGGGTACGTATATGCTGCAGTGGGAAGCTATGCGGCGGGCTAAACGTAAGGGCTGTACGGAGTACGATTTCTTCGGTGTGTCCCCGGCGCCTGACCCGCAGCATCCGTTGTACGGGCTGTATAAGTTCAAAAATGGCTTCGGCGGAACCCTGTTCCATCGGATGGGCTGCTGGGACTACCCGCTGCTGGAGGCCCCCTACGCAGCGTATACTGCAACAGAGCTGTATAGTAAAGGATACCACCGGTGATTCAATTTCGAATTACGAATGACGAATTACGAATTGAGAGCTGCTTCATAGCACGGCTACCAACTATTCTTATAGTAGGGCTGCTTTATAGCGCGGCCACTAACTATTTTTATAAAAATTAACTCCCAATTCGTAATTCGTCATTCCTAATTCGTAATTGATTACATTTGTGACCATTCGTTATAAATATAAATTATTTTAAATATAGCCGGAAAATGATGAAAAAGCCAACTTTCTGGGCAGGGAACCTGAGGATATTACGCACGCGGAAAAAGCTTTCACAGCAGCATCTGGCAGACCTGCTGGGTATCAACAGAAACAAAATTACAGCGCAGGAAAGCGGCAAAACACGGAATCCGCGGCTGGAAGACCTGGTACTGATCTCCGATTTTTTCCGGGTGGACCTGGACACGTTTATCAAAAACGACCTGCAGCAGGCCACGGAAGAACAACTGCTGGCATTGGACGCCGGTAATACGATGGACTTAACAGGCAAGCATATACGCATTCTGCCCATTACGGTGGACCAGGACAATGAAGAGAACATGGAATATGTGCCCGCACGGGCTAAAGCAGGCTACCGCAGCGGTTTTACCGATCCGGAATTTATTGCCGGCCTGCCGAAGTTCACCCTGCCGGAACTGCCCCGCGGTAAAACCATCCGCATGTTCCCCATCTCAGGTGATTCCATGCATCCCATCCCCGATGGCAGCCATATCATTGCCCAATACCTGGAGGACTGGTCATACCTGAAAGACAACACGGCATGTGTGCTGGTACTGAAAGGCGGCGAAGAAGACATCATCTTCAAACTCGTTAGCAGCCGTATCAAACAAAAAGGCACGCTGTTGCTGCGTTCTCTCAACGAGGAATACGATGACTTCGAAGTGCCGGTAAGTGAAGTGCTGGAAATATGGACCTTCATCGGTTACCTGAGCAAACAACTGCCGGAAATAACCGCCATGCAATAATGATATTTTCTGCTTCCCGGGGATAAGCCCGGGAGGCGATGATCCGGCTGGAATACGACGATTACAGCGAATCTCATCTTCTCCAAACCCCACAGCCGATGGGCGGCGCGGCCACGCAAAAATAAAGAGGCTGCCCTGCCATCAGGACAACCCCTTTTTCTAGCAACCGCAACAATTGCTTAGTTATAATTTACTGTCACCGGGAAAGGCAGCAGGGAGTTATAAACACCCGCAGCCTGGTTAGGCCCTACAAACAGGGTAGCACCTACGTTCAGCGCCTGGGAGCCGCCAGTCAGCAAACCACCGGTAATCACAGAAGGAGAACTGGTGAAAGCTGATGCCAGCATAAAGGCACCGGGAACAGTAGTGTTGTTCAAAACTACCGGAAGAAGAGGCAGTGTAATGGCGTAAGTGTAGCCATTTTCACCTGCCACTGAGAAGAGCGCAGGCGTAACGGTACCGGTGGTAGGCAAAGTGGAGACACCGCCTGTAGTGGTACGGATACCGGCAGGGCTGAGCTTCAGCGTTCCCGGAATAGGGGAAGCAGCCAGGATGCCGAAGTTCATGTCCAGCGTTTTGGTCAGGGTAATGGGGGTGATGATAGTAGCAGATGCATTGGCTGTTGCGGTAGCGGATGTTTGTGCAACTGCTTTACCAGCGAAGATAGCTGAAACGATAACCATTAATGATAACACCTTTTTCATAAAATTTGGGTTTTAAAAAATGAATAATAAATGAGTGATTAAATAAAAAGTTTTTGGGGTGATCAAACTATTTTGAAGGGTTAGTGGATAGATTCGGAATAAGTTTAAACAATAGCCCGTCGACGACATCTCCATCCGGGTTTCGTTTAATGGTAACGGTTATTTCAGCGGGTTGGGCTGTGATATGCAGGCGCTGCAGCTGCGCCGGGTCCGGGCTTAAGGTATAGGTGCCGGGACGAAGGCCAAGGTAGCTGAAATAACCGTCTGACTCCGTGAGCACGGAGGCCACAGTGTTGCAGTCAGCATCCAGTATATTCATCCGGATGCGGGACATGCCCTGTTTATTTGTACTCCGGACCATGCCAGCTACTTCGCCGGAAACGGTCACGGGGATTTCTACCGGTTTGAACTGGTTGGGCAGCGCCGTTACTCCGATGGAAGTATATTTCAGCTGCCACGCTACGGAAGGGAGGCCGTCGGGGTTTATGCGGACCAGGTATTTGCGGTAAGGTTCAAGGTTGAACACCCGGTAAAGGGTATCCGCCTTGCTGAACACGGACACACCACCGTTGACCTGTATGGAAATCCCTTCCAGCCTGGATTCTCCCACATCTCTTTTACCATTGCCATTGAGGTCGAGGAACGCCAGCACGGAGAGCTGGGCCCGGCCTACACTGCCCAGGTTGCTGGTCATCAGGTAATGGCTTTCCCGGTCATAGAGCAGGCTTCCGCCTGCCGTAGCGGTGACGGATGAATTACGACCCGCAATCATCGTGTTCAACCCCATCTTAGCGAACTTAAAATCATAACGGAGCGTGATCCCGCCGATAAACTGCCGGAAGACGAAGTCCCTTTCGAAAGACAGTCTCACGTAGGTGCGTTCCCGTATATAGCGTTCCAGTTCCACTCTCGCATTGGTAAACTGATGGCTGTCAAAAGAATATTGCAGCCGGGGCATCAAAAACATATTGGAGAAAAGCCGGTATGTCTGTGACAAGGCGGTGTAAGCCATCGGCTCCGCCCCTTCCCTGAAATTGCAGAAGGTGGTCATATTGGTATTCACGCTGCCGATCGTACCGGAATTGATCCATTCTACAGTGGTGTATTTCACCGGCGGGACGGCGGGCGTACCGGGAATTTTCTCCGTCACGGGCAGCTGTTCTGCCAGCGGCATGGTCACCTGGTCGACTGTCAGCCGGGAGAAGAGGGAAAACCCTGGTTTTCGTACCGGCAGCGTCAGTGACAGCTTTCGCTCTTCCTGGTAGTTATACTTCACTGCCTGCTGCGCCGGTTGGTAACGCAGATACTGTGCATCTACTTCCAGATCGAAAGGCAGCCGCCAGAAGAACGACGCTTTACTTCTCACCTGATGTGCGTACTCACCACTGAAAATGAGATTGTCTGTCAGTCTCCATGCCGCATGCACAAAAGGGATGGGCTTACCGCCGGGAATAGACGAAAGGTATTCTGTGCCCGCGCCCACAGTAATCCGTCTGGTGATGCCGTAGTGCACCGTGCCCATGGCGTAACGGCTGTTTTGCCCGTCGAGCAGCATACCGCCGGTCAATGTGTATTCCATTTCACCGGCAGGCAGGAAATTAAAAGGCACCATAATGTCCCGCTGTTCGCTGCGCACTTCGCCGAAGGGGCCGTAAAACCGGAGCGTCACCGTCGTATTGCCGTAGATAATGGGTACGTTGAAAGCAAAGAAGCCGGAGGCGTCCGCCTGCTGATAGTCAATCAGCTCCTGGTTGATATACAGCTCTACTTTCCATCCGGGGGTGGTAATGTCGGTCAACCGGTAGGTACCGAAGGCAGTCCTGCTGAGCGTGGGCGCATTGGTAAACTGCACGCCGGCCAGCGGATATAATACAGACGCAATGCCTATACTATTGATTTTGCCTGCGGTAACCTGCCGTAACAATGGATGGTCATTGTTCACATAGTGCCACATCAACTGTTGATTACGCACGTCGAGGTTTCCATCGATATAATTCAGTTGTAGGTTGGTTTCGCCGCCGGCCATTTGTCCGCCGAGGGACAGGTTGAGGTTCATGCTGTTGACGTTGTGCTGGCGGGTGGCCATCACGGCCCAGTCGGCAGCATTCACACTGAAAGCGGTCGTTTTCCTGCGGATAACAGTATCCGCTTTCTCCTCTCCTTTCAACCGGTTAATATTATCGCGAAGCTTTTGTTGTTTTATTTCCCGGATAACGGGCAGGTCACGTTTAGTCGTTACAGTTACATACAGGTCGCGGAAGCGGAAAGTACAATTCAGCCCGAACATGTCTCCCCAGCTGGTGGCGCGAAGGTAAAATCCCGCAGGTGTACAGCGTAGTTTATCAGCGTTCATGGTGAATGTCTTTTTGTTGTATGTAATTGTCTTTGTTGTCTTTTCTATGATATACCGGTCATCCGGGCCGGTGATAAATCCTGACAGGGTATCTCCCTGGAGGGACATGGTATTTTTAACTTGCAGGAAATCGAACAGGTCACTCACTGACAGGTAAACATCCTGGTTATAGATAATGGCAGATATCTCAGCGTTCCCCAGTTCCTGCATCCCCACGGTCACTACCAGTTCTTCTTCGGCGGAGGGGCTTTGCGCATAACATCCGGCCGGTGTTCCCGCGATGAGGAATGTTATCCCTAGCACGCCAGACAGAACGGGCATGATCATATCGTGAAGACGTTTCATGGTGCATGGTTTCTCGACAAGCGGCGGGTTATTCGCCTGCTAAAAAAGTGATGAAAACCTGTCCGTTATACTTTCCTGAAGCTGTTTGTCCTGGCTTGTTGACGGTTAATGTACCACCGATATGGATACTGGTCCGTGGGGTTTTGGTGATAAAAGGCATCACCGGGTCGGAGGCTTTGATGTGCAGCGACAGGGAGTTACCGTTACCGCCTTTCAGCAGCGAGTTGGTTTCCAGGATGCTGATCCTGCTGCCAACGGGCGCCTGTAGCTCTATCACTGCCGGTGTGGCCATGGTCCCTTTACCGATGGGGATCACATCTCCGGTGGTGGTGGTGGCGCCGTCTGTGTCGACGCTGATGGTGCCACCGCTTTGACCTGCGCAGAAAGTACCAAAGCTGAGTTGCTGAACGATGGTGGGTGTCACCTGTGCCATGGCGGGCAGACAATGCATCAGACACAAGATGCCCGTCACAGCCCACCCCGCAGGGTGCTGTACAAAATGCATACACATGATCGGGTTATTACAGGGGGTTAATCAATGATGTGCTGATGTTCAGCGGAGGACCAGTTCCTGTTTGGCCAGTGTGGCCGGTCTGCCGGAAACGGTTTCATAATTTACTTCCAGCCTGCCCTGATGATAGTCCAGCTTTGCCGTGTTATCAAGGTCTATCCTGATTCTCCTTTTCTGTAGCGGCGTGTACACCGCCACTCCTCTGGCTGCCGCGGCCCGCGTTCGCTGGCCTGACGGCGAGATATAGTCGATCGTCAGGTCGCCGTAGGCCGACATATTACCATTACGGTCCAGCGAAAACATCACCTGTGGTTGCCGCGGGTTGTTGAAGTCCACCCCCATTTCTGAGATGGCGACTGCGGTGGAATCAGCGCCCACACGGATGATGACAGGTACGGTGATACCGAAGACGGGTACCAGTTTAACCTCCAGGCTACTGGTATCTTTGGGCCGCAGCAAGGGTATTTCACCGCCAGGTAAGGGACGGGGGACAGCCCTGAAATAAACATGGGACCTGTACTCACCGGGAGGGAGGCTGCCGGTGTTGATCACCTGCAGTTTCACAGCCTGGGATTCTTTCGGTGCAATGGAAACGGTACGGGGAAAAATACGGAGGTTGTTGCTGGCGAAGCTTTGCCCGGAATCCGGCTGCTCTATGTTTTCAAAAGAGCCGTCTTCCTTCATCCGGATCTGCACAAAAGACACCTGGTAGGTAGCAGTATCTGTGCCGGTGTTAGCCAGGCCAAGGTCCTGCGTTCTTTTGGCGCCCTCAAATACAACGCGTTTCGGATAGATCATTACGTCGCCCTGCGCGTGCACAGTGACCGTGGACAGTAACAAAGAGAGGGCGAGTGCGGTGGCAGAGACTATCTCATATCTCCGCTGCACGCGCAGGGTTAGTGGTTTCATAAGCATGGTTGCATACATCTTTCAAAAAATTTGGGTTGCTGACAGGGATACCAAAGGCCTGCACCCAGGTGAAGTACAGGACCTTTTGGTTTTAGCCGGAATTGCCGATCAGTTCTCGTTGGCGGTTAGCCACTTTCACCTGGTACTGCAACAATGGCGGCGTTGATGGTACTTCGTTCAAGAAAAAAAGCGATCCTGCGGGTGGCACCAGGAGTTGGCTTCACAACACCAGCTGTCCCTGAAGGCGCTGTGTTGCCAAAACTCATGTTGCCGGTAGTCCGCAAACACGTGACAGGAGCCGCCACCACTGCGGAGACATTCGCTGTAGCTGCCGGCGCGGGTGCATGCACCTCGGCCTGCGAGACCACAGCAAGCATGGTCCAGGATAGGATCTTCTTTTCCATCAGAAGTCAGATTTAAAACAATAAGCTAAGTCTTAAAGAACGGAAAAAACAAGCAGCGTGCAGCAGGGATAGCGCTACACTTCCTTATATACGTAACCATACATTACGTAAACATTCACATGCACACTCGACAAAATCTGGATTCCCGACAGATACCGACGGATAGTACTGATAACAGTAACCGCAGCGAAGGGATATTATTCGAAAAAAACCTATGGAATTGTATTTCAGGATATAGCCAATCTCAGTATAAGTATAGTTTCTCGGGGTACAACGATATTCAAATGCTCTGGGACAACTTTGGGACAGCTATCAACAGATTGTTTTTTGATAGAGTGAAGCGAAGATAAATAAGATTCCGATTTCTCCAAATTTTTTTTCAGAAAAATTTAAAAGATTAACAAATTTCACCGGCAAACAACCATCAAACCGAATACCACAAAGAATTACAAGCCAACAAATAAACGAATCTTATAATTAGTCTTCCTGACTATTATATACGATAGACATTTTTTACACACGCACAGGTTCATCTATACTTTTACGTATATCCGTTTCAGTAATACCGGAAATACGCGATATTATTTCCATCACCTGCTCCTCCGTGACGACTGCGCCGGTATGCTGCCGCGTTACTTCCAGCAACCTCCGCCATGTAACAAACGGCTGCGGAAAATCAGCATCTTCAAAAGTGATCCCCAACTCCGCTTCCATCGCCAACGTCAACTCCAGGAATCCCGCATACCAGTGCTGCTCCTCCAACATTTTACTGACCCGCTCCCGTACCTCCGGCGGATTGGACTTCACCCATCCGCATGCGCGGCAACGGACTTCCGGCAGCAGCATTGCTGACACTTCAAAATAACTTTGCGCGCCGCATTGCGCGCAGGTGAATAACCATGGCCCCATCGTACGTCCGTTTCCGTGAAGATAACCCAAAAAACGATGGGCAGTCCGTTATGGCGTCGCAACCACCTTCCACAGTTCGAAATGTCATCGAAAAAAATTTTTTGAAAAAAAAGGTAAGCATTTACTTACATTTACTATATTTGTAAGCAAATACTTACATAATGGAGAAAAGAAGGGATATCTATCAGGCCATAGCAGACCCGACCCGGCGGGAAATCATCTCGCTGATAGCCCGTCAGTCCATGAACCTGAATGCGATCGCGGACAACTTCGACGCCAGCAGACCGGCCATCTCCCAACATATTAAAGTGTTGACGGAATGCGGGCTGGTCATAGTCAGGCAGCAAGGCAGGGAACGTTATTGTGAGCTGAAAATAGACAAGCTGAAGGAAGTCACCTCCTGGGTGGAAGAATGCCATAAATACTGGAACGCCACCATTGACTCCATGGAAAACTATCTGCAGGAACTACAATCTAAAAATAAAAAGCATGGCAAACGTTAATCACCAGGATACGTTTATTTCCCGTATCATCAACGCGCCGCAGGAACTGGTATTTGAAGCCTGGACCAGCGAAGAACATCTTCAGCACTGGTATGCACCGAAAGGTTGCACCATTCATTTCGCAGATGTTGATATCCGCCCGGGCGGCGGCTTCCTCTCCTGCATCCGCAATCCTGCCGGCGCTTACAAAGACTGCTGGGCCAAAACCACTTTCCTGGAAATCACGCGACCGGAGAAAATCGTCTGTAAACTACAGGTGGCAGATGCCAGCGGACGCCTGATCACTTCCCGCGAAGCCGGCATGGACCCCGACTGGCCGGATGAAACCATCCTGACCGTCACGTTTACTGCGCAGGGCGACAAAACGCTCTTCACCTTACACCAGACGGTAGACACGTCACTGGCTAAACGAACCGGCGCCTACCCCAGCTGGGAACAGATGCTCGACATCCTGGAAGCACACCTGCAACCAACGGGCGCCCGTTAATCACCCTATTTAAAAAACAGGTTTATGTTAAAAAGTCTTTTTCTGGCCATGGCGATGGCCATTGGCTGTGCTATGCCCGGAACCGCCGCTCCGTTGCCACTAACGGTCACGGATACCGTCAGCGGTTATGCCACGGTCAACGGCATCAAAATGTATTATGAAATACATGGCAGCGGCAGCCCGCTGGTACTGATCCATGGCGGCGGCTCCACCATCCGCACCACCTTCGGCCAGGTGCTGAATGATTTTGCCAGACACCACCAGGTAATCGCTGTAGAACTGCAAGGCCATGGACATAGCGGCAGACGCCCCGGTCCGACCTCATTTGAACAGGATGCAGACGATGTGGCTGCCCTCCTACAAACATTGCACATTCCACAGGCGGACATTCTCGGCTTCAGCAACGGCGGCTGTACCGCCCTCCAGGTCGGCATCCGTCACCCGCAGCTGATACGCCGTATCGTGGCTATCTCTGCGTTTTATAAAAAAGAAGGGCTACCGCAAGGCATCTGGGACATGCTGCAGAAAGCCCACTTCAGCGACATGCCGCAGCCCTTTAAAGATGCGTACCTCGCGGTACGCAAAGATCCTGAAGGACTGGTCGCTATGTTCAACCAGGACCATGACCGGATGCTGGCGTTTAAAGACTGGCCGGACGATATGCTCCGTTCCATTAAAGCGCCTACGCTGGTCATGATCAGCGACCAGGACGCCACACAGCCGGAACATGCCACTGCTATGTACCGGCTGCTGCCCAAAGGGCGCCTCGCCATACTGCCCGGCCAGCACGGGGAATTCCTCGGTGAAGTGCTGACCGCCAAACCCGGCAGCCATACACCTGCGCTGGCGGTGGCCATGATAGAAGACTTTCTGAAGGAACAATAAAAAAAGCCGGGCGTCAACCCGGCTTCCTTCTCTTTTGCTATTCCAGCATCTTTTTCAATCCTGCCTCATAGTTGGCTATCTCGGCGGAAAGGCTGTCGACCAGCGGTTTCCTGCCAGCCTTATCGCCTTCCAGGATAATGCTCCAGCGCACCACCGACACATCGTCTTTATCCGGTAAAGACTCCACCAACGCTGTCACAATCGCTTTGCTGATGCCCGCCGGCAATGGGTCCGACACATGAAACACAAAGAACTTGTACTGGTCATGTATCTGTTCAATTTCATCGGTACGCTTGCGGCCATCGCTGAACGTAAGATCCCGGTACTTTATATCACCTACCGTGCGGACGTTCACCTCACGGACCGTCCCGTTGGAATATTCTTTTACCTGTGGCAGATCACGGATCACCCGCCATATTTTCACCGGCGTGCTTTTGATCTGCGTCTCATGGGTATAATCGGGAATAATTTTTTTAGCCGCCTGCATCTGGGCCATAGACGCGCTGCTCCAGCAGATGCTCAACAATAATAACAATCGCTTCATAACGTTTCTTTACAGTTTTATTTTAACACTATTTACCAAAGATCTCTTCCAGCTTTTTTGTCAGCTCCTCGCCGCGCAAATCTTTAGCAACAATTTTACCTTCCTTGTCGATCAGAAAATTGCTGGGCACCGCGCGGATATTGTATTCTTTCGCCACTTCATTTTTCCAGCCTTTCAGGTCGCTCACATGCTCCCAGGTAAGACCATCGTCTTTAATGGCTTTTACCCACGCATCTTTTTTATCGTCCAGCGATACGGCCAGTATCTCCAGTCCTTTGCCGTGGTACTTTTCGTAGTTATCCAGCACATTGGGATTCTCTGCCCTGCACGGACCGCACCAGCTGGCCCAGAAATCGAGCAGCACGTATTTGCCGCGGTAGTCTTTCAGCTGCACTGCTTTACCACTCACGTTGTTCTGCGTGAAGTTCATGGCAGTGGCACCAACGCCTGTCTTACGGGCAATTGCTTCCGCCTTTACAATGTCTGCCTGTTTTCTTCTGGCTTCTTCGAGATAAGGGTATTTCTTTACCAGTTTAGCCAGTTCCGTGTTGATCAGTTCTTTATCCTTCCGCGGATGCAGGTAGTCCAGCGCATATAACAGCACCGGCGTGTTGGGATACATTTTCACCAACAACTTTATACGCTCGCCCATGTCGTCTCCCAACCAGCTGTACTGGTCTTGCATCACGCGTACCAGAGCGGTATCTTTAGCGAGCGACGCCTGATATTGGAGGCGACCATTCTGGATCATCTGCTGATAGTTGCGGTAAGTAATAAAGTTCACCTGGTTGATCAGGTTATTTTCTTCACTGCCGTGGATATACACGTACGGCGGATTTTTGATCTTCATCGCCGCTGTATCTTCTCCCCGGAAATCGATCTGAAGATTGTCTTTATTGGCCCAGATGGTCAGCCTGTCTTCTTCAAATTCGTTCAGGATATAAAACTGCGGGCGCGTAGCATCTATTTTGATACTATAGGAGCCATCCGGTTTCAGGTGGATGGTATCGATGGTGACACGCTCATCGCCCATCTGCTTTTGTAACCGGAAAGGAAATTTCTCCTGCTGCTCTTTGGAAGGGGGAAATTTGATTTTCCCGCTGACGGTGATATACCGTTTTGTCTGCGCTGCCGCCGGCATTACGATGGAAGCGGCGAGCAGGGCCAACAACCACGGACGTTGATTTTTTCTCATGTAGATGGTTTATGATATTACTATTGCATAGGCGTCATTGGCATCGCTTTCATCACTTTACCTTCTGTCTTTGGTTTTTCTTCCGCTTTTTTTACGGCGCCGCCAAAGAGGGAAGCCAGTTTCTTTTCGATGTTACCGTTGCCCGTTTCGTCGAACCCGATTTCTTTCATCATTATTTTTCCTTCCGGAGAAATCAGGTAAGTGGTAGGTACCCCGGTGATAGCGAAGCCACTGCCTGCCACGTTGATATTATCCAGGGACTGCAGCCAGGGGTTGTTCTCCTCTCCCACGGCTTTCAGCCAGTCCGGCTTGCTTTTATCGATAGAAATACTGTAGATGATGAAGTTCTGGTCTTTGTACTGCTGGTACACCTCCCGCATATGCGGGAAAGACTTACGACAGGGTGCGCACCAGCTGGCCCAGAAGTCGATCAGCACATACTTTCCTTTCAGGCTGCTGAAGGGAATCATTTTACCTTGCGGGTCCGGCAGGCTGAAATCCTTTACCTGTTTACCGATAGCGGAATTACGGATACCATCGGTGAACTGGTGGAACTCCTTCGCTGCGGCGGTAGCTTTCATCTCTTTGGACAACATAGCGTATAGCCGGTCCTGTTGCTCCACGGACGCTATCTGACGGGCATCGTTCAGGCTGAAGGCAGCTGCATAGGAGTTTGGATGTTGCTTTACCAGTTTCTCCAGTAAAGGCAACAGGTATTGTTGCTGCAGAGCGTCCTGTCTTTTCTGAAAGGCTTCATATTGCGGATCGTTTTCCTGTACCCACGGTTTGCCGAATTCTTTTTGCAGCGTGGCGCTGATGGTTTTCCAGGCGGCGGCTTTCTCTTTACCGTAGGCCTGGTACAGCTCCGGCGCTTCGGAGCCTTTTACCGTGGAAGCGTTCATCCCTTTGCTGATATCGCTGGTGACCGTATATGTGGTGGGCTTGTCCATCAGCACGCCATAGGGCACGTACATCTGGCGTTCGGCCGTCACATATTCCGGCAGCAGCATCATGAATACCGGTCCGCTGAAAGGGATTTTAAAGGAATAATGCCCGTTCTCTATGACAGTCGAGTCTTTGTAAGTACGGGTATAGATATACATTTTGTGATGTCCTTTCAGGTTTCCGCTGATATCGCCCTGCAGGGTGATCTGCTGACCCGACAGTGCCAGGCTGCCGAGTGCCAGGCAGGCCCCTGAGAGGGTGGTGATGATTCTCTTCATGGTTTATCGTTTATACTTTTACGTTACTGTACATAACCTGGATTCTGCACGATGAGGCCGCTGGTGATGTCGATCTCCCGCTGCGGAATGGGCATGGCGTATTTATTGGCCGGCAGCAGCGGGTTGGGCTGCTGACCGCTGCGGATGGCGTCGAAACGGGCGAAGCCTTCGAATGCCAGTTCCCGCTTGCGTTCCAGCAGGATGCGGTCCACCAGCTGCTGTTTAGTGGTAAAGTCGGCCACGGTATATACCTTCGGTACCGGAGTTTTCGTGTAGGCGCGTGCGTATACACGGTTGAGCAGATCCACGGAAGCGGCGTTTACTCCTGACGTTTGCGCCATCGCCTCCGCTGCTGTCAGCATCACTTCCGGCAGACGGACCATATTTACATTGTCCATGAGTTTTGGATCGGTAAACTTGCGCATCTGCTGGGTGGCAGTGAACATATCGACGTACCGTTCGTCCTGCGGCTCATAGAGCGCCAGAAAATCAGGCAGCGGCTGATAGAACCCATAGGAATAATAGATCTCATGTTTGCCATAGCTGGTTGTATTCCAGCTTTCCGGGAAGGCGAACAGGATTTCTGTGGTCAGCGGGTACTTACCGTTACCGTTTGCATTATCCGGCCATAACGCCACGAAAGAAGGTTGCAGGCTATAAAGCTGCGCTGCCAGCACCATATTAGCGTAGGCAGCCGCCTTCGCATAGTCTTGCTTATACAGGCACACCCTCGCTGCCAGTGCGGCGGCAGCACCTTTGGTAGCGCGGCTTGCCTGTGCCACAGGGTCTGTTCTTTTCTCCGGCAGCACGGCGATGGCTTCATCCAAATCTTTTAGTATCTGCGTATATACTTCCACGTTGGTATTACGGGCTTTGTTCTGGGAGCCGTCGTAACCATCGAAGGACTGCAACATCAAAGGAATACCCATGTTATTGGGTTTGTTCTGCAAAGCGCCGTCACCATATAGCTGTAACAGCAGCAGGTGCCCGAAAGCACGGACAAACTTCGCTTCCGCTATGAACTGTTGCTGGAGGGTGGCATCAAAATCAGCATATTTGGGCAGCTGGGTAATGATAACGTTGGCCTGGTTGATGGTGGCGTAAGGCGAGGACCACAGCGCATCATAGTTCGCATCCCGGGGGTCTACGGCGCCTTTCACCAGCGCCTGGTCGAAGCTGCTCACCACGTTGCCGGTCACATCCCCGAAAATGAAGGCATTCCCCGCTGCGCTTTTCATCAGCTGCAGGTAAGTATCTGCCAGGAAACTTTCGGTGGTCTGTTTATTCTTCAGCAGGTCGGCTTCTACCATGGTGCCTTCCGGCTTCAGGTCCAGCTGCCGGCTGCAGGCCCCCAGGGTGACCAGCAGCAGCGCAGCATATATATAACAGGAATATCTTTTCATAATCTCATTTTAAAAAGATGCTTTAATACCCACTCTCCACGTGCGCGGCGACGGCATGGTGAGTTCATCGAATCCCATATTCAGCGCGGAAGAGCCGTAGGCGCTCACCTCGGGGTCCAGGCCGGAGTAATTGGTCAGGATCAGCAGGTTGTTACCTTCCGCGAACACCCGTAGCGATTTCACGGTCTCGCTACGACTCAGCAGACGGCTGAAATTGTAGGTGAGCGTTACGCTTCTCAGCTTCACGAACGACGCATCTTCCAGGAAGCGGGAATTCTGGCGGCTGAGCGTATAGTCATAAGAGCTGCCGAAGCCTGCGGAAGCGGCGTTGGACTTATTGATCAGCGCCGGGATGTCTGTCTGCTGTCCGGGGTACTGCCAGTATTGCAGGATCTCAGGCGTGAGATTGAATACATTGTTTGCCGTTGAAGAACTGCCCAGGTAGCTGTACTGTGCCGCTCTCGCGCCGTTGATCATCTTGTTGCCGGCAGAGAAAGACAGGAAGCAGTTCAGCTCAAGGTCTTTGTAGGTGAAGGTATTACCCAGTCCTCCAAATACCACCGGCATGGCATCGCCCATGTATTCGCGGTGTACATAGGGCGCGTTGGGATACTGTTGCTGGATAGGCTTTTCGGAGCTTTTGCCGGTATTGTCGATCCACAGCGGCTGACCATTGTCCGGGTTAATACCGCCCCAGTTGTACAGGTAGAAAGCCGTAGCGGAATGACCTACCCGCCAGAAGCGATTGCCCTCAATTTCGTTCTGGTTGGCCAGCTGGTCTTCACTGATTTTATGGAGCCGGACGATTTTATTCCGGTTACCGGAGATGTTAAAGTTGGTGGTCCAGCTGAAATTTTTGCGGACCATATTCTGGCTGGTGACGCTGAACTCAATACCGTTATTGCTGAGGTCTGCCAGGTTTTGTTTCTGCATGGCGAAGCCCATGAAATAAGGCAGTACAGAGCCGAGGATGGCGTTGGACGTTTGTCTTCTGTAGTAGTCGAGCGTAGCGCTGATGCGGCCGTTGAGCATACTGAGGTCCATGCCCACGTTCCAGGTGGTGGTCCGTTCCCACTGCAGGTTGGGGTTGGCTGGTTGTTTCACGCCGATGGCAGACACGTTACCATAGGAAGCGCCGTAATCGGCTATCACGTACTGTCCCTGGTTGCCATAGTAGCCGTTGCCGCCGTCACTACCGGTAAAGCCTACACTACCCCGTATTTTCAGTTGCTCGATGACTTTGCTGCCTTTCAGAAAACTTTCTTCGCTGGGTATCCAGCCCACGGCAAAGGAAGGGAAACCCACGTAGCGGTGGTTGGCCGAGAAGCGGGACGAGCCGTCCATCCGGTAGGTGACGCCTACCAGGTAGCGGTGCATGTATTCATAGTTAAGCCTGCCAAGGAAAGACACCTGCGCCCATTGTTGTTGCAGGGAGTTCACCACCCGCCTGTTTTTGGCGGTGGAGATGCTGAGCATTTCATTGTTCAGAAAGCCGTCACCCGCCACGGAATTGACGTTCTCTATTGACTTTTCGAAGCTCTGGCCCAGCATGGCGCTGATAGCATGGCCTCCGTCGAAGGCTTTGTTGATATCGAGGCGGTTGTTGGTCACCCATTTGCGGAGCTGTTGCTGTGACTCGGTGGCGTTGCCACCGGGCATCTGGGGCCGGTCGATATTACGGCTGTAGGAGCGGGCACTGATCCAGTCTACCCCGAAATCACTGTGCAGGCTAAGCCAGGAGCGCAGTTTCAGGTCGGCGAACACGTTGCCCAGCACGCGGCTGTCGGTGGAATAGTTTTTTCCGGTGGTAGCCTGCGCCACGGGATTTGACACCGCTTCCGGACCGGTGGGGTTGTTGCCGAAGCGCCAGTTGAAATTGCCGGTGCTGTCGTAGATGCCGATGTTGGGCGCTTTCTGGATAGCGTTGCGGTATACTTCCTGTGCGTTCAGCGAATTATTTTTGGCCTGGTTCATCGACATGCTCACGCCTACTTTCAGGGATTTCGTCATCTGGTTGTCGAAGTTGACGCGGCCCTGGTAGCGGGTGAAGTCATTATTGACGATGTACGACTGCTGCTGATCATATCCCAGGCTGACGTAGTAGTTACTTTTTTCTGTGCCGCCGCTGAGGGATACATTGGCGTCGCTGCCTACGGCGTTGCGTGTCACTTCATCCAGCCAGCGGGTGTTGACGCCTTTGGGGAACTGGTAGTTCAGCGGGCGGTAAAAAGGATTCCCTGCCTTGCCGATAGAGTCTTTCAGGGCAAACAGGCGGGTATAGAAATCGGCGTACTGGTCGCCCGTCATGAGAGACGGTAGTTTACGGGGGGCGGCGATGGAAGCGCCCAGCTGCACGTCTACCCTTGACTTCCCGCGTTTCCCTTTTTTGGTGGTGATGAGGATCACGCCGCCGGAGCCGCGGGAGCCGTAAATGGCGGTGGAATAGGCATCTTTCAGTACTTCGATGGATTCAATGTCATCAGGGTTAAGGGTGGCCAGTGGGTTCTTCTCGAAGGTGGTGGGCTGGCGGTATTCGTTCACCACCTGGTTGCCTCCGAAGCTGAAGCCTTGTGAAGATCCTTTATTGTAATCAACCGTATTGAGGTTGGGATCGATGCCATAGATGGGCACACCGTCTACCACGATCAGCGGCGTGTTGCCGTTGGCGTTAAGGGTGCTGATACCACGAATGGTAATATTGCTGGCAGCACCGGGCACGCCGCTGGAGGGCGCGATGAATACGCCCGGCAGTTTGCCGACCATAGCTTCATCCACAGAAATGGGCATCTGGCCGGGTAGTTCGCTCGCTTTGAAGCTGGTGACGGAGCCGAGGAGGCTGCGGCGTTCCTGTACGCCGTAACCGATGACTACGGTCTCGGTTAAACGGGAAGCTTTCACTACCAGGGCCACCGGCACCGCTGCCACGGCGGCAGGGGTTACTTTCACGGCGGGTTTTATTTCTTCCTGGTAACCGATAAAAGAGTATTGGAGAGAATAATTACCGGGAGGCAATACCAGTTCGTACTCCCCTTCCGGGTTGGAGACTGCGTAATATTTAGCACCGGCCACGCGTACGGTTACACCGGGAACGGGGTTGCTGGTAGCGGCATCGGTGATACGCCCGCGGATCTTACCTGCGGGCATGGTAGCGGTTGCCGGTACTGAGGGCTGTTTTACGATCAGGTAAACGCCGTTTTTAGACTGGAAAGTAAAGGCTGTTTTTCTGAGGAGGGCTGCCAGCACCTTCTCCAGCGGTTCGTTGACAAAATGTTGTTTATCGATCCTGTATTGGGACAATTCCTGGCTATCGTAGCCGAAAGACAGGTGGTAGCTGCGTTCCAATTTTTTGAGACAAGACGCCAGCGTTTCATTTTCAAAAGCAGCGGTAACGGCGACCGGCTGTACGGACTGACTATATACCTGTGGAGCAAGGAAGCTGATATTTCCCAGTGAGAACACTGTGAACGCGACGCTCCATCTCACTAAGCTCCGTATATACGTTAGCGAAAGCGATTTTTGCATATCTTTGGTTGATTTTAGTGTTTTACTAAATGCATACAACATTGTATGATCCAAACCGTGTCTGCTGCAACAGACGCGGTTTTTTTGTACGCATATGGTCATAGCGGCGCCAGGGATGATCTGACTGTCGTCATCCCGGTGTTAATAGCTGGTGCAACCTCCTGGGTGCTACGTTAGTTTTTACGGTGAATAGTAATCTCGTTGTCCTTTATATCATATTGTATCGGATGTATGCTGCTGATGATGTCGAGTACTTCTGTTACCGACAGTTGTTTACTGCATCGCAGGGTATATTCGAATGTTTTCATTTCCGCCGGGTTGTACCGGATACGGACGCCGTACTGGTTTTCCAGGGTGAGCGCCACTTCCGCGAAGCCGGCCTGTGACAGGCTGATCATGCCGTTGGCCCATTCGTTGATCTGGTCGTTTTCCACGGTAGATTTCATGTACTGTTGCGCTGAGCGGCTGTAGGTCAGCTGGTCGTTGGCGCTGAGCACGTCGAGGCCGGTTTGATGATGGAGCACCTTCACCATGCCTGTTTTCACCGTCACCTGTGTTTCATCCAGTGTGTTATAGGCTTTCACGTCGAATGAGGTGCCTAGCACCTGTACGTTCAGTTCCTGTGTATGTACTTCAAACGGGTGCTGTGCATCCGGGTGTATGTCAAAGAATCCTTCCCCCTCCAGTTCCACCGTTCTTACCTCGCTGAAGGTACGGGGGTATTTTAGTCTGGCGCCGGCGTTGAGCCATACCAGGGAGCTGTCGGGCAGCATCAGTTGCCGTTGTTGTCCCGGTCCTACTTCCACCAGCAAGAGGGTGTGCTGCTGGCGGTAGTCGTGCCATAACCAGGCGCTGACCGACACCACGGCGGCCAGCAGGCCGGCGGCGGCCCACCACTTCCTATAGAAGGGCACTACCCTGCCTTCAGTGACAACAGGCGCCGTATCCAGCTGATCATGGATATGCTGCAGCATCTCTGTGTGAAGCTGCTGCCGGTGGCTTTCATGACGGAACGCTGTGCTGGCCTGCATGTTCTGGGATTGATACCATTCATGCAGCCATTCCAGTTCTTGTGGAGTACAGGTGCCGGTTTCGAGCCGTGTGATGATCGCTGCTATTTTTTCCTGATCGTGCACGTTTTTAACCGTTTTCTATAGTAATGACACCGCTCAGAAAAGAAGGTACTAAAGGGGAGAAAAAAATTTTTATTTAAAGCCGGCGAGGGCGTCTTTCAGGCGCTTCAGCGCCGTAGTGAGCTGGTTCTTGACGGTTTGCTGGGAAACGCCCAGCTGGTCGGCCATTTCCCGGACAGAGAGTTGTTCCTGCCGGCTGAGGATATATACCTGGCGGGTCTTCTCCGGGAGGGCGGCTACCGTCTGCGCGATGATCTGTTGTATTTCCGCCAGGGCAAGGCGGTCGTCTGCCCGGTCAAATACCGCCGGCGGGATGGCTGAAAAAATATCGAGGTGTTTCTGATAGTTGAGGTGGCTGCGGAGATGATTGAGCACCCTGTATTTAAGCGCCACATGCAGGTATGGCCCTAATGGCCCTTCAATCCGCAGCTCCCGGCGTTTATGCCATAGCGCTACGAACACTTCCTGCAGACAATCTTTGGCATCTGCTTCCTGCTGCAATCTGGCATATGCGGCCATATAAAGCTGTTCCCAGTAGCGGTGATACAGTTCATCAAAGGCGGCCCTGTCATTATATGCCTGCATACGCTCCAACAACGCGGTATCCGGCAAGTGCTTCAAACAAGAAAGGTTTAGCCATAAAAATAAAAAAAAGCCTTTTACATATGCAAGTCCGCCAGGAAAATATTAAAATCCTATTTTTACAGCGAGACAAAACAGGAACCCATGCCCAACCTCCCTACAGACCTGGCCCACCTGCTGGCAGACACCACCTCCGAGCCCGTCACCATCGGTTATTCGGCCGCCGGCGTGTACCGCTATACCAGCGCCCACAGCGTGTTTTACCTGAAAACGCAGGCTTCCGGGCAGGGACTTCGCCAGGAATATGATGTACTCACCTGGCTGCAGGACAAGCTCCCCGTACCGGTGATACAGTATTTCGGCACCCATGACGGCATCGATTACCTGCTCACCACCGCCGTAGACGGCGACATGCTCTGCGCCAACAACTACCTCGACAATCCCGAACTGACGGTCAAACTGCTGGCAGACGGCATACAGCTGCTCTCCGCACTGCCTATACACGACTGCCCCTTCGACAACAGCCTCGATAAGAAACTGGCAGCCGCCGCGTATAATGTACAACACGGACTGGTAGACACCTCCGACTGGGAAGACAATAACCGCTTCCCTACCCCGCAGGCGCTGCTGGACTATCTCATTGCTCACAAGCCGATGCACTACACGCCCGTATTTACACACGGCGATTACTGTCTGCCTAATATCTTCGGCAAACAGGGACAAGTGAGCGGGTTCATTGATATCGGCGGCGCGGGCGTAGCGGATATTTACCAGGATATTGCATTATGCGTGCGGTCGCTGAAGCATAATTTCGGGACGGATGCGTATGCGGCGGGATTGTTTGAGAGGTTAGGAAGGGAAAGGGACGAGGAACGGGTGGCGTATTATGTGATGCTGGATGAGTTGTTTTGAGATCCTCTGTTTTTGCTAATCTGCTATCTTGAAACTTAACGCAGCTTCCTCTGCTACTTTATTGTATAACAGCTCCTGGTCATGCACCGTTGAGAAGAAAGCCAGTAAATAGAAGTAATTTCCTGCCTCCAGGTAATATCTGCAAGTCTTCAGATCTTTTCCATCAGACGTCCGGCCAGTCAGCATTACTTTAATTGCCTTGCGACTGTTAAGAACAGCTTCTGAAATATACTGCTTGCTTTGTGGATATAATTTCGAAAAGTAGGTATTTCCCCTGGTCACCATTGTGTCAATCGATTCTCCCTCCTTTTCAGTCCGGGAAATATTAATTCCGAGCCGGGTATTTATACTATCATCAACAGCCAGAAACAGCCCCGGTTCTTTCTGATTATCATAAATTATCCATCCCTTCGGAATATTCAGGCTAATAGGTCTGTCAATGTATTTTTCCCAGTTAATACTAAACGATGTATCAGCCGTCCTGTACTTCCATTCATCGACTCTTAAATCATCACTATACCGGCCTTCGGCGTTGACGGACCCATTCACATCAAAATACTTCCATTCCCGCTGTCTCAACAGCCCTCTATCAACATACCCTTCACTTTCAATGGCGCCTGATTCATAATAAGAAAAATACCTGGCTTCGTTTTTGTCTTTTACGATTTTACTTTTAAGTTTTCCATTCGGGTATTTATTTTCCCGGATGATCGTTTCATTATTGCAGGCATGTAGGGAAGCTATTAGTAAAAGATAAGCAATACCTTTATTCATTCTTTTTCTTGTAAATAGTTAACGCTTGACAACCTTGTTCATTTTCAAAACCAAATTTATCACTTGCTTGTCGCAAATCCGCATAAAATCATTGGCAGTAGAAAAAGTATCAGGCTCATTATCCCCCAAAATCACTGTCTCCATTTGGGAAACTCTTCAAACCTCTTTAACAAAAGCGTAATTTTTTCCATAGAGTAATAGCGATAAACAATGGCCATCCAGGCCAGCATAATTGGCACAGCGATAAATTTGCTGGGAACATACACCGTAAAATCCCATACACCCAACCTTTTCACTAAGACTAACAGTAAGAGGGTAGTAACAAATTGGCTTACTGTAACTACAGCAGTAGTGCTAACCCGGGGTGTTTCGTTTTTAAATCTGGAATAATAGCGGTAGGTACTTATAAAGAACCATTTATACATTTGGTGATGCTTAACGATAATAGTTACAGAATTTTAAATCTGTTTATGAAGAAAGCCTTTTCGACTAGCGGAACTTTTCTCATTTAAAGACCAATGCCTTATCGGGGCATTAATCACGCTTTCTTAGTCCTAAAGGCATCAATAAGGTATTTTAAGTTTACAATCAAAAAAAATATCAACAAGAGCAACGCTAAAGGCTGAAAAACAGGAAATTTCATTGGTCCAATCCAGTATTGCCGGGTTGTTATTCTCGTCGTAAATGCGGCCAAATTTATCGTTGCCAGGAACAAAGTTATTCCTGTCAATAAAACCCCCATCCTGAAACTGGAAAAATATAATATTACATTGATCAGCACTAAAACGCCACAGATGACATGTCTGATCTTCGCCACATGCGTCACAGATAACATCTCGATCCATGCTAAGGCTGAAAGTATAAACAGGATAGCGAATGGTAATAGCCTTAACAGCTTTTTATAATCCATACTTTTAAACTTATCAATTAAAATCCTCTCAACTTCAGCTGCATGAATTATTTACGGTTATTTTTCCTGCCTTAACTTCTGTTCCGTCGCTCATCTGTACTATATTTTATTGAGATTGTTGAGTGTATCGGCTTTTTCGGAAAGACCTAACGATTTTTGGAGGCACTCGTGAAAAGTCACCGATAACCCAAGATGCAATTTCTTGTATGGGCAACAAATGTCGCATCTTTGACGTTAATTGCACATTTCGTGTTCCCTAAAAACTCTATTCTTAATTGAGCTGAATGAAATCATAGAACCATACCTCATTCTTCGAACATACGGACTATGTTGCTACTATCTGCAATAGTATGTTCTAGGTGATAATTGGATTCCATAACGGAATCCAGTTTAAAATTAGTTATAATTACATCGTAAGGATAACTATTGGAAGGTAACAAGCTCTCTGCCACAGAGCGCCTGAAGTTTTCAATTTTATACCTGCCAATTCTTTCATTTACTTTCAACCAACTGCCGTTAACATAGGAATATCTAACAACAGTAGCATTTTGTCCATTGTAATTAATGACATAATTTAAGAGACTAACTTTTTCTCCAGTTTTGACAACTTCCACAATAGTCCATTCTTTACTTAATTTGTCAGCATCAGTCATCATCTTTTCCAGGAATGTCCATCTGATTGATGACCTATTAAGACTATCTTCTTCTATTGACCAAAAGCCGGGAATGGTAGCCAACCGATTTTGACACAGTGATCGATCACTTTCTTTTTTCATCTGAGAACAAGTTTTATTTAGGGAACTTAAAGTTGTTCTGTTCCAGTTCAAAAACAGTTCATCGATGTCTTTACCTAGTGTTATGGATATTAAATGAACGAAAAATGCACATAAGTATAACATTAACGGTTTCATCTTTAAGATTTTAGTTCCCATTGGAGAAACTCTTCATACCAAACTGTGACTACGGCAATAGCACTTAAGCACCGTTATTCGTCTTTAAACCCGATATACCAATGGTATTGTAAAAATTCACATATACATCTGGCAATGTTTATAGTTTCTTCATTTTATAAATCAGAATCATTGCTCTCATATCAATATTAACGTACCAAAGGTCTCTTCAGGATATACACATGTCTACTCCCACAATGTAATCTACCCTTTTCAACATTAACCAATCCATCAAAATTGCGTCCTTTCTTCTCAAAGTAGTAGTATCTAAGTTCAATTTTTGGGGGCAAAGGATTTACCATTCGCTCCAACCGATCGATATCAAAACTAACTACCATACTATCACCTGGCAGCACCTGAAAAAAATTAAACTTTCTAATTCCGCTATGCGCTGCATCTTTCATGTATCCATCGTAATAACTATCAACAATCAAATGAGACTTTCGCGACCGAATATTTTTTCCTGAATAAAACATATCGGGATTATCCAACACTGTTGAAAAAATGTATATCGTATCCGCATTCCGATTGACTATTGGAATACTGATGACATTGAAATCACTTTGACTATGCTTAGCGACACTCATCCTCGATTGTATGTATCTCTCCCCCCCGTAATTGACATAGTCAAACTTCGAAGAAAAAATATCTTTTTCTCCCGCACATGAACATAGTGCGGTTGCTAAAATTAACATCCACCTCATTTTTTTTGTTTGTTAGGGTGATCAAGGTTATAAGCTTTCGCCGGTATCGGATTACTGGTCGCAGACTTGAAGGCTCCATTTGTATCATAGACAACTGTCTTACGAATAGCTCCCGCCATATTTTCTACTTCCATAGCCCGGCCTGGGTCTTGATCTCCACCAGCTCTCAGATGTCCTATACCGTGCCAAAAATTCTCATAAGGCGTAAAAGTTCTTAATGGCCCTCTTCCTCCGCCTTGAAGGATATCCATTGCATTAACAGGAACTTGATTTCCTTCTTCTGTATATTTAACATCCATTACATTCGCTTGCGTTGGGGCGGGATTTATTGCCAAGATCCCTTCACCATTCTTAGTTGAAGTTGGATAGACTGCTGCATCTCCTTTTGAGCCTTCATTACCGGTATTAACCTCAATCATACCGCCTTTTTTACTTTCAAATGAAATATTTTCCTCAATAATGACATTATACTTTATTTCAGAAGTCATTAAACCATTTAATTCGCCGAAGGCCTTCGCTTCATCACTGGTAAATTTAGAGACATCGCCACCAAAAACCAGCTTCCCACTCTTTTCATATGAAAAGTCTTTAGCTTTGTCTCCAAAAGATTGATACAAGAGATCCTTAACCGTCGCTTGATATTTTTCACCTACAATCACGTCAGCGGGTCCCCTTCCATCAGGATCGATAAAACGTAAAGGGTTATTAAAGGAATAGTTGTAGGGACTCCAACGTCTCATTTTCTCACTCAATGGATCCAACGTATGCCATCGGGCTATCTGTACATCGTACATTCTGGCCCCATAGTCATACAGCTCCAGCCCTGATCCATCTCCAAATTCTCCACTTTGTAATTCCATACCATTATACTTCAGCCTATTCTCCGGATAGTTCTTCCCCACCAACGCGTTCGCACTAATCCCCGCCATCGTCAACCCAAACGGATAATAATGCGTCTCCTCCAGCACCGGACCACTCATTTGCGCTACCATCAGGTTATCAAAGAACACCTCCTGTGGACTTTCATTACTGGTGTAAACATACAAAAATCCGCTCTTTTCCATGACCATCTTATCCTGAGACAGTGTCTGCAACTGATCAGGCTCGGCTTTCACCTGCTTCACCCCGCTGTTTTGCTCCACCATTTTAAACTGATCATCGAACAAAACGTAGTTCAGGTAGGCTTTCGGCTTGCCGGGTTGCTGATCGGGGTTCTTCTCTTTCAGCTGACGATAATCATTATTGTAAAAGTTGGCGTTGAAGGGCGTACTTGCCACCGACGAAGGGGCGCCGTGGGTAGCATCCGCGGGGGTGGCGCCACCAAATGCATTGATCAGGTCCGCCACTATATTTTCAGCAGGTACGACAGGACTATTCTTATCAACCGGACCGTTGGATTTGTAGAATGCCTTGCTGCTCAACTGGATGGTATCGCCCGCCATTACCCTTAATACCAGCGAAGGTCCGATTTTTTTGCCGGTGCCGGTGGCGGTCAGTTTAGCCACAGATTCGTTTTTACCAGCGCTTTCGTCCGCCGGGTACCCTACTGGTTTATTACTCCGGGTATTGTCGATATTACTGAACAGCAGGTTCTCTGTCGCTGCATTGGGCGTTTCCATGGTCGCCGCATACATGGTGAAGTTCGTCTGCTCTGTGAGTACCAGCCGGGTATTGCCCAGATGGTCTTTTATAAAATAGTCGTAGACAAATGTCGGCGCCTGACCCGCCTGGTAGACGGTCCGGATCCGTCCTTCTTCATGTCCGGCAAAACGCAGACTGTCATTTTCATAGACAAAGCCGCCCAGGTAGTCTGTGGTGGTCACCTTAGCGGTACCAGTAGTATTATCGGTAACGATCTTACGGACCTTATTACCACCTGCATCGTACATAAACCGAATATTTCCCTTCCCTGTAACGGTTATCAGTTCCGGCAGGTTAAGGTGGTTGTAGCTGATGGAAGCGATTTGTTTATTCCCGTCACGGGTAAGGTTGCCCACTCCGTCATAGGCATAGTCAACGCCATCCGTCTGGCTATCGGTAAAATCACCTAAGCCTGTCTTAGCCCTTACGGTATCATAAACCGATTTCAGCTGGTTGCTGTTATCATTATAACGGTAGCTCAATTTATCTACCTCGCCTGCTGCGTTATTCACCTGACCGCGTTGTTTCATCGTCAACAGGTTACCGTTAGCGTCATAATTAATATTGCTCACGGTAAAATCCACCGCGCCGTTCTGCCAGTTTCCGGAAGTAAGTTGGGAGAACCCGGCACCTTTCAACCGGCTGATCTGATCATAGTTATAGCCATAGGCACGCTGAGCGGTGTCATTCCAGCCTTTCCAACGGATACCGGCAATATTACCATTGAAAGCCTGATTGGTAAATCCGTAATCATAGTTCAGTTCCTGTCCGAAATGCGCGCCTCCGGAGCCATTTGCCAGATAATCCTTGCTGATGCTCCTTAGCCAGCCACGGAGGTTATAATCATACGTCTGCCTTTCCAGCGGGGCACCGGTCCCATTGATACCCAGCTCCTTTACACTCAATTGCCCGATCTTATCGTAGGTATTCCTGGCGATGGTACGTGTCAAGGCGGCATTGTCGTTCAACCGCTTGTTAATAGCTTTCACCCTGCCCTGATCGTCATAAACCATCGTTGTCAGGACAGTGGTTTGTGGTGTAAGGCCGCTCCGGCTGTTTTTATGCCGCTGGTAGGTGCTGACTACTTTCCCGTTAAAATTGTAACGGGAGGTTATCACGTCTGTGCCCCCCGTAGCATTGTCGGCTACCACCTGACTTATCCTTCCCTTATCATTGTAGTAGGTGGTTGAGGTGAGCCAGGTATCGGTGCCCAAAATGCGGGTGCGCGTTCCCGTTACCAGCCCTTTGGTGAAATTTCCGACTGTCACCGGCTCAACGTATACATTGCCTTCATCAGTGGGCTTGCTAAAATCGCCGCTGACGGCGCTTTGAACGCCGGGGAATTGATAATGATCGTAAAAAGTGTATGTTAACGGTGTCAGCGTACCATTACTGAAAATATCCGGTAAGGGATTGCTGACAACAATATTCGCAGTGTCCCTCCTCAGAGACGGGTTAATCAGCATATCTACATTGGCGCCACTGCCGGTATCGAAGCCACCTTCCAGCGTTACGGAGTTCGTGGCTTCGTAAACAGTACGCGCCGGTTCATGATATGCGGTAACCAGGTCGGCAAGGCCCGGAAAAACGTAGTTGCTGGTGCCGCTGTTATTAACGGCCCCATTCATCTGTCCCTGTAACACCTGCCGGGAGATGTTCCGGTTGTACAACGCCGTTTCTATCGGACGGTTCAGCTGATCATAAAACGTGACATGCCATACATTCTGTGCCCGTTGAACAGAGTCCCTGGTAAACACCAGCCGGTCGCGGACGTCATATACCATCTCCACCACACCGGCGCCGGGTACTTTTTTAGTGACCATCCGGTTCCTTTCGTCATAGATATATTGAAAACAAAGGCCATCTGCGATAGCTGCGGTATTCCAGGTAGTCGTTATTTTCTCCACGCCCAGCGGTGGGATGACAAAGCGCAGGTTATTCAGGTCATCGTAGATGTAATAGGTACAAAACCAACCCATGTGTGCAGTGCCGGGATTGGCGCCTTTTAACTTTCTCAATACCAGCTGGCCGGATTTGTCCTTATACTCCCTAATCTGACCTCCGTCTTCATCAATGCTCACGTCTACCGTCAGCTGACCGGGATCATAAGCGCGGGGACTAACCGGCAGTCCGGTAGTACCCATGTTCCAGATGCGCACAGAATCCTGTGCGGTGTTAACCAGGTACTGATGACTTACCGGACGGGTAGCCCAGCTGTTGCCGGGGGCGTAGGTTTTCATCACTCTGTTTAACGGAGACGCCTCAAATTCGGTCTGACTATAATATATTTTCTCTCCCGGATACCTGCCGGAATTCTGATAAAACTGTTGTTGTGCGCTAAAGGGAGATGTTTTGAATTTGCCATCCCCGGTAGTGTGCATATAAGGCAGATACTTATATTGCTCCCTTCCAAAAGCGTCGTATACGACCGGGGTTACAATATCCCTGGCGGAATCGCCCATCCCTTTGGCCACTGTCTGCAACGGCCGGCCAAGACCGTCAAAATACTGCGTACCCTGCTTCACTTCTTTTACCGTCCGGCTCTCAGCGATCACCGCAGCCGGATCTGTAGTGGGCATAGACGGTTCCCACGTGCGGATATAGTTTATGGATGGTGACGTGTAGGCGGCTGGTAAAGCCACCGGCGTAGCGACTGGAAGTCCGGGGCCACCTGGTTGCTGCGCCTGAGCTACCTGGCTGGCCAAGCCTAAGGCTGAAATCAATAATGTAACGTGCAATAATCTGAACCAATTTCTTTCTCTCATAGGTCTTCTATTTGGGTAACAACTTTTCATGATGTAACCGGCGGTTGATATTTCAGAACTTTTCTATCCTTGTTGCTACATCTGGCCACTCCTCTCTTTAGGCACAGCAAATAACAGAGATAAGTTAATTAAACAGCTATTGGACAAGGAACA
Source organism: uncultured Chitinophaga sp. (assembly GCF_946479755.1). The sequence continues at coordinate 60,048 of NZ_CAMLHC010000017.1, read as the reverse complement.
ATCTATCAGGGGAGCGTCACCATAGGTAAGGAATGCATTCCGGATAGGAGGAATTGTTGGGCAACATCCAATATTTTTGCTACATAGTCAATGTTTCTTTTGTAACAACCAATGCTGCACAAGATAGAAAAATAGTTCATTCCTGCAAAATCTCCCGGTCACCGGCATTACACCCTTCATTCAGTGGAACTTTATCTGTTTTCTCGCAATATTAAACAACGAGGCGTTTCCTCAGGACAAAGTCCTTCGCAATAATAAAAGAATTGCCCCAAAAAAGGATTTTAAGGGCCTGAAAGCCTTCCACATGCGCTGTTCCATTCCAAAACACTGGCATGGAGGCTGCTGTTTGCGAACAACGGACACTCTCCTCTTCGAAACACCTGGCATATGCATTCATCAATTTCTGAGGCCCGCTTGCAAATAACCCGAACGGTGGCAAAAAGCCGTCCCGCTCCAGGAAAACAGTGTTCCAATAAGTTTCTGGCGGTAACAAATCACCATAGATACCCCGGTGAGCCCGATGCAACTTCCAAAAAAGCCGGTACGGATCTTTTGCGACCTCGTTAAAATACAATGATGAGTTGAGATCGTTGTATTTCCAGAGCAAAGGATGATCATTGACCACATCGATATCCGAAAATACATCCTTTTGTAGTTTGAGTTCCTTGTATCCAACGACGTCTATGATGACGTTTTCTGATCTAACCTCTTCATCGTCGAGCTTAACCCACAAATCCAGAAACGGCTGGTCGGCATCTATATGTAAAGAAGAAATTTTGATCTCGATTTCCTCGGGATCAAAGTTTTTCTTTATATCGAGGATAAACGTCTCTAATAACATAGGTTTATCAGTAAGGTATTCGGTACCTGGACCTAAAAATTATTTTGATATGGTATCACAAAATGTGATACCACTGATACTACCTCTCCTCTGTCAACTCAAACATAAAATTTTCCGAAAATCGTTCTGTATTAATTTTTACGGCTTTCCCTTACCATACCCCGCCACTTCCTCCGCACTCAATCCAAACATCGGCGGAGTTTTTACACCGATCATATTCAGGTAGATATACAACTGTGCGCGGTGATGGATTTCATGTTCTACCATGGCGCGCATCCATTTCCAGACGGGCATGGTAGCATTGCCGGGCGTAGTACATTTCCGCTGCAGGTCTTCATCGCTCAGCGCGCGGAAGATAGCCATCGACTCTTCATGCTTTTCATCGAAATACGCCATCACGGCGTCGTAGCCGTCTGCCTTCTCTTTACCACAGCCGTCGTAACTGCTGGGGCGACCGGCGATGGTTTCGGCGAACATATACCGCTCAATAGCGGCGATATGCCGTATTTCATCACCGATGGTGAACTTGCCCGGCATATAGGCCCAGTCCAGCGAATCGGGCGGCACCACGGCGAGCAGTCTTTTGGTGCGTTCACGGATTTTATCGTAATAAGGCAGGAACGTGGTTACAGTAGTGATTTCCATGGTTAACGTTTTTTGATCTGCATCATGGTGACCAGCGCGGTGGCCACGTGGGTTTCGCGCTCGCCGGTACGGGTGTAGAGGTCTGTCTGTATAATGGTGAGCGTGGCGCCGGCTTTGATGGTCTTCCCCCGGCCGATCAGCAGCTCTCCTTTGGCCTGGTTCAGGAAATTGATCTTAAACTCGACGGTCACGAAATAAGGGTCTTCTGCGGGAATGGTGGCCGCGCAATAGCCAGCCACCACATCTGTCAGGCCCGCGATAGCGCTGCCATGGAAGATGCCCGACGGGCGCAAGGCGATCTCGCTGGGCGGCATACTGATTTCCACATATCCCTTCCCGATACCGGTCAGACTGGCGCCGTACAGCGCCATCATCTTCTGCCGGCCGAAACTATCGCGCACGCGCTGCGCTATCTCCGGCGCTAATGGTTCAATATTGTGCATATGCTGATGATTACAATCCGTTGGAATCGGTAGACAAAATTTCACTCATATAGTCGAGGAAAGGACGCATAGCGGCAAAGGTTTTTCCGGCTTCTTTTCTGAACTGCGGTGACATCACCTCTTCGTCGGTAAAGCGCCGGATCAGCAGGTACTGCTTGTAGCGCAGCAAGTCGGCGCCTTCGTGTTCCGGATCATAGCCGCGGGGCGTCTTTTTCAGCTGCTCGCCTTCCAGCGCGCCGAAAGTGGATTTAAAGGTCTTGCTGTTAAGGATCTTACGCAGCGGGTTCGGATCGAAAGCGATGTCATCACGGATCTTTTTGAGATCGTCGGCCACCGGGCCCCAGAAACCGCCGCCGATAAAGCTGGCACCCTGCTCTATCTGGAAATAGTAACCGCCGCGACGCTGCCGGGTGGCCCGTTTAAAACCACCGGCCCAGTAGGTTTTATAAGGTGTTTTATCTGAAGAGAAACGGGTATCGCGGTAAATACGGAAAAGGCTTTTTTTGCCGGAAGGCGTTTCTATCACGTCATGAACGGAGAGGTCTGCCAGCAGGTCGTCCGCAAAGGTCTCCATCTGTTGCAGCTCCCGGAGGTAGTCGTCTTTATGTTCGTTGAACCACTCCCGGTTGTTATTTTTCTTTAACGCCTTTAAGAAATCAAATCCGGCCTGTTGCATGCCTGCTCCGCCTGTTGTTTGTTTTGCCATTTTGCTGATGTTTTTCAGGATGAAATCGAGGAAAGCAAATATAAATCAATTTTTACCACCGGGTTTGTCCGGCCCCTGGTCCCCAACATCAAAAAATCCGTCAGTCAATCTGTGTTTGCTCTATTCATAAAAATAACGCAAATTTGGCCGATGGGCTCTGCCGGAGGTTTATTAGTATATGAGGGATTATAACGCGTTCAGTGATGCAGCATTGCTACCTTTATTAAAGGAAGGCGAGGTACAGGCCTTTAACGAGGTGTATGCCCGCTATTTCCGCCTGCTGTACCAGTACGCCTGGAATATCCTGGACAACGAAGAAGAATGCAGTGACGCCGTGCAGGAGATATTTGTGTGGCTGTGGGAGCACCGCTCCACCCTGGAAGTCACCTCCCTGAAAGGCTACCTGATGGCCGCCGTTAAATACCGGCTGGCCCGCATCATCCAGACCTCCCGCCGCCGCGCGGCCATCCTCGCCGCCAATGTGGAACTGCCCACCATCACCCGCATAGAAGAAGATATAGAGGTAAAAGAACTGAGACGGGTGATCACCGAATTCTCCGAAACACTCCCCCAGCGCGCCCGCGAGATATTCCACCTCAGCCGCGTACAACACCTCAGTAACAAGGAAATCGCCGCCCGCCTGGGCATCTCCGAAAAAACGGTGGAAAACCAGATCACCATCGCCCTGAAAAAACTCCGGTCAGACCTGGGCAAAAAAATGCTCTCTTTCCTGCTGTTATAATTTTTTTTGCCCTCCTTTGGGGGGAAGCCCCTTTTTATGTCCCTTAGTATATTGAACAAGCACCTAACAGGCTTTCCATGGACCAAGCACGCATTGCAGATATTATAGAACGAATAGCGACCAACACGGCCACAGATGAAGAACTGGCGGTGTACAGCGCCTGGTGCGATGCACAGCAGGCCGGCCGGCCGGATATCGGCGACTTGTCCGCCCGGGAAACCGCCCTGCTGGAAAAAATACACCGGCAGGCAGGCATCTCCCGGGGGAAGGTATTCCCCTGGCGCATCGCAGCGGCCGCGGCACTCACAGGCATCCTGGCCGGCGGTTTCTTCTGGTACAGGCATAACAGCCAGCCACCGGCGCCCGTGGCCATCCACGCCCTGCCACCTTCGGCAGACCTGCCGGCAGGCAAGAACACTGCTACGCTCACGCTGGCCAACGGGAAGAAAATACTGCTCTCCGACACCCAGGCAGGTAAACTGACCGACCAGGACGGCGCGGAAGTCAGCAAATCCGCCGACGGCTCACTGGAATACCGCCCGGTCAATGGCGCCACCGCCGTTCAGTACAATACCCTCAGCACCGCCCGGGGCGAACAATACCAGATCACCCTGTCAGACGGTACGCGGGTATGGCTCAATGCCGCCACCACCCTCACCTTCCCGGCCTCTTTCGCTCATCAGGCGGAACGCTCCGTGGAAGTAAACGGTGAAGCCTACTTTGAAGTGGCCGCCGATCCGGCCCACCCTTTTAAAGTACGCACCAACCATCAGCAAATACAGGTGCTTGGCACCAGCTTCAATGTCAACAACTACCCCGATGAACCGTCTGCCAGGACCACCCTGCTCCGCGGCGCCGTTAAAATCAACGACGCGCAGGTGCTGAAACCCGGTCAGCAGGCTATCAGCGGTAAAAACGGCGAAGTAAAAATCATCCCCGTCAACACCGACGGTATCGTCGCCTGGAAAAACGGCTACTTCGAATTCAACGATGAAAACATCTACGAGGTGATGCGGAAAATAGCCCGCTGGTACGATGTGGAAGTCATCTACGAAGGCGACATCCCCACCAACGAAATGGTGGGCACCATCTCCCGGTTTGAAAACGTATCAAAAGTCTTAAATACCATCGAGAAAGCAGGCCTGTTGAAATTCAGGATCAACGAAAAGAAAATATATGTAAGCAAATACTGACCACGATTGTGAACGATGACTGTCAGGGAACAACTATTTAACAGTGAACTTTAAATCCACGCCAATGAAGTAAAGCCAACAAACAGTGGCCTTATAAAAAACGTGAAAGTGAGGAAGCACTTCCACGTTCGGTCGTAAGGCCTCAATCAAAATCAATTTTTCACGCACGGAAAAACAAACATTGAATTAAAAACCAAACCTCGTAAAGGTATGATATTAAACCTTCTTCACAAAGGAGGCAGGGCGAGCTATTGCCGGCCTTCCAAAATCTTCGTTTTCATGCGGATTGCAACCACATTATTGCTTACAGCGTTCGTCAGCCTCAGTGCTGCAGCCAATGCACAGAAAGTGACCCTTTCTGAGAAAAACGCTTCCCTTGTCACGGTCATCCAAAAACTAAGAAGCCAGACAGGCTACAACTTCTTCTACGTTAAAGATCATATCAGCGCCGCCAAACCGGTCAACGTCAACCTCAACGACGTGCCGCTGAACGAAGCACTGAAAGTCATTTTTGCAGACCAGCCCCTCTCCTACGTGATGGACGGCAAAGAGATCACCGTACGGAAAAAAGCAGCAGCCACCACGCTGACGGGCAACCTGCTGACCGACGTCTCCGGCAAAATCCTCGACGCCGACGGCGCGCCCCTGCCTTTTGTGACCGTAGCCGTGAAAGGCTCCCAGAAAGGCGCCATCACCAAAGTAGACGGCAGCTTCACCCTCAACCTCGTGAAAGGCGATGTGGTGATCGTACGTTCCATCGGCTTCGAAACACAAGAGATCACCTACACCGGCCAGGCTACCCTCGACATCCGCCTGAAACGCGCTACCAACGCGCTGTCAGACGTAGTAGTGATCGGCTACGGCACTGTAAAACAAAAGAACCTCACCGGCGCCGTGACCACCGTGAAAGGCAAAGACCTCAACATCAGCGCCAGCACCAGCTTCCAGAGTGCCCTGCAGGGTAAGGCTTCCGGCGTACAGGTAACACAAACCACCGGTCAGCCCGGCGCAGGCATCAAAGTACAGATCAGAAGCAACCCGTCCTTCGCCAACGCCGGCGTGTTGTACGTGATCGACGGTGTGCCCGTTATGGACGCCGCCGCACAGCCCATCACCGGCACCAAATACGGTAAAAATGCGGAAGGCGGCGTGGACAAATCCCCGCTGAACTTCATCAACCCGAACGATATCCAGTCCATCGAATTCCTGAAAGACGCCAGCGCCGCCTCTATCTACGGCGCCCGCGCCGGCGCCGGCGTGGTGCTCATCACTACCAAGAAAGGGATCGACGGCAAACCAAAAGTAGAATACACCGGCTCCTACGGCATTCAGAACGTAGACAAAATGTACCCGGTATACGGTGCAGCAGACTACATGGTGCAGCGCAACCTGCTGAGAGAAGAGATGTGGTACCGCGATAATAAAGTGGCCCCCTACTACGGCACCAAAGATCCGGCATCTGTCACCGATCCGTACAAACCCATCTACTCCCAGGGCCAGATCGACTCTGCCCGCAGCTACAACGAAAAAGCCACCGATGCCATCACCCGCGCAGGTTATACCCAACAGCACAACATCGCTGTTTCCGGCGGTAACGGCAAAACCAACTACTACGCTTCCGGCAACTACTTCGATCAGAAAGGCGTAATCCTCGGCACTGACTTCAAACGTTATAACGGCCGCGTAAGCATCGACCAGGCGGTGTCCGACAAAATCAAACTGGGCGCCAGCATGATCCTCTCCAATTCTACGGCTAACAATACCTTTACCGGCGGCGCCAACGAAAACGGCGGTATCATCACCTCCGCCATCTACTGGGCGCCGGTGCAGCCACTGCAACTGCCCAACGGCACCTACCCGGTAAGCCCCTACTATCCTAATATCCCCAACCCGGTGTCTTACGGAACGATCACCGACCAGACCGTCACCACCCGCACGCTCAGCAGCGCTTTTGCAGAATGGAGCATCATCCCGGACCTGAAAGCCAATGTGCGCTTCAGCTACGACAACTCCAACTCCAAACGGTCCACCTACCTGCCCCGGACATTCTACCTCGGCGCACAGGTGAACGGCTCTGCCAGCATCGCCCAGTCAGAAGCTAAATCCACCCTGCTGGAATATACCCTCGCCTATAACAAATCGTTCAACGAACAGCACAACCTCAGCGCCGTTGCAGGTTACAGCTACCAGAAATCCGGCTGGGAAGGCTTCAACGCCTCCAACCAGGGCTTCCTGTCCGACGTGTCCAAATACTATGACCTCGGCTCCGGTCAGGCGATCAAACCGATCGTAGGTTCCAGCAAATCAGAAACCATCTGGGCCTCCTACTTCGCCCGCGCCATCTATACCTACAGAGGTAATATCACCTTACAGGCATCTATCCGCCGGGATGGCTCCTCCGTATTTGCGGCCAACAAAAAATGGGGTTACTTCCCCGGCGTATCTGCCGGCTGGGTACTCTCCGACGAAACTTTCCTGAAAGGCTTTACACCACTCTCTTTCCTGAAAGTAAGAGCCGGCTACGGTGAAACAGGTAACAGTAACTTCGGAGCGGCGGCCAACAGGGTATACGACGCCTCCAGAAGCCCATACTTTGGCCAGGGTAATGTCAACACCGGCGTGGTAATGATCCGCGACGAAAACCCTTACCTCACCTGGGAAACAGCCGGAGAACTGAATGCCGGCGTTGACTTCGCGTTCTTTAATAACCGCCTCTCCGGTTCCTTCGACTACTTCCGCAAAGACATCCGTAACCTGATCTCCAGCGTCACCTATCCTACCGGTTTTGTGCTCAGGGAAGGATTTACCAATGCCGGAAAAACCAGGTCCACCGGTTACGAGATAGCCCTGCACAGCAAAAACATCCAGTCTGAAAATGGGTTCTCCTGGTCTACCAGCCTGAACTTCTCCCATTACCTCAGCTACTGGAAAGAACGCTCTCCTGCAGCCATCGGCGCCCTGAAACCCTGGGAAGCCGCTACCGGCAAAGACGCCCTGTTCAACCCGATTTACGGTTACTGGTCCACCGGTATCTATAAAGGCGAAAAAGGCGGCGCACCGGCCTATATGCCAGGTATGCTGCCCGGCGGTCTTATCCTGAGCGACATTCACGGCTTCGATCCCAACGGTAAAGTGGTAGGGCCCGATGGCGCTATCACCGCCGCAGACAAAACACTGCTGGCAAACGGTGATCCCCGCTTCAACTTCGGTATCGGCAACCAGTTCTCCTATAAGAATTTTGACCTGAACATCTTCTTCTCCGGCCTGATCCAGAAAAAATGGTCTCCGTACCTGGGCGGCAGAGTCAATGAAACCACGACCAATCCTTTCGGTTTCAACGCTATGCCGGTATCTTCCAACCGCTGGACTTTCAAAAATCCGAACGGAGATTTCCCGACCGCCCTCACCGACGGCTCCTACTCCCAGTTCCAGAACGAAGCCAGTTACTGGCTCTCCGACGCTTCTTTCCTGCGCTGCCGCAACATCACGCTGGGTTATACCCTGCCTGCCAAAGTAGTAGAAAGACAAAAAGTATTCTCTGGTGTAAGGTTCTCCTTCGACGTTCAGAATCCGTTTACCATCACTAAATACCCCGGCCTGGACCCCGAGCTGGACCCGGACAACTTCTACCCGCTGGTAAAAAGTTATGTATTTGGTGTAAACGTATCCTTCTAATCACTTAACCGGACAATCATGAAAAACATATATCACCGACTCGTTTTGCTGGGCAGCCTCGCGGCTTTCAGCGCATGTGAAAAAGACCTGAAATATACCACCTACGGCAACCTCGCCGATGTGGTGAATACCAACGAAGGCGCTGTGGCCACCGTCAACGCCGCTTATACCGGCCTCGCCGGTGGCGGTGACTGGCAGGGCGGATGGGACGCCGGCACCTACGCCTGGCGCACACAGGCCATGATGACCACCGACGAAGGCGTCTGCTCATGGGGCGGCAACTGGATACCGCTGCGTAACCTGAACTATACGCCCGACTTTGAATGGGTAACACACAACTACGGTAACTATACTTCTTATATTTCCCGTATCGCCATCGCACTGGGCAACCTCGAGAACCTGAACATCGAAGCCAAACTGAAACAACGGTATATCGCTGAACTGAAAGCACTGAGAGCCCACTACGCACAGCTGCTGTATTTCAACTACGGCCCGTTCACCATCGTAACAGACCCTAAAGTAGCCGCCGATCCTAACTCGCCTTACCTGCCCCGTCCTACCAAAGACGTGGTGGTGGCACAGATCGAAAAGGACTATAAAGAAGCTGCCGCCGTACTGCCCGACAAATTCACCGGCATGGATTACGGCCGCTTCTCCAAAGCCGCCGCGCTCACCGGCCTCATGAAACTGTACATGCATGAGAAAAAATGGGCGGACGCGGTGACCACCGGTCAGCAACTGACACAGATGGGCTACTCCCTGATGGGCAACTACGAAGACAATTTCAACACCGCCAGCAAAGGCGGCAACTCGCCGGAGATGATCCTCGCCATCGTATGCTCTTCTACCGGCGGCGACCAGTACACCAACATGTGGCTGGCACACGCGCTGCCCTCCGATTATAAAGATTCGACCGACATCCCGCTGACAGCATGGGGCGGCTATAAAATGCCCTGGTCCAGCTACGATAAATTCGACAAAAAAGATAAAAGACTGAAAGTACTGCTGGAGTCCTATCCTGTAGGGAAAGACCCCAGTGGAAAAGTCATCTATAAAAACGCCAGGACCGACGGACAACTGGGCGCTATCCCCGTGAAATTCGCTCCTGATCCATCCCGCGCCAACTCACAGAACAGCGCGATCGACTTCCCGGTATATCGCTATGCCGATGTGCTGCTGATGCTGGCAGAGAGCATCAACGAGGCTAACGGCGCGCCTAACCAACAGGCGTACGATGCCATCAACGCCGTACGGAGAAGAGCCGGGCTGGCAGACCTGCCCATCGGTCTCTCCAAAACCCAGTTCCTCGCCAGAATACAGGACGAACGCCTGTTTGAACTGTGGGGCGAAGGCTGGAGAAAAGATGATCTGATCCGCTGGAACCTCTATATCCAGCGAGCTGTCAACGATGGCTCCACCACCGCACAGCCTTACAAAGTGCTGCTGCCTTTACCAAGACTGGTAGTCACTCAAAGCGGCGGTGTCATCAAACAAAACGAAGGATATAATTAAGGACCATGAAGCGATTGTTTTATTTATTGTTTTTAACATCAACCGGTTTGCAGGCGCAGGATATATCCGCGCCTGCAAATCTCCGGCTGACGGGCACCCGCAGCTGGATCAGGGTTGACTGGGAGGATAAAACCTCCGGCGAAACAGGCTACCACCTGTACTGGTCGGACAATAACCGAAAGCCGGCCACCCCATCTGCCACACTGCCGGCCAACAGCACCCGCTATTATATTCAGCAGGTGAAAGGCAACACCCGTTATCATGTATGGGTGGAAGCCTTCGACGCACGGCAACACAGCAAAGCGCTCACCAGCGCCGTCCTCACCACCACACAGTGGTCGCTGGATACCACAGAAGCCCGTCAGCTGGACATCTCCAGCTCCGCCGCCGTTCCCGATGGCATGGCACTCTACTGGCACGATGAATTCAACGACTCGCTGCTGGACCGCAACAAATGGCACACGACCTACTATTCCAATATTGACTTTCTGAAGAAAGACAACCTGGACAACATGCGCAACGGTACGCTTCCTGAAGCCGCCTATACGCTCAATGGTCATACCATCAACATTTTCACCAACGACTCCCTGCCGGCAAAAGCATACTACCCTAACGGCCGGAAGATCTCTTCCATCCAGACGTACGACTGGCGCACCAACGAAAACCTGCTGGACAACAGCCGCGGCGGATACTATGAGGTAAGGGTGAAACGCAGCTTCACCGGCAAACCACAAGGACTGAACACCGCCTACTGGTTTGACTCTCCCGGTCCGGACCTGAAATACTACTTGCAGGAAGGCACCACGCTTGACGGCGTTACCGGCATCCGCCCGAAAGGACAGGTGTTCGAGATCGACGTATTTGAAAACATCGACGCGCAGTTTGTATTGCATGGCCATGTGGATGAAAAAGGAAAGTTCGTACACAACCTCAATACCCACATCGCCAAAGGATTTGAGCACAAAGACCAGTGGGTAACCCACGGCATCCTCTGGACGCCCAACAGCATCAAACATTATATCAACGGTCAACTGATAAAGGCTTACAGCGACAAACACCAGATCTACTCCCCCAACCACGTGATGAACGTGTTCCTGGGCTCCTATGGTGGTGGCGGTTCCGTAAGCATGGAAGTGGACTATATCCGTGGCTACCAATGGCCGCTGGACGGCAACAACGAACTGCCCAATCCCGGCTTTGAAGCCAACAACAGCCTGCTGCCCTGGGAAGGCAACGGCACACTGACCACCGGCCGCAGTGGCAGCCATGGCCTGCTGCTGAAACCCGGCCAGGAAATGGAACAATATGTCTACCTGGATAATGACAGCAACTACCAGTTGACCTACTGGCAGAAAGGTAACAGCCCGCTGCACGCCGCAGTAGCCAATATGAAGCTGGTCACCGGCGACCTTCAGCAGGCGGCGGCGCAGACACAAAGCGGTAAAGCCAGTTTCACCCGCCAGCAGCTTTATTTTCAGACCGGTAAAGAATACAGTAACAATATGAAAACCGTGCGTGTTTACTTTAAAAATACCGGTCAGCAGGATATCATCCTCGATGATGTGAGTGTCAGCAAGACAAGCAAATAACCATCCGTTATACATTTCAAAGGGCTGCCGCATCCATTGCCGGCAGCCCTTTCTTTTTGTTATGGAACGGTGATCACGATCTTGCCTGTATGCTGACCGGATTCCAGCCGCAGATAGGCCTCCTTCGCCTGCTCCATGGTGAACACGCTGTCTATCACCGGATGGATGTCATTGACTTCTATCGCCCTGTTCAGCGCCTCAAAGCTCTCCGCGCTGCCTACCGCCAGCCCCTGTATCCGCAGGAAATTCAGGTTGATACGATGCTGATGAATGTTCAACGGCAGCTCCGGCCCGGTGATAAATCCCGCCGTGCCTACAAAACCATTCTCCCGCACGGCCTGCAACGACTGTGCGATGGTAGCCGCTCCGGCCACGTCCAGCGTAATGTCCGCACCTGCCCCGCCGGTGAGCGCCTTCACCTGCTCGTGCCATTCGGGATACTGCCGGTAGTTGATGACGGCGTCCGCTCCAAGGGCTTCAAGCCGGGTCGCTTTCTCTTTGTTGCTGGTGGTGGCAATCACCCGTGCGCCGGCAGCTTTGGCGATCTGCAAGGCGAACAGCGAAACGCCGCCGGTGCCCTGTGTGATCACCGTTTGCCCCGGCCGCAGGCCAGCCTGCTCTATCAGGCCGTACCAGGCCGTAACGGCGGCGATAGGCAATGTGGCGGCTTCCTCGAAGCTCAGGTTTTCCGGCATCTTCACCAGCCCGTGTTCGGGAATAGCGGTGTACTCCGACAGCACACCGGGTGTCTGCCAGGCCACCCGTACTTTATTGCTTTCCGCGTCAATAGGGCCTTTGGTCCAGTTTTGCACATACTGCACCGCCACCCTGTCGCCGGGTTTCCAGCGGGTCACCTCCGTACCTACGGCCGCCACCACGCCGGCGCCGTCTGATGCCGGGATATAAGGGAAGTCTACGTCTCTTTCGAAAGTACCGTTCAGCAGGACCAGGTCGAGATAATTTAAGGACACCGCTTTGATATGTACCAATACTTCATTGGCTTTGAGGGAGGGCGTAGGTATGTCGGCGATCACCAGGTGGTCCGCGCCGAAGGCGGTTAATTGTACTGCTTTCATTTGTTTTTATTTTGATGATTACCCCGCAAAGGTCATCCGGCGCGATGGCAAAGGCCGGTACGCTCCGGGGAGAAAACAGTATAATTCCGGGATAGTATATTTTCACATGCTCCTTTCCCGTAATTTTATAACATGGACTTTTTACACAACTCCTTTGCCGTGGAGATCGCGGAATACGATGAATGGAAGGAAAGAAGCCGTAAGAGCAATTTCTTTGAGCTGGTGTACGTGCTGGACGGATCGGGCTACCAGGCGGTGAACCACATGCAGTACCCCTATGCATCAAACGGTATTTTTCTTTTACCGGCGGCCAAATGTCATTATTATGATGTAAAGGAACGGACACGGTTTCTCTTTGTACGGTTTACGGGCAGCTATTTCATCCCCGGCCCCAATGACGTGATCGACTACAGCGGCTGGTTCAGCCGGCTGAACTTTATTTTCGGGCATCATGACTATCATCCGGGGGAACTGGTGGAAGACCCGGCCGACAAAGCGCAGCTGAAAAGCCTGCTGGATATTATTCTCCAGGAATATCAACGGAAAGACATCTGTTCTTACTTTATCATACAAAACACGCTGGTATCCGTGCTGGCCGTGATCTGCCGCAACATACAGAAGAAAAGACTTAACGGGCACCGGTTCACCGACTCCCGCTTCGCGGACCTGATCAACTTCATCAGTTTTAATATTATGGATGTGGAAAAGCTTTCCGTGCCCTCCCTGGCACAACGCTTTCATATCGCGGAAACCTATTTCAGCGAATATTTCCGGCGTAATGCCAACGAACGTTTCCAGGATTATGTGATGAAGCTGCGGCTGCGGATTGCCGAATCCCGTGCACTGTATACCGACGTGGCATTACAGGATATTGCGCTGGAGCTGGGGTTTACAGACAGCAGCCATATGAACCGTATGATGAAAAAATTTTACGGCAAAGGAATGCGGCAGATAAGAGTGGAGCAAAAAGTGGCAGACCGGTAGCATCAGGCATGCAGCGCCGGCCAGTCTGCCTTATTAATTTCATAAATACAATTCAGGCGGGAAGGTTCACCGAAGTAAGCCACTTCCTCTTCCTTCACTTTACGGGCGCCCAGCCGGGTAATGGCTATCTGGGAGCGGGTATTGACAGCGCCCACATGGAAGATGACCTTGTTTACGTATTGAAAAATATACGACAGCATCAGGTCTTTTACAGAAGGATTCAGCCCGGTGCCCCAGCATTCGCGGGCATAAAACGTATAACCGATCAGGATACTGTTTTCCTCCGGATTGTAATCGTAGAAACGGCTGCTGCCGGCTGTTCTGCCGGTGGCCTTGTCCACGATGCGGAAAGCGCCGCCGCTTTTCATGGCGCCGTCGAAGTAGGTCTCAAATACCGGCCGTTGCCAGCGGGTTTTGTTGGGATGTTGTTCCCATACCAGCGGATCGGACGCCACTTCATACAACGCTTCAAAATCGTTTTGTTGCAGGGGATAGAGGACGGCCCGTTCGTTTTCCAGCTGCGGCTGTATTGAAAAGTTCATAGTGATGGCATTTGTCTCAGACAAAGTAACAACTATCCACCCGCATCCCCTGCGTCCAATTGATACAAACCGGATAGTCCGGCTTAGAAAAGCTTTTCCTGTGGCGGTTTAGCGCCGGCCAGCCGGATGTACACGGTGGTCTGGCCACGATGGTGCGTCTGGTGTTCGAACGCTTTTTCAAAGGCTGCCTCGCGGCTCATGTCAAAGCGGCCGAAGAGTTTGATCGGCTCCGGCATTTGCGCGTCTTTCATGTTTTTGAGTTTGTCAATGACAAAGTCGTAGCTGTCCATCACGGTTTTGGTCACCGATTGTTTGGCCGTGTCGCCGGACTTCTCCAGGTCGCCCGGTTTTCCCTTCAGGGTGCCGCCGCTGGCGAAAGTGGCAAATCCGAAATTGGCTTCTGCAAGGTGCAACATCTGCCCGGCAAACGAACGCATTTCCGGTGTTGGTTTCAGGCCATAAGAGCCTTCAGGCATTGCATCCAGGTACTCTTTGGTGTATTCCTTTGCCCTTTCCCAGTCTTTGATCATTTTAGCGTTGATTTGCTGCGCATACATTTGCAGCGACAGGCATACGGCGATGCCGGTGGCGAGAAGTAATTTGAGAGGTTTCATAATTGGTGGAGTTATGTAGGCCGCTAAATTACTGTATTTCCCGCTGGCAAAAAAAAGCGGTTCTCCCCAGCCTGCTTTAGAACAGTTTTTCCTGTGGTGGTTTAGCGCCTGCAAGACGGATATACACGGTGGTCTGGCCACGATGATGCGTCTGATGCTCAAAGCCTTTGCCCAGCGCCGTTTCACGGCTCATATCAAAACGGCCCCACAGTTTGATCTGCTCCGCCAGCTGCGCGTCTGTCATGCTTTTCACTTTACCAATTACATAGTCGTAACCCTCCAGCACTGTCTTGGTCACCCCCTGTTTGGATTTGTCAGGCACTTTCTCCAGTTCTCCCGGTTTATAAGGAGGCGTAGCTCCCGAGGCCAGTGCAGCAAACAGGTAGTTGTCTTCCGTAAGGTGCAACATCTGGTCGGCAAACGAACGCATTTCCGGCGTAGGCTTTAACCCATAGGCGGAATCAGGCATCGCATCCAGGTATTGTTTGGTGTAATCTTTCGCCCGCTGCCATTCCTTTATCACGTTGGCAGTAGTGTGTTGGGCATACATCTGAAGAGACAGGCACAGCGCGGCGCCTGTCGCGAAAAGCAGTTTAGCGGATTTCATGTGGTGAGTAGTTATATAACCAACTAAATTACTATATTCCCTCTTTGCAAAAAAAGATATTTCACCCATGAACGCAACAAACATCTGGCATACGACCGTTACTATCGCGGAACTGAATGAGAAAGGAAAATCTACGATGAATGAACATCTCGGTATGGAATTCACCGGCATCGGCGACAATTATCTGCGTATACGCATGCCTGTTGACCACCGCACTGTGCAGACTTACGGCATCCTCCACGGCGGCGCCTCCGTAGCCCTCGCTGAAACAGTGGGCAGCATCGCCTCCACCCTCGTGATCAACCCCGCCACCGATATTTGCGTAGGCATGGAAATCAATGCCAACCATGTCCGCAGCGCCCGCGAAGGATATGTGCACGGCACCGCCACGCCCATACACCTGGGCCGCCGCAGCCACATCTGGGAAATAAGGATTACCGACGACCAGCAACGCCTCATCTGTATCTGCCGGCATACCGTGGCGGTATTGGACAAAGCCTCGTTTCTGTCCGGCTCAGACCGCGGACAAGGATAAGCAGAATGTCTACAGATGACCGCGGACGGGGATGTTTTTCCTCGCTTTCAGCATCCAAAACCCGCGAAAACAGCCACAGGAATAGTGGATTAATATTTGGAAGATATCCTCCGTAAAATATTATTCACCCAAAAACTGTTTACTATGGACACTCAAAACAACAGCTTTATCCTGAAGGTAAAAGGCAACTGGAATGAATTAAAAGGTAAGATCAAACAACAATATGCAGATCTTACGGACGACGACCTGCTCTATGTGGAAGGCAAGGAAGACGAGCTGCTGGGGCGCATCCAGCAGAAAACAGGCAAAACAAAAGAAGAGGTGAAATCGTGGATCGATAAATTATAGTACCCGCGAAATATATAAGCCCCGGGCTTTCAGCCCGGGGCTTATATATTAAACATCGCGCTGCAACATAGCCGCCAGCAACTCGTTGGCAGTATGGCTTTCAAGTTTTTCAATCAAATCACATACTGCACTGATCTTCTCTTCGGAAATATAAGGTTTGTTCAACCGTATCATTTTCTCTTTCACTTCCTCAAATGTCAGCGGACGGGTAAAAAATCCTTTATAGTCCTCTTTCTCCCCGGTAAACTGCTCTCCGCTGATCGTGGTGATCTCTACTTTACAACGTACCTTGTCCGGGTAGGCCGCCGTATAAGGATCTAGGATACCAGCCACCTTCACCGGCTTATGCAGCGGAAAACCGGTATGTATTTTCACTTTCTGTAATAACGATTGTACATCTTCCTGCGCTATTCGCTCTTCTGTCAGCTGTGGCGGATACACCTGCCTGTCCAGCAACACAACAGCGGCCAGGTAAGGCAGGCTATGGTCTGCCTGTTCTTTGGTGAAGACTTTCGTTCTGTCACCGTATTCGCCATTACCCACAATATGATACGCCGTGAGGAAGGTGGTGATATTTACTTCCGTGATCTCCGCCGCCCGCAGCTGGTGCGCTTCGGCCATTTCCTGTATCAGTTCCAGCACCGACTGCGTGTGTACTTCCGCGTTATACGTCTTCAATATACAGCGGGACAGTAATTGAAAATCTTCCGCGCTCCATTCATGTTCAAGCTTTTGCTGATGCACAGCATTATATCCTTTTTCCGGTATTTCGAACAGCTCCTGCGGGCCACTGATCCCGTTTTTTGCCATCATCACCAGGTTCATACAGTCAGCGTTCACCAGCGAAGAAGCCAGCCCCTTCCATTCGGTGGTATAAGACGCCCGCGAGGTGACAATGGGATTGATGTTACAGCCTGCTATCCCCAACGCATAGGTCAGTGCTTTGGCAGACAGGCCCATCAGCCGGCCCGCCCCCGCCGTGGCTGAGAATGCCAGTAACGCCGTATGGTCGAACCCGGCAATCATCACCGGATAATGTTGTGTGAGCACACATTCCACCGCATAGGCCGTGGCCATAGCGGATAAAAATGTTTCGCCGGAGATCTCTTCCAGGTGGCATGCCGCCAGCAGTATCCCGATATTGTCACTCGGGTGACAGGTGGACTCTTTTGCCAGGAAGTTGTCCATAAAATCAGGATAACGGATAAAGGCGGTGTAACACTGGGCGGCATGATCTGCCGCCAGCGGCTGCGGCGTAGTATACAGCTGCCTGATACCTGCTTCCATTTTCCGGGGCGTATCCTGGAACTGCGACCAGATAAAGGAAGCGGCACCCGCTCTAAACCCCGTGCCAAACACTGGCACGGGATTAGAAAAGAACCTTCATTATGGACACTATGAATCTCGACACCATTAACCGCATCAGGACGATCCTGATGAACCGTCAGCAGACCCTTGCGGTGGCGGAAAGCGTTACCGCCGGCATGTTACAGGTCGCGTTTTCCTCGGCCGACAAAGCCTCGGAATTCTTTCAGGGCGGCATTACAACGTATAATCTCGGACAGAAAGCACGGCATCTGCATCTTGATCCTATCCACGGGCAACAGTGCAACTGCGTGTCTGCCGAAACCGCCCGCACCTTATCGGAAAACTGTTGTTCCTTTTTTTCATCACATTGGGGAATAGGTATTACCGGCTACGCCTCTACGGTGCCGGAGCAAGGCATCACGGAGTTGTACTGCTATTACAGCATTGCGGCCGACGGACAGGAAATGAAATCAGCACGGATAACCCCGCCACCAGGAACGGAAGATCCTATTGCCGTCCGGTATTTTTATACCAATACAGTGATTGATATCCTGCTAGATGTGCTCACCAATATCATACAAAAAAAGCCCCGCTGACAGCGGAGCTTTTACTGCGGATGGCACACCATCCGTTTATTTAAACAGATGTACGGAAGCACCTATTTCGTAAGCGCCGTTGTTAGGATTGTTGTAACCTCCGGTTTGCGCATGATAAAGGGCCTGTATCATCACGGTATTGCTGATGTTTACTCCAAAGCCGGCAGTCAGGCTTTTGGAGGTGTGATACAGCGCCATAACGTTTAACAGGTTGTCCAGGAAAACGGCGTTTACCCCTACATCAATTATGTTATCATAACCGCGCACGCCCCGGAAGCTGACTTTTGGTGTCAGGCTTTCCAGCGCGCCGTCAAACCCGAATTTATATTCGGCTGCTGAGTAGAAGATGGTACCGCCGTCCACGGTTTTATTGTCTCCCGTAACGAGGCTTCTGACATTGGGTAGCGCTGCCTGCACGGTCAGTGCCCCTGTCGTATAGGCCATCCCGTATTCGCCTTCGAAGTAGTTGTCCCGGCGGTTGAAAGCGCCCAGCGAAGGGTCGTTAGGGTCGCCGTTGACATGGGAAACGTCCAGCCGCTGGAAGTTGAGCGCCAGTGAAAGCCCAAAATGCAGTTGTTGCCCCCTGGTCCCTACCGGTAAATGATACGCATAACTCATCGCTACGCGGGTACGGTTAATGAGTCCTGCCACGTCGTTGAAGACGTTCAGGCCCGCTCCTACTCTTTTGCCCAGCGCGCCGTCTACCGTCAGGAAACGGGTTTCGGGGGCGCCGTTGAGCTGTTTCCATTGCCGGCGATAGGCCAGGTTTACATGCAGCCCCGTATCAATGCCTGCCATGGCGGCATTGGCCAGGTACTGATTTTGAAAAAACTGTGTGCCGGAAGGCTCCAGCAGGGCCGGCGCGTCGCTGAGCGATTGCGCCGAGGCGCTGCCTGCCGCTGTCAGTAACAGCAGCAGGGCGAGGCGCTTTGTCAGGGTTGATAACATGCTTTTCATGTAATGATATTGATAAGACA
The DNA here is from genome assembly GCF_946479755.1 of uncultured Chitinophaga sp. The sequence goes on along the minus strand of NZ_CAMLHC010000017.1, from coordinate 41,115 downwards.
TCTTGTGGCTATTGATCGTTCCGGATAATAGTGATAAATCCTTTCCATACGCGGGAGGTACCGTTGACGGTGAGCACATAATAATAGGTGCCTTCTGCCAGCGGGTGCCCGTTCAGCGTGCCGTCCCAGTCGTTGCTATAGTTACGGCGCTGGTATACCAATCTGCCTGCGCGGTCGAATATTTTCACTTCGTTGTCCGGATAACTGTCCAGGTTACGGATGATCCAGCGGTCGTTTTTACCGTCGCCGTTGGGCGTGAGCAGGTTAGTAGCGTCCAGCTTGTAGTCGTCTGTTACGCGGATGGTAATAGTGGCGATGGCGCTGCAACCCGCGGCGCTGGTGCCTGTCACCTGGTAGGTGGCGTCAGCCGCCGGTTTTACCGTCAGCGTAGGCTCCTGCAGGCTTCCGCTGGTGCCGCCGGCGGGTTTCCAGCTATAGGCTGCGGCGCCTGTTGCCGTCAGCGTAACGATATCACCTTTGGAAATGGTACCGCCTTTATCGCTGCTGATGCTGACACCGGGCAGCGGGTTGACCGTCAGGTAGAACGTCTGGCTGTAGGTGTCTTTACCGCCGTTGTCTGTGCCGCCGTCATCTTTCATGGTGATGATAATGGCTGCGGAGCCGCTGCCGATACCAGGTTTCAGCTGGTAACGGATGGTGTTGGTGACCACATCCGCCTGGAGCACGTCGAAGTAAGGCTGGCTGGACGCCAGGCTGATCGTATAATGCTGGTCAGGCTCCACGGGCGATACGCCGGTGAGTTGTATCGTTTGTGCTCCGGTGGTGGCGCAGAGATATACATCCGCCACGGGGTCCATCACCGGTTGTTTGTTGACATAAGAGACGCGGACATTTACGGTAACAGGAACGGCTGCACTGGTATTAAGGCCGTCGCTGGCCGTTACCTGCAGGATGACGGCTTTACCCGCCACAGCCCGCAGCAGTGCATTGTCTTTTACGGTGATGCGGCCGTCGGCAGCGAGGGCCAGTGCACCACCGGAGCCGTCTGCTGCCAGTGTCCAGTCCTGTACCGGACCGGCTGCATCAGTACCCCGTAGTTGCCCTACGACGGTGCCGGCAGGACTGTTATCGTAGACATCGAACGAGTGCTGACCAATAACGGGCGCCGTTGCGTCGTATTGCAGGCTAAGCTGGTTAGAGGCGAGGTTGCCGTTGCCCGCATTGTCGGAAACCACGTCTGCAGGCAGTTGCACGGTGACGTTGCCATCCGCCGCCGGGGTGATCAGTACCGTATAATGAATATTATCCGTTGTTTGCAGCTGGCCGGCCACGCCGTTGCGTACCTGTAAAGCCGCAACAGTAAGGCCGGGAACAGGGTCTGTAAAAGCCAGGTCCGCGGTAAACGGCCTGTTGATACGGCCGGAGCTGGTGGAAGACAGCGTGACGGCCGGGCGGTTTGTTTTCACCAGTATCCCGTTGGTGGCAGGCATCTGGTGCAGCGCCGGCGCCGCATTGTTGCCAGCGGCGTCTTTCAGGGCGCCGCCATTCAGTGCGATGACATTAGCCACACTGATGCCGTCAGCATCCATATCCCCCTGCTGAACGGTATAGCGGAACTGCAGTGTATCCGTTCCCGTGCCACCGGTGTAAATTGCCTGTACCGCTTTGGTACCGACAGTCAATGTCAGAGAGGGTGCGCCTGTTACCTCCACCTGTTCAGACATGGCCACTTTGAAATCCAGTGACTGGCCTGCTTTATAATAACCGTTGGCGGGAACGTTTACACGGGTGACCACAGGCGCTGTTACATCTGCGGTAAGCATGAGCGTATTGGAAGCCTGGTTGTCGTTGCCTGCTATGCTCCGCGCTATGCCCGCAGGCACAAAAAGAATGACTGCACCATCTGCCGAAGGCGTCACTAAAACAGTATAGGTAATATTATCGGTGGTTTGCAGTTGACTGATTACGGCGTTGCTGGTGGTAATGCCGTTGGCAGCAAATCCGCTGACTTCCTCACTGAAAGTGACGGTCATCGGGAAAGGCTGCCGGACAGGGCTGGCAGCAGTGGTACTGATGACCACAGACGGACGCTGTGTGTTGACAAACACGCCGCTGGTGTTACCTGTGTTATTTAATGTCAGATTAGCATCATTGCCGGTTGCGTCTTTCAGCGTACCGCTATTAGGCTGAATGGCCGTGCCCAAAGCGATGCCGTTCATATCCATGTCGCCGTTCTGAACGGTATAGCCGAACTGCAGTGTATCCGTTCCCGTGCCGCCGGTGTAAATTGCCTGTACCGTTTTGGTACCGACAGTCAATGTCAGAGAAGGTGCGCCTGTTACATTCACCAGTTCGGACATCGCCACTTTGAAATCCAGTGACTGCCCGGTGGTGTAATAACCGTTAGCAGGGACGCTTACGCGGGTGACTACCGGCGCTGTTATTTTTGCCTGGAGGCTGAGCGTATTGGACGCTATGTTGTCGTTCCGGCCCACATTGACCGCCGCACCGGCGGGCACCTGCACCGTTACGGCACCATCAGCCGCAGGCGTTATAGTTGTTGTATAAGTAATGTTATCTGTGGTTTGCAACGTGCCGGCAGTTCCGTTGGTAACGCGGACACCACTGGTTGCGAACCCGTTGACCGCCTCGCTGAAAGTGATCGTCACCGGGAAGGATTGCCGGACAGGGCTGACAGCGGTAGTGGTAACGGAAACCGTTGGATGTTGTGTATTGACAAACACGCCGCTGGTGTTGCCGATATTGTTCAGTGTTCTATCGGCTGCATTACCAGCCATGTCAATCACCGTACCGCTAAGAACTGCTCCCAGGGCGATACCGTCCATATCCATGAGGCCGTCCTGGACCGTACAGCTGAATTCCAGTGCAACAGTTCCCATACCACCGGTAAGTGTGGCTGGCACTGCCGCAGTGCCGATGAAAACGATTATCTGCGCGGCGGCATTGGCCGTCACCGGTTCTGACATATGTAAGACGAACTTCAGTTGCTGACCTGTTTTATAGTAACCCGGAGCCGGGACACCGACGCTGGTCACCACCGGTGCGGTCATATCAGCGTGCAGGTTGAGTATATTGGATTCCATGTTGGCGTTGCCGGCTACGCTCCGGGCAATACCGGCAGGGACCATAATGGTCAGTGCACCATCTAAAGGCGTGATCAATGCTGTATAGGTAATGTTATCACTGGTGGACAACTGGCTGGCACTCCCGTTAATGACATCAATATTACTTTCAGCAAAGCCGGTAACAGCCTCACTAAAAGCAATTTTCAGCAAGAACGCCTGGTTAACGGGGCTTGTTGCGGTGGTGCTGATTGTCACGCTGGGTTGTTGGGTGTTCACAAACACCTGGCTGGTACTGCCCACATTGTTGAAACCCAGGAGCGCGCTGTTGCCGGCCTCATCTTTCACCGTACCGCCATTCAGCTGAAGGGCGGCTCCCAGACTAATCCCGTCCATGTCATTATCACCATTCCTTACTACATACTCAAATGTGAGGGCATTGGTACCGGAACCGCTGGTATAGGTTGCCTGTACCGTCTCTGCACCGATGATCAGGGGAATAGCGGGCATACCGGTTATGAATCCCCGTTCCGACAGGTTTACAAGAAAGCGCAATGGCATACCGGCTTTGTAATAGCCATTACCAGGAACAGAGACACTGGTGATATCCGGCTTCGTAGCATCATAGGCCAGCGTGAGGGTATTGGATGCCGTATTACCGTTGTTGGCATTGTTCTTAACAACACCTGCCGGCAGCGTGACAGCAACGGCGCCGTCAATCGACGGAGTGATGGTTGCTGTATACGTGCGGTTATCGGCCGTTACCAGGTTGGAAAGCGTACCATTGGTTACCTGGAAAGACGTTCCGGTAAGGCCGGTAACAGCTTCGCTGAAAGTAGCGGTGATGGTAAAAGCGCTGTTGACCGGAGAAGTGGCGCCGGTGGACAAAATCACTGCGGGCGTAGCGGTATTGACAAGCACCTCCGTCAAAGAAGGGATGGACCGCAACGTCAGGTCTGCATTATTACCGGCAGCATCTTTAATGGTGCCGCTATTCAGTTGAATGGTATTATCCAGGGTGATGCCGTCAGCATCCATATCTCCCTGCATCACCAGGTAAGTGAAGAAGACGCGGTCCCCCACTGTACCCACATGGCGGGCCTGCACCACCTTATTACCGATGGTCAGGGCCAGGCTCGGCGCCCCTGTTATGTTGACAGGCTCGTTGAACCACACCATAAAATTCATGACACTGCCGGCAGCATACACCCCGGCGGAGGGCACATCCATGCGGATCACCTCCGCCGGGGTGTTGTCATAAGTTATATTCAGCGTATTGGAAGCACCGTTGCCAGTACCGGCTACATTCGTAGCCGCACCTGCCGGCAGGGAAATGCTGACAGTACCGCTCTCCCGGGGCCTTATCAGCGCAGTATAGGTGATGTTATCCGCAGTTTGCAGGTTACTGATGTCCGCTTTTGTAACGTTAAATGCCGACGCCAGCAGCCCGTCTACCTTTTCGGAGAAGGTAGCGGTGATAGTAAACTCCTGGTTCAGCGGTGATACGGCCGTAGTGCTCAGCGTCACCGAAGGAACGACGGTATGCACGAACACCTGCGAGGTATTGCCCACATTTTGCAAGGCCGGCAGTGCGTCGTTACCGGCAGCGTCCTGCAGGTTCCCGTTATTCAGGCTAAGTCCGCTGCCCACGGCAATTCCGTCCAGGTCCGCATCCCCGTTCCGGGGGATATACCTGAAAAGGAATACCGTCCCGGAAGTATTACTGATATAGTCTGCCAGTACAGTTTTACTACCGATGATGACCGGTAGTGTAGGCCTATCCGTTAGTATTACCGGCTCGTCCATGGTTACATAGAAGTCCAGCGGTTTCCCCGTACCATAGTAGCCACCGGAAGGTACCGCCACGCTGCTCACCTTCGGCGGCGTTACGTCCCAGGTAAAATTCAGCGTATTCGACCGGAAATTAATATTCCCTCCTACTTTCTGCTGCACTGCCCCGGACGGTACATACACAGGATATACCTCCTCTCTTGTCGGCGCAAGCATCATGGTGAAAGTGCTGTCGTTGACGGTCGCCAGGCTACTAACAGTGGTATTCAAAACATTCAGGTCCGACACGGTCAGTCCTACGATGGGTTCACTGAAGCTGAGCGTCAGGAGGAAGGGTTTATTGAAAGCTGTTTTGGCGGTAGAAAGCACACAGGAGACAGGGGTTGTGTTCACCCTGACGCCCGTGGTATTTCCGATACCGTTCAGCGTTAGATCGGCATCGTTCTCAGCCGCGTCGCGGATGGTAGCGTCGTTAAGGTTCAGGGCATCTACGGTGATGCCGTCCATGTCTTCATCGCCGGGAGCAACCGGATACTCAAAGATCAGCCTGTTGGAGGCCCTGAGCCCCCGGTATTCCGCCTGTCTCACGGTGGAGCCGATGGTAATGGCCAGGGAAGGACTACCCAACGTTGTATTGACCGTCACGTTTTCCAGGTAAACCACTTCGAAACTCAGGAAGTTGCCCACATGATAATAATCATTGGGCGGAACAGCCACATAGGATACTACCGGTTTGGTCACATCCGCGTCCATGTTCAGGATATTGGACGCGGTATTTCCTGTATTGTACGCATTCACCGCCATGCCCGCCGGTAGTGAAATCTGCATCGGTCCGGTGTTGAAATTGCTGATAGTGGCCACGTAGAGATTATTGTTCGCCGTCATAAGATTGCTCACCGTTCCGTTGGATAGCTGTATATCTTCTTTCGCCAGCCCTGTTACCGGCTCGCTGAAAGTGATCGTCAGCGTAAAAGGTGCGTTGACCTGGTTCTGGGCAACGGACAGCACCACCGACGGTTGGGCCGTGTGTATTCTCACGCTGCTCAGTGTGCGGCCGCCGTTGAGCGACAGGGAAGCATTGCCACCGCCGGCGCTCAGGATAGAACCGCCGTTCAGCACTATGTCCGTACCTGTAGAGATCCCGTCTGTGGCTTCATCTCCGGGCACCACTGTATAACTGAAACTCAGCTCTTTTGTGCCCGTGCCACCGGTATACATGGCCCGCACACTGGCAGTGCCCACGGTTAATGGTATATATGGCGTGCCTGTTACCCACACCTCCTTATCATACTGTACGGTGAAATCGAGCGTAGCGCTCGCATTGTAATTCCCGTTGACCGGGACGCCCATTCCTGTTACCACAGGCAGCGTTTCCACCGTCCAGCTATAGGACTTCCAGGCAGACTGGTTTCCGGCCGGGTCGGTAGCCCTGATTTCCAGCACATGGGTCCCGACGCTTATGCCGGTGAGTACCAGCGGGCTGGTGGTAGCACTGGGAGGGCTGCCATCGAGGCGGGCCTCAAAACTGGCGGCCTCGTTGGGCATAAAGGAAAACGCCGCCTGGGTGCTGGTGGTAGACGTGGGAGGGCCCATAGTGATGGTCACCAACGGCGCCTGGGTATCCAGTGTGATGTCTTTCTCTACTACCTGGTCACCGGTGGCCGGATCGCTTAACCGCAGGTATACGGTTTTCTGTCCATCTCCTGCCGACAGGTTCCAGCTCACGGAAGCGGTAATAGCCTGCGCTGCACTGAAGGTGGTGCCGTCGTTTGAAAACGCCATCGTGGCGCCCGGACCGGCATTGCTGGCGGTGATGTTCAATATTACGGTAGCGTTGTTAGTATAGGCGGCGCCGTTATTGATCACCAATGTGCCGGCGATACGCGCTGCCGATGTGGCTTTTACTACAGCCACAGGATACTTTTCTGGGTGATGACCGGCATACAACTTACCGGCCGGCGGCAATAACAACAACAGGCACCACAACAAACAGGGCCATCTGTGACAGGTCGATAGAAGGATTTTCATACAAATCGGTGTATTATCAAGAAACTGGTCCGTCTCTCTGGTAGAAGAATATATTTATCCGGGATTCCCTGGGTACAAGGCATCTTTCCCTAACGGCTACACGCTAAGGCAGGAAACACGTATCCGGTACGCCGGACGGGCGGAATTCCTTACCGGAAAATCAATGCGTAATAATAGCGGTATAGTCAGTCCTGGTACAGGAATGGTGGCATTTTCATGATAATGCCTGCTTTCAGTTCGATACATACGGTCGTCGCGATTTACACGGGTTGATATGGAATGGATAAAAAAGAGGAATGGTTTGTCGTTAGATATTGGTTAAAACTCCGGCCGCGAAGATATTCAAATTTTCAAAAGAGGCCTCCGGGATTTTTCCCGTTGCGGCACCGCGAAGCGGCCACTGTACGCTATCCGCAGCCAGGCAACACTTTGAGCGTATCCTACTATGCTGTACATCAGCGGAGAAACAATCCATTCTTATCAAGATACTACCCTCACGGATATACGCGAACTTCTGGTATACCCAGTAAGGTTGCGAAAGATTGCCGTATATTGTGCAGCGAAAAACCAACACATATCGCATATGTTCTCTTTGCAAGAATTTACCCTGAACTTTGACGGTCGTCCTGTTCCTGATGCGTTAGCGCGACTGCTGGCATTCCAGCAGAAAAAACTTATCCAGCCGGGAATTGTCATCGTTTTTCAATAAATAATTAAAATAGTTTTATCTATTTCGTATCTTACAGACCAAGACTTACTACAACAATGTACAACTGTTCAGAAAACCTGGCGGTCAGGTAGTCACACCGGTATCCTGATAAGCCTAAAAGTTAATGGCATCATTGCAATCAAGACCCTCAATTGATAACTTTGAACCCAATCAAAAACCCACAACGAATGTATGCGTAGATTCTGGCGCCTGTTGAAAACTCTTCCATATCTTGGTACAGATGGAGCTCCGCTTCCGTTAAACAGCAAGCGGGTCATCATCATTCTTAACTCCCTGGCTTTATTGACCTCTTTCCTGTGTTTCCTTATTTCGACTGTTTTATGGAACACAGCGCACGAAATCCGTATTTCCGGTGTCGGTTACGCCATGGCCCTCATTTACCTGGGCGTGCCGTTGTTTAACAAAGCCGGCAAGACCAACTCTGCTTTACTGACCATCTTCATACTCCAGTCCTTCAGCGCCATGTATTACGGCGCCCTGCTGGGACCTGCCATCAACATCGAAGCGCTGGCCGTTTTCCTCTGTGGCGCTGCGCTGCTGATCATCAAATCCAGCCGTTACAAATGGGCGGCGATCAGTTTTGTGTTAACGGTAACGGTGATCCTGAAGGTCATCTGGTACGGTAACCTGGTAGATCCGCTGCCGCTGAGCATCAGCAATAACCGGCTGGTCTATTTCTTTGCTGCCGGTGCCGTGCTGCTCATGAATGCGCTGTTGCTGTACTTCTACGAGCGGGCGGTAAACAAAAGCAACCGGGAACTGGAAGCCCTTGTAGAAGAGAGGACGCTGGCGCTGGACCAGGCCAACCGCTATAAAACCACTTATCTCAATTCACTGTCGCACGATTACCGTACCCAGCTGAACCCGATTTACGGCCTCGCCCATGAGCTGGTGTTACAGGCGGAAGACGAAGGGATGCCGGACCAGATCCAGGTATCTACCGATGTGATCCGCGCCCTGTACGCTTCCTCCCGCAACATGCTGGACATGACCAACGTGGTGCTGGATACCGCCCGTATTGAGGCGGGCATGTACGACGTGCCGCAGCCTGCGCCGTTTTCCGTACGGCAGTGGCTTTACCAGCAGCTGGACACCTACCAGTATGTTTCGCCGGTACCCCTGCAGTTAAAGATCGCCGGCATCCCCGGGCGTATCGTCTCCGATGCGGCGCTGCTGACGAGGATACTGAGCAACCTGCTCACCAATGCCATCAAGTTTTCCCGCCCCGGCGGCACCATTACCATTACCGCCCGCGCCACCAGCCAGCATTTTCTGCTGGAAGTAACCGACGAGGGCAAGGGCATCCCCGCAGAAGAACTGGAAAAGGTTTTTGACTTATATATTACCGGTTCCAAGCCCGGTGAAGGTACCGGGTTAGGACTGCCTATTTCCCGGAAAATAGCGGAGACGCTGGGTGGAACACTTACCGCCACCAGCGAAACCGGCAAAGGCAGCACTTTCCGCCTGAGCATCCCCATGGTGACCGATAGCAGCCGGGAAAACCAGCCGCAGCAGCCCAACGAGTTTGAGCATTTCTACGGGGCCAAAGTGCTCTGCGTGGATGATGACCACAGCAACCGGCTGCTGGCTGAACTGCAGCTGAAACGCCTCGGGTGCACTACCGCTTTTGCCGCCTCCTCCGGCGAAGCCCTGGAGATAGCCCGCGAAATTATCCCTGATGTGATCCTGCTCGACTATTACCTGCCGGAGATATCCGGAATGGCGCTGCTGGAGAAGATCCGTAAAGACACCCTGCTGCGTCATATCCCTGTAATTTTTATCAGCGGCAACACCGATACCGCAGAGATCGCGGCTGCCAGGGCGCACGGCGACGGGTTCCTCCCCAAGCCCATTATGCTGGAACAATTATACCATGCCCTGCTTCCGTTTCTGTCCAGCAGGCTCGTCACTGAAAGCAGACCGCTGTAACACAGGAGGATAAATGTTTTAATATTGCAGTAGATTATTGTACCTTATATGGCCAAATTATGTGATATATATGAATGCAATCATTCTTCCAATCCTCTACTGCCCTATTGAGTCAGCGATTAATCCAAACTACCAACATGCCATCGACCACACCAATGCGTGGGTAAAGAGATTTGCGCTGCATGCCAACGGCAGCTACGAAAAATACCTGGATGACAATTTCGGTATGATGACCGCCAGGTTTTATCCCGAATGCGGGCTGGAGCAGCTGAAGCTGGCCAACGATGCCAACGTGCTCCTGTTTGTCATGGACGACGCCATGGACAACCAGATAGAGCGCGACGAGCTGATACAGTCCCGCATGAACTTCGAAAGTTTTGTGACCGCCTGCAAACAGATCCTGGCCGACCCGCAGCAGCCAGAAAGCGGTGACACCGGCGTAATGGCAGCGCTGGCGGATGTATGGCTCCGTTTCAAAGCCCTCAGCACCCCGGAATGGCAGCGTAACTTCGTGGAAAGCCTCCACAAAATGTTCGCCGCCGGCCTCTGGGAATACGGGAACGTGCAGACCGGCCAGTTGCCTACGGTAGCCGAATTTTACAAGAGAAGACAATACCTGGGCGCCGCGCATGTCAGCACCGACATGATCGAAGTGATTGAAGAAGTATCACTGCCGGCGCATATCCTTCAGCATCCGGCAGTGATGGAACTGGTAGTACTGGCGCGCAACCTGGTATGCTGGGCCAACGATCTGTTCTCCCTGTCGAAAGAACTGGACCATGGCGACCAGCATAACATGGTGCTGATCATGAAAGCCGAAAGGGAGCTGGCACTGGAAACCGCCATCCTGCAGGCGGCAGCGCTGCACGACCAGGAAATGCGGCAGTTTGAACAGCTGTCTGCCGAACTTCCGGACTTCGGCCCCCATGACGCCGCCGTGAGAAAATACGTCCGCATTCTCGGCGCTATTCTGCGCGGCAATATGGACTGGAGCTACCGGGAAACTGCCCGGTATAACTTTGAATATGGACAGGTAGCTTTAGATCTTGTCTAATACCAGCGGCAGGCTCTTTAAGCTGTACACCAACGCGCTGATTTCCGGTTCAGGCTCGACAGCCGTCGCCAGTCGAACCCGCGCATGACGGAAGATCGTTTCAAAAGCAATCCGGGTTTCCACCCTGGCCAACGGCGCACCAAGGCAATAATGAATACCATGACCGAAACTCAGTGCCTGGTTCAGGTTAGCCCGGTCCATGTCAAACGCGTCCGGATGGGCAAATACCGATTCATCTTTATTCGCTGTACTGACAGACACATTGACCAGATCACCTTTTTTTATAGCTGCGGAGGAAACCATGACGTCCTTCGCAGCTATTCTCGGAAATCCTTTCACCGGCGATAATACCCGCAACGCTTCCATAATGGCCTTCGGAATGTCTTCGTTGTGCGCCGCCAGATGCGCCTGCACATCAGGCAGCTGGGAGAAAATATACATAGCGTTGGCCAGGGAGCTCTTCGTGGTTTCATAACCTCCCAGGAAAATAGCTACGCACATGGCAATCACGTCCATCGTATCCAACCGGTTGCCTTCCACTTCAGAAACAATCAGCTGCGAAATCAGATCGTCTTCCGGGTGTGCTGTCCGTTTCTGAATCAGCTCAGAGAAAAAGATGCTCATCTCCTGCATGGACCTGCCAAATATTTCCACACCGATCACCCGTGGGTCACCGGCTACGGCAATAATCCACTGCCTTACCTTTTCCACCTCCGCGTCCGGCACGCCCAGCAGGCGGGAGATCACGCGGTGCGGCAGTTGCAGGGCGAAGTCCCCCACAAACTCAATAGAACCAGTAGACAGATGAGGCAATAATAATTCCTCGCACTGTTGTCGTATCCACCCCTCTGACTGGGCGATAATGGCCGGCGAAAATGCTTTGGTTGCCAATGCCCGCAGATGCCTGTGCTTCGGTGGATCTGTTACGTTCAGGTTACGCGTAAATACGTTGTCATCGGTTTTAGGAATGTACTCACTGGAAAAAGTAGCATAGTCGCTCAATACAGCCACCACATCCTCGTAACGGGTCACCTGCCAGGCGCCGGGAATATGGTCAGAATAATAGGGAGTAAAGCTGGTATCAAAAAAAGGGTGGGCTGCCTGCATACGGGGATGCAGGGGATGCTGGCTCAAAGGCGTTTTCATGTTTTAGTAATGGATTAGAAAATGTTGAACAATCACTTTGGCAGGTAAATTACATTAAATTCGATAATTTTATTTATCTTACCCACGAAACAACTGTACCCTGATTCCACCATCCAAAACAGATACTTAATCCTTTGATGAATACCCGCTTACAACGTGCAGATAGGAACAAGAATACGTATATTACCCTCAATATATCCGATATATGAAACCTGACCATATTACGATGTCCGATGTCACAAGGCAAATGCTGTTAAAGCCGATCGTCGCTGGCACAGAGGGCAGTGACAGAGACGTGGAGAAACGCTCCACGATACAGCTGAATGTAATGGCGCTGATGTTGTTCTCATTAGTAGTTGGTGTCGGAGGGTATTTTTATTTCCTGAAATCAAGTCTGCTTTTTTTGATTGGTGTTCCCACTGAAGCACTTTGTTTTTTGGGGGTGATCTTCCTCAACTGGAAGAAACAGTATTTTAATGCCAACCTGCTGATGTTACTGACGAACGTCATCTTTATCGGATACTGGTCTACAGTATTGGGAGAAGGCATTTCTATTGAAATGCTGCTGGTGTTTATCACGGTAATTACTTTCCATTTGACCTCATCCTTCCTGCTCTATAAAAAAACGAAAGCACTTTTATACGGAATAGTACTTTGCGTGATGATGGTGATTTACATCATCATGAATGCATACCTGCATTTCATCACCCCGCTGGACCTCAGTAAAAATGTAACGGCCGTTATGCGCTGGGCTACGAGCATTGCGCTATTGGTCTTTATATTGAGCGTATTAACTTCATATGCCACCCAAATCAATGGACTATTAATCGAATCCCGCAGGCTTCAAATGGCATCGGAGCGAAAAACCGCCTACCTCTCAGAAGTATTTCATGAAGTAAGAACGCCATTGAATGTTGTATACAGCATTGCGCAGGTATTCCTGTTAAAGAAAGATAAGCTCTCCCACCTTGAAGAAGAAGATTCTGATGAAGAATATAAATTACCCAGCGGTGGCGAAATGGCCGACCAGCTGTACAGCTCCACAGCGCTTACCCGCAATATCATCAATCATGTACTGGAAATCGCAAAAATAGAAAGCGGAAAGTTTATTGAGATCAATACAGAAGACTTTTCCCTGTTTGGACTCGTCAATTCCACCATCGCGGCCCACTCCTACCTGGCCAGCCCCAAAGGCATTAAAATAACACTGGAAATCGACGATGCGCTCAAACAAGCCATCCACAGCGACAAAATGATCTTAACCAAGATCTTTAATAACCTTTTATCTAATAGTATTAAATACAGCACCAATAATACCGAGGTGCGCGTGGTGCTCAAAAAAGGCGACACCTTCTGGACACTGGAGATCACCAACACCGGGAAAATAGATCCCATGATCGCCAGGGCAGCCTTTGAACGTTTTGTGGGCAAAAGTGAAAATGATTCCAGCAGCGGGTTAGGCCTCGCCATCACCAAACACCTCGTAGAACTGCTGAACGGAGAAATTGCTATCATACCCCAGCCAGATCCGAACCTGACCACATTGCTCGTCAAGCTGCCCTATGAAGCCGGTGAAAAGCCCGTCATTCAACTCAACAAGGTAGCGGACGGTAGAAACATTTTCTGGAAATCCCGGGTGCTGCTGTTTGAAGACGATCAGATGGGCGCCGGATGGGTAATGCGCTTCCTGAAAAAATGGGGCGTGGACGCCAAATTGTGTAAAGAAGAAAACGTGGATAACGCAGTTGCCCGTATCGTTGCTGAAAGCCCTAACCTGGTGATTTCAGACCTGAACATGCCAGGGTTATCAGGGGAGATGCTTCTAAAGCGGATGAGAGAACATACCGCCTTAAAAAGCATCCCCGTTTTAATTGTCAGTGCGAGTGAGTCATTTACTGAAGACGATGCTGTGGCTATTGGTGCGAATGGATTCTTAAAAAAGCCGATTGATTTTGGCGAACTATGTCTGGCACTCGCTAAATTTCTGCCTTATCGTGCAGTATCATGACCTCAGCTGTACCGGCCGGTATCCAGTACCGCCCAATCGTCATATCCTCTTACTATTTGATACAGGCCCGCAATGTATACCGCCAGTTGATTGTTAATACGCTCTCCAAAGTCAGGGAGCATGGTCCGGGCGGTCTCAAATGCCTGTAAATGGCGACTATGCTCCTCACTCACAAAACCAATTGCATCATCCATCGTTAAACCATGCTCCCGCTTTGAAATCAGGATCAGGTTAAAACCACCTTCTTCCAATGCAGCCTCACGGCTGATGGAATGCAAATCGTTAGAGAGACATCCCAACAGATTAAGCTCCAGTTCCATACTTTTCACCACCGGATGCGTATACACCCGCTTAGGAATCCGTAAGCCGGCAAACATCGCCACCAGGGGAAACATAATATAAAAACCGGTATACGGCCGCTCTCTGTAATAATCGTCAATGCTCATCTGATGACGATGCAACTGCATCTTAACCTCGAGCTTACATTCGGTCAGGTAATCTGCTACATGCGTACAGAACTGCCAGTACAGGAAAGGCCTGTCATGGCTAATCACGAGGAACTTATTCAGAATGTTTACCAGCGCTAGTTCCAGGCGTCCGCTTCCATGATATGCCTCCCCTTTTAAAATGCTGATGAATACTTCCAGCTGGTCCGTCATTTCTGTAGCTAACGCTTTATCTTCCGAGCCTCTGTCACAACTATCGTCCACTGTAAACAGCCATGTCAGCAACTCTCCGGCCAACGTAATATGTTCAAGGCTGGCAAAGGGATACTCTCGGGCGGCTTGTAAACCAAACCGGGCATGGTTGTACCATTTCAAAGGCTTGTAAAAAGGTGACAGGTTAAACTCCTGCGCCCAGTTGACAGTGTTAGTTTGCACGGTTTCACTAAAATGACTGATCTTGATGTCACCGGGTATGGTGACCATTGCATACTTTCGATTTAACATAACAATTTGATTTAAAAAGTGAAGAAGAAATAAAAAAGAGATGAAATAAAGTGGTAGCATTCTAAAGTGTAGATCTAACCAATCGCCAAGGGTACAAGCTGATGGTCTGGCTATTTTATGGAAAAAGTTCTCGTTGCTTTATTAAGATAGCTAAAAATTAAATATTACTTAAATCGAATAAGTGCTGGCATAGCTATGCAGCCAAAAAAGCCCAAAGTAAAAAATACCCTGGGCTAATCTGTGAAATATGCTTTATCAAAATATTAATCAAAATCGACAAAGGCCTTATATACCTTGTGTGACAGCCCGGCCCGCGCCGGCAATAAAATAAAGTTTTCGCTCCCGGTCAGCTATCAGTATGCGCGCTACTACTTCCTTTACTTGTTAAACGTCAATTGTTGGCCGTTATTTTACTGACGCATTTTTTGTAAATATACGGTGATTAACGGGCTTTTCCACAAGCCCCCGGCAACCATCATCAAAATCACCACATTGGTAAATACACCAGGGCACGGCCGGTAAATTCCACCCTCAAAAAGGGCAAAGACGAATTATCTATTAACCTGCAACCGGTATGGCAAATATGGCACAACATCCTGCAGCCCGATGGCAAACAGCCACCACAGCGGATATCCGCCTCAATAGGGATATCAGAAACCGGCAAAAGGGAGTCTATGCTCCCCCTTTCCTATTAACTACGTAAAAAAACATTTTTCGGTTGGCCAAACACACGGTGTTTTTCCCGGACCTCACCTTTCTTCCAGCCATTGCAAAAATGCTGCAGTCTTCTCTTTTCCGATCAACAGCTTCTCCGGTGTAGCCACCTGCAGGTTGACCAGCAGCTTGCGCGCGAAATAATGCTCCACCTCCCGCACCGCGGAAAAATTGATGAGGTACTGGCGGTTCAGCCGGTAGAACTGCCGGGCCGACAGCTGGTTTTGCACCTGGTCGAGGGACTGGGTGATGGTGTACTCCTCCCCCTTAAACGTAACAATAGAAGGAGACGTGTATTTAATATAGATATACGCGATCTGGTCGGTTTGCACCGTCACATACTTATTGTTCTTAAACACGAGAAAACTCTTCTTGCCTTCGTCCACGCTGATCTTGCGGATCAGCTCCTCCAGGTTGTTGTCCGAATGCTGCTGGAAAAAGTTTCTGAAATTCTCCACTTTTTCAAAAGCGGCCTTTAAATCCTCTTCAGAGAAGGGTTTCAGCAGATAGTCCACCCCGTTGGCCTTTATCGCATCCAGAGCATATTCCCCATAGGCGGTACAGAACACCACCGGACAGGTGACAGTAACGGTCTTGAATATATCAAAAGAGAGGCCGTCCGACAACTGGATGTCCATAAAGACCAGGTTGGGCATCTCATGGGAAGACAGCCAGTCGATAGCCGCTTCCACACTCTGTAACTTCGCCAGTACCTGGGTCGACGGACGCAGCTTCATGATCAGGTTTTCCAATGATCTGGCGGCCTTTACTTCATCTTCAATGATGATGACGTTCATATATGATCGGTAATTTAACAGTAAACTTTTCGGCAGTGACATCGATGATCATCTCACCATCCAGCAAATGCCGGTAGCGCTGGTTAATATTCTCCAGCCCGATACCGGTAGACGATTCAGGCACCCGCTTGAGCTGAATATTGTTCTCCACCACCAGGTGTGTGGCGGTGGAATAAAGATAAATATGCAACGGCTTTTCCTCCGAAACAATATTGTGCTTGATACAGTTCTCTATCAGCAACTGCAACGTAAAAGGCGGGATCATGGAAGCATACACCCCTTCGGCGATCTCCTTTTTCAGCGTAATACCGCTTTCAAAACGGGCTTTCAGCAGGTACATATAAGAATCCAGTATCTCCATTTCTTCCGACAGCCGGACCAGGTTGAGCTTACGGCTCTCCAGCGTAAAACGGTAAAAGTCCGACAGCTTCAGGATGAAGTTGATAGCCTGCTTGTCCTCGCTTTCCACCATATACTTCAGCGTGTTCAGGCTGTTGAAAAGGA
This sequence comes from uncultured Chitinophaga sp., assembly GCF_946479755.1. Next base: position 24,420 of record NZ_CAMLHC010000017.1, on the reverse strand, counting down.
AATGCGGGTTCACCTGCTGCTTCAGCAATTCGTACTGCGCCCACAGGTTGGCAGATGTGCTCCGCTCCAGCTCCAGCGACACCTGCTGGTTCAGGTAACTCTGATGCAGCAGATGGATAAACATATAAAAGGTGAGATTGATCAGGATGCCCCTTACCTCGAACATCAGCATCACCGGCCCGAAATTGAGGTGGGACAACAGGTACTGCTGTATGCACGATAAAACAAACATGATCACCAGGCCCGCCAGCAGGTTCCGCAGCAGCCTTTTTGTGCCAAAGCCACCGGCGTTTTTGGCGGTATACGACGGGAACGTATATACGTTGTAATACCATATCAGCAGGGAAAACCCTGAAGTCACCCCCGCATCTACCAGCGCTTCGTACAACACGAAGTGATGATCGGCGATTTTAGGTATGGCCGTCAGTATCCCCAGGGAGATGGAACTTAACCAGATGATCCGGTTGGATATTTTAAAAGCCGGTTGTTGTCGTGTATCCACTTTTTAGTCATTGATCTGTTGCAAATGTAGGCTTCCCCGCGGGAAAGCCACCGTTTCCATCGTTGAAATGGACATATCCGGCCCTCAGCCGGACAATCCCTCCCCTGAATTGGACAACCGGCCCCTCCCCGCTCCCATCAACGTTTTCCCGGCAAAAATCCTTCACGGCCGCTATTGTCCATTTCACCCGCCAGGATGCCGGATTCAACAGGTTTGTACTATGCCTTTCTTCCGCATTGTGTTCTCTTTGTGCTGTAATCGTTGCTCACCGCAGGATTGACAGGGCAACAAAATATTCATTACTCCCATCATAAACAAGATGAAAAAGATATCCTTCACACTGATGCTGCTGCTGACCGGTTTATTGACCGCCTTCGGCCATACGGCCACACCAGCTCCCAAAGGGGCACCCATTCAATGGCGCTATACCGCCCACAAAACCGGCAACGGCGAAGCAATGCTGCTCATCACGGCCACCCTTGCCGACGGATGGCATCTGTTTGCCCAGAACAACCCGGCCAACAGCCCCGTGAGAATGGCGTTCACCTTCCTCCCCGGCCCCAGTTACCGTACGGAAGGCAGTGTCAGTCAGCCGGAGCCCATCACCCGCTTTGAGCAACTGTTCGGCACCGATATCAGCTATTTCGAAAGCGAAGTGGTATTTCAGCAGAAAGTCAGGCTGACCGGTAAATCCGCCACCGTAAAAGGTACCATCGAATTCACGGTATGTGGTCCCCGCCAATGCCTGCCTCCTGAAACCATCGCGTTCAGCATCAACATAAAATAACAAAAAACATATACATCAACCTTTATTAAAATTTAAAAACGATGAACAACAGCCACACAACAGCGATCGAAAAAGTATTGTACACTGCCCATACCCGTACTACCGGCGGCAGAGAAGGCAATGCCAAAAGCAACGACGGCAGACTGGACATTTTACTCTCCCCTCCCGGCACCAGCGGCGCCGGTACCAACCCGGAACAACTGTTCGCCGCAGGCTGGTCCGCCTGCTACATCGGAGCGCTGGAACTGGCCGCTAAAAAGCTGGGCACTACCCTTCCGAAAGACACGCTGGTAGACGCGGAAGTAGACCTGGGCACCACCGACGGCGCCTACTTTTTACAGGCCCGCCTCTCCGTACACCTGCCAGGCATAGCGCCGGAACTGGCGCAGCAGCTGGTAGACCTGGCCCACCAGACCTGTCCTTACTCCAAAGCCATCAAAGGAAATATCAACGTCACCACTAACATTATCTGAATATGAAAACCATCAGCAAAAAAATCCGTCTCCTGTTCTCCGCCATCGTAGTGCTACTGTTCAGCGCTACCATCGCCACCGCTCAGAACACTGCCGCCCGCATTCAGAACGTCGTACTCGTACATGGTGCGTTCGTGGATGGCTCCGGCTGGAAAGGGGTATACGATATCCTGGTTAAAAAAGGGTACCACGTCACCATTGCACAGATTCCGCTCAGCTCCCTGCAGGACGATGCGGCCGTGGTGAAAAAAGCGCTGGACCGGCAGAACGGACCGGCGGTACTGGTCGGCCACTCCTGGGGCGGCACCGTCATCACTGAAGTGAGCGCCCATCCGAAAGTAGCCTCCCTCGTGTATGTGACGGCTTTCCAGCCGGATAACGGTGAACCCACTACGAAATGGATCGCTACGGCGCCGGCCCTGCCGGAAAACAGTATCCTGCCACCGGATAAAGACGGCCTGGTGTACTACGACCGTCAGAAATTCCATGCAGGTTTCGCCGCCGATCTTCCGCCGGCACAGGCGCTCTTCATGGCAGACGCCCAGAAACCCATCGCGGCGGCCTCTTTCGCCACCCCGGTAACAGCCGCCGAATGGCATCACAAGCCCACTTTCGGCATCGTACCCACGGCAGACAAAAGCATCAACCCTGTTATTCTCAGGAACATGTTCCAGCGCTCCGGCACCAAAGTCACCGAGATCAAAGGCGCCAGCCACGCAGTGTTTGTCTCCCACCCGAAAGAAGTGGCCAACGTGATCATCGCGGCTTCCAGGTAAATCACCTTCGTTCCCCGGGGCGGAAAGCCCCGGGCTATCATCAACGCCTTCGGGCGGCTCCATCTTTAAAACAGGTCCATCATGAAATACTTTAAAGAAATCGCTATATACATAGGCCTCCCGCTGATTTTCCTCGCCATCATGGCATTTAAAAACACCAATCACAAAAACATGATCGCCAGCATTCAGAAAGACAGTCCCGACAAAGGGTTTGCCGTAGTGGAACTCTTCACTTCCGAAGGGTGCTGGAGCTGCCCGCCGGCAGATGAGCTGATCGCCAGGCTGCAGAAGGGCAACAACAACCAGCAACTTTATATCATGGCCTTCCATGTGGACTACTGGGACCATCAGGGCTGGAAAGACCGCTTCAGCCAGGCCGACTTCACCGAAAGGCAGAAACAATACGCCGCCTGGTTACGGCTGGGTAATATCTACACGCCGCAGCTGGTCGTTAACGGTAAAACGGAAATGGTCGGTTCAGACGAAGGCGCCGTACTGGGGGCTATCAGCGCCGCGCTGCGGGGCACCACCGCTCCGCCGCTGACGTTAAAGGCCGAACAAAGCAACGGTATGCTGACCGTCACCTACGCCGGCGCGATGCCCCACAAAAAGGGCCGTATCCTCACGGCGCTGGTGCAGAAAACCGCCCACTCCGAAGTCAATGCCGGGGAAAATGCCGGTAAACAACTCTCCCACGTGCAGATTGTGCGCCAGCTGCAGCAGCAGGAGCTGAAAGAACAAGGGACCGTGACGATGAAACTGCCGGCCGGTTTCCAGGCGGGCGACTGGGAAGTGATCGCTTTCGTACAGCAGAAAAACACCGGGGAAATCACGCAGGCAGCCAAACTGGCTTTGTAGCTCCCCTATTGGAGGCGGGAAATGTCTAACTCAGCCTCCAATATGTCTGACTCACCAGTTTTTGATTCCCGTCCCGCCGCACGGCGCCTACTTTTGAGGTATCAAACACGGAAAAACTAGCCACATGGAAACAACAAAAAATACAAAACGCTTTAAACGCATCTACCTTATCCCGGCCGCGGTGATCGTGGTGCTGGCAGGTCTGCAACTGTTCAACGAACCTATCGCCTCCAAACCCGTTACCGGCCATATGGACGAGGCGCCGGCAGAAGTGCTGGCCATCCTGCAACGCTCCTGCTACAACTGTCACTCCAACGAACAGCAGTTAAGCTGGTTTGATCAGCTGGCCCCCGCCGCCTGGGCCGTAAAGAAAGATGTGGACCGTGCGCGGGAGGTGATGAATTTCTCTGAATGGGACAAGTTGTCTTCCGGTGAACGTACCGGCAAAATGTACGCGATCCTGAACATGATGCAAGCTGGTAAAATGCCGCTCCGCGAGTACCTGCTGCTGCATCCGGGCGCAAAAATCACGGAGAAGGATATTGAAGTAGTGAAAAAGTATACGCTGTCGCTTTCCGGGCAGCAGGCCCCGGCCAAAGCTGCTGCCGCCGCTACCACCACTACTGCCGCTGCCGGCGCTGTTCCCAAAACACTGCCGGTGTCTCCCAACGGCGTGAAATATACCGACGCCTTCAAACAATGGACGGTGATCAGTATGAGCACGCTCTTCGACAACTCCATCCGGGTCATCTACGGTAACGACATTGCGGTGAAAGCCGTGCGTGAAGAGAACTTCTTCCCCTGGCCCGACGGCGCCATCGTAGTGAAAGCGGTATGGAAGCAGGTGACCATGCCTGACGGGGAAATCAGGCCGGGTGAATTTGTGAACGCACAGTTCATGGAGAAAGACGCCGCAAAATACACCACCACCGAAGGCTGGGGATTTGCCAAATTCAGTGGGCAAAAGCTGGCCCCTACCGGCAAAGACGCCCTGTTTGCCGAGCAGTCCTGCATCAGCTGCCACCGGCAACTGGCCGCTTCCACCGGCTTTCTCTTCGATGTGCCGATGAAAGTAAATCCTAAAAGCTTAACCGAAAAAATTATCGCCCAATGAACCGCTTCTTCCTCCTGTTACTGATCGCCGCCGCTTTCACCGCCTGTAAAAACGAGGCACCCGTTAATAAGCAGGCACGTGTTGTATTTGACGCCGGCGACCTGCACTTCATCGCTTCCTCGCTGAACCCGAAACTGGAGACCATGTCCGCCGTGTATGGCAACGACAGCGCGCTGCAGTCTCTCGCAAAAGGCGACCATCAACCCACGGCTGGCGCCGTACTGAAACTGGTCACCTGGCGCTATCACGACAACCCGCAGTACTTCGGCGGCAAAATCAACGGAGAGCTGCTGAGCGTAGAGACCCTACAGGCAGGCAGCTGGCAGCTGGACTTCGGCGCCCTGCAACGCCCGGCCTCACCCGCGGAAAGAATCAGCTACATCATGAGTTATCAACCCGTACAAATACCATAATCATGAAAAAACTTACACACATCATCGCAGCAGCGCTGCTCAGCATAGCCGGTACGGCAACCGCTTTCGGTCAACAAAACGGTAACAGTGCTTTAGGCTCCATCAAACAAATCAAAGCAGGCGTGCTGGACGTAGGTTACGCAGAAGCCGGTCCGGTTAACGGTCAGGCTGTTATCCTTCTCCATGGCTGGCCTTACGACATTCACAGCTACACGGCCGTTACCGCGCAACTGGCCGCCAAAGGATACCACGTCATCGTTCCTTACCTGCGCGGTTACGGCAGCACCCGGTTTCTCTCTGCACAGACCGCCCGGAACGGCCAGCAGTCCGCCTTCGCCGCCGATATCATCGCATTGATGGACGCACTGAAAATAGACAAAGCCATCGTCGGTGGTTTTGACTGGGGCGCCCGTACCGCCGATATCATCGCCGCCTTGTGGCCGGAGCGTACCAAAGCACTGGTATCCGTGAGCGGTTACCTGATCGGCAGCCAGCAGGCCAACAAAGCACCGCTGCCACCTAAAGCCGAGCTGGCGTGGTGGTACCAGTTCTACTTCGCCACCGAACGCGGCAGGGCAGGCTATGAGGCCAATACCCGCGCCTTTAATAAACTGATCTGGCAGACCGCCTCTCCCGACTGGCATTTCAGCGACAGCACCTTCGCAGAAAGCGCGGCCTCGTTCGACAATCCTGACCATGTGGCCATTGTGATCGACAACTACCGCTGGCGGTTAGGACTGGTGCCCGGCGAAAAACAATACGACGCGCTGGAACAGCAACTGGCGAAAGGCCCGGCCATCACCGTACCCGCCGTGACGCTCGAAGGTGATGCCAATGGCGCGCCACATCCTGATCCCGCTGCGTATGCCGCCAAATTCAAAGGTAAATACGTGCATCATACCATAACGGGAGGCGTAGGCCATAACCTGCCCGCCGAAGCCCCCGAAGCTTTTACAGCAGCCATTATAGAGGCAGGCCGCTTAGCACAGTAACATCATTTATTCATCTTCTTAAAATATAAAAAATGAAAACTAAAACAGCTACTATCATCTATTGGTCCGCCACTATTTTTATGTCACTCTGGTTCGGCGCCAGCGGCTTCTTTGAACTGACAAAAAATCCCATCGTATGGGGTATTACCCAACAGTTAGGTTACCCGCCGCATTTCATTTATATACTGGGCGTCTTTAAAATAGCCGGCGTCATCACCCTTTTGATTCCTCACAAATTCCTGCGGTTAAAAGAGTGGGTATTTGCCGGTATGTTCTTCGATATCACCTTTGCTTTCTTCTCCAAGATCAGCGTGCTGGGTTTTCCCGCCACGGTAGATGCGATCATCGCTTTCACCGTACTGAGCGCCGCTTATGTGATGTTCCGCAAGCTTTATCCCGCAAATTACGCTGCCCTGGCTCCTGTGCCGTTGTCATAACCAGCCCGTTTCTATAAAGTGAAAAGCCAGGCAGTCAGCTGCCTGGTTTTGCTTTTTTAAGGGTATTTGATTAAATTCAATTATCATCGATAAAACCCTGCTCATGCCTTCCACCGAACTTGCCCATCCTGGCCAGCCGGTCAGCACCACGTCACTGGAAAATTTTTTCCCCGGCTACTTCGCCCTCGTCATGGCCACCGGTATTGTGTCTATCGGTCTGCACCTGTGGAAATATCCGGCGCTGGCTATTGCTTTCCTGTGGCTGAATGTTTTCTTTTACGCGTTGCTGTGGGTTATCCTGGCAGCGCGTATCGTTAAATACCCGGTGGTGGTATGGAACGACCTGCATCATCCGGCCAGGGGCGTCACTTTTCTCACGCTGGTGGCGGGCAATAATGTGCTGGGCAGCCAGGTAGCTATTCTCACCGGCCGTATGGACATCGCCATGGTACTATGGGTAGCCGGTGCGGTGTTGTGGGCATTGCTGATCTATACTTTTTTCCTGGTGAATATTATGAAGGAGCCGAAGCCGTCGCTCTCGCAGAGCATCAACGGCGCTTGGCTGCTGATCGTGGTGGCCACGGAATCGGTGGCGGTGCTGGGCGCCATCATCGCCAACAGCAGTCCGTACCACTGGCTGATCGCCTTTATTTCCCTCTGTTCCTATATGACCGGCGGCATGTTTTATTTTGTGCTGATAGGCCTGATCCTTTACCGCTGGCTGTTTTTCAGCATGAAAGCAGAAACGCTCACGCCGCCGTACTGGATCAACATGGGCGCGGTGGCGATCATTACGCTGGCCGGTTCACGGCTGGTGATGTATGCACAGGCGCATGCCGCATTAAGTGCATGGGCTATTTTCGTACAGGCGTTCACTATGTTCTTCTGGGCGTTTGCCAGCTGGTGGATACCGTTGTTGTTTCTGATGTTTGCCTACCGGCATTTCATTGCGCGCGTACCGCTGAAGTATGACCCGCAATACTGGTCCATGGTGTTTCCGCTGGGCATGTACGGCGTATGTACGTATATGTATGCGACCGTTACCGGCTTCACTTTCCTTAAACCCATTTCGGGTTTATTTGTTATATTAGCTTTAGTGACGTGGGTGATCGTTTTGATTGGTTTATTTATTGACCTTTTTCCGGTAGTAAAGAAAAGATAACAAAACCCTGATGGCCATGCAGTTTTCTCTCAATAAAAAAGCGACGCTGATTTCACTGGTAGTAACGATTGTCTGTGTGGTCGTTTCCTTCTATGGTTCGCGGAAGCTGCAGAACTTCGACCCCGCGCTGATCGCCTATCTGTTCGCCACCCTCTTCGCCCTGTTCGGCATCGTGTACCGTTACTGTGTATGGTTGCAGCGCCCTCCCACCTGGATGTATTTTAAGCGGACATGGCAACTGGTCTTCACCGGCGCTTTCTGGAAAAATATTTTTTCGCTGGTGGTTGACTCCGTAAAGAACCTGTTGTTCCAACAATTTATCTACCCCCGCAGCAAAAAACGCTGGATCGCGCATTTTATGCTGGCCTCCGGCTGCCTGGCCGCCTTTGCCATCACCATACCGCTCACGCTGGGCTGGATCAACTTCACCCTGGACCCCGCCTCTGCCCTGGAGCCCGGCGCCACCAAATTATACTGGGCCAATTTCTTCGGCTTTAAAATACTGCAGTTCAAACTCGGTTCCGCGCTGGCCTTTTTTATCTTTCACGCCCTGACATGGTGCTCCTGGCTGGTCATCGCCGGCGCCGTTATCTTCCTCGTCAGGCGCCTGACCAATGCGGGGCTGATTGCCTCCCAGACCTTCGAAGGTGATCTGCTGCCGCTGATCCTGCTGATCATTATTTCGCTGACAGGGCTGGGACTCAACTACAGCTATGCTTTCATGAAAGGCATCGCGTACGATTTTATGTCGGTCACCCATGCTATCTCCGTGATCCTTTTCCTCGTATGGATACCGTTCGGTAAATTCTTTCATATCATACAACGGCCGGCGCAGATCGGTGCCCATATCTACAGGCGGGAAGGCGCCAAAAGAGGTATGGCCGTTTGTCCGCATACCGGAAAACCTTTTACTACGCAACTACATGTGGATGACCTGAAAACGGTCACCAAGGCAATAGGATTTGACTTCACACTGGAAGATGGTACCTCCCATCTTGATTACAGTCCTGAAGGCAAACGCTCCCTGCTGGCCAGGGCCCACCTGAAGGCACGGCAGGAAGGCGGCAACCTGTTTGGATAATCACCCGGCGCCATCGCCGGACATCAAAATATGACCGTATGGCAAAGCTACCAGCATCACCTGAAGCAATTATCGCTAAGTTCGGCCCTCACCTCAACTTCGCACCACAGGAGGGTTATCCCGGTAAAGATGAGCCCGACGCCGTGGTGAAAACACACTGCTGCTTCTGTGGCATGCAATGCGGCATCCAGTTGCTGGTAAAAAACAATAAAGTGGTAGGCTTCGAACCCTGGATGGAGTTCCCGTTCAACGAAGGCAGGCTGTGTCCTAAAGGCGTACAGCGTTATCTGCAGGATAATCATCCTGACCGGCTGCTGGAACCGCTGGAACGGGTAGAGGGCGAAGGTTTCCGGCCTATCGCCTGGGAACCGGCGCTGGACCGTGTGACTGCCGCCATCCGGAAGATACAGGCCAGCCACGGCAACGATGCATTCGCGGTACTGTCAGGCGTATCGCTGACCAACGAAAAAAGTTACCTCATGGGTAAGTTCGCCCGTGTGGCCATCAAAACCGCCAACCTGGACTACAACGGCCGCCTGTGTATGGTGAGCGCCGGGGCTGGCAATAAAAAGGCGTTTGGGCTGGACCGCGCCTCCAACAGTTACGCCGACCTGGAACATGCAGAAGTGATCCTCGTCACCGGCGCCAATGTCAGCGAAACCTTCCCCACCCTCACCTACTGGCTGTGGCGGGCAAGAGACAACGGCGCAAAGCTGATCGTGGTAGATCCCCGCGTGATCCCGCTGGCCCGTACCGCCGACATCCACCTGGATATCCGCCCCGGCACCGACTCTGCGCTGTATGGCGCCATGCTGAAATACCTGGGAGACCACAATATGCTCGACCATGATTTTATCCGCGAACATACCACCGGCTTTGAAGACACCCTTGCCGCTGTACAGGAATACACCCTCGAATGGGCCGAACAGGTGACCGGTATCCACCGGGAAAAAATAAGACAGGCCGCGGAGTTATGGGGCAAAGCCAGCACCAGCTTCCTGTTGCACGCACGGGGCATAGAACACCATTCCAAAGGCGTGGAAAACGTGCTGGGATGTATCAACCTGGTACTGGCCACCGGCCGTATCGGGCGTCCCTATTGCGGTTACGGTACTATCACCGGTCAGGGTAACGGTCAGGGTGGCCGCGAGCATGGCCATAAATGTGACCAGCTGCCGGGTAATCGGGACATCACCAATCCGGAGCACCGGAAATATATCGCCGGCGTATGGGGCATCCCCGAATCCGAAATGCCCGGCAAAGGGCTTACTGCCTGGGAACTGATAGAAGCGATCCATCGCGGTGAAGTAAAAGGGTTGTTGTCTATCTGTTTTAACCCGCTGGTATCGTTACCCAATAACAATTACGTACGCGAAGCACTGGAGAAACTGGAGTTCTACGCCTGTATCGACTTCTTCCTGAACGAAACCGCGCGCCATGCCGACATTGTGCTGGCCGGTTCTTTACATGAAGAAGAGGAAGGCACGGTAACCACTGCCGAAGGCAGGGTCGTTCGTATACGCAGGGCCGTTACCCCGCCGGGAAACGCCCGTACCGACACTTCCATCATCCTCGACCTCGCCGCGCGGCTGGGGGCGGCGGATAAATTCACCTATGCAGATTCAGAAGCTATCTTCAACGAGCTGCGTGTGGCGTCCAAAGGCGGTACGGCCGATTACTACGGCATCACCTATAAAAAGATAGAAGACCATATGGGCGTCTTCTGGCCCTGCCCTACCGAAGACCATCCGGGTACGCCGCGGCTGTGGGAAGACAGGAAGTTCGCCACGCCCGATGGCAAAGCACATTTTAACCCGGTGCATTTCCGGGAGCCGTCGGAGGTAACGGACGAAGCCTACCCGGTAGTGCTGACGACGGGCCGCGTGGTATCGCAGTACCTCAGCGGCACACAGACACGGCGCATCGGTAAACTGGTGGGCCTTATCCCCGAGCCTTTGCTGGAGATACATCCTGAGCTGGCGGCGAAGTACAATATCCGGCAGCGGGAAACGGTGCGCGTCACCACCCGGCGCGGCAGCGCGGAGTTTCCGGCCAATATCGTGGAGACCATCCGGAAAGACACCGTCTTCATCCCCTACCACTGGCCCGGTAAAAAATCGGCTAACCAGCTGACCATCGGCACGCTGGACCCGGTATCCAAAATCCCGGAGTTTAAAGTGTGTGCGTGCCAGTTAGCGCCGCTGGGCCGCTTTACCCAACCCGGGGAAATACCCGCATTTGACAGTATCTGATTTGTACATAAAACACTTCAACGCTATGGAAGTTACCGCCTATAAAACCGATATGGAGTTCTTCGTGGACATGCAGCGCTGCATCGGCTGCAAAGCCTGTGAGATGGCCTGTGCCGAATGCGAAACCAACGGTCACGAAAGTATGATCCATGTGAATTATGTGGAGCGGGCCGTCACCATACAGACCACCGTACAGGTATGTATGCACTGCGATGATCCGGTATGCGCCAAAGTATGCCCCGCAGACGCCATCACCAAAGACGACTTCGGCGTGGTGCACAGCGCCAACACCGCCCGCTGCATCGGCTGCTCCAACTGCGTAATGGCCTGCCCCTTCGGTGTGCCCATCAAAGAAGAGAAGTATGACATGATGATGAAATGCAACATGTGCTACGACCGGACCAGCGCCGGCAAAAAACCGATGTGCGCCACCGTTTGTCCCAGTCAGGCGTTGTTCTACGGCACCCGGGAAGAGATCAGCCGCATGCGGCCCAACAGCACGCCGGTACGTGAGTTCATCTTCGGGGCGCAGACCGTCACCACCAAAGTGAATATCATGATGCCTAAAGGAAGCACCCATCTGAAAATCCATTAAACCGAAAGTTATGTCCGATAAAACCATGGAAGAACCGCACTGGAAGCAGGATTTCCCGATTGAAAGAACGGCAGCCACCAAGATCAGCCGGCGGGATTTTGCGCGCTTCCTGTGCCTCGTATCCGGCGGACTGGCAGCCGGCAGCGGCTATGTGGCTTTGAAAGCAAACTTTTTCCCCGAAGAAACCATCGCCGGGGAACATTTTATCTGCAAGGCTTCCAGCGTACCCGAAGGCGGCACCCGCTCCTTCACCCTCGAAGGCAGCACCATCCCTTATATCCTCATCCGTCTTGAAAACGGTCACTGGCGGGCGTATGAGCAGAAATGCACGCACCTCTCCTGCGCCGTGTACTATAAGCCCGGCAGCGGACAGATCGTATGCCCCTGCCATGAAGGTTTCTTCGACGCCATGACCGGCGACGTTATCGCCGGACCGCCGCCAAGGCCACTGCCGGCACTCGACGTAGTGCTGAAAGGAGATGATGTGTACGTGAAAGCCAGCACCCGGCCGGTACCGGAACATAAGAACACTATCTAAACTACAGCACCATGAGCAACTTTAAAGACGCACAAAACAACGCGCATCCCAATAAAACCAATACGCTGATTTCAGCGCTTATCATTATTCTCATTTTGAATATCAGCCTGCAGGTATGGCTGCTGTACACCGGTCTGAACAATGCCCTCGGCCATAACCGCGACATCGCGCTGCCGGCGTTTATCGCGTCGCTGGTGCTGTTCCTCATAGGCTTCTTCTGGCTGTACTTTCTGCCCATGGGCTACCGGAAAAAGAACAAACCATAACAAACGGTCAGCCCATCAGCCAGCAGTAAAATTAAACGTCAGGTGATAGTTCTCGGTAATCTCCGCCAGGATCAGCTTCCCTTTCTCTTCCAACGCCAGCAACCCTTCATGATCGAGCCTTTCGTTGTGGTTATATAACTGCACCTCCACCCATAATACCCCCGACATATCAATGGTAGTCAGGTGCGGATCAAAGGCCCTGATATGAGGGATCTCGTTGTAAAAACGCTCCCGGATGACTTTATAGGTGACCTTGTCTACCGAGGCCACAGACAACTTCTGGATATTCTCCCGGAACATCTTCAGCGGCAGGAAACTCATGATCAGGGAAAGCACAATGCAGGAAACAGGATCAATATGCGCTGCCAGCTTAACGAAGCCGGCGTGCTGCAGGCCGAGCGACAGCGTAAAGGCCACCATCACACAGAGGTTAAAAAAGATATCAATCTTCCATTCCAGCGCATCCACCTTTAGTATCTCAGAGCCTGTCTTTTTATAAGCCTTTTGTATATACATATAGGCGATCCCGTTAAACAACAACGTTACCCCCGCATACAACAACACCGTGTCGTGCTCTGTTTTAGGCGGCCCGCTCACCAGGTCACCAATCGAAGAACTGACGGCTTTCAGGCAGATCAGCAGGATCATAAAGCTGCGGATAAGGTTCAATATCGGAACAAAGCCAACATAGCCAAACGGGTGTACCCGGTCGGAAGGTCTGCTCTGCAGCTTCGACACATAAATAGTTATGATACCTATCAAACCACTTACAATATAAGCGCCGGCATCCAGCTCCACGATATTGGAGTCCGTAAACTCACAGAATATAAGTCCCCACACCATTAATAACATGATCATAGCCAGTGATATCTGCAGGTAACGCTGTTCTTTTTGAGGTGTTTTCATCACTACAGTTTATAAGGGTCCGCTTCAATGTAACAAAAAAAAGCGGTAAATGAAACGGCTATACGTCAACAGGATAAGTTAAGATCATCAACAAAAAAGAGTATCCCCGCTTCTTTGTTTTTTTAGGGTATTTGATTAAATTCAAAGAAACGCAGACTATGGAAACTTTCGGCCACGTAAGAATGGTAATAGGCTTCATTCTCAGCCTGAGCCTCGCCCATCTTCTGAAAGGCACCGCCAAATTCATTCAGCATCCCGGCCGTGAAAAGCCCTACTGGATACACCTCAGCTGGGTGGCTTACATCTTTATCCTGCTGGTGCATTTCTGGTGGTGGGAAATACCGCTGCATGCCATCAAACGCTGGACCTTCCCGGAATATATCTTCATCGTACTTTTTATCACTACGTTTTTCCTGCTCTGCGCCTTGTTGTATCCTGACGATGTGAAAGACTACAAAGGTTACCAGGACTATTTTTTCTCGCGGAGGAAATGGTTCTTTGGCGTACTGGGATTTTCGTTTATCGCCGATGTGGTAGACACCATGCTGAAAGGCACGCTGTACCTCCATCACTTCGGATGGGAATATCCCGTGCGCAACATCGCGCACGTGGTGTTGTGCCTGCTGGCCATCCGGTCCAGCAGCAGGGTATTTCACGGGGCGCTAGTCATTGTTTTCCTTATCTACGAGATGTCGTACATTCTCCGGCTGTACCTGTCGGCCGACTAATGGCCCTAGCGGATCAGCAAAATACTCCCGCTCTTTTGTACTTCCTGGCCGGCAATATCTACCGCTTTGAGCATCCACACATAGTCGCCGGCCGGCAACGGTAAGTTTTGATGTGTGCCATCCCAGCCCCGTTGCAGGTCCTGCGTGGTAAACACCACCTGTCCCCAGCGACTGTATACCGTCAGCACCACGGCTTTAAGACCGAACGCCCTTATCCGGAAAAGATCGTTCTGCCCGTCGCCGTTAGGCGTAAAGGCAGTAGGCGGGTATATTTTTACACCGTCCAGCACCGTTACCATGCCTTTTCCGCGTGGACTGAGGCAACTGCCTTTTTTTAATTCCACCAGGAAAGTACTGGTATGGGTGAGCCCCCGCACCAGGAAACTGCCGGTGGCGCTCTGTTGCACCGGTTGCCCGGACACCGCGGGGTTATAGAGGTAATACATGCCTTCTTCCGGGTTGCTGACCTGTAGCAGTACTTCCATCCCCGCCGTGATTGTATAATCCGGCAGCTTTGGCGTCACTGCTAAGATATCCGCATTGCCCACCTGGATGGCATCGCTCTTTACGGTGCAACCGTATTTATCTGTAACGGACAGTTGATATGTGCCCGACGGTATATCAGGGAGATGTATGTTTTGCCCGACGGCCACGGTCCCGTTGCACCAGGTGTATGCCAGCGGGCCGGCGCCTGTGGAGCGGATGCCGGTGATGCTGCCGGTATGGGTATTACAGTTGTCCGGTTTTACCATCATACCCGCTACATCCAGCTGTGGCGGAGGCGCCGCCTGCAGCAGTTGTGTAGTGGCTTCAGATTCGCAGCCATTGACATCGGTTACGATGAGCCGGTAAGTACCCGCCGGTAAATCAAGGGCGGCCGCCGTGTTGGACACGACCGCATTATCTTCATCCACCCAGCGATAGCTGACGGGGGTAACGCCGGTTATCTGCGGGTCCGTTAAACTACCATTGGCCTGTCCGCAATGAGGCGGCATCACCGTGATGTTCTCCAGCGTGGCTTTGGGAGCCACCGCCTGGGTAACGCCATATAGTTTATAGTCCCACCGGCAATAGTTATTGGACAATACCAGGCGGTATACGCCCGGCACCACGTTTATAAGATCGATATCATTCCCTACCAACTGACCTTCTTCGTTTAGCCATTCCAGTTTGGTGGCGCCGGTTTGCGAAAGTCCGGTGATCTGCCCGCCGCGGCCATCGCATCCCGCCTGTTTGATGATTATTTTGGAATCGTCTACCGTGATAATACCCGCATCGGGGACAACGATAGTATCGGATTCGGCGTAGGTGCAACCGGAGCCGTCGCTGAAGCGCAGCACGTATTTGCCGGCCTTCACATCTTTTAAAGCCGCGTCATTGCCTACCTGTTTGCCGGTGTGGTCCAGCCAGGTGTACGTGATATTCCCGGTGCCGGTGACTACCGCGCCGGTGATGCTGCCGTTGGGCGCTGCACAGGTTGCCGGTGTTACCACCACACCGGACAGGTCCAGCGTAGGACCGTTGAGGTTAGTAATTGTAAAGGGGCCGGCGGTAGCGCTGCAGTTATTGACGATATCTTCTATGGTGACGGTGTATGCTCCCGGCGCAGCGGCTATCAGTTCTTCCCCTTCCTCTACCATCTGTCCGGCAGCGTTTTTCCAGGTGATCTTGCGGTTCATCCCTGTGTACCGCAGGTATTTGATACTGCCGTTCTTCTGCCCGCAGGAAGCATCGGTGATAACTACACCATCGGTTTCGATGGCCGGTGATTCTTCCCCTATCTGAAACTCTCCCCAGGTGTAGATACAGCGGGCGTCGTTACAGCTACCGCTGGATATCTCCAGCACATACCTGCCGGCAGGCATATTGGTCAGCGATGTATCCCTGCTGACGATAGTCCCGTCCGGTGTTCTCCACCCGATGATATATCCGCGCTGTACTTTCATGATAACGCTGCCGGTGCGCTTGCCGCAGGCGGTATTGGTCTGACTGATAAACTGCGCCAGCGGCGTGGAAAACTCGGAGGTACAGCCATAAGCATCTGTAGCGCCAAAAGTGTAGCCTACCGTGGCGGAAGCCGGGAAGCTCCAGTCGCCGTTATTGTCGGCGGTGATGGTAGCCACATATATTTTCTGACCGCAGTTGCCGGGGCTGTAATACAACGCGCAGTTGTCACTTTCATACACCTCGATTTTACTGTTGGGCGTAGCTTTCCCGGTAATGGTACTGCCGTTGCATCCGGTGACGTTGGCGAATGGCGCCGGGCGGCCGGCAGCGTTGGGGTCCCAGCCGTAAATATTGATGCCGTCGCCATTACAGAAAAGCGAGTTATGGCTGACGGTGGTATTATAGGAGTAGTTATTGACCACAGCGGAATAGCGACCAGCGATATAATTGGCATTGGCCGCGCTACCGCCGATCAGTACCTGCTTACAGTCCAGCACCTGTATCCCCACCTGGGAAATTTCGTTGTTATCCAGCTTATTTTGCCCGCTCATATCCGTACCGATCCGGTTCCGGACGATCAGGACAGGTTTGGCCGCCTGAGCGATGAAAATGCCGGTACGGCTCATCTGGTTATCGCTGATGGTGATCGCATGATCTTTGCCGTACAAACTGAAACCACTATCATTATAAAAAAAGTTGGTGACAACAGCCCCGTTCCTGTCCAGGCATACTTTATTAAAAGACAGCACAGTGCGGCCGCTGTTGCCGTCATCCTGTGAAATATTGCAGATGTTCCTGCCAAAGAGGACGTTACCGGCAGCTGCGGCCGGGCCACCGATCAGCAGGTTGCCCACATTCCGTGTTTCTATGGCCCCGGTGCAGTAGGTCTCATCCGTTGGTGGGTCCATCTTACCGGAGGTGCCTATAATATTACTTTGGATGGTGATCTGCCCGGTGGGACAGTTCTCCACCTGGATACCATGCCACCAGCGGGCGATGACATTGCCTTTTCCCGGCGCTCCGATAGTGATATTGCCCGAGTTGGTCACATAGATACCGAATTCATTGCGGGAGGAAGCAGCGTCTGTAAAAATGGCCAGTCCGTAGATCTCTACATGATCAGCTTTATCGATATAGATACCGTAAAGCGGGTTGGCAAGCGGTGGCGCTTTACCCATCAGGATCACCCCTGCCTCGCTTTTATCCAATTGTGCGCCCGGCTGGGTGGTGCCGTCAATGACCAGGTTACCTGCGATAGCGGGCATCGATGTTGTGAAAACGATCGTACGGTCGTTCCAGGTAGTATTAGGAAGATTAAAATGAATATAGTCTGTGGTAGCAGTACCGTTGGCATTGGAAGCTAAGATCGCCGCCCGGAGCGTTCCCGGACCGCTATCCTGGTTGGATGTCACAATAAAAGTGTCAGCTTTTACCAAAAGGGGAAACAACAAAAACAGGCAAATGGCAACCTGCCTGAACAGTACAGACATACGGATAAACAGGTATAGTGAATAATAAAATGCGAATTTATCTAAAAGTTCGCTCACCGGCCCTCATCACTAGATAAATTCAGTCAAATATCTTCCGTTAATAGCATAAAAAACCTATTTTCGCCGGCAATTGTTAAACCCAATCATTTCCACCATTCAAGATTTACAACATACGAGCATGCAAAAACTAATGACTACTGCACTGTTGCTGGCAGCCAGCAGCGCCGCGTTTGCCCAGAACAAATACTACCCCTTTGAGGCAAACAAAAAATATGGCGCTACAGACACCCTGGGCAACGAACTGGTAAAACCTATCCATAAGTTCCGTGAAGTGTTTCCATCAGGAAAGGAGTTCGCGCTGTATAACTTCAACGATGAGATAAAAGACCTGATAATCAATGCTGTCACCGGCAACATTCAGTCGTTTGAATACATCGTTCCCAGCGAAGCGACGTTCAACGGCGTCTCCTATACCATCATCCGGGAGAAAGACAAACAATATCTCCGCAGCGAAGAAGACGGAAAAACCATCCTACTGAAAAAGGATTATACCGATTTTTTCAGTGAAGGGAAATATGTCATCGCCAAACACTATCCCGATCCACCCCCGCCGCCACCAGCGCGGCCAGCGCCTAAGCCCGTAAAAATCAACGGCAAACTGATTCCCCCTCCGCCACAACTGCCGCCACCGCCGCCGAAGTTACCCCCCATCGGGTTCGATGGTTATAGCGTCATTCGCGCCAATGACTTAACCTTAAAACCTGTCATGACCGGGGTATTTAAACAATATCTCGCTTTGTATAAAGATGAGCAGGAGAATACAGCTGAAAGGGTTGTAGTGCTAAAAACCATTAAACCAGGCCAGCGTTCTGATTTCTACGCGATCATATTCAGCACGGACCGCTCACATAGTTTGTACGATTCAAGCATGAAACTCATCAAAAAGTTTGATTTGAAAGAGGCCACACAGGAGCAACTGGAAAAAATGGCTTCAGATATCATGAAAACGCCTTTGTCTAACTTCGACAGGGTCAATTCCCCGGCGCCCATGGGACTTCCGTCTAAAAACAGGCCGGCGCCGGAGATCGTATACCCTGTTTTTGAAGTAGTGAAAGCGGACAACGGTAATAACCAGCTGGTATTGAAACGCAGCGCCACGGAGGTGAAAGTGATCTTTGAAAGCCCCAACAGGATCAGTTGGAACCCTTACAAACATATCGCCGGCATACCCGACACCGATAGTGAATTTAATATCAGCCCGCAGACCGGAAAAATATTCCTGCCACAGAAATATTGGGAAGCTGCAGGTATCATCGTAAAATAATTCCAATAAAATAAGCCCGTCCCGGACATATCGCCCGGGACGGCCTACCAGCGCGTCAGAGCAAACTATACCCCTTCGCCTTCACAGCAGCCAGAATTTCCCGTATATGCGACAACGTAGTCACGGGGTTTAATATGGTAAACTTCAGATAAAAATTGCCTTCTACCTTCGTACTGGCCAGGATGTAAGTCCCATCAAAGAACAACGACTGTTTGATGCGCAGGTTGAGCGCCGACAGGTCGGTGTCAATAGCCACGGGCCGGAAACGGAACACCAGCACTCCCAGATCGGAACTGCTCAGCAATTCAAACTCCGGGTCCTGCTGCAACAAAGCAGCGGTGCCGGCGGCGGTGTCGATCATCATATCGGTATAAATGCCCAGCTTCTGTTTTCCCATCAACCGCAACGTACACCACAGCTTTAAGGCATCAAACCGGCGGGTGCTCTGGGTAATGGACTTATTGATCTGCGCCGGCAGCTCTTCGTAATCCTGTTCCGCCGGATTCAGATAGTCGGCATGATGCCGCACCAACTGCAGCGTAGCTTTGTCTTTCACAAGGAAAGCGCTGCTGCTGATCGGCTGGAAGAAAGACTTGTGATAGTCGATCGTCACGGAGTCCGCCTGCTCTATCCCGTTCAGCAGATGGCGGTATTTGGCAGACAACAGCAGCCCGCAACCATAGGCGGCATCTACGTGCATCCATACCCGGTATTCTGCGGCAAGCGCGGCGATGGACTGCAGCGGGTCTATATTACCAAAGTCGGTCGTACCGGCAGTGGCCACCACGGCAATGGGGATGTTACCCAGGCTGAGTTGCCAGTCCAGCGCCTCTTTCAGCGCCGCGGCATCCATGCGGAAACGGCTGTCGGTTTTCACCCTTACGATTGCCTGCTCTCCCAGCCCCAGCAACGACGCATTTTTATCGTTGCTGAAGTGTGCTTTATCAGAAACAAATATCCTGAACCGGTTCGCCTGCGCGGGCAGGCCGTCGAGTTTGATGTTATGCCCCAGCAGCTGCATGGCAAAATGGTCCCTTGCCAGCAACAGCCCCATCAGGTTGGACTGCGAGCCGCCGCCAGTAAATACGCCGTCGGCTTTCGTATAGCCGATCTCGTGAGCCGTCCAGTCTATCAGCCTTCTTTCAATGAAAGTGCCGCCGGCGCTCTGGTCATACGTATCCTGCGAGGAATTGATGGCGCTGATGATCACCTCTGCCGCCAGTGCCGGTATCACCACAGGACAGTTCAGGTGGGCGATGTATTGCGGCAGGTGAAAAGCCGTAGCATGACGCACATACAGCTCATTCACCTCCGCCAGCAGCTCGTCGTATCCGGCGAGAGGCCGGCTCAGGTCTACGCCGTACACCGCATCCTGCATCACCGATGGCCGGACACCCGTGAAAGGCTGCCTGGTGTTCAGCAGAAAATCTTCTACGGCCGTACGCGCCTTTTCCACCGCCTGATGGTATTCTGCGGCCGTTTCTTCATAAAATATATCACGGAGTAATTTGTTGTTTTTACTTTGTGGCTGCACGGGGGCAACCGTCATCTGGTCTGTATGCATATCATGATTTTTTTTTGGGAATGATTAACGGAAGATGCTGCCATAGTGCTCTTCCATGATAAAATACGGGTCATTGGTTTTTGTGACAGCGCGGATGTTGATCAGGCTCGTCTTACTCATCATTCGCAACATCATCCTTCTTTCGCAGGGCACCAGCATACCTTTTTCTTCACGGTAACCGGCCATAAAAGCGTTTCTGCCATGGGCGCAAAGGTGGTTGTTCACGAAGATGAGGTCTCCCGCTTCCGGTACGAAATCGTTATAGATATGTGTTTTGGCCACTTTCCAGAACTCTTCGAGGTAGTGCATGGCTTCGGCGCTCTGCCCGGCATCCGGGTTATGCAGCTGCTCTGCTGCATCAAAACGGATAAAAGGATAGGTCTCGTTGCCATACAGTACGGCGGTACTGATCTCCTCTCCTGCGGCGGTGTCCGGAGCGTAGTTAGCGTCTTTCGGGCATTTGTAGAGCGGGCGGAACAGGGGCCGCATAATATCGTCGGTAGCGCCGTGCGAGCGGATAGAATACAAAGTGGAAGGCACTCTTTCCTCGTTCCGGATAAACAGGAAACTCAAAAAGTCGGCCTGGTGGAACAGGAAGGCATCTTCCGTATGAACAAACAGATCGGTACGGGAGCCGCTGCCGGTCTGTGTATGGGTCATTTTCTCGTCCGGGATGATGGCATGCATCAGGCCTCCGCCTTTACGTTGTGCGTAGTATTGCACAGGCTTGCTGGGCACGGCGCCATGCATCAGGCTACTGATAAAGCCATAGGCTTTCAGCTTTTCGTAGTCCGCTTCCTTCCAGCTGGAGGGTGTGCGGCCCAGCTCCTCCTGGTCTACCTGTACCAGTCCCCGGAAAACGAGGGCGCCGTACTGGCCAGCGGAGTAGTCGGTGCCAAACTGGCTGAGGATGCGGGCAATACGTTCGGGCAACAGCTGATAAGCGTTCAGGTGCAGCGTGGCAATGAACGCCGGATTTTCATAGCTGCCGTATTCCCTGATGAGTTGCCGGCCTATGTAGTACATCGCGGTAGATTCCCGGGCGGTAATATCCACGATGAGTGGTGCGGATGGCGGTGTGACGGCCGTTTCAGCCCATACATCCGTCAGGATGCCGGGTGTTGTCACTGTGATGTTTTTCATGCTGAAGGGTTTAAGTGGGCCACTAATTTTTTCTTCTTCTCTTCGCGGAGGACTTTCCATCCTTCCGCGCGGTAGGCGGCGGCCATTTTACCGCCGTCGATATGGTTCCAGCCGGGGGGCATGACGATATATTTCAGTTTGTTTTTCAGTCCCGGCGCCTGCCTGACGTCCGTCCACAGGTCGCGCCACAACTGCAGCTGCACCTGTAACAGGTTTTTACCGTTGATCTTGTCGTTCAGGATACCGTACACCGGCTTCACCTGGTCCATCTCCGTCTGGAAGGTGCCGAACACCCTGTCCCATATGGAGAAGGTCTCCCCGTAGTTCCTGTCGAGATAGATATGATTTTTAGCGTGATGCACCCGGTGCACCGAAGGGGTGATGAACAGGAACTCCAGCCAGCGCTGCTTTCCTACGATTTCATCAAAATGGTCGTTGACATGTTCATAGAGGCCATACAACCGGGCGATGGCTTCACAGATAAAGATCATGAAAGGGTCGAATCCGAGGATGGGCAGGGCTATAACGGTGAGGGGTATATGCAGTATCCCGAGGAAGGAACCGCGCACCGCCACGGTGAGTTTCATCTCTTCAGCGGTATGGTGTACCCCGTGTATACACCAGAAAAAGCGCACTTTGTGCCCCAGGTAATGTACCAGCCAGAACATAAAATCATATACCAGGTAGGCCAGTATCCATACGTACCAGGCGTAACCGAGGGTAAAAAAGCGATATTCGTACATCCACATCATGGTGCCGAAAACCACGAACTTACCGAGGAAGAAATAGGGGAAACTGTCCAGTACGTAGGAGAACACGTTCACCCATCCTTCGCGGTTGCTTTCCATTTTTTTGGAGATGACCAGTATTACCCATTCGAGTACTACCAGTCCTAACACAATATATCCGAAGACGCTCTGCATTTTTCCAAGCAGTTGCGGAAGAATAGTTCCCATAGAATAGCCATTAAGCGGGTCAAAAAATCAATAGAGCCAGGTCGTTTTTTTATCAATGCCGGTGCGCCTTTTGGCGCTGTGGTGTTGTTGCCGGTCGTAATAACCCATATAAAAGAATCCGAGGCATTGTTCGTTTTCTTCCAGCCAGTGTTGCCGGGCATATTCGATGCAGGCGTCGCAGCTGTCCCAGTAGGCGCCGATATCATATGCTTCGCAGGTCAGCGCCATGTTCTGCACAGCGCAGCAAACGGCCGCCATTTCCTCCCATTCCTTAATGTCTATCTTCAGGTTACGGCGCAGGACGATGACGATGATGCACGGCGCCTTTCCAGGATACAGCCGCGCCCGTTCATGCCGGCTGTGCGGCCACGCTTCTGCGGACAGCCGTTGCTGGTAGTAGTTTGCCAGGTATTCCCCGAAGGGCGCCCGCTGACTATCCTGCAACACGATGAAGCGCCATGGCTGCGTCATCTTGTAAGTAGGCGCCCAGGTGGCGTTGGTCAGTATCTCCCGGATAACATCTTCCGGCACCGGTATATTGAGATAATCGTCTGCGAAAATGCTTCGCCGCCGGCGGATGATGTCCGTCAACACCTGCTGACGGACATCCTTTTTCTCTTCCCACGCGATCATTGGCTGATGGTATTGGCCATTTCCGCGGGAACGGAGACGGTGCGTTTGAACGGCGCGATCGGGTTCTGCAACATACCGGCCAGCTGCAGGCTGCCCGCCGGATCGGCGAGATCCACCATCTGCCGGTTGTTGCGCAGCTGCAGGCGGTTCAGGCAGGACAATATAAATTCTGGTGCGAACATATCGTACTGTTCAAATTTAGCAGCATGCTGCGGCTGGTCGTCCTGGTAAGCATACACGCAGTCCGCCACCTGCCGCCAGAAATCTTCTTCCCGGTAGTCGCATTTGGTCACGAGAATATTGGACAGGAAACGGAAGAAGCAGTCAAACACGTCTGTAAGGATGCTCAGTATCCGCAGTTCTTCCGGCACGGTCACGCATATACGCCTGCCCTTCTCCGCAATGTCTGTATTCATCCGGAACACGCCGATTTCTTCGGTGATGTCTTTCATAATGGCTTTTACCGGCACATGGTTTTCCAGCACCAGGATCAGGTTTTCTCCATGCGGCATAAACACAAGGTCGTGCTCATAAAAACAATGCAGCAGCGGCGTGAGATAGGCACGCAGGTAGCTGTTCAGCCAGTCATGAATGGAAAGTCCCGATGCGGCTATCAGCGCAGGCAGCAGCGCATTGCCCTGAAAATCGATGTGCAGCAGGGCGGCCATCGTCATCAGCTGCTGACCGGGTTGCAGCACCTTTGCTGGACTTTCCCGCCACAGGCCCGCCAGCATTTTATTGTAGGGCACATGTTTACCGAAAGGCTCGTAATAGAAGTTACGGTACCCCACGGTGGCCACCTCGCACAACAGGGTAAAGCCATTCTGTTTCAGATACGGGTCTTCCCCTACATATTTCCGTATCCAGTCCGTAATGGGCGGCGTACTGTCCATGTAGTACGGAGTAAGCCCGCGCACGAAGCCCATATTCAGGATAGACAGGGCGGTTTTGGTATAGTGTTTTTCAGGGTGACTGAGATTGTAAAACGTGCGGATCGACTGTTGTGCGTTAAATAAATCGGGGCTGTACCCGAGGCATACCAGGTGCTGATTGGCCAGGTCCGGCGCGCAGATGATGGCCAGTTTATTGAACCACTGCCAGGGATGCACGGGAATGAAGAAGTAGTCATCCGGTGAAAGCCCGCTGTCTGCCAGTTTTTTGTTAAAGAGAGACAGCACCTCCTGCCCCAGCTCATCGGCGATGAGCTGCTGGTAGGGCAGTTCATCCACCGCGCTGTAGGCAGTACGGCTCTTGTGGCCGGCCAGCCAGATCAGCTGAATGGGCTGGTCTGCCTCCGGCGCATACTGCCGGTAGTCGTTGGCATCGAAACCGATACGGCCGTTGTTGGCCACAAAGCAGGGATGCCCGGAAGTCATGGCATGCTCAAAAGCCTGGTAGCCGGACCGTACCAGTTGGTCCATAGGCAGCTGCGGCCGGCTCATCAGATAGGCGCTGCCGTTAAGCGTGCTGGTGATCTCTTCGA
>NZ_CAMLHC010000016.1 GCF_946479755.1 uncultured Chitinophaga sp. | reverse complement strand
CCGCTCCTTTGCGCTCTTACTTATTTTGTAAAACCTCTGCGCGCTCTGCGTGAAAAAAATCCCCGTGTCGGTTTTGTTCTATTTTCCCCGCTGGCGGCGTGCTAGTTTTGACATATAAAAACAAACAAACCATGAAAACAGCACCCGTTTTAATATTAGGAGGTACCGGTAAAACCGGCAAAAGAGTTGCCCAATTGTTAACTGAAAAGAACTGGCCTTTCCGGATAGGCTCCCGTTCCGGTTCACCGGCTTTTGACTGGGAAGATCCCGCTACCTGGCGCGCTGCGCTGGAAGGCGTTGCTTCGGTATACATCAGCTATTACCCTGATCTCGCCGTGCCGGGCGCTACAGACGCTATCCGCACACTGACACAGCTGGCGGCGGAAAGTGGCGTAAAGCGGTTGGTGCTGCTGTCTGGCCGCGGCGAAAAAGAAGCGGAGGCTTGCGAGGAGATCGTGAGCAACGCAGGTATGGAATGGACGATCCTGCGCTGCGCCTGGTTCAGCCAGAACTTCAGCGAGGGATACCTGCTGGAGCCTTTGCAGGCGGGCTTCGTTGCCCTTCCTGCCGGTGATGTGCGCGAACCATTTATTGACACCGACGATATTGCGGAGGTGGCGGTGGCAGCGCTGACAGAAAAGGGGCATGCCGGAGAGTTGTACGAGCTTACCGGCCCCCGGCTGATGACGTTCGCGGAAGCGGTGGCGGAAGTGGCCGAGGCTGCGGGTCAACCGATACAATATCAGCAGGTGAGCGCCGATGAATATGCCGGGATGCTGAAGGAATATGGTCTTCCCCCTGATCACATCTGGCTGGTGAACTACCTTTTCTCCGAAGTGCTCGATGGGCGTAATGAAAGTCTGACTGACGGGGTACAACGTGCGCTTAAAAGGGCGCCCCGCGACTTTAAAGCCTATGCCCAGGCCACTGCCGCATCGGGAATTTGGGCCCAATAGTAATCAAATCCGGAAAAATATCGGGGATCAATCCTGGTTTCCGATATTTTCCGGTATATGTAAATAATTAATTATCAGTTTATTTAACTTGTCTAGCAATAAATTTTCCGCTTTGCGTAAATGCTTTTCCCGATTCGCCGGGTATATGAACCGAACCCGGCGTTCCTTTGCGCAAAATTTATTGAGCGTTGAAAAAAATATACTTCTCTGTTGGTTTTGTTTTGATGAGCCTCGCTGCTATGGCACAAAACGGGGTTATCAAAGGTAAAATCAATACGGCCGACGGTGAACCGGCTGCTTTTGTGACCATTGGACTGAAAGATACCAAAAGAGGCACTATTTCTAACGAAGACGGTACTTTCACCGTTAAGAACGTGAAGCCGGGCGTATATACACTCGTTATATCCTGCACTGGTTGCCAGCCGATCCAAAAAACAGTTACCGTAGCACCGGACCAGTCTGTGGAAATCCACCTGGACCTCGCCAATACCGCCAGCCAGCTGAATGAAGTAGTGGTAGACGGTAACCGTACCCGCACTATCAACCGCAAACCGGTATCCATCGGCAAACTGCCGGTACCGGTGATGGACCTGCCCCAGAGCGTGGCCATTATTGGTCAGGAAGTACTGGCAGACCAGCAGGCGCAACGCCTCAGCGATGTGGTGAAAAACGTAAACGGCGTTTATATGGCTTCCCAGCGAGCTGGTACACAGGAAACTTTCAACGCCCGCGGTTATGGATTCTCCAGCACCAACATGTTTAAAAACGGTACCCGTGTCAACTCCGGCGCCATGCCTGAAATGAGTTCCCTCGAGAGAGTGGAAATCCTCAAAGGCAGCGCTGCCATCCTGTATGGTAACGTAGCTCCAGGTGCAGTGATGAACATGGTGACCAAACAACCGAAATTTAATTTCGGTGGTGAGGTGAGCCTGAGAGCCGGCAGTTATGGCCTGCTGAAACCAGCGTTCGATGTATACGGCCCTATCTCTTCCAAAATTGCTTACCGTGTGAACGGTACCTTCGAAACGGCGGACAGCTACCGCGATCAGGTACATTCCAAAAGATATTATATAAACCCATCTCTGTTGTTTAAACTGAGCGACCGTACCGAATTGGTGTTACAGGGCGATTACCTGAAGCATGACTTTACACCGGATTTCGGTCTGGGTTCCTTCGGCGATACGCTGATCAACAAAGCACCCCGTAACACTTTCTACGGAGCGCCATGGCAATATGCCCACACACAGCAGTCCACAGCCTCTGCAAACATCAAACATAAGTTCAACGACCGCTGGTCTATCAATGGTCTGATATCTTATTCAAAGTATGACCGTGATTATTATTCCATTGAGAGAATACAGGCTAACTCCGCAGGTGACTGGAATCGTCCGCTGGGCAGAAATGCGACCAACGAAGATTATTATGCTGCGCAGGTAGATCTCACTGGTAAATTCAACACAGGTAGTGTAAGTCACACTGTACTGGCTGGCGTGGACGCTGACCGTTATATGACCGGCACTTATGCTTATGGTCTTCCTACCGTAAAACCCAAGTCTACCGGTATTTACGACAGTATCAACCTGTTTGATCCTGCTAAATACACCCGCCGTACAGATATACCTGTAGATACCCTGTTAACGGTCAATAATGTGCCCATCAACAGGCTGGGTGCTTACGTTCAGGATTTGATCAGCATCTCCGAAAAACTGAAGGTGCTGGCAGGGGTACGTGTATCTTACCTGCAGAACGAATCACCGGTTAACTACAACTTTGTAAATGGCGCCAGAAAAGAAGCGGCTTCCAAATACGATCACGCCGTTTCCCCGCGTTTTGGTATCGTCTATAAGCCTGTTGCCACCACTGCTTTGTTTGCCAGCTACTCCACTTCTTTTACGCCCAATACCGGTCAGGATATTTATGGTGAAGCAGTAAAACCTTCTATCATCAATCAGTATGAGGTAGGTGTGAAAAATGATTTCTTTAAAGGTTTGTTGTCTGTTAACGTAACCGCTTACCGCATCCGCAATAACAACTACGCGCAAACAGCGCCGTTGAAAGCAGACGGTATTACTGAAAACACGGATCCTAACGTAAAATCCCTGATCGGTGAAACCCTTAGCCAGGGTGTAGAAGTAGACATCGCTGGTCACCCGCTGCCGGGATTGGATGTTATTGGTGGTTACAGCTACAACAGCATGACGGTGGAGAATACCCCCAATACCAAAGGTTCCGTGATTGCTGGTCAGCGTCTGGTTGGTAATCCTAACCATACTGCCAATGCCAGTGTATTCTATACCTTCCAGCAGTCAGCGGTGAAAGGCCTAAAACTGGGCGCCAGTTTCTACTACATCGGTCAGCGTTATGCCGGTTGGAACAATACAGTTGGTCAGACACAGAAATTTAACCGTCTGATCTCTGTACCGGGTTACAGCACGCTGGACCTGAGCGCGGGTTATGCTTTCAAACGTTTTGCAGTAATGGGTAAAGTGTCTAACGTTACCAATACTTACAGCTTCTATGTGCACGAGAACTACAGCATCAACCCGATTCCGCCTACCCAGTTTGTAGGCACTGTTTCGTATAAATTCTAGTAGATACTTTTTATAGCTTGCAAAGCGGCCGTCCCGGGGGGCGGCCGCTTTTTTTTATTCCTGTTGGATTAAAACCGGCACCGGATGCCTGCGCTGATGTACAGGTTGGTCGCCAGCCGGTGTTCCGGGCGGGTAGAGAAGATATCCGATATCTTTTTGTCCCTGAACGTTGCTGAACGCAGTAATACTGTACCACCTGCGAGGTTGAAGTCGATCTTTTTGCTGAGATGCAGCGTGTTTTCCAGGCCGAGGCTCATTTCCTGGTAGCCCATCAAACGTTTACCGTCTTTTCTGTTTTCCACGTCATAGGCGCCACCGTTGAAGCGGAAAGCGAGCGCCAGGTCGTCGTATTTGCTGAGGGAGCTGCTGACGCTGATTTTTTCGGGGAAGTTGACATCCACCCTGAAGCGGTTGCCCGTGCGCCACTGTACCAGCAGGGCGGGCAATACCATGGGCGCGCCGAAGCTGTTGGTAAGGGCGGCACCTACGCCAAGGTTTAATTTGGGGTTGATCTTGCGGATGAAGATCACGCCGCCGGTGATAAAAACATCTTCGTAGGTGATTTTTTCCATATCCGTATATAGTCCTACGGACAGTACGCCCATCAGGCTCCATTTGGGATTGAGCGAACGCATATGCTGCAGCGCTATTTCCCCGCCAAACAACTCTTTAGGGAAAACATTCTCTTCGTAGTCTTTATTGGAAAAGCGGGTGTAGCTGCCCATTACGCCGAGGTTCCAGATGCGCATTTTGCCGGTGGCGGTATCAATTTTCTGCGACAACAGGAAACCGGCGCCCATCGAAAAGCGGCGTTGCGCGCTGGTGGCGGGCATTTTAAGGGAATCTTCCGGACGGATATAATGACTGGAAGGCTGATAATCTGCATTGATAGCGATACCGGGGCCATTGAGACTGCTGGCCCCCAGCTGCGCTTTCACCGCGCCGGACAACAGTAAAAGGCCCGGCAGCAGCCAGTATGCGGGTTTATGATAAGCCGGCTTTTTGGTGAGCCGTGATTGAATGCAGGAAAGAAGGTGTACCATATCGAAAAAAAATATTCAGTTTCGATATCGACACCTTACTTATCTTCTACCCCTATTTACTTGCAGGAAATTTTTGAAAGCGGCTCCACATCAAATTTGAGCGCGGCGTCATTATTAGTGAAAACGGGGATGCCTTCGGGATTGACACTGTCAGGTACAGCTTCGTAGGCTTTGTTGTCCTGTAGCTTGAATACTACCGGGCGCGTGCTTTGTACGCCTTCGCTCATAAAAGCATATTGTGCGTGCACAATATTATTGCGGATACTGCCGCTGATGGTACCGGTATTTTTATCTTTTTCAAAATAACGGTAGCTAAGGTCGCCGCTGATGCTGGTATCCTGGATATGCAGCTGCAGGAACACGCTGTCTTTGCCGTTGGTCTTCAGATAACAGCCGTCGCTGCTGCCGCTGGTCACGTCCGTTTTTAAACTGTCAGTATTTTTATTAGCTTGGCTGCCCGATTGGCTGCAGGAGGTCACCACAGCGGCCAGTAACAAAAAGAAGGGAAGTGTTTTCATAAAATTTAACGTTTGAAAAATTAAAAATAACCAAATGACCAAATTTCTGAGGATTTTATGCCTGTTATTTTTTTTACGGGGGATATGTGCCGCCTCGTCCGATACGGCTGTTAGCAGTTGTCAGCGCTGCATCGTGCTGGCTGAACAGGCGGAACATCGTATAGCCATTGCAGATGTCACTTCGGGAAAAATCATCTGGGAGTGGAAGCCTGCGCTGTGCGGCGTGTTGCAGGAGCATGTGAAATGGTTTAATAATCCCAGTGAGGCCAAAGCCGTCTATAAAGGGAAATATATCCTGATGACGGCTTCCGGCGGTGGCGTGGCATTGATCCGTATCGCCGATAAAAAGACCGTCTTTTACGGATATGCCGGCGGCAATACCCATTCCGCGGCCCTCCTGCCGGACGGCAATATTGTCAGTGCTTCCAGCACCGGCAATTACCTGGTGCTGTTTAAAACAGATACGACGGGTTATAATGCCCATGCCTATACGAAAAAGATACCGGTGGCTTTCGGGCATAATGTGGTATGGGATGCTTCGCGTCAACGGCTCTGGACGGCGGCCATGGACAGCATGATCGTATACCGTTACAATAACAACCACGCGGCGCCGGACCTGGCGCGCGATACCGTTTTAGCGCTGCCGGGCACGGAGGCGCATGACCTGTACCCGGAATATGGTACCCATAGCTTATGGCTGACGAATACTACCCATGTGTACCGTTTTGACGTTGTTACCCGGCAACTGTCGCCCGCGCCGGTGATACAGAAAAACATCAAGAGCGTATCTTCCGGCCCCGCGGGGTATCCGGTGATCATCTGCAAGCCTAAAGTGTCCTGGTGGACAGACGAGGTGCTGGACGCACAGGGCAACCGGGTGTTTATGCAGCCGGGACTTAAAATCTACAAGGCCCGCTGGGTATTGGACGACCCTTTCGGTGAATAGCCACAGTAACGCGGGCCCCAATTTTTATTTTCGTACTTTTGCCGCAAATGCAAAAAGGAACATACTCATTAGGAAATATTCTTTCCAATCTCAAGATCGACGCGCTCAACGAAATGCAGGAGGCCTCGGTAGCGGCCAACCAGCAGCCACAGGACGTTATCCTGCTGTCTGCCACCGGCTCCGGCAAAACCCTCGCTTTCCTGTTGCCCGTGCTCGACCGGCTCGACCCCGACCTGAAGAAAACACAGGCGATGATCGTAGTGCCCTCCCGTGAGCTGGCATTACAGATAGAAAAAGTGTTTAAACTGATGGGCACCGGCCATAAAATCACCGCCACCTATGGCGGCCACCTCCGGGAAACAGAGGAAAACAACCTGGTACAGCCGCCCGCCCTTATCGTAGGCACTCCCGGCCGTATCGGCGATCATATCCGCAGGGGCAATATCACCACCGATACCATCCAGACGCTGGTGCTCGACGAGTTCGATAAAAGCCTGGAACTGGGCTTCCAGGAAGAAATGGCCTTTATCATCGAGTCGCTGCCGAATGTCAATAAAAGGATACTCACCTCCGCTACCGAAGCGGTGGAGATACCTGATTTCGTTCAGCTGAACGAGCCGCAGAAGCTGAACTTCCTGCCGGAAGACGGTACCCCGCAGGCCCGCCTGGCCTACAAACAGGTGCTGTCGCCGGAAAACGATAAGGTAGATACCCTCTTCCGCCTGATCTGCCACCTCGGCAACCGTTCCACCATCGTGTTCTGCAACCACCGTGATGCGGTGGAACGCACCAGCACCATGCTGAGCGAAAAAGGTATTCTCAACGAGTTCTACCATGGAGCCATGGAACAGCGGGACCGTGACGCCGCCCTGTGCAAATTCCGTAACGGCACGGTCAACGTCCTGGTGACCACTGATCTGGCTGCCCGCGGACTGGATATCCCTAATATCCGGTACATTATCCACTTCCACCTGCCGCATACGGAAGACAGCTGGACACACCGCAACGGCCGTACCGCCAGGATGGAAGCCAGCGGTACCGCTATCGTTATCCTTGCACCGGATGAAAAGCTGATGCCTTATGTCACCGAAGAGATAGAAACCATCGAACTGCCGGAGACAGCTGTTTTGCCGCAGAAACCCAAATGGACGACGTTGTACATCTCCGCAGGCAAAAAAGACAAGGTCAATAAAATCGATATCGTCGGTTTTCTCACCAAAAAAGGCATGCTGAAGAAAGAAGATGTGGGACTGATAGAAGTGAAGGACTTTTTCTCTTTTGTGGCCATCGTGAAATCCAAAGCCTCTCATACTTTGCAGCTCATTAAAGATGAGCGGATAAAGAACAAGAAAGTGAAGATAGAAGTCGCAAAGTAAAGACAATAGTACGAGGCCGGAAGTGATTCCGGCCTTTTTTATCCCTGTAAAATCAAGAAGATGTATACCTCAGGAAATGTATACTACAACCGGCAACTGGCCGGCGTGATTGCAGCTACCGCCAACGGCTATACTTTTACCTATGATGCCGCTTATCTCCGTCATCCGCAGGCCCTGCCTGTCAGCCTTACCCTGCCGCTCACGGAAGGCGCTTACTTCAGTCAGCAGCTATTCCCTTTTTTTGATGGGCTGATCCCCGAAGGCTGGCTGCTGGACATTGCCGCGAAACACTGGGGCCTGAGGACCTATGACCGTTTTGCCCTGTTGCTGCATACCTGCCAGGATGCCATCGGCGCTGTCAGCATTATTCCCCACTCTCCAATAGCTTAAAGGATGGCCAACTGTTGTTTTTGTTATCAGGATGCGGGCACGGAAGCCTGGCACCCACACTGCTGCGAAATGTTTTTCGGTCAGCCGCAGGTGCCGGTATTATTACCCGAAGACGGAGGGTGGGAACAGGCCGCAGAAGATGTGATCACCCGGCATATTGCGGTAACAGGCGTACAGCCTAAATTACCGCTGGTGGGCGGCGCCCTGCAACGCCGGTATATCTTCAAACCCCAGCATCCGCATTTTCCTGCAATGCCCGAAAATGAAGACCTGACCATGCATCTGGCCGCCTTGTTCGGTATCGAGGTATGCCGGCATGCATTAGTGACAGCTGCAGATGGAAGCTGGGTGTACCTGGCTGCCAGAATGGACCGGAGCGGCGACCAGCAGCTGCATATGGAAGATTGTTGCCAGCTGGCGGAACAACCGGCCAACAATAAGTACCACGGGTCATATGAAAAAATCGGCCGGCTGCTGGCCAAACATTGCACGGATCCAGCCACAGACCTGAAACGGTTTTTTGAGCTGGTGTTATTCTCCTACCTGACGGGCAACAGCGACATGCATCTTAAAAATTTCTCTGTGCTGCACCGGCAACATACGATTACACTGGCGCCCGCCTACGATCTGCTAAATATCCACCTGGTCAACCCGGCAGATACAGAAGAACTGGGCTTGACGCTGAATGCCCGCAAGCGTAAAATCAGGCTGTCAGATTTCGTACTGCTGGCGGAACGGCTGGGCATCTCCGCCGCCAGGCGGGACGGGGTATTTCACCAGTTTACAACATTGAATCAACAGGTAGCAGCGTGGATCAACGCCTCTTTTCTGAACGCAAATGATAAAGAAAATTACCTGCGGATCTGGGAGCGACAGCAGAAAATTCTGTTATAGACACACCTACTCATACCGGTGCGTTACCTCAATCAGCCCCACATTTGGGTTAAACTATTTTTTCAATGATATAATGGTCCGCTCAAAAGTTTGTTTCAGCAGGGCTTCGCTCAGTTTGAACGGTTTGCCGGACATCGTGGAGTTATGCAGGTGGAAGTTGACGAGCGTGTAAAAAGGGCCGTAGGCCAGCGACCAGTATACTTCCGCGGGAAGGTCCACTATCTGCTGACGGCGTACGGCGTTGGCGTTGAACTGTATCATTGCCTGCCTGAAGTCGTCTTTGCCGACGGCCGGATGCCGGATCAGCGGTGAATGGCGGAACTGCTCCGTAAACTGATAGTGCAGCGGATACTGCCGGATGTAACGGTAACGGTTACTCCATTGCAGCCACAGACCGGCCTCAAAGTCCATGTCGGGGTCAAAATTCAGTAAGGTTTCCCGGACAAACACGGACATCACATCAATATACAGCTGGTTCAACAGGTCTTCCCTGTTTTTGAAATAGATGTATATGGTAGACACGGAGATGTCTACCGCTTTCGCCAGTTTGTGCATACTGAGACCATCGAAACCCTCGCGGACGATCATTTCGATGGCCTTTTCCCGGATAAGGGCAGCTTTTTGCTCGTCTTTTACACGCATAACCCGGTAAAGATAAAGCGAATAATTGTTCGTTTTACTGTTTACTGCAGAAAATTAAGGCTGCTGCCGGGACCTATTTCATAAGGTGTTTTACCGGCTTCGAAAACACGGGCGGCAGGTTTGCCTTCCAGGGTGATATTGTCGCCTTTTACCAGTATCCAGCCGCCTTCCCGCAGGCCCAGCACGGGCGTATTGTGCTGTGTATGGAATTCTTTGATGCGGGTTTCCCGCGTTTCACCCATATGCGGCAGGTCAGGGATAGGATCAAGGTAATGCGGGTTCAGGTTGAAAGGCACCAACCCCATCGTCTGAAAACCCGGCGGATATACAATGGGCATGTCATTGGTCGTTTGCATGGAAACACCGCCGATATTGCTGCCGGCGCTGCAACCCATATACGGACGGCCAGTTTCCACAGCTGCTTTCAGCTGGTCCATCAGGCCACGCTCCAGCAGTTCCTTTACCAGCAGGAAAGTGTTACCCCCGCCGGTGAAAAAGCCTTGAGCTTCACGGACAGCGGCTGCCGGATCGGCAAAAGTATGGAGCCCTTTCACCTGTATCTGTAAAGGGGCAAAAGCCGCCGCGGCTTTCGCGGTGTATTCATCATGGGAAATGCCACCCGGACGGGCAAAAGGCACAAAAATAATTTCAGTGACACCGGCAAACAGTGTTTTCATCACCGGTGTTAAATAAGCCAGGTAACCTTCTCCGTAAAGGGTGGACGTGCTGGCCAGGACAATATGTTTCATGTTACATTTTTCTCGAACGCCAAAATTAAGGGTTCGGGCGGAGAAAAGCAGCATTTTGTCTTTAGGGAAGGGCGGAGAAAAGGTTAACTTACCTGGGCTTTTTATTGCTGTTGTCGCTTCTTTTGCTGGAAGATTTTAATTTGCGGCCGGTACTCTTGTAATAGCGAATAGCTTCACTGATGATTTGGCGGTCTTTATCAGTTAATGGTTTGGGATCAACTACCCAATCAACGCCTTTCGGTTCTTTGATGTGTCCCATATGTTATTGTTTATAATATTTGTTAATAAGAATGGCCGCATTTTCTGGAAAGATAATCATTTTATGGTTACCGATATGGGTGGCGCCGAGGCTTTTTTCATAATGGGAAATAAGGCGTGTTTTGGATGCAAAAGCAACAAAGCCCTGATAACCTTGTTCCTGAGATTGCTTGCAGGCAAAAGCAAAAAGATTACCTGGAACCCCTTCGTAAAGTTTGGGACTTCCGGTGTTAAATGGAGCACTTTCAATAAGATGAATGTAATAATGATTTTTACAATCACTTAAGCTCATGAGTCCCTGAATTATTTCATGGTTATCAATAATAGTAAGTTTATAGGTAATCCTGTCTTTTAAACGAAATTCCTTTTTCCAATCAAATTTCCAGCTGGATTTCGTTGAAACTGCTCTTAAATCACCCTTGCCGACAGGATTGACAATCGTTTCGAAACTGTCTCCGGAGATGGTGTTGACAATACTGTTGGTGAGTTTGTCAATAGGTACTTCGATACGGTATTTGGTTAATGTTGACATGAGCTAACAAATAATGGCTTAAAATATGGTTACTCTTCAATAATACCGACAAATAGCCATTTCCGTAGCTGGTAGCTTGTTAATACAACTTTATTCATAAATGATTCACATGGTGCGGTACACGAAATTAACATCTCCCCATTTCTTCTTTTCCCTAATTATCACGATATTTAACGATACTATTCACTTAACCTTATATACGTTATGGAAATGAACCTCAGGGGGCTCTCGGCCCTGATGATCTCAGGCGCCACCCTGTTAGGTGCCTGCAACGGCACAAACGCACCTAAAGAAGACAGCAAAACCGGCACAGACACAGCTGCCGTGACTGCTACTGCCGCCGCTCACAGCTACGGACAGGCCGATGGCCAGGAAGTGCTGCAATACACGCTCCGCAACGCGGCCGGTATGGAAGTGAAAATTTTAAACTACGGCGGTATCGTCACCGATATCATCACGCCGGACAAACAAGGCCAGAAAGCCAATGTGGTATTGTCTTACGACTCACTCAGCGGTTACCAGCAAAAAGGACAGCCCTATTTCGGCGCACTGATAGGCCGGTATGCTAACCGTATCGCCAACGCCAAATTCAAACTTGACGGTAAAGAATATACGCTGGCGGCTAACGATCACGGTAATACGCTGCATGGCGGCATCAAAGGTTTCGATAAGGTGGTATGGACAGCCACACAGGCGGGCGACAGCTCCCTGCAACTGGAATATACCAGTAAAGACGGGGAAGAAGGCTACCCCGGCACCATGAAAGCGACCGTAGTATACACGCTTACGCCCGACAACGCCCTGAAGATCCAATACACCGCTACCACCGACAAAGCAACGCCGGTCAACCTCACCAATCACAGTTATTTTAACCTCTCCGGCGGAAAAGACAGCACCATCCTGAACCAGGAACTGGAACTGAAAGCCAGCCGCTATACGCCGGTGAATGATAAACTCATCCCTACCGGACAACTGACACCGGTGAAAGGCACCATGATGGATTTTACTACGCCTAAAAAAGTAGGAAAAGATATCGCTGCAGTGAAAGGAGGATACGACCACAATTTTGTGCTCGATAAAGCAGCCGGCAGCCTGGAAACAGTGGCCACGCTCTATGACCCTGCCAGCGGCCGTTTTATGGAGATGTCCACCACCGAGCCGGGCGTTCAGTTCTATTCGGGTAACTTCCTCGACGGCACGTTGTCCAATACCCGCGGCGGACAGAAATACGTGCAACATGCAGGGCTTTGCCTGGAAGCACAACACTTCCCCAATTCGCCCAACCAATCGGATTTCCCCAGTGTGATCCTCAAACCGGGAGAAACCTATCAACAAACAACAGTGTATAAATTCTCCACCAAATAATGAATAACCGGTGTTGCCGCAGATAGCCGCAACACCGGTTTGCTTTTTAGTAGTTCGGATTCTGTACCAGCGTACCCTTGCTCTTATCTATCTCCGTCTGCGGCATCGGGAAATAATAATGCTTCGGCCGTATGAACTTCCGCGGGGAACCACCTCTGCTCATCACGCTGCCATCATAAGCCAGTTTAGGCTGATTGTTAATGGCCACGATGTCAACCAGCTTCGCTTTATCCCATCTCAACAGGTCCTGCTGCCGCTCGTTCTCTCCGCACAGCTCTACCCTGCGCTCATGCATCAGCTCTTTCATACCGGCATTGTGCACCGCCGGTAACGTTGCGGACGCACGGGTGCGGACGGCCTGTATTTCGGCATCGCCGGCACCGGGACCGTTCAGCCGTATCTTGGCCTCTGCTACCAGCAGGTAAATATCCGCGCTGCGCATCAGCGGTGTCTTCAGTGAGTAGTTTAAACCCCCGGAAGGCTTCCAGGCGCAGAATTTTTTGTAGTGGTAACCGGACCAGGAAAGATCGGGCGTAACAGTCTCTATACTGGTGCCTACATTCACTTTATCACCAGGGGCCATGATACAGATCTCTTTACGCGGATCCCCTGTTTCGAATTCATCCACCAGCCCTTTGGTAGGGTAGAAGAAACTCCAGCCATTCCATTTACGGGGCGCATGATAGGTGATGAAGTCGGAATAACCATAACCGTCCACCGTCTGTACGGCAAACAGCATCTCAGAATTGTTGCCGGTGGCCACGCTGAAATTATCGCTGTACCGCGGCGCCAGTGCGTAATTGGCGTTGCTGATCACTTTGTTGCCCACGGTAATGGCTTTGTCCAGCTGCCCCCATTCCATATACAGCTTGCACAGCAGTCCCCACGCCGTACCTTTCCGCACGCGGCCTTTATCGGTTTCGCTGTACGTCTCCGGCAGCTCCTCGGCCGCCAGCAACAGGTCTGCTTCTATCTGTTTCCGTAACTCGTCGGCGCTCACTTTGGGTTTGTTATAATTGACTTTGATAACATCATCTTCGGTGATGACAGGCACTTCACCATATACCAGCAACAGGCGCCAGTAAGCAAAAGCACGGAGGAAGTGGGCCTCACCGAGACAACGTTGTTTGATGGCGGCATCAATGTTAGTGATCTTCGGGATATTGATCAGCGCGCTGTTAGCGCGGTTGATCATTTCATATTTCCATCTCCAGCCGGCACGCACGGTAGGCGTGGAAGCATCGTAGGTAAACGCTTCTATGGCATCGTCATAATCGTGATCACCGCCACGGACCTGGTCATCTGAACAGTTGTCAAAAACAAATTCATTAAAACCGGTATAGTCTTCTTCCAACAGGATGTTGTAAATGCCGGTGATGCCATCCACGGCCTGGTCCTGGTTACGCCAGTAGTTGCCCGTGGTGAAGTTGCCCTGCGGCTGTACGTCCAGCACGTTTTTACAGCCGGATAAAAGGGTGGCGGCAGTAAGGCCGGCCAGCAGTATATGTTTCATTGATTGCATGGTCGTCAGTTTTAGAAGTTGAGCGTGGCGCCGAAGGTGAATGTTCTTGCCTGCGGATAGGCGGCCACGTCTACGCCGCGCTGGCGGTTGCCATCGCTGGTGCCGGTACCGCTGCCGTCGCCGGTATAACCCAGCTGCGGTGTGAGCCCTGAATAAGAAGTAAGGATGAAAAGGTTCTGTGCCGCTACGTATACACGTACGTCAGAGATGCCGGTACGGCCCCATACTTTGGCCGGGATCGTATAGCCGAGCG
Organism: uncultured Chitinophaga sp.; assembly: GCF_946479755.1. The sequence goes on along the minus strand of NZ_CAMLHC010000016.1, from coordinate 177,449 downwards.
CGATATTACGGAGGGAGAAGTAGTCACCTTTCTCCACGAAACGATCGGAAGTACGGTTGTTGCTGTTGTCGCTGGAGAGGCTCATACGCGGCACACTGTTGCTGGTGCCCGGGCCATGCCAGCGCTGCAGCGCCTCTGCGTACATATTGTAAGGGTAGGTGGGGTCCATGCCCTGCATTTTATCGGCGTTGTACAGTTTCACGCCGCCTACGCCGGCAAAGGACAGGTTCAGGTCAAATCCTTTGTACTGCGCACCTGCCTGGATACCGTACGTTACACGGGGATTAGGGTCACCAAGGTTGGTGCGGTCCAGCTCATTCACGATACCGTCGCCGTTGATGTCCACAAAACGTACGTCGCCGGGCTTGATATTATCCCTGTTGGGATCTTTGGCGATATAAGGATCGCTGTTAATTTCCTGCTGCGTCTGATAGATACCGTTTGTTTTCCACCCGTAGAAAGATGCCAGTGGCTGTCCTTCGTAGGTGCGGGAGATCTCCTGGTTCTGCCGGCCGTAGTTGGTGGACGAGATATAGGAGCCGGCTTCGTACAGGCGTGTAACGGTATTTTTGATAAGGGACGCGTTAGCGGAGACATTGTAGCGGAACCGCTCATTGCCGCCCTGGTAGCTGACTTCCAGTTCCCAGCCTTTATTGTTCATCTGGCCGATGTTCTGATCGGGGATAGCGGCAGTGCCATGCAGGTCCATCGCTGCTGCGGGCACCAGCATGTCTTTGGTGTTTTTATTAAACCAGGTGATCACCGCATTCAGCCTGTTGTCGAAGAAACCGGCTTCCAGGCTTACGTTGGTCATCTCGGCTTTTTCCCAGGTAATATTGGGATTGGCGAGGCGGGAGTTCCATACGCCTACATAAGGACTTTCGCCGAAGTTGTAGCGTCTGTCTTTATTCACAGGGGCGAGGTACTGGAAGTCGCGCACGTTCTGGTTACCCAGCTGTCCCCAGCCGCCGGTGATTTTCAGGTTGCTGATGAACTTCACGTTGTCTTTGAAGAAAGCTTCATCCGATACGCGCCATCCGGCGGAGAAAGCGGGGAAGTAACCCCAGCGTCTGCCCGGAGCGAAACGGGAGGAGCCGTCGGCACGGAAGGTAACGGTGAGCAGGTACTTTTCTTTGAAGCCGTAGAAACCTCTTACAAAGCCGGAAGCGATGGCGTTCTGCGGGTTGAAGTTGCCGCTGGCGTCATGGATGTCGTTGCCGTTGTCGAGCACGCGTACATCGGGTGATTCGTCGGCAAAGCCCCAGCGCTCGCCTTTGAAGAAGTAACCTTTGGCTACCTGCTGAGAGTATCCGCCGGTGAAGGTCACATGGTGCTGGTGGAAGAATTTATTGTAGGTAAGGAACACTTCGCTCAACTGGGAGCTGTTGGATTCACTGCGGTTCCACAGTTCGGCATGGTCGCGGGCACGTGTCTGGTCCAGCACTTTAGGAACGAAGCTGGACTGGTTGAAGATGCTGCCGTCATAACCATAGTTGCCACGGAGGGTGAGGCCGTCGAGGATTTCCAGTTCAGCGTACACGTTGGCCAGCATACGGTAGTTCTTGGCCCATCCATCGGTGGTCTGAGCGGTAAATACCGGGTTGTTGATGTCGCCCAGTTCGTTGCTGGCTTTGGAAGAGCCGTAGCTGCCGTCGGGGTTGAATACCGGGATGGCAGGGTTGAAGCGCAGCGCGCTGAAGATAAGGCCCGTCTGTGAAGAGTAGGTGTCGAAGCCTTTGTTCTGACGGTAGGTCAGCTGCAGGTTTTCACCGACTTTCAGGCGTTTGCCCAGTTTATGTTCTGAGTTGATGCGGACGGTATACCGTTTGAAGAAGGTGTTTTCCACGATCCCCTTTTCATCGTAGTAACCGGCGCTGAAGAGATAGTTGGAGCTGCTGTTGCCGCCACGGAGGCTCACGTCGGCGTTGGTCACCTGGCCGGAGCCGAGCAGGGCGCGCTGCCAGTCGGTCCGTTGTTCAGCATAGTAGGGATCATTCCAGATAGGATCTATCTGTTTACCGTCGTTGGTATAACGTTCTTTCTTCAGCATCACGAGGTCGGGGGCGCTGAGTAAAGGAATATACCGGATGGCGTTGGATACGCCTTTGTATACGTTGACGGATGCTTTCAGCTTTTCGCCGTAGTTGCCTTTTTTGCTGGTAATGATGATAACACCGTTGGCCGCCCGCGTACCATAGATGGCAGAGGAGGAGGCGTCTTTCAGCACTTCCATGGAGGCTATGTCATTGGGGTTGATGTCGCTGATGCCACCGGCGGGCACCCCGTCAATGATGACCAGCGGCTCTGAGTTGTTGATGGTACCGGTACCGCGTATACGAATACTGGGCGTGCTGCCGGGCTGACCGTCGGACCGTACAATATCCACGCCGGTGACGCGACCCTGCATGGCCTGGGCGGCATCGCTGACCGGCAGGTTTTTGATATCGGAGCCTTTCAGGGAGGAGATGGTACCGGTCAGGTCGCGGCGCGTCTGGGTGCCGTAGCCTACCACCACCACTTCACCCAGTCCCTTGCTGGTGGATTGCAGGGCGATGTTGATGACTTCCCGGTTGCCAATGGTGATCGTTTGTGGCTCATAGCCAAGAAAAGAAAAGGTGAGCGTCTGCGCTGCTGCAGGTAACGGCAATTTATACATGCCGTTGGCATCGGTACTGGTGCCGGTACTGGTACCGGGCACGGTGATGGTTACTCCCGGCAGTCCCTGGCCGTCAGGAGCGCCGGTTACTTTGCCGGTGATCGTTCTTTGTGCCATGGCCACTGACGCTATAGCGCAGAGGAAGGCCAGCAGAAAGCCCGTTTTTCTAAGAAAGGAAAACTTCATGATGAATAAATGAGCGGTGAATGAAAACTGTTTGCAAGCGTGATCAATAATTGTTCTGTCTGTAGTTGGTCGTTTGTTTGTCTTCTTTGGGATAAATAAGTTTTATTTTTTAGCAAAGGTTTGCATAAATATGTCTTTCACATGACGCGCACTCTCTTCTGATCCTTAACTATATCGATTTAGCTAAAGATGACCGCTTTAACATTTCTCTTAAAATGCAAGCGCTAAAGTTTTAGTGGAAAATACAGTTGTTGGTTTTTCTTTTTTGGTCGATGCTGTTTTAGTTTTAGACAAGGTAATGAATTATGTAAATTAAGTGTATAGTTTTTTTCAACAGGATACGGCATGTTAATTCTCTATTAACAGTTGACGGGAAAATATTACCTGTGCTACGGACGACCGGGTTCATGAAACATCCTTTGCCAACTGTGGCAGATGCTGTCAGACGGTCCGGCGGATGCATTGGGTCGTCTCTTCCCGGTTATGCCATATGTCATGAAAGCGTTCTGCATACGCTTGCTGCGCAAATGCCGTAGCGTTAAGGTGCCTGCTGTGTTGGTTCTTATCATGTCTTGTTGGTATGAATGGTTTCCGTTGTGATGTCAATACCTATACATTTATTTCGCCTTATACCATTACTCGTCACCGGATAATCCGCGTCATCAGGAAAGTATTTGGAATATAACCCGCTTTCTGTATATTTATTTTTGTAACCCTGAAATATGAACGAACATCCCTCAGCCGCATTACGCTTTATTTATCGCATGGGCCTTTTCCTGCTGGCAGCTTATATTGTAATTTCCGCATGGGCTTTTTATACAGGTCGCATCAACAGGTTCACCGAAGTAGTGATATTCCTGAATGTGACCAGTATGGTATGGCTGCTGGTAGTCATCATCATGAAAGGTTTGAAAAAAGGGGACCCGTTTAGACGGAAGATTGTAGCAGTAGGACTATGCACGTATATGCTTACGGCACTATGGGTGAATAATTACACTATGAACCAGGTGTTTGCCCCGCCGGCAGGCTGGTATACGGTGGCATTGCTGCTGATGGGGACCAATACACTGCTGCTGTCTTATTTCGATGAGCTGCCACAGGGTATCAGAACTACCCTCGCTTTTGTATCGGGCATCACCGCATGGATTTTTCTATACCTGGTCATCTACCTGTCGCCGCTCTATTCGCTGAGTATTATGGCCGTCCCTTATGTTTTTGGCATATCCCTGTCCGTATTTGCTCCGCTGGCGCTGACCTGGTATCATGGCCGCATGCTCCGGAAACTGCTTTGGAAGAACAGGCCATGCCGTTCGGCGTTTTTGCTGGGAGGCGGCATTTCCGTGGCAGCCATTGCCGGTTTTTGTATCTGTTTTGCGGTGGTAAAGAAAAAGGTGGAAGAACGTTACGGACAGCTGGTGGCTAATGCTGCCGGAGCAGACCCCGAAGCGACGCTGGCCGGAGAAGCTTCCGGCCACTGTATGGTAAAGACGGTCCTGAAAGCAGGCCTCGTATATGCTACACCGTTATCCCGGCCTCAACGCTCCCTGTTTGAGGAAGAAGGGAGCTTTATAGATATATTCCGGAAAAAAATACATGATCCGCTGGTGATGATCGCCGCCTTCGTTTGCGGGGAGCCTTCCATCCCCGCAGGGGACCGGGAAGTAATTGTCCGGCTTTCCATGGGACAAAACGTGCCATCAAAACCAACGTTTATACCGCCGGTCATTACAGATACTACCGTTTATAAAACCCCGGATCTGCCTCCTGCCGATAATCTACGGGACTGATAACACCGGCTATTGCAGTGCGTATACAATAATATTCACACCGAACTTCGTATTGTCTTCTGCCAGAAAACGTTTGTTGCGGAAATCATAATCCCATTCGCAGCCATAATCTTTGTTGCTGTATAATACACCGATCCGGCCATTGACTTCTATGGCTTTCAGATAGTCGTGCACCAGATCGTCGCCCCAGCCATTCAGCTCAAAGGTGGTATTCGGTGGTCCTTTCTCAAAATGAAAAAAACTGCTGTAGACAGGATGAGTAGCGGGGATTTTTTTTAAGGCATGCGCACCAAACAATTGCGTCATCTGTGTTTCAAAGGAACGGGCAAACAAACCATCGATATCGTGGTTGCAGTCGTCCACAAAAACAAAACCGCCCCTGTTTACATACTGCTTGAAATTGGCCGCTTCGGCCGCATCAAATTGCAAAAGCTTATGCCCGCTGAGATAACAAAACGGGTATTGAAACAGCTCGCTGCTGCTGAGATCTATCACCTTCTCCTGCATGGCCACCGGTATAGTGGTGTACTCAATCAATGAATTGAGCAGGTTGGAAGGCATCCGCTGATCAGTGTCCCAGTCGCCCGACCGGTATCTTAATCTCACAAATGTAAATGTATTCCCTTGCATGCGTTTATCATTGGCTGTTGCCGTCAGTCTAATTTTTCTTCAATTTCATATTTTTATTTCGTTATTTACTAATTTATTATTTGGTTATTTTGTGTGAGAAGAAACCTGCAGGAAATTTAATAACCCGATGCCAAAATCAGAACAAAATCAAATGGGTATACAATTGCTGGAAAAGTTACCGCTGCTTAAACAGGAAATCAGGAAAGTTATTGTTGGCCAGGAAGCCGTGCTGGACGAGGTATTGGTAGCCATGCTGGCCGGAGGCCACTGCCTGCTGGAAGGCGTGCCCGGGCTGGCCAAAACACTGATGGTGCGTACCCTGTCACAGGCCTTGCACCTGTCGTTCCGCAGGATTCAGTTCACCCCCGACCTGATGCCCACCGACATCATCGGCACAGAAGTGCTGGAAGAAGATCACGCAACAGGCAAACGCTTTTTTAAATTCAACAAAGGGCCCTTATTTGCTAATATAATACTGGCGGACGAAATCAACCGTACGCCACCTAAAACACAATCCGCACTGCTGGAAGCGATGCAGGAGTTTGAAGTCACCTACGCCGGGCAGACCTACGCGCTGGATAGGCCGTTTTTTATCCTCGCCACCCAGAACCCTATAGAACAGTCCGGTACTTATCCGCTGCCGGAAGCGCAGCTGGACCGCTTTCTGCTGTACGTCAAGATCGGCTATCCGTCTGAACAGGAGGAAACAGCTATCCTGTCCGGCACTACCGGCACTCGTAAAGTTGAAGTGCAACCGGTGCTGGATGCCAATGATATCAAACAATTACAACAACTGGTGCGTGAAGTATCGATCGATGCCGACCTGGTATCCTGGGTAAGCCGGCTGGTACGCAACACCCGTCCCGATACTACCAATGTTGATTATGTAAAGGAATGGGTACGCTGGGGCGCAGGCCCGAGGGCCGGCCAGGCGCTGATCCTCACCGCCAAGGCGCATGCATTGCTGCAGGGCCGCTACGCCGCTACCACAGATGATATTACCGCCATGGCTTATCCCGTGCTGCGCCACCGCATCCTCATGAACTTCAGGGCAGAAGCGGAAGGCGTTCATCCGGATAAGGTGACGGAGAAATTGTTACAACAAGTAGAAAGAACAGCTACCCGCTTATCCTGATCAATATGAGTAACCTGCTGGACCCGAAAGTACTGCTGGCCATCAAGGACCTGCCGCTCGCTGCTAAAACGGCGGTGGATGGCTTTATGGCCGGAATGCACGCCAGCAGGGTGAAAGGGGCCGGACTGGAATTCAGCCAGTACCGCAGCTATCAACCAGGGGATGACCTCCGATGGCTCGACTGGAAGATGTATGCCCGCTCCGACAGGTATTATATCCGGGAGTCGGAAATGGAAACCAGCATCGATATCAGCTTCCTGGTAGATGCCAGCAATTCCATGCTTCACACGGAAGACGGGATCTCTAAAATAAATTATGCCCGTTACCTCGCGGCTTCGCTCGCTTACCTGGCACATCTGCAGGGCGATGCAGCCGGACTGGCAGTGCTGCACCACGGCCGCCTTTTTACGATGACGGCCAGGAGAGAAGCCCAGCACATGGCCCGCCTGTATTACCAGCTGGAACAAATACAGCCTGGTGGCACTTTTACGGCCCCGGCGCAGTACCGTGATCTCTTCAGCGGTCCGCATAACCGGCAGCTGCTGGTCTTCATCACCGATTATTACGAACAAGACGGTGAAATCACGGCCTTGCTACAAACGTTATCTGCCCTCGGCCATGAGATCCTGGTGTTTCACCTGCTGGGAGAAAAAGAACGCGCCGGCGATTTCCGGGGCTACGATGCGGTGGAAGACCTGGAAACAGGCCAGCGGCTGGAGCTGACGGGCATCGCCGATACGGACTATCCTTCAAAGCTTGAACAATACAACGATCACCTGCGTACACAATTGCTGCAACGGCGTATCTATTACCGGCAACTGCTGTTGCAGGAGCCACTGGATACCGCCCTCCGCGATTTTCTGAACCAGCGTAATAAAATGAGAAAATAGTTTTGCTGCACCTGCTACAACCCATATGGATGACGCTTGCCGCCGGAATAGCCATTCCGGTGTTTATTCATTTGTGGCATCGTCGCCCGGGCAAAGTGCTCCGGATCAGCAGCATACAACTGCTCACCGCTGCTTCGGTACGACATGCCCGTAGCTGGCGGGTGTCCGACTGGTGGCTGTTGCTGCTGCGCTGCCTGCTGGTCATCCTGCTGGCGCTGCTGTTGGCTCAACCGGTATGGCGCAGGCCACTGACGACCCGCTCTGTAAAAGGGTGGGTCGTAGCGGAACAGGCAGCCTATCCCGCTTTCCGTACGCAGATCGATTCATTGTTGCAGCAGGGATTTCAATTGCATATGCCCGATACCGGCTTTGCACGTCTGCGCCGGCTGGAAGATATACCGCCCGATACGGCGGATGCTGATTACTGGCAACTGCTACAGGCGCTCTCCCAAAAAGTGCCGGCCGATCTGCCGGTATACCTCTTTACGGGCAACCGGCTCGCCCGTTTCTCCGGGCCCATGCCGGCAGTGGCTTTAACCCTGCACTGGCAAACCATGACACCGCCGGACTCGGTTAATAACTGGAATGACTATACGTATTTAACAGATAATGACAGCCTCCGTATCCGGCAGGGCAGGAGCACGCCGTCCGCCACCACCTTCCGCTTCTTCGATACATTGTCCGGTGCTGCCGACACGACCGCTTTACATTATACCATTTATACCGATAAATACCAGGAAGACGCCCGCTACCTCGCGGCCGCGCTGAAAGCGGTACAGCAGTATACCCGCCGGAAAACGGACCTGCTGCTGGTGAAACAGGCCGCCGCCATACCTCCTTCGCAGGACTGGCTCTGGTGGCTGTCGGACAGCCCTGTGCCGTCCGGTATCAACGCCAAACGGACCATACGGTATGCTACGGGTACACCGCAATCTATCACAGCCACGATCGCCGGTACTGACATCCGCATCTTCCGGCGCCTGCCGGTGAAAGATACCACCGGCGCTACCTGGCGGGATAGCTACGGTACCCCGCTGCTCACTAACGATCAGCTCTATACGCACTTTAACCCTGCATGGAACGAACTGCCCTGGAGCGGGGAGTTCCCGGAGAAATTATTGGAGCTGTTGTATCCTGCCGGCACTGATGAAAAACAAGACCGCCGCAGTATAGCTGCCCGGCAGCTTGTATTGCCGGCCCATGCAGCCGCCGTGAGACCGGTTATCACTCCTCAGCAGGAAACACCCCTGGAGAAAATAACCTGGACCATCCTCTTGCTGGTGTTTTGTGCAGAAAGGTATCTCTCCTTCAAAACAAGAATAGCCAATGAATAACGTCAACGGTCATATGAAAATAGCCGGTATCCGCACCCGCTGGGTGCGAAGCCAACTATTGCGTTATGGCTTGTTGTCCATAGCCCTGGCGGCGCCCCTGGCATTGTTCGGTATTATCCCGGCCTTAGTGGGCGGTGTGTTGTCGTTGATAGTGCAATTGTGGTGGCATCAGCCATGGCGCCTGCAGGAAGAAGAAGTGGCCCGTTACCTCAACCAGGTATTCCCGGAACTGGAAGACAGCGCCGCCTTGGTGTTGAAACCGGCGACAGACAGGAATATGCTGGAAACGCTGCAGACGGAGAAAATCAGTCCTATACTGCACAACCTGCAACTGCCGGGTAAATTTTACCGGCCGCTGCGCCAGGCTGCATTGGTAGCTTTCTTCATGGTGGCGTTCACCATCGGGTGGCATACGCTGAATAACTACCTGGCAAAGCTGCCGGTCACCACCAACAATGCCCCGGGCGCTACCACACGACCTGAAAAAGTATTGCCCGGCATCAGCGGCCTGAAAATCACGCTCCAGCCACCGGCCTATACACGCCGTTCCGCCACTATCCAGTCTGCCTTCAATATCACTGCGCCGGACAGCTCCCTGGTGAAATGGGAAATACATACCAATAAAGAAGTCAGCGAACTGGCCCTGCTGTTCAACGACAGCACCCGGTTGATACTACAACCCGATGTCGCGCACACTACGTGGACGGCTACACGTACTGTCCGTAAATCAGGCTTCTACCAGGTGTCCATGAATGGCCGCCTCTCCGAACTATACCAGCTACAGCTGATACCCGACCAGCTGCCGGTTATCCGTATCACCAACCCGAAACCCTTTACTACAATAGAATTTGGACAGTCCACCAAGGTAAACGTACAGGCGGGTCTGACTGATGACTACGGTGTCCGGGATGCGCATATAGCACTGACCATCGCCAGCGGCAGCGGTGAAGCCGTTCGCTTCAAAGACCAGGAGCTGCCTTTCGATATCAGCTTCAGCGGGCAGCTACCTCAATACCAGGTAAACAAAACGCTGAACCTCACCGCTATGGGACTGAAGCCTGGCGATGAACTATATTTTCATATACGCGTGACCGATACCCGCCGGCAGGAAAACCGTTCAGATGTGTATATCGTCACCCTCCCGGACACTGCACAGCTCTTCAGTATGGAAGGTATGGTGACCGGCGTCGCCTTTAAGCCGGAATACTTCCGCAGCCAGCGCCAGATCATCCTCGACGCTGAACAGCTGCTCCGGGAGAAAGACAGCATCGGCACGGCAAAGTTCAACAGCCGCAGCAACGACCTCGGCACCGACCAGAAGCTGCTGCGCCTGCGCTATGGTAAATTCCTCGGCGAAGAATCGGAATCCAACGTAGGAGATCCCCGCGTAGCGGCAGAGGAAGGACACGAGGAGCATGACCACGGTCACGACCATCACGGCAAAGAAGAGCATGGAGGAGTAGACCCCAAAGACTTTGGCAACGCCGCCAAAGAGCTGGATGAGTTTACGGACAAACACGACAATGCGGAAGATGCCACCTTCTTTGATCCGGAGATCAAAAAACAACTGAAAGCGACGCTGACGGAGATGTGGAAGTCAGAGTTGCAGCTACGGCTGTATAAACCGCAGGAGGCGTTACCATTCGCTTACAAAGCCCTGCGCCTGCTGAAAGACCTCCAGCAGCAGTCCCGCGTGTACGTCGCTAAAACGGGCGTTAAAACCACGCCACTGAAGCCGGAGAAGCGGCTGACGGGTGAGCAGGATAAAATTCAGCCACGGCAGCAAAAGGAAACAGTCGCTTACCAGGACCAGCTGCTGAAAGTACGGCAGGCCTTAGCCGCGCTCGATGCCATGAAAGCCGGTGATACCAGCGGCCATGAGGCCGTTCTCCGGGAAGCGCAACAGCTGCTGACAACACAGGCGGCCGCTACGCCGGCAACATACCTGCCGGCATTGGAAGCAATGCGCCGCATACAAATGCAGAAAGGCACGGAGAAGGATATACGTACCGCTCAACAGGGGCTGCAAAAAATACTGACAGCACCGCCGTTGCAGCCACAACGCACGCAGGCGACGGTATCGCCCTCGCTGCCGCAACACTATTTTCATAACCTTAAAACCGGTACGCCATGACCAGCTGGAACTACTTTTTGTTGGTAGCTGGCGTCATCGTCGCCAGCTGGCTGATCACCCAGGAGGTACGCCGCCCGAAGAAGGAACGGCTGGCAGCGCGCATGATCGCTACGCTGGTAGCGGTAGCGTGCCTGGTACTGGCTGGATGGCCTTTGTACGTCTCCCGTGAGGAGACGCTGCTGCCCCCTGCCGCAAAAACCGCCGCCCCGGCAGCAGGCATCGTCGCCTGTGACTGGCCCCGCCGCCTGTCTGCCGGCAGCGAATGGCAGGTGCAGGGCAGATACCGGAACAACACCGCCCGCCCTGTCACCCTGCGGCTGGCGGGTTTTGATACTACCCTGGATTCAGTGGTGATAGCGCCCCAGCAGGACTCCTCCTTTTCCCTCAGCGCCCTTCCCCTGCATCAGGGCAGAGCGGTATACCGCATCACCGCGATGTCCGGGAACGATACGCTGGAGCAACAGCCGTTGCCGCTGGAAGTAACGCCCGTTACCCCGCTGACGGTACTCTTCCTGGCGCAGGCCCCCGATTTTGAGAACCGCTTCCTGGCCGACTGGCTGGTACAACAAGGCAACGCCGTGGCGATGCGCACCCTGGTGGCCAAAAATAAGTACCTGCTACGGTTCTCTAATTTTCCTCAGCAGTCGCTCGATGCGCTCACGCCACCCTTACTCGATAAATTCGATGTGGTGATCGCCCAGGCTGGCGCTATCGATAAAAGTACACGCGCCCGCCTCGAAGAGGCCGGCATCGGACTGGTGCTCAAAGCAGACAGCGCCGGCACGCAGCCGCGTCCTGTCCAGCTGAAGCTCCGCTCCGGGCGCCACCTGCCAGCCTTGTCCACCGATCCGGGACAGTTACTGCCGACAGGCAATGGGCAGCTGCCATTGGTAACAGACAGCCTGCATCGCGCTTATGTGACGGTGTCGCTGGCAGGCGCGGGTAAACTGGTGCGTACCCATCTCTTTAACACCTACAGCTGGCAGCTGGAAGGACAATCCGCTGCCTACAGTCAATATTGGTCCGCTTTACTGGAGGCTGCCGCCCGGAAAAAGGCCGCTGCTGAAAAAGTAACGGTCCACCCGACCATCGCACGGGTATACCAGCCACTGGACCTGCAGCTGGAAACAACTGCCACACCAGCTTTACAGGCGGATGGCATCAGTTTGCCGCTGGCACAGCATCCCTGGCTGCTTTACCGGTATAGCGGTACCTGGTGGCCATTGAAGGCCGGCTGGCAACAGATCAGCTCCGGTACAGGCATCTTTTGGACTTATATCTTCCGGCAAGATGACTGGAAAAATTTACAGGCTACGGCCTATCCCTCAGCATCCACGCCGCTCCGGCAGACAAGCCGCGTGCCGTTGTCGCCCCTGTGGTGGCTGTTGCCCTTGTTCTTTGCGCTCATCTTTTTATGGTGGGAAAAGAAAATGTGACGAGTGGCTGAAAAAAGTAAGAAAAAAAAATTAGCTTAGGATGCTATTAGGGGTTACGAGGTTTTATGCTCATGAGAATTGCATCACCATGCTGTTAATGGTGCATGGAATCACAGATACCCGCTGTCAACTAGAATCTAAACCAAACTAAACCGGAGGACTTCCCATTGAAACGTAAAGACTTTATCCAGCTATCCGCTATGGGGCTGGGAGCACTCGTCCTGCCGAATCTTCCCGCTTTCGGCACACCCGTCGACCCATCACGCTTTCTCAATGATGGCATAGACGTAAAACTCAAGAAACAACTGGCAGATGTGGCGCTTAACACCGCCCGCAGCAAAGGAGCGACCTATGCAGATGTACGCATCGGCAGGTATCTCAACCAGTTTGTCGTAACCCGCGAAGCCCGCGTACAGAATATCGCCAATGCGGAATCCTTTGGCGTAGGTATCCGCGTGATCGCCAACGGCTGCTGGGGATTCGCTGCTACCAACACCGTCACCAAAGAAGCCATTGCAAAAGCGGCGGAAAGGGCGGTCGCCGTAGCAAAAGCCAATTCCCGCGTGACCACCACGCCGGTACAGCTGGCGCCGCAGAAAGGTTATGGCGAGGTGTCGTGGAAAACACCGATCGTGCAAAGCGCCTTCACCATTCCGGTGAAAGACAAAGTAGACCTGCTGCTCAATGTGAACAGTATCGCCATGAAAGGCGGCGCCAACTTTGTCAACTCCGCCATCCTGGCTATCAACGAACAGAAATATTTCGCGTCTACAGACGGTTCTTATATCGATCAGGACATTCATCGCCTGTTCCCCACTTTTACAGTCACTAAAATAGACCGCGCCAGCGGTAAATTCGAAACCCGAAAATCCCTCAGCTCTCCCGTAGGCATGGGATATGAATACCTGACACCTACGGCAGACAATAAAGTCAACGGCGTCGTTACCCGTTACAAAGACCGGTACGATATGCTGGAAGACGTTAAAAATGCGACCGCAGATGTGGACCAGAAACTGAAAGCCAAGTCCGTGGAGCCCGGTAAATACGACCTGGTGCTGGACCCCTCTCACCTCTGGCTCACCATCCACGAATCGGTGGCGCACCCCACAGAACTGGACCGCGTGCTGGGCTACGAAGCCAACTACGCCGGCACCAGCTTCCTCACCCTCGACAAATGGAAGTCACGCAATTTCCAGTTTGGCAGCAAGCTGGTCAACGTAGTGGCGGATAAATTACAGCCCGGCTCTCTCGGCGCCGTAGGCTATGACGATGAAGGCGTGCAATGCGGCCAGTGGGACCTGATCAAAGACGGTGTGCTGGTCAACTACCAGGCTATCCGCGACCAGGCGCATATCATCGGCCTCGATCACTCACAGGGATGCTGCTACGCCCAAAGCTGGGCAGACGTGCAGTTCCAGCGTATGCCCAACGTGTCGCTGCAACCCGGAAAAGAAAAACTCAGCGTGGACGATATGATCAAAAACGTGGAAAAAGGCATCTACATCATCGGTGACGGCTCCTTTTCCATCGATCAGCAACGGTATAATTTCCAGTTCGGCGGACAGACGTTCTACGAAATCAAAGACGGAAAAATTGCCGGTATGCTGAAAGATGTGGCCTATCAGGCCAATACACAGGAGTTCTGGAACAGCTGTACCGCTATCGCGGATAAGAGCGACTACCGTCTCGGAGGCGCCTTCAACGATGGAAAGGGACAGCCCGGCCAGTCCAACGCCGTGTCCCATGGCAGTTCCACAACCCGTTTTAATGGTGTAAATGTTATTAACACAGCAAGAAAAATCTGATCTAACGCACATGGCTATATTTAAAAAAGAAGCAGCAAAAGCATTACTGCAAAAAGTGCTGGCCCATTCCAAAGCAGACGAATGCGAAGTGTCGCTCCGCGGGGAAGAAGGCGGCAATATCCGCTATGCACGTAACGCTATTTCCACCGCAGGGGATATTGATAATACCATTCTCTCCGTTACATCTTATTTTGGTAAACGTTCCGGTACCGCCACCATCAACGAGTTTGATGATGCCGCTCTCGAAAGGGTGGTACGCCGCGCGGAAGAACTGGCCCGGCTGGCGCCGGAAAACCCGGAGTATATGCCGCTGCGCGGACCGGTGGATTTTAAAGAGTCTAAAACATATGTGCCGACTACCGCCGCCATTACGCCCGATACCCGTGCGGACGCCGTGGCTAAAAGCATACAGGTGGCCAAAGAAGCACAGCTGGAGGCCGCCGGCTTTATAGAGAACACCACCAGTTTCTCTGCGATACTCAACTCCAAAGGGCTCTTTGCCTACGAAACAGATACCAACGTGGTGTTTACTATCACCACCCGCAACAGTGCCGGTACCGGCTCCGGTTTCGCCGCACGCGGGTTTAATGATGTCAGCCGCCTCGATACCCTCTCTGCTACCAAAACAGCAGCCGCCAAAGCCAACAGCTCGGCCGGTGCCAAAGCGATAGAGCCAGGCAAATACACCGTCATCCTCGAACCGGTGGCAGCCACCTATATGCTGGAAAACATGTTCCGCGGCCTTGACGCCCGTAATGCCGACGAAGGACGCAGCTTCATGAGCAAACCCGGCGGTGGCAACCGTATCGGGGAACAACTTATGGATGATAAGGTGACCATCTACTCCGATCCCTTCCATCCCGATCTTCCTGCCGGCACCTGGAACCGTGAGGGATTCCCGCTGGAAAAAACAACCTGGATCGATAAAGGCGTTGTTAAAAATCTCGCTTATTCCCAGTATTGGGCAAAGAACAAAGGTGTTCAACCAGTACCGACACCGTCCAATATTATCATGGAAGGAGGCACCGCATCGCTGGAGGAACTGATTAAAAGCACGGAGAAAGGCATCCTGGTGTCCCGCCTCTGGTATATCCGCCTCGTGGACGCGCAGACGCTGCTATTGACAGGCCTTACCCGCGACGGCACTTTCTACATCGAAAACGGTGAGATCAAATACCCGATTAAAAACCTCCGGTTCAACGAAAGCCCTGTGATCATGCTCAACAATGTGGAGGCCCTGGGGAGAACGGAAAGAAGCCTCAGCATTGAGTCTTACCGGAGTTTTCTGATTCCGCCGATGAAAATCAGGGACTTTACTTTTACGTCCCTTTCCGACGCTATCTAAAAGGTTATCATACCCCATTCACATCCTTTAATCCTGCTATAATGAAAAGAAGAGAATTCCTCCATTACACAGGCCTCGGGTTGGGCGCAGGACTGCTGTCCCAGATACCGATCATCGGAAAAGCCGTTCCGCTGGAAGCCCCCTGGTATACCATCGACGTGGCGAAGAAAAAAGAGCTCGCTGATGTGGCCCTCAACGCGGCCCGCAGCAAAGGCGCTTCCTATACCGATGTACGCATAGGCCGTTATCTCAACCAGTTTATCATCACCCGGGAAGACAAAGTGGAGAATGTGGTCAACACAGAATCCTATGGCATCGGTATCCGTGTGCTGGCCAACGGTAGCTGGGGCTTTGCCTCCACCGACCAGATGGACAGGGACAGCATCGCCCGCACCGCCGCTACTGCTGTGGCCATCGCCAAAGAAAATGCCCGCCTGCTGACCACCCCCGTACAACTCGCCCCGCAAAAAGGTTACGGAGAAGTCAGCTGGAAAACCCCCATCGAAAAAAATGCTTTTGACGTACCTGTAAAGGAAAAAGCAGACCTGCTCCTCTCTGTCAGTGACGTAGCCATGAAAGGCGGCGCCGACTACGTAGGCTCTTTTATGTTCCTCGTGAACGAACAGAAATACTTCGCTTCTTCCGACGGGTCTTACATCGATCAGGACGTACACCGCATCTGGCCTACGTTCCAGATCACCAAGATCGATAAGGCCACCGGTAAGTTTGAAACACGCAACGCCCTCAGCTCCCCCCGTGGCATGGGCTATGAATACATGATCCCGCGTGAATCAGATAAAATTCACGGTGTAACAACGTTGTACCGTGACCGTTACGACATGCTGGAAGATGCCCGTCTCGCTGGTACGCAGGTGGGAGAGAAGCTGAAGGCCAAATCCGTGGAACCGGGCAAATACGACCTGGTGCTGGACCCTTCCCATCTCTGGCTCACCATCCACGAATCGGTAGGACACCCTACGGAACTGGACCGCGTACTGGGCTACGAAGCGAATTTCGCCGGCACCAGTTTCCTTACGCTCGACAAATGGGAGACCAAAAAATTCCAGTTCGGCAGCCCGCTGGTAAACATCGTCGCAGATAAAACACAACCCGGCTCCCTCGGCGCCGTAGGCTATGACGACGAAGGCGTGGCTACCCAGAAATGGGACCTGATCAAAGACGGGGTGCTGGTCAACTACCAGGCGATCCGCGATCAGGCGCATATCATCGGCCTGAAACAATCACAGGGCTGCTGTTATTCACAAAGCTGGTCCGATGTGCAGTTCCAGCGTATGGCCAACGTATCGTTGCAGCCTGGCGCCGCCTCCCTCACGCCGGCAGAGCTGATCAAAAACGTGGAAAGAGGCATCTTCATCGCCGGTGACGGCTCCTTCTCTATCGATCAGCAACGCTACAACTTCCAGTTCGGCGGACAGCTCTTCTATGAGATCAAAAACGGCCAGATCGTAGGCATGCTCAAAGACGTGGCTTACCAAAGCAACACCCAGGAGTTCTGGAACTCCTGTAAAGCGATCGCCGACAAGAGAGACTACCGCCTCGGTGGCTCCTTCTTCGACGGAAAAGGCCAGCCCTCGCAGGTGAGCGCCGTATCCCACGGCTCAGCGACCGCCCGCTTCAATGGCGTAAACGTTATTAATACAGCTAGAAAAATTTAATATATGCCGATACTCACTAAAGAAGCAGCACAGGCATTATTGAAAAAAGTGCTTGCCTATTCAAAAGCAGACGAGTGCGAAGTGTCTATTTATAGTGGCGACTCCGGCAATGTGCGTTATGCCCGTAATGAAGTGTCTACCAGCGGCGCTAATAGCAGAAGCATGCTGGTGGTATCTTCCGCCTTCGGGAAAAAACTGGGCACCGCCACCATCAATGAATTCGATGACGCCTCCCTGGAAAAAGTAGTCAGAAGAGCGGAAGAACTGGCCCGCCTGGCGCCGGAGAACCCGGAATATATGCCTATCCTGGGACCGCAGCAATATGGCGAAGCTTCCGGTGGTTATAACAAGGACACCGCCGCCATAGATCCTGCCTTCCGTGCAGACGCCGTCGCCAAAAGCCTTACCATCACCAAACAAAATAAACTGGTGGCCGCCGGCTTCCTGGAAAACACCGTGGCCTCCTCCGCCATGATGAACTCCAAAGGCCTGTTCGCCTACAACAGTTCAACAGAAATCAATTTCAGCATCACTGTCCGCTCGGAAGATGGTACCGGCTCCGGTTACGCTTCCAAAGCATACAACGACGTCAGCAAGCTGGACGTGTCTAAAGACACCAGCATCGCCTCGCAGAAAGCTACCGGCTCCAAAGGCGCTAAAGCTATTGAACCGGGCAAGTATACGGTCATCCTCGAGCCGGCAGCGGCCATCGTGCTGATCGAACAGCTCATCGGCAGTATGGACGCCCGCAGTGCGGAAGAGGGCAGGAGCTTTCTCAGCAAAGCTGGTGGTAAAACCAAGCTGGGCGAAAAACTGATGGACGACCAGGTGACCATCTACTCCGATCCCTGGCATCCGGATATGCCCACTTCCTGCTATAATAACGACGGACGGCCGCAGGAAAAAGTCACCTGGATTGAAAAGGGTACGGTGAAGAATATGTACTACTCCCGCTACTGGGCACAGAAGGATAATGTAAAAGCCATTCCTTCGCCGGATGCGTTTATCATGGAAGGCGGCACAGCCTCGCTGGAAGACCTGATCAAAAGCACCGAGAAAGGGATCCTCGTGACACGCCTCTGGTACATCCGCCCCGTAGATCCGCAAACACTGTTGTTTACGGGCCTTACCCGCGACGGGACTTTCTACATCGAGAACGGCGTGATTAAACACCCGGTGAAAAATTTCCGGTTCAACGAAAGCCCGGTGATCATGCTGAATAACGTGGAAGCGCTGGGAAGGCCGGAGAGGGCTGTCAGCGGGGAAAGCAACCAGAGTGCTATCCTCCCGCCCATGAAACTGCGTGATTTTACGTTCACCTCCTTATCAGATGCTATCTGACGAACAAAGGCAAATACAAAAAAAGCGAAGGCTCCTGCCTTCGCTTTTTTTATGACATAATTTCTTCGGTTTCTTTATGCCTGGGATGGTACCAAAGGTAATAGTAAGCCAGGATGAGCAGGCCCGACACAAAAGGGACCAGCGCCACATGTTTATAGGTGATCTCTCCCCATATCACGTGCGCGTCAAAGTGGAAGAACTCGCTGATCATCCAGTAGGAGTTGGCCGATATCCATAGCGAGATAGCCACATTATGGCATAACTCCGACATGAACTGCCTGGTGCGCCAGGCAATGACCAGGGAGATAATAAGCGTGGGAAAGATCATGGCCACCCCCAACGGTTTCCAGATCATGCACCAGCTGATATCTTTTAATAACCAGAATACGATATGCAGATTTTCCATTTTCCGGTAGCTCAGGGGGATGCTGTATACCGGGGCGTCTTTGTCCGCTTGACTCATGCTGTGTGTCAGATTTAAGTTGATAAGACCGCAAAAATATAAAAACGGCTGCACAACGAACGGAAATTTTGCATAGGAATAAATGGTTTATATTCGCTGGCATGAACGAATTCTACTGGTCATTCCGGAATACCCGCTTTCACGGCATCAGCTGGATACCGGAGCATTTCAGCCGGGTGATGATCATCGTACATGGTATTGGTGAAGACGTGGGCCGGTACGATCATGTGGCCCGTTTTTTTAACGGGGAGGGATATGCCGTGCTGGGGATCGATCACTACGGTCATGGTAAAACCGATGGCAAAAGGGGGGCTACGCCCGGCTTCGACTATATGTTCGACTATGAAGCGGCTTTTCTCGCCTATGCGAAAGAGCTGTACCAGCAACCGGTGGTCATGTACGGGCATAGCATGGGCGGCGGCCTGCTGACCGGTTTCCTGCTGCACCGCACGCCTGATATCCTCGGCGCCGTGATCTCGGCGCCGGCGCTGATCGTGGGCAAACGCCCCGGCGCGTTTCTGCGGGGACTGCTGCGGGTGCTGAATATAGTCGTCCCCAACCTGCGGTTAAACCAGGGGCTGGACATCACCAAAGTATCCCGTGATCCGGACGAAGTGGAGAAATTCCGCCAAAACCCGCTCCGCCATGATAAAATGAGCGTCCGGCTGGCCCATGATATGATCCGGAACGGCCTTTGGTGCCTGGAGCAGGCTTCTACGCTGAAAACCCGTTCCCTGCTGATCCATGGAAGCGACGACGCTTTTACCGCGGTAGAAGGCTCCCGTATTTTCGCCGAAAGGGCCCCTGCCAGCCTGCTGACTTACCGCGAGTGGCCGGGCGACTATCATGAACTGCATAATGAATTAAACCGGCAGGAAGTGCTGCTTTTTGTGGCCGGCTGGCTAAGCGCTTTGCGCTAGTGCAGATACCCTGCGTAGTGACAACCTATCTTTGTATCAACCTTCCGTAAAGGAACCCCTAATTGGTAATTCGTAATTTGTAATTGAATATCCTATGGCCATCAGAAAACGAAAGGAGAGTGCCGACCTTACCGTTAACCCGGGATCGGACGTTATCCTTAACATTACCATCGGTAATGCCCAGATCGGCGCCAGCGTGGTACGTTTCGACAAAGACCCTGTTGCCCTGTCCAAGGGCGAAATCCGTAACCTCCGGCTGGGCACAGCAGCAGACCTGAAAGGGAAAACGCTGAAGGTGACCACCAATGTACTGGATACGAACAGCCTCACCAACGGTATTGTCGTTACCTACGCTATCAGCGCCTGTAGCCCTTCTGTACTCCTGTATCAGGATGAAGTAAAAACAGACGGGGATATCATGTCTTTTTTGCTGGACTTTAATTTTAAGTAAACCATGAAAAAGTTATTATGGTGGGTGTTGCTCCTGGCAGCCGCCCATCCCGGCTATGCCCAGTTAAAGGATTCTCTGAAGATTTCCGATATGACCATGCCTTCGTCACCCGGACTGGTGCTGGCAGACAAGGCGCCGGCGGCCATCGATAAACCCACTAATCCCAAAGCCTTTGGCATCAGCCTGATCAATCTCTGGCAGGGCGGCGCGGTGGATGTTACGCCTTACTGGCTGACCAACAAACCTAACCTCACGTTTGAGCGGTATCTCAACAATAAATTTCCGCTGCTGCAAACCTTCAACATCTCTGCGGCCACTTTCAGAACAGATACCAGTACCAGCATCTCCGCAGGCTTCCGCACGCAGGTGTTCCGGTTCTATTACCGCCGCAACCGCGAGGCCATGCTGCAGAAGAAAAAGGAAATAGAAGCCCTGCTGGCCGTGGAAGATCCGTCACAGCTGGATACGGTGGCGCTGGCCCAAAAGAACGCGGAACTGCGGGATATGTTCGACGTACAACGCAACAAAGGCCTTATCATCGTGGAACTGGCAGGCGCCCTGGCGGGTAGTGCACCGGGCAACCGGTTTAAAGACCTCGCCTCCAACCGCTCCGGTATATGGACCAACATCCGCTGGGCGCCGGGTAAATTCCCGCTCGATTTCATCGCCCTCGGCCGCTATATCTGGAACAGCCAGGACGTAGCCACCGGCAGCTTTCCCTACAACAGCCAGCTGCTGGACTATGGCCTCTCCGCCAACTACCAGAAAGGCCGCTTCGACCTCTCCGCAGAATATGTGAACCGCCGCGATCTTAAAGATGGTCAAAGCTACGACCGCCTCGCCTTTGTGACCAACTTCATGATCAGCGACAGCTTCTATGCGGTAGCCGCCTTCGGCAAAAACTTCGACAAGATGGATAACATCCTCGCTATTCTGGGCATTAAATTTGCATTGTCAAAAGAAATCGTACGGCTTAACAACAGTCACTGACTAACCCATTATATATATCATTCCCTGGCTAAGCCCCGGGCTATGATAACTCAAAAAGAAAGGCCGGCCCCCAGGGGCCGGCCTTCGTATGTTTGATACCATCTCCACATCAGGCGGATCAGTATGCATCATGCAAATCAACGTTATGGATTGGTAGACCAGATAGACGCTGTTTTCAGCAACACCCTTCTGCTCATCTTCAGTTGCGCTACGATCAGCTCCGCAAGATCTTCCGGCTGTAATACCTTCTCCGGATTACCGTCTGTCAGGTTCAGTTCTTTGGCCATGTCCGTAGCAATAGTGCTGGGCGTCAGCGCGCTGACACGGATATTGTGCTTCCGCACTTCCAGCATCAGCGATTCCGTGAGGCCCAGCAGCCCGAACTTGGAGGCACTGTAAGCGCTGGTGAGCGGAGCGCCGCGTTGACCTGCAGTAGAAGATATGTTGATGATATCACCGGATTTACGGTCAATCATGGCAGGTAATACAGCACGGGTAACGTAGTACACGCCGAGCAGGTTCACCCGGATAATGTCTTCCCACTGCGCAGGCGTGAGGTCCATAAAACCGCCGAAAGCGGCGATGCCGGCGTTGTTGATCAGGATGTCAATGCTGCCCAGTTGTTGCGTGAGACTGGCCACGGCTTTATCCACTTCTTCCATCACGCCCACGTCAGCAATGGCATAGGCCGCCTTTACGCCGGTGCCGGCGAGTGCGGCGACAACTTCCTGTAACGGTGCTTCGCTACGTCCTATTAAAGCAATGTCTGCCCCTTCCTGTGCCAGCGCCACCGCTACGGCTCTCCCGATACCTTTTCCGCCGCCGGTGATCAGCACCTTTTTTCCTTGTAATGATTCCATATGAAACTGCTTTTAAGAGCACAAAGATAACATGGAGGAAGCGAACAGCAGGCAGCCGAACGCGTTAATTTTTGTTTATCTTCGTTTTTCTAAGGCTTTACACGTATGATAACTATTTCCAACGATCAGCTGACTGTCTCGCTGACTGCTACCGGCGCTGAACTGCAACATATTATCCGCAAAGATAACGGACTGGAATACCTCTGGGGCGGCGATCCTGCCATATGGGGTAAAAAAAGCCCGGTACTGTTTCCTATCGTAGGTGGGTTGAAAGATAATACCTACACTTATAACGGTAACAGCTACACGCTGGGCAGGCATGGCTTCGCCCGCGAACAGGTGTTCGAAGTACTGACACAGTCCGCTACAGAAGTGGTGTTCCGGTTGACTGACAACGACGCTACCAGGGCTGTATACCCGTTCCGGTTCGATTTCCGCGTTGGCTACGCCCTGGAAGGCGATACCCTGAGCGTGACCTACCACGTGCAGAATACCGACAGTAAAGAATTACTGTTCTCCGTAGGCGGCCATCCGGCATTTAATGTGCCGCTTGTGGCAGGTACCGGTTATGAAGACTATCATCTCACGTTCAATAAAACCGAAACAGCAGGCCGCTATCCGTTGTCACCCGGCGGACAGATAGAGCTGCAGTCCGTCCCCCTGCTGGACCATACACAGCACCTGCCCCTGAAAAAATCACTGTTCCTCGAAGACGCGCTTGTCTTCAAAGAGCTGGCTTCCGACACCATCAGCATCAACAGCGGTAAAACACCGCATGGCCTCAGCGTAACTTTCAGCGGATTTCCCTTCATGGGCATCTGGGCGGCAAAGAACGCAGATTTC
The DNA here is from genome assembly GCF_946479755.1 of uncultured Chitinophaga sp. Next base: position 154,567 of record NZ_CAMLHC010000016.1, on the reverse strand, counting down.
GTATGCATAGAGCCGTGGTGCGGAATCGCAGACAATGTTGCCGCCACGGGTGAACTGGCGGAGAAAGAAGGCATCAACCGGCTGGCCCCGGGCGCCTCTTTCGAACGTACCTGGACAGCCACCTTTTTTTAATCAATGCCATGAATTATAAGATCATCCATGATGAAGACGCCCTGAAAGCCTTCATCGAATGGCTTCCTGTGTGTAATGAACAGGAACAGTACTACCTGTCTCTGCTGGCCCGCACCAAATACCTGGAAGAAGGCCACGGCTTTAAGTCAGACAAGCAACAACTGAAGCGTTTTACCAGCACCAAAGAAGGTATGCTGGAAAAGATCCGTCAACTGGAATGCGCCGTAGGCGCATACACCCAGCGCGGCATGCCCATCCCGCAGGAGGCGCTGGCGCTGTATATCAGCGTCAACCCCCGCGATCTCTGGAAAGCCACTTTCGCCTCCCTGGTGACCTTTGCGCAGAATATCCAGGCCAATGCCAGCGCAAAAAATCCGCACCAGGAAGTGATGAGCGCCATCCAGCAGTCCTGCAGCAACAAATATTACATAGATATCGACGTGGATGCCAAAGACCCCGCTATCCTGGAGAAAATAAAAGAATTTGTGAACCCGTCCTGTCTGACAGTGATGGAAACAAGAGGCGGCTATCATGTGTTGGTGGAACTGGCAGCATTGGACCCCGCCTTGCGGAAAACATGGTATCCCAATATCATGAACCTGCCAAATGTTGATCAGAGCGGGGATAACATCATTCCCGTACCGGGATGTACCCAGGGTGGGTTTGTACCGAGGTTTATCTGAGGGGGGACTTGCTCTCTTTTTCCTCGCAGCGAACTCTTTTTCTCTTCGCTGATAGTTGGGTCTTCCAATAGCTTGTCAATTTGCGTTATTAGCTTGTTCCTGGCCCTTTTCGTCTTTATTTTTTTTACATAGAAGGATACTTCCGGGGAAAGAAAGTTCCAAATGTACTTAATAAATAAAGTAAGCGCCGGAGCTAGAATGATTAACCAGGACTTGTATACGTTCGTTTCAGGTAGATTTTGGGCTAACCTCACTAATAACATTCCTCCTCCTGCTCCCGCTATATTATCAATATTGTTTTTGAGTGCTTTAGTAGATGTTAATTGGGGTTTTATTTTCGCCAAGCATTCAACTATTTAAGGCCAAGAAATATATCTGTAAAGCTAATAACAGTATTTATATCATTCTTCTTTTCGAAATCAAGTTCAACAGTTTCTCCACTTTTACTTTTAATTTTTATTTTCTTAAAGTGACTCAAACTGATTTTCAGGATTCTGAGAACGGGAATAAGTAACGTCGAACTAAATACTACTGCAATTATTATTGTGATGATATTATTACCAGTCATTACTTATTTTTTTTAAATGTTAAGAAGAAGTTTTTATCAGAGAACGTTACCGATACGCAAATATACTGGAATCACTTCGCGTTCCCCAAGATTGTACAAATAGTATTTTTTATTAATTCATTTGTGCTCTCGTCGATGAAGTTTTGTATGCTGGCTTTACACATAGGTTGTTCCATCTTTTTGGGTTAAAAAATCTTTGTTTTAACGACAACTTAGGCATCTAAAAGTGGTATAAATCTCAAAAAATAATCTTCCCAGGATCCCGATTTCACCCAATAGAAAAGGAGAAGATTTCGATCTTCTCCTTTTCCGTCTGTTGATGGCTCAACTAAAATTTATGTCACCTGGCAGGTGCCTTAAATCAATTAGAAATTATATCCCGCTTTCAGGCCCCAGAATCCATGGGTGCCATCTTTAAACCAGGCTTCATATTTACCTTCCACATCCAGGCCGAGCAGGCGGATGCCGATGCCGGGAGCAAACAATGCGCCGGTACCGTTGTTGTAATCGCCGGTGAAGTTGACAGTACCACCTTCTGCTTTTACATACAGGATAGATACCAGGGTATAACGAAGACCAAGTCTTACCGGTATTACCTTCGCTGAAGCATAACTGATGTTATTGTCGGTTTTGCCTTTGAAATACATAAATCCGACAGAACCTACGGCGGTCAGACCGGCTACGAGTTTTACGTCAGCGCCAAGCCCTACGCCGAAACCAGGCTTGTGGGAGTTGCTGAAATCACCGGTAGGAAAACCGGCTTCCACATAAGGACCGATACTGAATCGTTTTAATTGTGCCTGTGATTGCTGGGCACCGATGCATACCGTCAACATGACTGCGATAAACGCCAGGATGTTTCTTTTCATAAGAACAAATTTTCAGAGGAAATGGTGGTAGTAAACGTAATAGTCCCAAAAATAAGGAAGAATTACGAATTCAGCACCGCTTCCTTCGGAATAGACAGTTGACACCCATGTCCGTTGCCGTTACTGTCAGGGTGTAGCGGCGGTTCCACGGCTATCTTCGGCGGCATCAGCTTATAAACCACCGGCGTAACGATCCGCGACAGCAGGGTGGAGCTGATCAGGCCTCCTATCAATACGATGGCCAGCGGCGCAATCATGGGGTTGGTGGAGATGGCGATGGGTATCAGCCCCCCGATGGCGGTCAGCGATGTTAATACAATCGGCAGGAACCGGATCTCGCCGGCCTCCCGGATCGCTTCTTCCAGTGTTTTACCCTGCGCCCGTAACTGGTTGGTGAAGTCTACCAGCAAAATGGTGTTTTTCACTTCAATGCCGGCAAGGGCAATCAATCCCACGATGGCGATAAAGGAAAGCGAATTGCCGGTAAGCCACAGTGCTACGGCAGCGCCCACAATGCCCAGGGGGATCACGGATAATACGATCAGCGTACTTTTGAAAGTCTTGAATTCCAGTACCAGCACGGCAATGAACAGGAAGATGGTCACTATGATGATGCTCATAAAACCGCCGAAGGAATTGTTCCTGCTTTCCACTTCACCTCCCATCTCGTAAGAGTAACCTTTCGGCAGCTGTAGCTGGTCCATCTGCCGGATAACGTCGTTGATAACACGGTCTGGTAGAAATCCTTTTTTCACAAAGGCGCCCACCGCCACCAGCCTGTTTTTCTCCTGGTGGTTGATGCTTAACGGGGAGGTCTCCAATTTTACGCTGGCTACCTGCGACAGCGGAATGGCGGTACCGGCAGCGTTATTGACGTACAGGTCCCTGAATACGTCCATCGTGGGTTTGCCGCTTTTTTGTTTGGTAACGACGATGTCGTAGTCCGTATCGTTTTCATCGTTGTACCTGCCCAGATTGATACCGGCGATGGCTAAACGTACGGCCCGGTCGATGTTAACGGTCGGAATACCGAGCTGTTGCGCTTTCTCGCGGTCTATGCTGACACGGATATCTGATTTTAAGGTGCTGACAGGATTGTTGATATAAATGGTGCCCGGCGTTTTCTCCAGCATTTTTTCCACCTGCCCGGCCAGCGTACGTAAGGTGTCGAGGTTGTCGCCAAAGAGCCGCACCTCCACAGGGGCGGTAATGGGAGGGCCCTGTTCAAAATTCTTTACCTCCACTTTTGCCCCGGGATAAGGCGTCCATTTTTTACGGAGATTTTCTATCAGGGCTATCTTGTCGACCGGACTGGTATTGGGGTCCAGCTGGATAAACAACTGCGCGTAGTCACTGTGTTCATTTTCCTGTACTTCGTTGTAATAGATGCGGGGATTACCTTTTCCGATATTGCTGGCGATGAAGCGGATGCTCTTTTCCTGCTTCAGTTCTTTCTCCAGTTTTTCTACGATACTGTTGGTATAAGCAAGATTGGACTGGGGAGGCGTGAGCACGTTGATCAGGAACTGTGGCTTTTCGGAAGCAGGGAAGAGGCCAAAGCCAACCGCTTTCATGAGTACCATGGAACCGCCGAAGAGCACCAGGGACACGAGGATGGTCAGCACCGGCCGATGCAGGGCTTTGTCCAGCAGCCTGGCATAGCTGCCATGGATCAGTTTTTTCAGCAGGCGCATGAAAATATTCCCTTCCGGATGACCGGTGTGTGCTTTCAGCAGCCGGCTGGCAAGGAAGGGGATGATGGTCAGCGAAACGACCATAGAGGCCAGCACGCTGAAGATCACCGCCAGCGGCATGCTGCGGATAAAATCACCACTGCCCTCGGGCAGGAATACCAGCGGCATAAAAGCAATGATAAGCGTGGCGGTGCAACCAATAACGGCCATGCCTATCTGGGAGGTGGCTTTCAGGGTGGCTTCCATCCTGGAATGTCCTTCCAGCATCCATCGCTCAATATTTTCTATGACCACAATGCTGTCGTCTACCAGGAGGCCGAGGGCCACCACGAGCCCTACAATGCTGAGCTGATTGAGGTTATAGCCGAATAACTGCAATAGTACGATACCGATGGAGAGCGATAGCGGAATGGAGATCATTACAATGAGCGCCGGCCGCTGTCCTAACGGTAACAGGGTAAACGCCACGAGCGCAATAGCGATGAGGAAGTCTTTGCCCAGCCCGCTCAACCGGTGGTTCACGGCGTCTGCCTGGTCGAAATACTGCACCATATCGATGTTGGCCGGGAGTGTTTTTTTGAATTGTTCGATGACGGGCTTGTATTGTAATTGCGTTTTACTGATGTTTTCACCGGCCTTTTGGGCGGCAGATACACTGACGTTGCGATGCCCGTTGAGCCGCGTAAAATATTTCTCATCTTCAAAACCGTAGTACACCCTTGCAATATCTTTCAGGAAGATGTTTTTGCCATTGGCGGCGGTGACGATCGTGTTGCTGATTTCATCGATGTTTTTATAGTTGCCGCTGGTTTTGATATTGAAGCTTTTATCCCCTGCGTCAATACTGCCGCCGGGTATATTGGCCATCTCGCCCTGGATGGCGGCCATGACGGTACCGGTGGGAAGATGGAGCTGCGCCATTTTGTCCAGCTCCAGTTCTACCCTTACTTGTTGATCGGGGAGGCCGTGTATCTTCACATTTTTGAGGCTGGAAACTTTTTCCAGGTCTTCCTGTAATTTTTCGGCATAGTATCGCAACTTATCTCTCGAAGCATTTTCAGATATCAATGCTACCTGTAAGACGTTTACATCGGAGGGTTCCAGTTTTTTAACCTCTATGCTATAGATGTCTGCCGGGAGGGAAGCTTTTTTATTATTGATTTCCCGGACGAGTTCCTGGTATTTCTGGTCTACGTTGGATTCGTATTTATATTCCACGCGGAGTACGGCTACGCCGTCGCTGATGGCGGTGCGCAGGCGTTTGATATCCGCGAGGCCGTAGATATCTTTTTCAAGCGGGTCTACTACGAGGTCTTCCATGTCTTTGGGACTGGTGCCGGGATAGATGACCACTACGGTAAACTGAGGCGCCTGCATTTCCGGATCTTCGGAGCGGGGCATATTGAGGATGGTTGTGATGCCGAGCACAATAATCATCAGGAAGATGACGAGGGTGAACTGGTAGTTCCTGACGGCATAACCGGATATTTTCATAATGGTAGTGATTATTGGATGATACGGATGCGGGATTGGTCTTTCAGGTAGGCGCTGCCGGAAATGATGAGGGAGCGGGCCTGTTCCATACCCTGGCTGATGAGTACCTGGTCTTTCTCCATACCGGCGATGGTAACGGGGATGCGCTGTGCGGTTTGATTGTCATTGGTGACAAACACATAGCCGCTGTTGCCGTTGCCGTCGAGCAGGGCTGCATAGGGGATGCTCCAGGCAGTGCCGCCGCCGGTGCCGCCCGTGGTGATGTGGCATCTGCCGAACATACCGGTGGCAATGGCGGCGGGCTTGCTGCCGCTGAGTTGTACATCTATCACAAAGGTGCCGCTGGCGGCGTCAATGCCTTCGGATTTGCGTGTAACGGTACCGGCGAAGGTTTCGCCCGGCAGGGAAGGGGTCTCAACGGTCGCTTTGTCGCCGGTGCTGACCTGTGCCCACTCTCTGTCGGTAACGCCTATACGGAGCAGCCAATGCGCATTGCGGGCGCCATTGATCTGTAAGACGGAGGTGCCGGCGGATACAAACTGACCGGGGTTGGCGAGTTTACGGAGAACATAGCCGTCCTGCGTGGCGCGGATGGCGGAATAACTTCTGTTGAACTGTGCGGAGCTGAGCTGTTGCCGGGCAATGTCCAGCGCTGTTTTGCTGTTCTGCAGTTGTTCCAGCGTAGCCACGCTGTCATTATGCAGGTTGAGCGTACGCTGGTAGTCACGCTGCGCTTTCTCAAATCCCAGCTGCGCCTGCTGTACCTGTGCGTCGATCTCCGTCATGTTGAGGGTGGCCAGCAGTTGCCCGTTGTGAACGGCATCCCCCTCTTTGACGAGGATATTATGAATGATGCCGTTGGTTTTGAAAGAGAGGTTGACTTCATCATCAGTGGTGAACTGGCCGGAGGCGCGGATAGACAGAGTGCTGCCACTTTTTTCCAGCGGCATCACTTTTACCGGGATCACATCGGTGCTGTCTGCGTTGCCGGCAGCGGGCTTTTTATTGCCGCAGGCAAAAAGCAGCAGGGAGAGCGGAAGCAGAAGAAAACTATTTTTCATGGAAGTATTTTTATAGTTGTACGGATTCAATATTGTAAGAGGCCTGGGCCCGTTCCACGCCGGCATATGCAGTTTGCACTGCCGCCTGTGATACGGCCATTTGCAGCTGGGCCTGCGTGAGCTGGTTTTGTGCATCTACCAGTTCGATGTATAGTAACTGGCCCTCCTTGTACACTTTCAACTGATCGCGGTAGTAGCGTTGTGCAAAGGACAACTGACTTTCTGCGGTGACCAGGTTGCGCAGCGCGGTGCGGTAGTTATTTCCCGCCTGGTATAACTGCAGCTGCAGTGCATCAGTCGTTTGCGCAGTGGCGTTCTCGATGGCCTGTACGTCCAGCGTGGCTTGCCGGATGCGGTGTTTGTACTTTTGCGCGCCAAACAAAGTCCATTCGAGGTTGACACCAAAAAGATAATAGCGGGATTTGTCATCGAAATGGAGGCCCATAGACTGGTTGCCGAGATCGAGGAAAGTACTGAGGCGGGGAATGAGATAGGCTTTCTGTAACTTTTCGTTCAACCGGTACGCGGTAGCTGCGCTTTTGTATTGCTGCAGCTCTTCCCGGCCGCTGATGCTGCCATCGGCAGTAATGGCCGGTGGTAGGTGGGCCAGCAGGTTACTATCCAGCGCGATGTCTGTATGCAGGTCACGGTTAAGCAGGAAGTTGAAATACGCCCGGGCATTTTGTTGTTCGTTCAGCGCTTTGCTGATGGAAGCATCCGTTTTCTCTTTTTCAGTCTGTGAGCGGTACAAGGCGGTGTTGTTGCGAACGCCGTTACGCACCATGCTCTCGTTGATCCGGATACTCTCCTGTATGAGTGACAGCGCGTTGCGGTAAATAGCCACGGCCTGTGACGCCTGATAATACTGGAAGTAGGCGGTTTTGATATCCTGCACCAGTTGCCGCTTATATACGTTCAGCGCTGCCTGCTGCCGGGTCAGCTGTTCCTTTTTGATCTTCTGGTTGTAATAGATTTCCGCATTGATCAAAGGGAGGCTGGTCCTGAACTTCGCGTCAAAGAAGTTGTCCGGGTTCAGCAATACGGAGACGTTGTCTACCTGTGGAAACTGGTGACTGTTGGTCAATTGGTTGAGACTGGAGTACACAGGATTCAGCAGATCGCCAATGGGCATATCGATGGTCCGGCCGCCGCCAGCCTTGGTATAGCTGCCGAGGAATGTTACATTCGGCCCAAAGAGGCTCCGGGCTTCCTGTAGCGCCGCAAGGGATTTGTCCAGCTGAAAGCGCTGGTCCTTCAATCCTTTGTTGTTCGTAAATGCCTGTTGGATATAGTCGTCTAGTTGGTTGGCGCCCTGACTATACCGCGTGTTGAGGGACGGTGCGAGAGGATTGCCATCGCGTTGCCCGGCTGATTGCACGTCATTTTGCTGTACGTTATTTAGTGCCGTACCGTTCTGCAGGGAGTCGTTAGGGCGCATGTTGCTTCGTTGCGCCTCATTCCGCTGCGCATAATCATTTCGCTGCGTGTTGACCTGCTGAGTGTCGGCCTGGGGCACGGCGCTGTGTGTACTTTTGGGGGTTATATATCGGGCGGTCACGACGCCGGACGGCGTGTGGCGTAGTACGCCAGCTGCGATCGCCGGCGCATCTTTTGACGGAATGGTCTTTCCCGTGTATTGGGCCATCACACTGAACCCCGCTGCCAGCAACGGTATTAACATTGCTCCTTTTGTGATGATTGTTGACATAATGAACGGTGTTTATTTGTCTTGAAAAAAATAAGCCCCGAGGGCTGTGATTGTCAATGTTTATATACTGAACAGTGTTTAATACTGGTGTTTTAAAAAGGCCCATGGGCCTTTGTTGTAATATGCTTTTGTTCCTCTTTCCTCGTCTCAAGCTTGTTTCCTCGCCTCAATCTTGTTTCCTCGCCTCAATCTTGCTTGCCTCAGCAGTCTCCTTTACCACAGCGCTTCTTCGCTTACCTCAGCACGTGTTCCCATCAACACTTCTTCTCTTGCCTCAACACTTGATCACCTCTAAATACGCTCTGATCGAGTCATCAATACCGACATTCAGCTCGTTGTCATGCAGCTTGCATACCTTCAGCCGGGAACGGAGGTCCAGGGCAATCAGGCCGTGGGCAAAAGCCCAGATAGACATCGCGGCAACGGTAGCATCCTTGAAACGTATCTTTTCCGCTTTCACACACTCTGCTACCAGGTTATACAACGCGTCATATGCACGGTCGCCATTCTCCCATTTCTCTTTCTCATGCTCGGCATTCATCGGCGCCTTGATAATAAACATAAGGTCATACAGCTCCGGATTTTCGCGGTAAAAACCGACGTACGCCCATGCCAGCTGCTCCAGCCGCTCCAGCGGATCTGCGGCCGTCAGGTTGCGCGCAAAATGGTCCGCCAGTGTGAGGAAGGCCTCTTTCTGAACGTCGTATAACAGCTCGTCTTTGTCTTTGTAATACAGGTAAATAGTGGCAGGGCTGTATTCTATCCTGTCCGCAATGTTCCGGATAGATACCTTCTCGTAACCCTCTTCCACAAACATTTTGATCGCTGCGTCCACAATGCGCCTGCGCATATCTGCCCGCTCACGCTCTTTTCTTTCTGCAATGCCCATGTTGGATTGTTTACGCTGCAAATATACTGAACGGTGTTTATTTTCCAAATTGAAATACAGAATTTATCTGACTAAAATAGTCAAATCAATATAAAGTGATATTTTTAAATATATTATGAGTATGTTTTTTATTTAATGAATAAGTAGTTTAAAAATCTGTCGGCCAGAAGGTTCGTCAAAACTTCCGCTGGAACACCAGGTAAATATCATACTGATTCTGGTAATCTGTATTCGTGATCTTCTGATTAATCCACGTACCAAAAAGCCCTACCGTAGTCCTGCACCTGATCACCTTCTGGTAACCGGTGCCCACACTGTGGGTCAGCAAACCAGACAACTCAGGAAAACGGATCAACCGGCTGCGGTCATCGGGAGATGTACCGATACCAGCTATCAGCGTCACAAAATCCTGTCGGTTGTTCATATAATACCGCGTCGTCAGGTTGAAAGCGGTATAAAAATCGGACGACTCACTGATAAAATAAGCCCGCAGATTCACCCAGAAATCACCGAACGGCCGCGCAACAGAAGTAACACCGGTAAGACTGTTCGTACTGTCGAGATTCAGGTAACGCCCACCCAGCTCAACTTCTATCTGGTTATGAAATGTTTTGAAAATAGAATAGGCCACCCGCACCTTAGGAAAAACAACATAGTTGGAATAAGCCAGCAGACCATAGGAATACAACGAGGAATGATGCGTGTAATACAGCTCCGCCTCACCTTGTATCCCGTTACCCGTTTGCCGCCCGGCATAATTAAGCCGCAACGCATAAGACCCTCTTCTGAAATAACGCCGGTACTCTACAGTCGCAATGTTGTACTTATTATCAGAAAAATCATACGACGAATTCAGGTAGTACAAAGCAAACTGATTTTTGAGCGTCCTCCCTTCCAGCAGGTACAGGTAATCCCTGTTGGCCGCACTGGGATCGAGCTGTACCACGGAGTCCATGGCCGCCGCCGCAGCTGCGTAATCTTTTTTGTTCTCCAGGGTAATCGCCCTTTTTAACAGAAAGCGCTCATTGCCCGGGTAATAATGCAATCCCTCGCCGGCATAAGCCAGCGCAATATCATAGTCCTGCCGCTGATTGTTGATATTGATGCAATACAACAACGCCAGCGAATCTTTCGGGTCTACGGCCAGCACACTGTTGTATGCTATCAACGCGCTGTCAGGCCGCTGCCGCAGCTGACAGGCATGCCCGGCGGCCATCTGGCTGGCGATGAAAGCACTTTTGTATTTAACGGTATAGGGATATTTGGCCATCAGGCGCTGCGTAATAGCAGCAGATCCGGCATAGTCTTTCATATCGTACAGCACGGAAGACTTCTTCAGCAACAGCTCCCGGTCATCGGGATAAAACTGCAAAGCCTTGTCACAGTAAATCAACGCACGGCTCAGATGACCGGTGGCACTTTGCAGATTGATCATATAATGCAGCGCATCCCTGTTGGACGGCTCCAGGTTCAGCACCTGCTCCAGCTGCTGTTTGGCAGGGTCATAATCCTCCGACTGCATCAGCCCCCGGGCATTGGACATCCGGATATCAGCCAGACCGGCTTTGTAACGCGGATCATCAGGATTGCGGGCGGCCAGCTCATTCAGAATACCAGCAGCTTCTTCATGACGGCCGCTGCTGGCCAGCAAGCCAGACTTCTTCAGTTTCAACCGCTCATTGTTGGGCTCAAAAGTCAGCGCCTGACTAAGGATGTTCAACGCGGCACTGCTGTCTTTCTGCGAGAGATAAGCATTGGCCAGCAGATCGAGCACGGCAGTGTTGTCCGGACTGAGCTTACGCGCGGCTTCCAGCGCAGTCAACGCCTGATCGTACTGCTGGTCGGCCAGAAAGTCACGGCCGCTGTTCAGCTGCAGCCCGGTCAGCCGCTCCTTTAACTGCGGACTGGGCGCCTGCTGATAAAGCCTCGTGGCCAGCTCGGCGGCAGCGCTGTATTTTTTGTCTTCCTCCAGCATATCGGTCTTCAAACTGAGCAAACGATGGTCATTGGGACTGCTGCGCAAACCCTGGTTGATCCAGTCCAGCGCCTCCTGCCGCGCACCCCGCGCCATACTGTGCCCTATCAGCTTGTCCAGCGCTTCCCGGCTGCGGCTTCTCTCATATACCGACTGATACAACGAATAGGGATCGGCATTCGTATAATATTGCGCCGCTTCCATACGCAAGGTGCTCTCCATCGATCTGGCTTTACTGTCGCCGGGATGTTTGCGCAACACCTCCTGTAATACCGACAACGCATCGGTGTACGCGTGCATATCCTGCAGGATGCCAAGCTTACGCATCAGTAACTGATAGGAGTCCGGATGGGAAGATAACTCGCTATTGACCTGCTCCAGCGCACTGGCATAGCGACTGCCTTTCAGATCCGCAGCCAGACCTCCCTCTTTGGCCTCGCCGTTTAATGGATCGGCCTCCAGCGCTTTGTCAAAACTCCTGCGCGCCATATTGGTATTGCCGGTCTGCTTATAGTAACGGCCGCTGATCAGGTGATGCTCTATATATGCTTTGCGTATGGTCGTATCCGTAGGATACCTTGCAAAGAGAGAACCGGCATAGTTATCCGCCTGCATGATTTTGTGCTGCGCATCCAGGATACTGAGCTTTTTCAGCATCAGCTCCCTGCTGCCAGGGAAATAGTTCAGCGCCTGCTCGGTGTATCGTAACGCTTCCTCATGCCGGCCGGTAGACAGCTCTGCGTTGATGGCGTAACTATAAGCATCACGGTACCGCGGATTCTTTGCCAGCACCTGCCGGATATATTTACGGGCATTGTCGTATTGCCGGGTTTGCAGATACAGCTTACCCAGCAATAACTGCTGGTCAATAAAATCGGGCTGCACGGCCAACGCCTGCTGCGATAGCTCAATGGCCTTGTTGTAGTGCTGCTGCCGTGCTTCCTGTACGGCCTGTTTATACAATTCTTCGGGGGTAGCTTTGTGTTGAAAAAGCTGTGCAGACACTTGTAGTGTCGTGCACAGCAGCATCACAGATAACAGGGATTTTAAGACAGTCATAATACGTCATTTAAATTTTGGAAGGGATAGTGGTATGTTGACCGAAACCTTGTCGTTCCATATTGCCCCACGGCGTCTTCTTGCCGGTTAGGAAAAACCAATACCCGCGCAGGGCAAAAAACATGATCAGCGGATGATAGATAAACGGCTCCAGGTAAGCCATCAGCGCTAACGCCATCACCTCCCGCCAGCTGCGGTAATAACGATAGGTAAGCTGGTCCCAGCAAATAGACAGCGTGGTGATCATCACGGAATACAGATACGCGAATAACAAAAGGATAGAGGCGTATACCCAATACACCTGGTGGGTAAGGATCAGGTAAATGTATACGATAAGTCCTACACACTCGATAATAGGTGCTAAAAACTCAAAAAAGAGATTGTAGGGCAATACGATCATGCCCAGTTTTTTATACCGCGGGTTGAAGATCAGCTGGCTGTGCATGTTCATGATCTCTGAAAGGCCACGTCCCCAGCGGGTGCGCTGCCGGCCGAAGATCGTCATGTTGGGAGGCCCTTCTGTCCAGCACTGCGTAGTAGGAATGTACCGGATGGCATATTGCTGATGATTGTCCATCATGTACGCCGACATCCGGGTAACGATGTCCATGTCTTCTGCAAAGGATTTACTGTCATACCCACCGGCTTTAATGGCTATTTCCTTGTCAAACAGCCCGAGCCCGCCCGACACATTGGGCACACTGTTCATCATGCTCCAGCCCACTTTCCCCAGCACATAGGAACGTACATATTCCATTTCCTGGAAGCGGGGCAGAGGATTCATCGGCGGCCGCACCCGCAGGATCTCGCCGTCTTCCACCTCGCAGGAATTGGCAATGCGCAGCGTGGCGCCGGTGGCGATCACCCGCTTACTGTCTTCTGTTACATGCACATAACCACACTCCGGGCATGGCTCACCCACCTCCCTGGTCTGCCGCAGCTCCTCCGTCATAAAAGGTTTCACCATGCGCAGCAACGTATCTTTCTCCAACACGGAATCTACGTCCGTACACAGAAAATAATCAAAAGAAGCGGCGTTAATGCCTGCATTGGAGGCATCGGCCTTGCTTTTGCCATTCACTTTGTCAATGACCAGCAGTTTTTCATAGGCAATGTTGACGGACTTGAAAAACCTTCGTACCGGCTGCGTTTTGATTCTCTCGTGATAGGCAAACTCAATTTCAATCAGTTCGTATTCCCGTATCAGTTTGTCCAGCGTATCGTCTGTACTGCCGTCATTGATGATGATCACCTCAAATCGGGTATAGTTGAGCGTGAGTAGCGACCGCACATTGGAGATGATCGTCAGCCCCTCATTAAAGGCCGGCGCTATCACCGAAATGCCCGGCGCCAGCGGTGATTCGAGCAACTGGTTAAAATCGGTGTAACTGTTGTGTTTGCGGAACAACTGTATGGACCGGTAAGAGAGAACGGCCAGCACGCCATACATCAGCAGGATGAAGGCGCCGTAAATAAATACCAGTGTGCTGAACAGTACTTTAAGCGAAATCATGATAGGATAGTATTATTTTTTGCCAAATCCCTGCCGTTGCATGTTTCCCCATGTCACCCGTTTGCCGGTGAGGAAATTGTAGTAGCCCCGCAGGGAGAAATACACAATAATGGGATGATATATGATGAACTCAAGGAAAGATGTCATACAGAGGAATAACACTTCTCTCCAGGTCTTATAATAACGGAAAGTGAGCTGGTCCCACAAAATGGCGATGGTAGTGATCATAATGGAATAGGTGTAAACAAATAACAACAGCAACAGCGCATTGTGCCACTGTATATAACCCAGCGCCGCCAGCAGCAGATAAGTGATCAGCCCGATGAATTCCACCACAGGGCCCATCAGCTCAAAGAAAAAATTATAGGGGAAGATGATCATCCCGATTTTACCATATCTCGGGTTCAGAAACATGTGGAAGTGCGCATGGATCAGCTGCGCCAGTCCTCTGGCCCAGCGTGTCCGTTGCCGGTTGAATATCCTGAGCGTGTTCGGCGCCTCCGTCCAGCACAGCGTTTTTGGGATATACCGGATGGCGTAATCGATGTTGTAGTCATAAGCGTAACGGCACATGCGGCTCATCAGCTCCATATCTTCGCCGAAAGAGCTGTGGTCGTAACCACCACAGCGAATGGCCACTTCTTTTTCAAACAGGCCCAGTCCTCCGGACACATTGGGGACGCAGTTGATATAACTCCAGCCCATTTTGCCCAGCACAAAAGAACGGATGTATTCTACCTCCTGGAACCTTGGCAGCAGTTGTTTCGGTGGCCGCATCCTCGTCATCACGCCTTCATCAAACTCACAGGAGTTGCCAATGCGTAGCGTAGCGCCCGTAGCGATCACCCGCTTTTTTTCTTCCTGCAATACCGGCCGTATCAGCTCCAGCAGCGTATTTTTGTCCAGCACACAGTCCACGTCCGTACACAGAAAATAGTCAAATGAGGCGGCGTTGATGCCTGCATTGGAGGCGTCGGCCTTGCTTTTGCCGTTAACCTTGTCCAGTATCACAAGGGAAGCATAAGCCGGATCTGTGGACTTGAACACCCGTTTCACGGGCTGGGTCTTGAGCTTTATATTATAGGCAAAATCCACTTCCTGCAGATTGAATTCGCGGATCATTTGCTCCAGCGTATCGTCTGTACTGCCGTCGTTGATGACTATAATCTCGAAGCGCGGATAGTTCAGCGTGAGCAGCGATCGTACATTGTCAATAATAGTAAGTCCTTCATTATAAGCCGGAGCCAGGACGGTAATACCGGGAACAATGCCCGAACCGGCCAGCACGTCCAGCTGATAGTCATTGTTTTTACGGGCATACTGCCGCACGGCCAGCATGGAGAACAGTGCTAGCATGGCATACACCAGCAACAGCACCAGCCCGTACAGGAAAATGGTACTTTGATAAATATGGCTGATCGCGTTTACAATGCTCTGCATCAGTATTTGATTAAAGGGTTCATACAATGCTTTAGTATCCGCAGGTTTTCGGGGGTGACGGACGGAAGCAGCGCATCCCCCGGCTGGTCGCTCACCCAACGGTTTTTAACCAGCGACTTGGCGGCGTGTTTACGCAGATCGAAATCGGTGGCGTGCATAAATTCTGCTTTCAGAAATTCAACATGTGCACCGCTGCCAATGCGTCCCAGCGCCTTGAGTATTTCTATCTGGCAGGGAATAGGCTGATGGCTGTAGAGAGATACCAGTCTGTCTTCTGCATTACGCGCCCGTAGCTTACCGAGACAGTTGATGGCGTCGGCCCGCAGATAGTGGTCCTTGGTTTCCAGTAAGCGGAGGATAGCTGGTACGGCATTATGCTGGTTATAATACACTACCAGCTTCAGACAGAAAGAGATGACGCTCTTGTTGCCGGAATAGGTGATCCATCTGGCGAAACTGGGAATGGCGATGTTTTCTGTGCTGGTGATGGTACGGAACAACTCTACCTGGTCCCACAGCAGCAGCGGCTCTTTCGCTATATCGAAGAACTTGAACGGGTCATTTTTACTCAGTTTAATATAGGCATGCCGTGCGGCGGCACGCAGTTCCCGGTTGCGGTCATTGGTCATCGGCAGAATGGTGACATCAGAGATGAACATGTCCAGGCTGGTGAGCTCTGTAAGCGCCTGTACTTTTTTCTCCCAGTGCCGGGATTTCAGTTTTTTCAAAGTGTCGTTGTCCAGGTCCAGTTGCACGTAAAGATTACGCAAAAGTTGTCCAACATTGCCTCTTACGTTGCGGCGGAAATGGATGATGCGGCTGGTCAGCGCCTGCCGCGCCCATCTGCGGTGAAGGGGCAGCTGCTCAAAACAGGCGATGTTGATCTGTATCTCGTCCGGCGGAACATGCTGTAACAACGAAGGGTGGCTCAGCACTTCATCGATCAGCAGATTGTCGATGCGTGGACATAAACGCGCCAGTTTTCTGTCTGCCCGGTAGCCGCGGTAGCGGTTACGCAATATGGAGATATATGCCAGCGCAGTAGTAACAACGGCAATGACGATAAACACCATCGCAATCTGGATGGTAATGGGGGCTTTCAGGAAAGTGGTTTCCAAAAAACGGGCAGCTGTTATGACAGATGCGAAAGCTGTTTCCACGTATGAGGAAGCTGTTTCCACCAGCGTGGAAAGTTTGGGGTTGTCAATCTGTGACATGACGAACAATTCTACATTAACAATTTTTTGACCCTGATCAGCAATTCAGCAGGGAGAATAGGCTTCTTTAAAAAGTCATCTGCACCCAGCCTGAATCCTTCCATGATCATATCTTCGTTACCTGCGTTGGAAATGATAATGACGGGGATGGGACGGTCCCTGTGCTTTATCTTACTTAGAATCTCGAAGCCGTTGGCGTATGGCATCATGATATCCGTAATAATCAGATCATAAGCATAACTGGTCTCTTCCAGTCTTTGTAGGGCTTCTTTTCCGTTGGATGCATGTTCCAGCCGGTACTCAGTGGAAGGGAGGATACGAGCCACGATCTTGGGCATGATCTCATCATCTTCTATTAATAAAATCTTCTTCATAGGGCCTCCTTTCGAGCGTTAACAACCATTTTAACAAAGTAAACTATACATTGTTGCATGGATATATGTTAATGATTTGTTGTCGTATGTGCGTTGCTGCAACCTAACGGCACAGCAGGTTGTTATCAGGGATATGAAACTATCTCCTGCTAAAAGACTATACCTTGCCCTGGCCGCTGTCGCGCTGCTGATGCTGCTGGGTGGCCTTCTTTCATGGTGGCCTTTTTTCCAGCATGCCCGCGTCACCGGTTTTATCCTTCCTTTGAATACAGCCATCATCGTTTGTATCGGTTGTATACTGATGTATTTTTTCTACAGGGAATTTTATTATGGACAGCTGGTCCGTAAAAAACTCAACAGCAAACTGGAAGAAGTAGTGACGCTCAACAGGGAGTCCAATGACCGTAACTGGCTGCTCAGTGGGCTGAACGATATGAAAGAGAACCTGCTGGGCATTCATAAAACGGAAAGCCTCGCGTACAAATGCCTGCGCTCATTTACCGAAAATGCAGGCTTTACGGCGGGCGCATTGTACTACTTTGAAAAAGAAGATGCCATACTTCGTTTATGCAGCAGCATTTATCTTCCGGCGGAAATACCAACGCAGTTTGCCATCGGTGAAGGGCTGCCTGGGGATGCGGCTACCGGCAGGGATATACGCATCATCAGCCAGCTGCCTGTCCACCACCGGCAGGCAACTGCCGCCCGCGACCGGATCCCCCCCAATATGCTGGTACTGGTGCCTCTGCTGATGGGAGAGGAACTAACGGGCGTCTTGGAACTGGTGACCGTCAACCCGGTGACGCCGCTGCAGCTGCAACTGCTGGAACTGGTCTCCGGAGACGTGGCGGTGGCACTGCACGCTGCCCGCGAAAGGGAGAAAGTAATGGTCCTGTTACAACAGGTACAGGAGCAGAAAGAAGCGCTGTATTGTCAACAGGAAGAACTACGCCAATCCAACGAAGAGCTGAGCCGTCAGTCTGAAATACTGCAGGCTTCTGAAGAAGAACTGCGTGTACAGGAAGAAGAGCTGCGACAGGTGAACGCCGAAATGGCCATGAAAAACACAGAACTGGAAACTGCCCGTCAGGCGCTCTCTCTTAAAGCCGCAGAACTGGAAGCCAACAGCCGCTATAAATCCGAATTCCTTGCTAACATGTCACACGAACTGCGTACGCCGCTCAATAGTGTGCTGATACTGGCGAAAATGCTGGAGGAAAACAAAGAAGGCAATCTGCTTCCCCGTCAGGTGGAATATGCGGCGATCATGCATAAGTCGGGCTCCGACCTGCTGCGGCTGATCAATGATATTCTCGACCTCTCCAAAATCGAAGCCGGTAAAGTGGAGCTGTCACCCGAAGCGGTGCGTATTGCGGCTGTCATCGAAGACCTGGATAATCTCTTTGGAGTGGTGGCCCAGGAAAAACAGATACATTACACCACTGAAATAGCCGTCAATGTGCCGGCAGTGATAACAACCGACAGGATGCGGCTGGAACAGGTGATACGCAACCTGCTGTCCAATGCTTTTAAGTTTACGCCGGCAGGCGGCCGTATCTGCCTCTCGTGGTATGTGCGGCCTGAAAATGCACTGTGCATCAGTGTTACGGACACCGGGCCAGGCATTCCCTCAGAGAAACAACAACTGATCTTCGATGCTTTCCACCAGGGTGATGGCGCCACTACCCGTAAATACGGCGGTACAGGATTGGGGCTGTCCATCAGCCGGGAACTGATGCTGTTACTGAAAGGGGCCATACATCTCGAAAGCAGCAGCCCGCAAGGCAGCACGTTTACAGTCATTCTGCCGGTGAATACGGAACCGCTTCAACTCCGTGAGGACGCAGCGCCTGCTTTATATGATGCAACAATACGACTTCCCACCGAACAAAAAGGTGACCGCCGTCACCTGTCTGCCAACGGCCCGAGAATACTGGTCATCGGAACAGATATTCAAACGGAGAATAAACTGGACATTACTTACGATACCGCTGTTAATATGGCCATGGCCGCCGGTTTGCTGGCTACAGGCAAATACGACTGCATCATCCTGGACCTGGGCTGCCGCCCGGAAGAAAGTAAAGCTTCCCTCGCAGCACTCCAACAAATGAACACTGTGCCCTCCGCACCTGTTATTGTATATATCGATCAGGATATTTCCGCTGTTGAGGAACAGCAGATCAGAAAACAGGTGGCGGCCATCATCCGGAAGGCCCCATTTTCGACAGACAGGCTGACGGATGAACTGGAACGCCTGCTGAACAACGGTCATCATCCGGCCACAGCACCCCGTCCGCACGGTCACGTACCGGAGAATATACTGGCGGGAAAACAGGTGCTCCTGGTGGACGATGATATGCGCAATGTGTTTTCCATGAGCGCCCTGCTGGAAGAACAGGGCGTATGTGTCCTCACCGCCGCCGATGGGAGGGAAGCGCTGGCGGTACTGGACCGCCATCACGAGGTGGACCTGGTCCTGATGGATATGATGATGCCGGAAATGGACGGCTTCGAAGCCATCCGGCATATCAGGAGCGAACGGCGCTTTATGCAGTTGCCCGTTATCGCTATCACAGCCAAAGCAATGCCCGGCGACCGGCAGCAATGCCTCGACGCCGGTGCTTCGGATTATATCGCAAAACCGGTCGACAGCATTAAACTATTATCACTGTTACATGTGTGGTTGTCATGAAATGATAAATACTTCCGATACCTATGATACAAGAAATCAGTAACGAAGAGCTGGATAGGCTGGTACGCCTTATTCACCGGCAGTATGGTTACGACTTCAGCGATTACGCGCGGTCGTCCCTGAAACGCCGCTTTCAGCGTTTTATGGGACATGCCTGTGTGGAGGAAATAACAGAGCTCTCCGACAGGCTGCTGCAGGATGCCACCTTCTTTGAACGTATGGCGCAGTTCATCACGGTCAATGTAACGGAAATGTTCCGTGATCCGCTCTTCTATAAAACATTGCGGGAACAGGTATTGCCGCGGCTGGCCACTTATCCTACCATCAACATATGGCATGCCGGCTGCGCTACAGGCGAAGAAGTATTTTCCATGATCATCCTGCTGCAGGAAGCGGGCCTGCTGGAACGCTGCCGTATTTATGCCACTGATCTTAATACCGTCAGCCTTCACAAAGCGGAAAAAGCCCAGATACCCCTGAAGTGTATGAAAGACTATACCCAGAACTACCTGCTGTCAGGCGGAAGGGAAGACTTCTCCAATTATTATACGGCAGACAATGAGCATGCTGTCATACAGCCGGCGCTGCGCCGCAACATCCTTTTCTTTCAGCATAACCTCGTCACCGATCAGGTGTTTAATGAGTTCCAGCTGATCTGCTGCCGGAACGTATTTATCTATTTCAACCGGCAGTTGCAGGACCGTGTGCTGCGGTTGTTTTACGACAGCCTGGCGCCCCTTGGCTATCTCGTCCTGGGGCTGAAAGAATCGATGATGTTCTCAGAAGAAAGTACGCGGTTTGACAGTGTCAGCCCCGTCCATAAAATTTTCAGACGTAAAAGCTAAATCTTGCAGATAAATTCTCCATATGATATGATTGTTATTGGTGGCTCCGCCGGCAGTCTGCCGGTACTGGCCGAATTGCTGGAACAATTACCGGTTTCTATCGATTGCACCATGATGATCATTGTACACCGGCTGAAGAATGTGCCCAGCGATCTGGACCGGCTGCTGTCGCTCAAAGCGCCCATCATCGAACCGGAAGACAAACAGCCGGTATTACGCCGCAGGATATACCTCGCCCCGCAGAACTATCACCTGCTGATAGAAGACGATGGTACCTTTTCACTGGACTATTCGGAGCCGTTGCATTACAGCCGCCCGTCGATCGACGTGAGTTTTGCCAGCGTAGCGGCAGTTTACGGGCCCCGCGCTGCGGGCATATTGCTCAGCGGCGCCAGTAAGGATGGCGCCGCAGGCATCCAGCAGATCATTGCGGCGGGCGGCGCCGGCATCGTGCAGGACCCCGCAACGGCTTTATTTGACACCATGCCGCAGGCAGCCCTCGACCGCTGCCCGGAGGCACAACCCATGAATATCACAGAAATGATACATTTTTTAACTGAACTGAAAATGAGCGCAGAACATGACGGCTGATCCGCTGAACCGCTTTTCCATTTTACTGGTAGATGATAAAATGGAGAACCTGATCTCCCTGCAACGGATGCTGGAAGGGGACAACCGCTGCTTTTACCTCGCCACGTCAGGTAACGAAGCGTTGAAAACAGTGCTGCGCAACAACGATATCGGCCTGATACTCCTCGATGTGCAGATGCCGGAAATGGACGGTTATGAAGTGGCCCGCCTGCTACAGCTCAATCCCAAAACACGCGATATCTCTATCATCTTCGTCACCGCTATCAACAAAGAGGAACAAAATGTTATCCGCGGATTTTCCGCCGGCGCGGTGGACTACCTCTCCAAACCACTCGACGTAAACGTTACCCGCGCCAAAGTGAACGTATTTGAGAAGTTATATTTTTCCCGCCGGGAACTGAAAGACGCCATCGAGGAGAAAGAGAAAATCAACAAACAACTGGAACGGTTTACCTATATGGTGGCCCATGACCTGAAGTCCCCGCTGGCAGGGGCCATCAGCCTGCTGGGCATGATCAGTGAAGAAGACTGTATACAACAGTCGCCGGAGATAAAAGACCAGATGGGCACCGTATTGAGTGCTGCCAATCATCTCACGGAAATGATCTCGGCCATCCTGGACTATGCCCGCCAGAACGATACGGGCGGCGCTACGGAAACCGTAGATGTGAATATCCTCATCACCGATATTGCCCGGTTGTTGTTCCCGCCTCCCAATGTCCGTATTGTGGCGGATGGGCGGCTGCCCGTGATCACGGCCAACCGGCTGAAACTGCAGCAGATATTTCAGAACCTCATTTCCAACGCCATCAAATACAATGATAAACCGGATGGCTGGATCGCTGTGGGCGTCACAGACCGCGATGAGTTTTATGAGTTTTATGTGAAAGACAATGGTCCGGGTATGCAACAGCGGGACACAGACCGCGTGTTCCGCCTGTTTGAGCGGCTGGACTACCATGGTAAGGAAGAAGGCTCCGGTATCGGCCTGAATATTTTTAAAATGCTGGTGGAAGAACAGGGAGGTAAGGTATGGGCAGAATCACAACCCGGCCAGGGCAGTGTTTTTTATTTCCTGTGGCGCAAAATTTAACCCGTTATTCTTCGAAGATCCACAGCCGGCCACTGATGCGCTGGGAGGCCACCGGCAGGCAGGATACCCGGTACGTTTTCGGTGATTCGCCATCTATTTTCCATTCCCATCCGCTGATCGTGTTCTCCGGCGATGCAAACAACTGTATCGCGGTGTTATAAATGTCTTCCGTGTTCATCGCTTTGTTCCGCAGGTGCGTCATCGCATCGGAGAGTATGGCCGGCAGCTGTTCTCCCGGCCCCGCCAGCTCCAGTATGTCCGCCGCTTTCTGATTTACCCAGCCTGCATAACCGTCATTGTTGATAAATACCACCGCGTGGGGCAGGCTGTGTAAAATGGCGGCAAACCTCACGGCGATGCCCTGGAAATACAGACGCTCCTGTGTTTGGCTAAGGATCTCCTTCAACCGCAGGCGGATGGTTTCAATACAATCCTGGAAACCGGCGTCAAAGTCCTGCGGGTCCGACCACCCCAGGAGTAACAGGCTGTTATGTGGCTCGATATTGATGGGGATGATCACTGCGCAAAGCAGGTCCTCTAACTGGTCCTTTAGCGGGTTGTCGGCCGGAAACTCAGTCCAGTAAATCGTTTTGAAAGCATTGCGATACAGCAGCTGCCTTACCGGGTCCGGGTTCACCACGGCCCCGTTGTGAAAGTTGGGAGAGGCGTTTTTTACTTTGGCGGAATGTTCGTTTTCGAATTCCAGTTGCAGCGCCACATCTGCCAGCAGGAGATTTTTGACCAGCGAAATGCTGAACGCCAGAAAAGAGGAAATGTGTTTCTCCTTGTCCCAGCGGCTGGTCTGGTTGATAAAATCGAGTGCTTTACTTTCCCATTTAATCACGGTATAAAGATTAAAGGCTGAATA
The DNA here is from genome assembly GCF_946479755.1 of uncultured Chitinophaga sp. The sequence goes on along the minus strand of NZ_CAMLHC010000016.1, from coordinate 131,802 downwards.
AACTATACAAATGATTGCAGTGCAGCGATGATTTCACCTGGTGCGCTGATCTGTGGAAAATGTCCTTGTGCGTTTATGGTAATTCTTTTACTGCCGGGGATATGCCGTTCCATGTATTCACTGACAACTGCGGGCACGACGATGTCGTTGGCCGTCTGGATGATAAGCGTTGGCTTTGTCACTTTGGGCAGTTCCTTCCGGTGATCCAGGAAAAAGATAGCCTTGGCCACTGCCAGCGCAATATCCGGCCGCAGCGCCTGCAGGGAACGGGCAAACTGATCTGCCAGCTCCGGCCTGTCCGCATTGCGCATAGCCTGTGGCGAAAAGCCAATCACCCACGCTTCGTAGTTGGTCTGCATGGCTTCAAACAATGACTGAAGGGCCGCTTCGTTAAACCCGCCGGTATAGGAGGTGGGTTGGTCATCGAGATAGCGGGGACTGGAACCTATCAGCACCAGTTTGTCGAACAGATGCGGCTGGCGGTTGGCTGCCATCAGCCCTATCATGCCGCTTACAGAATGCCCGATGAAAGTTGCCGGCGTCCCCTGCGCTAAAGCCATGATAGCCGTCAGGTCTGTCACATAACCTTCCAGTGTTTCATAACGTTGATAGCTATACGAAGAAAGGTCCGCCTGGCCGCCGCCTGCATTGTCATACAGTATAATGCGGTAATCCTGTTCAAAAGCGGGAACGATCTGCGAAAAAGACTGCTGGTCTACGCCGAAGCCGTGACCAAATACGAGTGTTTTACCGGCATGAGGGTTACCGGCGAAATGGATATTATGTTTCTTGCTGAGGTCCATTTGTGAATTAGCGCTTGTCTTTTGCGATGCCTTGCGGCAGCAGCTTTCATAACAATGGTCTGTCACCTTTTCAAATATAAGTAAATAGTTCCGTTTGGAACTATTATTATCTTTGCGGCCATGAAAGCGTTTATTTTCGATCTCAACGGGACCATGATCAACGACATGGAGTTTCACCTGGACGGCTGGTACAGCATGTTAAACAAGCTGGGCGCCAATATGAGCCGGGAAGAAGTAAGAGGCCATATGTATGGTAAAAATGAAGAACTGCTGGTGCGCATTTTCGGAAAAGACCGCTTTACCCTGCCCGAAATGCTGGACATTGCTCATCAGAAAGAGATGGCCTACCAGGAGGCTTTCCGCCCTCACCTTGAGCTGATAGCCGGACTGCCGGATTTCCTCCGGGAAGCTGAGGCCAAAGGTATCGTTATGGGAATCGGTTCTGCGGCCAACAATTTTAACATCAGCTACGTACTCGATAACCTGCACCTGCGCCATTTTTTTAAGGCGATCGTCAGCGCGGAAGATGTAACCACCAGCAAACCGGATCCGGAAGTGTTCCTCAAATGCGCGGCGGCATTAAACGTTGCCCCGGCTGACTGCATCGTGTTTGAAGATGCGCCTAAAGGCGTGGAAGCCGCGCTGAATGCTGGAATGGAAGCCATCGCGTTAACCACCATGCACACACGGGAAGAGTTTGCCCGTTACACCAATATCCGTGCTTTTGTGGCTGATTATCACGATCCGGTACTGCAGCAACTGCTGACGGTATAACCCAACGATTTTTTTTAATATCATCAGGGTGCCATAAATTGCCGCCGACAACTGCTCAACTGTTATGAAACATCCTACCGGGAGGTCTTCCCTGTTGGTGACCGTCGTGCACATTATCCTGGGCTTCGACGGTCAGGACCTGAAACTGCTACTGGTAAAGAACCCTGATGGTCCGCCGAAAAACAGGTGGTGTCTGCCCGGCGACCGGCTGCAAGCCTCTGAAAATTTTGACCAGACGGCTGCCCGCATCCAGCAAACACTCACCGGCCGTGAGAAAGTTCACCGGCAACAACTGGGCGCCTTCGGCCCGTCCAGGCGTACAGCCGGTGACCGTACCGCCTCCGTCGTATTCTTTTCACTGATGCATATCCGCAGGGATAAGCTGTTCCCCCTGCATAGCGGCAGCCCGCAATGGCATCTCTTTCACGAATTACCCTCCCTCTCCGCAGAACACCGCGATATGCTGCAGGAAACCCTGCAACACATCAGGTATCACTCTTCCTACCCTCCGTTACTGTTTAAACTGCTACCGCCGAAGTTCACCATTCCGCAACTGCAACACCTATACGAAACGGTACACGGGCAGGTCTTCGACAAACGGAACTTCAGCCGTAAAATGCTCGCCACCGGCCTGCTGGTGAAACAAGCGGATAAAGAGAAACTAAGCTCGAAACGCGGCGCGTATTATTTCACGCAAAGGGAGAAAGTAAGCAAAGGGCGCTAAAAAAATCTTTGCTCCTTTGCTTACTTAGCTGCTTTGCGAGCAACCCCCATGGCGGTTAATATCTTTTTAAAGATTTCATTATTCTCATATACGCCCTGGAAATCCTGGCTGTTAGGCCCGTAAGCAAACACCATCACCGGAATGCCGGTGTGGTCGTTGGTGGCGAAATGGCCGCGCAGCGTGCCATCGGCAATGCTGCCGTCCATCAGTGCCAGACCGCCTGTTTCATGGTCTGCCGTGACAACGATCGTGGTCTGTTTGTCTTTATCCGCGAAACGCAGCGCCTCGCCGATGGTATCGTCGAAGTCGAGCATCTCCCGTACGAGATAGTCAAGATCATTGTGATGCCCGCCATGATCGATGCGGGAGCCTTCTACCATCAGGAAAAAACCTTTGCCGGAAGCGCTGAGCTGCTGTAATGCTTTCTTCAGCGCGTCTTTGAGGTACGCACCACGGCCATCACGCATGGAGGTAACGGTCTTGTCGGAAAGGATAACGAGGGTACGGCCTTGTGTGGCAGCGTCCCAGGCACCAAGGTCATCATAGAAACGGATGCCGGACTGGGCAAGGGTCTGCCGCAGGTCTCCCTTCACATCGCGGGCGAAGTCTTCTTTACCACCGCCAACAGCCAGCTGCAGTTTACTGTTGATCAGCTGCTGATGAAGTACCTGGGTGTTATCACGATCGGCTGTGTGACCGTAAAAGCCGGCAGGGGTGGCGCCGGTGATTTCTTCGGTAACAATCACGCCGCTGGGAATGCCTTTGGCAGCCAGTATCTCCGGCAATACCGGGATAGCATGGTAGGTATTGTCCATACCGATTTCCCGGTTGTTGGTTTTGCTGCCGGTGCTCAACGCAGTGGCGCCTGCAGCGGAATCTGTATGGTAATTATCGGTAGACGCGGTTTTGGATAATCCCAGGCGCCGCATCCGGAATAAGTTCAGATCACCTTTGTTGGCAGTGTAACCGGCGAACATCTCCGCCAGGCCGGTGCCGTCGCCGATGAACAGGATCACGTTTTTGGATTTCACGCGGGTGGCGTCCGACGCATACGTCGGCGTATATACGGGATGTACCGGCAGGTTGCCGGTGCTGTTACGGGTAGTATTGTGCAGTACGTCCGCCAGTTCCTCGGGGTAGTCGGTGCCGATCACATCTGCGCCCAGATCCATGAGTTTATAGTAACATGTCTTTGCGGAAGGCGCACCCCAGAAGCGGAAAGGAAAGCCCTGCTGGTGCACTTTGGCGATAACGCCTTTCACTTTTTCCAGTTCTGCCGGCAGGAAAGTGCCTTTGCCGTTCCATTTGCTATACTGGTGAAAGTCAGTGCTCACCAGCGCTACACGTTGTTTTACGGCAGCGGGGTAGGTGCTGTCGGGGCGGCCGTCGAAGTAAAAGAGCTTGTCAAAGTCGCCCCATGCGCCTGCCGGCGGGATATTGCCGGAAAGGATCACCTGCACGGCATTAGGGTTAACAGACGGATCGAAGTACTGACGATAGGGAAGCAGTAAGGCTTGCAGCGCCTGTAACGTAGGAACGCCGGCGGTTTTAATATCTATCAGCAGCCGCAGGGGAGTGCCGTCTGCATAAGCTTTACCGTCGTTCAGCGCAAACTGCCGGACTACCGGTTCGAGGTACAGTGTTTTAAAAGTACGGCCGGCCCTGATGTCCTTGCTGTCATGGGCCACATACAGCTCGCCGTCTTTCAGGTGAATGTCAGCCTCGATATAGCCAAATTGCAGGGCTGCAGCCTGGTAAAAAGGCGTTTTACGTTCATAGTCGTTATGGGAGTGGGCGTTGGCCAGGGTGTAGGTTTTCGTTTGGGCGTAGGTGTTAACCGACAACCACGCGCTGCATAAAAGAAGAATTTTTTTCAATTGTCTGAATTTTAACGGCTTAACCAGGAAAAAAGAAGGGGCAAAGGTAGTTGCTGGAAGGGTTTCCGCAGGGCCCCCTGTTTTATGTTTATGTTAATTGTCCACCTTAATTGCCTGTAGAAAATCGATTTAGGAGATACCGGGAAAAAAACAGGCTACAGGGTAGGCCAGTTTTGCACCAGCTCTTTCAGCAACCGCTGTCCCTCCAGCCATTCACCGAGATTGGAACCGGCATTGATATGGCCTTTGGGTCCGGCATTGACAAACCGGCTGTCCCAGTGCGAAGCGAAGAAAGAAGCCCGCGTGATACTGCAATACTCGTCATTGGTGCTGGCTACCACAATGCTGCGGAAAGGCAGCTTTTGCAGCGGGATAGGAGCGAAGCCGGTCGCTTCCGGCGGGAAACCGGGCCTTTCGGCATCGGCCGGCGCTACCAGCAACGCGCCGGTAATGTGCAGCCGGGTCTGCTGCGCCCAGTGCGCCATGGCAATACAGGCGAGACTGTGTGCCGCAATCACCACCTGCGGACCGGCTTCCGCCACGGCTGCCTCGATGGCCGCTACCCAGTCGGCACAAACGGGATGGTCCCAGGAACGCTGGGCTATCCGCTGCGTTCCGGGTATGGACTGCTCCCACAGGGTCTGCCAGTGCAACGGACCAGAACTACCCAGCCCGGGAGCTGTCAATACTTTTATTTCCATGACAAAACGGTTGTGAAGTGTTTAAGTTGGTTGCTGAAGATAGCGCTTTTGCATCATTTCCGGAAATACCCCCCGAATACAACCGCACATCCGGTGCGTATAGCCGCTGTGGTTATCTCCCAAAAGAAAAAAGGTCGAAAGAATTCGACCTTTATCGCTAAAATTCCACGTTATGGCACTCAGGTCCATAAAAAGTTGAATCAGTTACCTTCCGGCGAAGCCGGGTTATATATAATTGATTAAAAGCGTTTACCGGGTACAAAAGTAGGTGATGCTAAACCTATTGTCAAGTATTTAGCAGATATTATTTTGTTAAAAGATAAATGAATCTTGTTAACAATATATGCGGATAATTTAATACGATACTATCACCTTCTATAAGGGATTTGCTGTACTTTATCGCCCAATTCCATGCGATGATGAAACGTTTCCTCTTCCTGACTGCAGGCTGCCTGCTCTCCGTCTTCACCGCCAGCGCCCAGCGGCAGCCGGTGGTGACGCTGGATTACCACTACAACTACGAACACAAAAAGGACAAAGCGGGCAACACCATCCGCTGGCACTATATCTGGGATGAAGACGACAGCGGCGGACTGTCCCTGTGGGGCCATATCTTCGATTCCCTCGGCATCCGCCGGGATACCCTCCATGAAGCGCCTACGGCAGCCAACCTCCGGCACTCCGATATCTATATGATCATCGACCCGGATACGGACAAAGAATCGCCCGACCCCCACTACATGACCCCGGCAGCGGCTAACGTTATCTACAACTGGGTGAAGGCCGGCGGTGTACTGGTACTGTTGCAGAACGACTCCCTCAACGCGGAGTTTGAACATTTTAACCTGCTCAGTGAACGGTTTGGTATGCGCTTTAATGGCGACAGCCGCAACCGCGTACAGGGCCGCCAGTGGGAGCAGGGCGCCTTCGTATTGCCGCAGGACCACGAAATCTTCCCGGGCGTCGGAAAAGTATACATCAAGGAACTCTCTACCCTGACGCTGAAAGCGCCGGCCAGAGCAGTATTTACGGATAACGGCTACAATATTATGGCAGTGGCCAGGGTAGGGAAGGGGACCGTCTTCGCCGTTGGCGATCCCTGGTTTTATAATGAATATGTGGATGGTAAAAGATTGCCGGCAGACTACCGCAACTACGCCGCGGCGGCAGCCCTCACTGCCTGGCTTAAAAAACAGATACCGCCAAAACGTTAGGGTTTGGTATTCAGAAACTGAAGATTCCGCCGGATACCGGCGTACTTACTGCGTTTTAACGGGGAATGCCGGAAAATCTCGCGGAAAGCCTCTTCGGTCATGTCTTCCCAGTCCTGCGTACTGAAGTTGAGAATGGCCGGCACCGGCGTGAAAGCCGCCTCCGAATGCGCTTTGGAAAAACGGTTCCAGGGACATACATCCTGGCACGTGTCACACCCGAACATCCAGCCGTCAAACTGTCCCTGCATCTTGTCGGGGATCAGCTGCTCTTTCAGCTCTATCGTAAAATAAGAGATACAACGGCTGCCATCCACCACGCCGGGAGATACCAGCGCCCCGGTAGGACAGGCGTCGAGGCAGCGGGTACAGGTACCGCAATAATCCCCCACCGGGCTGTCATATTCCAAAGGGATGTCCGTGATCAGGGTAGCAATAAAAAAGAACGAGCCCGCCTGCTTATGGATCAGGTTCCCGTTCTTGCCAATCCAGCCAAGGCCGCTGCGCCGCGCCCAGCTACGCTCCAGCACCGGGGCGGAATCCACAAACCCGCGTCCCTGCACCGGCCCGATATGCTCCTGCATCCGCAGCAACATGGTTTTAAGCCGCGCCCGTATCACTTCATGATAGTCCTGGCCATAGGCATACTTGGAAACTTGAGGGGCATCCGGCCGCTGCCGCTCCGAAGGGAAATAATTAAATAGCAGGGTAATCACCGACTGCGCACCTTCTACCAGCTTACGGGGGTCTATCCGCTTGTCGAAATGGTTCTCCATATACTGCATGTTGCCATGCATTCCCTTACTGAGCCAGCGCTCCAGCCGGCGGGCGTCGTCGTCCAACTGCTCCGCCCGCGCTATGCCGCAATGGTCAAAGCCCAGTTCTGCCGCCAGCTGTTTGATATATAAGGTGTTGTTCATCTCCGCAAAATTACGGATAACATAAACGCGAGCAGTAATTTCCATTATCTTCGTGTCCAAATCCCCTTATACCTGTATGAACTTCAAATCCGGTTTATTAACCTTTGTTCTGGGTTGTCTGTGTACCGTTGCAACCCTGGCGCAGGATGCCGCCAAAATTAAATACGGTAAAATTTCCAAAGAGGACTTTAATGTAGCTGCTGTCGCCGGCGATTCCGGGGCCCATGCGATCATCCTCTCAAAGATAGGGTCCTCCCGCTTTGAATCGGACGGAAGCGGGCTTCGCTTGGTCTACAAAGTGCATACCCGCATTAAAATCATCGACAAAAACGCCTATGACCTGGCTACGGTAAAAATTGGGCTGTATAAAGGAAGTTCCGATGAAGAAAAATTGCAAAACCTGAAAGCCGCCGCCTATAACCTCGAAAACGGGGAAGTGGTGGAAACGAAGATGGATAGCAAAAATGTCTTCACCGACAAACAGGATAAAAATATGGTGGTGAAGAAATTCGCCATTCCGGCCGTGAAGGAAGGTTCTATTATCGAGTACACTTATACGGTGCTCTCCCCTTATTTCCAGTACCTGCGTGCCTGGGACTTCCAGGGCGCATACCCCGTCCGCTACAGTGAATATAGCGTGGGCATCCCCGAATACTTCGATTACATGCAGATCCCGCAGGGATACGAAAAGTTCGTGTTCTCCAAAGAGCAGAGCCGCACGACCATGACTTTCCGGACAAACAGCCATAACGCCGGCCAGTCCGAAGTGATCAACGTAACGCCCTCTGTTACCATCTATAAATGGTACCTGAAAGATGTGCCGGCCATCCGTGATGAAGACTATATCACCACAACGGACAACTATATCAACAGGATGGAGTTCCAGCTGTCGTCCATCAACTGGCCCAACGAGCCCTCCAAACCTGTGAGAAGCACCTGGCCTAAACTGATGGAGGAACTGATGAAAGATGAAAACTTCGGTTCCGCCCTCGGCAATAACAACGGTTTCCTCGGCGACGTAGTGGACGGTCTTACAAAAGACGCCAAAACGGACGCTGAAAAAGCTGCCGCCATCTATCATTGGGTAAGAAGCAATTTCACCTGCACAGAACGCTCCGGCGTGTGGATCTTCAGAAGCCTGAAAACCATCTTCAACAGCAAAAACGGGACAACTGCAGAAATCAACCTGCTGCTCACCGCCATGCTCAAACGGGCCAAACTGGATGCCTATCCGGTGCTGCTCAGCACCCGGGATAACGGCCACATCTATCCGTTCTATCCGCTGCTGTCCCGCTTTAATTATACCATCACCGGTGTAAAACTGGACGATAAGTTCGTCAGCCTCGATGCGTCTGATCCGCTGCTGGGCTTTTCCCGCCTCTCCCCGCGCTGTTACAACGGGCCGGCCCGTATCGTGGACGAAAACGCTAACGGCGTGTCTTATGAAGCCGATTCCCTGCGTGAGCAGAAGTTTACCAGCGTGATGTTCGGCAAAATCGAAAACGGTATGATGGAAGGTTCTTTCCAACAAAGACCTACCTACTTTGAATCTTACAAAGTCCGCAAAATAGTACAGGAAAAGAACCAGGATGAGTTCTTCGACAAAGTGCGTAAAGGTTTTACAGGGGACGTTGAGCTGTCCAATAAAGAAGTAGAAGACCTGAAAACACTGGAGTCTCCGGTGATGCTGAAGTTCGACTTCAAAATCAAACTGGACAACGACCAGATGATATACATCAACCCCATGTTCACCGAAAACAACCGTACCAATGTCTTCAAATCAGCGGAACGTAAATTCCCGGTGGAAATGGAAGCGGTATACGACGAAATTTATTCCATGAATATGGAAGTGCCGGAAGGTTATGAAGTGGAAGAATTGCCTAAATCCGCTATGGCCAAATACAACGAAGAAGAAGGTCTCTTCCAGTACCTGATCCAGCAGCAGGACGGCCACATACAGCTGCGCTCCCGGGTGAAACTGAATAAAGCCAACTTCGCCCCGGAAGACTATCCTTCCCTGCGCGAGTTTTTTGACCTGGTGGTGAAAAAACAAGCCGAACAGATTGTGTTAAAAAAGAAAAAATAACCCATGCATAAATTATTGTCATCCCTTGCAGCTGCTTTGCTCTGCTGTACCAGGCTGATGGCCGGCGACCCGGTATATCCCGCAAAGGCCATCCCGGACTCCATGCAGAAAAATGCCCACCTGGTGAAACGGTTTGAGGAAATTACCCAGACCATCTCCGGCCCTAAGGAAGTGAATGTGGTCACCCGGTATGTGCTGACGGTGCTGGACCAGGAGGGCGCCGATGCCACCACGCTGATAAGAAGTTATAATAAACAGGTGGATGTAAGGTCCATCAGCGGCGCGTTGTATGATGCTGACGGTAAGCAGGTGAAAAAACTGAAACAGTCGGACATCAAGGACCTGAGCGTAGATGGCGATGGCAGCCTGATGACCGACACCCGTTACAAAGTCCACCGGTTCTATCATAACATCTACCCCTATACGGTGGAATATGAAGTGGAAGAGCGGCTACATAACACCTACAGCCTCCGTTCCTGGATGCCGCAGGCTAATAAAATCTGCACCGTGGAGTCTTCCCGCTTTACGGTGGTCACACCGGCGGACTACCAGCTGCGTTACCTGGCTTCCGGTGTTGGCGACAAACCGGCGGTGACTGAAAAAGGTAAACTGGTATACACCTGGGAAGTGAAAAACGTGCCTGCCCTGGCAGAAGAGCCTTATTCCAGGGAATTTGTGGAACTGAGCGCCAATGTGCTGATATCACCTTCTGCTTTCAAAATTGATGATTACGAAGGCAACGGCGCCACCTGGGAAGGGTTGGGTAAATTTGGTTACACCATCAACGCCGGGCGCGACGAGCTGCCGGACAATATCAAACAAAAGGTGCACGAGCTGATCGCGGGCCAGTCATCCAAAGCGCAGCAGATACAAACGCTCTATAAATGGTTGCAGCAAAACTACCGGTATATCAGTATTCAGCTGGGCATCGGCGGACTGCAGACGTTCGACGCCAAAACCGTCGCTGCCAAAGGTTATGGCGACTGTAAGGCGTTGTCCAATTATATGATGGCGCTGCTGAAGGAAGCAGGTATTAAATCTTATTGCGCCTGGGTAAAAGCCGGGGACGGTGAAAAATACCTCAACGAAAAATTCCCGGACGACGACTTCAATCACGTGATCCTGTGCGTGCCGGACAAAGACACTACCTGGCTGGAATGTACCAGTGGTACGCTGGCTGCGGGATACCTGGGCGGCTTTACCTCAGACAGGGCCGTGCTGCTCCTCACAGAAGAAGGCGGCAAACTGGTGCATACACCGGCAATGGGTATGCAGCACAACCGGCAGGTGCGTACTGTCAATGCCGTGATGCAGGACAACGGTAACCTGAAAGTGTCTTCTGTGACTATGCGCAGCGGGGAGGAACAGGAAAACCTGCACAATATCCTCCATGTGCTCAGCAAAGACAAACAGCTGGAGATCATGCGTAAATCCCTGGACCTTTCCAGTTATGACGTTGGTAAATACGAATGCAGGGAGATGCCTGCCACCGTTCCCGAGATAGAAGAGCAGCTGGATCTTAACTGCAACGCCTATGCAACGGTAACGGGCAAACGGATTTTTGTGGTGCCCAATATCCTGAACCGCAGTATACGCAAACTGGAAGCCGACAGCAACAGGGTCTCCGACGTAGTGTTGAAATTTGCGTTCATGCATACCGATTCTGTTACCATCACGGTACCGGAAGGATATAAGGCAGAAGCGCTGCCGGCGCCGGTAGTATTAATGACCAAATTCGGCAGTTACAGCGCTGTGGCTACGATGAAGGGCAATACCATCACCTACATCCGTAAACTGCAAAGGAAAGCCGGTACATTCCCGAAGGCGGACTATAATGAGTTTGCAAAATTCTATACCACCATTTACCGGGCAGACCGCAACCGGATGGTACTGGTAAAAGAATAGAAAAAGAGATACCATAAAAAAGCGTCTGACAATCATTGTCAGACGCTTTTTTTATGGTAGGTATCACCTTCGCGCTGATCTTCGTGCATCAGGCGCATCAGTAATAATCATAGAAATCATTTCTCCCGTACGCTCACAGAAATATGCCTGTCTTTTTTCCTCTCTTCATCGGGCGCGGTGGCGGCAGCTTTGGCAAACTGTGAGCCATAACCTTCGGCGCCGAGCAGCTGTTTCATATCGGCCTTTTCGTTTTTAAGCGCGTTTTCCACGGCGGTAGCGCGTTCCTGTGACAGTTTCAGGTTCTGCGTACTGTCGCCGGTGCGGTCGGTATAACCGCCGATTTTAATTTTGGATTTGGGGAATGCTTTGAGGATGGCGGCGATGTTCTTCACCTGTGTCATACTTTCTTCGGTGATCACGGAGCTGCCGGTTTTGAAATTGAGGTTGTCAAAGTCAAACCATACATCCTTTCCGGCGGGTCGGGTGTCATCTTTCAGGAAAGTCACCAGTTGGTCTTCGATGCCGCCTTTGTAAGCCTGCAGTACGGTGCCGTCGGGCAGGGTAACCTGTATGCTTTCGCGGGCAGTAGTAGTGGCCGGCGCTACTTCATTGACATGCGTGGCCGCAGAATCAGCGAGCTGGCTGGTGGTGATACTATCGGTGACGGTAGTACCTTCCGGGTTCTTGCCGCCACAGCCTCTCATCAGGTACCACAGCAGGATAATGGCGACCAGCAACAGGAGCAGTGACCATATCCAGCGACCGCCGCCGCTTTGTTTAACAGTGTTAACGGCCGCGTTGGCAGCACCGATACCTGCTCCGCCAATTCCGGCAGCGATGCCGCCCAGTTTTTTACCGAGGTCGCCCAGGCTGGACAGACCAAGGACGCCGGCGAGGTTAAGGCCACCCGGCACGGCATTTAATATGCTGTCTTTCTGTGAATTCAGGAAGGAGAGGAATGAATTGGGAGTAAGGTTGTTTTGTGCCGCATATTGCCCTGCTACACCCAGGGTGGCAGGAGTGGCCGTTTGCAGCAGGGTGTTGGCAGAAGATTCCTTGATGCCTGCAAAGGAAGATAACATGCCGGTAATGGAGCTGATTTTATCGCCAAAGAGACTGCGCAACAGATCGCCTCCTTTGGCCAGCAGCCCGCCCCCGCCACTTTGCAGGGCGCCTGCCACGGCGGATGGGTTGGCGTCGCCGGCTACCCCTTTGATCATATTCAATAAACCGCCGGCATCTCCACCAGAACCGGCTTTATTCAACAGTCCCGTTAATACGACCGGTATGATCCCACTTAATGCTTTTTGAATGCCGCCTTCGCTCTCTCCCAGTTGTGAGGAAGCCTGACTAACGACACTACTGTTAAAAATACTTTTTGCACTTTCAAGTAAGTCAAATGACATAATTGTAGGGTTTAATGATGAAGAAATTTGCTGGAACAGATTGGAATTCAACCGTCCTTATAACAATCTCTTCTGCCGGGTTGTTTGATGTTTTTCAAAAAATGCTTGGCAACTGAGCCTTTTTTTCGTATTTTTGCAAAGCTTAACGCAAAATCCGACTGTTTAAAGTGCCTTCCGAGCACAACGCATTACGCTATAACGGTCAATATTTATTGGAAATTTGATCATTTGTCGGGCCATTTCGCGCCCGGTTTTCCTTTTACGCTCGCTGTCAACAGTACAGTGGCATGCTCATAGGTCCCCTATGTCGCCCGGGAATGGATCAGCTTAAACATATTAAATAATTAATGACTATGATTAAATCATTGCATTGGTTGTTGCTATGCTTATTGCTTCTCTTGCCTAGTTTGGTCATTGTTGCACAGGATAGTACGGATACCAGAAAAACGGACAAACCCACCTTTCACATTGGCGGCGCACTGCGCTTCAATTATAACCTCTCCTCGTGGAAAAAGGAACAGATGAAAAGAGGCGGTGACTTCGGCTTTGATATGTTCCGCGTAAATGCGGACGCCTCCTGGAAAAAATTGTCCCTCCACGCGGAATACCGCTTCTACTCGAAAGACTTTGGCGGTAGCTTCCTCAAAGAAGGATATGTGCGCTACAACTTCAACGATAGTACGCATATCGACATCGGCCTCACACAGGTGCCCTTCGGTAACGTGACCTACAACTCCCACAGCTGGTTTTTTAACCTGCCTTATTATGTAGGAAAGGAAGATGATTACGATATGGGTATCAAGTTCCAACGCCGCGCCAACCGCTGGCAGTACCAGCTGGCGTTCTTTAAAAACGCGGAAGAACTCAATTTCGGAGATAAATCAGCCATCGATCCCGGCCGCTACTCTTACGACGTGGCGGGGCGTAATAAAGAGGTAAACCAGGGAAACGCCCGTACGGAATATTTCCTGGATAAGAATAACAGTATAGGCGCCTCCGTTATGCTGGGAGGGTTGTACAACATCTCCTCCGGAAACATGGGCAGCCACTGGGCAGCGGCGGTACACAGCAATCTCAACAAAGACCGCTGGAACCTCAAGTTACAGTCCATGTACTATCGTTACAACGCTGCGGACTCCGCACAGCTGGCAGGATATGTGGACATGGCCGCCTATGGCGCGTCTTACCAGGTAGCATCGGAAGCTTTCCTGCACACGGCCTCGCTGTCATATACACAGCCCGTACACTGGGGCCCCATCAGCGCACTGACGTTTTATAACGACTACTCCTATATGCAGAAACAGGTCAAAGGCGCGCACGACTCCCAGATGAATGTACTGGGATGTATGATCACCGCCGGCCACATCTTTACTTATATCGACTGGGCCGCCGGTAAAAACCATCCCTGGCTGGGGCCTGTATGGGATGAAGCACTGGCAGCAGGTACGCCCGATGCCCGCTGGCACAGCCACCTGAACCTGAACATCGGGTACTATTTCTAAACGTTAAAATCACGATGATGCCTAAACTTAAAATAGATAACCTTACGCTGATCTTCGGCCGCGAACAACAAGAGGCGCTGCAGCTGCTCCAACAGGGCAAGTCAAAAGCGGAAATACTGGAACGCACCGGCGCTACGGTGGGGGTGAAAAACGCTTCCTTCGAGATTGAAAAAGGAGAGTTTTTTGTCATCATGGGACTCTCCGGCAGTGGTAAATCCAGCTTGCTCCGTTGCCTCAACCGCCTCATAGAACCGAGTGCCGGCAAGGTGTTGCTCAATAACGTGGATATCACGGCCCTCCCGGACGCCGACCTGCAAAAGGTCCGCCGCAAGGAAATTGCCATGGTGTTCCAGAAGTTCGGTCTCCTGCCGCACCGCTCCGTATTGGAGAATGTGGCGTTCGGCCTCGAACTGCAAGGCATGCCGGCAACAGAACGGCTGGAGAAAGCTCGTAATGTGATCGAACTGGTAGGCCTCAAAGGGTATGAAAATATGCTGCCGGCAGAACTGTCGGGCGGTATGCAGCAACGCGTAGGCCTGGCCCGCGCACTGGCCAACGAACCGGAAGTACTGCTCATGGACGAAGCCTTCTCGGCACTCGACCCGCTGATCCGCACACAGATGCAGGATGAACTGCTGGACCTCCAGGAGAAAATGCATAAGACCATTGTTTTTATTACCCATGACCTGGATGAAGCTATCCGCCTGGGAGACCGTATCGCCATCATGAAAGACGGGGAAGTCATCCAGATCGGTACCCCGGAAGAAATTCTTACCGCGCCCGCTAACGATTACGTAAGCTCCTTCGTGGAAAAAGTGGACCGTAAAGCAATTATCACCGCCTCTTCCCTGATGGATACCAAACCTACCATGGCGGTGTTCCGCAAAGACGGCCCGGAAGGCAGTCTGCGTAAAATGAGGGCCACCGGCCTTAAAATACTACCGGCAGTTACGGTCGATAAACATTTCCTCGGCTTCGTATACCTCCACGAAATACTGGAAGTAAAACAACGCGGCGATAAAACAATTGAAGCAGTCATCCACCGCGATGTACCGGTGGCACACCCGGATACCACCGTGGAACAGATGCTGCCTTTCATCGCAGAAACGGATAAACCGGTGGCAGTGGTGAACCCCGCCAACAACAAGCTGCTGGGACTGATATCCCAAACCTCCCTGATTATTGAAACCACGGGTAGCCAGGCTAACCCGCAAGCATAAACGAACTTTGTATGATTAGAATCGGAAAATATATAGAACAATTTATCAATTGGCTCACGCACAACTTCAGCCCCTTCTTTAAGATGGTGAAAGCGGGTGTGGAAACCATGGTAGACGGAGTGGTGGGATTGTTCACCTTCCTGCCGTTCTACGTGGTGATCGCACTGCTGGCCATTCTTGCCTGGAGAAGGGCCGGATGGGGCATAGGAGTAGTGACGGCACTGGGGCTGACGCTTATCTATATGATGGGCTACTGGGCGCCTACCATGGAAACGCTCTCCCTGATACTGGTGTCCGCTTTTATAGCCCTGATCATCGGTATCCCGCTGGGCATATGGGCGGCACGAAGCAAAACGGCCGGCAGCATTATGCGCCCGCTGCTGGACTTCATGCAGACCATGCCGGCTTTCGTATACCTCATTCCCGCTGTACTCTTCTTCGGACTGGGGAAAGTGCCCGGCGTGTTCGCGACCATTATCTTTGCGATGCCGCCTGCCGTGCGACTGACCACCCTGGGTATCAGCCAGGTGCCGGAAGACATCGTGGAAGCCACCCGCTCTTTTGGCGCCACGCCCCGGCAGCTGCTCTTTAAAGTGGAACTGCCACTGGCCCTGCCTACCATCCTGGCAGGCGTTAACCAGACCATCATGATGTCACTGTCGATGGTGGTGGTATCTGCGATGATCGCAGCCGGCGGCCTCGGGGAAATAGTACTGAAAGGGATCACCCAGCTAAAAATCGGACTGGGCTTCGAAGGCGGCATCGCCGTGGTGATACTGGCCATTATCCTGGACCGTATTACACAATCATTCGGTAAAAAGAAACAAAAGAAAAACGCTAAATAACATACGTATGAAAAAGATTTTCCTCCTTGCCCTGGCAGCGGTAACGCTGACCTTCGCTGCCTGTCAGCAGGGCGATAAAAAAAGCGGTAAGAAAATTACCATCGGATATGTCAACTGGGCGGAAGGAGTAGCCATGACTAACCTGGCCAAAGTGCTCCTGGAACAACAAGGTTATACCGTGACGCTTAAAAATGCAGACGTGGCGCCCATCTTCGCAGCCGTAGCCGGCGGCGATGCAGACGTGTTCATGGACACCTGGATGCCTGTAACGCATAAAACCTATATGGAAACTTTCGGTGACAAAGTCACCGTGCTCAATACCAGCTTCGACAGTGCCCGCATCGGCCTGGTGGTGCCCGACTATGTAGACGCCCGCACCATCGACGATCTCGCTAAATACAAGACAGTGTTCGATGGCAAAGTCGTAGGCATCGATGCCGGTGCCGGTATCATGGCCAAAGCAGAAGACGCTATCCGCGGGTACGGGCTGGACTACGAATTACAGTCCTCCTCCGAAGCCGCGATGATGGCCACGCTGAAGAAAAATATGGATGAAAAGATGCCGGTGGTGGTGACCGGATGGGCGCCCCACCACATGTTTGCCCGCTATAAACTCCGTTTCCTGGAAGATCCTAAAATGGTGTTCGGTGAAATGGAAAAAATCATGACGATCGCTAACAACGAGTTCACCGTGAAAGACACGGTGGCCGTGAACTTCTTCCGCAAATTCAAACTCAACAGCGAAGAATTGAGCTCCCTCATGAATGTCATGGCGGATGCTGACGGTAAAGAAGAAGTAGCCATCAAACAATGGATCAGCGAACACGAAGCGCTGGTGAAAGAATGGATGTGGATTTTTTGATGTAGGATTTTTTGATGTTGAGATTTTTGGAATAAAAAAAGCGAAGAACAAAGTGAGTAAATTAATACGCTTTGTTCTTCGCTTTTTTTATTCCAAAAATTCCAAAATCCGTAAATCAAAAAATCTCAAAGCCCCAAAATGATTTGCCGCTGATTCCGGAATATGGTCAGTGTTGCAGGTTTGTCACTGTCACGGCTATACGCTTTTTGAAGATCTCCCACATTTTGCACCACTGTATTTCCAGCTTTTAAGATAACATCTCCCGCCTGTAGCTGGTAAGGGAAATGATCCGGTACACGGACAACATATACGCCGTTGTTGTCCGGTAGGCCCGCCGCAGAGCGTTCTCCCAGCGTTTCAATGTTTTTGATGCGGGCGCCCAGCCAGGTGGTTTCGGACGTGCCGCTCAGGCGTTGTTGCTGTAACACCGGCAGCGGCGCCTTTTTCGCCAGCAAACGCAGTGCGGGCGATACTACGCCGAAGCTGTCCATCGGGAAATTGTTGAACACCATGCGCAGCGCGGGAGACCCGGCTTTAACACGGTAGTCGCCTGCTATCGGGTTCACGAACCCCGGATCGCCGGCCATGGAATGCCGGTCTGTTTCCGCGGGCAGGGCGGTATTGTCCGGGAAAAGATTGAAGTCCAGCTCATCTCCCCAGTAGCGGATGCCGATGGGTTTGTATGGGCTGGTCACGATATTGTGCCGGAACACATCATGGCTGTTTTTAAACCATACATGCGGATGGAAGGAGTTGTTGAGGATAATATTGTTCTCCACGGTCCTGTAAAAACCTTCGCGCAGTTTCAGGCCGCCGTTAAGGCATACGTTGTTGTAGATGTAGTAATTGGAAGAACCGTCGTCCAGGTCGATGTCCCAGCCGTGATCGCAGCGGAAGCGGTTGTGATGCAGCCGCGTGGTATAGATGGCGTCCAGCAGGATCAGTTCCGGATGCGCTTCTGCGAGGTCATTCATGGTCCCGCGGTCCGGATGCCAGTAGCGGTCCCGCCCCCAGGAATTAAAGGCGCCGTGGTCGCCGGTTTCCAATACGGTGTTGAATACGTCGTTATAGGCAATATCGTGACCGCCGAAAGTGCCTTCACTCACGTTAATGCCTGCACGTGGCACGTCGTAGATGGTATTGTGCAATACGCTGATGTTCATGGCCATGGACAGCTGAATGCCGGCGGTTTGCTTTTCGATGGCGCCGGTGCGGTAAATCAGGTTGTTGTAGGCGATGCAGGAATCCGGGTAATGATCGGTTTTCGGTCCGCGTACCGTGTCGATCGCTGCCAGCGGCTGTGATTCGTTGTATTCAAACAACGGGGAACGGACAGCGTCCGGGTTGCCGACAAAGCAGATGCCGCTGCCGCCGGCATCGTGGATATGGCATCCGCTGATGGTAGCGTGACGGTTATAGTTGCTCACAAATACGGCGTTGCCACCGTTGTGGTCAAATTCACAATCCCTGACGGTGCAGTGTTCGGTGCCGTCCAGCAGAATGGTGCCGCCGCGGTAGATGGTCCAGTCGCTGCGCAGCAGCGGTTCACGTGTATCCATAAACGTAGGGGCGGTATGCGCAAAGCGCAGGCCCGCGATGGTCACGTTCCGGACAGGGTTGCCGGCGCTGCCTTTCAGGGCAATGACCTGCGGCAGCCTGGACACGACCACACTGGCTTTGGACAGGCGCGTGCCCGGCGCAGGTTTGTAGTACAGTGTTTTTGCCTGTTGATCATAATACCATTCCCGCGTGGTGTCCAGCTCTTCGAAGATATTCTCCACAAAACGGCGGGAGGCATGCATGCCCATCTGCCGGTTGTTCTGGTAACCGCCTTCCAGTTGCAGGCTGTAATCGGCATTAACGCCCGTGATGCGGTAATGGTACCCGCCCCATTCTCCTTTGTGCAGGGCATGTACGTAACCACCCTGCGGATGCTGCCACGTCTTTACCCTTTCGGGGCTGATGGCGTCGGCGGCGCTGCCGTTGTAATGCTGTGCGCTGCTGTCGTAGTTGGGGTAACGGGCGCGTACCTGCTGCTGATCGTTGATATATAACTGATCAAACGTATAGGGCAGCGCCAGTTTAGCTTTATAGATACCGTTTTTCCAGCGGCGCCATTTTACTTTCACGGGTTGGCCGCCGCTCAGCGTAACGCTGTCTCCCGCATGAGCGGGCATGATCACCACCGCGCTGTTGCCGTTGGCCAGCTCCGGGGTAATGACCAGCGTGCTGTCCAGGTACCAGGTGCCGGGGTCCATCAATACTACGGCCAGCGTTTTTCCGGGGTATCGTTCCCGGTTCTCCCGGAGAACGCCCTGCAACCGGGCTGCCGTGTATAGGTTGCCGTACAGCTTCGCGCTGTGGCGGCTTTGGTTGCCTACCGGTATATAAACGGTGTCGTTAGACAGGCGTTCCTGCGCCGTGGTGGCCAGCGTGCCCGTCAGGGCCGTTAACAGGAGGGCATAGAGGCGGATTATTTTCATCGCTCACATATTAGAGAAACGCTAATATACGGCGTTGATTCGATGACGTTAATGCTATTTTAGCAGTTAATAACCTTATCTTCTGCTAAAAATGCAGGAAACTTATACTTAATATGACATAATTTCCGGAAAACAACATTGGTGCAGGCTTTGTTAATACAAAAGCACGTTTGTAAATCACTAAAAAAGGAGCAAAATAGCAATATATGAATCTGAATAATTTCACTATAAAATCGCAGGAAATACTGCAACAAGCTCAGCAACTGGCATTCAATCATCAAAACCAGGCCATCGAAACAGGGCACATCTTAAAAGCCTTGTTGGAAGATAATGACAGCCCGGTGGAATACCTGCTGAAAAAGAACGCTGTTAATACTACGCTGCTCAACACCAAACTCAATGAGCAGCTGCAGAAATATCCCAAAATGGTGGGCGGTGAAGCCGGACAGGTACTGAGCCGCGACGCCAACAACGCATTACTGCGTGCCGGCGCTACCATCAAGGAATTCAAAGATGAGTTTGTAAGCGTGGAGCATCTGCTGCTGGCCATCCTGGGCGGTAGCGACGATACCTCCAAACTGCTGAAAGATGCCGGTCTCACAGAGAAAGGCCTGAAGGCAGCCATCAAAGAATTACGCAAGGGTGAAACCGTGAATTCCCAATCCGGCGGCACCCAATTCAATACCTTGCAGAAATACGCCAAAAACCTGAACGAGCTGGCCCGCGAAGGCAAGCTGGACCCGGTGATCGGCCGCGATGAGGAAATCCGCAGAACGCTGCACATCCTCTCCCGCAGGTCTAAAAACAACCCGATACTGGTAGGGGAACCCGGCGTAGGTAAGACCGCTATCGTAGAAGGACTGGCACACCGCATACTCAATGGCGACGTGCCGGAAAACCTGAAATCAAAAACCATTTACGGCCTCGACATGGGCGCGCTGATGGCCGGCGCCAAATACCGCGGTGAGTTCGAAGAAAGACTGAAAGCAGTGGTAAAAGAAGTGACGGACAGCGACGGCGAAATCATCCTCTTTATCGATGAGATCCATACCCTGATCGGCGCAGGCGCCATGGAAGGCGCTATGGACGCCGCCAATATCCTCAAGCCGGCCCTGGCCCGCGGTGAACTCCGTGCCATCGGCGCCACCACGCTCAATGAATACCAGAAATATTTCGAGAAAGATAAAGCGCTGGAACGCCGCTTCCAGAAAGTACTGGTGGACGAGCCCAGCGTAGAAGACGCCATCTCCATCCTCCGCGGCCTGAAAGAAAGATACGAAAGCCATCACCATGTGCTTATCAAAGACGAAGCGATCATCGCTGCCGTGGAACTGTCCCACCGCTATATCACCGATCGCTTCCTGCCCGACAAGGCCATTGACCTGATCGACGAGAGCGCAGCTAAACTGCGGCTGGAAATGAATTCCATGCCGGAAGAACTGGATGAACTGGAAAGAAGGATCCGTCAGCTGGAGATTGAAAAAGAAGCGATCAAAAGAGAAAATGATGAAGATAAACTCAGGGAACTGAGTGAAGAGATAGCCCGCCTCAGCGAAGAACGGAATACGTTCAAAGCAAAATGGCAGGCGGAAAAAGAAGTGGTAGATAAAATCCAGGCGGCTAAATCAGCGATCGAAAACCTGAAACTGGAAGCTGAACAGGCGGAACGTAACGGTGACTTCGGCCGCGTGGCAGAGATACGCTACGGTAAAGTCAAAGAACAGGAAAAACTGGTACAGGACCTGACCGATGAACTGAGTAAAATATCCGAGCACAATAAACGTCTTCTTAAAGAGGAAGTAGATGCGGAAGACATAGCGGAAAATGTGGCAAAGGCCACAGGCATCCCGGTATCGAAAATGATGCAGAGCGAAAAAGACAAACTGCTGCACCTCGAAGAAGAACTGCACCGCAGGGTGGTAGGACAGGAAGAAGCGATCATCGCCGTGTCCGACGCTATCCGCCGCAGCCGCGCCGGTCTGCAGGACCCGCGCCGCCCGATCGGCTCCTTTATCTTCCTGGGTACTACCGGGGTGGGTAAAACAGAGCTGGCCAAAGCACTGGCGGAATACCTGTTCGATGATGATCAGATGATGACCCGCATCGACATGAGCGAATACCAGGAGAAACATTCCGTTAGCCGCCTCGTGGGCGCGCCTCCGGGATATGTGGGATACGATGAAGGCGGTCAGCTGACAGAAGCCGTACGCCGTAAACCCTACTCCGTAGTACTGCTCGATGAAATCGAAAAAGCACACCCGGATACTTTTAACATTTTGTTACAGGTGCTCGATGACGGCCGTCTGACAGACAACAAAGGCCGCGTGGTGAACTTCAAAAACACCATCATCATCATGACCAGCAATATGGGCAGCCATATTATCCAGGAGAATTTTGAAAACATTAACGATTCCAACAGAGAGGAAGTAGTAGATAAAACGAAAGAAGAAGTCATGACGCTGCTGAGGACCACCATACGGCCGGAATTCCTCAACAGGGTGGATGAAGTGATTATGTTCCAGCCACTGCTGCGCGATGAAATTAAAGGAATAATTAACATTCAGTTACAACAACTGAAAGACATGGTGGCAAAAAATGGCATGATATTGGAATTTTCTGACTATGCGCTGGAATATCTTTCTGTACAGGGTTACGATCCGCAGTTTGGTGCAAGACCACTGAAAAGATTAATACAGAAGGAAATCATCAACCTGCTCAGCAAAAAAATACTGGCAGGAGACATTGACAAATCCAGGCCCGTGCTGATCGATGTGTTCGATGGCGTGGTAGTGATCAGAAACAAATAATACGAGCAATTCTAAATACGACGATACATAGTTAACGATAAACCCCGCGATTCTTCGCGGGGTTTTTTTATGCCTTCTTTTCGGTAAATTTGAATGAACCAATATTGTTATCCTATGATAGGGGAAAGAGAACGGAAATTCATGCAATACGCAGTGTCGCTGTCCCGCAGGGGAATGGAGCAGGGCGACGGCGGCCCGTTTGGGTCTATCGTGGTAAGAGGAGAGGAGATCGTAGGAGAGGGGTGGAACCAGGTGTTGTGCGAAAACGATCCTACTGCCCACGCAGAAGTGATGGCCATCCGCGATGCCTGTAAAAGACTGGGCACCTTTCAGCTTACAGACTGCGAAATCTACACCTCCTGCGAGCCATGCCCCATGTGTCTGGGCGCCATCTACTGGGCGCGGCCTTCAAAAGTGTATTACGCCAATACCAAGGAAGACGCCGCCGCCATTAACTTCGACGACTCCTTCATTTACCGCGAGATCACAGTGCCCCATGACGAAAAAAAAATCCCGCTGATTGAACTGCGGGACCTTGATGCGCTGAAAGTATTTCAGGAATGGAAAGCGATGAATAATAAAACGCTGTATTAATGTTTTACGGCGAAATGATACGCCCAGAACAGCGCCAGTACCAGGAAAATGATACAGAGGATGATAACGGTGAGGGATATATAATTTTCTGTTTTCCGGCGGGTGCGGTATTTCTTCCGTAATTTTTTCAGGACCTCCCATCTCATTTCGCTGAGCCAGCCGGGGATCTTTTCCTTGTCCTTGATATCGGACAGGCCTTCCAGGGCTTCACTGCAAAATTCACAATCCGTCAGGTGCATTTCCACCTCGTGCCGTTCTTCAGCAGACAGCTTGCCCTGCACATAGTCCAGTAGCTGCTGCTGTGTAGGACAGCCGGTAGTGACAAATATATCATTGAAATGCTCGTTCATATCGCTATTGATGCAAATTAACGCTTGTTTGCGCGTTGTTGTTTTTCCAGTATTAATTTAAGATTACGTTTGCCGTTCTGGATATAGCTTTTCACCTGCAACAGGCTGAAGCCGGTCTGGTCCGCTATTTCCTGGTAGGATTTCTTTTGCAGGTAGAAGAGCTCTACACAAACTTTCTGTTCCGGGTTCAGGAAGTTCAGGGCCTGCTCCATACTGTTGAGCAATACGTCCTTTTCCTGGTGCGACCGTTGGTCTTCCGGATCTGCGGCCAGTTCCCCGGCATGTTTATCGGTAATCTCTTCCCGGTATTTCAGATGATGCTGCCGCAACTGCATCAGGCAATAGTTTTTGGCTACCTGGTATATCCAGGCACGAAAAAACTGTATCTCATGTTTGTTGACGTCAGACAACACCTTGAGAAAGATCTGTTGCACGGCATCGCGCGCATCTTCTTCGTTTTTCAGGTATTTCATGCACATACCCAGTAATAACAGGGCATAGCGGTCAAAAAGCACACCTATCCATTCACTGTTCTGATCAGTTTTGAACCGTTGCAGTAACTCCTGGTCTGTCAGTTGTTGTATCGCTGGATTATTCACAGGCTAAAAAGAATGCTGTCTGTAAGATGCAGACAACAATAAATTCCACAAACTTACGAATTACAAATATGTAATTTATCAGAAGATGTTGTTTCTAAATAACTTTAAAAATCCAGTATCCGTTAGGGATTACATGCTGTCCAGCGCCTGTTGCGCATTGTTTTTAAGGGAGCCGTCCATCCGGATGACTTCGCGGAACATGCGGCGGGCCCTGGCCATCTGGCCTTTGCTGCGGTAGCAGATCGCCAGCTGGTAGGTGGCCATTTCCGCGTATTTGCCGGAACTGTTGGAGGCAATTCTTTTGTACCTGTCAATGGCTTCGCTGAGGTTGCCTTGCTGCTGATACACCATGGCAGCTTTATAGAGGTATTCGTCGCTGTTGACGGGCTCACTGGGCTGCGGGCTTTCCTTTTTAGGCTGTGGAGCTGGCTCTTTCGGCTCCTGTTTAGGTGCTGGCGCCGGTTCCTGTTTTTTGTCGTCGTTGTCTTTTTCCTTTTCTTTCTCTTTTTTCAGTGAGTCCTGTTGTTTCTGCAGCGTCTGCGCTTTGCGGATGCTGTCGGCTGCCTGCTTTTTCTGCTGCGCTTTCAGCGCGGCGGCTTTGGCTTTGGCGATGGAATCTGCTGTGGCGGTTGGTACCGGTACTGGTGTTGGTTTCGCCGGCGCCAGGGTATTGGCCGTTGTGGTGGCTGCAGGCTTAACGGAAGCCGGTGTGGCAGCCGTCTGATGGCCGGGGGCCGGCGCCGGTTGTTCTGTGGTCACAATAGGCTGATTGGCCACTTCCCCGGAGGGGGCGGCGGCAGAATCGGTGGCCGGCGGATGGGCGGAGGCCAGCATACGGGGCGGCGGTGGCGGCTGGTTGCGGAGATGGCCGCGTAATACGTATACGCTGGCTACCCCGATCACGAGGAAGGCCACCAGCCAGAAATAGACCAGCAGGCTTTCCTTGGTCTTTTCCTTTTTGGTATACTGCGCTACCTTATGGACATGGGATACCGGTTGTATACTGTCTTGTATATAACGCTGGAGCTTTCCGGTCAGGTCCTGGTACTGCTCATTCCCGGCTTCCTGTTCCAGTGCCTGTAAGGCGCCAAAGCACAGGTCGCAATCGGTAAGGTGCTGTTCCACGAGGTGTTTTTCAACGTCTGTCAGTCTCCCTTCCATATAACGGGGCAACTGATCTTTGCTGAGACAACGGATGCCGGAAAATACCTTTAAAATTTTTTCATTGTTTGGTTTACTACTAAACATAACCCTGATTCATATATAGCTTGGCAAGTTTCCCTTTGGCTGCTTTCAGCTGGTTCCTGAGTTTTTCACGTGTTAATCCCTTGGCAGCGGTCAGATCGGCAAAGCTTTTATTATCAATATAGAACTGCGTTATCAGATCACGGTCGTCGGCATTCATACGCCCGAGGGCCTGTTCGAGCCTTACGGCGAGGTCCTGGCGGTCGATGATGTTGGTACCTGCTTTTTCGACTTTGTTCTCAATATGCAACAGGTCCCTGCCATCCCGTGACGGGTAGAAGGGAATATTTTTGTCTGGACTATTGAAATATGTTTTCTGAATATGCAATATCCATTCGTTGGCTTTGTAGATCGTCTGGGTTTTAAGACTGGCGCTGAGCCGTTGCAACAGGGTGGGAAAGACAATGTTGGGGTCTGGCTTCGGGGCTTTATTCAGATAAGGCAGTGTAATGGCGACCAGTAAATGACTGTACCTGTCCATTAGTACACCTTCTGCTTCCCGGTCTTGTTTCCGGGCACGGGATATAAGTTCCTTATCTGATAAATTGGTTAACTGTTGGTGCATAAACTTATTACTCTATATTTACGTATAAAAGCGGAAAAAGTTCATTCAGACGCGAGAATATTGGATTATAAAACGGAATTATACAATTAATATGCCATACGCGATCGTTGTGGTGCCTGTAGCGCCGCTCAGGGCTACCGCCGCACACAGAAGTGAGATGATTTCCCAGCTGCTCTGGGGCGAAGGTGTGGAAATCATTAACACGGCCCCCGACGGATGGGTGGAAGTGATAAACCAGTACGACGGCTATTCCGGCTGGGCTTCCCTCTCTCACCTCGAAGAGGTATCCGAAGATATCTATCACGCACCGGCCACTCATTACCTGCCGGAATGGAGCAATGAAATACTGCTCAACGGTCAACCTATGATCTTACCTTTTGGCTGCCTCCTGAAAGGATATACCAACCTTTCCGCAAAATGGGGAAATGTACAGGTGACCTTACTGGAAAAACCCCATGTATTGCCCGCTGCAGGAAGTCCGGTAAATACGAAACATCTGCTGGCAGATGCCATGAAATTTCTGAATACGGCTTATCTCTGGGGCGGCAGGAATGTCTTTGGGGTGGATTGCTCCGGGTTTGTACAAAACGTTTTTAAACTGTCGGGGATACCATTGCTCCGGGATGCGTCACAACAAGCCACACAAGGTACCACGGTTGACTTTCTGCAGGAAGCACGGTTGGGGGACCTCGCTTTTTTCGATAATCCCGAAGGAAGGATTACCCACGTAGGCCTGTTGCTCAACGATCACGAAATCCTTCATTCTTCCGGCAAGGTACGCATAGATCCGATCGATAACCAGGGCATCATCAATGCCGATACCCACATCAGAACGCATCAGCTGCGGATTATTAAAAGATTCTTCTAAAATGATTTTCGATTTTTTAATGTCGGGATGTTGTTGGATGTCTCCCCCAAATGCCAACATCAAAAAATCGAAAATCAAAAAATCAATATGTTAGCTCTGCTTAAAGATCTTTCTGTAGTCTTCAAAGCTCTGGGTAATGATCTTTTCGGCTTTTTCCTTGTTCTGGAACTCTTCCACGATCACTGATTTCTTTTCCAGTCTTTTGTATTCTTCAAAGAAGTGTCTCATTTCATCGATAAAATGAGGCGGCAGTTCGGAGATATCGTTGATGTGGTTTACGCTCATATCGTTGGCTGCCACTGCGATGATTTTGTCATCCGCTTCGCCGCCATCTACCATCTGCATTACACCGATCACTTTGGCTTCGATGATACACATGGGTACGCATTCTATCTGAGACAGTACCAGGATGTCCAGCGGATCATGGTCGTCGCAGTAAGACTGCGGAATGAAACCATAGTTGGCAGGATAATATACAGAGGAATATAAAACGCGGTCCAGTTTCAGCAGGCCGCTTTCTTTGTCCAGTTCATATTTGGCACGGCATCCCTTTGGAATCTCGATAATGGCATTTACTACGTGTGGCACCTCTGATCCGGGACTCACACTGTGCCAGGGATTTGTCATCATAATAATCTACTTTTCTGCTTTTAAGGTTTATTGTTCAATATTGTATTAGTGGTAGAAAAGTGAATGCCTTATTCACTTCACTTTTCATGAAGATATGGTCAGTGGTTTCCGTTGTTGGCCTTTGGAAATCAATCACCCCTGCCCATTCTTGCATCGGCAAATTTAAGGCAACTGATGATTAATAGCTAAAAATTATCCCTTTACTGCACAAAAAAGCGCAGTAAAGCGGCAAAAATCATTTAACTGCAGGAACTGCCACACCGCCGGCGGTGGTGTCCGGCGTCAGTACAGTGGTGGAGTCCAGGCCCTGGCTGGCCGGCGGAATATAGTTAGGTATGATACTTTCAAATGTCAGTGAAATCTTCCATTGACCGCCTTCTTTTACCAGTTGCAGCACTTCCTGCTGGTTGGCTGAAGAATTCTGGATGGTCACGGAAGCTTTGTTGTCGTTTTCTTCCACAGCGACAACCTGTATTTTGGCTTTACGGATCTTATCCCGTTCTGCATCACTGCGGCGCCCGTCGAAAATGGAGTAAATCTGTATTACCTGCTGAGACTCTTTGGTGGCATAGTCCCTTGCCTGGTCGAAGTTCGAATCCTGTATAGCGTGCATAAATGCCAGCGCTACCTCTTGAGGGGTGGCCCGTTTCTTACAGCTGCTCAGCAGCAGCATTCCCATCACTGCCAGTGTCAGAATTCGACGATAATTGGTCATGCGGTCGATAATTATTATATCACAACAAAAATAGGGTTAAACATTCAAATCTGCAAAGTACTATCACCGCAATGCTGTATCACAGGCTTCCGAACTGAATTATCCCCTTGAAAAAACAGGTAACTTACTGCAAAGACCGTTAAAAAAGCGTTAATATTCAAAAAAATTTTCATTTAGTCATTTAAAAATTAAGACACCCGAAATCAGGCCTCTCAATTTTTAAATAACTAAATGAAAAAATTCGTCAATTATCCTTCTCTTTCCTTGTCTGACTCATAGGCCCGGATAATGGCTTTCACCAGGCGGTGACGCACCACATCCTCTTCATCCAGCTCCACAGAGCCGATACCGTCGATGTTACGCAGGATACGGTTCGCTTTTTCAAGGCCCGATTTCTGGTTTTTCGGCAGGTCGATCTGGGTAAGGTCGCCGGTGATGATGGCTTTGGCAGAAGCGCCAATGCGGGTCAGGAACATTTTGAGCTGCAGGTCGGTGGCGTTCTGCGCTTCGTCGAGGATAATAAAGGAATTATCCAGCGTACGGCCACGCATATAAGCCAGCGGCGCTATTTCTATGATACGGTTGGTCATATAATAACTCAGCTTCTCTGCAGGGATCATATCATCCAGCGCATCGTACAATGGCCGCAGATAGGGATCGATTTTCTCTTTCAGATCGCCGGGAAGAAAGCCCAGGCTTTCGCCTGCTTCCACCGCCGGACGGGTGAGAATGATTTTCTTAACAGCTTTATTTTTTAATGCACGTACCGCCAACGCTACCGCCGTATAGGTTTTACCCGTACCCGCCGGCCCGATCGCAAATACAATGTCATTTTTGTCCGCCAGCGCTACCATTCTTTTCTGGTTGGCAGTGCGTGCACGTACCGTACGGGCGTTCGGACCAAATACCAGTACCTCGTTGGGATTGCGGTCGCTGAAATGATCTACCGCCGTTCCCTCTTCATCCCCAAGAATCTGCTCAAAGTAATTCTCTGTCAGATTACCATTACGCTCGAGATATTTAACGATTTGACTGATTTTTTCCTCCGCTGTGGCCACTTCTTCCGGCGCCCCACTCAATTTTAACTGGGTACCCCTGGACAGGATCTTCAACAGCGGGAATTTTTTCTTCAGCAAATCCAGTTTTCCGTTGTTAACACCGAAAAACTCAATGGGATTAATACTATCTAAATTAATAATGGATTCAGTCAATGATTCAATGATTTAAAGTCCAGGAAAATATTCTGAATTCTCACTCCGAATATATGAATTTAACCACAACCTGGAGAGCAGTATTGTTAAGCAATCACTAAATTCTGTAACCGTTTTGTTTGAAGGCTTCCACTTTGGCAGCAATTGCGTCGTTGGTCAGTGCAAACATACGGGCTGCCAGTACCGCAGCATTGCGCGCACCTGCTTTACCTACGGCCAAAGTGCCTACCGGTACGCCTGATGGCATCTGAACAATAGAATACAGGGCGTCGATGCCGCCGGGTAAACCCCCTTCCAAAGGTACTCCCAATACAGGTAATGAAGTGAAAGCAGATACTACGCCTGGCAGATGCGCCGCCATACCAGCTGCCGCAATCACCACGCCAAAACCTTTCTCCTTCGCAGTTATACACAACTCACGTACCTGCTCCGGGTTACGGTGGGCAGAAGCTACTACCATTTCACCTTCAATGCCAAAGTATTGGAGATATTTCTGTGATTCTTCCATTACTGGTTTGTCACTCTCGGATCCCATGATAATCAGAACTTTCATTAATTGATGTTTTATTTTATGTGAAAATTAGTTTATTTGTAGCCCGGCTCCGCCGGAAATGAATGCGAAGATATTGATCAATCAACAAAATCTGAAAACTGAAAATCCACAACGGGTGGATAATTCCCTGAATAACAAACACTACCGGAAGAGAAATCCCGCTGAAAAACGGGAAAATAAAGCCGGAAGTTGTACCTTTTACTGCTGTAATGGCACTTTTTTGTCATATAATGCCTATTTTGAGCTTATTAAATACACAACGATCTTAGAATCCCGCTAGTAATAATGAAGGATGTTATGCTGGAACAGCATTACCGGCATCTGCAGCATCTGGAGGCTGCCATCAATGCATGCGCATTGTCTGTGAATCTGGATGCCGCTGAATGCATTACTACCCTGAACCCGCGAATGGCCAACGCCCTACAGCAACCGCCGGAACTCATCTCCGGACGATACTTCAGGGAACTACTCCTGCCCGCCGATGAAGCACAGTGGGCCCGCATCTGGCAACAGCTGCGGACCGGCCAGTCCATACAGGAACAAATCTGTTTTCTGCTGCATGGAACCACCCAGCTGTGGCTGGAATCAGCTATCCATCCGGTCCTGGACAACGACGGTCAGCTGACCGGATGCCTCCTCATCGGCATCGATATCACCGACCGCAAACTGCCCGAACTCCGGGTCATGGAAGATGAACAATATTTCCGCCAGATACTTGAAAACCTCCCCATCGGCCTGCAGCAGTTCACCCCCGAAGGCGTCAGTGTAGAGATGAACAGCCGCCAGCGACAGATATGGGGCGCCCAGCACGCCTTCCTCGGCAATGGGGAATACAAATGGCTGCAAGACCCGTTCTACCGGCTCAACGGCCTCGCCCGCATGTTCGAAGAAGCCCGCGACACCGGTAAAACACTGAAACGGGAAATACTGCTCAACTACGCGGAAAAAAACTATGGCAACGTCACCCGCCTGTTCCCGCTGTACTACGAAGCCACCATCTTCCCGGTGACAGACCGCCACAGCAGAATGGCCAACTACTTCCTGATCCTCGACGATATCACCGAAAAGAAAGTAGCCGAAATCAGCCTCCAGAAAAGCGAAAGACTGCTCGACAATATCATCGAGAACCTGCCCATCGGCTATATTCAGTTTGATAACTTCGGCTTTATCCGCCGCATCAATCAAACACAACGCTTCTTCTTCAACTCCCCGCATCCCACCGCCCGGCGCAACTTCAACGTGATGAACGATGAATTGGCCACCCGCTTCGAGCTGGACAAACTGTTCCTCCAGGCACTCGAAGAAGGCAACCCGCTGCGCGTGGAAAAGAAAATAGATTTCAGCCAGGACGAACGCTGGACCACTGTCGGCCGCGAAGTATATCTCGACCTCACCGTCTTCCCCGTCATTGAACCGGTGGATAAAGAGATGATCGTCGTTGCCCTCGTGAACGATATCACCGATAAAAAAATGCAGGAACTGGAAAATGTCAAAAACCAGGAATTCCTCCTGCAAACGGGAGATATCGGAAAAATCGGCGGATGGGAAATGGACCTCGAAACAGAAAGGGTCCGCTGGTCGTACCAGTCCTATAAAATACATGACTGTGAGCCGGATACCCCCATCAACTACGAAAAAGCCATGCGCTTTTTCTCACCGGAATCACAACCCGTGCTGGAAGGATTGGTGAAACAATGCATCGAGACCGGCAAAACGTTCGATGCACAGCTGACGCTGATCTCCGCCAAACAACAAACCAAAAGAGTGCGTTGCATCGGTCAGCCTGGATATACCAACGGCAAACGGACACGCATCTTCGGCGTGGTGCAGGACGTAACGGAACAATCGGCCATTGAGGAAGCGCTCACCCGTAACACGGAACTGATGCGTCTCTTCTTCGATACGGTGGACATGGGCTATGCAGCCATGGAGAAAGACGGCAAGCTCAATTTTCTCAACCAGAAAGCAGAGAAAATGATCGGCCAGAAAGTGGAAATGGGCAGCAACATTTTCGAAGTGTTCCCCCGGCTGTCCGGCACCGTATTTTACGCCCGGCTGCAGGAGTGTATACAGCAACGGCAGTCCCAGTCTTTCGGGATCTATTTTTCCAAACCGGACAAATGGTATGACTTCCTGCTGACACCCATGCAGGACGGCGGTATCTCGGTCTTCATGCGCGACATCACAGAGAGCCGTAAAATGCAGAAGGAACTGCGCAAGGCGAATGACCAGCTGTCTAACCTGAACAAAAACCTGGTCAACCAGAACAAGCAGCTGGAAGACTTTGCCCATATTACTTCCCATAACCTGCGGGCGCCCATCGCCAACCTGCGCGCGCTGATGCAGATGCATAACGAGGCGTCCTCCCAACAGGAGAGAGAGCTGTACCTGGGCATGCTGCACGAAGTGATCAAAAAAATAGACGAAACCCTCAACGATCTTGTGGAAGTGGTGCAGATACGGAAAGACGTGAACGTGGAAAAAGAAAAGCTGCTCTTTGCCGAACGGGTGCAGAAGGTAAAGGACATCCTGCTGGTAGATATTGAAACCAGTAATATCAAAATTACCTATGATTTTGAACAGGCGCCGCAAATAGAGTATCCACGGGTGTATCTCGACAGTATCCTCCAGAATTTTATCACCAATGCCATCCGTTACCGTTCACCGGAAAGGGAACCGGAACTGCATTTACAGACATGGAGGGAGAACGATAACATTGTACTCACGGTGCAGGACAACGGCATCGGCATTGATATGGAACGCTTCGGTAACAAGCTGTTCGGTTTCCGGAAAACATTTCACCGTAACAAAGATGCGAAAGGTATCGGATTGTTTATCACCAAAACACAGGTGGAAGCAATGGGTGGAAGTATCAGGGCCGAAAGCAGGCCGGGGCAGGGTACCAAATTTATTATTACATTTAGGCCGGAATAATCCCTTTTATGAAGCTGATCAATATGATTTTTATAGTAGACGACGACCCAATTCACCAGCAAATTGCTAAAATCATGATAGAGCGGCAGGGGATATGCACCAATATCAGGGTGTTCTCAGATGCGCAGGACGTATTGGACCATATCCGGCAACATGCAGATAAGGTGGACGAACTGCCCGACCTTATTCTGCTGGACCTCAATATGCCGATTATGGATGGCTGGGAGTTTTTGGATGAGTACAGCGTCTTTCATGACCAGCTGCCCAAACAGATCCGCATCTTCGTGCTGACTTCTTCTATCGATGAGAAAGACAAAGAGCGTGTTCGTCACTACCCGGTAGTTAATGGCTATCTTACCAAACCCCTGTCCAAAGAGATTATAGAGCACCTCTCTTAAGTGCGGCAATTGTTTTTTCGGGATCTGCTGAAGCAAAAATGGAGCTGCCTGCCACCAGCACATTAGCGCCTGCCTGCACCAGCTGGCCGGCATTTTCTGCACTGATACCGCCATCTACTTCTATCAGGGCGGTACCCTGGTTGTCTTTGATCAGCTGACGTACCTGCCTTATTTTCTGGTAAGTTTGTTCTATAAAGGTCTGTCCGCCAAAACCCGGATTGACGCTCATCACCAGTACCACATCGATATCACGGATCACATTTTCCAGCACTACCACAGGCGTATGCGGATTGAGCGCCACGCCAGCTTTCATGCCCAGGCTTTTGATCTGCTGGATGTTGCGGTGCAGATGGACACAGGCTTCTGCATGTACGGTGAGAATGTCGGCGCCGGCTTTTTTAAATTCGGCGGCATACTTCTCCGGCTCTTCTATCATCAGGTGTACATCACAAGGCTTGCGGGCCAGCTTTTTGATCTGTGCGATCACCGGCAGGCCGTAGCTGATATTGGGCACAAAACGGCCATCCATCACATCCAGGTGGAACCAGTCAGCTTCGCTGCGGTTCACCATTTCCACTTCTTTCCCCAGTTCAAGGAAATTGGCCGCCAGTAAAGACGGCGCTATCATTACAGGAGCGTTTTCCAATAGTAATCAGTTTTATGTATTAAATGTAAGCAATGCGGGTGACATAAACACGGGCGGCGCTTTAGCGGCTCAACCGTTGTATGGCTTCCTTTGCTTCTTTATAGTCTTTCCTGAAGGAGGCGGCTTTGGCATAGTCGTCGATCGCCTCCTTTTTGTTGCCCAGCTGTTCCTGTGCCCTGGCGCGCTGGAAATAGGCCAGCGCATCGGTGGGAGCGGCTTTGGCAGCCAGGTTGTAGAAGTTGTACGCTTCCTTCCACTGCTTCCGGCTGCTATGGATATTACCCAGTGCCATATACGCGGGCTCAAACCCCGGATCGGCCACAATACACTTCCGGTAGGTGTTCATAGCGGCGTTGGTATCGCCCAGTTCTTCCTGTACCTGTCCCGCATCGTAGAGCGGCGCGGCGTTGAGAGAGTCCTGATGCCATGCAGCTGTATAATACCGGACGGCTTCCGGCGTTTTGCGGGCACGCAGAAGGTCGGCCAGTTCCATCACGGCTTCATATTCCGCCTGTGGACCGGCAGCCTCGATGGCTGCTTTCAGGTGTTCGATGGCGGCGGTGGTATCGAGGCGGTCTTCCGCCATGCGCGCCTTCAGGTAAAAAGCTTTATCGCGCCCGTCGGCGGTGCCGGCCAGCACATTGGCCAGGCTGTCTGCCTGCGCGGTGTGTTTATTCTCCAGCATGGCGGTGGCCAGCTTGTACTGCAGATACGTATAGGTGGGAGCGTTAGCCAGTGCTTTACTGAAGTAAAGTTCAGCTTCGTTGTAGCGGCTGTCTACCAGCGCGGCTTCGCCGGCGCCGGCCCAATAGTCGGGGTTAGCCGGCTTCAGGCTGGCAGCCTTTTCAAAATCCTGCTGTGCGAGGCGGGGATTGGTATTGAACAACAACAACGCTCTGCGGTAGTACAGCGCGTCCTGGTCCGGATAACGCTGAATAGAATCGGTTACCGGCCGGATAATATCGCTGTACAGCGCGGCGTCAGCACCGTGCTGCTGGTCGGGCTTTTTATGGTCATTGTTGCAGGCCACGACACCAGCCATGGCCACCAGGATAGGTAAATATTTCATACGCCGCCAAAACTAAGCAATCCTTATCGCATTAACCAGTTTTTGAACGCGTCGTAATCTGCCGGCAGGAGTGTGGCGTCTTTTTCTTTACCGTAGAGCGACATCACACGGGGCGGTGTGTGAATGGCATCGCGCACAGCCTTGGGCGCAGTGTCTTCGAACTTCACCGGGTGCGCGGTTTCCAGGAACACGCCTGTCAGATCGGGCGCGCCGG
Source organism: uncultured Chitinophaga sp. (assembly GCF_946479755.1). The sequence goes on along the minus strand of NZ_CAMLHC010000016.1, from coordinate 97,085 downwards.
CGAGAAACTGCTGCAGGCCGAGATAGCCTACTGCTCCGTGTGGGTCCAGCATATAATGATGTTCTTTCCATACCTGTTCCATCGTGCGCGCGGTATCCTTGTCCGTATAGGCGTAAGCGGTAAATTTCTCTTTCAGTGCCGGCAGGCTGTTGCCGAATAACTGTAACACCCGTACGAAGTTGCTGGGGTCGGCCACATCCATGGCGTTGGACAGGGTAGGCACTGCTTTACCCGGTTCATATTTGCCGTTTTGCATGAAGCGGGGAACGGTATCGTTGACATTTGTGGCGGCTACAAAATGCGCTACGGGCAAACCGATGGCCGCGGCCATCATACCGGCGCAGATATTGCCGAAATTGCCGCTGGGCACAGCAAACGCCAGCCGCGGATGAGCGGCCTTCATCTGTTTGTAGGCGAGGAAATAATAAAACATTTGTGGCAGCCAGCGGGCCACATTGATGGAGTTGGCGGAAGTGAGCTGCCGGCGGGATTGTATCTCGGCGTCGAGGAAAGCGCTTTTCACCATACGCTGACAGTCGTCAAAGGTGCCCTGTACCTCCAGCGCGCGGATATTACCGCCGAGGGTGGTCAACTGTTTTTCCTGTAAGGTGCTCACCTTTTGGGAAGGGTAGAGGATCACTACATCCACGCCGGGGACGTTATAAAAGCCGCTGGCCACAGCGCCGCCGGTATCGCCGGAAGTGGCTACCAGCACTGTTACCGGCCGGTCGCTGTTGCGACGGAAATAACCAAGGCATCCGGCCATGAAACGGGCGCCCACGTCTTTAAAGGCAAGGGTGGGACCGTGGAAAAGCTCCAGCGCATAGGTATGGCCGGTGACTTTCTGTATCGGAAAAGGAAAATGCAGGGTGTCGTTGACAATCTGTTTCAGGGCGGCTTCAGGGATCTCATCGCCGATAAAAGGACGGATCACCTCGTAGCCGATCTCCTGGTCTGAGTAGTTGTGCAGGTGCGTGATAAAATCAGGGTCCAGCGAAGGGATCTGCTCCGGGAAGTATAATCCCCTGTCCGGCGCTATACCTTGTATGACGGCGGTTTCAAAAGATGTTTTATGCTGTGGATCTTGTAAACTGTAGTACTGCATGCAGATGGATTGGTAAATTAGTCAATGATTTTAACGCCGGCGGTGTTGACACGGGACACGTATATTTTGTAATCCACTCCCAGTGGTGCATATACGTTGTTCATGGTTTCAGCGACTTTACGGGCGTTTGCTTCGCCTTTGCTGAGCATGAATACAGAGGGGCCGGAACCGGAGATACCGCCGCCGAGGGCGCCGGCTTCTTTGCATTTGAGTTTCAGCTCCTGGAAAGCCGGGATGAGAATGGAACGTATCGGTTCCACGATCACATCTTCCAGTGAGCGGCTGATCAGCTCGTAGTCCTCCTGGTAGAGCGCTGCCACCATGGCGCCTACATTACCCCACTGGCGGATGGCGTCGGTCATCAGCACTTTCTGTTTCAGGATTTCGCGGGCATCGGAAGTTTTAACTTCTATCTGTGGATGGATAACGGTCACCCACAGTTCTGCCGGCGTATGCAGCGTGGTGATGTCCAGCGGGCGGTAGCTGCGTACCAGCGTGAAACCGCCGAGGATGGCGGGCGCCACGTTGTCGGCATGTGCGGAGCCGCAGGCCAGTCTTTCTCCTTCCATAGCGAAACGTACCAGTTGTTTTTTGGTGAAGGGTTCGCCCAGCAGGTGGTTGACCGCTACCACGGCGCCGGCGCTGCTGGCGGCGCTGGAGCCGATGCCGCTGCCGGGATGGATATGTTTGAAGATCTCTATTTCGATGCCGGTATCGGGCTGGTCGTATTTCTGCAACAGTGCCTGAACGGCCACGCCGGCCACGTTTTTAGCGGGGTCGGTGGGCAGGTCGGCGCCGTGGATGGCTTTAATACGGATGCCGGGCTGGCTGGTACGGCGTACCACCATTTCATCGCCGGGCGCGTCCATGGCGAGGCCGATAACGTCAAAGCCACAGGCTACATTGGCGACAGTGCCGGGTGCGAATACTTTTATACTTTCCATACAGGAAGGGTTGTGTTCTTTAATTTAATCATTCGGTGTTGCAGCTGCAACGGGATTACGAGGATTTAACAGGATGGTCATAAACGGGCCGACCGGATAATGTCGGCGAAAATGCCGGAGGCGGTCACGTCTGCGCCGGCGCCGGCTCCTTTTACGATCAGCGGTTGCTCCTGGTACCTGTTGGTGGTGTAAAGCACGATGTTGTCTTTGCCTTCCAGCTGGTAGAAAGGATGGTCGGGTGCAATGCACTGCAGGCCTACGGATGCCTGGCCATCGGCGTAGCGGGCCACGAACTTCAGTCTTTTGCCGGCGCTGGAGGCCTCGTGGTACAACTGCTGGAAATGCCCGGCATGTTCATCCAGCGTTTCGTAGAAATCGGCCACGGATGGCGCATTCAGACAGTCTTCCGGCAGGAAGGAATGGTTGGTGATGTCGTTCATTTCGATAGCGGCGCCGCTTTCACGGGCCAGTATCAGGATTTTACGCATCACGTCTTTGCCGCTGAGATCAATACGCGGGTCCGGCTCGGTGTAGCCTTCGTCCTGCGCGGCTTTGACGACGCTGCGGAAACTATTGCCGTTCACAAAATGATTGAACACAAAGTTCAGGCTGCCGGAAAGTACGGCCTCGATGCTCTGTACCCTGTCGCCGCTCCTGACGAGGTCATTGAGCGTATTGATGACAGGCAGGCCGGCGCCCACATTGGTTTCAAAAAGGAAAGAGGCGTTGTATTTACGGGCCAGGTCTTTCAGTTGTTTGTAGTAGGCATAGTCCGAGGAACAGGCAATTTTATTGCAGGTCACCACGGAAATGCCGTGTTGCAGGAATTCGTGGTATACGGCGGCCACTTCACTGCTGGCGGTATTGTCCACGAATACGCTGTTACGCAGGTTTAAGGATTTGATTTGGTCCACAAAAGCCGGCAAGTCCATCGCGTCGCCTTGTGCCAGCTGGTTTTTCCAGTCATGGAGGCCGATACCATAGGGACTGAACAGGGCGTTTTTACTGTTGGCCAGACCGGCTACTCTTATCTGCAGCCCCAGTTCTTCCTGCAGGTAGTCCTGCTGTTGCTGCAGCTGTTCCAGCAGTTTACCGCCTACGTTGCCTACGCCGGCGATGAACAGGTTGACCTGTTTAAGCGGCGCCTCAAAAAATGTTTCGTGTATCAGGTTGAGCGCCTTTTTCAGGTCGGCTTTATTGATGACGGCGGAGATATTTTTTTCTGTGGAGCCTTGTGCGATCGCCCTCACGTTGACGCCGTTGCGGCCGAGGGTGCCGAACAGTTTACCGCTGGTGCCGTGGTGGTTTTTCATTTTATCGCCCACGACGGCCACGATGCAGAGGTCTTTCTCTACCAGTAGGGGATCGATGCGTTTCTCCTGTATCTCCTGTGCAAACTCGCTGTCGACCGCTGTTTTGGCTTTCAGCATATCCGCTTCATGGATACCGACAGTGATAGAGTGTTCCGAAGAGCTCTGGGTAATGAAGATAACGTTGATGCGTTCCTGTAAGAGTGATTCAAACAACCGTTTGGAGAACCCGGGGATGCCTACCATGCCGCTTCCTTCGAGGGTGAGCAGGGATATATGCTGGATGCCGGAGATGCCGGTCACCGGGAAAGTGCGCTCCACACTGTCCTGTATGAGGGTGCCGTAATCTTCCGGGGCAAAGGTATTTTTGATCCAGATTGGTATTCGTTTATCCATGACCGGTTGTATGGTGGGTGGATAGATGACTTTGGCGCCGAAGTGGGACAGTTCCATCGCTTCTTCATAGGAGATGTGGGCGATGGGGATGGCCTGGGATACCAGGCGGGGATCGGCGGTCATCATGCCGCTGACGTCTGTCCATATATCGAGCAACTCAGCGTGTACGGCGGCGGCGATGATGGCTGCGGTATAGTCCGAGCCACCACGGCCCAGGGTAGTGGTATCGCCGTTGGGGGCGGCGGCCACGAATCCGGGCAGTACCACGTAATCCGCGGGATGCTGGGAGAAATATTCTGTAATAAGGTGGTTGGTCGCCTGAAAGTTAACGGCCGCGTGGCCGTAGTTGTTGTCGGTAACAATCAGGTCGCGGCTGTCTTTGCAGGTGGCGGAGAAGCCCTGTTGTTTGAGTTTTTCCGCAACAATGACACAAGAGATCAGTTCGCCGTAGCTCATGATTTTATCAAGCGAACGGGCGCTCAGTTCTCCTACCTGGAAGATACCATCACACAGGTTTTCGAGGGCGTTGAGTTTTTTCTTCAGTTGGCTGATCATGCTGCTTTGCGCAGTGATAGGGAACAATTCGCGGATAGTGTCCAGGTGTCTGTCTTCTATTTCCTGTAGTACGGACTTGTATTGTTCCTGGCCTTCTCCGGCCAGTTGACCGCAACGTATAAGCTTGTCCGTAGTACCGCCGAGCGCAGATACAATGATGGCATAACGGCCGGCTGGTTTATTTTTTTTGAGGATTTGACAAACCTGTTCTATGGCTTTGGCGCTTCCGACAGAAGTGCCGCCAAACTTAAGTACTTGCATAGTAGTAATGTTTATACGAATGGATATTCCGGGTTCCCGGTGGTTACCACGGCGGTGGTCGCTGGATGATATGTGTATACTAACCCCGCAGTGGGGTTGTAATGGTGGTGGTCGTAATAATAGTGCCCGGGCATTTCCCCCGGAAGGAGGAAGCGAAGGAGGTGAGATGATATGTAGCTACTGCTTGCACTATTGTTTTATGACGATTGTGTAACAAAAGTCTGGATTTCCACCGGTAAATAAAAATGTAGTACGGATATTTTTAAATCATTTAATTATTGTTTTCTGTTTTTGAAATTGTCTAATAATAGTTGTTTTTATTAAAATTATAGATAGTTTACTGCGGTTTTATTTGATAATAATAGAAGTAGATCGGTGGGTTGTTCGCACATAAATTAGTTTTTTAAGACAATTTTATGACAAATAAAGCGTAAAAAACGGTAAAATGCAGGGAGTGAATTGTCACCAAATTGATGACAAAAAGTGTTCCGCGGAGACTGGTTAAGTTCCACGGGAGACTGGTCAATTTATGCAATGACTTTTGATTTTACGCAATGATTTGCAGGGAAACAGCCTGGATAACATAGTTGCCCAGGGCTCATGCCCTGGGATTTATATCCTGGTTAATAATACACGTTCTCCTTGCAACCAGGAATCTTCAGCGTATTCTCTCCCAGTTTCAGCTTATCCAAAAGTGGGAGGCTGGTAAAGGTATGTTTGTATTGCTGGCGGCTTGGGGCTGGTTGTTGGTTTTCCTCCCCGTCACAACCGCCGTCAGGTTCGAACGCAACGATCACATCGCCGGTAGAAAAGTTGACTTCGGAAATTTGCGCACCATAACAGTTGGTGTTCAGCGTGGTTTTCGAGCCGATCAGGTACCAGTCGTCCTGCTGAAAACGGAAAATGTGGGTAGACAGGGTCAGGTTTCTGCCGCCGGGAAATTCTTCCTGTTTCAGTATAATACAATTGCGGCTGATCTTCAGGTCTCTCAGCTTCGTGTACGCCGGCGCGGAATGGACGGGTAGCACAGCCAGCACTTTTTTACGCCAGAGACTTAACTTCCCGTCAGTGTTGCGGCAGATGTACAGGATCCTTTCAAAGTAATCTTTCTTGTCAGGTCCGGAGTCGTAAATCAATACTACCTCGTCCTTTTCGTCTTTGTCGAGATCGCCGGTAGCCTCGGCTACCTTTTTGTAATTGGCCGGAACGCTGAACGCCGGTGGGGTGGAGACTTCTGTCTGTGCCTGGGCAGCGAAGGGCAACAAAATCGATAATAGCAGATATTTCATAGTGTACATATAATGATACCTAAGATAACTTTTTTTTAGCGTTAACAGAAAGGGTAGGGGCGACTGCTGTTAAAATGCCGTATACGGTTTCAGATATCTATATTTTGCTGCTAAAACAATAATTTGCTTGGAAGGAAACAAAATATCCTTAACTTTAGCTGACTAAATTATTTGCCACTTGTCCGTTTCACTGAAATATACAAGCAACAGTCAGCTGAACTACTACTTTCTCATGGCCACCCTCGCCATGGATTCGGCGATGGCATAACCCTTCCGAAACAGCCCCTTCCGGCTGCTTTTCCTGTTTATATCGCGTAACTTTGTAATAGCTTTTCTTATCGCTGTTGCTGCATGTGCGCACTTCGTTTTACCGGCAATTTGTCTTTTAGCATCAGCCTTTATTGTGCTGCGTGATAATTTCCAATACAGCAATTTTTTGCAGGATCATACACCAATACAGCTTACATACACCAAAACAATCTTTTAATCAATACGCGTTATGCCACATTATCATCAACTAGGACAAATCCCGCATAAACGGCATACCCAGTTCCGCAAACCGGACGGGGGACTGTATTCGGAACAATTGTTTTCCACGGAAGGGTTTTCTTCTCACTCCAGCCTCCTGTACCACTGTCACCCACCGACCGAAATCGTAAAGGTGGATGAACCGTACTCCGTGGCGCCCAAAGTGGCGGAAGAAAAAATGCTGAAACACCGCAGTTTCCAGGGATTTAATATTCAACCGGAAGATGATTTTCTGAAGAGCCGCAAAGCCGTGCTGGTCAACAGTGACCTGCACATTGTGCTGGCCGCGCCGCGTAAAAGCATGGAGACCTACTTCTACAAAAATGCGGACGCTGATGAGATGATCTTTGTGCATGAAGGCAGCGGTGTGCTCAGAACACAATACGGGCAACTGGAATTCGGTTACGGCGATTATCTCGTGATTCCCCGTGGTACCATTTACCAGATATCTTTTGCAACGGAAAACAACCGCCTCTTTATCGTAGAATCGTTCAGCCCTCTCCGTTACCCGAAAAGATACCTGAGCAAATACGGGCAACTCCTGGAGCATTCCCCTTATTGTGAACGCGATATCCGCCAGCCTAAAAACCTGGAGACCATCGACCAGGAAGGGGATTTTGTGATCAACGCCAAGAAGAAAGGGGTGATATACCCACTGCATTATAAACATCATCCGTTTGATGTGATCGGGTGGGATGGCTGCGAATATCCTTTCGCTTTCTCTATTCACGACTTTGAGCCTATCACCGGCCGCGTACACCAGCCACCGCCGGTGCACCAGACCTTTGAGGGCAACAATTTTGTGGTATGCTCCTTCTGTCCGCGCTTATTCGACTATCACCCGCTGGCCATCCCGGCGCCTTATAACCACAGCAATATCGACAGTGATGAGGTGCTGTACTATGTGGATGGCGACTTCATGAGCCGCAAGCATGTCACCCGTGGCATGATCACCCTGCATCCGGCCGGTATCCCGCATGGCCCGCACCCCGGAGCGGTGGAAAAAAGCATCGGCGCCAAAGAAACCAAAGAGCTGGCAGTGATGGTGGATACCTTCCACCCGTTGCAAATCACCGAAGCCGCACTGGGTATCGAAGACGAAGGATATGTGATGAGCTGGGCAGAGTAAACAACGTCCAATAGAACAATCAACAGATAAACACCAAAACAACTTAAACAACAAAAATCTAAAACACTGAATTATGGAAACCGCAGTAGTAAACGCTTCCAGCCTGACCGGTCAGGACTTTCTGCCATTGAATGGTACCGATTATGTTGAGTTTTACGTAGGCAACGCAAAACAGGCAGCCCACTATTATAAGACCGCTTTTGGTTTTCAGTCAGTGGCTTATGCAGGTCCTGAAACCGGTGTGAAAGACCGGTCTTCCTACGTACTGGTACAGAACAAACTGCGCTTCGTACTCACCACCTCCCTGTTGCCCGATACCGACATCGCCCGTCATGTAGCCAAACACGGCGATGGTGTAAAAGTGCTGGCACTCTGGGTAGACGATGCCCGCTCCGCTTTTGAGGAAACTGTTAAACGTGGCGCCACCCCTTACCTGGAGCCGGTAGTGGAAAAAGATGAATTCGGTGAAGTGGTGCGCAGCGGTATCCAGACTTATGGCGACACCGTACACCTTTTCATTGAACGTAAAAACTATAACGGCCCGTTCCTGCCAGGCTATAAAGAATGGAAAACCGTCTACAACCCGGCAGATACCGGTTTGCAGTATGTAGACCACTGCGTGGGCAACGTAGGCTGGAACGAAATGAACACCTGGGTATCTTTCTACGAGCGTACCATGGGCTTCAAAAACCTGATCTCGTTCGATGACAGCGATATCTCCACCGAATACTCCGCACTCATGAGTAAAGTGATGAGTAACGGTAACGGCCGTGTGAAATTTCCGATCAACGAGCCGGCAGAAGGAAAGAAAAAATCCCAGATCGAAGAGTACCTGGATTTTTACGGCGGTCCGGGCGTACAGCACGTTGCTATTGCTACCAACGACATTATCCAGACCGTTTCTGATTTACAGGCCCGTGGCGTAGAGTTCCTGACAGTGCCAGGTTCTTACTACGACACGCTGCTGGAAAGGGTAGGCACGATCGACGAATCGATCGAACCGCTGCGCAAGCTCGGTATACTGGTAGACCGTGACGACGAAGGATACCTGCTGCAGATCTTCACCAAACCCATCCAGGACAGGCCTACCGTATTTTTCGAAATTATCCAGCGTAAAGGCGCCCAGTCCTTCGGTAAAGGCAATTTCAAAGCCTTGTTTGAATCTATCGAAAGAGAACAGGCCCTGCGCGGGAATTTATAATTCTTAAGGGCTGAGGCCCACTTGCCCGGCTTTGGTTACAACCCGCTATTGAGAGCTGTTAAATTGCTGAAAGCTACAACACATTCAGCCACCTGTGCCGCACCGCGTTTTTCGCGGTGCGGTTTTTTTATGGCCCTGACAGGTGTTTTCCAGGCTGCGAAGGTTGATTTTCTGTTAACAATTTAATAATATTTGTTTGACAATAATTATTTTATATATTAGCGTAATATTTATTTATAATATTTTTGCCATGTACTGCACCTGATGCCAATTTCCTGTTGTCTTTAGTAGTGAGAAGGCGAATAAGAAGTGTCACACAGAAGAGTCAAACAAACCGATCAGTATAACGAATACCAATAGCACCGTTTAGGTCAACAGGACATTTTTTTTGAATAGCATAAAGGATTATACTGCCAACAGGCAGAGCTATATCTATGAACGGATGCGCCATCACCTTTGCCTTGCACTTTATGCGGCTTTGAAAAAAGCCGTCAGCTACTATAGCGTTGCTTCCTGCCCTTTTATAAATAATAAGTGTAACTGTATTGTTGTTTACAATACGCTTATTATTAAATCTAAACACATATAATATTTAACTATTAATTTATATTTTTAATATGAAATATCGGTTGTTTTCAAAACAAATTATTAATTTTTATAATGTAAATGAGTTGATTATGATACAGTATGTAAAAAAACAAATGACCACCTGTGCCTTATTGTTTGCATCCATAGTGCTGGCTTCCGCTTTCAGGGCAGATAAAGATATTCCCGGCGGCACTTATCTCTCTAAAATATCAACCCCGACAGGGAAAACGACATTGGAGTACAATCCGGACAAGACACTCCGTAAAATTACGCAGGTGCATCAGTCAGGAGGGGAGTCCTGGCTGAGCATACAACTGCCGGTATATGAAAACGGCCGGCTGATTAAAACGCTCTCCACAGACGATGCAACTGCACAGACGGGCGACCTGGACGCTACCTATTCCTATGCCCCCGGTAGCAACCAGCTGCAGTTTATCCGCTATTACCGCAGCAACGCGGTGTACATGACTGATTCCATCGTATATAACACGGATGGGAAAATCACCGCCCGGTACCACCAGACAGTTAACCCTGTAAAGAGACAGCTGGAAAGCAGCGGCTATAAGCTGTATACCTGGGACAACGAGGGAAATGTAACCCAAATGGAGAACTATGGTAAAGTACCGGGATACAGCAGCTTCCGGTTGACTTCTACCGTCAACTACACCTACGACCGTCAGCAGAACCCGCAACAGCTCTGCCCTGACCTGGCCTACCTCATGGACATCACACCGGCGAACCTGTCGGCCCACAACGTTTTGTCGGAAACCATCAGCACAGCGAACGCCTCCCGCAGCTACACCCATACCTACACCTACGCTTACAACGCCAGCAGGTACCCGGTACGCGGCACCTTCCGCAACGGTATCGACGAAGGAACTGTTAAACTGGAATGGACAAAGCTCTGAGGATAACAATATTCGCGTAACTTTACGGGAACAATATTCTTATTAACTGTTTCGTTTTTTTATGAGCATACAAACACTGTTTGGCATACTGTTTCTATTAGGTGGGATTTTTCAGGCATTCACGGCCATATTGATTTACCAGGGACATAAGCACTATATACTGAAGATCGCCAACAGGAAAGTAAGCATAGTGATATATTTCATTTTATCACTCTTATTGTTTTATCTTGCCTACATAAATCTGGTGTAATTCTTAAAATTTTGTGAAAATCTGATATGAAGAGACTTGTTGTTTTGGCTATGTTGTTGTTGGGGGCAGGTACCCTCTCCGCGCAACAGTCTTTCCTGGATAACCAGAAAATGTTCCCCAAAGTAGGGGAGGCCTACCGGGAAAAGGAAGAATTGCTGAAAAAGGAGTTTGAGAAAAAAGGACTCGCTTATCCCGCCAAATACATTTTTGTCCGTTCTTTCAAGCTGGACAGTGAAATGGAAATATGGGTAAAAAACAGTGTGACCGATACCTTCCGCCTGTTTAAATCGTACCGGGTATGTACCCTGTCCGGGAAAATGGGACCTAAAAGGAAAGAAGGCGACCGCCAGGTGCCGGAAGGATTCTATTATATCAACGATTTCAACCCGAACAGCAACTATCACCTGTCGCTCGGTATCAACTACCCTAACTTTTCCGACCGCATCCTGAGCGATCCGAAAAAGCCGGGAGGTGAAATCTATATCCACGGCGACTGTATCACCGTAGGCTGTATTCCGCTGACCAACGAATTTATCGATGAAGTGTACATCCTGGCCGTAAATGCCAAAAATGCCGGGCAGGACTTTATCCCCGTACATGTATTCCCCGTAAAATTCGGCAATAACCGGTCTATGGAGTACCTGGGCAACTTCTCCCTGACAGACAATTCCTCCAAACAGTTCTGGACGGAGCTGAAAACAGCATACGACTATTTTGAGCGGCACCACCGCCTGCCGGTAGTACTGGTAGACGACAGGGGTAAATATATTATGTAGGCCGGGAAGCTATCCTGACCATTGATACCATAAAACGAAGATCCGGGCATATAATAAATTGCCCGGATCTTCGTTTTTTTCAACGATCCGGCATCCATCACGCCTATTTCATCATTATTCTATTTGTTTTTTAGATTTTTTTTTTTGAAACTTGTCCGAAGGTCAAATCAATATACTATTTTATGCACAGAAGAGACGCAATCAGGAATGTGGCGATTTTGTTGGGGACTGCCATTTCCGCTTCCACGTTATCAGCATTAGAAAGCTGCACCGGTTCCGCACCGAAAAACTATGATTTGCACAAGCCTGAAACGAAAGCGTTACTGGCTGAAATAGCGGAAACCATTATACCCACTACCAGTACTCCTGGTGCCAAAGCCGCCAAGGTCGACGAATTTATCGTTGTCATGATGAATGACTGTTACAAGAAAAGCGACCAGGAAGTATTCCTTGATGGCCTGAAGAAAATCGACGCTGCCAGCCAGAAACAGTTCAAAAAGAACTTTATGGAGATCACCCCTGAGCAACGTACCGAATTACTGACCCAGATCGACAAGGAGCGGGTAGAGTACAACAAACGGAAAGACAAGAAAGAAGGCGATCCAACGCACTATTTCCAGTACCTGAAGGAGCTGACCCTGCTGGGTTACTTCACTTCCAAAGAAGGCGCTACACAGGCATTACGCTATGTGCCGGTACCCGGTAAATACGAAGGCTGCATCCCCTACAAAAAAGGTGACAAAGCCTGGGCCGTTTAAGCTGCCTTTGCAGACAGACGGGATGGCTGGCATACGCCGGCCTGTATCTTTCTTTTCAAACCCATAACGACTTCCCATGAACTTAAATATCAAAGCACAGGAGCAAAACACCTACGATGCCATCGTCATCGGCTCCGGTGTAAGCGGTGGCTGGGCTGCCAAAGAGTTGACAGAAAAAGGACTGAAGGTATTAATGCTGGACCGTGGCAAGAAACTGGAACACGTGAAGGACTATGAGACAGCTACCAAAGACCCCTGGGAATTTACCCACCGCGGCCGCATCACCGTCGACCAGCGGGAAACCCATCCTAAACTGAGCCGCGACTACCCTTATAGCGAACACAACGAAAAATACTGGATCAACGACTCCCAAAGCCCGTACAACGAAGTAAAACGCTTCGACTGGTACCGGCCGGACATCGTGGGCGGCAAATCCATTATGTGGGGCCGCCAGTCCTACCGCCTGAGCGACATCGACTTCGAAGCCAACCTGAAAGACGGTATCGCAGTCGACTGGCCGATCCGTTATAAAGATATTGCCCCCTGGTACGATTACGTAGAGAAATTCGCAGGTATCAGCGGCACCAGGGAAGGGCTGCCCCAGTTGCCCGATGGCCAGTTCATGCCCGCCATGGAAATGAACTGCGTGGAAAAAGACGTGAAAGCAGCCGTTGAAAGCAAATACAAAGGCCGTATCATCACCATGGGCCGCGTGGCCAACATCACCAAGCCACTGCCTGGCCGCGAAAGCTGCCAGTTCCGTAACCTGTGCAGCCGCGGATGTCCGTTCGGCGCTTACTTCAGCACCCAGTCGTCTACCTTGCCGGCCGCCATGGCTACCGGTAACCTGACGCTTCACCCGGATGCGATCGTAAACTCCGTTATCTACGACGAAAAACAAGGCAAAGCCACCGGCGTAAGAGTGATCGACAAACACACCAAAGAAATGGTGGAATACTACGCCAAGATCATCTTCATCAACGGATCTACCCTCGGTTCCACCTTCGTGATGCTCAACTCCACCTCTTCCCGCTTCCCGAACGGACTCGGCAACGACAGTGGCGTACTGGGCAAATACCTGATGGACCACCACTTCCGTACCGGCGCCTCCGGTACCGCCGAAGGCTACGACGATAAATATTTCTTCGGTCGCCGTGCCAACGGTATCTATGTGCCCCGCTACCGCAACATCGGTAACGATAAACGCGACTATCTCCGTGGTTTCGGTTACCAGGGCGGTGCCAGCCGTGGCGGCTGGAGCCGTGGCATCGCTGAAATGGGCGTAGGTAAAGACTTCAAGGAAATGCTGACCGAACCAGGCAAATGGAGCATGGGCCTCGGCGGCTTCGGCGAATGTCTGCCTTACGAAGACAACGTGGTAACCCTCGATACCTCCGTGAAAGATGCATGGGGACAGCCGGTGTTGAAATTCGACGCCGAATTCAAGGAAAACGAAAAGAAAATGCGCGTAGATATGATGAACGACGCTGCCGAAATGCTGGAAGCGGCCGGTCTCAAAAACGTGAAAACATACGATAACGGCTCCTATCCGGGTATGGCCATCCATGAAATGGGTACCGCCCGCATGGGCCGCGATCCGAAAACTTCAGTGCTCAACGGCTTCAACCAGATGCACGCTGTGAAAAACGTGTTCGTAACTGACGGTGCCTGCATGACCTCCGCGGCCTGCGTAAACCCGTCCCTCACTTACATGGCCCTCACCGCCCGCGCTGTTGACTATGCCGTAAAAGAACTGAAGAAAGGCAACATCTAATTATTTGATTATCGACATATTGATCATTTAATTTTTGATTTAGTAAAATTTAGGGAAAACTGAAATGCAGCGGTGTCACTCGCTGCATTTCAATTTTTGATTCTACACCACACACAACGTTATCATGAATCTCAATATAAAAGCGACAAAGGAAAATACCTACGACGCCATCGTGGTAGGCTCCGGCATCAGCGGTGGCTGGGCTGCCAAAGAGCTCACCGAGAAAGGCTTAAAAACACTGGTGCTGGAAAGAGGCCGCAACGTGGAGCACATCAAGGATTACACCACCGCCACCATGGACCCGTGGGAATTTAAACACCACCTGCAGACCAGCAACGAGATGCGGGAAAACCATCCCATCCAGAGCCAGTGTTACGCATTTGACGAAGCGACCCAGCAGTTCTGGGTGAACGATAAAGAAAATCCATATAACGAGGTAAAACCGTTCAACTGGCTGCGTGGCTATCACGTGGGAGGCCGCTCTATCATGTGGGGCCGCCAGGTATACCGCTGGAGCGACCTGGACTTTGAAGCCAACGCCAAAGACGGTCACGGCGTTGACTGGCCAATCCGCTACAAAGACATCGCCCCCTGGTACAGTTATGTAGAGAAATACATCGGCGTAAGCGGCCAGGCCGAAGGACTACCGCAGCTGCCTGACGGCGTTTTCCTGCCGCCCATGGAGATGAACTGCCTGGAAAAACACGTAGCCGCCCGCATCAAAGAGAAATTCAATGACCGCATCATGACCATCGGTCGTGCTGCCCACCTTACCAAAGGACTGAATAACCGCGGCCCCTGCCAGTACCGCAGTATGTGCGCCCGCGGATGCCCGTTCACCGGCTATTTCAGCAGCAACGGCGTTACCCTGCCAGCCGCTGCCGCTACCGGTAACCTCACCCTGCGCCCGGACTCCATCGTGCTGGAAGTGCTGTACGATAAAGATAAAAGCAAAGCCACCGGCGTAAGGGTCATGGACGCCCATACCCTGCAAACAGTGGAGTACTACGCTGATATCATCTTCCTGAACGCCTCTACGCTGGGTACCTCCTGGATCATGCTCAACTCCGTTTCTGACCGCTTCCCGAACGGTTTCGGCAACGACAGCGGACAGCTGGGCCACAACCTGATGGACCACCACTTCGGCGTAGGTGCCGGCGGTGAATTTGACGGCTTTGAAGACCAATACCACGGCGCCGGCCGCCGGCCCAACGGTATCTATATTCCCCGCTTCCGTAACGTAAACGATCAAACGAAACAGAAAGACTATGTCCGCGGTTTCGGCTACCAGGGCGGGGCCGGCAGAGGCAGAGGCGAAAGCTTCGACGGCATCGGCGCAGCGCTGAAGGAAGCTCAGACAGGCCTCGGCAAATGGGGCATGGGCATCGGCTCCTGGGGCGAGCACCTGCCTTACTTCGAAAACAAGGTATCACTCAACAAGGAGAAAAAAGATAAATACGGCCTGGCTACCCTCGATATCGACTGCGAATTCAAGGAGAACGAAAAAGCCATGCGTAAAGACATGCAGGAGAGCGCAAAGGAAATGCTGGAAGCAGCCGGACTGAAAAATGTTCATGGTTATGACTCCGCACCACCTCCGGGCCACTGTATCCATGAAATGGGCACCGCCAGGATGGGTAAAGACCCGAAAACTTCTGTGCTCAACGGTTTCAACCAGGTACACGCCGCCAAAAACGTGTTCATCACCGATGGCTCCTGTATGGCATCTTCTTCCTGCGTAAACCCGTCCATCACTTACATGGCGTTGACGGCAAGAGCCTGCGATCATGCACTGAGTGAGCTGAAGAAAGGAAATATCTAGGAATAACGATCCTATTAATACTGATGAAGACCCTGGCAGTACATTTGCCCGGGTCTTCATTTTTTTGGATACATTGCAACCGCTTAACAGTGAACCATGAAAAAAACAATACTCGCACTTGCTTTGTCCTGCTGCATCGGACAGGCCGTTTCTGCACAACAAAAACATACTTTCGCGCTCAGTAAATCGGAGTTCCTCCTGGATGGTAAACCATATCAGATGATCAGCGGGGAAATGCATCCGGCACGTATCCCGCAGGAATATTGGCGTCATCGCATTAAGATGACCAAAGCCATGGGTTGCAACACCATTGCCGCTTATGTGTTCTGGAACTACCATGAGCCGGCAAAAGGGCAGTTCGATTTCAGCACCGGCAATCACAACATTGCCGAATTTATCCGTATCGCGCAGGAGGAAGGGATGTGGGTGATCCTGCGCCCGGGCCCATACGTGTGTGCGGAATGGGAATTCGGCGGCCTGCCCCCGTATCTGCTGCAGACACCTGATATCAAAGTACGGTGTATGGACCCGCGTTATATGGAGGCGGTAGACCGGTATGTAACACGCCTTGCGGCCGAAGTTAAGCCGTTGCTGGTAACACAGGGCGGTCCGGTAGTGATGATGCAGATTGAAAATGAATACGGCAGTTATGGCAATGACAAAAACTACCTGAACGCCCTTAAAAGCCTGTGGGTAAAAAATGGTATCGATATCCCTTTTTATACGGCTGACGGCCCTACCGCTTACATGCTGGAAGCCGGTACCGTGGAAGGCGCCGCTATCGGGCTCGATTCCGGTGGCTCGGAAGCTGACTTTGCAGCGGCCAAAAAACAAAATCCCGATGTGCCGGCTTTCAGCAGCGAATCTTATCCCGGCTGGCTGACACACTGGGGTGAAGCCTGGCAGCGCCCGGGCGCAGAGGGAATCGTAAAGGAGGTAAAGTTCCTGATGGACACCAAACGTTCCTTTAACCTGTACGTGATCCATGGTGGTACCAATTTCGGCTATACTGCCGGTGCCAATTTCGGTGGCAAAGGATATGAACCTGACGTAACCAGTTACGATTATGATGCGCCCATCAACGAGCAGGGAAGGGCCACCCCCAAATACGAGGCGTTGCGCCGGTTGCTGGCTTCCTATCTCCCGAAGGGGAAAAAATTACCCCCTGTGCCAGCTCCCATTCCGGCGATCAGTTTCCCGGAAGTGACCTTGGCGCCCTTCACCAGCGTGTGGGACCATCTTCCGCAGGCGGTACAGGATGTGCAACCCCGTCCTTTTGAGGCTTACGGGCAGGACTATGGCTTTATGCTGTATAAAACCACGCTCATCGGCCATAAAAGCGGAAAACTCGTGATCAGGGACCTGCATGATTATGCGACCGTGTTCCTCAACGGGCAGTATATAGGTAAAATAGACCGCAGGCTGGGAGAGAAGTCCATCGAGCTGCCGAAAACCAGCGTGGCCAATCCTGTGCTGGAAGTGCTGGTGGAAGGCATGGGCCGCATCAATTTTGCCGAAGGCATTATCGACCGGAAAGGCATTACAGAAAGGGTGACGCTCAACGGGATGACGCTGATGAACTGGGATGTTTACGGGCTGCCGCTGACAGAAAAGGACATCGCCGGGCTTACCGCCTCTTCCGGCCATACCGGTAAGGCCGGACAGTTTTTCAAAGGCACCTTCTCCCTCGCGCAGACCGGAGACACGTATATTGACGTATCCGCCTGGAAAAAAGGGCTGGTATGGGTGAACGGGCATAACCTGGGCCGTTATTGGGAGATAGGCCCTCAGCACCGCCTGTATTGCCCCGCTTCCTGGCTGAAGAAAGGGGATAATGAGATTGTGGTGATGGACCTGCACCAGGACCAACCGGCGGCCGTAAAAGGACTGGAAACACTGTATTAGCAGTATATTACTTTTCATAAACAAGCCCGGACGATTCAATCGTCCGGGCCCCGGAACCCCAGGAGCGCAGGCATATTTCATTCCCCCGGCTGTAACCCCGTACCACAGCGCTGTTAGAATTCTCCCTTGATTTTACCGGTTAAATTACTTAACTTAGGTAAACTTGGTTTTTCACATTTTCTAACTTTCTAAATTAGGCTTGCCATGGGAAAAGTACGCAATATCCTGCAGGGCAAGGGTCATGCAGTTTACTCTATCCGACCAGACAACACCGTTTTTGAAGCCCTGCAGATGCTGGTTGACCGTAATGTAGGCGCACTCACCGTAGTAGACGAAGATGACAGGTTCCTGGGGATTTTTTCAGAACGGGATTATGCCCGCAGAGTTATTTTAAAAGGTCGTGCTTCCAAGGAAACACTGATCCGTGAAATTATGACAGAGCGTCCGATCACTGTTACAGAAGATGATTCCATCGAAGACTGTATGGTGAAGATGACTGACAAACGTATCCGTCACCTGCCTGTTACCGATGCGCAGGGAAGACTGGTCGGCCTTATTTCCATTGGAGACGTGGTGAAATTTATTATAGACGATCAGCGCCATATCATCACCAGTCTTGAATGTTATATTACCGGCACGCATACCTGATCGGGCAAAATCATTTTTGTTTTTTTGCCGGATTGTTTGTAATTTCAGATTAACATATAGCCTATACCGTTATGAGGTTTCTGACGTTATGATAACTAACTATGAAACAATATTTTCTTCCTGCCCCAAAACGGTTTTGATTAAAGACACAATTCTTCAAAAGCAGACTCAAAAGATTGGTAATAAACGGAACTTTAAAGTTAATCGCTCGGGAGGGCGAACACCTTGCAAAGCGCTGTTAATGATACCATCCCTGTTTGGCCATTTGTAGCATATGGCGGCATAGTATTGATACTGGTAAGTCTCATACTGGCATTGTCGTATGTGCTCGGACAACGCCATAAAGATCGTGCTACCGGTGAAGCATATGAATCCGGTATCGTTTCTACGGGCTCCGCACGACTTCGCTTCCCTTCTCAATTCTACCTGATAGCGATGCTGTTTGTCATTTTTGACATTGAAACAGTGCTGATCATTTCCTGGGCGATCGCCTACCAGGAAGTGGGCTGGGTAGGCTTCGCAGGCGTATCCGTATTTATTCTCATCCTACTGGCCGTGTTGATATACGAGTGGCGGAATGGTGCGCTGGACTTTGGTCCGGATGGCCGGAAAATTTTACGCGCATACAAGAAACGCAAAAAGGAAAGCCAGGCACACAACGATGCATTTACGCCGCTCCAACAGCCACAGGCCATGACCTAACACCGTATGCTCCGTGCTCATTTGTTCAACAGTAACACCTGCATGATATGAAATGGTGGTTAACAAAAGCCGGGGACCCCGCTGGAAAAGTAGCTGGTAACACCTCCATGGAAGACGTGGTGCAACAAAGCGTTGTATTCACCAGCGTAGAACGCCTCCTCGGTTGGGGACGGCAGAACTCCATGTGGCCCTTTCACTTCGGATTATCCTGTTGTTTTGTGGAGATGGCCACCGCCATGACACCCAAATACGACCTCGCCCGCTTCGGTGCGGAAGTGATCCGCGGTACCCCCCGCGAAGCAGACGTCATGATCATTGCAGGCACCGTATTCATCAAAATGGCGCCCGTCATCAAACGCCTTTATGAACAGATGATGGAACCCCGCTGGGTCATCTCTATGGGCTCCTGCGCCAACTCCGGCGGTATGTACGATATCTACAGCGTAGTGCAGGGCGTGGATAAATTCCTGCCGGTAGATGTGTATGTGCCCGGATGCCCGCCACGGCCGGACGCTTTCATGCAGGGCCTGCTCCTGCTGCGCGACAGCGTAGGCAAAGAACTACGGCCGCTCAGCTGGGTCATCGGCGACCAGGGCGTGATACGCCCGGAAAAAACGTCACAACGGGAACGGTTACACGACCAAAGGCAACAAATGACGCAGTTTAAAACACCTGACGAAATATAAATCTATTTACTAACAGTAACGGTTATATGAATAATACGTAAAAGTAAAGAATCAATAATCATCCTGTCCCTCACAGTCAAACTTAATACGCCATGCCAGAGAGCATTGTAGCGGAATTAAGCTCCCGTTTCGGCGAAGATACCATCAAGCCGCTAACCACACGGGATGAGACGCCCACCCTCAGGACGCCACAGGAGAAGATTGTGGCCATACTACAATACCTTAAGTCAGAAATCAAAATGCCTTTTCGTATGCTCTATGACCTTACGGCCATTGATGAGCGTGCGTACAAAAAAGAGCAGAACGGCCACAAGCCCTACGATTTCACCCTGGTATACACGCTCTTCTCCTTCGACAGAAATCAGTTTCTGCGCCTGAAAGTCGGCCTCCACGGCGAATTCCCTTCCCAGGACACCATCACCCACCTATGGCCCGCCGCCAACTGGTATGAAAGGGAAGTGTACGACATGTTCGGCATCCGGTTCAACGGTCATCCTCATCTGCAACGTATCCTCATGCCCCGCACCTGGCAGGGCCACCCGCTCCGTAAGGAACATCCCGCCCGCGCCACCGAAATGGGGCCCTTCAAACTCTTCGACGAAAAAGTGGACACAGAACAGCACGCGCTGCAGTTCAGCCCCGAAGAATGGGGACTGAAACGCCATAGCGACGACGCCGATTTTATGTTCCTCAATATCGGTCCCCAGCACCCCGGCACACATGGTGTGCTACGCATCATCCTGCAGCTGGACGGTGAGAATATCATCGACGCTGTGCCCGACATTGGCTTCCATCACCGCGGCGCCGAAAAAATGGGCGAACGGCAGTCCTGGCACACCTATATCCCTTATACCGACCGCATCGACTACCTCGGCGGCGTCAACAACAACCTGGCTTACCTGCTGGCGGTGGAAAAACTCGCCGGCATAGAAGTGCCGCTGCGCGCCCAGGTGATCCGTATCATGCTCTGCGAACTGTTCCGCATCGCCAGCCACCTCGTATGGTATGGCACCTTCGCCCAGGACCTCGGCCAGCTGTCGCCCGTATTTTACATGTTCACCGACAGGGAGCGGGTGTTCGAGATCATCGAAGCCATCTGCGGCGGCCGCATGCACCCCAACTGGTTCCGCATAGGAGGCGTGGCGCAGGACCTGCCCAAAGGCTGGGATACGCTGGTCAAAAATTTCGTGGACTACTTCCCGCGTAAACTGCGGGAGTACGACAAGATGGTGATGAAAAACTACCTGTTTAAAGTCCGCACCAAAGGTATTGGTATCTATACGCTCGAAGAAGCCATAGAGTGGGGCGTTACAGGCCCGGGGCTGCGCGCCTGCGGCCTCGAATGGGACCTGCGCAAGAAAAGACCCTATGGCGGCTACGAAAACTTCGCTTTCGAGATCCCGGTCGCTCACAATGGTGATTGTTACGACCGCGCGGTAGTACGGGTGGAAGAAATGAGGCAGAGCCTCCGCATTGTACAGCAATGCCTGGAATATATGCCTGCCGGCGATTTTAAATCGCACCACCCGTTGGCTACCCCGCCGGTAAAACAACATACCATGCATGACATCGAAACACTCATACACCACTTCCTCAACGTCAGCTGGGGACCGGTCATCCCGCCGGGCGAAGCCATGGTATGTACCGAAGCCACCAAAGGCTGGAACAGCTACTACCTCGTCAGCGACGGAAATACCGGCGCCTACCGTACCCGTATCCGCACGCCGTCATTTCCCCATATGCAGATGATACCGCTCATCAGCAAAGGGTATACCGTGGCCGACCTGCTGTCGATACTGGGAGGAATGGATTATGTGCTGGCTGATATAGACCGATAATACTAAATAACAAAAACAATATGCTGTCCGCTATCGAAATAGAAAAAATATCGCACGAGCTCCGGCATGTACCGGTGAAAAAAGCTGCCTGCATCGAAGCACTTAAAATAGTGCAGCAGGAGCGGCGCTGGGTATCCGACGAAAGTGTGGCCGACATCGCTGCGATGCTGGAGATGAGCACCGCCGAGGTAGACAGCGTGGCGACTTTTTATAACCTCATCTTCCGCCAGCCGGTAGGCCGGCACATCATCCTGCTGTGCGACAGCATCAGCTGCTACGTAATGGGTTATACGGCCTTACGGCAGCGGTTACACGAAATACTGCTGATCGGATACGGACAAACGACGGCCGACGAGCGGTTTACCCTGCTGCCCAACGCCTGCCTCGGTACCTGCGACCATGCGCCGGCGCTGATGATAGACGACGACTTATACCGGGACCTCCAACCAGGCGATCTTGAACAAATACTGGAAAAATATCATTAAAACCAATCTGACATACAATGGAAAGACCACTCACACAACATATTCCTGATAACGGCGCTGCCCTGCATCTCCGGGAGTACGAAGCCGTGGGTGGTTACTCCGCCCTGCGTAAAGCATTGCGGGATATGGAACCGGCGCAGGTCAGCACGCTGGTCAAAGAGGCGAATCTCAAAGGCCGCGGCGGCGCCGGTTTTGCCACCGGCATGAAATGGAGCTTTGTGCCGATGAATGTGCCCGGCCCGAAATACCTGATCGCCAATGCAGACGAGATGGAACCGGGTACCTTTAAAGACCGCTGGCTGCTGGAAGGCAACCCGCACCAGCTGCTGGAAGGAATGATACTGGCATCCTACGCCATTCAGGCCACCGATGCCTTTGTGTTCCTCCGCTGGGCTTATAAAGATGCGGCCCGCGAAATGCGCCGGGCTATCGCCGACGCCTATACGGCGGGCTACCTGGGTAAAAATATCCTCGGCAGCGCTTTCAGCCTCGAAATGCAGCTGCACACCGGTGTGGGCAGGTATATGTGCGGCGAGGAGACCGCCCTGCTCAACTCGCTGGAAGGCAAACGCGCTACCCCCCGCGCCAAGCCGCCATTCCCGCAGGTAAGCGGACTGTTTGGAAAACCTACCATCGTCAACAACGTAGAAACCCTCAGCTGGATTTCCCATATCGTCAATAACGGCGAAGCATGGTTTAAATCCCTGAGTTATACCGCCGACGGAGGTACGAAAATTTATGGCGTCAGTGGCAGGGTCAACAAGCCCGGTGCATGGGAACTGCCAATGGGTATTACTATGCGCGAACTATTGGAAGAACATGCAGGCGGCATGCGGAACGGCTATCGCTTCCGTGGTGCCCTGCCCGGAGGCGCGTCCACTGATTTTCTGACTGATGCCCACCTGGATGTGAAGATGGACTTCGCTGGCGTGGCTGCCGCAGGCAGCAGACTGGGTACCGGCACGATGGTCGTGCTCGACGATCACACGTGCCCCGTCGGTTTTGTACATAACCTCGAACATTTTTTCGCACAGGAGTCATGCGGCTTCTGTACGCCCTGCCGGGAGGGATTGCCCTGGACAGAAAAGATATTATGGTCGCTGGAAAACGGAACCGGCGAACCATCAGACCTGGAACTGCTGGAAAGGCACGCCAGGCTGCTGGGGCCCGGCAACACCTTCTGCGCCCTGGCGCCGGGGGCCATGGAGCCCCTGCAAAGTGCCCTGAAATACTTCAGGGAGGATTTTGAACAACATATCAAAGAAAAAAAATGCCCGTATGCCCATCATCAACATTGATAATATCCCGTATGAGGTGAAGGAAGGCAAAAACCTGCTGGAAGCATGTTTGTCGCTCGGCCTCAACCTGCCCTACTTCTGCTGGCACCCGGCCCTTGGCTCGGTAGGGGCCTGCCGCCAGTGTGCTGTCAAAATCTTTAAAGATGAACAGGATACCCGCGGCAAACTGATGATGGCCTGTATGGAGCCGGTGAGAGACGGTATGCGTTTGTCCGTCAACGATAGTGACGCGGTAGCTTTCCGGGGCCATGTGATCGGCTGGCTCATGACCAACCACCCGCATGATTGCGCCGTATGCGACGAAGGCGGCTCCTGCCATCTGCAGGATATGACGGTAATGACCGGCCATGCTTATCGTGACTACCATTTCTCCAAAAGGACCTACCGCAATCAGCAGCTGGGACCTTTTATCAACCATGAAATGAACCGCTGTATCCAGTGCTATCGCTGCGTACGGTTCTATAAAGACTTTGCCGGTGGTAAAGACCTGGATGTTTTTGCGGCGCATAACCACGTTTATTTTGGCCGTCAGCAGGATGGTACGCTGGAAAGTGAGTTCAGCGGCAACCTGGTGGAGGTATGCCCTACCGGCGTGTTCACCGATAAAACACTCAAACAGCATTATACCCGTAAGTGGGACCTGACCACGGCGCCGTCTATCTGCCAGGGTTGCGGCCTCGGTTGCAACATCATCGCGGGCGAACGTTACGGTTCCCTGCGGCAGATCACCAACCGCTACAACGGGGCGGTCAACGGTTATTTCCTTTGCGACCGTGGCCGTTATGGCTATGAGTTCGTCAACAGTAAAGACCGTATCCGTGAACCACTGGTGGTACATTCACCGGATGACAGGGCCAACGGGCTGCCGGTGCTGCAACATGTGCGGAACCGGATGAAGCCGGGTAGGGTGATCGGCATCGGTTCCCCGCGGGCCTCTGTGGAATCCAACTATGTGCTGAAGGAACTGGTGGGAGAGGACAACTTTTATATCGGGATAGGAGAGACGGAGCATGAGCTGGTCCGCCTGATGCTGAAACTGCTGCAGGAAGGCCCGGTGCGGTCCGCCTCTATGCAGGAAGCCGCTGCCGCTGATGCGGTGGTAATATTAGGGGAAGACCTCACCAATACCGCTCCTATGATGGCGCTGTCGGTACGCCAGGCCATACGGCGTATGCCGGTGGACCATGCCATCAGCAGCATCCACATGCCTGCCTGGCAGGATGCGGCCGTGCGGGAGGCGGTACAGGACGACAAAGGGCCGCTCTTTATCCTGAACGTAGTGGAAACCAAACTTGATGAACTGGCTACCGGCGCCTATCATACCGCGCCTGATAATATTGCGCGTATAGCCTTTGCTGTTAGTCATCTGTTGGACGGTACCTTACCGGAAGTAACCGGCATGTCGGAGGAAGGGAAACAGGCGGCTGCTACTATCGCTGCTGCGCTCAGGGGGGCGAAGCGACCGTTGGTAATAGCCGGCTATGGGGGCGGTAGCGAACAGGTGATCAGGGCTGCGGCCAACCTGGCCTGGGCCCTGAAACAGCAGGGCGCCGACGCCATGCTTTCCTATACGGTACCGGAATGCAACAGCATGGGCCTGGAAATGCTGGGAGGCCATCGCCTGGAATCAGCAGTAGACGCAGTACTGAACGGTAGCGCGGAAACGGTGCTGATACTGGAAAATGACCTGTATCGCCGGCTGGACCTCCATACGGCCAACCAGTTCTTCAATCACTGCAGAGAAGTGATCGTGCTCGACCATCTGCATAATCCTACCACTGAAAGAGCCAACATCGTACTGCCCGCAGGTACTTTCGCAGAGGCCGACGGTACGCTGGTCAACAATGAAGGCCGCGCCCAGCGCTTCCTGCAGGTGTTTAACCCACAGGGCGCCATACAGGAAAGCTGGCGCTGGCTGCTGCAGCTGGCAGACCTATGCGGGCATACCTTCCTTCGCTCCCTGTTGCACTACGATGATCTGCTCAAAGCCATCGCGGCAAAATACCCGGTATTCACCGGTATTGATACCATCACGCCACCGGCGGATTTCCGTATCGCCGGCCAGAAGATACCAAGGGAACCGCACCGCTACAGTGGCCGTACCGCCATGCAGGCCAATGTGAACGTCAGCGAACCCAAACCCGCAGAAGATGCCGATACCGCCCTGTCATTCACCATGGAAGGGTACCGGGGCGAACCACCATCTTCTGTGATCCCCTTCTTCTGGGCGCCAGGCTGGAACTCGGTGCAGTCGGTCAACAAATACCAGGTAGAAACCGGTGGCCCCCTGCACGGTGGCAACCCCGGCAAACGCCTGCTGGAGCCTAACGCTAACGGTCAAACGAAATTTTATACCAACATACCCGACCCGTTCATTCCGGTAGGAGGCCACCTGTTGCTGGTGCCGCTCTACCATATTTTCGGATCGGAAGAACTGAGCATTCATACGCCGGGCATCGCCCAGCGGATGCCTGCTCCCTACATCATGCTGCACAGCGAAGATGCACATCGTTTTCAGGTGGCAGCAGGACATCTGCTTTATTTCATGGATAACGGACACCAGTACGCGCTGCCGGTCGTGATCAACGATACCCTGCAGAAAGGAGCCGCCGGCATCCCGGTAGGGCTGCCGCATATGCAGGTGGCGGAAGCGCCTCAGCTGGTTAAAATTTAAAGCTATGATAAACGCCTGGTGGATTATCGGAGGAGTACTCTTCGTACTGTTGAACACAGCCGCAGGACTGATATGGCTGGAACGCAGGATGCTGGCCCTGTGGCAGGACCGCTACGGCCCTAACAGGGCAGGCCCCTTCGGGCTGTTTATCGTACTGGCGGATACGCTGAAACTGTTTTTTAAAGAAGACTGGATCCCTCCGTTTGCCGACAAAGTGGTGTTTGTATTTGCGCCGGCCGTGGTGGTGGCCAGCGTATTGATGAGTTTTGTGATCGTGCCGTTTGCCCCCAACATCGTAGTGGCGGACCTCAACATCGGCATCCTCTTTTTCCTCGCCATGTCGTCACTCGGCGTGTACAGCATCGTGCTGGGCGGGTGGGCTTCCAATAATAAATACGCCCTGCTGGGCGCCATGCGTGGCGCTTCGCAGATGATCAGCTATGAAGTGTTCATGGGGCTGGCACTCATGGGCGTAGTGGTGCTCAGCGGCAGTTTTAACCTGCGGGAGATCGTGGAGGCGCAGCGTACGGTGTGGTTTATCATCCCGCAACTGCTGGGGTTCCTCATCTTTATGGTAGCGGGTATTGCCGAAACACACCGGTTGCCGTTTGATATACCTGAAGCGGAGAGTGAACTGGTAGCAGGTTTTCACTCAGAATATTCCGGGATGAAATTCGGGATGTTTTTCATCGGGGAATACCTGGGCGTAACGCTGATCTCCGCTATGGTGGTTACGCTCTACTTCGGAGGCTGGCTGGGTCCCGCCTTCCTGCCGCCGGTGGTGTGGTTTGCGATCAAAACGTTTGCTTTCATCTCCCTGTTCATCCTGCTGCGGGCATCTATGCCCAGGCCGCGGTATGACCAGCTGATGGAATATGGCTGGAAAGTGTTGTTCCCGTTGTCGCTGCTCAATCTGTGGGTGACCGCAGCGATCAAACTCTGGTTAGTATCCAAATAACTAATACCTAAATATCAAAGTATATGTTTAGTCTATTGCGTAGTATGTGGCTCGTGTTTCTGCATATGTTCCACAAGCGGGACACCTACCAGTATCCCGAACAGAAGGCGCCATTGCCGGCACGGTGGAGAGGGCGCATCGCCCTTACGCGGGACCCTGACGGCGACGAGCGTTGTGTAGGCTGCTACCTCTGTGCCGCCGCATGTCCGGTGGACTGTATCTCTCTGCAGGCGACGGAAGATGAACACGGCCGCCGCTACCCGGAGTTTTTCCGGATCAATTTTTCCCGCTGCATCTTCTGCGGGTTCTGCGAAGAGGCTTGTCCCACCTACGCTATCCAGCTGCTGCCTGATTTTGAAATGGCGGAGTATGACCGTCAGAACCTGGTATATGAAAAGCATGACCTGCTGATACCCAGTCAGGGTAAATACCCGGGATATAACTATTATAAGATCGCCGGTCTGGCTATCAAAAACAAAGACAAAGGGGAAGCCGAACACGAAGAACCACCGGTAGATATCAAAAGCCTGTTACCATAAAACAGTCATATTATGGACATCGCATTTATCATAGCCGCATTGATAGCCGTGGCGGCCACCGTAAGGGTGGTCACCTGTTACAATATCATGCACGCGCTGTTATATCTCGTGGTATCGCTGCTGGCGGTGTCGGTGGTATTATACACGTATGGTGCGCCGTTTATGGCGGTGCTGGAGATCATCATTTACGCCGGCGCTATCATGGTGCTCATTATCTTTTTTGTGATGATGCTGAACCTGGGGCTGGAGACCGCCGAACACGAGAAAGCCTGGCTGCGGCCACGGATATGGATTGTGCCGGGACTGTTTTGTGTCGTGTTGCTGGGAGAACTGCTGTACCTGATTTTACAAAACAGGCAGCCTTCCGCAGGCATACAGGTGGTGCCGCCCAAACAGGTAGGCATGGCGTTGTTCGGTCCGTACCTGATCGCCGTGGAGCTGACAGGTATTCTGTTGATGGCGGGCATTGTAGGGGCTTATCACCTCGGACGGCAACATAAGAAAACCTTACATCGATTTCTTGAAAATAATCTGAACACATGAACCTGCATCCTACAACGGCGGGCCTGTTACTGGCCGGTATCCTGTTTGTGCTGGGACTGATCAGTGTATTGATCCGGCGCAATATCATCTTTATGCTGCTGTCAGTGGAGATTATGCTGAACGCAGCCGGACTTGCTTTTGTGGTGGCTGCCTCCCACTGGGGGCAGGCCGACGGGCAGGTGATGTTTATGTTCATCCTCGCCATGGCCGCCGCGGAAGTATCGGTGGGGCTGGCGCTGATATTACAGTTGTATCATCAGCTCCGCACGCTGGATAGTGACGAAGCCAGCAGGATGAACGGTTAATCAATCCTTATCACCATTAAAAACTTTGCCAGATGCTGCCAGCACTCATACCTGCCATTCCTTTTCTCGGTGCATGTATACTCATGCTATGCTGGAAACGTGTAAGCCGTAGTGCCGTTACCGTGATCGGCTGCGGCAGCGTGGCGCTGTCAGCGATTGTAGCGCTGGTAGTGGCTGCAGCGGTGGCTGCCGCCGGGAAAGAGCCGGTAGTGCAGCATGTGTGGCAGTGGATACAGGTGCCGGGCTTCGCTGCGGGCATCGATTTCCGTATGGACGCTTTGTCGGTAGTGTTTGTACTGGTAATTACCATCGTTGGCTTTTTAATTCATGTATATGCTACCGGTTACATGCATGACGATGAAGACTATGGCCGGTTTTTCGCCTGCATGAACCTGTTCGTAGGTTCCATGCTGGTACTGGTGATGGCAGACAACCTGTTATTATTATATCTCGGCTGGGAAGGCGTGGGGCTGTGCAGTTACCTGCTGATCGGCTTCTGGTATAAAGACCCGGCCAATAACTACGCGGCGCGCAAAGCCTTTATTGTAACGAGAGTAGGGGATACCGCGATGGCCATCGCCCTGTTCCTGTTGTTTGAACACATGGGTACGCTCAACATACAGCGGCTGTTACAGGAAGCGCCCGTATTATGGGCCAAAGGTGATCCGGTGGTAACGCTGATCGCATTGCTGTTGCTGGGAGGCGCCGTGGGCAAGTCGGCACAGCTGCCGCTGCAGACATGGCTGCCCGATGCAATGGCGGGTCCAACGCCGGTGAGCGCGCTGATACATGCCGCCACCATGGTAACGGCGGGCGTGTACCTGATCGCACGTATGCATGTGATCTTTGAACTGTCTCCCGCCGCACAGACAGCGACAGCCGTGATCGGCGCCGTTACCCTGCTGATGGCCGGCGTTAGCGCGCTGGTACAGACAGACATCAAAAGAGTACTGGCTTATTCCACCATCAGCCAGATAGGATATATGTTCCTGGCGCTGGGATGCGGCGCCTGGTCGGCCGCCATCTTCCATTTTGTGACGCATGCTTTTTTCAAAGCGCTGCTGTTCATGGGCGCGGGTGCGGTGATTGTGGCATTGCATCATGAGCAGGACATGTTTAAAATGGGCGGACTGAAGAAACTATTGCCCGGTGTTTTCTGGATATTCCTCATTGGCTGCGCATCGCTGACGGCGATTCCGTTTGTAACGGCGGGCTTTTACAGCAAAGACCAGATCATCTGGTTGTCACTCGCGGCTGCCGGCGGACATAAAGCGTATTGGCTGGCGGGTATGCTGGGGGCTTTGCTGACAGGCATGTACACATTCCGCATGTTTTTTCTCGTCTTCTACGGGGACGCCAAAACGAAAGTGCATCATATACCCGGTCCCGTGATGATGGTGCCGTTATATATCCTCGCTGTATTGTCTACCATTGCCGGATTTATAGAGCTGCCGCACACGCTGGGGCACGCGACGTTGTTCAGCCACTGGTTGCTGCCGGTGTTGCCGGCGGTACAGCTGGCGGTAGACAGCGTGGCCCTGGAATGGTTCTCCCAGTTAATATCGGCGGTGCTGGCGCTGGGTGGTATCTGGCTGGCTTATGTGTGGGTCATTAAAAGGCCGCAGGGGATGGTGGATTTCCTCAGCATGCCTGGACAGGTATGGCTGCAGGGCTGCTGGCGGCGCGGCTGGGATATGGACGCGCTGTATGATGCAATGATCGTGCAACCGTTTGTTTATCTCTCTAATGTCAATCGTAAAGATCTGATCGATAAAATATATACCGGAACGGCGCAACTGATGGAGGCGTGTCATCACCTGTTGGCACGTACGCAAAGCGGTATACTCCGCTGGTATATCATGGGGGTGGTATTGGGGGCGGTAGCCATCCTGTCGGTATTGATATGGCGGCTGCATACGGTCTCCTAACGTTAACGCGTAAATGTAGCGACAATGATTCTCCTGTTACTGATCATCATTCCGTTGGCCGGAGGGCTGCTGTCCTGGATAGCAGCGGCACGGAACACACTGTGGTCGAGATATATAGCGCTGGCCTGCCTGCTGGCAGACCTGGCGATAACGGCACAGATATGGGCTGCCCATCCGGCTTCCGGCGGCCAATGGTTATACCAGTATAAAACGGACTGGGTGCCGCATTTTGGTATCAGCCTGAACCTGGCCATGGACGGCCTGTCATTGCTGATGCTGGTGCTCACCTTTTTCCTGGGAGCGCTGGCGGTGCTGATCTCCTGGAAAGAAATTAACCAGCGGGTCGGATTCTTTCATTTTAACCTGCTGTTTGTACTGGCAGGTATCACCGGCGTGTTCCTGACCATGGACCTTTTCCTCTTTTACTTTTTCTGGGAGATGATGCTGATACCGATGTATTTCCTGATTGGTATCTGGGGACACGAGAACAGGGAATATGCGGCCAATAAGTTCTTCATTTTTACACAGGCCGGCGGCTTGTTGATGCTGCTGGCTATACTGGCGCTGTATTTTATTCACGGGGCTAACACCGGTGTATATACGTACGATTATTTCTCCCTGCTGAACACGCCGATGCAGCAGGAAACGGCCCGCTGGCTGATGCTGGGCTTCCTTGTCGCTTTTATGGTGAAACTGCCGGCCGTTCCGTTTCATACCTGGCTGCCGGACGCACATACCGAGGCGCCTACTGCCGGTAGTGTGATTTTGGCCGGCCTGTTGCTGAAGACAGGGGCGTATGGTATCCTGCGCCTGGTGTTGCCGCTGTTCCCGGAAGCATCGGCCTACTTTGCACCATGGATCATGTTCCTCGGCGTGCTGGGTATCATTTATGGCGGTATGCTGGCTTACGCGCAGTCAGACCTCAAGCGGCTCATCGCCTATACCAGCGTTAGCCATATGGGGTTTGTGCTGGTAGGTGCATTTTCCTTTAATGCGTTGGCTTACGAAGGGGTGGTGATGCAGATGATCGCACATGGTATCAGCACCGGCGCCTTGTT
Source organism: uncultured Chitinophaga sp. (assembly GCF_946479755.1). Next base: position 65,924 of record NZ_CAMLHC010000016.1, on the reverse strand, counting down.
TATCATCGCCGGCGCGCTGTATGAACGTATCCATACCCGCAACATCCTGGAGATGGGCGGACTGTGGTCCAGGATGCCGGTGATGGGCAGCGCGGCCATGATCTTCGTGATGGCGTCGCTGGGATTGCCGGGACTGGGCAATTTTGTGGCTGAATTCCTCATCCTGCTGGGCAGCTGGCAGGCCAACCGCTGGATCACGGTATTTGCCGCCATCGGCCTTGTGGTGGCCACCGCTTACTCCCTGCGTATCATGCAGAAAGTTTTTTTCGGGCAGAGCACCCGGCAGTATACTTTGCCTGATCTCAACAAAAGAGAACTGGTGATCATCGTAGCGCTGGTGATGGCCATTCTTTTACTGGGATTACATCCGCAACCGGTTTTGAAAACCTCTCAAAAAACTGATTATGTCGTTCGCTGATTTCATAAGCCTCGGGCCGTTGATCACCCTGTTCACCGCGGTGGTGATCTCCATGCTGCTGATTGCCATTAAACGCAATCACCGCATCACGTACGCCTTTTCCTTGCTGGCCTACCTGATGGCGCTGACGGCTATCATCCCGGCGGCACTGTATATCCCGCATACCGTGCCGCCACTGCTGGTGGTGGACGAGTTTTCGCTCTTTAATACCGGGCTGGTGCTCACTTCGGGTTTCATCATCCTGCTGTTATCCTACAATTATTTTGAAGAAAGGGAAGAGCGGAAGGAGGAGTATTATCTCCTGTTGCCGCTAGCCACCACCGGGGCTTTGGTATTGGTGGTGAGCCGTCATTTTATGTCGCTGTTCCTGGGCCTGGAAATACTCAGCATCAGCCTGTATGGGCTGATTGCCTATCTCAGGGCGCGGGAGCGTTCAGACGAGGCGGGTATTAAATACCTTATCCTGGCGGCGTTGTCTTCTGCCTTTCTCTTGTTTGGCATGGCACTCGTATATGCGTTTACGGGGCACATGGATTTTCCGGGTATCGGCGCTGCATTGCGGCAGGCAGGATATATACCGGTCACCGTGCTGGCGGGCTTCGGCATGATGCTGATCGGCATCGGTTTCAAACTGGGCGTAGTGCCGTTCCATATGTGGGCGCCGGACATTTACGAAGGGGCGCCGTTGCCGGTATCAGCTTTTATCGCTACTATCTCCAAAGGGGGCATGCTGGTGGTGCTGATCCGTTTTTACGTGGATATTCACGGCAACGACTACTCGATGATCTGGTGGATGCTGGCCATTGTGGCGGTGGCTTCCATGTTCGTGGGCAACTGGCTGGCACTGACACAACAGAATATCAAACGTATCCTGGCTTATTCTTCTATCGCCCATATGGGCTACATTCTGGTTGCTTTTCTTTCCGGCGTGCAAACGGGGCTGGAAGCGATTTCTTTCTACCTGGTAGCTTATTTTATTACCAGCATCGGTGCGTTCGGGGTGCTGATTGTGATGAGCAGCAGTGTGCAGGATGCGGAAACACTGGATGATTATCGTGGTATGTTCTGGCGCTATCCCTGGGTGGCAACGGTATTTACCGCGATGTTGCTGTCGCTGGCGGGCATCCCGCTGACGGCGGGTTTTATCGGTAAGTTCTATATCGTGATGGCCGGGGTCAATGGCCACATGTGGTTCCTGTTGTTTATGCTGGTCATCAACAGTGTGATCGGGTTGTATTATTATATCCGCATTATTGCCATGATGTTTAAAGCACCGGCTACAGGGGAGGTGACCTATATCAAACCCTCGCTGCCTGTAGCCGGTAATATCACGCTGATGTTGCTGACGCTGGTACTGATAGGACTGGGGGTATATCCCACCGCGATGATGCAACTGATCCAGCAGATGATGAAAATGATCGTTTAACCTGCCCTTTTCTGCTCGTCGCTGGTACCTGTTTTCCTCTCGCGGGCAGCCTTAATGCTGCTGTTGCCAAAGCGGTAGCTGAAGTAGATGCTGGCGGTCCTGAACTGCCAGGTGTTGAAGATGTGCAGGGCCAGGTTGCTGTATTGCGCAATACCCCTGTAGGACTCATTCCGCAGGATATTGTTATAGTTGAATTTAATGGTGGCTTTTTTGTCCCAGAACGTTTTCTGTATGCCGAGGTTCAGGTTGTATTCATTATAACCTTTAAAGATGGCGTACACAAAAGGAGAGTTATAGTATCCGGATACTTCCAGCTTAAAATCTTTCGGCAGCGTAATGGTGTTGGTGCTGTTGAAGCTGTAAGTGAAGCTGCTGGTCATCTCCGGCTGGTTCTTGTTATTGGTGAAGTAGTAGTCGTTATAGGCGGCGTTCAGGTTGTTGTCGCTCATCCACCATTTGGTGACCTGGAAAGGCAGTGTTACGGCGAGGCTGTACACATGGCTTTTTTGGTAGTTCATCAGTGTGCTGGTAGATGTTTTGGCGCTGTCGTCCTGGTAGAGGAATTCGTTGATCACATCGGTGGTGCGGTTGTATCCCAGTGTGGCGATGTATTTGTCTTTGAAGGTATACGCCAGTTCCACGTTGTTGGTGTACTGCGGTTGCAGGTAGGGGTTACCCTTGAAGAACGTGTACCGGTCGAGGTAAAACATGAACGGGTTCAGCTGGCCGTATTCCGGACGTTCGATACGACGGGAGTAGGCAAGGCTGATTTTGTTGTTATCGTTCAGTTTTTGATCGATAGTAAGGTTGGGGAAGAAATCGGTATAATGGCGCTTTACCTGGCTTTTAAGGGTGACGGAGTAGCCGTCCGACTGGGTGTTTTCCACTCTTAAGCCCGCCTGGATGCCGGTTTTCGGCGTCAGTTGTTTTTTGTAGCTGGCGTAGGCAGCATACACATCTTCCTGGTATTTGAATTCATTGCTCTGGCTGGGAGCAAAGATATATTCGCCGTTTTTGAGGGAATCATAGGCCAGTCTGTTGGTAGTGGTCACCAGGCTGGCTTTTACGCCGGCTTCCACTTTTCCGTTTTTGCCCAGCGGCCAGGCGAAGTCGCCTTTCAGGCTTTTGATGGTGATCTGCGTGCCGCCCTGGTTGCGGATGCCGTTGGGGTTGCGTACCCGCTGACTTTTTACATCCAGCATACTGTCGTTGAGCACCAGTGCCCTGTCGGAGTTGAAGCGGGCAAAGTCGGCGTCCAAACTGTATTCCCGTCCTGCGGTATCCAATATGGCTTTGTAGTTCAGGTTAATGGCGATATTATTGAAATGGTTGTTGTTGGTCGTGTAGGAGTTCACCAGGGAATCTGCCGGTGCGCCCGGCTTGTTCATAAAGTAGGTGTTGCTGAAAATTTCGTTGCTGAAACGGTTTTTAAATCCGTTCACGATGAAGCCTACGGTATGTTTGTCGTTCAGGAAATAATCGAAGCCGATTTTGGCGGCGTTGCGCTGGAAGCGGTTGCGTTGGAAGATGTCCTGTGTCTGTTCGGTCACCACGCCTTTGTCATTGAAGGCCCTGCTGTATTTGCGGGTGATCTGGAAGGGACGGTCGGTCCTGCCCAGGTCGCCGAACAGGTTGAATTTGGTGGTGCGCCAGTTGAACGTGCCATTGGCACTGTAGGTACCGTAGCGGGACTGCGACAGGGTGGCATTCACGGTACCGTTGATGCCGGTGAGTTTGCCTTTTTTTGTTTTTATGTTGATGATACCGCCATTGCCGGAGGCATCGTACTTCGCGGAGGGGCTGGTGAGAATTTCTATCTGGGAGATGGACTCGCCGGGGGTATTTTTCAGGAGGTTGGTCAGGTCTTCCCCGCTGAGGTAGGTGAGCTTTCCGTCGATCATCACAGTCACGGTCTGTCCTTTCATTTTCACGTTTTCATTATTGTCAATCTGCACGCCGGGAGCTCTTTTCAGGATGTCGAGCGCGCTGTTGCCGACGGCGGTCACGCTGCTTTCCACGTTGAGCACCGTTTTGCCGGCACTTTTCTCAATAAAGGGCCGGGGGGCGGTCACATTCACCGTTTGCAGGCTTTTAGACAATGGCTGCAGCGCTACGGCCGGTACCGCAACAGTCGTATGGGAGGCGTCTATCGTAAAATTGGCGGCATATTGCGTGGTAAAGCCCATCTGGGATACCTGCAGGAAGTACCGGCCGAAAGCTATTTTTTCGAAACGGCCTTCGCCGGATTCGGAAGACATCTCACCCTTTACCTGTGCAGAGTCCTGTGTTTTGCGCAAAAGCACACTGGCGAAAGGAAGCGGTTTGCCGGTAGCGTCTGTTATTTTAAAGGAAATAGTGCCGGTGGGGTTTTTTTGTGCAAAAGCGTACATGACAGCGGACATAAGTATCCCCAGCACGATGATGAATTTTTTCATACGACCGTTTAGATTTTCTCAGAAGCGATTCCAATAAGTTGATTAGGAGACAGTCTGTTGATTACTGCCGGATCTGGTTTTGTGAATGGTATATATCGATAATAGTTTTTACAGCATCTTGAATAGGTTTTGGCCGCAGCTGCGCATTATCAGGGGTAACATCGGCATCAGCCTGGCGGGCGGGCAGCGCACCGGGCCAATTGGCGTCTGTTATCACGAATAAAGGCAGTATGTCCGGAGAACTGCTCTGCATCGGCGCCATATCTTTCAGCAGGTCCTTGCTGGCAAGAACTAACGCGATACAGCTGGTAACTATCAGTAACAGGGCGGCTTTTTTCATCTTATAGCACTTTTTACATCTTAAAGACGACCCTCCCTGAAAAAGGTTGCACCTCCGGGCAAAAAAAAATTTCCTGTGGGGGCTGGAGGGCACCTGTTCCGATCTCAAAGCAGTGGAAACCAATGTAAAATTAAGCAGGGAATTGATTTGGAAACGGGGAATGGTATGGTTGTTAAAATCCGGGGATAAACGGTTTTTTCTCGCAAAGCTTGCTAAGGTTTTAAGTAAGAGCGCAAAGAGCGATTGATCACCTGACAGTATAATTATAATACAGTCAGCAAAAGGTGATCTTCAAGTCTTTGCGCTCTTAATTATCTTAAAACGCGGGCAAGCACTTAGCGCGCCTGGCGAGAAGTTATTTCTTGAGCAGCCGTTGCACGGTTACTTTGGAACGTTGTTCCAGCAGTACGGTGTGGTGGTTGCTGAGGTCCTCGAGGAGGCCGTCCTGGTAATAACGTACGGTCAGCAGTTCCAGCGCTTCGTTATAGGAAATTTTAAAGTCGTTATGCAGCGCCTTTATCAGCAGCTCAATCTTTTCCGGGTTGTGGTCAATGCAGCAGGAGAAGGTGATGGCCCCGTTCTGCATCAGGTTGATCTTCACTTTTAGGCGATGGAACGTTTCGTAGATGTCGCTGATTTTATCTTCTGTGATAAACGCGTAGTCTTTGGACGTCAGCGTCAGCAGTACCTGGTTTCTTTTCAGTACGATGATGGGCGGCAGCTGACGGGTGTCTGCCTGTTCCTTGATGATGGTGCCGGGCAGGTTCTTATCGAGAAAACATTTCACCAGCAACGGGATCTGTTTGTTCTGCAGGGGTTTGATGGTCTTCGGGTGGATCACCTGCGCACCGTAGTAGGCCATTTCAATCACCTCGCCGTAGCTGATCTCCGGGATGTTGACCGTATTGGGGAACAGTTTCGGGTCAGCGTTTTTGAGACCTTCTACGTCTTTCCAGATGGTCTGGCTTTCGGCGTCGAGCATGTTGGCGAATACGGCGGCGGAATAGTCGGAGCCTTCCCTGCCCAGTGTAACGCTTTCGTTCTGGTCGGTGCTGCCGATGAAGCCCTGCGCAATGACGATATTGGTCTGGTTGAACAGCGGCACTACTTTTTCCGTTACCTGTTTCTGGGTAAAAGTCCAGTCGATATTGGCGTCCCGGAAGTTATCGTCTGTGCGGAACACGTCCCGGACGTCCACCCAGGTATTGGATAAGCCTATGGTGTTAAAGAAGGCGCTGACGATGGCAGTGCTGAGCAGTTCGCCCATGCCTACCAGCTGATCGTAGTAGTAATCATATGCCCGCAGCGGTTTTTCGCCCAGCGTCCATTCCGCTTCGGTAAAGAACTGCTGCAGTTGCACGAAGAGCGGATGCTCGCGGGTGCCCAGCAGGGACTCGGCCACCTGGATATGTTGCTGTTCCACATTGTACAACAGCTGGGCGGCTATTTCCCTTTTACGCATGTAAAAGTTCTGTGCCACCTTTTCGAGTTCATTGGTCGTTTTCCCCATGGCAGAGATAACGATCAGGAGTTTGTCGTCCGGAAATGACTGGACGATCTGTGCTACTTGCTTAATGCGTTCAACACTTTCTAAACTTGCGCCGCCAAACTTGAAAACCTTCATATGATAGTTTGTCCTTTTAAAAATTATTTGGCAAAGTACGGCAAGTTTAGAATTGTTTTAAAATCTGTTTACAGAGAAATGACATTTCCTTTAAAATAAGCGCTTATTCCGTTAATTTCGTCCCGGAAAACTGAAATAACGTTATGAATCACAAGGAAAAAGTAATGACGCTGGATGAATTCACCATCCAGGAGTTACGTAACTATCCCGGTGCTACCGGCCAGTTGTCAGGCTTACTGCGTGATATTGGCCTGGCGGCTAAAAGGGTAAATGTGGAGGTAAACAAGGCCGGTATCGCCGATATCCTCGGCGAAGCCGGAAAGACCAATGTTCAGGGGGAATCCGTAAAGAAGCTCGACGAATTTGCCAACGAACAGTTTATCAACTCACTGCGCACCAGTATTTACTGCTGCGGGTGCGCTTCTGAGGAAGAAGAGCATTTTATCGCCTTCAATGACGAACACTCTAAAAAATCCAAATATGTAGTATTGCTCGATCCGTTGGACGGCTCCAGCAATATTGATGTAAACGTGTCCATCGGCACTATCTTTTCCGTATACCGCCGCCTGTCGCCGGAAGGAGAGGAGTGTAACCTGGAGGACTTCCTGCAGCCGGGCACCCAGCAGATTGCCGCCGGATATATCATCTACGGATCTTCCACGATGATGGTATATGCTACCCGCCGCAGTGTGCAGGGCTTTACCCTCGATCCTTCCATCGGGGAGTTCTGCCTGTCGCACCCCAACCTGAAATGCCCGCCGGAAAGCGATATCTTCTCCGTCAACGTAGGTTACTATCACCTGTATGAAGAGAAAGTACGCCAGTCCATCGATCATTTTATGGCGAGGGATGAAAACGACCGTATCTACCGGCACCGCTTTGTAGGCTGCATGGTAGCGGAAATACACCGTACGCTCATTCAGGGTGGTATCTTCATGTATCCCGCCTTCGGTAAGTACAAATCAGGCCGCCTGCGGCTCTGCTACGAGTGTAACCCCATGTCTTTCCTCATGGAAAAGGCCGGCGGGATGTCTATGGCCAACAGCCGTCAGCGCCTGCTGGAACTGAAACCGGTACAGCTGCACCAGCGGGTGCCCATTTTTATCGGTTCCAAAAACATGATGGAGACCTGGAAAGACATCATGAACAAATAGCGGAAACACGCTTTGTTAATTGCATATCAAAAAAGGCCCGGGCGTACAATAGCGACGTCCGGGCCTTCGTTTTTTGAAAGCGCTCCCAACAATTTATCCACGCTGGATAATTTGGTACAGCGCTTGCTTACACGCTGTTAGTTATCATTATTAACCATCAATTTTATGTCCATTTTGAAAAGCCGCAGTGTCCTTGTACTACTGCTCGCCATGTTTGCCGCATTCCAGGTAAGCGCGTGTTCACGTGCCACCAGCCGTGCAGACAGCACCGCAACAGGAGGAAGTCTCGATGAACAAATCCTCTATTACACCAACAAATTCCGTCAGTCCAAAGGGCTGAAACCGTTGCAGCTGGATGAAACCATCAGCCAGCAGGCACGCCGCCACAGCCGCGATATGGCTAACGGCAGCACCGGTTTCGGGCACGAAGGTTTTGAGGACCGCGTGGCCTACATCACCAAAAAGATGGGCAGGGTAGGCGCCGCCGCGGAAAACGTGGCTTATGGCACCCTCGACGCCCAGGCCGTTGTGGATGGCTGGATCAAAAGTCCGGGCCACCGGCGCAATATGCTGGGGGACTATAACATGATCGGTATCGGCACCGCCGGTAAAGGAAGGATCACCTTCTTTACACAAGTGTTCATTAAGCACTAACTGAACTACGGATTTTAGGATTTACAGATTTTAGGATTTCGGGATTTAAAGAGCGGAACCTACCCTTTATTTTAATAAATATAATAATCAAATATTTAGATATTAAAATAAAAAATGTTTCTGGGTGCTCGTCATCCCAAACCCCCAAATTTGAAAATCTGTAAATCTCAAAATCCGTAAATCTTTTATAATTTGGTGGCATGGAAAAGAACAAGATCATTGAGGTGAGGAACCTGGTGAAAAAATACGGGGAATTCACCGCAGTAAAGGGTATCAGCTTTGACGTGTACGAACATGAGATATTCGGTCTGTTAGGCCCTAACGGCGCCGGTAAGTCCACCACCCTTGAGATCATTGAAACATTACGCGAAAAAACGGAAGGCCAGGTGACCGTCGGCGGATTCGACCTGGACACCGCTCCCAACGATATTAAAAAAATCATCGGCGTACAGCTGCAGAGCTCCGGGTATTACCCCGGGCTCAATCTCGTAGAACTCATCGAGATGTTCGGCGGCCTGTACAACCAGCCGGTACAGCCTATCGAGCTGCTGCGCCTCTTCAACCTGGAAGACAAGGCAAAAGCGAAATACAAAGAACTCTCCGGTGGCCAGAAACAACGTTTCTCTATTGCCACCACGCTGATCAACAAGCCCCGCATCATCTTCCTCGACGAGCCCACTACCGGCCTCGATCCACAGGCAAGACGCAATCTGTGGGACCTGATCCTGCAGGTAAGGGCACAGGGCACCACCGTGGTGATCACCACCCATTATATGGACGAAGCTGAATTTCTGTGTGACCGCTGCGCCATCGTGGACAGCGGACAGGTGATCGCTATCGACTCGCCCGACGCCCTCATCGATAACCTCGTATCCAAAGGGTTCGAGCGTAGCAAAGAAGTGAAGAAGGCCAACCTGGAAGATGTATTTATCCATCTTACCGGGAAAGATCTTCGCGAGTCTTAATAAACCCGCTTATGGAAGCATTACAATATCCTATTGGTCGTTTTGAACCGCTGCCGGATTATAGTCCCGCCATGCTGCGGGAGTATATCAACGATATCCGCGACCTGCCCACCCTGGTGGAAATGGCCGTGCAAAACCTGGACGCTTTCCAGCTGCAGAAGCCCTACCGGCCCGGCGGCTGGAATATCACACAGGTGGTACATCATCTGGCAGACAGCCATATCAACGCTATTACCCGCATGAAAATGGCACTGACAGAAGAGAAACCTATTATTAAACCATACGATGAAGCGGCATGGGCTGAACTGGAAGACGTGAAAAATACACCCATCAATGTGTCTGTCACGCTGTTGCATGCCCTGCACACCCGTTGGGCCAACCTTATGGACCGCCTGACACCCGAACAATGGGAACGCTCTTTCATTCACCCGGAACATGGCCGGCGCTTTAATATGAAAACCGTAGCCGCTAACTATGCCTGGCACGGAAAGCACCACCTCGGCCATATACAGGGACTGAAGGAACGCATGAACTGGTAAAGTATTATTATGAATATGGACTGGAAACTGCTGTCGTCTGAATATCTTTTCAAAGACGATTGGTTAACCGCGCGTAAAGACAAATGTATTACCCCGCAGGGGACCATTGTAGAACCTTACTACGTACTGGAATACAACGACTGGGTAAATGCCGTAGCCCTCACGGAAGACGGCCAGGTGATCATGATCCGCCAATACCGGCAGGGGATCGGTCAGACGTTGCTGGAAATCCCCGGCGGTACCATGGACGCCACAGATCCCTCTCCGGAGTTTGCCATGGAACGCGAACTGCTGGAAGAAACCGGCTATGAATTCAAAGAATTGATCCCATTGGGGAAGGTGGCTGCCAATACGGCCTCCAGTAACAACTACACACATATGTTCCTCGCTACCGGCGGCCGTAAAGTGAAAGAACAACAGCTGGACCACAACGAAGAAATTGAAGTGGTGCTGATGTCTGTTCCCGAAGTGCAACAGCTGATACTGGACAATAAAATAGTCCACAGCCTGCATGTGACAGGCCTCTGTTACGCGCTGCTGCACATGGGACGTATGGAAATGAAATAATTACATCGCTTCTGCCACAATAAAGAAACTGCCGCATACCAGGATCATATCTTCCGGTTTGGCATGTTGCCGCGCTGCCTGCAACGCTGCCTGTACTGACGCGTAGGCCCGGCCCTGCAGTCCGTGCTGCGCAGCCATCTCCGCCAGCGCTACTTCATCCAGGGCCCGTGGTATCTGTGCCCGGCAGAAATAATAGGTAGCCGTGGCGGGGAACAGCGGCAATACGTTATCCACCTCTTTATCTTTTACAAAACCGGTGACAATATGCAGCTGCTGGTAGTTGACATGCTCCAGCTGCTGTACCACCTCCCGGATGCCGGCTTCATTATGCCCTACATCCATTACCGTGAGCGGATGTTCGCTGACCACTTCCCAGCGGCCCCGCAACCCGGTGAGCTTACGCACATGTGACAACGCCGCCAGCACATGGTCCCACGTAATATGCCAGCCCTGTTGCTGCAACAGCCTGACGGCCGACAACACGCCCATCACATTTTTTTCCTGGTACTGCCCGCTGAGGTCCAGCCGGATATTATGCATGGTCCCTTTTCGTGTGTCCAGTAACGTTAGCTGAAGATGATTGTCTTTAATAAGACTGCCGTCCACCATCCATTCCTGGTCTGCAAAGTGAAGAGGGGAGCCGGTTTCGGCGGCCTTGTCGCGGAACACCCATTGTATTTCGGATTGTGTTTCGCTGACTACAACCGGCACACCGGCTTTGATGATGCCGGCTTTTTCGGAAGCGATCAGGGGAAGGGTATCGCCCAGGATATTTTTATGGTCAAAGCTGATATTGGTGATGACAGACAGCTCCGGCGTAATCACATTGGTGCTGTCCAGCCGGCCGCCCAGTCCTACTTCTATAATCGCGATGTCCACTTTCTCCTGTGAAAAATACTGGAAGGCCATGGCCACGGTCAGCTCGAAAAAGGAAGGCGCAATGCTTTCTATGAACGGCCGCATATTGTTGGTGAAGTTCACCACGAAGTCCTCCGGCGCTACCTGCCCGTTGATACGGATACGCTCGCGGAAGTCCAGGAGGTGCGGGGAAGTGTACAGGCCGGTCTTATAACCTGCCTGCTGCAGGATGGCCGCCAGCATATGGCTGGTAGAGCCTTTACCGTTAGTCCCGGCAACGTGTATGGTTTTAAAGGTATGTTGCGGATTGTTGAGCTGTTGTAATAAAGCGACCGTATTATGCAGGTCTGTTTTATAAGCGCTGGCCCCTACTTTGGTAAACATGGGCAGTTGCCCGTAGAGATAGTCCAGTGCTTCCTGATATGCATTCATAAAGGTAAATTAATAATTTACCGGGCATCCCAGCTGGCCTTTGTTTTTGTTGCCTTTACCCAACATGCCCGGGTTGATCCGCAAAGCTACGAAAGCATCTGTATGGTTGATGCGATGTTGGAAAAGCGTGGTAAAAAGGCTGTAAGATCCCAGTACCAGTGGCCCGATACGGAAGCCTGCCCCTACATCTGCCTGTCCGTTGTGGTTTACTACAAACGGCATATAGGCGCCAAACAGTTCGGTTTCGTACCGCGGTGTAATTAACACCTGGGTCATGGCATATGTTCTGGCCATCCCGTTTTTTCCTGCATTCAGCGCGATGATGGCGTTGGCGCTCACAAAGAAGCGGCCGTCGATGTTATAATCGCCCATCAGCTGGAGGGAAGCAGGTAAAGCCATGACAAAGCTGCTGTCATCGCTGGGGATAGGCGTGAAATAGCGGTTCAACCGGGTGGAGTATTGTTTCAGGCTCTCGTTGTCCTTGTAGGTGATGGCATTTGGGTTGATGTCCTGTTTGCGGAGATCGAGATCGGTGTTATTGGCGCCTTTTTGATATTTGATGCGGCCGATATCGTTGAGTGACAAGCCAAGGCGGAATTTATATTCGTCTGCATCGGTACCTTCGAACTGGCCGAAGCCGCCGTTGTCGGGGCGGTACTCATAGATAACGCCGAGGTCGAAGCCTACACCGTTGTTATGAAAGAGCTGGAGATTGCGGGTATACGGTTTCTGCCAGTGGTCCAGTTCTTCACTGTAGGCATACCGCAGGGTACCGCCGGTAATGTCTGCATTCCGCCTGTCGTTGAGTACAAAACTGGCATTGGCCACCTGCGCGTAACCGGCGGCGATGCCGCTCAACAGCTTTACTGTTACGCCGGCTTTCCAGCGGCTGGTATAGCCTTCACGGATGGTGCGGGCGTAGCTGAAGCCCAGTTCATTCCAGATATGGGCGCCTACGCCTGCTTTTTCTATGTTCAGGTTTTTACCACGGTATTGGATGTTGGGATAGTCGTTGCCGAAAAAGTTGGCCAGCGGGGTAGGCAGATTGCCGCCGCTGGCGCTGGCACGTACGCGCCATACAAAAGAAACGGATTGTTTTTCATCGATGGCGTATAATAGAGAAGGCATCACTATTTCAGCCATACCCCATCCGTTCTGGCGGCGGTTGGCGGTGGTATCGAGGAAATAATCCCGGTTACGCTCCCATTTGTTGCGGGGAGGTGGATTAAACAGGATGGACTTGGGTACTTTCATGTAGGTGTTGCCCCCTTTCACGTCGGCGCCGATAATGTTCACGTCCCATTTATAACGATACCCGGCCGCGCTGGCAGGATTGGAGAGTACCCCGTGGATACCGGCATAATTGCTGGTATTGTAGCCGGGAAATGTCTGGGCCACGGCGGCGTATGCCGGCCATAAAAATAGAATAGTGCTGAACAGGATTCGGTGCATTCTCATCGTTGGCTAATAAAAAAAGACAGGTTTCTCAATAATATTGGTTCGCTTTGATATACGATTCCCCGGTTGAACAAGACAAAAAGATGCCTGGAGATGGCATGTTTGATCTCTCTCCTCTACACTGGCCAAAGAATCAGTAAATCAAAAATTGATATGGTCGTTATTCTGCTTTAAAGTAAAAACGGATAGTGCCGAACTGCACTTCGGGTGCGTCCGGATTGGCATTGTATTTTAATTGACCGTTAAGTGCAGCTTTCCGCGCAATGTCTATCAGCTGCGGGTTGCTAAGGGTGGAGCCTTTCATGCTGAAGGTAGCGGCGATCACGTTCCCTTTCTGGTCTACTTTGATATTAACTGCGATATAACCGGACTCGGTGCCGTCGTAGGTAACGCTCGGCCGGCTGATAAGATTACGTCCATTGAGGCGGAAGTCGGAGCGTCCGCCACCGAGGCCACCGCCCGTGTAGCCTTTGGCGTTAGGGTCGCCATTGAGCTGGCCCCTGTCGCCGGGTTTGCCGGTATTACCCTCGCCGGTGGAATTATTGGAGCCTTGTGCGCCGTTGCCGCTGTTGGCATTGGTGCTGCTGCCGCCGGAATAAACTGCTTTGGGCTGAGGTTTGGGTGCAGGAGGTGTAGGTTTGGGCTCTGCGGCCGGTTTCTTCACCGGTTTGGTGACCGGCTTGGGCTCCAGCTTTTTAGGCAGTTCTTTCGGTTTTTCAACCGGCTTCTCCGGTTTTTTTATCTCCGGTGCTTCTTCATCATCCTGGGTGGCTACTTCCTGTGGTGCGCTGTTATCTTTTTCAGTGGCAGCCGGTTCACTTTCCGCCGGGGCAGGAGTGGATTCCGCTGCACTGGGAGGATTCGGGTTGAGCGGCTGTTCATCGCCCATCCCTTCATCGGAGGTGCCCAGGTTGACTTCCATCCCCAGGTCCTGGTCAGGCAGGGGCGGAGGCGCCGAGAAACCGGCAAATACCAGTGCTACTAACAGCAGCGCATGTACGCCGATGGTGACTCCTAATGCCTGAATATTTTTTTTACGGTTGTTTTCCTCCATGATAGCTGATTAAGCGCCAGTAAGCGTCAAAGTTAAACTTTTGAATGAAAAAAAATATAGATACAGCGATCTGAATTTATCATCTTTGCAAAAACTATGCTGTTAATCCTATTTGTTGCATTTTATTTTGCGGCTGTTGTATGAATTTGCTCAAACAAACTATCCGTCTTTACCAGAACGCCTACACCGGACTTTCGGCAGCTACCTGGTGGTTGTCGCTGGTACTGCTGATCAACCGCAGCGGCGCCATGGTGGTTCCTTTCCTCACAGTTTATCTGACGGCGCACCTGCATTTTTCCATCGCACAGGCCGGGCTGGTCATGGCCTGCTTCGGTACCGGCGCTATCGTAGGCGCTTTACTGGGCGGTTGGCTGTCTGACCGTATCGGCTTTTACCAGGTCCAGTTCTGGAGTCTCCTCTTTAACGGCGTATTGCTTATTTTATTGGGACAGATGCGCACCTTTCCGCAGATATGCATCTGCGTATTTGTGCTGAGCTCCGTGGGAGACGCCTTCCGTCCGGCCAACAGCATTGCCATTGCGGCCTATAGCGCGCCGCAGAACCGTACCCGCTCTTATTCGCTCAACAGGCTGGCGGTCAACCTCGGCTGGTCGGTAGGACCGGCGTTGGGAGGCTTCCTGGCCAGTATCAGCTACCAGTGGCTGTTCTGGGTGGATGGCGGCACCTGTATCGTAGCAGCGGTGCTGATGCGGATTTTCCTGCCACCGGTGCCGGCGCCGGCCAAACCGGAAAAGGCCGTCGCCACGGGGCAGACGGACAGCGTATGGAAAGACAGCCTGTACCTCTGGTTCCTGCTGTTCGGCATGATCAACGCTATCTGTCTCTTCCAGTTTTCGAGCATGGTACCCCTGTATTTCAAAGAGGTAATACACCTGCAGGAATGGGCTATCGGGCTGAATATGTCGCTCAACGGCCTGCTGATCGTGATGGTGGAAATGGTGATGATCCATCACCTGGATGGTAAACTGCCCAACCTGGTGTATGTGTCCAGGGGCGCCATGATGGTGTGCCTCGCCTATGTGCTGCTCTGTGTGCTGCCGCCGGTATGGGGCATCGCGGCGGTGTTTATGATGGTGGTCACCTTCGGGGAAATGCTTTGCCTGCCTTTCATGAACAGTTTCTGGATCAGCCGCAGCCAGGACCATAACCGCGGACAATATGCGGCACTGTATACGATCTCTTATTCGCTGGCCACTGTGGTGTCGCCCACCAGCGGCGCTTTTGTGGTGGAACATGTCGGGTTTACCTCCTGGTGGGCTATTACTGCCGGCGGCTGCGTGCTGTCTGCATTAGGGTTCCGCTGGCTGCAACGGAAGCGGGCCCGGACGGAGAAACTGATGGCAGCGTAATTGTTCAACACTTAACGGATATTGTCCGGGAATAACTAATTTTGCCCAAAAAGGAGTAAAATTGGTAAATGAAAGTAATTCAATTTACTGTTCCGGTAGCGGAGGAAGGGTCTGTCGTCATCCAGGAGGACATACTTCCTTATTTTTATAATTACCTGCACCGTCATAAAGAGGCGCAGCTCACCCTGATCATCAAAGGGGAGGGCACGCTGATTGCGGGCAGTTACACCCAGCCGTTCAAAGCCGGCGATATATATGTGATCGGCGCCAACCAGCCACACATGTTCAAAGGCGACGCCCGCTATTTTGAAAACCTGAAAGAAAAGAACATCCACGCCATCCATATTTTCTTCGATCATGACAACGCGCTGAAAGGCATGCTGGCACTGCCGGAGCTGGAAACAGTCCGCAAGTTCCTGCAGTTGACCCGCTCCAGCCTGCAACTGCCCGCCGCTTACGAGGAAAAAACGGCCGCCGAAATCATGCGGCTCTGTAAACTCACCGGAGCGGAGAGACTGTTCGCTTTCATGTCGCTGCTGACCTACTTTTCCCGGCAGGTGAAGGACTGGAAATCACTGTCCACCGGCTTCCTGCGGCACGCCTACAGCGAGTCGGAAGGACTGCGGATGAACGATATCTACCAATACACGCTGGAACATTACGCAGAAAACATCTCGCTGGCGAGGATCGCTTCTGTGGCGCATCTCACAACCTACGCCTTCTGTAAATACTTTAAGAAACACACCCGCAAAACCTATCTCGAATTCCTCAACGAAATCCGTATCAACGCGGCCTGTAAGAAAATCATCAACGGCGACGCGGAAAGTATTGCTTCTGTGGCGTATGCAACGGGGTACAACAATCCGATCACCTTTAACCGGGTATTCCGGAAAGTAACGGGTATGTCGCCGTCTGCCTATGCGCGTCAATACCGTTTCGGGCAAGAGAACGCGCAAAGGAGCGGCTTTATCAGTGAGTGGGAGGAAGTAGCGCTTTAGTGAGCGAAATCTGCCATGTAATCGCCTTTGATACGTTCTATCGGCGGATTAAAATAACCAAACTTCACGTCCGGAAATTCTTCATGGATCATTTCCTGTAATTGTTTGATGCCCATGCAGGGACCCGGCTCGGTAATACCCAGTTTGCCCAGGTACCAGTCGGGATCGATATTGAAATTACGCCACTGGATCATATTCAGGCCGGTTTCCCGGATCAGCGTGCGCAGGGCTTCATATTCCTCTTCGGTATCGGTCATCCCCGGAAAAACGAAATAGTTGATGGAAGTCCACCCGTTAAATTCCCGCACCACTTTCAGGCTTTCGATGATGTCCTCGAATTTGTAGTTGTTGGGACGGTAATACGGCGTGTAATACTTTTCCTGGGCAGAATTGAGGCTCACCCGGATGCTGTTGAGACCTGCTTCACAGAGGGCGCGTACAGCGTCGGGCTTGCTGCCGTTGGTGTTGATATTGATGCTGCCTTTAGGCGTATGTTTACGTATCTCGAGGATAGACTCACGGATGGTTTCCCACATCAGCAGCGGTTCACCTTCACAGCCCTGGCCGAAGCTTACGATCGGGAAGGGGGCCGTTTCCAGGTGGGGCACGGTATATTCCACAATTTCTTCCGCCGTAGGTTTGAAACGGAGACGGTCCTGTGTGGACACGATGGTTTCGTCTTCCGGCTGGAAAGAGATACAGCCTACGCAGTTGGCGTTACAGGCCGGAGAGGAAGGGATCGGGCATTCCCATCTACCCATAAAATAGTTACGGGCGGCAGGACATTCATAAGTGAGGGCGCAATTTTCCGCGAGATGCTTTACCAGCCTGTTATGCGGGTAAGCGTCCATCAGTTGTTTTACGCCTTGTTTTACTTTTTTGGCGTCGAAACCGGCGCATTCCTGGCGGATGTCGGCTTCAATGCGGGTGGCAGGCACATAGAATTTGCCATCGAGCCAGCCTACTGCCGTGTAACAAAACAGGGGCAGGGTGGGAGCGTCAGGCATGGTTTCATAGGCTGCCAGGTAAAAGCCGGTATGGGCAGGCGGAATGAACGCCGCTACGGCCCAACCTTTGTCACACAGGCCCATTTCGCCGGAAGCGGCATCGATACCGATACCACGGCGGCCGGGCAGTTCATACAGATTACCGCCTTCAGGAAGTTCGATCCACTCTTCGGGATCAATTGGAAAGGCATCCCAGCCACTACGGCCTACCACGTGCATGGAGGTGTCTTCAAAGATGTTTCCTTTCCCGTCGGAGTATAATATGTAAGGTGTTTGTTTCAGCATATAATAAATTTACAATTTTGAAATTTGGGGATTTACGGATTTCGCGATTTAAAGCAGCTGGTTTACTATCCTCAAAATCAGAAAATCGTAAATCAAAAAATTCCAAAATCTATCCAAGTCTTTCCCGGAAAAATCCGTTCATTTTTTCACGTTGTTCCTGTCCGGGCTCGTCCAGCACTTCCAGCTGGATGATTTTATTGGATTTGAAATCCATGGTGAACAGGTCATTACGCAAAATTACATTATTCAGCTCGTTCCAGCCAATCCG
Organism: uncultured Chitinophaga sp.; assembly: GCF_946479755.1. Next base: position 48,072 of record NZ_CAMLHC010000016.1, on the reverse strand, counting down.
TCTCTCAGAGAAGGTAGTTGGCAGTACGATACCGGTGTTGTCCATCTTCACGTGTACCGGCTGGAATATTTTGTATTCCATCCAGCCGATGTAGGCCATGCCCAGGCCTACGACGAACATCAGCAGCCCGGTAACAGGTTGCTGATGTCCAAGAAAATATAAGCTGCCGCTGATACAGATGAAAGCCTGTATCAGCCTGGCGATACTGTTGATCTCGCTGAATTTCCGCGTGCGCTTCACCACAAACGGGAAGGCCAGGGAAGCAAGGCCTACGACCATAAAAAAGCCTACCAGCAGCCAGTTGGGCTGAAGACCTTTGTAAATGCCGATGGCATCAAACAGGAACAGGATGCCTGCCAGTCCGTGCATAACGGGCAGGAGCCGCAGCCTGCTGGCTGTATTAGGGTGCAGGATACGCAGACTATACATAAGCTTATGAATTAGCGCTCACCAACAGGTTGCAGAGTTTGAACAGTACGCGTGCCCCTACGTTGGCGTCCCAGTCGTCGTGGGAAGCGCTCACTTCGTTAAGGTCGAAGCCAATCAGCTGACGGCCGCTGGCGATCAAACGTTTGAAAAGGTAATAGATCTGCTCCGCTTCAAAACCGCCGGCTACCGGGGTGCCGGTGTGCGGGCACAGTTTGGGATCGAGCCCGTCGATATCGAAACTGATATATACCTGTTGCGGCAGTGTTTCTATAATGCTGTCGCAGATAGCTTTCCAGGTTTCGCCTTCAAACTGGCGTTCTTTGATGTTTTTATCGAAGAAAGTCACAACACGGCCATTGCTGTTGTTGATGTAGTCCACTTCTTCCTCACAATAGTCGCGGATGCCTACCTGTACCAGTTTGGTCAGTTGCGGCACTTCTGCCAGCGCATTGTACATAATAGAGGCGTGGGAGTAGTGGAAGCCTTCATAGGCATCGCGCAGATCACAGTGGGCATCTATCTGGAGAATGCCAAAATCACCCTTTTGTTCGCCGATGGCTTTGAAGAAGCCCAGCGGGGTGCTGTGATCACCACCGATCAGCGCTACCAGCTTGCCTTTTTCCAGCAGCTGTTTGGTTTGGGTGTACACCCACTCATTCATGGCGCGGGTGCCGTTGTTCACGTCTACCAGCGTTTTCTTCAGAAATTCATTTTCAGAGATATCTCCGCCTTCGGTGAGGAATTTCAGGTACAGCTCCGCTTCCTTACGCAGGTAGTCGCTGCGCAGCAGCAGGTGTTTGTCCGGCTCGCGCATGAAGAAGCCCTGTTTCCAGCCATCCTTTACGTCGGCATCATAGAGGTCTACCTGGAAGGAAGCCCGGAAAATATGTTCCGGTCCGCGTGCGGTACCATTGCTGTAAGAAACAGTCACTTCCCAGGGCACAGGCAGCAATACCAGTCGGGCCTCTTCTTCGGAAAAAGGTAAACCAAAAATGTTGTTGGACAACAACCCCACCGAGTTAGGGTCAAATTGAGATAAATCAGCCATGATATAATCTTACTTTTCAAAATTCCGCGCAAAGATAGGATTATGTTTACTTACAGTCCCCCTTCCCATAAAAAGAATTACCTTTTATATAAATTTTGTCGGAAGACGGTCATTTTGCGTTAATTTTGCCCCGTGAATTGGAAAGAGATAAATGCAGGTAGGGTAAGATAAATGGGGAAGCGTTGCTGGTAGCGGATTTTACAGCCTGTGTCACAACAATAGGGAAGATAATTTTCATATGAAAAAAACAAATATTATTCTGCTGGTGGTAATTGCGGTTGCAATAGGGGTGATTGTAACCATGGTAGGCGATTTCAGTACCTATGAAACCTTTGCCACCGCACGCGAGAAAGAAGGAAAGGAGTTCCATGTGATCGGCAAGCTGGACACTTTACAGGCGATGCACTACGATCCGTTGAAGGATGCCAACTTATTCAGCTTCTACGTACACGATAAATCAGGCGAAACCCGCAAAGTCGTTTTCTACGGCGCCAAACCTACAGATTTTGAAAAATCGGAATCCGTGGTCCTCACCGGAAAAATGCAGGGAAATGAATTCCATTGCAGCAAAATACTCATGAAGTGCCCGTCTAAGTATAAAGACGATCAGGTAGTGGTGAGCAACAAACAGCTTTAATAATACTCGGGGTTAAATATTTTATCCATTAGTTATTTGAATTGATTTTCAATCTGCCAATAGCTATATAATAAAATATTTAAATTCTTCAATCTATATACCATTTTCTCATGAAATTTGAAGGGGAACACTTATTGCCGGGCCAACTGGGCCATTTCTTCGCTATTCTGGCATTTGTAGCATCATTGGTAGCCACGATCTCTTATTATAACGCTGTTAAAGTCAAAGAGCCACTGGTACGTGATTCATGGAAAAAACTGGCCCGCTGGTCCTTCGTGGTCCAGTCAGCCGCCGTGATCGCTGTATTCAGTTGCCTTCTATATATCCTCAGCAATCACTATTTCGAATATAAATACGCCTGGCGCAATACTTCCCGCGACCTGCCGGTTCAATACCTGCTCTCCAGTCTCTGGTCCGACCAGGAAGGCAGCTTCCTGCTCTGGAGTATCTGGAACAGCGTACTCGGTATTATCCTCATCCGTACTTCCAAAAACCTGGAAGCACCGGTCATGACCGTGTTCTCCCTGGCACAGGTGATCTTTGCGAGCATGTTGCTCGGTATCTTCATCCTGGGCTATAAAGTAGGCAGCAATCCGTTCATGTTACTGAGACAGGCCCCTGAAAACCAGGCCGCGCCGATCTTCCAGCAGGCGGACTATATGCAGCATATCCATGATGGCAATGGCCTCAACGTCACCCTGCAGAACTACTGGATGGTGATCCACCCACCCATCCTGTTCCTTGGCTTCGCTTCCATGATCATCCCGTTTGCCTTCGCTTTCGCCGGCCTCTGGACCCGCGATTACACCGGCTGGGTAAAACCCGTGCTGCCATGGACCCTCTTCGCGGTAGCGCTGCTGGGTACCGGTATCATGATGGGCGCCGCCTGGGCATATGAATCACTCAACTTCGGTGGCTACTGGGGCTGGGACCCTGTGGAAAACGCTTCCCTGGTGCCCTGGCTGACCATGGTGGCAGGCCTGCATACCCTGCTGGCCTACAAACACACCGGTCACGCCCTCAAATCCACCGTGTTTTTCTTCTTTATCTCTTACGTTCTCATCCTGTACTCCTCCTTCCTCACGAAGAGCGGCGTACTGGGCGATACTTCCGTGCACTCTTTCACCGATATGGGTATGACCGCCCAGCTGCTGTTTACCATATTTGTGTTCACCGTGCCTTCTATCTTCCTGCTGATCGCACGCCGGAAAGAAATCCCGGGCAACAATAAAGAGGAGAGCACCTACTCCCGTGAATTCTGGCTGTTTGTGGGCTCGCTGATCCTGCTGATCGCCGCCATCCAGATCACTTTCACCACCTCCATACCGGTATGGAACCAACTGCTGGCTTTCACCGGCCTGAAAGGACTGTTTAAAATGGACGACATCGCACCGCCGTCAGATGTGATGTTCCACTACAACAAAATCCAGATCTGGATAGCGATCGTACTGGGTGTGCTGACAGCCGTGGTGCAGTTCCTGAAATACAAAGACACTCCCAAAGGGTTCTTTACCCGTAAAATCTGGCTGCCGACAGCGCTGGCGGTATTGTTCACCGCCCTGATCGCCTGGAAAGGCCCCATCACTTACGATAACTACGGTGCAGGCTTCCTCACCGCCATTTATATCATGCTGTTTGCCAGCATCTATGCGATTGCCGGCAACTTCACCTACATCTTCAGCGGCCTGAAAGGGAAACTGAAAAACGCCGGCGCTTCTGTGGCCCACATCGGTTTCGGTATGGTGCTGCTGGGCGCGCTGATTTCTTCTTCCAAAATGGAGGTGATCTCCATCGACCGGATGAAGATGCTCAACGATGGCTTCTTCCGCAAGGAAAGTAAACAGAACCCACGCGAAAACATTATGCTGCCGAAAGACGTGCAGATACAGATGGGCGATTATCACGTGACCTACGTAGGTGACTCCACCGCAAAAGGAGATCCTAAAACCTACTACGTGATGCATTATGAGCGTAAGGATAAAACCACCGGCGAAGTGAAGGAAAGATTTACCCTCTATCCTGACGCGTTTGTGAACCGTAAGGAAAATGCGCTGTCTTCCAACCCGGCATCCAAACACTATCTCACCAGGGATATCTTCACCTACGTGTCTGCCGCTCCTAACAAAGCGGAAGCCGCTGCGGCCGATACAACGGCTTACACAGCACATGAAGTGAAAGTGGGCGACTCCATCTTTTTCTCCAAAGGTTTTATGGTGCTGAAAGCATTGGAACCGGCGCCTAAAAACAAAAACTATATCGCAGAACCCAATGATCTGGCGGTAGGAGCGAAACTGGAAGTGCATACCCAGACAGACGATCATTTCAATCTGCAACCGATCTATTTCATCCGCGACAGCAGCTATCAATACAGCGTGGAAGACACCCTGGCGCCGCTGAACCTGAACGTGCGTTTCACGAAGATCATGCCGGCAGAAAATAAAATCGAGCTGAAAGTGAAAGAGGCGGCCGGTTTCAGTGACTATGTGGTGATGAAAGCGCTGGTATTCCCGTATATCAACGTGTTGTGGCTGGGTGTCATTATTACCATCGTGGGTACCGGTATGAGCATTGTACAGCGTACCAGGAGAACAGAGAAGAACGCAAAAGCAGGTACGAAAAAGACGCCGGTAAATATTTAAGGATTTTTTGATTTATTAATAAAAGGGATCTGAATTGCTTGAAAATTTTACGTAGATTTTCAGGTAATTCAGATCCCCTTCTTTTTTATATCAATCCGTCCCGCTATGAAGCGATCGCTGCTCATATTCCTGGTCCTCATTGCCATACTGGCCGTAGCATTCCTCGTCGGCCCGCATCCCGCCGCTCCGGTGTACGCGCTCACCCTGCCGGCAGTGCCTTCCGATAGCCGTACACTGGAACAATATGTTCATGACAGGGAAGCCCGTCACCGTCTGAAACCGGATAACGAAGCCCGTATCATATGGGCCGATTCCCTCCGGCAGCCGACACCGTATGCGGTCGTATACCTGCACGGCTTTTCTGCCAGCCAGGAAGAAGGCGATCCCATACACCTCGACTTTGCCCGCCGTTATGGCTGTAACCTCTACCTCAGCCGGCTGGACGGCCACGGCATCGATACCACCGAACCGTTGCTCACCATGACCGCCGACGGGCTGTGGGAAGACGCCAAAGAAGCATTGCAGATCGGAAAGGCGCTGGGGCGGAAGGTGATCCTCATCGGCACCTCCACCGGCGGTACGCTGGCCCTGAAGCTGGCCGCCACCTATCCGCAGGACGTGTATGCCGTTATCAATATGTCGCCCAATATCGCCATCAACGACGACCTGGCTTTCCTGGCCAACGACCCGTGGGGGCTGCAGCTGGCGCGGCTGGTAAAAGGCAGTAAATACAAGGAATCTTCAGACACCAATGCGGTGAGGGCACAGTACTGGAATAATAAATACCGCCTTGAGGCGGTAGTACAGCTGCAAAACCTGCTGGAAACCTCAATGACGCCCGCCACCTTCCAAAAAATAAAGCAGCCGGTGCTGAACCTGTATTATTATAAGGATGAATTGCACCAGGACCCGACTGTTCGTGTATCCGCCATCCTGGAAATGGAACAGGAGCTGGGCACGCCCGGCCACCTGAAAGTCGCAGTGCCGATTCCGGGCGCTGGCGCGCATGTAATGGGCAGCCGGCTTACCGGCCATGATCTGCCCGCTGTAGCCCGTGCCATCAACCAGTTTGCCGATTCGGTATTGAGTATGAAGCCTGTGCGCTGACCGCTTTTTCAAGCCCTTTTTAGTTGTTATTTAATCTGAAATGTTTTTTAACTTGTGGTAACATTTATCCATCAGCACCGTTAAAAACAGTATGCACTGCCGCCGTAAAATCCTTTTATCCACCATCCTGCTCACGGGCATTTCCTTTTGCCGGCAGGAAGCCAGCGCGCAGTCGCAGGCGCCGCATGGCGTGGATACCGTGGCCCTGCATGCGGTCGTGGTAGGAAGCGATACTATTCCGGTGATCACCCTGGCTATTTTCGACGTGGTGGATAAAATGCCCAGGGCGCTGCGGAAAGAAAAGGAGCGGTACAACCGTTTGCGCAACGCGGTATATGTGACTTATCCCTACGCCCGTACGGCAGCAAGACTGCTGAAGGACGTGAACAGCCGCCTGTCGGCGATGTCTTCCAAAAAAGAGCGTAAGGCTTTCCTCGCTTCCAAGGAAAAGGAAATGAAGGAGCAGTTCGGTGATAAGCTGCAAAATCTCTCCGTCTACCAGGGTAAGGTCCTTATGAAACTGATTGACCGCGAAACCGGCCAGAACTGCTATGAGATCATCAAAGAGCTCAAAGGTGGTTTTAACGCCCGGGTATGGCAAACCGTGGCCTTTTTCTTCGGTGGTAACCTGAAAAGTGATTATGATAAGCAGGAAGACCGCGATATTGAGGTCATTGTCCAGGAGCTGGAAATGTACCAGCGGTACCGGGCTTATAATTAATATGGCTATCTTAGCTGTATGAAGAAAGCTCGGATATTGTTATGCAGCCTGTTGTTGACCACGCTGGGTGCGCTGGCCCAGAACGAAGGAGAGGAGGTGCCGGTGTATGTAATTGACAGCGTACTGGCCACACCTGCCCTGATGGAAAATCTTCCCCCTGACCAGATCGGTCTGATCACCATTGCACACGGACAAAAAGCCATTCTGAAATACGGCAGCCAGGCTGCCAACGGTGTGATTTATGTGGAAACGAAGCCTTTTGCCCGCAAAAGAGTACGTCGCCTGCTCAGCGCCGCGGTGCCGGCATACGACAGCCTGTTGCGCCGCCATGGCAGCGACAGCAGCTTTCAGTACATCGTCAACGATATCCCCGTTACCCCTACCGACGAAGCCCGGCTGATGACGCTGGACAAAAAGACCTTTGTGTCGCTGGAGATTGTATCTCCAAAGGTGCTGGAAGAGCGGTATCATATCAAAAACCGGCAGGTGGGTGTGCTGATCGTCAGCACCGAAAAGTGATGCGGTAACCAATTATTTCCCATCTTTGCACCTCAATTTATTTACAGCATGAAACTGGATATACTCGCAATCGCTGTACACCCCGACGATGTGGAACTGGGTTGTGCAGGTACATTAATGATACACGCGCAGCAGGGCATGAAAGTAGGCGTTGTTGATCTTACCCGCGGAGAGCTGGGTACCCGCGGCACGCCGGTGCTGCGTGAACAGGAAGCACAGGCCGCCGCCAGGATTATGGGACTGGAGGTAAGGGAAAACCTCGGTCTGGCCGATGGCTTCTTCCGCAATGACACCATGGAGCAAATGGCAATCATCACCGCCATCCGTAAATACCAGCCGGATATTGTACTGGCCAACGCTATGGACGACCGTCATCCGGACCATGGCCGCGCCGGTAAACTGATTGCCGACAGCTGTTTCCTCGCCGGGCTACGGAAGGTGGAAACCGCCGTGGATGGCGTAGCGCAGCAGGCATGGCGCCCTAAGCAGGTGTTCCATTTCCTGCAGGACCGTTACCACGAGCCTGATTTTGTGGTGGACATCACCCCGGTGATGGAGCGGAAACTGGACGCCATCAAGGCTTTCAGCTCCCAGTTCCTGACGCAGAAAGACAACGAGCCGCAGACGTATATTTCCGGCTCCGGTTTCTTCGAGAGCGTTGTTTACCGCGCCAAAATGCTGGGTAAAATGGTAGGGGTGGACTACGCCGAAGGCTACACGTCTGCCAAAATGATCGGTGTCCGCAATTTTGCAGATCTGATCAATGAAGTGACCTGATAACGGTTACGCCAATACGTAACTATCGCCGGCGCTGGCCGGAAAGATATCACCCCGGGGCCTTTGCGGTACCCGGGGTTTTGTATTATATTGGATAACAGGAGACATTCATTGTTCATCCCCCGGAGGGGTAAATCAACCAATATATGCAGAAGATCTTCTTTTTCCTCTTACTGGTGATAGCCGGGTCTGCCACTGCGCAACGGACAGACAAGCAGTTGTATGACAAGCTGGCGCCTTTGCTGGCAGCCCATCACGGGCAGGCGGGCGTGTACGTGCATCACCTGAAGACCGGCAGGACGGTGGCCATTCATGCAGATACCGTTTTCCCTACGGCCAGTATGGTCAAAATGGCCATACAGGTGGGCGTGTTTAATAAGCTGCAGGAGGGCGTGCTGCAGTACCGGCAGTTGCTGACCTACCGTGATTCCCTGCTGTATCCCGGTGAGGATATACTGGGTGCTTTCCGTGACAGCCAGCAGATCACGCTGGACAAGGTGGTGATGCTGATGCTGACGATGAGTGATAATACCGCCAGTCTGTGGTTGCAGGCACTGGCCGGGGGAGGGGCGCAGATCAATACTTGGCTGGAGGGCCATGGTTTTGTGCATACGAGGGTCAATTCCCGGACGCCGGGCAGGGCAGGGGACTGGAAAATATATGGCTGGGGGCAGACGACACCGCGGGAGATGGCCACGCTGATGGAGGGGATTTATAAAGGAGAAGTTGTCAGCCATGCGGCGAGTGAGCGGATGTACCGTAACCTGACCCGTAATTTCTGGGATGCAGAAGGATTGCGGATGGTGCCACCGGATGTCCGTACCGCCTCTAAAAACGGTGCGGTGGACGCGTCCAGGTCTGAGGTGGTGCTGGTAAATGCGCCGCACGGCGACTATGTGTATTGCATCATTACAAAAAACAACGCAGATATGCGTTGGGACCGGGATAACGAGGCTTGGGAACTGTTAAGGAAAGTGGGGAGTGCAATATGGCAGCATTACGAACCAAACAGCAAATGGAGGCCTGACCCCGGCCTGGGGCAGTTTTGATCGGCACAATGGGACCGGCTAAACACTAGATGAACAGATCTTTGGTAGCGTCAAATTCATCCTGTTTGATGATGCTGTTTTTGATAAACGGAATCAAAGCTAGTCCAATCGTTATAATCACCAGTAATACGTATTTCTTTTTCATTTCCATGCTGTTGTTTAATTAAAAAAATCTCTGCTTATATAACTAAATAACGTGCCAAAAAGTTACATAAATCCCATTAAAATGTTAAGTCCGGGAAAATTTTTTTAATTATAAGGAAAATCCCTGCGAAATCTGTCCAGAGGCCGCTAAAAGAAACATATATAGACAAACTCAATGTCACATTTTAAAAATCTATTTGACTAATAATGAATGTAGAGTGATCTTTGCGCCGGTAATTTGATAGAATGCCTGTTTGTAAATCAAAAATCGATATAGAATATGAAAAATGTTATCTTATCCGTAGGGTCTGAGTTTCCCGAATTCAAAAAAACGGCCGTTGTTTCCATCGAAAAAGGCAAAGAATTTTATGAACTGTCTTCCGAAGAACTGAAAGCTTCAGGCAAATGGATGGTGATGTTTTGGTGGCCTAAAGACTTTACGTTTGTTTGTCCTACTGAAATCGCCGAGTTCAACAAGCACTCACAGGATTTCGTTGACCGCGATGCGATCCTGATCGGTGCGTCTACCGACAGCGAGTTTGTGCACGCTGCCTGGAGAAGAGACCACGAAGATCTGCGTGATCTGAAATTCCCGATGCTGGCTGACACTTCCAAATCCCTGGCTGATGAACTGGGTATCCTGGAAGCCAACGAAAAAGTGGCTTACCGTGCTACTTACATCGTGGATCCTCAGGGTATTGTACGCTGGGTGTCCCTGTACGACCTGTCTGTAGGCCGTAGCGTGAAAGAAGTACTGCGTGTGCTGGACGCACTGCAGACAGATGAGCTGTGCCCTTGCAACTGGACCAAAGGTGAAGCGACGCTGACCGCTTAATTTTATTTTTATAAGATCCGCAAAGCAGCAAAGAGAACTTTGCTGCTTTGTTTTAAATAGAAGGAGAATATTATGTTTGCAACTACCAACCAGGATACCGCCGTACAGCTGCTGGAAGCAGTGGGACTGGCAGGCACTGCGCCTTCTGCGAGCCTGCAGGCGCTGGTGAATGCCGATGCGCGTTACCTGAAAGACCTGAAGATAAACGTGACCAATGCTTTGAATGCGGGCACGCTGAGCAAAAAAGAAGCTTACCTGATCGGGGTGGCAGTGGCGGTGAATGATAAACAACCCGTGCTGCAGGCTTCCTTTGAAAAACTGGCCACCGCAGAAGGTGCTACCGAAAAGGAAATCGCCGAGGTGATCAGCTGCACTTCCCTGATGAGCGCCAATAACGTGTTTTACCGTTTCCGTCACTTCGTGAACAAGGAGTTCTATACGGCTACGCCGGCAGGTATCCGGATGAGCATTATGGCCAACCCGGTGATCGGCAAGGAGTTTTTTGAACTGTTGAGTTTGGTGGTATCTGCGCTCAACGGATGCGAAATGTGTGTAACTTCGCATGAAGAAGCGGTACTGAAACAGGGTACAGAACAGCTCCGTGTACTGGAAGCCGTTCGCCTTGGCGCTGTACTGCGCAGCCTGGTCGTATTGTTATAAAATTTATATAAAAAATAATGACCTCGTCCGGACAGATGTAAATTCGTCCTGCAGCCATTGATTATCAATAGTTTGCATTGTGTTTATTTTTTAAGTGGACACCTTGGATTACACGGATTTAGACGGATTGTGAATAAATTCATCTAATAATATTTGCAAAATCGACAAAAAAGTTTGACTTTTGCATTCCTAAATTTTTTAAATCATGGCAAGAGTATGTCAGGTGACAGGAAAGAAGCCGATTACAGGTCACCATGTTTCCTTCTCCAACATTAAGACAAAGAGAAGGTTTCTGCCTAACCTGCAGAAAAAGCGCTTTTTCCTCGCGGAAGAAGACAAATGGATATCTTTAAAGGTGTCTGCTGACGGTTTAAGAACCATCAACAAAAGAGGTTTGTATGCAGTAGTCAAAGAATTGCGTGCAGCTGGTACGGAAATCTAATTCTAAGGACTCACTTAATTTGTATACACAATGGCAAAAAAAGGTAACAGAGTACAGGTAATTCTGGAATGCACAGAGCACAAAAACTCTGGTCAACCCGGAACTTCCCGTTATATCTCCAACAAAAACAAAAAGAACACTCCTGAGCGTCTGGAGTTGAAAAAGTACAATCCTATTCTGAGGAAAGTGACTGTACACAAAGAAATTAAATAAGTAATTGTTAAATGGTGAATGGCTGTTCTGGATAGCCATAGCGCCATTAGACCATAAAAACAATCAATACAATGGCAAAAGCAGCTTCAAAGAACTCGAAAGTAAAAGATGCTAAGGCAGCAGCTGAATCTAAAGTGTGGACTAAGGTAATCAGAGCGGTACGTTCTCCTAAAACCGGTGCATATACTTTCAAAGAAGCAATTGTGCACAAGGACAAAGTTCAGGAGCACATTAATCAAAAGTAATTCGGCTTTACTAATAATACTGAAAGCTGTCCCGTTAAAGGACAGCTTTTTGTGTTGTAGCCAGTCCAGCCCTCATTATTACCATAAGATTGTCTCTTTATGCCCATGGGTGCGATTGTTAACACAAAAGCTGTATTTTAGCAGCCTGTTTGGAACAGTTCGAATGCTGCCTGCCAGCACCCGGATAACGCAGTTAAAGGGACCCGGAGTCCCAGCCCAATTAAACTAAACTATGAGCTTTTTCAACAAACTATTTTCCAGGGAGAAGAAGGAAAGCCTTGATCAGGGATTACAGAAAACCAAAGAAAGCTTTCTCAGTAAGATAGGACGTGCCATCGCCGGTAAGTCGACCGTAGACACCGAAGTGCTGGACAACCTGGAAGAAGCCCTGGTTTCTGCCGATGTGGGCGTTGATACAACGGTTAAAATCATTGACAGGATCGAGCAACGGGTATCTAAAGATAAGTACCTGGGAACCAGTGAGTTAAATAGAATACTAAAGGAAGAAATTGCAGCCATTCTCGTGGATGCGCCCGATAGTGGTTTCCGCGAATTTGATGTTCCCGCCGGTAAAAAGCCCTATGTGATCATGGTCGTAGGCGTTAACGGCGTAGGAAAAACCACCACCATCGGTAAACTGGCCTACAATTTTAAGAAAGCCGGTAAATCCGTGCTCCTGGGCGCTGCCGACACCTTCCGCGCTGCGGCGGTGGACCAGCTGACCATCTGGAGCGAGCGGGCAGATGTGCCTATCGTGAAACAACAAATGGGGTCTGACCCCGGGGCAGTCGCTTTTGACACGGTACAAAGCGGTGCCGCCCGTGAGGTGGACGTGATCATTGTGGACACTGCCGGCCGTTTACACAACAAAGCCCACCTGATGGAGGAGCTGGGAAAGATCAAACGCGTGATGAAAAAAGTGATCCCCGACGCTCCCCATGAAGTGCTGCTGGTGCTCGACGGTTCCACCGGACAGAATGCCGTGGAACAGGCCCGTCAGTTTACCGCAGCTACCGAAGTGACTGCGCTGGCCATCACCAAACTGGACGGTACTGCTAAAGGCGGGGTCGTACTGGCGATCGCCAACCAGTTTAAAATCCCGGTAAAATACATCGGTATCGGGGAAAAAATGGAAGATTTACAAGTCTTTGATAAAGAGGCGTTTGTAGAATCGCTCTTTAGTCTAAATGATTGATTATAATAGTTTTGTGTGTGCTGTTTTGAAAATAGAATCAAGCCCACTTTAAATTTTACTTTAGGTAAATGAAATATCCGGGCTGACAGGTATAGCCCGGATATTTGTTTTTTGGCCACGTTTTCGCTCTTTACATTTTGTCCGTTTATAATTCTGCATTTGTTACATTTGAATTATAGTATTTTTTTGTAATCCTACTTAACAATTCGTAGTTATGATCATAAACAACATAGACCGAGTTGACGACATCACACCTGAGGAGTTCCGCAAAAATTATTACTTACCCCGTAAACCCGTAGTGATCTCAGCAGCAGGGCTGAGTAAACAATCGCCCGCCTACAGCAAATGGACCTGGGACTACTTCAAAAGTATCGTCGGGGACAAGAAGGTGGGCGTTTACAATAATGAGCGTGCCGGCGCCAATACCCTGGTGAACGGAGCAGACGACTACATTACTTTCGGAGAATATATTGATATGGTAAAAAGTGGCCCGGTACAGCTGCGGATATTCCTGTTCAATATTTTTCAACATGCTCCCCAACTCGTGCAGGACGTTGTCTGGCCCGATCAGTACGCTAAAGGTTTCCTGAAAAAATATCCCATGTTGTTTGTCGGCGGTGCCGGATCGGTGGCCCATATGCACTACGACATCGACATGTCTCACATCTTCCATACCCAGTTCATCGGCCGCAAAAGGGTATTACTGCTGGAAAACAAACAATCCCCCTACATTTACCGCATGCCATTTACCGTAGAGAGCGCTGCCTCTTTTGTCAACTGGCATGAGAAACTGGATGAAGAACATTACCCGGCCCTGGCCCACGCCAGGGGGCTGACGGCCATTCTTAACCATGGAGATACGCTCTTTATGCCTGGCGGCTACTGGCATCATATGGAGTATATGGACGGTGGCTTTGCCATGAGCCTGCGGGCGCTGGACGCTTCGCTGGCCGGTAAACTCAACGGGCTGTACCATATTGTAGGATTGCGGGGCATCAATAACCTCCTGATTAAGCTGGCGCCACAATGGTGGTACCACAAGAAGCGGGAGCTGGCTCACCAGCGGGCGGACAGAACGCTTTCACATTTAGCGATTTAAACATTTTAGTATTTATTTATTTTTATTGACGGGTGTTGGGATTTTCAGAATTCCGACATCCGCCATCCAATATTCAACTGCCCAAATATTCAAATAACCAAATATTTTCCCTACCTTTGCACCTTCCTTACTCAACCCCCACTAAGGCTCAAAGTCACGTACAGTAAGTCTGCTGTTTTATACAATTAGTGTCTGTGTGTCTTCGTGGCGGTAGCTGGCCGGTAAAAAGCGGCCGCAGGCTCTAAAACATTCGCCCTTGAAGACGAAAACTTTAAAGAAAGACAAGGTTAACATTATTACGCTTGGTTGTTCGAAGAACATGGTTGACTCAGAAGTGCTGAGCGGGCAACTGCTGGCCAATGAGATCGATGTGGTGCATGAAAGCGCCAAACGCGATCATAATATCGTGGTTGTGAACACCTGCGGATTTATCGACAAAGCCAAAGAAGAATCCATCAACACCATCCTGGAACAGGTAGAACTGAAGCAACGCGGCAAGCTGGACAAAGTATATGTGACCGGCTGTCTGAGTGAGCGTTACCGGGGCGACCTGGAATCAGAGATCGGCGGTGTGGACGCCTGGTTCGGCACCATGGAATTGCCGCTGCTGCTGAAGAAATTCGATGCAGATTACAAAGCGGAACTGATTGGCGAACGCCTGCTGAGCACTCCTTCCCATTATGCTTATCTGAAGATTGCAGAAGGTTGTAACCGTACCTGCTCATTCTGTGCCATCCCGCTGATGCGCGGTGGTCACGTGTCCCGTCCGATAGAGGAACTGGTGAAAGAAGCGGAGAAGCTGGTCCGTTCCGGCGTGAAAGAAATTATGCTGATTGCACAGGAGCTGACCTATTATGGCCTGGACCTGTACAAACAACGCCGCCTGGCAGACCTGATGCGTGCACTGGCAGGTGTGGAAGGCCTGGAATGGATTCGCCTTCACTATGCTTATCCGACCAAGTTCCCGATGGAAGTGCTCGACGTCATGAACGAGTTCCCTAACATCTGCAACTATCTCGATATGCCTTTGCAGCATGCTTCCAACGCTATGCTCAAAGCCATGAAACGCCAGATCACCCGGGAAGAAATCGAAGAACTGGTCCACCAGATCCGCGCCAAAGTACCCGGTATCTGTCTGCGTACCACCCTTATCGCCGGTTTCCCCGGTGAAACGGAAGACGACGTGGAAGAACTGAAAGGTTTCCTCGAAAGAATGCGTTTTGACAGGGTAGGTGTATTTACCTACAGTCATGAAGAAGGTACCAGCGCTTATGAGCTGGAAGACAACATCCCTGCTGAAGAGAAAGAGCGGAGAGCACAGGAGATCATGGAAGTACAGCAGGAGATCTCCCTGGAGAAAAACCAGGAAAGGGTAGGAAAAGTATTGAAAGTCATCGTTGACAAAAAAGAGGCCGGCAGATACCTGGCCCGCACAGAGTTTGACTCTGTGGAAGTGGACAATGAGGTGATCATCAATACCACCAAACGCCTGAAACCCGGCGAATTTGTGAATGTACGTATCACCAGGGCGTTTGATTACGACCTCGAAGGTGAACTGGTATAGATAATATTTCAACAGCCCGCCGCCCGCAGGCGTAGGGCCTTACATGGCTCCCGACGGAGCCCGATTAATGCAAATCAATGACAACATTTGAATCACTGGGCTTACAAGAGCCTATTTTGAAGGGAATTACGGACCTGGGTTTCGTTTCCCCAACACCGATCCAGGAACAGGCTATTCCCGTTCTTTTAAGTGGAGACCGCGATTTTGTGGGACTGGCCCAGACGGGCACCGGTAAAACCGCTGCTTTTGGCTTACCATTGCTGCAGCAACTGGACCTGAAAATCAACAAACCACAAGGACTGATCCTCTGCCCCACGCGTGAACTGTGTCTGCAGATCACCAACGACCTCAAAAACTTTAGCAAATACCTCGGCGAAGTAAACATTGTAGCGGTATATGGCGGTTCCAGCATCGTGCAGCAGCTGCGCGAGCTGAAGAGAGGCGTACACATCGTGGTTGCCACCCCCGGCCGTCTGCTGGATATCATCGAGCGCGGCGCCGTTAACTTCGACAACGTACGCTATGCCGTACTGGACGAAGCCGACGAAATGCTGAACATGGGCTTCCAGGAAGACATCAACAGCATCCTGTCCAACACCCCGGAATCCAAAACTACCTGGCTGTTTTCCGCTACGATGCCACAGGAAGTGCGCCGTATCGCGAAAAAGTACATGGAAGATCCGTTTGAGCTGACCGTAGGTACTAAAAACAGCGGCAACGCCAACATCGAGCACGAATATTACGTGGTACGCCCACGCGATAAATATGCTGCCCTGAAACGTATCGTGGACTATAACCCCGATATCTTTGGCATCATCTTCACCCGTACCAAAATTGAATCCCAGGAGATCGCTGAATCCCTGATCAAGGACGGTTACAATGCCGACGCCCTGCACGGCGATCTTACCCAGCAGCAGCGCGACAAGGTGATGAAACGTTTCCGTGAAAAAGCCCTGCAGGTACTGGTAGCTACTGACGTAGCCGCCCGTGGTATCGACGTGGACAATGTAACTCACGTTATCAACTACGACCTGCCGGATGACGTGGAAAACTACACCCACCGTAGCGGCCGTACCGGCCGTGCCGGTAAATCCGGGGTATCCATCGCCATTATCGGCGGTCGTGACACCGGAAAAATCCGCCAGATCGAAAGAGTGATCGGCAAAAAATTTGTAAAAGCAGAAGTACCCGATGGCTTCGCCGTTTGCGAAAAACAGCTGTTCGGCCTCGTGCATAAAGTGCACAACGTAACGGTTAACGAAGAACAGATCGAACCATACCTGGAACGTATATACGAAGAGTTCTCCTCCATGACGAAGGAAGAGCTGATCAAACGTTTCGCATCCCTCGAGTTCAACCAGTTCCTGGAATACTACCAGGATGCTCCGGACCTGAACACGAAAGATGACAAACGCTTCGGTGACGATAGCCGTGGCAGCCGTGGCAGTGGCAAATACACCCGCCTGTTCATCAACCTCGGTTCTGTTGACGATTTCAACCGCGGTGATATGCTCCGTTACCTGTGTGACAACACCGGCGTACGTGGCAACAAAATCGGCCGTATCGATCTGAAAGGTGTTTACTCTTTCTTTGAAGTGGAAAATGACGAATTGGAAAAAGTAACCCAGAGCTTCAAAAAAGTAGAATACAACGGTCGCGCTGTACGCATCGAAATGTCCCAGGATGGTGACAAACGTGGCGGCGGTGGCGGTGGCCGCTTCAACGGCAGCCGTGGCGAAGGCGGTCCGCGTAAAAGGACCTGGACCCCTGGTGGTCCGCGTTCCGGCGAAAAACGCGAACACTCCGGCGGTGGTAAACCTCCGTTTAAACGCAAATACTAAGCTGATTTAGCTTTTTAATATTTGGGTATTTTGATATCAGGTCTGCCCCGTGCATCCGGATATTAAAATACCCAAATTCATTCCGGGAGGTTGACGTTTGTTGCCCTTACTTTGAGCGCCCTTTTTTTATTCCCGGTGATGCCCTCTCCAAAAAAATCCCTAAATTCCGGCATTTCAGCATCCCTGATTCTCAAATAACCAAACGACTAAATGTCAAAATAGCCAAATTTAGACTATCTTGTTTATGCAGACACCCAATTCACACGTTACTATGACCGGAGTTATCAATCGCCCTTTGCAGTCAGTAGAACCATTTTCCCTTTTTTCATCCGGAGATATTGCCCTGTTTCAGGCAGGGTCACATTACCGGCTATACGAAAAATTTGGTGCACATACGCTCGAATATGAAGGCGTACAGGGTACTTATTTTGCCGTATGGGCTCCGGACGCCGCTTTTGTCGCTGTCATGGGTGATTTTAACGAATGGGACCATTACAGTCATACCCTTTTGCCCCGCTGGGACAGCTCCGGTATATGGGAAGGGTTCATTCCTGGCGTGGAAGCTGGTTGCCTGTACAAATACTTTATCCGCTCCAATAGCGGAGAAGAGCTTTTTAAAGGAGATCCTTTCGCCACCCGTTGGGAGGTACGGCCAAAAACAGCTTCCGTAGTGCATCCGCTGGACCACACCTGGCACGACAAAAAATGGATGCAGCACAGGAAAAAACACAACAGCCTGAACAGCCCTTTTTCTGTGTATGAGGTACACCTGGGCTCCTGGCGCAGGCCGGACCCCAATGATGAGAAAAGCGTTTATTCCTACGGAGAAATAGCCGCTATGCTGGTGCCTTATGTAAAAGAGATGGGCTTCACGCATGTGGAACTGATGCCGGTGATGGAGCACCCGTTTGACGGCTCCTGGGGGTATCAGCTGACCGGTTACTACGCCGCCACTTCCCGCTACGGCACACCACAGGATTTTATGGCCATGGTGGAAGCCTTTCACGCAGCCGGTATCGGTGTGATCCTCGACTGGGTGCCTTCCCATTTTCCGCATGATGCACATGGCCTGTACCGGTTCGACGGTTCACATGTGTATGAATATGCCGATATGCGCAAAGGCTATCATCCAGACTGGAACAGCTATATTTTTAATTATTCCCGCAACGAAGTGCGGTCGTTTCTGCTCAGCAACGCTATCTACTGGCTGGACAAATTCCATATCGACGGCCTGCGGGTAGATGCGGTGGCGTCCATGATCCACCTGGACTATTCCCGGGAGCGTGGCGCCTGGGAACCCAACGAACTGGGAGGCAATGAAAACCTGGAAGCCATCAGTTTCCTTAAAAAACTGAATGAAACAGTATATGCGCTGTTCCCCGACGTGCAGACCATCGCCGAAGATTCCACTAATCATTATGGCGTATCCCGGCCCACTTTTGTAGGAGGACTGGGTTTCGGCATGAAATGGATGATGGGCTGGATGAACGATACGCTGGATTATTTCAAGAAAGACCCTGTTCACCGCAAATGGTACCAGAACGATCTGACTTTTAGCCTTGTATATGCTTTCAGCGAGAACTATATGCTGCCGCTGAGCCACGATGAGGTAGTGCATGGTAAATCGCCTTTGCTGTACAAGATGCCGGGCGACGACTGGCAAAAATGCGCCAACCTGCGCCTGTTGTACGGTTATATGTATACCCATCCGGGCACCAAGTTGCTGTTTATGGGAGGGGAACTGGGGCAGACTACCGAATGGAACTACAAACGGGAGCTGGACTGGCACCTGCTGAAATACGCTACACATAAGGGGATACAGGATTTTGTAAAAGACATCAACCGGTTGTACCGGGAGTCTACTGCTTTATATGAGCAGCAGTTTGAAGGAGAGGGGTTTGAATGGATGATCGTCAACGATTATGACAATTGTGTGCTGGCTTATATGCGGAAAGGCAAAGCGGCGGGCGATATGATGCTGGTGGTGCTGAATATGACGCCGGTGCCCCGCGAGCAGTACGCTGTTGGTGTTCCGCTGGGCGGCGTATGGGAAGAAGTGTTAAACAGTGATCATTCCCGGTATTATGGAAGCGGGGTGATAAATACCGGTCCGTTGCAGGCGGCAAAACAATTTTACAATGGCCGCGAATACACCCTGTCGCTCCGTATCCCGCCACTGGGGGTAACCATACTGAAACCCGTTACTGTATAATTGTTTGACATACATGTTATTTGAATCCGGTATCCGGCGTTGCCCGGTTACCGGATTTTTCTTTGCTGCCGTTAAACCTTTTTCTTTTTGCCCCATCTATTATCAGGACGTTTGAGCGGCTGCAATAAGAGGAGAGATACAAACGTTTTTTTATAGCATATAGTCGTTAGTCAGCGCGCCTGGTAAACGGAGTACAGACGAAGCCAACAACCAACAATCCAGCCAGGAATAACAGCCGGCCCTATCTGCTAAGTGCTATCTGCATCAGCCATATTTTTTTATTGTATAAAAAACCTACAAGTATGAAAAGTACTCTCCTGAAGCGGGGTTTGCTGGCCGTGTCGATTCCTTTGCTGGCCGCTATCCTGTTGTACTCCTGTAAAAAAGATCAATCTTCTTCCGCTGATCCTATTCCGCAGCATCAGCAAAAAGTCAGCCTGTTTCTTTCTGATGATCCCGGCCTGTTCGATAAGGTATTGCTGGACATCCGCAAGGTAGAGGTATTGATAGATACCTGCGGGAAAACAGACGACGACAACTGGAATGACCGCGACCGTTGCTGGTGGGATGAGGACCGCGACCACGACCGTCAGGGCCGCGATTCCTGCCAGGTGTGGGATTCGCTGAGTATCCGCCCCGGCGTGTATGACCTGCTGACGCTCCGTAACGGCGCTGATACGCTGCTGGCCGGCGGGCTGGTGAAGAAGGGCGTGATGAAACGGATCCGTATCACCATTGGCGACAACAATTCCCTTGTGAAAAACAATGTGACTTACCCGGTTACCTCTTTGGCGGGCCAGTCAAAAATTATTGTGAGGATCAGGCATAACGAATGGGACGAGGTGTCTGCCGACAACCTGCAGCTGTGGCTGGATTTCGATGTACAGCGTTCTATCATCCGTACCTGGAACGGCAAGTTCATCCTGCGTCCGTACATCAACGTATTCACTATCCTGAAAATGGGCAGCCTCTCCGGTCGCGTTACGCCCTGGGACGCCTACCCTGTGATCTCCGTTTACAACAGCAATAAAGACACACTGTATGCATTGCCCTGGAGAAGCGGTGAGTTTAAAGTGCGCGGTTTGAAACCGGGTACCTGGAATGTATTCGTAAATACATCCAACGGGTATAAAGACACTACCATTGCCAATGTGACCATTGAGCGGGGTAAGGATACAAAGCTGGGAGATATTAAACTGCATAAATAGTAACGCAGCTAAAAAACAACGGGCCGGTGTACTTCCTGTACACCGGCTTTTTATTATGAGTTCAAATACATGTCGGAATTATTTAACTTGTGATAAAATCACAGCATATGCGAAAAATAATAGCGGGGACAATCATCGGGTTGCTGCTGGCAACGGCAGGCCATGTGCAGGGACAGGCGGGGCAACCCAGGAACCAGAAAGACGCCCAACAGCGTAAACAGGGTTATTGGGTGGAACAGGTAGAGGAGTTGCGCGGAGAACCGGGGTATCTCTGGGAAGGAACTTATAAAAACGGCCGTAAAGAAGGAATCTGGAAGAAAACTTCCCTCGGCGGCAATATTATCGCAGAAGAAACTTACAAGAATAATGTGCTGGATGGTTACTGTAAATACTTTTACCCGAATGGGAAGCGAGCGGAAGAAGGCGCTTACCTGGCCACCGAGATAGAGGGGCAAAAGGATACGGTAATGGCGGTAGATCCCGTTACGCAACAGGAAACACCGGTGGTGATCGTTCGGCAGGGCAATTCTGTACGCAATGGTGTATGGAAATTATATGATGAAGATACCGGCAAAATGGCGAAGGCCTATTATAAAAGAGGAGAGCTGGTGACGCCGGAAGATATGGGTGAAGACAGTACCACTGTCGCAACGCCCCCTACGGCACCTGTGCCTGCGACTTTGCCCCACCAGGACGCCGGAAAGCGAAAAAAGCAGCACTGAGAAGGTTGAACAAAATGAACGGTTTTTTATGCCGGATTGAAGGATAAAAGTTGTCCATTTTAGCTTTTTATTTTGTACTTTCATAAGAGAAGTAAATGAGGAACGAAGCTCTGATGGCAGTATGTACGCTATTTTATTGTGAATCCTTTAATTTGTTTGTATGAAAAACCTGATAATCAACCACGGAGATGGACCTCATGAATTAAATGGACTGGAATCCACTCCTGACAGAACTGAGATTTTGTTCCGCGCAATTTTTGTGTTGCTGGTTTTTTGCGCGTTGATCTCTATTTTCTTTTTGTCGATTTTTTATTAAGCAATATATACCCGGATATTTTAGTATACAGGTATGATCGGGGCCTTTATCACCTTCCCGCTGACATATTTGTATAACAGGATATCCGGTTTTTTTTGCTGCTGTTGCTAAATGGATTTTGTTGCTGAAATGCTTTGTAGTACAGCGTTTGAAGTAATATTGTTATTCACTGCTGTTTTGCTGCACCCGCTGAAATGCCCGATGGGCGTATGTTTGGTCATTCCACGATGACCGGGTAACTAACCGTTGTGTCATGCCGATTTCTTAATTCAATGTTAACGAATCCGTTCATTTTGTTCATTGTGCCTTTGGTGGTGGTCAGAATTTTGCACATCGCCTTTAAGCTATTAATTTTAGGATCTCTAAAGTTGGCATAGGTTAGGAACCCGGCGGCAGATCTCTATCTGAGAGCCTTTTTTCTTCTAAACCTCCTTTTTCCCTTTTTTGCTTTTCTTTTTTATCGATGGGTTTGTATCACTGGCAACACCTGTTATACCGGCAGTATATCAAGGTTTCTCTATGGACGCTTTTACTGCTTGCAGGGAACCGCCGATGAGCGGATGCGGATGCGGATGCGCCGCAGCAGAACCCGTTTGCGGTACAGGCAGCGTGGCTCAAAGAAAGGATCCCTAAAAAAGAAAAACCGGCCATGCACTCCCCGCAGGATTCACATGACCGGTCTGGTAACAACTTGTCTTATGCTTTGTGGATCGTAATGTTTTCGAACCCACGGTCAGCTATAAACGAAATAGTGCCGTCAGATAAATGATGTTCTGTGGTGAGTGTCAGCGGCACGCCGTCTATCAGTACAGTGCCTGCTTTGAATGGCAGGCCATGCAGTATAATACGGTGATGGCTATACGCTGTTTCATAATTGACGAAATATTTTTTCTTCAGCATAAATTGTTCTGCAGAAGATACCTGTTTGAAAGTAATCACGTTGTACTGCCCGTTCTTATAACCGTAGTGGTCACCGGCATCTTCATACAGCGTGCTTTGTGTAATGGTATCGCCGTAGTAAACATGCAGCAGCATTTCCGTGATGGGTGTTTCATAGGTGTGCTGCATGACAGGGTAGCGGGGTACGACGGCGCCGGCTTTTACAAACAGCGGCATTTCTTCCAGCGGCGTAGCCACGGTCACCTGTTGACCGCCATTGTATACCGTATCATTCCAGAAATAGTACCATTGGCCCTGTGGCAGGTACAAGGCTTTCTCTTTCATCCCTTCTTCGCTGACGTGGCTGATCAGCAGCGCGTCGCCCATCATGAACTCATGGGTACAGTTATGGGTAGCCGGATCGTGTTGTGCCACGAAGGCGAGCGGCCGCAGCATGGGCGTGCCGTAGGTGGCGTATTGCCAGAAGGTGGTATACAGATACGGCAGCAGTTCGTATCGCAGAGAGATAAATTTGGCGACTATTTTTTCATAGTCCGGCCCAAAGCTCCACGGTTCCTGGTTGAAGCCGGTTTCATTACTGGCGGAGTGGGTACGCATCAGCGGGTGGAAGGTGCCCAGTTGTATCCAGCGGGTATACAGTTCACCATCGGGCTCTCCGATAAAGCCGCCGATGTCGCTGCCGGCGAAGGAGAGGCCGGATACTGCGAGGCGCTGGCACTGAATGGAGGCGAGCCAGAGATGTTCCCAGCTGGAGACGTTGTCGCCGGTCCATACGGAAGACCAGCGTTGTGCGCCTGCATAGCAGGAGCGTGTGATGAGGAAAGGCCTGTTGGGCAGCAGGTATTTTTTCATACCGGCGGCAGTGGCTTTGCTCATCAGGTGACCGTATACGTTGTGGGCTTTGCGGTGACTTACCTCTTCGCCGTCATAGTCATGTCGCACGTCTTCCGGAAAAGTACCCATTTCAAAAACGGCTGGTTCGTTCATATCGTTCCATACGCCGCGGACGCCGGTTTCAGCGAGGCCTTTAAAGAGGCTGCTCCACCATTCCCTTACTTCCGGGTTGGTGAAATCGGGGAACACGCATTTACCCGGCCATACATCGCCTTCCATGAGCGCGCCGTCCGCCCGTTTGCAGAAGTAGTTGTTTTTTACGCCCTCCTGGTAGATGCTGTATTCCGGGTCTACCTTGATGCCCGGGTCGATGATCACCACTACTTTAAAGCCCTGTGCGGCGAGGTCTCTGATGAGGCCTGCCGGATCGGGGAAGTACTCTTTGCTCCAGGTAAAGCAGCGGAAGCCTTCCATATAATCGATGTCGAGGTAGATGACATCGCAGGGGATCTGGCGTTTTCTGAATTCGGCGGCTATTTCCCGGACGCGGCTGTCGGGGTAGTAGCTCCAGCGGCACTGGTGGTAGCCGAGCGTCCACAGGGGCGGCAGTTCCGGTGTGCCGGTGATGCGGGTGTAGGAAGCGGCCACATCCAATAACTCAGGACCGTAGATAAAGTAGTAGTTCATTTCCCCGCCGCGGGCCCAGAAGCTGCAGGCGTCTTCTCTTTCTTTACCGAAATCGAAGATGGTACGGAAAGTATTATCGAAGAAGATGCCATAGCCGATACCGTTGTGCAGTCCG
Organism: uncultured Chitinophaga sp.; assembly: GCF_946479755.1. The sequence goes on along the minus strand of NZ_CAMLHC010000016.1, from coordinate 23,914 downwards.
TAATAAAAAGGAATGTTGCGGTACAGCGGATCGGTGTCTTTCTGGTAACCATAGGCGTCGGTGCCGTAGTTTTCCAGGCGTTTGCCGCGGAGGTTCAGCTCCGTGGGCTTGTCGCCCAGGCCATAGAAACATTCCTCTTCCTGCACCAGTTTGCTGCAATAAACGATTTTGCCGCCTTTTTGCAGGTAGTGCTGCCAGTGGAAGCCCATTTCGTCCTGGTTGATCACTTTCCCGTCTTTATCGGTAATGGTGATACGCAGATTGTCCCTGGCGATGAACACTTTAAGGGCGTCGGTATATATTTCAAAAGTCTCTTCCCATTCTTTAATGCCAAAAGCAATAGGAGATTCTTCGAGGGTGTCGCTGGTGGCGTAGGAAAAGTCACGCTGGAAAGTGCCGTCGGCGGCGTAGCGGAAACGGATGATCTTGTCTGCGATCACCCTTACTTCCAAAATGGTTTCGCTGGTGTAAAAACAAAAATAGTTTCCTTCTTTCTTCCATTCCCGGATAGCGTCCGGATAATGTTTAATACCGTATTTACTGGACGAGGTTTCAACTTGCATAATCTCTTTTTGTGAATCACGGACAACAGCTTGTATTTTACCGGGTTAGTTTCCGGCTGTTGCATGGTCTTAAATTACATAAAAAAATCAGAGTAGTACAGACATTCGCGTTAGAAGCGGATATTCCCGCGTTTACGATTTAAATCACTCTTTTGACAAAAAAGAGTGAAAATTGACTTGATTAGTTAGTAACTTCATATTGTAAATGTACTTTTTGCTTTAACCTATTTTTCGGTGCGCCTTTCCAGGAGCACCTTTTTTATTGAAGGATTCGGATAACCTCAAAAATCCCCTATACACCCGCTTAAATTTCCAGTCGCGCGATGGATTTTCCCGCCAAAAATAGGCGTTTTCCTTTTCTTGCTTTAGCGGCACAGTGAAATCCTGCACCTATCTGCTGCCAGTCTTTGCCTCCGTTGACAGAAATATCTGTGCCGGAAGTACCGGTGGCGACCAGTATTTTGGGCGTGAGCCAGGTGACGGCGGACTTGAATCCGCCGGGCGCTGTGCGGGGGCTGGTCCAGGTACGGCCACCATCGCTCGTCAGCAGACAGTTTTGTTGACGAAGGGTGTCGTTCCGGTAATCGCCGCCTACCACGATGCCGCTGCGGTTGTCCAGGAATGCCACAGAGAAGGCGCCCATACTGGGTTGTCCCTGTAACAGGGGCAATGGCTTGCTGCTCCATTGGTTGCCGGACAGCGTGTGGATGCGGGACACGGTACCGCCGGTGACGAAGGTGGTGAGGCCTTTGCGGCCTATGAGGCTGGTGCCGCTGGCCGCGAAGATGGATTCGCCGGTGGCAGCTTCAGGAGACTGTGCCGGTGTGTCCGGTTGCCAGGTACGGCCACCGTCGTGCGTGCGGAGCACGGTAAAATGCTGTTGTAGCGGATCGCCGATAGCGATGCCTTCCTGTTCATTATAAAAGGTGACAGCGTCGAAGAAAATGCCGGCTGTAGCGTTGAAGTACACCTGCTGCCAGGACTGCCCGCCGTCTTCCGTCAGGAACACGTGCGCCGGCTCGCCGGCATTGATCACCACGGCCTTCCGGTCGTTAAAAGCATAGAGCGAACGCCAATCGCAGCTGTCGCACGCCTTTACCTGATGCCATTCCCAGGTAGTGCCACCGTTGATGCTGCGGCCTACCATGCCGCCGGTACCGGATGCCCATACTATTTCGTCGCTCACGGCACTAAGGCCGCGTATGCTTTTGAGAGGAGGCTGCGCCTCCAGCGTATGAAGCTGATAAGTATTTTGTGCGGACACCTGAATATAATTGATTGTCAGCGTCAGCAAAAGCAGGCCGCGGTTGAGCAAACGCTTCGCGGAAATCATCTGCCGGAAAGCACCGGTAGCAGGATGTTGAATGTAATGGGAAAGTATGGACATTAATTATAATATTTATTTCCAATCGGTTAAACCGCAAGAAAATTACAAAATAGCTTTAAAGTGTGGCGCAGAATTATATATTTGCAAAAACAGCCTAAACCAGCTTACTGTCAATAACTAAATCAGCGTGCTTCATTCCCGCCAATTGAAAAGACTTTTCTACCTGAGCCTATGCGCCCTACTGATGGGTACAGGTATGTTATATGCGCAGGAGAAGCCCTATATTTTTGACAGCTACAGCGTAAATGACGGGCTTTCCCAAAGCACCATCTTTGATATCACCCAGGACGATCAGGGCTTTCTCTGGATCGCCACCCGCGATGGTATTAACCGTTTTGACGGCTATACTTTCAATGAATACCGCTACAAGCCCAGCTCCCAGGCGAGGGCAGGAGAAGGGAAAGGGGAACTGGTGCCCCGCGGCAGCAATGGCAACCGCGCAGTGATCAACCGGTTTGACCTGAAAGGTTATAAAGGATATTCCTTTTATCACGACCGTCATCATCAGCTGCTGCTGGCCCATAATAATGGTATCAGCCTATATGACAAGTATCGCAATAATTTCCGCAACGTACTGATAGACACCTCTAATGTAAATGCACAGGAACGCGATGCCAACGTGAAATTCCGCATCCTGGGAGAAGATGCCGCCACCCGCAGCCTGTGGGTATGGCGTCCTATGAAGGGGCTGTACGTGCTGGACGACAGCTCGTATGTTACCCGCCGTATCATCCTGTATCCGCCACAGTTTCAGCGGATGGGCATTATTCCTTCCGCCTTGCTGAAAGATGGTAATACCATCTGGATGAGTGGTGATGAAGGAGAGCTGCTGGCGCTCGATATCCAGACCTTGCAGCTGCAAACCTACTGTCTGCCTGGTGTTGGCAGAAACGCGATCATGCGCAACCTGAATGCGGATTCTATCCTGATCGTCAGCGAAGGGCATATCGTGGTGTTCAACAAACGCCGCAACAAATTCAGCGACCTTGGTTATGATTACCGCAATGAATGGGGAGACGCCTTCACGCCCAATGTGATGGAGATCGATCACGAGGGCAACGCCTGGATCGGCGGAACAGACGGCATCCTGATTTACAGTATCGCGCGCAATGAAATTATCCGGCATATCGTCAGCTTCAATACGTTTGAAACCCGCTCCTATAACCTTGTCAGCTACCTTTATCGCGACGGCTCCGATAATATGTGGGTGGGCACTGATGGCGACGGCGTAAAAAAATATTCCCCGCATAAGAAGGTGTTCAACCTCTACCGTTCGCCCTATATCTCCCACAACATGGTGCAGGCGGTATACAAACACGATGACGGCAAACTGTATGTGGGCCTGATGCGCGACGGACTGAACATCTATGGCGAAGGCGGCAGATTCCTGGAACGTATCAGCAATGAACTGTATCCGCATAAGTTCCCAGGCAATGACCTGGGGGCTATCTGCCGGGAGAATTTTGAGCACCTGTGGCTGCATTTCGCCGGTATGCATATCGGCTTGTTCAATGTGCAGACCAAAGGTTTCCGGGACCTGACCGCTAAGGTGAACGCGCTGCAGCTACCGCCGCAGAAAGACCCGTTCCCTTTCCTCTTCAAGCGGGCCAACGGAGAGCTGTATTTTAATTATGGCCGTTACCTGCTGCGTTTTGAAGAGCAGGGCGGTTATGATTATACCGTGTCTGTAGTACATGATTTCCAGGATGAACTGCTGACTACCTACTACGAAGACCATATGGGCAATCAGTACGTAGGCACCAAGTCGGCCTTGTATATCAAACAGTTGGCCGATTCCCACTGGCGGTATGTGAAGTTGCCGGAAGGGACTACGGTAAAGGGCATCAACAAAACACCGCACAAAGAGCTGCTGGTGGCCACTAATAAAGGACTGTTCGTGTACGACGCTTCCGGGCGGTTAAAAACGCATTATAACAGCTACGACTATCCGAAACTGATCAATGACTACATGTACGGGGTGTTGCTGGATGACAAGGACCGTATCTGGGTGAGCCACAACAAAGGGGTTACACAGATCAACCCGGTTACCCGCGAGATCACCACGTTTAATCATGAAGACGGGCTGCAGTCCAATGAATTTAATACCGGCGCCTTTTATAAGTCGATCGACGGGGAGTTGTTTTTTGGCGGTACCCGTGGGGTGAATGGTTTTTATCCGAAGAATTTCCGGAAGAACCCGTTCAATTCCAAGGTGATCATCCGCAGGATGGAAGTGCTGGACAAGCCGTACGAGTCTGACACTGCGATCTCGTTGCTGAAGCGGGTGGAGCTGCCTTACAACCAGAATACGATCGCTATAGAGTTTGTGCCGCTGGAGTACACTAATCCTTTGAAAAACAAGGTACAGTATAAGCTGGAGGGGGCCGATGAAGACTGGGTGGAGGCCGGTGCTTTCCGGATGGCGCGTTATACCAACCTGCATCCGGGCAGTTATGTTTTTAAAGTGAAGGCTTCCAACAATGACGACAGCTGGAACACTACGCCCACGATGCTGGAGATACAGATCCGGATACCGTTCTGGCAATCGTTGTGGTTCAGATTTTTATTATTGTTGTTGCTGTTAGGCATTGCATATTATTTCTCTACGTTGTATCTTGATTATAAAATAAGGCATGAGAAACTGAAGCTGGAAAAAGAGCAGGCCGTAGATCAGGAGCGGGCGCGTATTTCCAGCGATATGCACGATGACCTGGGGTCTGGTTTGTCCACGATCAGGCTGCTGAGTGAAATAGCCAAAAGAAAGATACCGGATACATCACAAACGAAAGAGATCGAGCGCATTAGTGAAACAGCCGGGGAGATGATCGACAAGATGAGTGAGATCATCTGGGCGATGAATTCCTCCAATGATTCCCTGGCCAACCTGATCGCGTATATGCGCAGTTTTGCTGCCGATTTCCTGGAGCATGCGCACATCTCGCATCAGTTTTTCTTCCCTGAAGTTATTCCGGATATCAAGCTGAGTGGCGGCACCCGCCGGAACATTTACCTGGCGGTGAAAGAATCGTTGCATAATGTGGTGAAGCATGCGAAGGCGACAGAGGTAATCATCGAAGTGAAAATGCATAAAAATATGACGATCATGATCAAAGACAACGGAAAAGGATTTGACCAGGAGAAGGTGCGTTTGTTTGGCAATGGCTTGAAAAATATACAGAAGCGGATGATGGCCGTAGGCGGCAATGCAGACATCACTTCCAATAACGGTACAATAGTTTTTCTCGATATCCCACTAAATTAACATACATTTGTTTTAAGTAACATTTAAGTGTTATAATTCCTATAAACATGACGGTATACTCAAAGAAGAAGGCCCAGGATAACATGGACATCATTTCTATTGCGATAGTAGAAGATAACCATGATATCCGCACGGCTATGGAATTGCTGATTAATGGTTCTGACGGTTATGCCTGTGTTGGCACCTTCAATAATGCAGAAACCGCACTGGAGCAAATCCCTCACCTGCTGCCCAACGTAGTCCTGATGGATTTTAATCTTCCCGGTGGGATGAATGGTATTGAATGTATTGCCCGGTTAAAAGCGGAGTACCAGGATATGCAGTTTATGATGCTCACTGTATATGAAGATGACGACAAAATTTTCATGGCGCTGGAAGCCGGTGCCAGTGGGTACATCCTCAAAAAAACCTCTCCCGGTGAATTGCTGGAAGCTATCAGGGACCTGCACGAAGGCGGTTCTCCAATGAGCTCACAGATTGCCAGAAGGGTGGTGGCCTTTTTCCAGAAACAGGCAAAACCTAACCCGGCGCTGGAAGCACTGACCACCAGGGAAAAAGAAATCCTGGACCAGTTATCGAAAGGATTCCTGTACAAAGAAATTGCCAGCAACCTGTTTATCAGTATAGAAACGGTGAGACGGCACGTTCATAATATTTATGAGAAACTGCACGTCCGCAGCAGGACGGATGCGGTGAACAAATACTACAACCGCTAAACGCATTAAAAGCAGAAGGAGTTGCAGATCATCTGCAACTCCTTCTGCTTTTTTATAGTTCTTTTACTTCATTGCGTGTTTACGCAACAAGTGAGCACAAAGTACCAAGGTGGCAATGATCATGCATGCCAGTTTGAATAACAGACCAGTTTTCATAGGACGGGGATTGTATGGTTAAATAATTTTTCCCTGTGTACAAATACATGACACTCCTCTGAAGGCGATAGCCGTACTGATGCTCTTTTGCTGATAGTAATGTAAGAAGACCTTGCTGTGTGTGAAAGATTACCGCATCATCTGCCAGGAATCAAACTTCCGGATGAGACGGAGAAATTTATTACCGATGTTGTTTTCCTGTTCGCGACGAATAACAAAAGTGGCAATTACTGCGGCGAGCAGGGCCATTAAAACGAGAATGATAAAAAGCGTTTTCATAAGGACATAGGTTAGGATGTTTTCGATAAATGTGTCTTTCGTAAATATAACGAAATATTTAAATAAAAAATATTTTTTATAGAAATTGTCCGATTCCGTTGGAAAAAAAGATAAAGGTTGACGCCCACAGGACCCCTTTTAAAAATTTTAACAAGATCTACACATTGATAATTAATTGATAATTAATACTCCATACATAGTGTATAACTAATACTTGGGATGATTCAATGAATCCTTTATTTTTGCCAGCAATCGGATTTTGCTAAAAGATTTAGTATCCTTGCAGCAGCATTTTAAACCCTAAGAAAATAAATATTTAGGAAACTTTAATATAATATGGCAAACACGGATAAGACGGATAACAAAGATCTATTTGCTTCCTATACGGAAGACTCCATACGGTCACTGGACTGGCGGGAGCACATCCGCCTCCGTCCCGGTATGTACATCGGTAAGCTGGGCGACGGTTCCAGCATGGACGACGGCATTTACATCCTGCTCAAGGAGGTGGCCGACAACTGTATCGACGAGCATACCATGGGATTCGGAAAGCAGGTAGACCTGAAAGTAACCGAGCACAGTGTAACGGTGCGCGACTTTGGTCGTGGTATTCCACTGGGCAAGGTAGTAGATGTAGTGAGCAAGATCAATACCGGCGCCAAATACGACAGCAAGGCCTTCCAGAAATCAGTAGGCCTCAACGGGGTGGGTACCAAAGCGGTGAACGCCCTTTCCAGTTATTTCCGCGTACAGTCAGTGCGTGATGGCCGCATGAAAGTGGCAGAGTTCGAGCGTGGCGTACTGATCAAAGAACATAAAGAAACCGCTACCTCCGAGCCAAACGGTACCCTCGTGACCTTCACGCCGGACGATACCGTTTTCAAAAACTATCGTTACATCCCGGAATTCCTCGAAAACCAGATCTGGAACTACTGCTTCCTGAACGCCGGTCTGACAGTGAATTTCAACGGTAAAAAATATCTCTCCAAGAACGGCCTGCTGGACCTGCTGCAGCGTAAAACCAACGAGGAAGACCTGCGCTATCCCATCATCCACCTGAAAGGAGAAGACATAGAAGTGGCCATCACCCACGAAAACCAATACGGGGAGGAATATTATTCTTTCGTGAACGGTCAGCATACCACCCAGGGTGGTACGCACCTCGCGGCTTTCCGGGAGGCCTTCGTGAAAACGGTACGTGACTTCTACAAAAAAGATTACGAAGCCACCGATATCCGTTCTTCCATCTGCGCGGCCATTTCCGTGCGGGTACAGGAACCGGTGTTCGAATCCCAGACCAAAACCAAACTGGGCTCACAGGTGGTGTTCGAAGGCGGTCCTTCTGTAAAAGCATTCGTGCTGGACTTCCTCTCCAAACACCTCGACGATTTCCTGCATCGTAACCCGGCCATAGCCGATGCGATGAAGAAACGTATCGAACAGAGCGAACGCGAAAGAAAAGAGCTGGCAGGGATTAAAAAACTGGCCAACGAAAGAGCCAAGAAAGCCAACCTGCATAACCGCAAACTGCGCGACTGCCGTATTCACCTCAACGAAGAGTTTACCGGTAAAGAGAAAGCGGAACTGGAAGCTAAACGGCTGGAAACAACCATCTTCATCACGGAAGGTGATTCCGCCAGCGGCTCCATTACGAAGTCCCGCAACGTGGAAACACAAGCGGTTTTCAGTCTGCGTGGTAAGCCCCTGAACAGCTTCGGCCTCACTAAAAAGATCGTGTACGAAAACGAGGAGTTTAACCTCCTCCAGCACGCGCTGAATATCGAAGAAGGGCTGGAAGGGCTGCGCTACAACAATATTGTAGTGGCCACCGATGCCGATGTGGACGGTATGCACATCCGCCTGCTGCTGCTGACGTTCTTCCTGCAGTTTTTCCCTGACCTGGTGAAAAACGGACACGTATATATCCTGGAAACACCGCTGTTCCGCGTACGTAACAAACAACAGACCATCTACTGTTATACGGAAGAAGAGAAACAGAAAGCGGTGAAGAAGCTGGGCAACAAACCGGAAATCACCCGCTTTAAAGGATTGGGAGAGATCTCCCCGGAAGAATTCGGCCGCTTTATCGGCGATGACATCCGTATTGAGCCGATCATCCTGTCTAAAGACATTCATATCCAGAAACTGCTGGAATATTATATGGGTAAAAACACCCAGACCAGGCAGGAGTTCATCATCAACAACCTGCGGTACGAAAAAGACCTGATTGAAGAAGAAATTTAAATAAAAGAAGATGGGGCTTTTACACATCGTGTTTGGCGAGGCTGCCATACCGGTCATGACCGAAGCCATCAACATGGACGAAAAAATGCAGGGCGAACTGCTTTGCTTTGAAGACGACCTGTCCGTTGGCCCGTTGTTTATCCTCGATACCAAAGAAGGGCAAGCTAACCGCCGCCAATGGTGGCAGCAGATCAGCGCCACCTCGTCGCAACCGCAGCTGCAACCGGAATTATTACCGGAAACACCTGCTACGGAAGCTGCCGCTCCAGCTGTGGAAGAAGCGTCGGGCGATGCGGACACTTTGAAAGCCCTGAAAGCAAGCCTGAAAGAAGACCAGGAACTCGAAGTATGGATATGGGCCGGCCAGAACGCCCGCGACGTTTGCGGCTACTACTGGCTGGTAAGCCAGCTGTATGACTTTGCAGGCCGCATCCACATCATCTATCTGAACAACCTGCCTTTCCTGAATGAAAAAGGCGCTGTTTTTTATCCTACCCACCTGCACCAGATACTGCCCAAAGAATTCCTGAAGGCGAAGAAACTGGCCAGGGCCATCTCCCTCGCGGAGTTTGAACTGGACGGAGAAGAATGGCACCGCCTCATGAATGAGAACGCCGGTATCCGGATGCTGGAAGGCGGTAAAAAAATCAAAGGAGAGCCCACCCTGTTTTATGACAAGGAGCTGCTGGCACAAACCGGTAAAGAGTTCGTCAAGGCATGGCGGGTGGTACAACAGGTGACCGGAAAGCTGAAATACCCGGTGCTGGACCTGTTTCTCGGGTGGCGTCTGAAAGAACTGGTGAAAGAAGGTAAAGTGGAAAGCAAAGGCGACCTGAAAACCATCCGTGACTTTGAAGTGAAGCTGCCGGGAGAAACGAACACCGAAAATCCTGTAACGGAATGATAAAAGTAACCACCCTGTCTCTGGCAGGAGAAGACGACCGGGGAAGCAACTATCTCTGGGACTGTACCCGGACCGGGGAATTTATGCTGTGCTACCGGCACGCCGGCAGCAGCAGCGGTCAGCATTACCATACCGGTATCAGCGACAATAAAAACCCGGAGATCATGTTCCTGCTTACCGGTAAAGCGCTGATACACTGGTGCCCGGTAGGAGGGAATGAAATCCATACCACGGAAGTGACCGCGCCGGCGCGGGTGGAAGTGCCCATCAACCTGTGGCACCAGCTGATCGCCGAAACGGATTGTTGCTTTATAGAACTGAACTCCATGGCCGATGTGCAGAAAGACAGCGTACGCGTATGGAGAACAGACCTTGAAAAAATGATTATCGAAAAACAGTAAGAGTATTTATACATGGATATGGAAAATATAACATCAGACGAATCGCTGCATAATATCACCCACGTGGGCGGTATGTATGAGAGCTGGTTTCTGGACTATGCATCCTATGTAATCCTGGAGCGCGCCGTACCCAGCGTGGAAGACGGGCTGAAACCCGTTCAGCGTCGTATCCTCCACGCCATGAAAGAAATGGATGACGGCCGTTTTAATAAAGTGGCCAACGTGATCGGGCAAACCATGCAGTACCATCCGCATGGTGATGCTTCCATCAGCGATGCTATCGTTAACCTCGGCCAGAAAGACCTCCTGATAGAAACACAGGGTAACTGGGGCGATGTGCGCACCGGCGACGATGCGGCGGCCGCCAGGTACATTGAGGCCCGCCTCTCCAAGTTTGCGCTGGATGTGGCATTCAATCCCAAAACCACTACCTGGCAGCTGAGCTATGACGGCCGTAAAAATGAACCGCTGTCGCTGCCCATGAAGTTCCCGCTGCTGCTGGCACAAGGGGCGGAAGGTATCGCGGTGGGATTGTCCACCAAAATATTACCCCACAACTTCAACGAGCTGATAGACGCTTCCATCAAATATCTCAAAGGGAAAAAGTTTGAGCTGTTCCCCGATTTCGCTACGGGCGGTATGGTGGACGTAGGCGCTTACAACGACGGTAAACGTGGCGGCAAAGTAAGAGTGCGCGCCCATATCGAAGAGAAGGATAAAAAAACGCTGCTGATCAAGGACGTGCCTTACGGCGTTACCACCACCCAGGTGATGGAGTCCATCGTAAAAGCAAACGACAGCGGTAAAATCAAAATCCGTAAAGTGGTGGACAATACCGCCGCTGAAGTGGAAATTGAAGTGCAGCTGGCGCCCGGCATCTCTCCGGATATCACCATCGACGCACTGTACGCATTCACAGACTGTGAAATTTCCATTTCGCCCAACGCCTGCGTAATCGTAAATGATAAACCGCAGTTCCTGACAGCCTCCGAGCTGCTGAGAGCATCCGCCGACTTTACCAAAGAACTGCTGAGACAGGAACTGGAAATCAAACTGGCGGAATTACAGGACAAATGGCACTACACCTCCCTGGAAAAAATCTTCTTCGAGAAAGGGATCTACAAGGAGCTGGAACAGAAGCATAAAGACTGGGAAACAGTGCTGGCGGCCATCGACAAGGGTTTTACCCCGTACAAGAAACAACTGAAACGCGACATTACCCGCGAGGATATTGTGAAACTCACGGAGAAGCCTGTACGCCGTATCTACCGCCTCGATATCAACGAGCTGAATGAACAGATCAAAGGACTGGAAGCCGATATCAAACAGGTGAAAAATGACCTGCAAAACCTGGTAGACTACGCAGTGGTGTACTACGAAGGGCTGCAGAAGAAATACGGTAAAGGCCGCGAACGTAAAACGGAAATCAAAACCTTTGATACCATCCAGGTGCAACAGGTGGCTATCGCCAATACCAAGATATATGTAAACCGTGCAGACGGCTTCATCGGTACCTCCCTGAAGAAAGATGAGTTTGTGGCCGACTGTTCCGACCTCGACAATATCATCGTGTTCCGCCGGGACGGTAAGATGCTGGTGACCAAGGTGGCCGACAAGACCTTTGTGGGCAAGGACATCATCCATGTGGACGTGTTCCGTAAAAACGATGAGCGCACTACCTACAACATGATCTATGTGGAAGGTAAAACCGGCGTGAGCTACGCCAAACGCTTCAACGTAACCGGCGTTACCCGCGACAAGGAATATGATCTGGCCCATAAAGGAGAGAAAAATTCCAAGGTGCACTATTTCTCTGCCAACCCCAACGGGGAAGCGGAAGTGGTGACCATCAAGCTGAGCCCCAACTGCTCCGCGCGTAACAAGGAGTTTGACCTGTTCTTTGAAACCATCGCTATCAAAGGCCGTATTTCTATGGGCAACCAGGTAACGAAGTACCCGATCCGCGGTGTGAAATTCAAAGAAAAAGGCGTATCCACCCTCGCCGGCCAGAAAATCTGGTACGATTCCGAAACAGGCCGCCTGAATACGGAAGAAAGAGGTGTATACATCGGCAGCTTTGAAGGGGAAGACAAGATCTTCGTGGCGTTTAAAAACGGTACGTACGAGCTGACCAACTACGAGCTCACCAACCGCTACGAATCCAACGATGTGGTTTATATCGAGAAGTTCAATCCTGAAAAAATCGTCACAGCGATTTATTTCGATGCCGATAAAAAACAGTTCAACGTAAAACGTTTCCGTATCGAAACACAAACGCTGAACAACAAATTCCTCTTCATCAAGGAAGGCAGCGGTAACTACCTGGAAATGGTGACCACCCATACCCAACCGGTGGTATTACTGAAAACAGGTAAGAAACGCAGCCCTGAAGAAGAAGAGATTGATCTCTCCGAATTTGTGGAAGTAACCGGCTGGAGAACAGTAGGTACACGCATTGCAGGGGATGACCTGATCAGTGCTGAGTTATTGTCTGAAGATGAAGATCCGGACCCTAATGAAGATACACAGGTACAGGGAGAGCTGTTCTGATTTAGAGATTTTTTGATTTACGATTTTTTGATTTTACGAATAAAAGAGCGAAGACCAAAGCGAGTAAATTAAATCGCTTTGGTCTTCGCTTTTATCATCATCTGACATCAAAAAATCGTAAATCAAAAAATCCCCCAATCTTTATTGTTTCTTTTTGCCTTGTTTGTTGGTACTTTCTGTTTCAAAGTCCTCGGCCGACCTTGGGTTGGTCATGCTTTTCTTTTTCTGGTCCAGCGGTTGTGGCACAGGAGCGCCTTTACCGAGCGGAATAGCGTCATGGAATACTTTGTTGACGTGCATCCATTTGCCGCCTTTCCATTTAAACCCTTCATAGTCCATGTCGGATACGTAGGTGTATTTTTTAGCCGGCTCGTTGGTTTCGGACACCAGGTGATCGAATACGATCATATCCAGTTCCTTGTTGTAATTGAGCGTAGCAGTACTTTCTTTTTTGTACTCCATGATAAAACGGTTCCGGGTGGGCTTGGGCACGGAGTCTTCCGCATAGCTGAAGAAAGCGCCGCCAAAAACAGGAGTGCCGTTTTTGAAGGTAAGCATGTCCACGATTTTCTTCTGGCTGCGGGGATTATTGGCATCCCAGCCGAAGAGGGTATAATATTCCTGGTTGAAGTAGTGGCGTTGCACAATGTTGTAATACAGGCAGCCGTACCAGGCTTTATTACCGGCGATGGTGTCCGTATTGGTGATATAGTCGGATACATCAAACAGCGGAAACAGTTTCAGCTGGCCGTCCGGCGTATTCATCTGGATAGCGCCGTAGTGGCGGTAAAAACCAGTTTCCCTTTCCAGTGCCCAGCTGAAGATGCGGAAGCTGCTGTCTTGCGGATATTGTATAGATACGGCATGCAGGGAGTCGAATGGAAACCGGAAAGAGTACGGTGTTTTAAGGGCCCGTACCAGCGCGGGGATAAACTGCTCTGTGGCGGCTTCCCTGCCGGCATCGCCTTTTCCGGCGAAGATTTCCCGGCTGAGCTGCTGCAGGGTGTCCTGGTCTTTCCGCAGGCGTGCGTAGCCGGCGGCGTCAGGTCTTTGTGCCCATATAACAGCGGCTGGCAGGAGGAATAGCAGTGACAGTATTATTTTTTTTATCATATCTATAATACGGTTCGGGCTTTAAATTATTGTATGTCTTGTGCCAACCGCAGCAGGTCAGGATATTTTTTATCGATCAGCGGATGGGGGAAAGGTGTGTCCGGCAAGGTGCTGGCGATGAATACGGTCTGCATACCGGCATTACGGCCAAACTGCATATCGCTCAGGGTATTACCGGCCATCAGGGCTTTGGTGAAATCAATTTCCGGGAAATCGTTCTTTGCCTGTAATGCCATGCCGGCGTTGGGTTTGCGGCATGGGCTGTTGCTTTCCACATCGGGGCAGAAATAGATCTTGTCGATACGGCCGCCGGCTTGCCGGATGGTATCCAGCATCTGTGCATGGATTTCGGCTAAGCCTTCCACGGTAAGCAGCCCGCGTCCGATGCAGCGCTGATTGGTCACCACAAAGATGCGTTCAAAGCGTTGTGCCAGCAGGGGCATGGCTTTGAGCACTCCTTCACTGAAGCGGAACATACCGGGGTGGAGCACATACCCGTCTTTAATTTCGTCGTTGATAACACCGTCCCGGTCAAGAAAGAGGTACATATTTATGTTTTGGAAAAATGAGCGATGGCTTTGTTATAGTCTTCCGGGATACCGATATCGATGAAATAGGTATCGCTGATATAGCCGTTTAGGTTACCCTGTGTGGCCTGTGGTTCCAGTACGGTTTGTTCGAAAGAGAATTTCACCGGGAGGGACAGGTTTTGCAGGAAGGAGGCGCTGGTGAGGTAGATGCCGCCGTTGATCAGGCCGTTGTCGCAGTATTGTTTTTCCCGGAAGGCGGCTATTTTATTTTCCGGGCCCAGTTCGATGCTGCCATAGCGGTCGAACTGCTGCATGGGCTTCAGTGCCAGCGTTATAGGGCAGGGAGCGTTGCGGTTGAACCGCATCATCTGCAGCAGGTCCACATCGAAGAAGGTATCGCCGTTAACGATGAACAGCTGATCGCCTTCCAGCAGGGGAAGGGCGTGCAGGATGCCGCCGCCGGTGCCGAGAGGTTCCTGTTCCACGCTGAAAGACACCCGCAGCGGCAGTGGCGTTTGCCGGCACCAGTCGATCACCTGTTCAGACAGGTAGCCGAGTGACAGCACCACATGACGGATGCCTTGCTGATGCAGGTATTGTAACAGGAAATACAGAAAAGGTTTGTCGCCGATGGGCGCCATGCATTTGGGCTTGTCCGCTACAGCGCTGCGCAGGCGGGTGCCCAGGCCTCCGGCCAGTACGATACATTCCATACTCATTCGCCGAAGAGGTTGTTTTCCACTATTTCGCAGATGATATGGCCTACGGTGATATGCGCTTCCTGGATACGGGGGGTATCAGTGGAAGGTATATTGATCAGGTAGTCGCACGCATCTTTCATTTTGCCGCCGGTGGCGCCTGTCAGTCCCACGATGATCACGCCTTTTTCCCTGGCCACTTTCATGGCTTCGAGGATATTGGCGGAGTTGCCGGAGGTGGAGAGGGCTACCAGCACGTCGCCGGATTGTCCCATGCCACGCAGCATACGGGCGTATACATGCTCATAGCCATAGTCGTTGCCTACGGCGGTCATGTAGGAGGTATTGCAGTGGAGGGCTTCTGCATAGAGCGGTTCACGGTCTTTATAGAACCGGCCGGAGAATTCGGCGGCCAGGTGCTGCGCATCTGCGGCGCTGCCGCCGTTGCCACAGAACAGTACCTTATGGCCCTGTTTTAGGCTGAGGCCGATTGTTTCGGCTACCTGCTGGATAGTATGTAACAGCCGTTCATCCTGGCAGATAGCCTCTTTCACAGCGATGCTTTCACGGATGGTCTGGGCGATTTTCGTCTTCATATCGGAATATTTTTAAGGTCAGATACTCCAGGTTTGAATACCATGATGGGTGAAGGTATAACGTTTTACATCGCCGCCAAAGCTGCTGAGTGCGTCTACTACTTTAAAACGGGTGTTTTTAGGACAGTAGAAGATCATGAAGCCGCCACCGCCGGCGCCGGAGATTTTACCGCCGCTGGCGCCTGCTTTGCGGGCCGCTTCGTAAATCTCGTCGAGCTGTGGGTTGGTGATGCCTTTGGCCATCTGTTTTTTGTATTCAAAACCATAATTGAGGATGTCCCCTATTTTATCGATGGTACCGCGCAGCAGGGCTTCTTTCATCATCACGGCCTGTTCCTTCAGGTGGTGCATGGCGGCGATGGAGTCGTCCTTTTTGTCGGTCACATTTTTTTGTTGTTCGGAGATGATGGTAGAAGACAGCCTGCTGGTAGAGGTATAAAACAGCACGAGGTTGTTTTCCAGTTCATGCAGGTTTACTTCTTTGATGCGCAGTGGGTTCACGATGACTTTATCGCCGCCGTAGAACTCCATGAAGTTAACGCCGCCGAAGGTGGCCGCGTACTGGTCCTGTTTGCCGCCAGCCTGTTGCAGGTCTTCCCGCTCAATAGAATAGGCGAGGTGTGCCATGTCATATTCTCCCAGCGGCAGTTTCAGCCATTCGGCGAAAGCGCCGAGCACCGCTACCACGAGGGTGGAGGAAGTGCCGAGGCCGGAGCCGGGAGGCGCGTCCACATAGGTGGTGAGCCGGAAGCCGCAGGAAGGCAGGCCGCCATAGTCTTTATGTATCCTGTTGATAACGCCTTTGAGGATATCCAGTTTGCCATCTAACGGCAGCGGGTATACGGCGTCATAACTGAGTTGTTCTCTTCTGTCGGCAGATTCAAAAACAATTTTCCCGTCGGACAGCGGTTCTATGGAAGCGCGGGCATACAACGAGATGGTGGCGTTGAGGATAGCGCCGCCATACAGGTCGGAATACGGGCTTACATCGGTGCCGCCACCGGCCAGGCCTATACGTAATGGTGCTTTACTTCTGTAGATCAATGGTTTAAATTTTTAGGCTGATGATCAGCTTTCTGCTAATGTATGAATTTCCCGGGCGAGGCGTGACCAGGAATATTGTTGTTTTTCCTGTTGCAGGGCCGCGATCATATCAGCCTCCCGGTTGTCCAGGAAATATTTTTCGATGGCGGCGGCGATGGACGCTGGTTCCGGATCGCACTGGAAGCCTACTACGCCGTCGGGCACCATTTCCACCAGGCCGCCTACGCGGGTCACCACCATGGGTTTTTCGAAATGGTAGGCAATCTGCGAGATACCGCTCTGGGTGGCGCTTTTATAAGGCTGTACCACCAGGTCGGCAGCACAGAAATAGTTTTTTACGGCGTCTGTCGGGATAAAGTCGGTGTGCATCAGCACGCGGTCGCCCAGTTGCAGTTCCTGCAGCAGTAGCTGATAAGGGGCGGCGTCTTCGTAATACTCGCCGGCCACGATAGCGTGAACGTCCAGCTTTTTCATGCGTTCGTCGGCCATGGCTTTCAGCAGCAGGTCCAGGCCCTTATACTGGCGGATAAAGCCGAAGAAAAGGATGTAGCGTTTGCCGGGCTGCAGCTGCAGCCGTTGGCGCGCTTCCGCTTTGGAGATGGGCGTGCCGTAGTTATCGTAGATCGGGTGGGGGATGAGCGATGCCTTTTTGGTGGGCTCAAACACGCGGAGGTCATCGAGTACTGACTGGCTCATGGCGATGAAAGCATCTACCGGCTTCAGGAAGTATTTGGTAAAGGCCACGTCGCCAGGGCGTTTTTCATGCGGCACCACGTTGTCCAGTACCGCAATCACCTTGGTATTACGGCGTTTGCCCAGCCGGAGCAGTGTGCCCAGCGAAGGGCCCATGACGGGCAACCAGTATTTGGAGATGATGATATCCGGTTTCATTTTCCGGATCTTGCGCCCAACGATCAGCCAGTTGAGAGGATTCACGGAATTGATGAGCCGTTTTATCCGCAGGTGTTGCGGCGGCGGATCGGTAGAATACTGGCTTTTGCCGGGGAACAGGAAGCCGGGATATTGCACGGTGAAAGTGAATATTTCCACGTCGTCTGTCAGCTGCAGCTCTTCCGCCAGTCTTTCATTATAAGCAGCCAGCCCACCCCGGAAGGGATAGGCTGTGCCGAGCAGGAGTATTTTCTTTTTAGTCTGCGCCATTAGTTGATTGATTTGTCCATTCTTGCCTCCACGAGGTAACTGTTTCTTTCGGGAGCGTTACGGGTGACCAGTTCACCGATAAATCCGGTGAGGAACAGCTGGGAACCGATAATCATAAAGAGCAGGGCGAGGTAGAACACGGGCCTGTCCGTCATGTTATATTTATCGTAAAAGAATTTAGCGAAGGTGAGGTAGAAGGCAATCACAAAACCGAAGAAAAAGAACAGGGTGCCTAATGCGCCGAAGAGGTGCATGGGGCGTTTGCCGAATTTGCCGATGAACATGATGGAGGCCAGGTCGAGGAAGCCGTTGATAAAACGTTCCAGCCCGAACTTGCTGACGCCGTATTTACGGGCGCGGTGTTCCACCACTTTTTCGCCGATATTGCGGAAGCCGTTCCATTTGGCGATCACCGGGATATAGCGGTGCATTTCGCCGTATACTTCGATGGACTTGATGACTTTCTTGCGATAGGATTTAAGGCCGCAGTTCATATCGTGCAATCTTACGCCACTCATACGGGTGGTGGTGTAGTTGTACAGTTTGGACGGCAGGTTTTTGGTGAAAGCATTATCGTAACGTTTCTTTTTCCAGCCGCTGACGAGGTCGTAACCATCTTCCACGATCATGCGGTACAGTTCCGGTATTTCATCCGGGCTGTCCTGCAGGTCGGCATCCATGGTGATCACCACATCGCCCTGGGCGGCATTGAAGCCTTCGTTGAGAGCGGCGGACTTACCGTAGTTGCGCTGGAATTTGATGCCTTTGATACAGTGGTTTTGCATAGCCAGTTGCTGGATCACTTCCCAGGAACCATCGGTGCTGCCATCGTCCACCATCCATACTTCGTAGGTGAAACGATGTTCCTGCATGACCCGGTCTATCCAGGCGGCCAGTTCAGGAAGTGATTCTTCTTCGTTTTTTAAAGGAACGATTACGGATATGTTCATTTTTATAGAATAGTATTATGAATGTTTTTGCTCCGGCGCTTTCTTACGCAGGATCAGCGCAATGATAGCGGATACGGCAAAATAAAAGATCACGTTTCTCAGGTAATCCAGAAAGGACTTGGAGAAGCTCACCGAGAAGTCGGTGCCGTTGATGCTGTCCAGTTGGCTTTCCAGTTGGTCCTGTGGCGCCCCGAAAGACCGCAAAACACGTTCCGTTGTGGCGAGCGTGTGTTGTTTGAAGGCTTCGGAGAGATCCGGATCGATATACTTATACAATACAAACTGATAGACCGTTATCATTAGTGTACTGATAATAAAAGTGGTATATACCGGTTTTATCATGGTTTTAAAACCGACATAGGGGCCCACCTGTCTTTTACGTTCTTTTCCTGCCAGGATAGCGAAAACGATCAGCAGTATCATCTGGGCGATGCCGTTCAGAAAGGAAAACAATATTTCATGGCCGGCTATCCATGATCCCACATTCAACAAAATAAGAACGATACCGGCGATGATACCCCATTTCACCCCGGGATTAGAAGATTGCAGCATATAGGTTTATTTGTTGATGTGAAAAATAGGACCATTCACCGTAGCAATAACCTTGCCTTTCAGTGCGGTGCCAATATAAGCCGAATTTTTCGATCTGGAAGCGATATGGCCCGTGGTGAATTCCCATGCTGCTGCCGGATCGAAGATGGTGAGGTTGGCGGCTGCGCCGTCCCGTATCTCAGGCTGCGGCTGTTTGAAGATGGCCCGCGGCTTCTCTGTCAGCATTGCAATATGTTGTTCCAGCGGCAGTTGCGGCAGGTATTGGCGGATGACGCCGAAGCTGCTTTCCAGGCCGATCATACCATTTTTCGCATATTCGAACTCTACTTGTTTGGCGTCCCATTCCTGGGGCACGTGGTGGGTGGCGAAGCAGTCCACCGTGCCGTGTACAATGGCTTCCTGGATAGCTTTCACGTCATCTGCGGTGCGCAGCGGCGGGTTTACCTTCAGGTTGGAATCGTAGTTGACCAGTTGTCCGTCGGTGAGCGACAGGTGGTAGGGGGTGACAGAGCAGGTTACCCTGATGCCGTCTGCTTTGGCGGCGGCGATCAGTTCTATGGATTTACGGGTGCTTACGCCCGTGATGTGGATGCGGGAATCGGTGTATTTCGCCAGTTCCAGGTCACGCTGAATGATCAGCTCTTCTGCCAGCGCCGGTTTGCCGGGCATGCCCAGCTGGGTGGAGTAGATGCCTTCGTGCATGAGGCCATGGGCGGAGATGCTCTGGTCGTCCGGCAGCTGGATCAGCGTACCGTCGAAAGCTTTGATGTACTGTAATGCTTTGAGCATCAGCCCGGGGGACTGTACTGGTTTAAGGCCGTCGGAGAAAGCTACCGCGCCGTTTTGCTGCATCTCATACATTTCAGCGAGGCCGGCGCCTTCCAGGTTTTTGGTCACCGCGCCGATAGGCAGTACGGTGGCTGCGGCATGGCGGGTTTTGCTTAGTACGTACTCGATCTGCGGTTTGGTATGCAGGGCCGGCTGGGTGTTGGGCACCACCATTACGGTCGTGTAACCGCCTGTAGCCGCAGCTTTTACGCCGGTATAGAGATCTTCCTTGTGTTCCAGCCCGGGATCGCAGAAGTGGGCGAAAATATCCATCCAGCCTGCAGACACGTGCAGGTTCTCTCCGGAGATCACCGTTGCGCGTGCATCTTCCAGGTGGTCGCCCACCTGTTGGATAATGCCGTTCTGTATGGAAATGTCTTTTTGCTGCCCGTGAAAGGGGGAGGAAGGCGCTATAACCTTTACGTTTTTGAGTAGTATGTGCATGCTTTTCGTTCTATTCAGTATCAAAACCTGTCCAAAAATACAGGGGCAAATGTAACATAAAACTGTTAATTGATAAAGCCCTCCCGTAGCCCTTTTCCCGCTTTTTGTTCAGGTTGGTATGATAATTGAAAACAGAGGGTAGCAGATCAAAATAACTCAGGATGAATGATTATCTCATTAACCTTGTCACACGTATATGCGACCGCTCGGAACAGTTGAATGACTCCCAAACCATCAGCTGGCAGGCGCTCCGCGAGGCCGAACAGCTGGCCAACCACGCGTATGTGCCGATTCTGTACCAATACATCGCAACAGAACCTGATAAGGAAAAACGAAGAGCCGCCGGCTTTATTATTATTCAGCTCTCCAGGAACACCAATGACCCGGAAGTGATCCGGTTTATGCTGGACCGCCTGCGGGTGGAACAGGAACCGGACATGATCACCGCCATCCAGCAAGACCTGGAACGCGGCCCGCAGATCCCCGGCTATATGAACCTCGACCCGCTGCTGAACAATACGCTGTCGCTCAATAATAATGTGCGCCGCTCCGCACTTTTCGCCCTCCGTGGCACCAACAACCCACAGGTAGAAGAATGGGCACTGAACTTGTTGAAACGGACTGTAAATGAATATGATATATATTATATAGTCTTGTTGCTGCATAAAGTGGCCACTAAAAAAAGCCTGCCTGCGCTCAAGCGCCTGCTGGAGCACCCGCGCCAGGATGTAAAAGGACTGGCATTTGCCACCATCGCGGATATTGAGAAAGAGAAAGAAGCGCTGTTCTACGCCCGCTGCCTGCTCCGCGGCCAGCTGAAATCAGAAGCGATGGAAGCGATCTATAAATATGCAGACGAAAGCGCCATACAGGCGGTCATCACCCGCATTACCGAGATGCTCTCCAAAAGACGCAGCAGTGGCCGGCTTTCACTGGAAACATTTAAAAACGGTTTTACTGACCTGATGCTGGGCATGGAGTTCCTGTTCCGCTTCCGTACTGTTAAAAGCGAAGTAAAAAAGACTTTCTCCTGGATCACCGAGAAAAGAGCAGAGTACCTGCTGCCAGAAGAACGCGAATGGATACAACGCAACCTCGTCATGAATAAAGGTTGATACCCCGTCTGCCCCGCATCTTCCCCCTCCTTTTATCCTGATATTTGTCCGCATAGCTTCCCTAACGGTGGTGCATACCTCGTAATTCTTTACATTTGGAACCTTAAAATGTAAGGATGAAAAGAGGACTGATACTGCTTTTGGCAGGTTGCATGGCCGGCGGCATCCAAAATGCCCGCGCTCAGCAGCAAATGTACACCATGACACAGGCCACCAACGGGCTCCGTGCGGACCTGGCGCCTGAAAGACTGAAACAATTTGAGTGGTTGCCCGGCGAAAACGCCTACACCAGGGCGGTGATGGCCGGCAATCAGCAGGTATGGGTGAAATACACCGTATTGGGCGGCAGAGCCCTTCCCAAAACAGATACCCTGCTGGCACTGAATACCCTCAACCAGCAACTTTTTTCCCAACGACCTTTACGCGCTTTACCCGCCCTGCACTGGCTGGACAACACCCACGCCTGGTTTGCCATGGGTAACGACCTGTATAACGGTACCCTCGAAAACAGGACGATCACCTTCAGCAAATGGTGCTCCCTGCCGCAGGATGCGGAAAACGTAACCGTCAATCCTAAAAGCCGTTACATTGCCTATACGGTAAAAAATAATCTCCTGCTCCGTACCGCCGATGGCCAGGAACTGCCCGTTACACAGGATGCCGACATCAATATCGTGAACGGCAAAACCGTGCACCGCGAAGAATTCGGTATCGATAAAGGCATCTTTTTCTCCCCGCAGGGCGACCTGGTTGCCTTCTACCGGATGGACCAGCGTATGGTCAACGATTACCCGGTCATCGACTGGTCTGTGGTGCCTGCACATGCCAATATCATCAAGTATCCCATGGCCGGTGGTAAATCCCACGAGGTAACGCTGGGCATCTATCAGCCATCTACCCGCAAAACCGTCTTCCTGAAAACAACCGGCGAAGCAGATCACTATCTCACCTGTGTTACCTGGGCGCCTGACCAGCAGTCCGTTTACGTGGCGCTGCTCAACAGGGACCAGAACCACCTGTCGCTCAACCAATACAGCGCCGCTACGGGAGAACTGATCAAAACACTTTTTGAAGAAAAAGATCCTAAATATGTGCATCCGTCGCACCCGCTCACTTTTGTGCCGGGCAAACCTGACCAGTTTATCTGGTGGAGTGACCGTGACGGCTATACGCATTTGTACCTGTACAACACCGCTGGTCAACTGCAAAAGCAGCTGACCAAAGGCGACTGGGTGGTCAATGAATTACAGGGTTTCCACCAGGCCACCAATGAAGTGATCATCACGGCGGCCAAAGAAAGCCCTATGGAAAAACACGGTTACGCCGTGAACCTGAAAACCGCCGCCCTGCGTCGTCTGGACCAGGCGGCAGGCTGGCATGATATACAGGTGAGCAGCAACGGCGACTATGTGCTGGACAGCTATACTTCCAAAGAGGTGCCTTCTATGGCTGTCATCACCGGGTTGAATGGCAAGTATGCAGAGACCATCCTGAAAGCGGAAGATCCGCTGAAAAATTTCAAACGGCCGGAAATCAGGCAGGTGACGCTGAAAGCGGACGATGGCACACCGCTTTACGGTAAACTGATATTGCCGGTGGATTTCGACAGCACCCGTCAATACCCGGTGATCGTATACCTGTATAACGGGCCTAACGTGCAGCTGATCCGCAATACTTTCCCCTACAGCGGCAACCTGTGGTATGAGTACATGGCGCAGCGCGGGTATGTAGTATTTACCATGGACGGCCGCGGCAGCGCCAACAGGGGCATGGCTTTCGAGCAGGCCACTTTCCGCCGGCTGGGCACCGTGGAAATGGATGACCAGCTGCAGGGCGTTGCTTATCTGAAATCACTGCCTTATGTCAATCAGCAGAAAATGGGTGTGCATGGCTGGAGCTTCGGCGGGTTTATGACCACCTCGCTGATGCTGCGTCATCCCGACGTGTTCAAGGCCGGCGTGGCCGGTGGCCCGGTGATTGACTGGAGCATGTATGAAGTGATGTACACAGAGCGTTACATGGATACGCCGCAGCAGAATCCGGAAGGTTATGCCAACTCCAACCTGCTCACCAAAACAAAAAACCTGAAGGGGCAGCTGATGCTGATCCATGGTACCAACGATGATGTGGTGGTATGGCAGCATTCCGTCAACTTCCTGAGAGCCTGTGTGGATAGCGGCGTTCAGGTGGATTACTTTGTATATCCCGGGCATCTGCACAATGTGCTGGGTAAAGACAGGGTACACCTGATGCAGAAGATCACAGATTATTTTGACGCGAATCTTGCACGCAAAGACGCAGAAATTAAATAGATAAGGAGTCTGATAAAGAACGCAAAGGAGCGAAGACCACATTTTACTGATTATAATCAATAAACTGTGGTCTTCGCTCCTTTGCGTTCTTAATAATAAATTTATTCTC